>NZ_ATAX01000039.1 GCF_000571935.1 Ruminococcus flavefaciens 007c | reverse complement strand
CGTTATCAAGGGCAACGGAAGAAGAGACGTTATCTTCGGCGGAGCAGGCAATGACAAGCTCTACGGAGGAAGCGGAAACGACGAGCTTCACGGCGGTACAGGAAACGACTACCTCAACGGCGGCAACGATAACGATACATACGTATTCGAGCTCGGCGACGGTAATGATACAATCAACGAGGAAAGGGCCGGCGGTACAGATAAGGTATTGTTCGGTGAAGGCATCACAGAAGACGACGTAGTTGTAACAAGAGACGGAAACGATATGGTTCTTCTCGTAGGTAAGGATGGAGATTCTATCAGGATCAAGTCTCAGTTTACAGATTACTACAACCGTATTGAAAACTTCGAGTTTGCTGACGGAACAGTCAAGACCATGGCAGACTACTATGCTGAGACCCTTACAATGAACGTAAGCGGCGAGTACTCAGATCCTGACGACTACGCAACAGGTACAACAGTTATCAACGCATCCGATAAGGACGATGTAATCAAGGGCAACGGAAGAAGAGACGTAATCTTCGGCGGCGCAGGCAATGACAAGCTCTACGGAGGAAGCGGAAATGACGAGCTTCACGGCGGTGAAGGAAGTGACTACCTCAACGGCGGCAATGACAACGATACATACGTATTCGAGCTCGGCGACGGCAACGACACCATCAACGAGGAAAGAGCTGGCGGTACAGATAAGGTATTATTCGGTGAGGGCATCACAG
>NZ_ATAX01000038.1 GCF_000571935.1 Ruminococcus flavefaciens 007c | reverse complement strand
CCTCGGAACGATAGGCGTTTTCAAAATTCTGCCAGTAATCCTGCACATAGCTCATCATTGCGTCGTTTGAAGCAAGAAATTCGGGGGATTTGAGCATTACTTTAAGTCCCGAATCTGTCATGAATTTTGATTCCTCGTCGTATTCCTCAGAGGACTCAAAAAGGTAACCGCCCGAAATGTCGCTTTCAAAGTCATAATAGTCCGATACCAGATATTCTTTTCCGTCAAAAGTAACTGTACCGCCTTCTTTTATCCATGACATATCCTCTGTCATCATATCTGTAAGCTCGTCTTTTTTGTCACCCTTTATCTTTTCCTTTTTAGCGATAGCAGAAGCGGCGTCCTTAGCTTCGCCCTCCCAGTCAAATATATCCACTCTTGCTTCTTCAATGCCTACCTGCTCGCAGAGCTGATAGTTTCCGACGTATTCACCGTTTATGACTACATCTGTCCAGACTGTCTCCATAGTGGTGAGACCGAGCTCCTTGGAAAGCTTTGAAGCAGTCGTATTTCTCAGAAGGCTTTCGTCCTGATAATTTGCAAGCAGGCACCATTTTTTGCTCTTACCCATACCGTAAAAGTCGGTCTTTTTATCGAGCTTTATCTTATATGGCTTCTTTTCCCAACCCCATGTAGTATTGCCGCGGCCTTGCATAGTCATTTTGCCGTTGTAAATCGGCTCTGCTGT
>NZ_ATAX01000037.1 GCF_000571935.1 Ruminococcus flavefaciens 007c | reverse complement strand
GCACTCTGACGTGACCTGTCTACCACTGTTTATGTATTCGAGAAATTCCGATGTTGTCATTTATATTCCTCCCACCAATGCTCGGTAAATGAAGCTATATCATCATAGTTCACGGTCTGACCTATCCTCGGCGTTGCAAGGCTCACGCCCTGCTCGTCTGCCGCCTTTACAGCTCTCTGCGGCGGTTCGTCCCAGGCGTGATTTGAGAGTGAATATGCGCCCCAGTGAACGGGTATCAGCCAATTTGCGTGAACGTCCTTTGCAGCCTGCACTGTTTCTTCGGGGAACATATGGGTAGTTGCCCAACCTTTGTCATATTGTCCTGAATCGGCAAGCATAAGATCGGGCGCTCCCAATTTGTCATATACCTGTTCAAACAGATCGTAATAGCCCGTATCGCCCGTGTAATAGAAATTGTGAGAGCTGTCCTTGATATAAAGTCCTCCCCATAACGTGGCATTGTTTTTCAGCGGATTTCTTCCGGTATAGTGTTCCGCAGGGGTTACAGTGTATGAAATGCCTTCAAGCTCGATACTCTCCCACCAGTACAGAGGGTGCAGCTTGCTTTCGTCAATGCCCCAGCCCTTTAAGATAACATCGATGCCGAGTGGAACGATATAATTGCTTACCTTACTGTCTATTGCCTTGATCGTATCATAATCAAGGTGATCGTAATGGTCGTGGGATATGAAAAGCACATCTATTTCTGGAACGGTGTTTGTATCAAAGGCGTATTCCGCAAACCGTGCTGGACCAGCGAAACCAACAGGAGAAGCCCTGTCACTCATTATGGGATCAATGAGAATATTCTTATCGTTCATTTGCAGCAGAGAAGAAGAATGACCGAGCCATGTGATCTTCATTTCTCCCGACTTTGCACGTTCAATGCTTTCGGGCGTTTCGGCAGGCAGCTTATTTTCTGGAACGTTCCTATCACTCTTTGGCGAGGCTTCACCTGTCATGACTTCAAAGTCAAGTTCGTTATGGAACTGCTTTTCATAGTACAGGTCGGTTTTTGCTCCATATTCTTTTTGCTTTTCCTTATCGGGTGTATCTCCTACGGAAGGATAAAATTCAAGGAACAGCAGACCGATAACAAGTATCACAGCAATGATGATGACGATTATCAGTAGTACCTTTCCGCAAATTTTCAGTATCTTCATAAGATCACACCCTTCATGGAATTTATACGTTTCTGCCTAACTCATAGGTTGCCTTTAAGTATTCTTCACTCTGCTCCGCTTCGGCAGGGACGCTGAGACCGCCGCCCGAAAGCACTTTTACAAGTCTTGCTTTCTCAAAGCAGTCCACCCAGCCCTGCAAGCCGCCCTTAGCTGTCTGACAGACCTCATCGCCGTCCTCAGCAGAGGCAGTGATAAGATACACATCTCTGAACTTGTAGTCGGACGGATAAAGCGGATTACAGCGGTCAAGCAAGGTCTTTAGCTGACCGCAAAGCTCATAGTAGTAGATCGGATTTGCAAAGATAAGCACCTCGGCATTGCCGACTTTCTCGCATATTTCCGAGGCATCGTCCCTGATAACACACCGCATTGTTTTCTGACAGGCAAGACAGCCCTTGCAGAAATTCAGTGTTTTGTCTTTCAGCGTGATGAATTCTACATCGTGACCTGCGTCCTCTGCGCCCTTTGCCGCCTGTCGGGCAAGTATTTCGGAATTGCTTTTGTTACGCAGGCTCGATGATATGACAAGTACCTTTTTAGACATGTTTTTCTCCTTTATTTAAGATATTCACGGTAGAACTCTTCAATCTTATCAAACGGAATTGCGTCCTTTCCGCCGCCGTCATATAGGTCTGTGTGAACCGCATCAGGAATAATCATGAGTTCCTTATTATCAGCATATTTGCTGTCCTTAGTCATAGCTTCATAAGCATCTTTGCTGAAATAACATGAATGAGCCTTTTCACCGTGGATAAGTAGAACAGCGCTTCTTATTTCGTTGCTGTAGGTATTGATAGGCTGATTGATGAATGACATACAGCCTATTGAATTCCAGCCATCGTTTGAATTAAGTGAACGACTGTGGTATGCTCTGCCCTTGTAATACTCGCTGTAGTCCTTTACATAAAACGGAACATCCTCAGGCACCGGAAGAGGCAGACAACCGCCACCGCGTACATATTCTCCTGAAGCGTAGTCTTTTGTACGCTGTGCGTTGAGAGCTTCTTTCGTCGCAAAACGTGATTCTTCATTATCGTTCTCATCAAAGTATCCGTTTGCATTAACTCTCGCCATATCATACATTGTAGCTGTAACAGTTGCCTTGATGCGTGTGTCCAGTGCTGCAGTATTTATCGCCATGCCGCCCCAGCCACAGATTCCGCAGATTCCTATCTTATCAGGATCAACATTATCCTGTACTGAAAGGAAATCAACTGCTGCCTGAAAGTCCTCTGTATTTATATCAGGAGAAGCCATGTATCTCGGCTGACCTCCGCTTTCGCCGGTAAACGACGGATCAAATGCAATTGTAAGGAAACCACGCTCCGCAAGTGTCTGTGCATAAAGACCGCTGCATTGTTCCTTGACTGCGCCAAAAGGTCCGCATACTGCGATAGCAGCTAATTTCCCGTCGGAGTTCTTCGGAGTATACATATCAGCCGCAAGTGTAATTCCATATCTATTGTGGAAAGTAACCTTCTGATGGTCAACCTTGTCAGACTTCGGGAAAGTCTTGTCCCATTCCTGTGTAAGTGTAAGATTCTCCATGTAATCCATTGCATTTCCTCCTTTTTCTGTCAAATCAGTAATGAGCTGCTCGGTTGGATCAGCTTCTGTCTGTGAGCTTTTAGGTGTATCAACGTTATTCTGTGTAGAACTGTTCTGAGAATTGCCGCATCCAGTAAGTAATGCAGTACATAGGCAGATCATTATAGCCGCCAATCTAATCTTTTTTTGTTTCATAATAATACTCCTTCTAAGTAATGTGATACGTAAAGCTTTACTGATATGATCATGATCGTTTCATCGTGTGGGTGAAGTAGTCAAGGCAGTCTATACAATAATTATACTTATGGACTCTGTCGAGCAGTGAAAGTCTGTGCTTTGTAATCAGCTTATCAAGTACTGTGTACTGCTTCTGTTCGATCAGCTTTATACACTCAGATATCTCGGCTTCTGACATACCTGCATCGGACAGGTTGCGCCTTATTCTGAACAGGTCCATTTTGTCTGCCATAATGTTCACCTCCCTGTGTTTTCATTCTAACACAGTTAAAGCAAAATAGCAAATACTTTATAAGCAAATCAAGATATGCTTGACAGGCATATCACAAGATGATATAATAAGCCATACCCGAAAGGAGGTACGGCTATGGAAATTCGTGTATTACGCTATTTTCTTACTATCGCAAGAGAAGGAAGCATCACATCGGCTGCTGAACAACTGCATATCACACAGCCTACGCTGTCAAGACAGATCAAGGACTTGGAGGATGAGCTTGGACAGAAGTTGTTTCACCGAAGCAGCCACAGCATGAAACTGACACAGGAGGGGTTCATATTCCGAAAAAGAGCCGAAGAAATAGTTGCAATGGTGGATAAGACATCCGCTGAATTTCTTTCTATGGATAAACCGATTGCAGGTGATATCTATATCGGCGGCGGAGAAACTCTTGCAGTAAGTCTTATTGCTGACCTCATTTCAAAGCTAAGGACGGAATATCCAGATATACGATATCATCTTTACAGCGGCAATGAAGCTGATGTAACTGAACGGCTTGACCGTGGTTTGCTTGATTTCGGTATTCTTGTTCAGCCTGCAAATGTTACGAAATATGACTATATACACCTGCCTGCTGAAGATATATGGGGAGTTGTTATGCGTAAGGATTCTCCGCTTGCAAAAAAGAAAGCTATCGCGAAAGCAGACATTATAGATTTACCGTTGATTTTTTCTCGTCAGGTATTGAACACCAAAAGCGAAAACAACGCTTTCATTCAATGGTTCGGTGATGATTTTGATAAACTGAATATAGTCACTACCTTCAATCTGATGTATAATGCTGCACTTATGGTAAAATCCGGGGTTGGCTACGCTGTAGGTATAGACGGTATAACCAACACAAGTGACGAGAGTGAACTATGCTTCCGTCCGCTCGTTCCGAAAATGATCTCGGGACTTGATCTTATATGGAAAAAGTATCAGGCTTTTTCACCTGCAGCAGAATTGTTCCTTGAAAAATTACAGGATGCTTTCGGATGAAAGAGATTTGGAGCTGACAAAAATGCCGACTCATTCTTAATTCACATATACTTCTCTTCATATCCCATAATGTGGCGATATATCACATTATAGGAAGTCGGAATAACACCTTCCTTACGAAGATCCTTATCGTTCCAGAGTACGCCGTTATGTGCAAAAGCGAACTCTTTATCAGCGTGACCTGCGAAGGGGTGGTTGTTGTAATTCTGCTTTCTGTCGCCCTGGATAGCTAACCGCGTATGTCCCATAACAGCCTTTGTTTCGGCAGGAGCGTTGAAATGTATCTTATGAGTAGGCTTGGGCCGTTTGAAGATAGTGACTTTAAGGAGAGTAAAAAATGAATGAGAAAAAATTACAGGCAAAGGATTTTATTACCATAGGCATTTTCACAGCGCTATTGTTCGTTGTGGAATTTGCCTGCGGAATGCTGGGATTTATTCACCCCTACATAGTAGCGTCCTATGTAGTGATGATACCGATCGTCGGTTCTATTCCGATGATGCTGTTTTATACGAAGATAGAAAAGTTCGGTATGCTGAGCATCATGTCCGTACTGCTTGCCATCATCATGTTCGTAACGGGTATGGGATACCTCGGTGCGCCGCTTATCATTGCCGCCGGAGTAATAGCCGATCTGATCGCAAAATCAGGCGGATATAAGAGCTTCAGGGAAACCGTGATAAGTTATGGCGTTTTCTGCCTGTGGATATGTGCGAATTATTTTCCCGTGGTGGTCTCTGCAGATTCCTACAGAAAAAACCTTATTGACGTCGGTTACTCTGTTGAATACTGCGACAACCTTTTCCGTGCTATCAACTCAAAAACCATAGCGGTACTGCTTGTGCTTTGTTTTGTATTCGGCTGCGTGGGAGCATTAATTGGAAAAGCCATTGTAAAGAAGCATTTTGAGAAAGCGGGAATAGTGTAATGTCCTTAAAGCTCGACCCGCGAACAAAGCTGTACATGATATTTGTGGTGTCAGCGGTCGTAATGATGAGTGCTACAACGCCGTTTCTATGGGCAGTAAGGATTATCATGATACCGATATTTCTGCTTATCATGGAAAAGCATTATGCAGCTGCATTTCGGTTCCTGATCTTTTATGGAACAGCTTTACTACTGACATTTAAGTTTCTTTCCGAAAACTCAGAGGGATTTCTGTCGGCATTTCTGGTAGGTTATTGCGGTATCATCGTGCAGTTCATGCCTGCGATGATAACTGCGTGGTATGTGGTGAGGACGACAAAGATCGGCGAATTTGTCTGCGCTATGCAGAAGATGCATATTCCCGACGGAATAACGATTTCTCTTGCAGTAGTTATGCGCTTTTTCCCCACCATCAAAGAGGAATACACTGCTATCCGTGATGCTATGAAAATGCGTGGAATCATGCTCGGCGGAGGAAATGCAGCAGGTATGATAGAATACCGTCTGATACCGCTGCTGTTTTCATGCGTGAATATCGGAGATGAATTATCCGCAGCCGCTGTTACAAGAGGGCTCGGAGGAAAGGTGAAAAGAACCAGTGTGCAGGAACTGAAAATGAAAGCGGCAGACTATCTGCTGATGCTTTTGTTCACAGCAGTACTTGTAGTTTTCGTGGTTTCTAAGTATATCAGATGATGCAGACGATAGCACAGATCAATAATGTGACGCACAGGTACAAGGGAGCGGCTGAGAACTCCCTTGACGGCGTTTCTCTGACGATAAAAAAGGGCGAAACGCTGCTTTTGTGCGGTGCGTCCGGCTCGGGAAAGACCTCGGTGATACGGCTGTTAAACGGACTGATACCTCATTACTACCACGGGGATATGACAGGTGATGTCACAGTTAACGGGCTTGACATCGTCGAAACACAGCTCTATGAGCTCGCAGGCGTTGTGGGAACAGTCTTTCAGAATCCGAGAAGTCAGTTCTTTTCAGTTGATACCGACGGAGAGATCGTGTTCGGTCCTGAAAACATCGGTCTTGCCCCAAAAGAAATAAATGCAAGGAAAGAAATAATAACAAAGCAGATGAATCTTGACTCCCTGCTCGGCAGAAGTCTTTTTGAATTATCTGGCGGCGAAAAGCAGCGGATAGCCTGTGCTTCGGAGGCAGCACTTCTGCCTGAGATCATATTACTGGACGAACCTTCCTCAAACCTGGATATGGAAGCGATAAAGATGCTGCATGAGATCATCTGTGATTGGAAAAGACAGGGCAAGACGATAATCATTTCCGAGCATAGGCTTTGGTATCTGAATGATATAGCTGACCGTGTGGTATATATGGATAATGGCAGAATAGCTCATGAGTGGAATGCTAAGGATTTCACCATGCTTTCCGATGATGAGACCAGGCAGCTTGGGCTTCACCCGACAAGTATCAATGAACGCTATCTGGCTTTGCTTTCGGATAAAGATGATACAGGGAAATGTTATATTGACATAGCTGACGGGATATTGTTAAAGGACTTTTATTTTTCCTATCATCATAAGCCATATATCCTGCGAAAGAATAAATTTTCAGCCGCTGACGGTGATTCCCTGAGCCTTTGTATCCCCAAGCTCATGCTCCCTAAAGGAAAAGTGACCGCTGTGATCGGCAGCAACGGCACAGGAAAATCCACCTTTCTGCGATGTATCTGCGGACTGGAAAAAGACTGCACCGGCGTTATCGTATCAAAGGGCAAAGAATACAGAAAGCGTCAGCGCATCGGTTTTTCCTACATGGTCATGCAGGATGTGAACCACCAGCTTTTCACCGACAGTGTGGAAAAAGAATTATTGCTTTCGATGAAGGTAAAGGACGTAAAAAGATGTCATGAGATTCTCGATACACTCGGTCTGCTCGAATTCAAGGACACTCACCCTATGGCACTTTCCGGCGGACAGAAACAGCGTGTAGCGATAGCATCCGCAATAGCAGCAGGTGCGAAGCTGCTGCTGTTTGACGAGCCGACATCGGGATTGGATTTCGCACACATGGAAAAGGTAGGCGAGCTTCTGCGGCAGCTTGCAGATTCGGGCAGTACGGTCCTTGTATCGACACATGATCCCGAGTTTATAGAGCAATGCTGTGATTACACACTTCGGATAAAAAAAGGCAGGTTATTTTCATTCGAGGAGCGGAATAGTTAGTTTTCAAATGTCATCATATGCTTTAAATTTAGTGCCTCCGAAATGGAGACACTGATCTATAGTCTATTGACACTTTATTCTTCGCTCATATTCCCTGAGACGGCGGTAGAAAGTGTTTGAACGCAGGCTCATTTCTTTCTGGAACCATACTATCATAATGGTGCCGGACTTCCACTGCGTTATTTCAGCAATTATAATGTAAAAAGCCATAGTATTTCTGGTATAAAACGGAAATACTATGGCTTTAATTTTTTATGTAAACACATCAACTGTCCTGCGGTATTTTTATTCCGTATCACTCTTCTTTCTTGACAGGAGCGCAATGCCCAGTGACGATATCAGTAACGCTGCTGCTCCTGCAGGAAGCGGAACGCCGGTCTTTGGACTGTTATTTGAGTCTTGTTTTTTTGTAGTTGACGACGTTGTTTCAGATGAGCGCTGTGAAGTCTGAGTAACGGTAGTGGATACTGTCGTTGCAGCCTCCTCATTTACCGTAGTAGTTTCAGGAGCAGACTCAGCATCAGCTTCCAGAACATAGCTGCCTGCGCCATCGCTTTTTCCCGCATTGCTGAGAGTTACGATGCTGATAGTGTAATTCTTGCTCTTGTCAACGTCTTCAAAAATGATAGGACTTTCCGTGCCGCTTGCTCTTACTCTTGTGCCATCGTCGGCAAGAGCTGTGACCTTGTAGCCATTTATGGTAACATTATCGGGATTTGCAGGTGCTTCAAAACTCACAGCAACGTTTTCTCCGTCGCGAACAGCACTGATATTCCCGGGATCGCCGGGCTTTTGCAGAGAATAGCTTCCGTCATCGGTTATGTGAATATAATTGTAATGGCAGGTTGAACCCATCCAGCAGGTAAAAGGATATCTCCCGTTTTGTCGGTGGTAAATTCGTAAACGAAGTTCTCTCCCTCTGTCAGGGTGAGATGTCCTTCCTCCTTATTATGAGTATCTGTGCCCCAGCCCAGATCCGGTATCTTTATTGTCGCTCCGCATCCCTTAGGCGTTGTACTCTCGGGCACGTTAACGTACCATTTTACGGTATGCAGAATGTCCTGACTGCGATCAGCAGGAATACTGCAATGATTATATTTATAGCAGACGAAATTTTATATCTCATCTTGTCACTCCCTCAACAATTTATTTAAAACATATATGTTTAATATGTTTTGCGCTTGTTTAGGTATACATCTTTTCGGACTCAAAGTCAATATCCCGGAGAATACCATTTTATTATAGTATGGTATAGCTTAATTCTATAACTCAGGCACAAAAAAAAACGTGTTTTTCACTCAAAACACGTTTCATCTTTATTCGGTTCATTTTTCCTCGATAAGCATCCCCGTCAGCTTCGGAACATTGAATCGGGTGGTAAAAAGTTCGCATTTACATAAAAACTCATAGAATACGTGTCTGCCCTGTCCCGACATAGATTCGTAATTTCCCTGTCCCTTTGCAAGTATGACATCGGAATTGTCCAGTAGGTTTTTCGCTTCGTCGGAAAGCATTTCGTATACCGTGCCTGCAATGGCTTCACCGTTGGAGACTATTTCAGCCACGCTGTCAAGTCCCACATACCTTGCATCATCAGCAGTTGCATCATTCAGTACGCTTCCGCCTCTTACCATAGCACTGACTTTAAGCTGCGGAAATCTCTTTTTCAGCTGCTCCAGCATGAGTTTATCGAGAACTATCTCTCCGCAGTTGTCGCAGATGAGCAGAAAGTTCTCTGCATCGGCACATTCACGCAGAAATGATGCGTAGACCATTCTATCATCCTCACGCATATCCGTATTGCAGAACATACCCAGAAACTCATCACGGTCAATGCTGTTCATAGCTCCGAAGTCAATATAATTACCGATACGTGCCATTATCATCGCCTTTGCCAGCGGATCAGCCGCAGAATCTATCTCATTTCGCAGGCTGTCCTCCATTGAAAGAACCAGATCGTTATACTTCTTTTTTATGGCGCTGTAATCCGCAGCTTCGCCGAAATACCTGATATGTACCTTATTGAAAAGATAAACCATATACGGACTGGTATCGTTCTCACTGCGGTTATCGAGAAGCGCTTTTATCTCGGCAAGATACTCTGCGTGGTCAGTCTTGTTTTTCTGGCGCTTGTACAAACACTCGGCACAGCTCTGTGGTATCCTCATAATATTCTCCTTACTGTTTCATTTAAAATCGCAAGTAATATTATAACACATAGAGAACTTTCGGTCAACATTTACTTAACAGCAAAATAACAATACCCGCCTGCACTCGGTTGTACAGGCGGGTACGTTTATAAATTCTCAAGAATCACATCTTATATCAGAATAAAGCTCCGTCACTCACTCTTCAACAAGAAAGCCGTTATTGTCGAAGAAAAAGCTCTCGCCGTCAATGATATGACTGCCGATGAACATACCTGCTGTCGAGTAATACTTTGTATGGTCAGCGTTCCAGCCAAGTACCTCGGCACCATTCTCATCGAAGCAGAATGTACGTGAAGTTCCCTTTATTGTATACTCACAGTTCTTTATAACATATCCGTTTTCATCAGCATAATAACGCTTACCGCCGATCATGAACCAGCTGTCAGAAAGAGCACGGCCGTTTTCGTCAACGTAGTATGTCTCACCCTTGTTATCGTCATCAATAAACGAATTTGTTGTCCTGAAGCCGTTCTCGTCCAGATAATAGTAATCATCATTTATGAGATGCCAGCCTGTGTATACCACACCTTCCTGTTCCTTGAATTTTCCATCCTCAGTCCAGTATACTGCCTCAATGAAGCTCTCGGCTATAACAGCATCCTCCGCAGTTATCTCACCGTCATTATTGAAGTCCATAAGATCCTTCTGCAATGTGGAATACGCTTTTCCCACTGTGAAGTCCCTGATGAGCTCTGCATCCTTCTTATCCAGGATACCGTCATAATTAACATCTCCCTTCTGAAGGTCAAGGCTGATAACGCCGCCCTTTTCACCGTTTTTCATTGCCTTCTCAGCGACAACATTGCCAAGGTCGTCCCTTACAGAGATGGAATTGACCTTTATTGAAGAATTTGAAAAAGGCTTTGAAATAACATTTATTTCATAAGAATTTCCTGTATAATAATCATCGCCGCAGGTGCTTATCTCCTTGACTACCGAGCCCTTATAGCCGTAGTTTTTCAAATCATCCACATTTCTTATAATATCTGTGACTGAATCGCTGGTTCCGTTATTTACGCTGACTGTTCTGATAACTACGTCTTCCAGTGCATCAGTGTCGATATCTGCCTCGGCAATGAGCTTTACGCCCTCTATATCAACATCTATAACATAGAAATGATCATCGGGGAAGGCACGTGTTCTGGTACGGTTATACTTTGCGCAATCTATATTATTGGGGCTGTACTGGTAACAAGCATCATACATTATCCACATGAAGCCATCGTTGCCCCAGTCCTTGCCCCAGGAATTGGCAATTTTGAAGGCGCCCGTCAGTGTCTTGCCTTCATACGTAACTGTAATATCATCATCATAGCCGACAATGGTATATGCGTGTACAGGAGGATTATCGATCTTTGGAGTTGCATTCATTACATACGCATACTCGCCGTTTCTGCCTTTAATGGGAACCTTGAAGTTGCTGTCTCCGTACATACAGTCATAATCGAACAGTCCGCCTGTTGTGATAGCCTTTCCTCTGGCAAGCTGCTCCTTCATTCTGATGATAGCTTCGTCTTCCGAACAGTCATCTGTATATATAGGGTAAGCCTGCTTGAGTCTTGCCTTTAATGCCTTGCAGAGAAGCTCAGGGCTTGTTTCGAGCTTTCCTACAACAAAACCGTCCTCAGCTCTGTATGCCGAATCACTGTCAAAAAGTACGCCGTTTATTGTCAGAGAGGCGTATGCCGCATTAAGATCAGTACCTTCGTTTTCTCCGCCGTTTACATGGTTAAAGGTAAAACCTGGAGAAAAAATAATATTGCTGCAATATCCGTACTTTTCATAAAAGGCTTTTCTTGCCTCATAAGTAAACTGGTAATATGTAGATGAATAGGAACAGCAGGCATTATACGAAGCCTGAGTATCTATCTCGGGAAAAAACTGTCTTGTGCTTTCATCAGCGGAAAGATCGACCCTTGAAGGAAGTGCTGTCAGTACATTCTCTTCTGCCGCTGAAGCGGAAATGACAGGCGCTGTGCTCGAAAACGGAAGCATACCTGCCGATGAAGCAGTGATAGTCAGGGCTGCTGCGAATGAGTAGATTTTTTTAAACATATTGTTTTCCTTTCTATAAAGCAATGTGACGTCTTTTATAGTAAATATATTATTGGATTATGCGATCGCTTCCATTTAAAACAAACGAACTCATCTGCTCAAACCAGACACAAAACAAATATTTTTTCATTTCTCTTTTCCGCACAGCTAAAAAACAGCTGTCTGCCTGTAATATTCCGATACTTTCTTACTGAGGAGGATAGTACATCTCCAGCACCTCTACCAGCATTTCGGGTATAAACTGATAATGTTCGGAATTCGGGTATATCTTGCTTTCCGCTGTGGTAACACCGTACTCCTTCAGTCTGTCCATAAGGTGCTGTATCCCTTCAAGCGTAGAGTCGTTTTCACCGTAATACTCCTGATAAACGGGATCCTCATCTGCTCCGCCGCAAATGAACAGGTTCTTGTCCAAGCTGTCGTTACGGTCAAAATAGCCGTATTCATGTCTGAACTCATCGCCCTTGGTGTACGGCAAGAATCCCGGAGACCAGAATGCGGGGCTTCCTATGATATAGTTTCTGAAGGGTTGATTTTCATATTTATCCGAGTTGAATACTGCATAATGGGCAAATGTTCCGCCGAGAGAATGTCCGAAAAGTGTGGAAGAGCCGTAATCAATACTGTATTTCTCACCGAGGTAAGGCATAAGATCATCTGTGATAAAGGTAAGAAAATCCTCGCAGCGATCGCAGAAATACTTTATACGGTATTCATCATTTGTTCCGTCAATGGAATAATCGTAGCCTATGCTCACAATTATCACCTCCGAAGCCTTTCCCTCCTCCATTGCCTTTCTCAGATCGGCTGAGTTATTAAAGCGCCATACACCGTCCGTAAGCACATACGCCGGATATGTCTTTTGCGGATCAAAGTCAGGCGGAAGTGTAACGTGTACTACAAAATTCGTATCAAGCTGTTCATCGTAGATATTGTACTCCTTTACATAGGGCGCAATTTCTTCAACCTTACGGCGGTCTATCTCCCATGTGGCAGCACTGCTGCTCTCAATTTCCTCATAGAACTTTTCCGCAGTTCCTACAGGCAGGGTTTTGTAATTGCCTGCAATGACAGCTTCCCACACAGCTATATTATCATTATATTCATATTCTATCCTTTCACGGATAGTCTCTTCGTCCATATCAGATGCAAATATACGCACCACACGTTCTATCTGTTTTTTCAGATAAGGCTTGAACTCTTCAAAATCCGCAAATGTTAAATAACGCTCCTCAGCATAAAAGCTGTCATACTTTTCCTGTATCTCCTCCTCTGAGAACCTGTTATTGTCTTCATCCACATAATAATATCCCCCGTTTCCGTCGGAACAACAAAAATAAGGACTCGGCTCCCTTAATCTGAGCTCTCCGCCGTCGTAGCCTAAAAACGGTTCAAACCGATAACCTTCAAAGCATCTGCCGTTAATGAAAATATCATGGATCTCATTGAATCCTGATCTGTTCTTCTCAATGAACTCCTCTATCGTCGTCCCTTCCAATTCTTCGGGATGATCCTTAAAGTATTCTTTAATATCTGCGATCCAGTCATCTTCAGACCAAAGCTCCAGGTATACCCCGTCATCGGGAACTGAGCTTTTCTTCTGAGAATCCTGCATATGATCAAAGACTGTAAGCTCACCCGAGCTTACACGTGAGCGCTCTTTCTCCGTCATATGGTTTTCAAGCTTTATTTTCGCAGGCACTTCATCCGTTACGGCCGTTCCACTTATATTTTTCAACGTACTGCTGCTGTTTCCGCTGCATGAAACTGCACTGTATACAAGTGTAAGTGAAAGCAAAAATGCTATGAATCTTTTCATAATTATTCCTCCGATCAAATGAACAGTTCCGTGAAAACAAGCCGGCTTTTTTCCGAAACATCAAGAACCCCTGGTTCTTTCAATAACAAGTGTTTTTCATGGCTGAAAAAGACGACGCCCCTCTTCGTTTTGTATATATGCACAAATGAATCGAGTGTCAATTATACACAATAGACAAAGGCACCGTCCCCATAATAGGACGATGCCTTATACCGTATGTGTATATTCATGCCGCAGTTATTGCAGCATATCTCTTTGAAGCAAGTATCTTATCCATTACAGCCTCGGGGGATATTTCACCGCCCATGACCATATCGAATACAGCGGGTGTGTAGCCCGATACCAGTGCAGCTCCTGTTTCGGAGCGTGTTACAGGCATGGCGTCACATCTTGCATTTACGTTCCAGAATACTATCTCAGGCAGATCGTAGCCGTACTTGTTGTAGAGCTTTCTCATTGCCTTGAACAGTACATCGTCATTGCCGCCGACAACACAGCAGTCGAACTGCATATCGGATATTATGTAGAGCTTCGAGGGCATATCTGCTGCTGAGACCTTGTTCTTTACAGCTGTACGGAGTATCAGCATGAACACAGCCTCCAGGTTTGTATTTGCCACCTCGTTGAAGGTATCGCAGTAACGAACCTTATCCACTATATCCCTGCCCTTTATCTCCACGAGACGGGGTTTCTCGGAGAAAGTGATGAAGTGGTTTGCAAACTCACCTCTATTGTGCTCTGCGAAGTATATTCCCAGAGACAGTGCTGCGTCTATAGGACGTATACCTCCGAAGCCACAGGTCATTGAGCCTGAACCGTCTATAACAGCTATGGCGTTCTCACGTCCTGAAGCTGTCAGGTCGGGCAGGGACTTCCATGCAGCGTCCAGAGACTTTCTCTCAGTGGCTGAGATATTGCCTGCAAGTGCTGCTCTGACTATGTCGTAGGGGAACAGTCTGTCGGCATTCAGCTTTGCTGTGCCGTTGTGTACGTTATTCAGGTAACCCGTATAACGCTCGTTATCATTTCTGATAAAAGCGCGGCGGTACTTGAACATAGCGCATGAGGGCTGCACCTCGTAGTCGAATGTGTAGTCACGCTCACGGAGACGATTCTCCAGTATATCTGTGTATGCTCTCAGAGCGGACAGAGTTCGTCTGTATGCAGGCTCAGTCATGCCAAGCAGTGCTGCCATACGTCTGCCCTTGTTTCGTGTATCCTTTGAGGAGGCGTTGACTGAGGGCAGCCACTTTGCAAGCAGAGAAGCCTGACCCTTTGCGTTCATAGCTGCGATATCCTTATCCAGCTGAGCCTTTATCTCCTTAGCTGCTGCGTTCTCCAGAGGAGTACCCAGCAGTACACAGAGGTCATCGAAACGGCCATACTCAGCGAACAGAGGGATATTCTTCTCAACAGCCTTGGGAGCTGTCTTTACCAGTGCTGAAACTGCACAGCGGAAGAAACGTCTCTCACCCAGACCGCCTCTTGCGTCACGGGCGAAGAAGATTATCTTCATGGTCTTGTCGGGATCCTCGGCATAAGCGCGTGTTACCACATCAGCTATCTCCTTGGCTGTGGAATTTCTCATAGCTCCTGCCTTGAAGAACATATCAAGGCAGAAGGACTCTGTTGAACGGTAAGCAGTACCGCCGTTCTCGGTATATGCCATGTTGGACTCGTTCTTTAAGTAGTTAAGCATAATAATTCTCCTTTCAAGTCAGCGTTTTTTACCATACGATTCCGCAGGACAGGATTTGAACCTGTAATGACCAATTCCTTATGCTGTTGCTGACTTAGTCGCGGCTCATTTTTAGCACAGTGCTTACCACATAGGGGCAGCTTCCTGCGTCCCTGAATAATGCTGTCAGAGCCGAAAATTTTTTGAATGATGATGTGAACCAAGACGCCTTATTCATTAACCAGATGAAAAATAAACTATTGCTGTGTGCGTCTTATCAAGGCACATTTTATCGTGACAGGATAATGATAATTGCTGTTTGTGCCTTAGATCAATAAAAATATAATATCAAGACACCGTATGAATAATCCATTTTCATTAAAAATTTGCTGTCAGTGTCTTAAAACTCGTTGCCGTGGGAGTTGAACCCGTTCTTGAATGAACCGCCTCGATTGCTGTAAGCGGCGAAAAATTAACCCTTTACTACTCCGACGGTAAATAACTTCTTTACAGGCTCTGTAAGATCCTGCTGATTTGCCATTACATCGTCGATATTCTTGTATGCAAAACGAGCTTCCTCAGCTACATCGTTCTTATTATTCTTGGCAAGAACTACATTCTTTTCCTTCAGGTCGACCATTACGGACTCTACGGAGAATGTATCCTTTGCTGCGGTTCTGGAGTAAGCTCTGCCTGCGCCGTGAGACGAGGACATAAAGCTGTCGGGATTGCCCTTGCCGCGTACTATATAGCTGTATGAGCCCATAGCTCCGGGAATAATGCCCATTTCACCCTCGCCTGCACGGATAGCACCCTTTCTGTGTACCCATACATTCTTGCCAAAGTGATTTTCAAGTGCTGCGTAGTTGTGGTGGCAGTTTATCTCACCTGAGAATACAGGAGCTATGCCTGTATGCTTCTCGATGTGCTTTGCGAATATCTCCTTGATCTTTCCCAGCATGATAGCACGGTTCTCATAGGCGAAATCCATACAGAGCTGCATCCATGCAAGATAACGCTTACCTTCATCTGTATCCACAGGTAAGAACGGTAAATTCCACTCATTGGGCACCTGTGAGAACCACTTGTCATTGAGCCCGTGAGCTATCTTATTGAAGTACTGTCCCACGATATTTCCGAAGTGACGGCTTCCAGAATGGAGCATGATACCGCAAATTCCGTCGTCGTCCTGCTGGAGCTCGATGAAGTGATTTCCGCCGCCGAGAGTACCTGCCTGAAAGTATCCCTCCTCTATCTGAGGGATAAGCTCCTTATCAGCCTCATACTGTCCCATTTCAGCCTTTGCACGGTCCAGGACCTCAGATGCCTGAGCTGTCTTGTAATGCGCGAAGCCTGTGGGAATATTTCTCAGGATATCGCCGCAGATAGTCTGCACAAGGTTGCCGCTGCCTGTTACTGTTTCACGGAGAAACGATACAGGGATATCAGTCTGGACATAAGCCATGCCGCAGCCTATATCAACTCCTACCGCGTTGGGGATAACAACGTCCTCGCAGGCGATAACTCCGCCTATGGGCATACCCTTTCCTGCATGAGTGTCGGGCATAAGTGCTATCCACTTGTGTGCGAAGGGTAACTTCGCAAGGTGCTCCGCCTGTTCGATACACTTCTCACCGACAGCTTCCATATCTGTCTGCCATATCTTTATCGGGAGCATTTTTTCGTTCTTGTTGTAATGTACGAACATTTTCTTCACTTCTCTTTCCTTTAGCTTGACTTTAGTATACCACAGGAATTGGAAATAATCATATAAATTTTTCTGCACACACTCTCTGCCGTATTGCAAAGGAGAAAAAATTCTGCTAATATATAAATGTAGAAAGGAGCTGAAAAATATGGCAGGTTTTTCCGAACTTATAAAGAATTTCGATAAAACGCGTGATTATGTACGTGATTTTTTCATATACGGCTGTAAGGTCAGAAGCGACTTTGACCGCAAGAGTGTCCGTACATACGGTGATGAAAAACGACGTGTGGAGAGCTGGATGGGCGATTATATGCGCTATGACGATTCAGTCCGCGGCAGGAGCGTTTCAATATCCGTCGACAGCGGACATATTCCTGAAAACCCGCTGTATAACGCATACTACTCAAAAAGCTTCACAGATAACGATATAAAGCTGCACTTTCTCCTTACAGATATATTGCAGGATGGCAAGAGCCGCACTCTCAGAGAGCTGAACGATACTCTGAACAGCGAATATGAGCAGCTTTTTGACGATCAGACAGTCCGCAACAAGCTCAGGGAATACGTCGACGAAGGAATGATAATTGCAGAAAAACAGGGCAAGACCCTATGCTATTCACTGTCGTCAGATACTGCCGATGACTTTATAAACAGCTTCAGAGGACTTGACGACGCCCTGAAGTTTTTCTCCGAAACCCAGCATTTCGGCATAATCGGCAACAGCATACTGAAAATGCGGAGACTGAAAAACGACCTCTTCTTTATAAAGCACAATTACATTATCCATACCCTTGAAGATATACTTATCCCCGATATACTTTCGGCAATGGATGAGAAGCGCTGCGTCTGCTTCCGTACCTTTTCTGCAAAAAGACTCAAAGAAGGCGACCTTTCGGGAACAGAAAACAATGTGATCCCCATGCAGATACTTGTTTCCGTTCAGACAGGAAGGCGCTATCTTGCAGCATATATCCCCGGACTGAAAAGGTTTTCGGCATTTCGCCTTGACTATATGAAAACAGTAAAAAAAGGTGATATCTGCGAGAATTATGACGCTGTCAGAGCCAAATTCAGCCGCAATATCTCCCATTGCTTCGGTGTTTCATTCGGTATGCGCAAAGAAACCGGTACAGTCACTCCCATGAAGATAACCTTCTTTGCCGATGAGGAGAAGGAAGGCTACATAATCGAACGTCTTGAGCGGGAGAAGCGCTGCTGTTCCGTTGAAAAAACAGGAGAGCACCTGTATACGCTGACTGCCGATGTTTTCGATCCCAATGAGCTGATGCACTGGGCGAAGACCTTCATCGGCAGGATAGCCCGCATAGAAGGCGGCACAGATACCGTAAGACAGCGTTTTTACAATGATGTATCACGAATGCAAAAAATGTACGGCGGTGATGAAGATGAACATATTCAGTGAGATATACGGTACATATTTCCGTATTGCTGCAAAGCTGCTGGGAAACAAGGTTACCGACGAAAAGACCGTCCGTGAGACCGTAAAGCATGAGGGTTTCCGCGATTCGGTGCTGTTTCTCCCTCAGAAGCTTATCCCGGGCGGAGAGGACTGGGGACTGTTCAGACGCGGTGAAAACAATACACTCTGCCGCATAACAAAAAAAGCACCTGTAAAGGTGCTGACAAAGCTGCAAAAAATGTGGCTTAAAGCAAAGCTCTCCGATCCGAGGATAAGACTTTTCATGGATGACGAAACACTCAGAGCCCTTGACAAAAGGCTTTCGGACACTGAGCCGCTTTACAGAAGAGAGCAGTTCAGGTTTATCGACCGTTTTTCCGACAGCGACGATTTTTACGACGAAAAATACATAAAAAATTTCCGCATTGTCCTTGAAGCAGTCAAAAACCGAAAAATAGTATATATCGAATTCGTTTCGGGACACGGTAAGCGAATGAGCGGTAAATTTGCGCTGCTGAAAATGGAGTATTCTCCCAAAAATGACAAATTCCGCGTGTACTGCTACCTGCTGCGAAATGACAGGATAAGAAGCAGCGGTATCATAAATATCGGTCGAATAACCAATATCATAGATACCGGGCGGTTTTTCCGCACTCCTGTTTCTATGGAAGAATATTTTTCCGGCAGGAAATGCAGCTCGCCTGCGGTCATAAAGGTAACAACGGAGCGAAACGGCGTTGAACGCTTTATGCTGGAGTTCGCTTCATACGAAAAGCACACCGTCCGCGACCTTGAAACGGGACAGTATACCGTTAAACTCTGGTATGACACACAGGACGAAACGGAAATGCTCATACGTTTGCTGAGTTTCGGTCCCGTAATAGAGATAATGGGGCCTCAGCAACTGAGAGAACAGGCTAAGAGGCGCATAGAACGACAGGCAGAGCTGCTTGAAAAATACAGAGAGGAGGAGTAATATGACAGATCCTGAAGCCGCAAGGCTGATAGCTGAAAGGGTGGAAAAGCTGGGCGGAAAAGTATATTTTGTGGGCGGATGTGTCCGTGATGAAATTCTCGGAACAGAGAATAAGGACATCGACATAGAGATACACGGTATATCTGCGGAAAAAGCCGAAGAAATACTCGACTCTGTTGGAAAGCGCCAGGAATACGGAAAAAGCTTCGGGATATACGGGCTGAGCGGACTGGATCTTGATATCGCTCTTCCGAGAACCGAACGAAAAACAGACTGCGTACACGGAGATCTTACGATTAATTCCGACCCGTTCATGGGAACATATGAGGCTGCCAGACACAGGGACTTTACTGTGAACTCCCTAATGAAGGACGTTATCACAGGCGAGATCACCGACCATTTCGGAGGCCTTGATGATATACGTTCCAAAACCATACGTCATATTGACGATAATACCTTTGCGGAGGATCCCCTGAGAGTGCTCCGTGCAGCTCAGTTTGCGGCACGGTTCGGATTTGACATAGCGGCCGGGACTTTAAGCCTTTGCCGCAATACGGATATTTCAGCAATAGCTCCCGAAAGGATAATGATTGAAACAGAAAAAGCCCTGCTCAGATCCGAAAGGCCGTCGGTATTCTTTGAGCAGCTTCGCCGTATGGGACAGCTTGACTGCTGGTTTCCCGAAGTAAAAGCTCTTATCGGTGTTCAGCAGAACCGTGAGTATCATCTGGAAGGCGACGCATGGACGCATACGATGATGGTGCTTGATGAAGCTGCCAAAAGGCGCAGTAAGGTCATATATCCTCTTGGCTTCATGATGTCTGCGCTCTGCCACGACCTCGGCAAGTCGGTTTGTACCACAGTATCGGAGGACGGTACTGTCCATTCATACGAACACGAGACCGCAGGTCTGCCTGTGGTTCGTGCATTTCTTGAACGCATAACAACAGAAACGAAGCTAATAGACTATGTTCTGAACATGACAGAGCTCCACATGGAGCCTAATACTATGGCAAGGGCAAGATCCAGACTAAAAAAGACAAACAAGCTCTTTGATACTTCGGCTGAGCCCTTCGACCTCATACAGCTTGCTCTCTGCGACGGACTGGGAAAGCTGCCTAAATGCGACGACACAGAGGAATTTCTCATGCAGAGGTATACTAAATTCCGCGAGATAATGGAGCGTCCCTTTCTTATGGGAAGAGACCTCGTTGAAGCAGGTCTGAAGCCCTCAAAGGACTTCTCGGAGATACTCTGCTATGCACATAAGCTCCGACTGGCGGGACTGGATAAAGACGATCAGCTTCGTCAGAGCCTTGCTTACGCAAGAGCTGTTTTGAAAATAAAGGGGTAATGATAATGAAGCTTGAAGAGATAAAAGAAAAAATAAAGGGTTCTGAGTATGATTTCCTGCGCAATAACGAGCATCTCGGCAGAAATATAATACTTCTCGGTCTGGGAGGCTCCCATGCCTACGGCACCGAGACCGATAACTCAGATCTTGATATACGCGGCTGTGCGCTCAACAGCAAAAGCGAGATACTCTGCGGAGAAAACTTTGAACAGGTAACCAATATAATAACCGATACCACAGTATATTCCTTCACCAAGCTTATAAAGCTCCTCACCGGCTGCAACCCGAATACCATTGAGATACTTGGACTGAAGCCTGAGCATTATCTGTACCTTACAGATATTGGAAGGGAGCTGCTTGAAAGGCGGAAAATGTTTCTATCCAGAAGAGCCGTGATCTCCTTCAGCGGCTATGCTGATTCACAGTTAAGGCGTCTCGAAAACAAATCAGCAAGACTTGCGGAACAGAATATACAGGAGCAGCATATACTCAACAGCATAGAGCTTGCTTCCGAGAGATTCAGGGAGCTGTATTTCAACTATCCTGACGACGCAATAAAGCTTTACATAGACACAGCTGACAATACGGAGCTCGATACCGAGATCTTCATGGATATAAACCTCAGACACTATCCGCTCCGCGATTATAAGGATATGTGGAGGCAAATGTCGGATATAGTCCGCGATTACGCAAAGCTCAGCAAGCGCAACCATAATGCGGTCGTCCACAATAAGCTTGGCAAACATATGATGCACCTTGTAAGACTTTACATGATGTGTACAGACATCCTTGAAAAGGGCGAGATAATAACATACAGAGCTGAAGAGCACGATCTGCTGATGAAAATACGTAACGGTGCCTTTCTTGACGATAACGGGCAGCCTGCTGCCGAATTTTCCGAGCTGACCGAATATTACCGAAAGCGGCTGGATTATGCCAGAGAACACACAGATCTCCCTGAGCTCCCTGACTATAAGGCAATAAGAGAATTCACTATATACGTGAACGAAAAAGCCGTAAAAGAAGAAATATGACAAGAAAAAGCCGTTATTCTGCAATAACGGCTTTTTACTATACGTTGTATTTATGCTTCGGGATAAAGTGAGCTGACCTTATTTATGAGGAAAAGCTGGATACGCAGAGCATCATCTCCTGTAAGTCCGCTGACGGAAGGATCCACATCTGCATTGAGTCTCCCCTGATCGGTAAGAGCCTTTTCCGCAGTGCCGCCGATACCGTATTTATCGGGATTTGCGAGTGCCTGCATTATAAGGATAGCATCGGACAAATCAACATTTCCGTCGCAGTTGGCGTCGCCGTACTTTACAGCAGATCCATGGGTGGAAGAAGTCGTTGTGACAGTTATGGCCGTTGATGTGACTGTAGTGACGGAAGTTGTTGTTACGGGAGTTTCTCCGCTCATTTCGTCATCAAGGAAGGATACATTCCATACGAGGGCTGCCTGCCAGAAAGGAGAAGTCTCATTAACAGACCACGCTTCCACAGAATCGACATAGCATTTCTGTGGAGCCAGATCCCCTCTTCTAATCCCCAGACCGCCCACATAAACGTCTTCGACTCCTGAATTCGGACCGCCTACCATTACGCCTGCGGGAGCCTTGGGATAAGAATGATCTATCTCTTTTTTCCAGTATCTGTGAGCAGGATTGCTTACATTGTACGGACCGTATCCCGTGATATAGGATACACCGAGACCGTTCCTGCCAAAGAGATAGTCCATAGCCGCAGTAACGCCGTTCATGTACTTCACATCTCTGTCCAGATCGTAAGCATAGGCCATTATAACGGCATTATCTGCAACTAAAGAATTTGAACCGTATTCATACCCGCAAAAACCTTCTCCGATACCGGTAGTTTCATCCTTAAAAAACTGCCGATACGGAACACCCATAGCGTTTGCAGAACTGTTTTCCCTGCTGATCAGCATATCTGCTGCTTTACGGATATTTTCCGAGATAACTTTCTTGTCCTCAGCAGGTGTATTATCACTGAGCATAAGAGTCAGTGTGCCCATAGACGAGATGCTGGTATTATCAAAAGCATTGAAATGAGAATTTGATTTTTCATCAGCCAGTCGAATATCAAAGGCCTTTTTGTGTTCATTATCCTCGCCGTTTGCGTCGTAATCCTTCAGGAAGTCATAGTATTCCTTATTACCTGTGGTGGAGAACAGCTCGCAGGCTGCACGGTATGCCTCATCCATAACATCGGTATCGCCATATACTTCGCTGTATACATAAAACATATCGGGCGCAAACTGAGGATCTCGTTCCCAGGAATTTCTGACCATATACCATTTACTGCGTTTTTCAAATAATGCCTTCCATGACTTTTCAGCTTGTTCAAGACACCTGTCCGCAAATGCGTCGTCAATACCATTCCACAGACGTGAAGCCTGTGCTGCACAGGCTATCATATCAAAGGTAGCAGCATATGTGGGCGGTCTTACTATGCGGACTATCTCCTCATCATTCTGATATGACAAGGGATCAATATCATACACTCCGCAGTATCTGTGATCGTTTACCTCGTGATATACCATATCCGCACAGGTATCTCCCCATATTTTATCCTTTTCCGGATCAACTATCATCCCGAACATCCATTCAAGCTCGTATCTTGCCTCGTCAAGAACATCGGGAGTCCCAGTACCGTTTATTCCGCTGTCGTATACATCATACTCCTGAGGTATCAGCATGGACTGATTGTCCTTCCATTTGCTGTCCATACCCTTTACCTTTGATCTCTCGTACATATTCTGAAGAAGCCAGACAGCATTTGCACCTGTTATCACGTTCTTTGAGAAGTTGGAACTTGTATACCAGCCTCCCGTAACGTCTATATTACACAGCTTCGAACCGTTATACCGTTTATCATACGACCTTTGCCAGCTCTCCTGCACAAAAGCCTCGTCCTTTTCATTGAAGGCTTTATGATAAAGTTTGTTATCTGAAGTATCCGATGTGATGTACTGCTTTTTAACATCCATTCCAGAACGGTTCTGATAGTAGTAATTCATCGCATCTCTGAGTAGACCGTCATAAATATCATTGCCTATGGTGAATTCATGGCTGATATTCGCAAAACCACCTATATTCCCTTCACCATCTCCCACAAAAATATAATACCTTCCCGGAGTTTTCAGTTCTGAAAAATCCAGTATCTGACAATATTCCCCTGCCTCCTTGTCAAATCCAAGGGGCTTGCCCTTGCCTCTGTAAACGACCATTCCGTATCCGTCCTCAATGAAGAAATCAACAGGATCTGACAGCATCTCCGATACGGCATATGTGGCATTTTTCTGAGATGTGGGATAATAACCCAAATGATTCAGCCTGATATTGTTCTTCGGCTTAACTATACCCAGATCAGTTGATGGATTCCACAGACACGGAGTGACCTTTCTGCTCTTGAATGTATCTCCGCAGGTATCACATTCCAAGGTAAGATTATCGAATTTAAGACTTGTACCCTCGGGGAAACAATCCATGGACTGATAGGTGCCTGCTCCGCCGTAATGGAATACCCATTCTGCATTTTCCAATGTCTTTTCGGCAACAAATTCACAGTCAAAAGAGTTTTTCCCCTTGTTGATCCTGACATTATCCCAGCCCCTATTCCATGATTCGCTGTTGTTCTGCCATACGCCCTCAAAATAATCATCTTCATCCGCACCGTAATCCGTACCCGCACAATTGATCTCGGTATGTAGCTCTCCCGCACATGAAGCCTCTACCTCCCAGTGTATCCTGTATTTATGATTCTTTTCAATATGGATATTCCTGTGAGCAAAAGAGCAGTCCCCTCTTGAAACTCCGCCTCTGCTGCTTCCTCCGGGATTAAGTATAGTGACATTATAGCTTCCGCCGCTGATATTGAAATTCTGCTCTGCGGGTGCTGAGCATTCAATGTGCCACGGCAGTCCCACATCATTATCAAAATCATTCTGCCCGAGACAATCGGCATTTGCAATTGACGGAGAAAAAGCTGCAATGCTTATTGCAGCTGTGGAAGCAGCAATTATTCTGCGCTCAAGATGCTTCAATGAAGCTTTTTTCATACTGTTCCCTCCTGTTCCTGACGTTTTGTCAGCTGAATATCAACGGAATATACGCGCAGTGCGCCCCGTTCAAATACATTATAAACGATTACAGGATAAAGGTCAATATACTTTTTCAGATAAAAAGACACTTCTGAATATCAGAAGTGCCTTTCAGTGCTGTTTGATCTTCACGGCTTTATATCACGGTACAGCAGGCCGTGCTCTGTACAGAACCACAGCAGCCTTCCCGAACGGTACATCGGCATGATAAACTGAAGATCCCACTCGGGATACATCTTATATATCATTGCGGCGCTGTCCCTGACATAGGCCACAAAGGAGATATAATGCTCCTTGGTCATTGGATGAGATGAAGATACAGCCCATTCTCCGCCTATGTCCTCCAGCACCAGGGCATCGTTCTCGTCAGCTTTTCTGGGCTCCTCCGCAGTAAGCCTGCTGCCGCAGCAGGTAACCGCCGCCTCTGATGTAGAGGTTATGATATTTCCGCATTTTCTGCATATATAAAATCTCAGTTTTTTCATATTTCCTTTCTCACTTTCATTTTTTTCCAGCTCTCCTGAAAGCAGCACATTTATGTCGGTGCCAAATATCTCCGCAAGACCGTAAAGCAGTGATATATCAGGGCAGCCCTTTCCGCTTTCCCACTTTGATACAGCCTTGTCACTTACACTCAGTTTTTCAGCAAGCTCCTTCTGAGTGAGCTTCATTTCCATTCTTAACCGTCTGATAAGCTCTCCTGTTCTGATCTGATCCATAATATCACCTCTGATAGTATTTATCCTGCTCCCGTGCACCTCATACCTCTATTATAACCCACAGCAGTCCCTGAGTCAATCCACGTTCCGTAGAGTCAGACACAGTATAAAAAGTGCAGGCAGCACCTCTTAACGAAGTACTGCCTGCATATGCTTTCAGATCATGGAAAAATCCTGTTTGAAAATGAATATGTAATTATGTTACAGCGCTGTTATATTTAAAAAAAGTCAGCTGGTATGATTCAATAATATCATTTGAATAACCGAGATACTTTGCAAAATCCTTAAGCTCCTTATTAGTGCTTATACCCGCCATATCACCGTAAGCAAAGAAATTCACAAACTCAGGATCGCCATTCTTCCCGCTGCCGATAAGATAATATTGGTTCATTCCGTAATCATTGTACATTCCCATGAATTCGCCCAGTTCACTGCCAACGTATTTATCTATATCAGCAGACATCTTTCTTGCCCTGATGGTGCTCTCATCAGATATTCTTGTCTTCTTAGCATAAGGCGACTCCATAACAGCCTTCATTTTGTCGTACCAATCGGTATTATCTCCCATTACAGGGTAAAAATCGTCGAAATCAATTTCGGAATTCTTTGAAAAAGCTGTCTGATCCAATGAATAGCCTGTTCCGTTCTCATCGTATACAGTTACTCGCCTGCTCAGCCCCCAGGCACGGTTTAAGTAGATTACAGCAAGCATCGGCTTCGGATCAGCCACTATGCCGCTGAACTCAGAGGTTCCGTTTATGAGCTGCTTTTTCATATTTATAAGATCGAATATGTCAAGCTCTCCGTCCTTATTCATATCAGCATTTTCAGCTTTTTTAAGAGAAACTGCGCCGATCATCCACTTCTGGAAATGCACAACGTCGGAAATACCGAATACACCGTCGCCATTGCAGTCTCCAAGAACGGGCTTGTCACATTCCTCCTTACCGATGAAGCTTGGCATAAGATCAACATCAAAGCTGAATGAATACTCGTTCTCTCTCTGAGGCTCGTACTTGCTTGCACCGCCACTGTAATTCAACTTCAAAGTAGCTGTTCCGGGCTTTGAAGCTTCATATAGGATTATCCTTGCATTTTTTTCACCCAGCATAGGCATTACCGCATGAGAGCCAATATTATACTCCTTGCTCTTGCGGATCTCGGGAACTCCCTCCTGAGAAGTCTCAAAGCTGCAGGCGCTTGTAACGAAACAGAAAACGATGTATTTACCGTGTATCGAAACCACTCCATTGTTTTCTATGTATTCCCTTGCCTCGGTAATGCTGTCTGGAATCCATCCCCACTCGTCCTTCTCTGTGATGTCTCCGTTTTCATCACAGATAAATATGAAACTTCTGCAATTATCAGCATTTGCCGTATAAGGCGAATCAATATCGTCAGTCCATGCAAGGTTGATTAATATAGAATTCGCGGGCTTGAATACATCGACACCGTAACAGATACTCTTATCAACATATTCCATATCTCTTTCACTCACACCAAGCTTTTTCAGCTGTGCAAGATATTCTTCGTAGGAGCCTTCCGTATTCTCATCATAAGTCGGGAAACATAATGTTTTATCAAGAACCTGAAAGTTTTCCTGCTCATTGTAATTGACCGTATTGACAGAACTTATACTTTTCGTAAGGCCCCGACCGTTATCCTTCATTCTGTGAACACAGCAGATATAACCGTCCTTGATCAGCACTTCACCGTATTTATTACCGAATTCAACAGCCGATGCGAAGTCTGATGGCACCCAGTCGGGAAAACTATCCACGCTGTAGTCTTCCGTATAATCCGCCGCACGGATATTGCCTGTGGAAATTTCCTCAGCATAAGCCTCCGTGAGGGACGGAGCTGCTGCGGAAGTAATCATTACAGCCTCTGTCAGAATGGTCAGCAGCTTTGTCTTCAGTTTCATAAATCATCCTCCTTTTCGGAATATTTTTTCTGATATTAATTATAACGTATCAGAGCACAAAAGGTGCGGATAAGATTGTAAATATTCTGTTAACTCTACGATATGCAGGTATAAGTATGCCCCGAAGCAGTGCAGAACTGCTTCGGGCGGGTAAAGGATTTAACCAGCTATAAATTATTTTTTGTCTTGTTCTCTTTTCAGTCTGAACTCCACAGAACTCTTGAGGTACTCGAGGTACTCTTCATCTCTGCACATAGCCTTTCCGGGAGTATCCGAAAGCTTTGCTACCGGACGTCCGTTTACATACTGCAGCTTGATGACGATGTTGAGAGCGTCCTCCTCTGTATCATTGGAGCAGAATGTACCTATACCGAAGGATACCTTTGACTTGCTGCAGAAATACTCGTGGAGCTTCTGAGCCCTGTCAAAATCAAGACTGTCACTGAACAGCAGCAGTTTTGTGGCGGGATCGACGCCGTACTTTCTGTAATGTGCGATTATCTTCTCTCCCCACTCATAGGGATCACCGCTGTCATGGCGGACTCCCGTATAGTTATTTACCATGGAACGATTGAAATCCTTCAGGAAAAGATCAGTCGTGATAGTATCCGTCAGAGCTGTACCGTTATCACCGTCATATTCATCATACCAGTCCTTCATGGCATAGTGATTTGTATAAGCAAGAGGAATGGAATCGATTCCCTGGTACATCTGAACGAACTCATGGGCATATGTACCGATCGGAGTAACATTATACTTCATTGCAAGGTAAACATTTGAAGTTCCCACGCAGCTCTTTGTCTCTGTAACAAGACGCTTTACCACAACGTCCTCCCATTCTCGGGAAAGTCTTCTGCGGCAGCCGAATTCAGCGAACTTGAAGGTATAGGTACCGTCATTCAGTGCCTTTATCTTTGCATCAAGTCTTTCCTCGGCAGACTTTCTCAGCTTTTCGTAATCGAACTTCATGCGGAAGTATACCTCGTTGACTATTTCAAGGAGATATATCTCGAACTGCATAGCCGAGAACAGAGGTCCGTCCACAACGATATTCAGCTCGCCGTTTGCGTCAAGCTCGGCTGTAACGTAATCGCGGATAGGGTGCCATAATCTCAGGAACTCAACATAGTCGTCCTTTATGAAACGTATGGAGCGCAGATAGTCCAGCTCTTCCTTTTTGAAGGTGAGTGAACAAAGATGATCTATCTGGTCGTTTATCTCCTGCACCATTTCCGGAGTGAAAACAACGCCCTTGTTGCGGCATTTGAAGTAGTACTGACCGCAGAGATCTGTGTGCTTATGGAATATTACCTGATCCATATTGAATTTGTACAGATCAGTATCAAGGAGGGAAACAACAATAGGTTCAAGCTTCATAGCATTTATTCCTTTCTTAACGGCATATGCCGGTCATTATTTCAGATAACGTCTATCTGGCAGCTTCTCATTGTTTCAAGTGCTGCCTCGTGCTTGGCGGGAGTTACACCTGCACAGCAGGCTGCGTCCACTGCAATGGCAGTCTCCGGGAAATTTGCCTTCAGCAGCAGAGCGTTGCTGACAACGCATATATCCGTGCAGAGGCCGATGAGCTCAATGTACATTTCTTCATCACCTGCGGCAGCTTTCACCAGCTCGGGAAGCTTTACAGAACCGAAGGTATTCTTCTCAACTGCCGTATAATTTCTCCCCTCAAGGGCAAGAGCGATCTCCTTATTGAGCTTCCAGCCCTCAGTACCCTTTATACAGTGAGGAACAGGGAGCTTTTTGCCCTCGGCAGTTTCCATATAATTCTCAAAGTGAGTATCAAGAGTTGCAAAGATCTCGCCGTCAAATTCAGCTATCTTTTTTACAGCTGCGGGAACTATTGCGCAGGCTTCCGCAGAGCCAAGAGCTCCGTCAATGAAATCCTTCTGCATATCCACTACGATCAAAAACTTTTTCATAAGATCATCTCCTCCGATAATATTATTTTACAGGTGTTTTTCGGCGTCTGAAAAGCATTGCTGGTCTATGGCCGTCGCCGCGGAGATACTCGCCTGTTTCCTCCACGTATTTGCTGACCATACGCCTGAAATTTGCGGGAAGCATTGACACGTTCATAATAGTTTCCTGCACCTTCTGAAGAGCGCTCAGCGTGAACTTATCGGGAAGGAAATCAAAGACGGTTTCGAAGCTCTTTGCGGCCGATCTCAGAGCCATAAGAGCGGCAGCGATGATAGCTGCATGATCGAATGCAAGAGAGCCGCTGTCCACTATGTCGAACATGGTCCTTCCGAAGCTTGCGGACTTTTCTGCAAGTACGGCATTCAGGACAATATCCTCGTAGCTGAGACTGAGACGGAAGATACCGTCTTCCTCCTCTTCAAAGCTCACATTGAACCATTGTGCGTCAGATGCGTCGTCGCAGGCCACCTGCTTTACTGACTCCTCGCTGATAATGGAAACGTAGGCGCTTGAGATTATCCAGCCTCTCGGATCGCGTCCCGGTTGACTGAATATACCCACGGGCATTATAGAGACAGGTCTGACAGAAGTTTCCTCCATGATCTCTCTGAGAGCACACTCCTCCACAGTCTCATCTGACTGCATAAAGCCTCCGGGCAGAGCCCACATACCCTTATACGGGTGTCCGCCTCTCCTGATAAGCAGAAGCGAAAGCTTATGTTCGGGATCTTTGCGGTAGCTGGTCTTTTCTCCGGACCTTATCATGAAAGCCGCTACATCGGCCGTCACGGAAGGTCTTTCGTAATCGCTGAGCTTATACTCCGCAAGGAATTCATTTTCAGTAACCATTGCATCTCTCCTCTCTGTTATTTCTATTATGATAATAACACAAAAGCAATAAGATGTCAAGTACTTTTCAGTAATTTCTCAAAAAAATTTTTCATACTGTAACATAGTTTGTTTTCTCCAACCGATCGGGGAACAACTGTCATTTTTCACAATTAAGCATATCGAACATTGTAGGATAATACAAATAATCTGTAAAGCGCCCTTCAGTTAACAAAATATTCTCATTTTATCACCCCATATATGTTATCATATAATTATCTATAAACATATTGGGAGGAATGATTGTGAATAACAAGTCTTACGAACAATTCACGTTTGAAGATGTAATGTCGTATATAGGCGATACTGTTGACGCCGTTATTGTTATCGACGGAGATGCCGACAAGTACAGAGCGCTTGCCAAACGCGGTCTTTTTGCTGATTATATAAATGACGAAGGAAGCTACAAGAACCTCATAAAAAGACTCTGGTTTCACCTTAACAACAGTGAAGAGACGGTTATCGAGGACTATCAGGTATTTATCCCGACCTTCGGAAAATTTGTCGGAAAATACAGCAAGAGAATAAATATCATACGCGATGATATAACTCATGTTGTACAGATGACAATATATCCCCTGAACAAGGATAACCTCTATATATTCATACTCGATGAACTCGACAGCAGCCAGTATGTAGATGAGACTCTCACCAACAAAAAGGTACATACTATCCAGAACACATACCTCTTCTCAATGTACGTCGATATAGTCAGGGATACCACCAACAGCATAAGCATTACAGAGATCTCCGACGACGTAATGAACCAGCAGCTGAAATACTCGGAATGGCGCATGATGATAGTAAACATGATATGGCCTGACGATCAGCCCGTATTTCTCGAGCGTACAGATCCCGAGTACCTGAAGAAGAACCTCGCTCCGGGACGTACTGCTTCCTTCGACTGTCTTATGATGAACCTCGAAGGCAAGTACATATGGGTAAAGCTCATATTCAGCCGTGCAGAGACCAGCAATGAGGACGACTTCCGATTTGTATTCATGGTGCAGGATATACACGAAAATGCACAGGAACTCATGTCCACACTGAAGAAATACGAAGAGCTCGCCTCAAAGGATCCGCTCACATCACTTTTCAATCACGGACGCATAGAGACAGAGATGTGCAACGCCATAGAAAACAGGAAAAAGAACAATCAGGAAATATCCATGATGATACTGGATATAGACTTTTTCAAGCGTGTAAACGACGAATTCGGCCATTCTGTCGGAGATGTCACCCTTGTACACTTTGCAGATACGGTATCAGCCTTCGTCAAGGATTATACCGCAGTTGCAGGCAGATGGGGCGGTGAGGAATTCGTTGTGGTATTTTACGGAACCGACCATGACGAGAGCATACGCATAGCAGAAGCCCTGAAAGAAAAGATCTCCGAAGAGACATTCAGTAAGATCGGACATATAACCTGCAGCATAGGAGTTACATCTGTAACAGATTCCGACGATTTCAATTCCACCTTTGACCGTATGGACAAAGCTCTGTATGCAGCGAAATCAGCAGGCAGGAACTGTGTCAGATCTGTATTATGAAATCATTAACGATACAAAGGATATTGCATATATAAAGGATAAGCCCCGGAGTGTAATAATAAAACACTCCGGGGCTTGTCTGTATCCCGCGCTTGTACCCAAAGAGCCGCAGTCCTTTGTCCTGCGGCTCCAATATTTAAACTATATCATGTATTAAGAATTCTTTTGTTCAGGCATATCGTCGGCATACTCAAGGTCTGACACGACAACGCACAGTTTTTTTGTGACTCCGCTGTCGAACTCTATGGTAACCACCGTATCATCCCCCAGCGAAAGTGTATCCGTCACAGTCCCTTTTCCGAAAAGGCGATGACGGACTCTGTCGCCTTTTTTTATCTCAGTATGGTCAAGCATGGCATTTATTCTGAAACATCATAGTTTACAGTCTTTGAGCCTATACCTGTGTCAATATCCAACTTGTACTTACTGTTTTTGCCCTCAAAATCTCCGGCAGGATTCGTAAGGTTGAAGGTCATCTCTCCAACTCCGCCGTCAGCGTCAATATCGCCGTTGATAGTACCCCTGAATGAAAACTCGCCAACGCCCTGATCGAGGTCGAGACCGCCGAGAACAGTCTCAAGTATTCTGATCTCGCCTGCTCCGCCGTCAATATCCAGCTTGTCCTCGCAGTTCATGGCGATAATATTGAAGCTTCCCGCACCGCAGTCGATATTTGCGTTCTTACAGCGTATCTGACTGACAGTAACTTCTCCTGCACCGCATTCTATTTTCAGATCATTACAATTGATGCCGCTGATCTTGTTATCCCCTGCGCCAAGATCAAGCTTAAAGCTCTCATAAGCCTGAGCAGGCAGCTGTAATCTTATGACGGGATCTACCTTGCTGCTGCTGAAAACAGTAGAAAACGGAATGAAATTCACTCTTGATGAACCGAAGGTCACCCTGAAGGTGTCTCCCGATACGGACGCCTCGAATTTCTCGGGAACATCCTTGGCCTCGATATTTATATTGTTGTCAGGACTTGCTTCCACGATAAGATCTGCCCATTCTATATCCAGATCCAGGTTTTTTACAGTCTCTGCGCTGAAGCTGTTGCTGTAATCCTTGAATTTATAGTATTTCTTGGTATCGGTATTCCTGAGCATTATATATCCCACAAGGGCTATGACAAGGCCAAGAATGATACATATCAATGCTGCCCAGAGGCTTCCGTTTGACTTCTTTACTGCTGTGTCAGCCTGTCCCTGTACAATGTTGTTATTGTTATCAGACATTTTCTTTTCCTCCTTTTTTGAAAAGACCTGCAAGCCAGCCGCAGAATCTCTTTATACCTCTGCCCATTGCAGGTATTGCTGCGCCGAAAGCAGGCTTGCAGATAAGCATTACAATACCTGTAAGCACCAGCCCGAGGCCGAGAGCTATCATACCTAAAGCAGGGAATTCAAACAATGTAACAATTCCGCCGATGATAAGGCCAACAGCTGCTGCGATGATAGCAAAGATCAGTGAAGCCAGTACTATGATAGCCGTAAAGAGTACGACTACAACTATAATGAGTACAGGCAGCCATATCGGGAATGTGAGTATACCAAGGATAACTCCGAGTGCGATTGCCCCGCCGGAAGCCTTCTTTTTGGGAGGGACGTAACCGTTATCGTAAGATCCCTGCTGCTGAGGAGCTCCCTGTCTCTGGGGAGGCATAACAGGCGCACCGCCTACGTGTATACCGCTTTCACGGAGGATATTTACAGCGACTTCCTCAGGCGAACCCATAGAAGCAGCTGTCTCCTCTTCATTACCGAAGCCTGCATCAAGAAAAACCTCTTCGTAATATGAAAGCGCATCGTTAATGTCATCAGGATTAAGACCGCCTCTTTCCAGACTATTTCTGAGACGGGTAAGAAATTCAAGCTTGTTCATGGTTTTCAGCTCCCTCATTCAATAAAATACTGTCTATTTTTTTCTTATGGTTCCGCCATTCCTCTCTGTACTCCTCCAGAGAATCGTTCCCCTTTGTGGTAATGCGGTAATATCGTCGGTTTCTGCCCATAAACTCCTTATCATAGGTTTCGAGCATTTCACCTTTCTGCAATCGTCTCAGTACCGGATAAAGGGTAGATTCGGAAATGTCCACCGCTCTGCGCAGGTACTGAGTAATCTCGTAGCCGTAGGTGTCATTATTCTGCACTATCGACAGGACCATGGCATCGAGAAGGCCTGCGTTGATTGAAAAACCCATATTTACGCTCCTTTCTGAAACTATATAGTATTTTATGAGTTGTAATATTTAGTTTCTGATAATATTATACGACGTATAATATTAGTTGTCAATACAATATTGTGGTTTTTGTAGAGAATTGTATATCTGCACAATCGGTGCCTTATCACTGCACGTTGTCATTGGTATTTTTTACCAACATCTTCTGATCATACCAATAAAAAACCGCAGGATCACGTATCCTGCGGTGGTGTATATCACTTCTTTGTTCTTTATCAATTCTCTATGTATATAACGAACTCCATTTCGGAGGTCTCATCTATAATACGTGCATGAACGCTTCCGCCCAGTGCCTTGACAGTCTCATGCACCACATACAGACCTATACCGCTGCCCTCCACATCGGCAGCATTTGAGCCGCGCCAGTAGCTCCTGAACACATAAGGTATCTCATTTTCCGGCAGAAGCACTCCCCTGTCCTTTACTGATATACTGAAACCGTCGTCCTGACGCATGATATTTACATAAATACCGCTTCCGTCACCATACTTCACAGCATTCTCCAGAAGCTGGCTTACAGCTCTGAAAAGGGCGTATTTGTCGCTTTCCATTATTGCCTGAGTAGTACATTCCACATTAAATGGTATCCTTTTAAGTGCCATTCTGTCCGAAAACTCTTCTCTTATAAGATCAGCCAGCTCATTGACCGGGAAACGCTCTATCTCTATGTCATAGCCGCCCAGGGAAGAATTTGAAGCCGCCATGAGTTCCTCGGCCATAGCCTCGATCTTTTCCGCATTGAAATCGATCTTATCCGCAATATCCTCTGTCATGCCCTTATCCGAATACAGCCCCGTGCGGACAGCATCGGTATAAAGCTTTATATTGGCCAGAGGAGTTTTTACTCCGTGGGCTATGGAGGTAACCAGCTTCTGATGCTCGCCCTCCAGGGTGTTTATCCTTTTTCCGCCTGCTGCCAGAACATCTGAGAGCATATTCATTCCCCATATGTATCTGCCGAAATAGCGGCTCCTGCTCTCGGGAAGCTTCTGTATATCGCGCAGACGCGCCAGTTTCTCGGGGTATTCCGAGAATTTGCGGAAGGGCTTCAGGATGGCGAAGCTTACATATGAAAGCACTGCGATCATTAGCAGATAGCAGAGCACCATCAAGCCGTTTACCAACCATAAGATCTCGGGGAAAACTCTTTCGTTGTAGGTATACTCCACAAATCCGCAGACATCGCCCTTGCTGTCATATACAGCGCAGACCGCACTGTTTTTGCCTGCTGCCGAACGGAAAACGCCGCTTTTTTCATCGGCCGCAATAAAGCTTATACTATCCGGAGCGTCCTTGCCGTAGGTCTTTTCCCATCCCTGCATATGCTTGGATATGAACTCCTCGCAGGATTCTGCCTTTCCGTCATAGGCAGCGGTTATTTCGCTGTTTATCCTGTTGACGGCAACATTACAGCTGGTCACGCGCTTTTCGGACAGTCTTCTGCATATTATATTGAAGCCTGTTGCAACGGCAACGAAAACCAGTGTAAATATAAGAAATACAGACAAAAATCTCTTCATTTCTGCTCACCGAACCTGTATCCGACCTTCCATACGGTCTTTATGATACCGGGAGAATTTGGATCGTTCTCTATCTTTTCTCTCAGCCAGCGTATATGAACGCTTACCGTGCTTGGTTCGGTAAAGCAGTCACAGCCCCATACTGCATTGAAAAGATCCTCCTTTGACAGTGCCTCGCCCTGATGCTGCATGAAATAGTAAAGCAGTTCATATTCCTTGGCATTCAGCTTCAGCTCTTTTCCGTCCTTGGTGACACGCCTCGATACCGCATCAAGAGTAATGCCCTGACCGCTGATAATATCCCCCTGTTCGTCAGTCCTGTTGCGCTTCATAAGTGCTCTTACCTTAGCTGTCAGCACCCTTACAGAAAAGGGCTTGTCGATATAATCGTCCGCACCTGTTTCGTATCCAAGCAGCTTGCTCTCCTCGTCTGTCATAGCGCTCATCATAAGTATTGGTATATCCTGCTTTTTTCGTATCTCCGCACAGGTCTCGAACCCGTTCATCTTAGGCAGCATAACATCCAGCAGCACCATTCCGAAGTGCTCTTTATCAAACAGCTCCAGGGCATCTTCGGCGGCTCTGCACAGCCTGACCGAAAAGCCCTCCTTCTCCATGAAATCCGTTACGAGCCGCCCCATCTCGGGATCGTCTTCAACTATAAGAATATCTGCCATTATTTTCTCCTGTGTATATCACTTCCATGAACCGAGGTCAATGAACTCAGGACTTGCAACAACTCCGTCCTTACCTGTGAGTACAGCCTGCAATGTATCTGTGGAATAATCGGCAATGACCATATGCACCATGCCTTTACTTCTTATGCGTGTTATCACATTGTCCGTCTTCTCACAGGTCATCAGCTCCTTGAAGCGGCCGATAGTTATATCCTTCTGCCCGCTGAAAAGCTGATTGTATCTGTCCCATCTTATCCTGTTGTTCTTGATAAAGACCAGCTCGTCGGCATTTCCCTTAGCCGCAAAGGAGTTTACCGCGCAGAGGTAATTCGGATCGTCCCATTTTACTCCATTGTTCAGCTCTGTGGAACTGTCACGTACAACGGAAGTTCCGTCCTCATCGGTAACGCAAAGCTCAGCCACGAAAGCGTCTTTTTTGTCAGTGGCAAGAATATTCACACAGTATGGATACTTTTCTGCATTGGCCGTAAGGTATTCAGCCGCCTCACGTGCATTCGTAAAATTCTCAATGGCATATCTCATATCATATGTGTAGCTCTTCCTGCCCTCACAGATATATTTTACCATCTTTTTACTGCCTACGTCAAGCTCCCCCAACATGAGCCCGTCTTCGTTCACCGCAGTCAGTATAGTCATAAAGCCGAGGTATGTTACCGATACATAGCTTTTATCCCCGTTTTTCATATGTACCAGCGCATGAGCACGGCATATCTGATTGTCGCTCCCCAACATCCATTCCAGCACACGGCAGGTTATGCGTTCACCTGTCGCTGTGGTCTTACCGTCAGCCGACAGCGCACTGCATGAAGTTACCCTGAGCACATCAGGTATAAACTGCATCAGTATCGCTTCGTCGTGGCTGATGATACCATCCTCCTTTAATCCCTGTGAATCCCCACTGATCCCTTCGGCAAAGCCGTCAAGCTCCTGCCTGTAATCATGGCAGAGAGCATTGTAGAAGTTCTCGACTCTCTGTCCGATCGCTGAATAATCCCCCTTGAGGTCGTTAAATTCCGCCTTGATATTCTCATAGATATAAGACTCGCACATCTGCTGATAATCAGGGTATACAGCCAGCAGAGCCTCTGCATAGGCTGCGCCGACCTCCTTGCTGCTTCCCTTTTCGTAATCGAGAGTAACATCATAGTAACTCTCCATGCAGTCTATCCTGCACAGTCCGTCCGCGGAGCTAACACTTCTCGTGACCTTTTCCTTCTTAGGCGGGACTCCCTCATAATGGTTCTCCATAAAGCAGGTATCCACAGGCTGAAGAGTGCTTCCTCCCTGGTCGGGCACGGTAAATCCCTCATAGCCGTTTGTCCTTCCGCAGCCGGTCAATACCGCTGCCGCCATTATCAGAGACGCAGCGGAAGATAATATCCTTTTCATACCCATATCACTTCCTTACCAGCCCTGCTCCATGAGCCAGCTGCTCAGTCTGCGCTCTCTTGAAACCAGCTCACCGTCATCCAGGAGCTTGCCCAACTCGAGTTCGCCCTGAATATCACCGTCCATAAGGTATATGACCTTATCGCTCATAGCAGCAACCTTGATACTGTGAGATACCATCATTATACTTGCGCCGCTGCGATTGGCATTTACCAGCTGGTTCATAACATCTGCTGCGGCTTTTGAGTTAAGAGCGCCTGTGGGCTCGTCTGCGAACAGCAGCTTCGGAGAATTTATCAACGCCCTGCAAAGGCAGGCTCTCTGGAGCTGTCCGCCGGAGACCTCGTTGATGCTGTGCTCGGATATGTCTATGATGTCAAGGCTGCGCATGAGCCCCTCCGCACGTTTGTTGGCTTCCTTATGATCCGTTCCCGCCTGATATGCAGGAAGCACGATATTGTCAAAAACGCACAGCTTCTTCATCATATACATCTGCTGGAAAATGAATCCCATTTCGTTCAGTCTGAGCTTTGCAAGGTCCTTGCGGTTCATGGAACCTATATCCCTGCCGTTAAACTCCACCTTGCCCGAGGTCATGCTGTCCATGCCGCTGACAGTATAGAGAAGAGTGGATTTACCGCTTCCGCTTGGGCCCATAACGGTGATAAAATCTCCCTCTTCAAGCTCAAAGCTGACATTTCTAAGCACATTGTTGCTGTATTTCTTTATGATATAGGTCTTGCATAGCTCCTTTACGGATAAAATCGTACTCATCTTTTGATCTCCCTTATTCCTCGGATATTTTCCATATTTCGATATTGCGTACTCCCCTTGAGGTCGCCCATGTCGTCAGGAGCACAGTTCCCGCAATGAGCGCAGGTATCAGAACAAAGCTTATTGGAAACTCAAAGAAGAATTTCATTCCTGTAGCGTCATACTGTCTCAGGAAAAGATTGAAAAGCTTTGAGCCCAGGCTCCAGATTATGATCTCTCCAAGTATTACGGAGATCACCACCAGCACAGCCATTCTTATAATATATGCTCTCTTCACTGTTCCTCCGAGGAAGCCCATACTCTTGAGCAAGGCGGTCTCGGATGCCTCTTCGGATATGAATATATTCACATAAAGATAAGTGATCAGTATAAGTACGAACACAACAACCGAAGTCATCACCTTTTCGAGGACTTCAAAGAGCTTGTCAAACCTATCCATTGAGTTCAGTAAAGCCTGCCTCTGATCCATTACGATCTCGCTGCCGAATACCTCACGGAGCTGATCCAGTACGGCAGGATGCTCGGATCTCGGAGCGTCTATGACCCAGCCTGTCCAGTTTGTTCCATACTTGTAGCCTTCATCGTATTCGTCGCCCATTATCAGTACAGGGTATCCGTTTTCCATATAATCAAATATTCCCGTGATAACGATCTCCTTTTCTTTGAGCTCCAAACCTGTTTTATCCTCATTGTTCTCTTCTATTTTTATCTTAAGCACATCACCGATCTGAACGCCCAGTTTTTCTGCGGTAAAGGCACTCATTGCCGCTTCATTTGCCAGCTTCGGAGCTCTTCCGCCCTTCCTGTAATCGAACTTTTCGGGCTGTCCTTTCTGCCATAATACATTGAAGGACTTTATGGTGTCCTTATACTCCATTTCGCCGTCGGTCGCATAAAAGTACTCAATATGTGCAGGTATATTGTTTTCGGCCATTCTCCTGTTCAGTACATCACTGATGTTTTCTCCGTTCTTGTCTGCTTCTTTACTGATATCATCATAAAAATCATTTGACAGATCCAGCTCAAAATCCAGAGTATGGATAAGCCATGTCTTTGTATATTCAACGGAAATACAGCTGTTGCGCACATTGAATACGAGCAGTACGATGGCAGCTCCCAGAGTATAGGCTATCACAAGGAATATGTACCTCTTGAAGCGTCCCAGAACATCGCTGAGTCCGAGAAAAAGAGGCACCGACATTCTTTTGCGCCTGTGAAGGAACATGGGAGCGCTCTTGCTGAAGCGTTCGCCGTGGTTCTCACCGTGTATGGCATCTATTACTGATATTTTATTTATCCTGCGCATTACCAGCAGTGAGAAAAATATCATCAGTAATATAATAACAGATACCGATACTACGCCTATGAGTATCATCTGCCAGCGCTCGGGAAGGATACAGTCCGGACCGAACATATTCACTACATTCGACGACAGCGGCAGTCCCGCTGCTATGCCTATGATGCCACCGACAGCGGCGAAGGCTATATACTTGGCTGCAAACAGCCAGCGGAAGCGGAGAGAATCCACTCCGAGAGCCTTCATCATACCTATCTCCTTCTCTTCATTCTTCAGTTCTGCAACCATAGTAAAGCGGATAGTCATGAAGATAATGGTTATAAGGAAGATACTGGTTATTATAACGAATAAGGAGATTAACTCCGTGATCATAAGCTCATCGCTGAAAGTAATGGCATTTGCTATGCCGTAATATCCGGCTTTAATACTCTCATCGTTTTCCATATCCCTGAAAAGTGCCTCTATCCTGCCGTAATCGCATTTATTCATCCTGATGCAGTAAACTGTGTCCGAATTGACTTTGCCTGCGCTGAGCACCTCATAATCATCGTCAGATACGATAAAACGTTCCAGATATTTTATACTGTTATTCTTGAAGAAATTGCAGACCTCAAGCTCATAGATATTTCCCGTTTCCGAGGTATACCTGACCTTATCGCCGATCTTTACGCCTGTCTCGTCCCTCGTTGATACAGACAACGCTATACAGCCGTTGGGCACATAAAAGGGCTTGTCATTCAGATCATACACCAGATCAAAATCACGCGGAAGCATCGAAAAAAAACTGGTGCTTTTTTCAGAGTATCCCTTCTCCTCATCAAAATCTGGGAAATCAACGCTGCGGCTGTTAACCCTGAACATTCTCGTCTTTGTCCATTCCTTTACATTGTCATGGGTGTCAAGGAATGGCTCTATGCTTTTATAATCGTCTTCATTATCCGAATAATAATTCACTGCACCGAGAATGAAATCCGAAGGCCTGCACATTTTCTCCGCAGTGGTGCTGCGTGCAAGGTTGGAGTATATCTGCACGGAACCCACGAATACCAGTACAGATGCTATTGCTATGAACAGAAATATTATAATATTAAGACCTTTTTTGCATTTCAGGTCGTTTTTCAGCATCTTGAAAAACATATCATTTCCCTCCGATGTTCGTTTCACTGATAATATAATATCACACAGAAGATTAAAAAGTCTTTAAAAAAAACTATTTTTATTAAATTATATCATACTGACCTTTTGTATTCAAGGCGTTAGGAAAGTGAAAAATTAGCGAAAATCGCAAGAAGTGTGATGACAAACTCATTTTAATATGCTATAATGTATAAAGAATTATTATTTTATAGATCATTTTTCGGAGGTCTAACTATGAAAAAAATTCTTGCACTTGTGTGCATAACCGCTCTTTTATGCGGTTGTTCAGATAAAAACAACAGCAAAAGCTCATCGGGTGGCTCTGCTGTGAATAATCAGGCATCAGGCAACAATGCTGCTACAGAAGCCACAACTGACGATATTATACCCGAGGCCACCGGCGAGCAGGGTATAGATACATCCTATGAGGCTCCCGTGATTGGCAATGAGATAGATATGAGCAACGTGGAGAATGTCAGCTGGAGCTCTCTTTACCGTTCCGCTCTGAATGATTTCAAGAAGTCGGAAAATTTCGGTGAAACAGCACGCTTCAGTATCTACGATATAAACGATGACAAGATACCTGAGCTCATAATATCATACGGTTCTTCAGACGATAAGACCTATCTTATAAGAAGTCTGAATATTGACAATACATACACCGAATTCGAACCTATCACCAAATGCGGTGATCTTCTCTACGGCATGAAAAGAAGCCTGCTGGCAACCTATAAGTATGATTATGAAAACCAGGTACAGGACGTTCAGGTCTACCGCCTCAAGAATTCAAAGCTTGCCAATGTATATACCTTCCAGATGACAAGCAATGAGTGCAAGGTCAACGGTCAGGTCGTTTCCGATAATCAGTACAATGAAGAATACAACAATCTCTTTGACGGCTTCATCAAATCAATGGGTACAGACCACAGCTTCGATGACGACATAATAAATGCTGCTTTAGGCGAAATGGACGACTGGAAGGAAGCGTTCTGCGCCGTACTTACAGACTACCTCAAATACAAGAAGAAATATGATAATAACTTCTACTCACTTATGGACATAAACGGTGATGAAATTCCCGAGCTCTTCGTTTCGGGCGGCGCTCCCTATGCACCGTATGTTGACGTTTACGCATGGAACGGATGTCCTGTTCCCGTCGGCAGCTTCGGTACAGACGGAACTATCCTGTACTATCCCGAAAAGAACCTGCTCCTTACAGAATACGATAATCCGAGCTATTCCGCAGGAAGCTTCTATTCCTTCAATAATGTATACAAATTCGAAGCGGGTATAAGCTACGGCAACAACGAAAACAGCAAGAAACAGGATGAGAATGTTACTGTTGTATACAAGATCAACGGTGAAGAAACAGATAAGAGCACTTATGAAAAGACAGTAAAGGAAAGCAAAAAGGGCAAGGCCTATGTTCTCGGACTCGATAACGATGTTACCGAGGAGAATATAAAGGCTCTCAAAGAAGGAAAATACACCAAGCCCTCGGAAAAGAAATAATATATCGGAATTCCCCGCACAAGCGGGGAATTTTTTTGCAAAGGAAAAGCACCTGTAAAAACAGGTGCTTTTTTATCAGTAAAGTTTCTTCTTTCTGATCCTTATTATGATGAATGCTATAATTGCTGCAAGAAGTGCGGCTGAAGCTATTATGATCCACAGCCAGAAATATCCGATATAAAGATTATCTATCTCCTGTATACTGTAAACGTTTCCTGCTTCATCCTCAAGCTTGACGCCAACACTGTGCCAGCCCTTTTCAAGTTCGAAGGAAAGGCTCTTGTTATCAGAAGAATAATCAAATGGGATCTCCTTGCCGTTATCATATACCTTACAGTTCTCCATCTCGAGCTGCTCGTCAATGTTGCTTACAGTTATTGTACGCGGCTTGCTTCCGATAAACCACTTCCATGACTTGAATGTCTTGGGAAGTGTACAGCTGGGCTCGATGTTATCGATATGGAGTCTTCCAAGGTCTATTCTTGAATTCTTGTTCTTTACCGACAGATAAAGCTCTGTATCGGTATCGTCCTGGAAGTTCTTCTTGAAGTAATCTGAACCGAGAATGAATCTCGAGATATTTACCCCGTACATACTTGCATCATCATTTGATTTGAGGTTCGTTACCTTTTCATCGCCGTTGTAGTCCCTGAGTACGATCTTTACATCAGAATCCTTTTCAGAGAATACCACGATCTCGATATCACTGAAGTTATCAGGTCTCTTGCTTATAGGATCTCCGTTCTCATACTGGAACGAGTACCAGCCGCTCTTTCTTACAATGCTGCTGTTAGGAATATAAGCAAGTACATCAGTATCGACAAGTCTCATATAAGTATTCGAGTTGAGCGGGCTCTCATTGCCTGCCTTATCGACTGCTATGAGCTCCAGTGCGTATACACCGTCCTTGTCAAATTCGGGGAGAGCAAACTTTGTGCTCTTTATGGTTCCTGTCTTGTCCTTATCTTCGGGAAGATACATATACTCAGGTCTGATATCTGCCAGTTCCTTACCGTTCTTATACTGCGGAGCGTATACTGTCAGGATATACTTGAGATGGTCGAAGTTAGCGTCCATGAATTCTACGCTGGGCTTCTCTGCATCCTTCCTCGATGAAGGATATACATCAAGGAATTTCTGAGCATTTGAACTGTCAACTCTCTTGCCGTTCTTTTCCTTGACCTCGGGCTTTGTAGTATCAAGCTCAAATATCTCTGTGCTCTGTAAAGCTGCACTGTTGCCTGAAGGATCGGTAGGTGCTACCTCTATCCTGTATACGCCGTCCTTTCTGAGTCTTGCAGAAAGCTTATGGGTATCGTTGTCAGACTTCCAGTCGCCGTGAGATATTACTGAATATGTTACGTCTTCAAATCCTGTGTTGTCGTGTTCTGAACCGGGATCCTTATGCCAGATCCTGAGGCCTGTTCTGTCGGGATCAAAGTTGTGCTCGACAATAGTGATCTCGATATTGCTTGCACTGCTGAGATAGTTTCCTGTCTTTTTATCAGTAAACTTATCAAAGTTGTTAGTAACTACAGGTGCTGTACCGTCAACATAGAACTTTCCGACCTTGCCGCGGTCCATTTTGACTTCTGCCCTGTGACCTGCTCTGTCTGTTCCTCTGATCTCAAAAGTAAAGTCACCCTCACCGAACTGAAGTCTTGCAACGTGCTCGGTTTTGGAACCCTGAACATCTTCAAAGTGTACAGCAGGCACTGAATCGCCAAATGTATTTCTTATTGTTGTATTAATAAGAGCTTCATCGAAGTTGCGCTCTGTGACTTTGATATTGATAACGGGAGGATTCTGCGGACTGTAGTAATTGGTGTTATCGATTCCATCGTTTATATCGACCTCAATTACAGGATCAGTCTTGTCAACGGTGAATTCCTCACTCTGCAATGTGTCAGCAGTGTTTCTTGAATTATCATCAGCATTTACTGTTATAACAACGTCATTATAATCATCGTCAATTGTAAATGTTCCCTTAATCTCCATAAAGATATTGTTTTCCTTCTTTACGACTACCCAGTTATCATTTATCTTATCGCCGACTCCGAGGTTTGTATAATCGCTGAGATTAAAGCTGCCGCATTCACTTTCAAGCCTGCCGGTATCACTGGTTACATTGTAGTTAACCACGCGGATACCTGAGAGGTTGTCCTTGATTACTACTTCTGCAGTTACATCTGACGCATAGAGCTTATTGTTTCTTGCATCAGAGAATCTTGTGTCGTTTATGCCCGAGATAGAAAGCTCGGGAGGAGTATTATCAGTTACATAAGCATCTGTGGTCTTTCTTTCTGAAGAATGTCCAACCTTATCGTATACTGTTGTATAGATTCTTCCCTTAAAGTTCTGGGGGATCTTAAGACAAGCAAAACCAACATTTTCATTCTGCTTATCCCGATCAAGCTGTCCATTCTGAGCGCTCTGGTTGTTCTGATCATCCTGATTGGTCTGATCATCCTGATTGGTCTGATCATCCTGGTTGGTCTGATCATCCTGGTTGGTCTGATCATCCTGGTTGGTCTGATCATCCTGGTTGGTCTGACCATCCTGGTTAGTCTGATCATCCATTACTTTCTGTTCATTATTGACATAGAGTTCTTTCATCTTATCAATAATATTAGTACCCGGTGTGACCTCAACTCCGGACTTTTCCAGAACAAACTTGAAGAATTCATATTCCTCAGATCCTTCTTCGGGCATTTCTTCAGCTGAAAATACTGTCTTGCTTCCAGTTTCAGCGCCTTCATCTGTAGACGCACCCTCAATGTAAGGTCTGAGTTCATAATCAACTCTGCTCAATCCTGAGGACGGAGCTGCATCAGTTAACTTGAATATTGTATAGAACTCTTCCTTAAAGAAGTATCCATACCTAAAATCATCCAGAATATCGATTACTCCGCCTTCACTTGATTCGCCTATTTCATCCGAAGTCTTAGGATTAAATATGAAATTACGTATAACGGGATCTATATCGTCCAGATAATATGTGAATTTAAGTGTCTCTGCCTTGTTTCCGGAGTTATCAACAGCTTTGATTTTCAGCGTGTACTTTCCATCCAGAGGCTGTGACATATCGCTGGCTTCAATAGCCTTCTTAAGCTCATCAGTGTCGATACCGAAATAATAATCATTATTATTTCTTTCTCTTTCAACCGGGAAGATCTCAAATTTCTTGAAGTTTTCAGGTGTTAATACAAGCGATTCTTCCTTACCGTTATTATTGAAAGCCAACTCAAAAGTAATATTGTTGATACCGGACTGAAGATCACCGATCTTGACAATAAAATGCTTGTTCTTAGCATACCAAATATCATCTTCAATAGACTTTATGTAATTTTCAAATTCCTCATTGCTTCTTACATGGAGAGAACAGCTTTCAAATGCTTCGGCTGTTTCCTCACTGAGGCTCTCGGTATTTTCGCCGTTTTCTTCATTGTTATCAGCGGATTCCGTACTTTCTGTGGTCAGCTTGTCGCTTATGGGGAAACCGATCGCTATTTCAGGTGCATTGTTTTCAACAATAACAAAATTCTTAGGTGTTAATTCTTTATCTTCCGTATAAAAGCTGAAACTCTTACCTTCATTTTCCTTGCCGCAGAAATCCTTGATAATTACCTGCAGATCATCAAATAAAACGTCGTTATCGGAAAGATGAAGTGTGAAGAAATACGCTTTACCTTCAGAAGTATGCGGTCCGCTATACTCTTCATAATCTATAGCATTTGTTACCTTTTCTCCTGAGCTGTCAACGTAGGTGAATTCCAATGACTCGATACCACTGTCATTCTTTGGCTCATCTACATCTACCCTGATCAATACGGCATCATTTGAACAAACACCAAACTCAAAGAATGCCAGAGTTTGAACGTCTATTGATTTTGTAGGCCATGCTGTAACATTTTTTATCGAAGGAGCTTTTGTGTCAACATGAATGACCTGATCTAATTTAATATCATGTCTTGCATTGTCTTGTCCACTGATGTGCAGCCAATAAGTCTTATCTTGTTTTAAGTTTATCTTTTGCTTAGTAACTTTATCAATAAGCTTAATCTCAATGACAGTATTTACACTCTGAGCATCATCATCATTATCCGATTCCTTCTCAAATGACCATTCAGCTTCAAAACCGTTAATCTGAACCTCTTTAATTGCGTCCTTTCTGATACCGGCATAATTATCCTTGACTGTTACGCGCAAAACAGCATCGTCAGTTTCTTTAAGCCAATAGTCGTTCTCGGTTCCAGTTATTTTACGTTCAGAATTCAAACCGTTAGTTTCTTCATAAATATTACGTGTCAATTTGATAAGATTATCATCTTCATTAAGAACAGTTTCCAGAGGTGGTTCTTCCTCTTTATTTGGGTCGCCGTGCTTGAATACACCGACTTTGAGGAGATACTTGTTATACTTATCCTGCTGCTTCTTTAATTCTTTTTCTCTGTTTTCATAAGAAGTCACATTTCCTGCTGTGTCAACTACATAAATCTGGAATTCGTAGCGTCCGTTTCCAAGGCCTGCTTTATCGAGATCTGTAATTGGCTTTCCGTTATCCGTAACTGTTGCATCTTTATGAAGAGGAATGCGTATTGTATGATTTGATGATTCAGTTTTGAACGGAGAATATGTGTAGGTCGTTTGCTCTCCGTTATCTTTTTTCGCTTTAATTATTATCTGACTTATAGCGCCATTATTACCGGCGTTATTCGTATCAGAGAACCTGAGTTCAATGAATCTATCTTTTCCATTGAGCCATGTACGGTCAGATGTCCTTGAAGCCCAGTAAGTTCCACCGTCCTTAATCCTCTGATTCGCCTTACCGTCTTTGTTTATAAAGAAAATATCGCACTCTGGCTTTTTATCATCATATACAAATTTACTGCTGACTTTATTTATATCGCTGTCTGAACCCAGCTTATCAAGCCTGGTCTCCAGTTCCTTGCACAGATCACCAAGTTTAACAGGGTAAGTCATATTTTCCTGATCATTGATCAGGAATTCGACCTCAGATACAGCTGAAAGTTCTTTAACATCAACGATAGCAAGTACATAATCTTCACTGCCTATTTCAGCAGATTTATCAGCATAATTTTTTATGATGCTATCAAGATAACTGAGAGCATTTTCATCCTTATATATAAAGTCTGCATCCGTTTCTTTCAAGCTGTTTAAAAAAGCTTCAAGGCTATCAATTACGCTTCCATCATTATCTGTAATAGGATAAAGCTTTGCAGAATAATTAGTATTATTGACTTTAACTTCTCTTATACCTGACGAATGTGCTCCGTTAGTATTATCCTTAATGATAAAAGCAAGCTTATAATTTTGATTTGTATAATTTCCGTAGGGTAAAACATTGATACCATTGATATCAGGTTTTTTATCGTTTTCGTTATCGATATAGAACCATGACAGTTTCACCTCAGGAGGCACAGTGTCAATATGTGATTCTACACTTACCGGCTCCAGTTCAACCACATTTCCTGCATTATCTGTCAATATAACAGAAAATGCAAAATTTTCATTTTTTATGTTCGAATCGTTTTCAGAAGGATATTCAACTGCATATGTAAACTCTATCGTACCGTTAGCGTTCTTTACTACTGTACTACCTGCAGGTTTATATGAGGGTTGGAAATCCCATTTACATCTTACACTACGTATACCGCTTTCGGCATCATTGACTGTTCCAGTCAAAACGATATGAGATTTTTTCGTATCATTTTCTACATTATCGAAATCAACTTTGTACCATGCATCATTAGGATATTTACCTTCGCCGACTACAGCCTTTGGCTTGATTTGTTCAAGAGTAAAATCCTTGATTTCCTTATAGTCGGATGATTCATTATCTATAGCCTTGATATTGATCTTCTGTTCCTCATCCTCAGGGTGTCCGTCACTAACTATAAGTACAGGGTCACTGTAAGTGTATACATCAGCGTTTTCAGCGGGGACATCAATGGGGAACTCAGCATAGTAGTAATGCAGGCCATTCTTGTCCACCATGGTGTACACACCATTGGTGCATTCCGTCTTAGGAATTGTAGTAGTTGTTGTGGTGGTCGCAGCAGCAGTTGTTGTTCCCGAAGCATCAACTTTGGTTGTAGCATCAGCTTTGGTCGTAGCGGCAGCTGTTGTTGTGGTGGTAGTTGTAGTGATCATCTTCCATATATTGATACCTGTATTAATACTGGTATTGCATGGGATCGTCACAACTTCAGTTGTTTTACCTTTCTTGCGATTCAGCTGAAGGCTTATCCCTGATACGTCAACATTCTCTTTTCTGGTAAATAATACCTTGATTACAGAATTCGTTTTTGTAAAATAACTGTCACCGACGATAGAATGGTTTTTTTCCTTTTCACTATCGGTAACACTCTCAGTTTTTTCGGGAGTGTAAATCGTTGCACTTTTTACTTCAGAAGGATTACACGGTATATAACTGTATTCAAGTTCCATAATCTGACTTTCGCCATTTTCAGTTTTTTTCAAGTAATATTTTACAGCCTTTTCTTTATTAATTTCGCCATCTTTACGCTCTATAGTTATTTTACTATGATAATCACCATCTGATGTAAGGCAAAGCTTATAATCTTTATTATTACTCTTGATTACACGATCCTCTTTAAAATAAACCTTCTCAGTCGTCTTTGGAATAAAGTCAAGATCATCGATACTGAAATCAGCACCTTTTATCTCAAACTGCTCACCATTTTTAGCCAATTTAAAAGAATAAATATCACTTTTCGAAGATTTAAAATTTATAAAATTATATTTACCAATACCTGAAGATGCATTTGCATCTACTTCACAGGTGAAGGTAACACCTTCCTCAAGATATTTTTTCTTGCTGGTTTTTAGCTCACAATCAATACTTTTAGGCACCTCATTTCCCCATGTGATGCTTTTCACTTTAGGATCGACCTTAACAATATGACTGACTGGAACTCCCCACTTTTCTAAATAGGTTTTATCATAATCTGTTTTATGGATAAGTTCATACTCCTGATTATCAGATTCATTTTTGAACTTTATATCAGTCAGCTTTACATGTACAGTATAGACCTTATCTTCTTCCAAAACTTCGAGTTCTGCTGAAAGAGGAATAACTTTGTTTTTATATTCTACTGACAATGACTTTATCGAGAATTCTTCATTCTCTTCAACAACCACAAGTGTAGGAGAGTTACTTCTCAAGTCAATTTTTTCCTTAGGCTTGGTGGTTGTAGTGGTAGTTGTCGTTGTTGTTGTCGTTGTTGTTGTCGTTGTTTTCTTTGTCGTCGCAGACGTTGTTGTCGTTTTCTTTGTCGTTGCGGACGTTGTTGTAGTTGCTGTTGTCGTATTTTCGGCAGCACCGGGGTCTTCAGATCCATTACCGTTCTTTTCAGAAACTGCCGAAGTTGTCGTTGTATTTTCCCCCGCTTCCGCAAAGGTTGTATACGGGACAGCGTTGAATACCATCAACGCCACCATAATAACTGACAGAAGCTTTTTCTTCACAATAAACACTCCAATCTTGTATAAGGACAATTAAAATAAAAGCTTTTGACTGAAAAATATTCAGTCCTTCTTTTTCTCAATTATCACGCCCTGTAAGGCATCATTGAAACGGCTCTTAATCCTGCTTCTTTTATATTTATAGAAATAAAGGATAAGTCCGATAACAAAAGCCAACAGTGCCAATGCTGCCGCAGCAGCCATCGGTACCAGAAGCCATGGTGAATCATATTTCAGGTCAAGTCTTCTTTCAAGCTTCGGATACCACCCGAAAAGCTGGAATATACCGAATAATACTGCTGTTCCCACTATCATTCCGAGCATTACCCTCAGGAAAGCCCGCATAATGTACTGCAAAAGCAGTCTTTTTTCCATGAATTTCCTGAATGAGTCAGTAAAGCCAAATCTACCCATAATCAATCAGCCTCCTATCCCACCGAGAAATTCCTGTATCTCAGAACGTTCAACGCCCCTGTTATCTGCAAGGAGCCTTATCGTATCATCGTTGTCGAGTACGTTTTTCAGCTTAATGATGGCATTTTTATATCTGCGATCATCCTTGTATTTTTCAAGCACGTTGAAAGCTTCGATAAAGCCTGTCTTTCCGACTTCGGCATTATATATTGATCTTGCGATCAGATAGCCCTCGCTCTGTGACTCTGTTTCTATGGTCATAATAGCCGAGGTTATTTCCTTGAAGTTCTTGGAATTGCCGTGCTGCATGATCTCATCGATATGTTCATCCAGCTGAGTGCTGTTCTTCATTCTCTTAAGGAGCTTGACGAGCAGCTCGGCTTCCTTGTCATCTATATCTCCGTCCTGATACGTAAAAGCTGAGATCATTCTGTATGTGCTGTCCTGTTTACTGCTCGATGCTGTTTTGATAAGGTCATTCGACAACGTATCGAGCTTGTAGAACTTTGTAACATTATAATCCGAGATAAGGACATTCCATTTATCGGTGGCAACACCGTAACCTACCAATCGGTAAAGCACTACCATCAGAAGGAAGGAGAACGCAACCGCAAGAGTCACGCCGAACATACCAAAGGCATTCCTTACCTTGAGATTTTCCGCACGCACCAGGGTAGGAGCAGAGTTCCTTGCCTCTTCTATATCCTTTTTAAGAACAGCATACGAATGATAATAATCATGATCGTCGATATACAGATAATTTCCGTTACGGGCTCTTGTACAGTTACGGATTATCTTTTCAAGCTTTTTATGATAACGCAGAGATGTAAACGAAAGGTCTCTGGTGCAGTACGCGTCATCCGTAAGGAAGTTCTCCTTATAGAAATCGTGGCTGTCAGTGGAAAAGCGCTTGTTTCCCGTTACGAGCTCAAATATATTGAGGCACTCCCAGAAAGTAGCGCCGAAGGAGAATATATCGCTCTCGATAGAAAGCCTTCCCTTCTCAACGGGCTGATCGAACGGGAACCGTGTGCCCTCAACGGCTTCTGCATAGCATTCCGGCGCAGCATATCCGAGAGTTCCGTACTGGAACATTCTCTCAACAGTCTCATTCGAGCTGTAATCCACAGGCATGAGCTTTACCTTTGCAAATCTGTCTGCCTTTGTTATGCGCTTTGCACGTCCGAAGTCAATGAGCACCAGCTCTTTGCCGTACTTTGTGACCATGATATTCTCAGGTTTAAGGTCGAGGTGAAGTATATTCTTCTTCTCGGTAACAAATTCAAGTATCTCACAGAGATTTATCATGAACTGTATTATCTCACCCTGATATTTTATTACATTTTCATAGTTCTTATAGCTAAGGTCGATACTTCTGCGTTCCGCTTCGGAATAGTCATGATAGTTAACGACCTTGCTCAGTCCGTTTTCCAGCTGTTCGGCTCTGCGCAGTTTCCAGCTTACCTCACGGCAGTACTCCTCAAGAGACCATCCGTCGATATACTCTTCAACTACGCAGAAATATCCGTCACTGTTAATTACCTTGCTTGCGATCTTATCGCAGGGCATACTGAAGTCACCGATGTCCTCAATAACGTCAAATATACGCACGATAGATCTGCATTCCTGGAGCTCATCGAATATGCTGAGCTCCTCATCTCTGAATTTCTTCAGCCTGTCAACGGTTACACCGTTTTCTTTTACATATTTCGGCTTGAATTTAAGTACGCATGAAAACTGCAGACCGCCTTCATTAGCCGTTTTTAGTCCCTTATATACAATACTCTCAGTACCAATCGCGATAAATCCGTCCTTATTGAGCCCGTAGGACGTATCCACCGTGAATTTAAAATCAGTTCCTCTTATCTCTCGGCTCATTATTCACCATTTCCTTGTTATCTTTATCAGAAAAAATCAGGTTGAATATAGTCTTGTCGGATGTTTCGGGAACTTCGCTGAGTACGCTGATACTCTGCTTCTTTTTCTCTTTGCTGTCGGTATTTATCTCACCGACGCTTGGTTTTCCCATTTTTTATTATGCTCCTTCAGAAGGATTTTCATTGAATGCTTTCAGCTCTTCATCAAGATTAAGGTAAGCCTCCTTGACGTCCTTGATAACACTGTCGCAGATAGTATCAAGTATAGTCTTGATACCGCCTACATTCTCCATGATGTGGTCGGATTCCTGCTTATAAGCGTCCTTTCCCTCACCCTTCCACTTTCTGAGGAGAGTGGAATTGATGTCATCAAATTTATCCTTTATGGAATCAAATTCATTAATTGCCTCCTGTGCCTGAGTTTCAAACTGAACGAATTTTTCAATATCGGCTGATACAAATCCTGCCATATATCTCATTCCTTTCCGTATTTTATATATTTAAGCTTCATGAGCTTATCAGCTTCAATATCGTAGCTGTAGCCGTCACCCAGCTCGCACTTTGCGTAATCCTCCTTGAGAGTCTTTACGTCCATATTGCCGAATATGGTCTTTTGTCCTCTTTCGGCCGCAAATTCTGCGATATTATCCAGCAGGAACGCTGCGGAAATATTATTGTTGAAGAAGGAATTCTGTTCTCCGTCGCTTATCTTCTGGACATCGGAGAAAATAAACAGAAGTCCCCTTTCCTCCGCAACTGCCGTCAGCTGAGGGAGTATAGAATTGATAAATCTCTTTCCCTCGGGAGTATTCAGGTAAACCTGCTTGCTCTGAATAACGAATACCGTAAAGGGATTTTCCTCCGCTTTACAGTCGGGGATATTCTCCATTTCCCTCTTGAGGGTGTCGCTGACTCCGTATATTCCCGCAAGGAATCTCTTATCCAGCTCGATATAATTCCTGTTAAGGTACAGGAAGAACTGCTGGAGTGGCGAAAGCTTGCGGTTCTCTAAAACTGAGCCGTCCTTCATTTCCAGATCCATCTTCTCAAAGCTGTTTATCATAACGCAATCGCACTCTGTGCTGTACGTATCATAAAACTCCTTAAGCTGATTTCGTCCGTCATCAAGGAAAACCATTCTCAGCTCCTCCGCCTGGCTTGCAAGTCCGTGAAGAAGTATCCTTAACAGGTTTGTCTTTCCGAACTCTTTTTTACCGTATATCGCAACGGTATGAGTTTTTGCAAGATCAACAGTAACGGGACAGAAATCAACGTAATCGAGTCCCACGCTTACAGGACAGAGATAAGACTCTTCACGTTCCGGCTTTTGTGCAAGCTTTTCGTATTCGTCCGGTGTAAGCTCCTTTGGGAAGGTAAGATGTCGCTTTACCCTCTTTTCGTATTCATTCGTCTCGCTGTTGAAAGCATACTTCTTTTGGAGTGCCTGGCCGAAGGATCCGTTCTTTCCGTCGGGATCCGCCATTGTCTGAGCCTTGAAGCACTGTACCTCATACGGCTCATTCATTTTGAAGGTTCCCGTGATGCCCGCCGGCTTTATCGTTACATTGGTAAAGCCGTGGCCCGGATTGTTTCCTATAGAACCGACCTTCTGGTTGAATACCTCCATATATTTGTCAACAGGCATCTCAAATGCCACTTTCTGTCGGAAACTGCCCGTATAGGAATTCAGTCCCTTGGTGTCGCCTGCTGTTACTACTACCGTAATGCCCTTTGAGAGTCCGTCACGGCAGAGCTTTGCAAGCTTTTCCTGATATGCCGTATAGCGTGCCTCTTCGGTAAAGGCATTTAGGTTGTCGATGATAAATGTGGTGTGTACAGGCTGTTCATCGCCTGCTTCACGGTAATTCTTACCGTTGAGTATCTTTATGTTCTCTTTAAGGATATTATCCATTATCTTGAAAACACGTTTTACATACTCCTCATTGGAATTGTCGAAATAGGCTGATACCAGCGGCATATCCCTGTACTCTGACAGTGCGCCGCCGAAATCGAGAATAAAAATCCTCTCTTCCTTTTCGTTCATATGCTTATGGAGAATGTTTATCAGTGTTTTCAGAAAAGTTGTCTTACCGCTCATGGAAGCTCCGAAGACCATGACATTAGAATCGAGAAGATCAACGTCAAAATCGGGCTGGAGCTGTATTATCGGGATGTCGAACTTTCCCAGCGTGCAAACTATTTTCTTTCTGCTCACTCAGTTCCCTCCCATTCCGAACTCTCCATTATGACAGTCGGAAGCGGCGGCAGGAAGATCTGCCTCGGCTTCTCCATATTTCTGCCGATGTCGATTATTGTATTTACAATGAAAGCAAGCTGAGTATCATGCTCACTGACATTTGCGCTCTTCTTCTTTTCAAGGATATTGTCCTTCTTTGAGGAGTAGAAATCCTTGTTGAAGCGTCCCGAATTGGGTACCTGAGTAACATTTACCGCAGGCTCGATGTTCAGATTCTTGTTTGCGCCCGTATATGCGGACTGGAAATACTCGAATCTGCTTCCGGTACCTACCAGCAGGTAAGCACGGCCGTTAAGAGGCATAGTCGGAGCCGCAGCCGCAGGACTTCCCAGCATTTCCTTTGAAGCCTGCTTTGTAGCGACCTTAAGACATATTCTCGCCTTTGAGTTTACTCGGATATCGTCGGTGATAGCACCCTCGATATTCTGAGATACCAGTATGATATGGAAGCCCAGTGTACGTCCTACACGGGCGATAGTAGTGATCTCTGCAATAAAGTCAACGTCGTCGCTCTCGCTGGAGAAACGCTTCAGCTCGGTAAACTCGTCAACGACAAGTACCAGATGCGACAGTGAAGGCAGCTCGGAAACTTCCTTTTTAAGCATTTCCTTCTGTTTATCGTTGAGCTTTTTCTTCATGCTCTCGATCTTCTCACTGTTTTCAGGATTGTCCTCAAGAGCCTTGATCTTTCTTATAAGACGCAACGCTCTTATGTAAGCATCCGCAGTATCTACGCCGAAGCTTGAAAGCAGGAGCTTACGCTTCTTTATCTCTGCATTCAGAGTCTCAAGGAATCGCTTGAGCATATATGCCGCAGAGGTTCCCTCGTCCTCACCTGCTGTATCGGTAACAACGCCCACACAGTGAGGAAGTCCGCCGAGACGGTCGGAGAAGCCGCCGCCCTTCATATCAACAAGCATGAGGTTGAGATCCATAGGCGAATACTTCATACACAGTCCGATAAGATAGGTAATGATGGTCTCCGACTTACCGGAACCGGTAGTTCCCGCAACAAGCATATGCGGTCCATCGGCCTTTTCGTAAAGGTCGAGGCACATAGCGCCGTGCTCGTTCTTTCCTATGGGTATCCTGAGATTTCTTGTTACGTCGTTCTTGTCAACGTCCTGCCAGCTCTCTCTTATGCTCTCCTTTACCTCGCCGTTTTCGACTTTTTCGGAGTTATACCCGTAGAGCTCGAAAAGTGTTACCATGGAAGGTACCTTACCGTTTTCAGCTATACGTGTATAGTAGATAGCACTGAGCTGTTTGTATGCCAGAGCAAAAGAGTCATCGTAACTCTCCGGGCCGAAGATGAATTTGTTCTGGAAATACTTATACTCGATAAGATTATCGGTATCATTCACCTTTGTGCGGTCGTTATTATCCTCACTGAGAACGTTAAGCGTTTCACGGCTGAGGATATTGTAACGGAGACTTACCTTTCTCTCACGCTCGTTGTCGTGGTCGATATTGATGATGTTGCCGCAGTATTTCGGCAGCTTGTCCTTTACGGACTGTATGAATATGAATGTAAGCCCCAGTGCATTCACGTAGGGCTCGCCCTCCTTCGGAACCTCGGGAAGGAATTTTGAAAAACCTGTTTCCTTGATGTCGTAATCATAGAAGACTACGCATACTACCTGAGTGAGCTTTGAGTTATCGGGAGCTGAATCATCGCTTTCGGTCTTTACCTGATTTCTTTCATTCATAAGACTGAGAAGCTGTCCGAATACAAGTCCCGAGCTTTCCTTATCGAAAACGAACTGTGACAGTCCGTCGAAAAGCTCATTGGTATGAGGCAGGTATTTATAATTGTTTAATATCTCGTTCTGCCTGTTTATGTCTTTTTCCTTATCAAAGAAGAAGACAAACTGCAGATCCTCAGGGGAATGATAGTAAGCCAGCTCAAAGACAACGTGCTGGATAAAGCTGTGTGAGGTCTCAGCGTTATTCGAAATCACGCCGAGAGCTCCGCAATCCTTCAGGTCTATGAGGAGAGGAGGCTTCTTGCCTGTATCGCTCCTGAGGTAGTTGAAGCCAAGTACTTCATCGCCGTTCTTGCTGTCAACGCCCTTATTTGCAAAGTTATAGGCAAGATCAGTCAACAGGAACTTATTTCTGTCGCGCGCAACTATCTCCTCCGGAGACATCTTTTTAAGCTTCCTGTCGTTCTTTGCATTGGGGATAAGTATCTCGATCTCATCCCTGCCCTTTTTCATCTTATAATAAATATCATAATAGATATTGTCTTTTTTCTCTGCTTTGATCTCAAACAGAGGCTTTACCTCATCGGAAGTACCGAGAGAGATCATCATGAAGTCATTATCGTTCTGAGAACGCGAGAAAATTATACCATTGATCTCAGCAGTGTTTTTGAAAAGCTTTTCCATACCCGGGTAAACACTGTTGAGGTAAACGATATCGCTCTCCTGCCATTCCTTGATGGTGTGGATTATACGCGAGATATAATTCTCGTAGTTCTCCTTCCACTCGGCAATGTTCTTCTTGTACTCTCTGCGCTTTTTGATATAATTGTAAAGCGTGGTAACAAGAGAAACAACACCCATGGCTCCTGACATAAGGAGCATGGTATTACCCATGGCAGCCGAGCCTCTGGCAAACTTCATTATGAGAAAACGTGCGCCTACCATACCGCCTGTTGAAAGCACTGTTGGGATAATAACGTCGAGCAGCGACGATTTATCCTTCTGAGGCATTTCATTAGGAGGGATAATATCAACTACCGACGATTCTATAACGTTGAGTCGTCTGGTACTGATATTGTATTCCAGCGAATCCTTCTCCTTGAGGATGTAGCTGCTCTCTTCATCCTTGAAGAGGGATGTGGTCCTTACATTTCTGTCCATAGTTATAAGGACGCAGCTGGAAGTAACAAAGCCGAGCTTGTCAAGTCCGAGATCGAATATTCTCGTCTTTTCATCGCCCTTCCCTACAGTATCGGTGAAATCTATGACGCTGTGTTTTCCTTTTGCCGTATACAGCACCTGAAGCTCCTTGCGTTTCTTGATATACATCTCGAAAAGCTCGGAGCATTCTTCCAGGTCCTGTGATTTTTTCAATCCGTAGTATAACGACTCGATGAATGCTTTAAGGGTAATATCCTTCAGTACAAGAAATGACAGTTCTCTGTTCTTGTTCTCGTCACTGAATTCAAACCTTGCCGAGATCATTATCTCATTGTTTTTCATATTCCTGTTCCTTTGTATTCATTTTTGAACATTGAAAGGATACTATCCTGTGCACTTTTTGCATCAAAGGATCTTATCTTTTCAGTAACGGCACATATATCCTCCTGAGTTATACCGTCCTGTGTTATACCGTCGTTATTTATTACAATTCCGCTGAGATTCTGCTTGATACGCTCGGTATCCTCTACCTTGATTATATCAGGCTTTCTGATATTTGCTCTTCCGTCGGGCATATTTCCTACATTGTGCTGTGGAACTGCCGCCTTGGCATTTATCTTGAGTCTGATACCAGGCATCTCGGGAGCCTCGAAATTCTTAGCGATTACTCTTACGACGCCCTTCTTATTTACCTTGGGAGCATTCATCTCAGGCATAGAGAATTCAGCGTGCAGCATTTCGGGAACAGCTCTCTTTCTGAGCTTTACCTGTGCCCTGTCGGGTCTGTTGAAGCTGCTGAGTTTAAGTTCGGGTACAGCGATGTCAGGTCGCTTTCCTGCCTTTACCTCAGGCTTGCGGAAGCTGCTCTTCTTCATTTCAGGCATAGCAATGTCCGGACGCTTGCCTATCTTGACTTCTGGATTGCTGAATCGTCTTGATCTCGGAGCGGATGCTGATACTGTCCTCAGAGCAGGCTTGCTCAGAGACGGCATATCGAAGCCCTTTTTACCAAAGCTTCTTATCTCCGGCTTCATAAGCGAAGGTGCGCCTGTAGCCGCCAGTCTGAATTCGGCTGACAGCGTATCTGCCTTTGCAGGAACGTGCAGCTTTACTGCATTCATCGCAGGCATCTTGAAGCTTGCTGATGCTGTTCTTGCTTTTCTGGGTACGCTGAGCTTTACAGACGCCAGCTCAGGCTGTAAGAATTCTCTTGCTGCCGCCATTGGATCTACAGTCTTCTTTGTAAGTGCGAGAGGCTTTCTTTCAGGCATTTCAAAGCTCTTGGGAGCAAACTGTGCAATTGGCTTCTTCACAAGTGAAACATTGATATCAGCTGAAGAGCTGTCAAAGCTCTTACTTACAACAACAGGCTTACCGGCCTTTCTGACACTGTATTTTCTTCCGCCAAACTCATTGAGACCGCCGATCTTCTCAGACAGACCTCCGCTGAGCTCCTTGCCAAGAGATATGCGTTCCTTGATAGGGCTGCTCGCATTTATAAAGCCTGTAATGTCTGTCGAGGAAATACCCTCTACCGCAAATCGCTCTGCATCAAAAGAAGCCTTAGGTGCTTTCCTGAGCTCTATTCTGCCTATGCCTTCATTCCTGAAGGGAGCCATCTCAGGAGCATCAACTGTTCCTACAGTACGCATTGACGGAGAATACTTCTTTATTTCTGCATTTTCGATCTTTTCGATCTTTTCAACAAATGCAAGGCGTTCCTTATAGCGTCTGAGTTCCTTTTCGTAATTCTCAAGCTGCTTTTCGTTTAAAAAAAGCTTTTCTTCTTCATTCAGTATTCTGAAAGCCATGGTCTACCTCCCGTAACGTAATAAGTGCAGTCCCGAAGTTTGCATGACTTATTCCGGGACTGCACATACGAGTTTATCAGCCGCTAATGCTTGCAGCGATCTGTGCGTCAACGTTCTCGAACTGCTCTCTGTTCTGCTCGAGAAGATCAGCCATACCCTTAACTGCAGCAGAAAGGCTCTCTGCTACGAAGCTCTTTATATCACCATCGATAAGAGTCTGTAATGCATCCTTAGCCTCGCCTTCCATGTCGGCAAGAGCGCTGGTGAGTCCGCTGATAAGAGCGTCACCTGCATCCTGATATGCTGATGAAATGTTATTGATCTCTGATACTGCGCTTACTACAGCCTCATTTACTATTCTACAACCTGCCATTTTTACTTTACCTCCTGTATATAATTAACCCTGGCCATTCTGTGTTCCGAGCTGATCATCAAGACCGTCGCCGTCCTTCGGGATAGCGTCGTTGATGCCGTTGAGGATGTTTCTCAGAAGCTCGATGATATCTGTTACAGCCTTACCTGTGATAGGCTCTATCTGATTTGTATAGAATGTCTGGAAACCTGAAGCAGCACTACCGCTGAAGCTTCCGGGGATAAGGTTGTTAACTTCTGTGTCAAGTCTCTGATAGAGGCTCTGTGATGTTGCCTCATACTCTTCAACTGCGCTTAATGCAGCGCTGATCATTTCGGGTGTAATGTTTACTGTACCAGTACTTCCCATTGCCATAATTTTTTCCTCCTGTTAATTAAAAATTGATGCTTTCTACAAGCTCATCATATTTGTCGAATACGCTCTGATAATACGGTGTAGAAATTATATCATCAAGCGTTTTTGACATCTGGTCGATCACAAGAATAAGATCTTCGATCGGCTGCAACAGCACATCTTTAGCTGTTATCTCGATCGCATGACCTGCGGGAGTGTCAAGTGCTGTTGTAATGTCTTCGTACATCTTTTCCAGCTTGTCCTTGAGATTTTCCGCTCTTGTCTTCAGTGCAGCCATATCAGCCGCAGCAGTGTTAAAAGCTTCACTGTCAAGTTTGATATCCTGATCCAAACTCAATAATTATCACCTCCGCCTTTGGCCTCGTTAATCTTAGCGAGGAAAGATTTCTTGATCTCGGGTGTAAGCAAATTACAAAGCTGTTCTGCTTCCCCATACTGTTCAATGTCGGTATAACACTGAATACGGAAGGTCACTGCTGCAATATCGCTGGGATCCTTGATCATAGCGTTTCTGAAGAACTTGATGGTCTCTTCATACTTCTTAGCCGCCTCGTCTGATCCAAGCTTCTTGTAAGCATTGGTCTCGCTGTAAATACCGATATATTTGTTATGAGTGCTTTCGCTGCTCTGTAATTTTCTTGCATAGTCAATGACTTTCTTGAAGTCATTCTTGAGAGTGTAAGCGCCAACGTAGAGTCTGTTGATCTGATCGTTGTTATCCGCGGTAAGCTCGAACTCTTCACTTTCGTCAAGAGTATACCTATCCTTGGGTTCTTCCTCACCCTCGTCTATGACAGTGAGATAATCTCTCTGTCCATTCTCATCAGGCTCTATGCTTTCGGCAAGCTCATCCACTCCGTATTCGCCAAGCTCATTTTCGATGCGGATATTATCCGCTTCGAGCATATCCTCTATATCGTACTCGGTAAGCTTTTTACCGCTGTGATCCAGAGGAACGATCTCGAATTCGTTATTGTAGGATGAAGCAGGGTTCTGTGCCGCATTGAGGCACTCAATAGTTCTGTCTGCATCCTCGAGCTGGAGCCAGAGCTCTGCTGAGCTGATATATGTCTCGGCTACCTCCCTGACAGAAGGTTCAAGCCTGTCAAGACCGCTGACAAGCAATCCAAGGGACTTCTTAAGATGTTCCTTATCCTTGTCTCTTTCATAATTCTGAAGTTCAAATGATACGCAGTCCATATAGTAATCCATGGAAGGCGCAGAGAACTTTCCTGCTATCTCAAGTTCGCGCTTTGCAGCATCCAGTCTGTTCGCCTGGCACAGCAGCTTGAACGCGTACTGATAACCTATATACTCTGACGGTGCGATGAGCTTCATCTGATTGCAGACCTCAAGTCCCTTCTTGATCTCGCCCTTCATACCGTAGATGATAGCCTTTCGGCGCATGATGTCCATGTCAATGCCGATGATCGCCTCAGCCTTGTTAAGGTTTACAAGAGCATCGTTGTATCGGCCGATGTCAAAGCATATAATTCCGAGGAGATTGTAAAGCTGAACCGTATTCTCCGGTGTACAACCGAGCTCCTCAGCCTTGGCAAGGTTCTTTACAGCCTCGCCTGCCTTTTCGGCGGAAGCATAGGCATAACCTATGTTGAAGTACCTGTTGCCGTTGTTCGGCTCAAGTTTTACCGCCTTTTTGTAATAGTCAATAGCGTTTTCGTAATCCCCCAGAGACATACAAGCGTTACCAGCGCACTGATATGCGTCGGGATCCTTTGAAGCGAGTTGTATTGCTTCCTTTGCTAAATTTAGAGCTTCACGGTTCTGGCCGTTCATAAATGCAAAGCGTGAATCGGCCATGAGCTGCTGTGCTCTTTCCTGATTTGATGTCATTTATTCGACTCCTTTCGGTTTAAATTGAACTTAACTCTTCAAAAAATAATAATTAGATTTCTTTTTTACCCATACATTTTACAATTTTAACCTTACACTTTTATATAAGTGGAGCAATAATCCAAGATACTTTGTTTCAGCATCTGAAAGAATTTCCCTTTATTTGAAGCCTTTCGGTTTAAATTTGTATCACTTTTTTTCTTATCAGCTTTTACTGCACTTTGCTTTCTCAGCACGGAACCAATTTAAAAACACTTCAAACGGTGTTACTTTTTCTTTTTCGGAATAGTCTTCATATCCTAATTCAGCATCAAATTTTTTAGTTTTAACATTATAAACCAACTTTAATTCATTAGGACACTTATGCTCATATTTATCACAAACATCTACTATTTTAGAAATATCATCACGTCCGACCTCTAAAAACTCATCCGATGCTTCTTCAGTTCCAAGTTGACCTGCCGAAAGGATTTTACCGTCTTTTTTGAAAAAAGCATTGAACATTTTCATACTTCTCGTCTGATATATATACGCAAATACTTCATCTACATCATTATTAACATATTCTAAACACAATGATATGTATTCTGATTGTATATCTGTAAAAGCATCTTCAAATCCAATAATCAATTTTAAGTACCTCCATTAATAAATTCAATTGTATTCTTTATTCCATCAATCATATATGATATGTTATATGATGTTGGTCTTGAGGAACCATTCGAATAATTAAGCTTTATATCAACATTTGTAACGGATCCACCATTACTTAAAGCACTAGCCCATTCTCTCTCCATAGCTCTATATTCGTGTGTATTCAAAAAACCATTTTGAGAAACTAAATTATCCAGCTTTGGTGAACCACCAAATTGATCAGCGATAAGATGTCCTGCATGGTCTCCGGAAATTTTACCTGGAGTATGTGAATTATGATGAAGTCGTCCTTCATGATTCTTAAGATGTAATTCATCTGCATGAACACTTTCAATATAACCATCAGCATTGGTTCTATATGTGTAATCATACTCACCCGTTGTATATTCAGTATTAGGCTTCAATGTTCCGTCAGCATTCATATGGCTTGGATACTCGGCATTATGAACAAGTATACCATTCTCGCCGACATGATATGTATGGAAATCCTCAACCTGGAAGTTATATACCTTCGTAGGTTCTGTTTCCTCAATTTCAATATGCTCGATAACAGCAACCTTACCGTTAATATCCTGAAGTTCGTCCCCTTCAATTAATTCTTCGGCATCTACAAAACCGCGTCCCTTTACGAAGAATGGATGAGTTTCAGTCGTTATTATTTCATCACCGTTAACAACGATATGAATAAGTTTAGTTGCTTCTCTTATATAGGTCTCAAGAACTGACTTTTCAGCAGTAATACCTGTCTCCGGATCAGTTGCCATAACCCTGTCGCCAACTCTGATGTTTTCGATTGCTACAAGTCCTGAAGCTGTTGCTATCATGGTTCCTGCAACGAAGCACTTCATAGTCTTGGTCATTCCGCCTGTAAGAGCAGCAAGTGCATCAACACCGAACTGGAATCCGTTGTAAAGCTTGCTTTCATGGAGCCTCTGATTGAAGCGTACAAAAGCATTGTTGGGATCAAACATTCCAATGACCATTGCTGACATATCGAATAATCCCATACCACCTGAAAGAACAGCTGAAACCTTAGCGGTAATCTTTACTGCCTTTCCAAGAGTACTTACGCACTTAATTGACTGACCGAGTATTTCACCTGCTCCGCCAAGTCCGCCCATAAGAGCTCCTGTAAGTGCTCCCGAGAATGCACCGTCTTCAAAACCTTCGAAGAACGAGCCGCCGGTCAGAGCACTCATGATGCCTCCAAGGAGGCCTCCCGATATGGCGCCCATCAAGGCGCCTGCCGCCGCTCCGAGTATGATCTTTCCGAATACAAGACCTGCTATTGCAGCATTGACACCCGGAACGAAGAGGCAAACAATAGCTGCGACAACAATAACTATAGTAACGATAAGCTTCCAGTGTTCCTTACACCATTCGCCCACCTTCTTGAGACCATCCTTGAACTTCTCCCATGTGCTCTTCTCACATTCGGGTTTCAGGTAATAGTACTCATCGTAGAAGTCTTCCTTGCTCTGATTAATGGCTTCCGCCGCATCTTCATCAATTTCGACTACGTCATCGATAAATTCTTCGATCTCATCTCTGAGCTCTTCGAGTTTCTCGATCTTTTCTTCCTGAGTGTCCGATGAACTTTTGATTGAACCAATGACAGCTTCAAGATCACAGACACTGCTGTCTATGCCACGTGCACTGCTACGCAATGCACTTAATTCACTTTTTAATGACTTGACCGAACTTTTTGCAGTTTTTATAAGATCAGGCATTTTATTGACCTTATTTGCGTATAAAGTTATTGTAGACAATCTGTTATCATCTCTTTTCTGCAACAAATTTTTATACAGTTATTTTTTAATGAATATCTGTCTTATTGAATATACTGCTTCAAGCTTTTAATGCAGTTTTTCGAAATTACCGAAGTACTTATCTCGCCTGAATCGTATTTGTTCAGCAGATACGCTGCAAGCTCTTTGAAACCTTTCATGCTGCGATGAAGAATGACCTCATTATCAGCTGTTTTTATCCTGAGGAAAAACCTTGAACCGTATTTTCCACGGCTTTGCTGTATATGCTCGACATTCTGTATATCGTTCAGGGAAAAATCATATGTTTTTCCGGACCTTGAACGTACATACATTTTATCGTTATCCACCTTCAGATAGAAAAGGAAGGTAGGAACAGTCATTACCACAGCCGTTGCTGCAAGCAGGACTATCATCAGCACAGCCAAAGCTTTATTGGAAGTAAATATCAGTATAAAGAAGAAAAATGCCATCAATGCAGCCACACTAAGGTAAGTGAGAAGAAGATCCGATTTATAGTATCTTACTGTAAATATATCCTTCATAAAGCCTTATATTATGCAGATACTGCCTTTTTGTAGCTCTCCCAGCCTTCGCCGGTTCCGCCCTTGAAGATTTCAATCGTGTTATCCCAGAGGTCGTCTATAAATTTGGCTCCAATGCCCTTGAATATCGCCTTTAAGCTTATTCTGTTTCTTCCCACATTAGCCAGCTCGTAATTCCATGTGAACTTCCAGCTGTCTCTTCCCTTGTTCAGTCCTCTTATCTTTATAGGGAGAAGTTCACCCAACTTACCACTAAGACCCGAGAAGAGTGCACCTGTACCGAATGAGAACAAAGCGTTGCAAACGATCGTAGAGAATGATATATTATCTCCCTTGAAGGCAATGTCACCAAGATCTGTTATGATCGATGTAATTGCATCACCGCCGCCGCCTACAAGCATCGACTGTGCCAGAGTAAGCTCAGCTCCTGTGAATGATGATACAACACCTCCGAGACCGCCTGTTATCAGACCGCCGACAGCACCGCCGAAGGCACCGTTTTCAAGTCCCTCAAGGAATGTGCTGTTAGGTGATATAGCACCTATCACACCTCCGATGGTTCCGCCTATCACAGCTCCGATCAGCACACCCGCTGCCAGATCAAGTATAAGCTTTCCAAATGCCAGACCTGCAACAGCAGCGTTGACGCCGGGGATAAAGAGGCAAACTACAGCAGCAACAACAAGTACTACTGTTACGATGACCTTCCAGTGTTCCTTACACCATTCGCCGACCTTCTTGCAGCCGTCCTTGAATTTCTCCCAGCCGCTCTTTTCACTATCGGGCTTGAGATAGTAATAGTCATCATAGAAATCATCTTTGCTCTGATTTATAGCCTCAGCAGCCTCTTCATCTATTTCAACGACATCGTCGATGAAATCCTCAACTTCTTCCTTGATCTCCTGAAGCTTTTCGATCTTTTCCTCCTGTGTGGAAGTAGAAGACCTGAGTGAAGCTATTACATCATCAAGGTTGCAGACGCTACTGTCGATATTTGCCGTTGTTTTTCTGAGATCGTTTATTTCGGATTTGAGCTCCTTAACCGATCTCTTTGCATTTCTTATCAGTGAAGGCATACGGTTTACCTTCCGTGAATATAAAGTTATGGTCGACATTTTCTATCATCTCTTTTCTAAATGATAATAATCATTTTATATTCTTTTTCCAGATAAGACCGTCCGCGCCGTCCTGTACAGACCAGCTCGAACCACAGTAGCGACATTCATACTCTTTCTTCCTGCCGAAAAATGAAGACTTTTTCAGCAGCAATCCATTATTTGTACTAATAATTATCTTATCTTTAAAACTTTTCTGTTCTGCGGTATCCTTCAGCTGAAGATGCTGCGGTATCCATCCGCAGGGACAGTCGAATTTCTGTGCTATGATCCTGCCGTTTTCAATATGTACCAAAGGCTTTCCGCGCCAGTCTGTGAATATGCCCTTTCTTTCATCGTCAATGAAGCATATCTCTTCACGGCCTGAAAAAACGTTATATGCTGCAATGATAAGCTCAAGCTTTTCTTCAGCGGTAAGATACTGTCCGTCAGCCCAATACATCTTCTCGGTGTACGCCGCGAATCTGTATGAACCTCCGCATTCCCCACAGAGTGTAAGCATTCTGCCCTTGTATATCAGCTCCAGTCTGTCACGCGCCGGCGAACCCAGTACGATGAAATCACCCTGAAGCTTAAGCGTTATGCTTGATGACCGGAGGAACAGAACCTTGAACTGACTGTTCTCACAGTGTTTTACTGTATCGTAAATGAGCTTTATGCGTTCAGCATCGGAAGCTTCGCCATTGTGACTTATCCAGCTGAAATCACTTGTATCAGCATAGAAACCGTCAACGCCGAGCTCTCCGCCGAATCGTCCGGTATTACCTTCCGATTCTATATCCACATAGCACTTTGTACCTTTGATATTCATTTAAGGCTCCTATTTTCAGTGACAGAACACTTCACGCAGTTTTTCCAAAAATGCAAGTCCATTGTTTAACATAGGTGAAATCTGTACTACTCTTGAAAAACCACCTGCAGCCACAGCCCAACCAGAGGCTGTCTGATTCATTATCGTCAGGCCTGTTATTCCGGGGGTTATCGGAGCAACTATCCTCTCATAATTAAGGAAGATATTTCCCACAACAGATCCATTGGAAAGAACCATTCCTGTTTCAGAACCGATATAAGCAGTAACCTGTCCGGAAGATTCAAGAACATAAGCCACAGAAGGTGACGCCCAATTAGTAACGGAACTCTCTGCAACACCTGCTCTTGCCATCAGCTGACCAAGTGTTTCGCGTGAAGTTCCTGCCAGACCAGCCGAGACATTGGCACCGTCTGTTCCAAGACCTGCCCAGAGCATCGAACCGTCTTTAGCCATTTTAGCTCCGCTGAATATTGTTCTGTACGACTGTGCGCCCTTCAGAGCTTCTACAAATTCAGGTCTTCTCAGCGCCTGACCGAATGCCCTGAGCTGTGCGGTAGTTATACCATTAAAGGCATTGTAAATACTTCCAATGTTATACAGACCACCAAAAATGAGATTTCCCCAGTTCAAAACGGTTTGAGCACCCTTCCAGAAGCCTTCCAGCGGATTCCATACATCGACCACATTTACTATAGCAGATAATCCTGCAAACGCTATGGCCGCTACGCCGATCACTCCACTTATTATTGCAGCCGTAGATGCTGAAATACCCAATGCAGTAAGCAGTGGCACGAGTGCCAGACCTCCTGTCGCAACAACTGCAACTATAGTTATAACAGCTCCTATTATTATAACAGCTGTGATTACTATCTGCTTCCAGTGTTCCTTACACCAGTTACCGAAATCCTTGAGACCATCCTTGAATTTTTCCCAGCCGCTCTTTTCGCAGTCGGGCTTCAGGTAATAGTACTCATCGTAGAAATCATCCTTGCTCTGATTTATTGCCTCCGCAGCGTCCTCATCGATGCTCACTACGTCATCAATAAATTCCTCAACTTCTTCTTTTATGTCTTCAAGCTTTTCAAGCTTTTCCTCCTGAGTATTGGACGAAGCCCGAAGAGAAGCTATAACATCGTCAAGATTGCAGACACTGCTGTCGATTGACATAGTGCTGTTCCGCAGATCTTCAACTTCGGATCTGAACTCTCTTACCGATGATCTGACATCTCTTATCAGTGACGGCATACGATTTACTTTACGTGCATATAAAGTTATCGTTGACATGATCCTTCCCCCTTTACTCTTATTCTGTCATAAACAAATGTATATTACTGATCGATGATCTCGCTTATGCCTGTTATCGCAGGCTCATCAAGATCCAGACGACTGATGTCCTTTCCCATGGACATTGCCGTGATCTTCTTGTCATCGTTATACTTCAGACCGAGCACATAATAGTCAAGCGCAAATCTTACGTCCGCATAAGCCGTATATCCGCCGTCCTCCGTGCTGATCCACATCTTATCAAAGGATTTGCTCTGATTATCGTCTATAAAACGCTCCAGAGCATCAAGCTGGACTTTGCTTGAATTTTTCAGTACATCCTCTGAAAAAATATCGTATGTATCTTCCTGTACTCCGTTATAATCGAACAGTGTACTTATGGAATTATCAAGAAACTCTCTTTCGGGATAAGCTATCCCAGCTATATCAAAATACTCTTTGTCATTGCCTGTGCCTTCAAACAGTTCAACGCTGTACACGCCCACCATTGAAGGATCTGCTTTATTGCTGAGCCAGTCAGTCCACATGACCTTATAGTTGTTTTCTCCGGCATAGAACTCACAGTAGCAGTGCATAACAGTGTAATCCCTGTTCTCACCGTAATGAGAGTAGCAAGACTGGTTATCATCCGAAATAGTCGCTTTTCCGTCCCTGTAAAGGTCGAGCACATAAGCTATTCCCTTGTCAAGATCAGGAGCTCTTTCAACAGCTCTTTCTGAAAAGCAGCTTTTCAGAAGCTCAGCATCTTTATTCTCAAGTGCCTGAAAGAATTTGCTTTCGAAATCCTTCATGGCTTTTCTCTGTTTTTTTACGCTATCTTCCAGCAGTGACAGCTTTGAACACGAAACCGTACTCAGCATTACTGCCGACAGACAGATCAAAAGGATTTTTTTCATTTATATTACCATACAAGTGTTGCAACATGAGTTTCATCGTCAAATTCCCAGTGACCGCTGCCTTCGCGTGAAACAGTACCTGTCACGCCGACACTTTTCTTCAGTGCCTCATACATTTCCGCACCGTTATCAAGACTGTCAAATCTGATAGTTGTCGTTGCACGGAGCTGATCTGCCTGAACATTCTGGTGATTGGTATCAAAACCGTTTACCCACCACTGACGTCCGCCGTTCCACCAGTCATTACCACCGTTCTGAGAATTATCAGTAAACGGATTGTAATTGAAGAGCACTTCGTTGCCGCCGTTGTCCCAGTTTCCGTCATCGTCATATTCAAGCACCAGACTCATATCAAGTGCATACTCTCTGCCGGTGACATAGTGTGAATTATCACCTGAATTTATATATATACCAGTTTCGGTACCTGCGCCGAGGTTCATATAATCGCCCTTCCAAGCCCAGATAACGAACTGCTGTCCGTCAAACTCGAAATCATATGTCTGGTAAACATCAATACTGTTACCGTTTGCACTGACTCCTCTGTTGAATACATTGTCATAACCGGTGTTATAACCAACGGGTCCCCAGCCCTGCCATGTATCCTGCTTGATGTGGTAAACGCCGTCACCGTCAGGATCGACAGCACCGATAAGTCCTACTACAAAATCAGCACCCGGAAGCTTTTCAGCTGTCCAGATCTTACCGATCTCAATGAAGGGACCGAAAAGTGTTATGAAGCCGTCAACTATATCACCGAACCATTCCGTGGCGATTATTTTACCTACGGCACTTATAAACCTTGTAGCCGCACTGTTTATAAGATCTCCCAGAGGAGAATTCATTATGAGCGTTCCGAGGGGAGCAAGCACATATTCATACAACAGTGACGCTCCTTCTTTCAGAAGTGCAAACGCAGCCGGCATCCAGGGGCAAATTGTTATGATCAGATCGCCGAAAGCTTCAATTACCGAAGCCAGCAGCCTGCATCCGAGAGCTACCAGATCTCTGTGATCTCTGATCCATTCTGTAACAGACTGGCAGAAGCCTGCGATCTCTTCCCATACAGCCTCAAAGAAATCGCTTGCCGAATCCCACAGGCTGCCAAAGAAATCGCCTACGGCATCGAGCCACGATTCAGCCTCGGGTCTGAGGTATTCATACATTGAGTAGAAATCCTCTTCAGCTGTTTCGATCAGCTCCGAAACTTCCTCATCTATCTCGGCAACGTCTTCAATAAACTCCTCGGCAGTCTCCTGAACGTTTTCCCAGAACTCCACAAGGTCATCCTGAGTATCCGAAGATGCTCTGAGTGAACTTATTACGTCCTCAAGGTCACAGACATCGCTGTCAATACCGAGTGCACTGAGTCTCACGCTGTCAATTTCATCTGACAGAGAACCAATGGAACGCCTGAGTGCCCTCATAAGAGACGGCATCTTATTGACTCTGCGCGCATATAAGGTAATGGTAGCCATAAAGCTTCTCCTTTGCTAAAAGCCTTGGTTTATCGTCAATCGTCTTCCTGCATTCTTCTCTTATAGTAGTTCATATCACAGGAAGCGCTCCATTTAGCGCTGCGGGCATCGCTGAGATTATTGCGTGATCTTGCGATCTCGTCCTTAATATCATCGATCTCCTGTTGTACCCTTCGGATCTCGTCTTCGAGCTCTTCGATGGTGTCATCGACAGCTCTCTTTTTATCCTTGAACTCATCTATCGCATCTCTGATGATATTCTTTGTATCGGTCATCTCATCGCTGAAAGCGTCATTGATAGTTACCGAAGAGGAATCCGACGAATCAGCCATGCTGCTGAAGTTCTCGGAAGCATCGTCCATATCCTCCTCAACGCTGTTATAGCATGTTATAAGATCATCCTCACGTCTGATGAGATTTTTCAGATCACGTGAAGCCTGACGGAATTTTCTGAGCTGAACCTTGAGATCATTGAGCTCGGAAACCTTTTCGGACTTCTGGCTTTTGAGATCTTCGATATGGTTTTCATAGTAATTTATATCGTCACAAGCATTATAATAACGATCTCTTGCTTGGTTATAGCAGCTTTCGTAGTCCATGCACATACCTCCTGATAAAACTTTATATACATTTAATACAGCCGCTGCGTCCGCAGGACCGCCGCTGTAAATATTTACATTTCATTCTTTTGACAATTAAGATCAAAAATACTGAACAAGTTCTGCCTTTTTCAGCACTTTTCCAAATTATTCCCTATATATTTTACCACACTTCTTTCTGTTAGTCAAGTCAATAAATAAATTTCAAAGACCAATTTTTGCTGTCTTTCGTCCTTGGTTTTAATATGTATATATTATACCACAACCCGAAAAACGGCTCTGAAAAAGATGACAAACTTTATATTTTAAGTATTATAGATCATAGCACCTTACGCAAACAACGGTATAACGGCACATAAAAAAATTCCTGCTGTTTTTTACCACTCAAAAAGCTGTATCTTACCCTCTTGATTGCTGTTTTTTACATCACTTTTTTGACCAAAAAACATCGCAATAAACAGAAAAAGGACATTTTTCCTCTCAAATGTCCTTTATATATATTTATGTAAGAAGTCCGCAATGCCGTCCTCGTCATTGGAACCTATAACCTCATCAGCAATCTGTTTTACCTCGTCACAGCTGTTACCCATAGCTATCCCTCTGCCGCAGAGTCTGAGCATACCTATATCCGCCAGATCGTCTCCGAAGGCTGCAATGTCCGCAGGAGTTATCCCCATATGCTCACAGAGCCTTATAACAGCGCTTTCCTTGTTGACTCCTGCTCTTGTCAGCTTGTACCAGAAACCGTCCGTAAAGCGTATACAATCGCACTGGGGCAGAGCCTCAGCCATTTTCGCAGCATCAGCTTCATCGAAAACCTCTGCGCATATCTTCAGAGAGCTCTCCGCAAAGTCCGAAAAGTCATTGAAGCTGCTTTGTCCCCAGCTCGCTTCGAGAGCGTCCTGCTCGGGCACATAATTGCGCAGATGCTCACCTTCACGGGTATCCACAGTAATAGACACATTGCCGCATACTTCCCTTACGCAGGCGATTATGCCTGATGTCTCCTCTCCCGAAAAGGCCTCGCATATTATAACTCTGCCATTCTCTCTGACCAAAGCACCGCCGTCGGAGATGACCAGATCGGGTGAAAGTGCCACGGTAAAGCGGGTGGAATTGCCTGCGCTCCTTGATGTGGCCACGCCTATGATATAGCCTTTCTCCCTGCATCTGCGCAGCTCGTCCAGTGTACGCGGAGAAATTGTTTTTTCACCGGTCAGCAAAGTACCGTCCAAATCAAAAAGCAGTACCTTTTCTTTCATATGATCACTCACCTTTCTTATTATAATAAGAAAGATTATACCACTGTATCCTGCGGTTGTCAAGAAAAAAATCGCGCCCCGGAATACGGGACGCGATAAAGCATATATCATTTATGATATTTTACTGCTTGTTGTACTTTACCCACTGATAGCTTGCGGTAAGAGGAGTCTTTCCGTCATAGTGACCAAGCCACTCATCAACGCCTCTTCCGGGCCAAACATTCATCATGATCTTTCCGGGAGTCTGTGGGATATTATTGTAAGCTGTGTATACAGCCTTTCCGTCAACATACCATGTTATATGGTCACGCTGCCAGTCAAAGCCATAGGTGTGGTAGCTCTGTGAAGCATCGAAGCCAAGGTCATAGATCTTCTCATGGTTGCCCTGTCCGTTGGTATAGTAATTGAACTGTACCTTTGTTGTATCCTTGCAGAGGAACTCGATATCGATCTCATCCCAGGGATTATTGTCAGAAGCACCTGTATATGTAAAGAATGATGAGTTTACACCAACGTTCTTGATAGGCTTCATAGATGTCTCATAGTAGCCGAATCCGTAGAAATCAGTTGTTCTGTACTCAGCACCTGCATAGTGATACTTGCCTGTGTTATCCTTGTCGATAGTAAGTTCAAGAGCTCCGTTTCTGAAAGCTGTCTGTGACTTATACCAGCCGCAGTCAAAGGGATCGCCGTTCTCCCAGCCGTCTGAAGCTATGAAGTAACGTGATGAGCCTGTTCTGAAATCATCGAACATTGTAGCAGATGCATTTGAGGAATTGTTGTTCTGCTGATTGTTGTTCTGATTCTGCTGGTTATTGTTCTGATCCCACTGGTTCCAGTTGTTGTTATTGTCCCAGCCGTTCCATGCGTTCTGCTGGTTGTTATTCTGGTTGTTCCAGTCATAGTTCTGGTTCTGGTTGTTCCACTGGTTCCAGTCATTGTTCTGGTTCTGATTGTTCCACTGGTTCCAGTCATTGTTCTGGTTCTGGTTGTTCCACTGATTCCAGTCATTGTTCTGGTTGTTCCAC
>NZ_ATAX01000036.1 GCF_000571935.1 Ruminococcus flavefaciens 007c | reverse complement strand
GTTCTGGTTCTGGTTGTTCCACTGGTTCCAGTCATTGTTCTGGTTCTGATTGTTCCACTGGTTCCAGTCATTGTTCTGGTTGTTCCACTGGTTCCAGTCATTGTTCTGGTTCTGATTGTTCCACTGGTTCCAGTCATTGTTCTGGTTGTTCCACTGGTTCCAGTCATTGTTCTGGTTCTGATTGTTCCACTGGTTCCAGTCATTGTTCTGGTTCTGGTTATTCCACTGGTTGTTCTGATCCCACTGGTTCCAGTTATTGTTGTTATCCCAGCCGTTCCAAGCATTCTGCTGGTTGTTGTTCTGGTTATTCCAGTCCCAGTTGTTGTTCTGGTTCTGGTTATTCCACTGGTTCCAGTCGTTGTTCTGCTGTCCCTGGTTGTTCCACTGGTTCCAGTCGTTGTTCTGCTGACCCTGGTTATTCCACTGATTCCAGTCGTTATTCTGCTGCTGGTTGTTCCACTGATTATTCTGATCCCACTGGTTCCAGTTGTTGTTATTATCCCAGCCGTTCCATGCGTTCTGCTGGTTGTTGTTCTGGTTGTTCCAGTTATTCCAGTCATTGTTCTGGTTCTGGTTGTTCCAGTTATTCCAATCATTGTTCTGGTTGTTCCAGTTATTCCAGTCGTTGTTCTGGTTCTGGTTGTTCCAGTTATTCCAATCATTGTTCTGGTTATTCCAGTTGTTCCAGTCGTTGTTCTGCTGCTGGTTGTTGTTCTGCTGGTTCCAGTCGTTATTCTGCTGCTGAACACCGTTATCGGAAGAACCTCCCTGTGTAACGTTAACGCTCTTTACATTTGCAGAACCGTTTGAACGGTAACCCTCGATATTGAGTGATACCTCATAAAGTGTACCGGACATATCAAGTCCTGCTGCACTCCAAGCGTCAAAATGCTTGGTTACATCGATCGTTCCCTTCATGTAGTTTGTCTGGTTGTTTGCAGAACCGCTGGTCTGACGAACGCTCCAGTACTGAGGGAATGTTGCTGTACCATCCAGTGAAGGCTGGTTGTAACGCATTGTCTTGCGAATGTCATAGGTATTTCCGTTAGCTGTAACAGTACCCTTTACCTCACCGTCGTTTCCGGGTGGTCTCCAGTCGCCCCAACCTTCAACGATGTAATACTCCATGAGAGGATTTCTTGTCCATCCATATACGCACATATATGAATTTCCTCTTGGTGTGTACTCTACATCATAAGTGAGAACGATATTTCCGAATGCTTTGTAGTTTTTCTTCTGGCTGTCGTAATTCTTGCCCATACGAGCGAGGAAGTTCTCGATGTTGCTCCATGAACAAGTGAAAGAACCTGCACCGGGATTCATTGATGCCTGGCCCTGTCCGTTCTGGTTCCACATCTCGTAGTCGAAGCCGCCGATATTTCCTCTTGTCTGCTGATCAGCAGCTGATGCAACAGCAGGAACGCTTACTGCAACCATCATTGCAGCTGCGCCTGCGCCGATGATCTTCTTGAGCTTTGCTATTTTCACGTGATTCACTCCTTTTAAGATTTTAAGAAATAATTGGTTTCAGTAATCCCTCATAACGAAAACTTTATATTTCTACTATAATTATAATTTAAGTCGAATATTACAACAAGTCAAAATTTGCTATCGGAGCATTTTTCGGTCAGATATTGCGGCCGAAATTGCTGTTTTCTGCTCAATAATTGCTGCTTTTTATGTAGGATGTTGCTTTTTATGTCACCTGTAAATCGGGATTTTTCATCGCAAATACGTCGATTTTATATTTTCAGTATAATAAATGTATCTTTTTCCAGATAGTCGAATTTCGTTTTTTACATATTTAAGCCCGTTTTTTAATTGAAGTATTCATATTACCATTTTTTGAAAAATACTGATATTTTCACACCTACCGTCCTATGCGCCTCTTACCATTATATATGATGCCCGAATATCGCCTTTCTATGTACAAAACAACATTTGGAGACTGAAATACTGGAACCGAAGCCTTATTACATGTACCAAAGTACATCGTTATACAGCAAAAATGCCATTATCCATACTTTTACAAGCAGGATAATGGCATCTTCAATATCTTTCACAGCTAATTTGCCTCTATGCACCTCATATTACGTAAGTTGCTGTTTTTGCAAGGTAAGCTGTACTTTTTAAGGGGTAAGTTGCATTGACAATACATTTGTTTCCGTGTTATCATTAATATATGGACAAATGTACCGCTGCACGGGCATCAGCCGACAGCCAATCTGTTCTTCAGATAACCCGGGTCACACATATAGTACTGTGTTCCGTAAGATGTAGGAGTCGAACCGCTGTAGAACCGAACCTGTGTAACGCTGTTAAGCTGTTCTCCGATCCATGCACAGTGTCCAAGTTCATCTCTTCCGCCGCATCTGAAGAAGGCTTCAAACTTCTGAGAGCCTGTTCCGTTTTTCCACTGCGGGTGACCGATGGTGTCGTTCTTGCCTTCATAGATATAAAGGATATCGCCTACACGTCTTGTAGTCTGGAAATTGCTGTTAAGGAATCTTTTCTTTACTTCGCCTTTGATCTCTGTCGTAAGAGTAGGACAGGTTATTAATCCCTGATAGAGTTTATTCCAGTTCTTATAATCGGCATTCGGAACTTTTAATGTTACACCGTTGACTACTGAAATACTGTTATAGCCCTGAATGCAATTTTTATCGGTATCAGAGCCGTTGCAGGAAACCTTTATGTTCTTCAGTACCTCAACTCCAGTATAGCCTGACGGGTTATTGAATACTATCGTTTCATCGAAAACAGGCTTTTTGACATGGAATGTTACCTTTGTGCGGAAGCCTATACCGTCGGGATTTCTCTCGAGGACGGGCTCGTCAAAACGAGTATAGGGATCAGAGCTTGTGAGCTTTAGACCTGCAAGGTAGTAGTTCTTGAGATAAAGCGCTCCTGTGAATTCGCCGTGCGCTTTGATGTATTCATAGTTCAGATCTGATAAACTTGAAATGGTGAATTTATTGATAATATCCTGGAGATACGGACCGTCCATCATTCTGATGCCGTAATCATAGTATTCAAACATGGGCTGATCGTCCGGATCATCAGGATCATAAGGTTCATCAGCTGTTGAATAATTATGATACTCCACACAGGGAGCGTAATAAAAGCCTTTTTTGCTTTTTATGGTAATATTGTCAATATACTTCTTTGCGTTCTGAATGTTTGCAGAGTCTGCAACACCGCGGTGAAGAATAGCAAACATATGTGTGCTGCCGTATTCATTGCCGTTCGTATCAGTGGTCGCATAGTACGTGTATTTTCCGTTTGCATTCAGAAGCTTCTTCCATAAAACAGGAAGATCGGCCTGATAATAAGTGTCCCAGCTGTACCCCCTCGCGCCGCCTTTGCTTTTGTTTACCATTGGATTTGTGAAGTTGCTCGTGCTGACATTATAGGCAAACGCTGACATATTTGCGGGAATGGCGAGCACTGCTGCAGCAGATATAGCTGCGATGGCTTTCGTGAGTTTTTTCATAGTGTTTTCCTCCGTTTCATTTTTTATAATTTTTTCATATTTGCGGCAAACTTTATTATCTCTGCCTGCAATTGCAGTATATCATATTGCACAAAACAATTCAATAATTTGCGATAAAATGTTGCGTTCTGCGATAAAATGTCTTTTTCCGCGACGAACGGTACAAAAATCGGTCTGAACTGCCGCACCTGTGACGAACGACAATTTGCTACACATTCGTCCGCAAAAAAGCACATTTCGTCGCAAGAAACTGCCAGCATCTTACAATATATTCATCACTACATCATTGGAGGACTTTTTATGACATCATCAAAAACAATTGCAATAATATTCTCTGATTTCAAAAACGACTATACCGACGGGTATATCACCGGCATACAAAAGCAGGCCAACAAATACGGCTACCGCACATTCACCTTCTCCATGCCGCAGACCAGCGAGCTATATACGGGCAGCGAGGAATGGATCTACAGTCTTATAGACTACGAGCGGTATGACGGCGTTATTTTCGTGAAACATTCCTTTTCCGTACATAAAAACCTTATACCGCAGATAGAAAAGTCTCTCTGCGAACACTGCCGATGTCCGGTAGTTGTGATCGGCAGATCATCAGCTCTGCCCAATAACATCTCCTTAAAAAGCCGTATGAACTTTGAATGTGTTGTAGAACATCTCATCACAGAGCACGGCTGCCGTAACCTGTACTGTCTCGGCGGCGAAAAAAGCATCGCCGACTGGCGTATCGACGGCTTCAGAGCGGTGCTTGAAAGGCATAATATCCCATGCAGCGAGGAAAACCTGCTCTATGGCGGATACTGGATCTCTGGCGCAGAAGCTCTTGCGAAGGATATTGCATACGGCACGGTCGAAAAGCCCGACGCTGTTGTCTGCCTTAACGACGAGATAGCATATGCGCTCATAAAGCAGCTTTATTTTGCAGGACTCCGCGTTCCCGAGGATATTCTGGTAACAGGCTTTAATGATTCTTCGTATGCTTCAAACAGCGCAGTTTCCATAACCACTTTCACGGCAGATACGCCGTTCTGCGGCCGCAGAGCCGTGGCGCTCCTGCACTCGCTGATAACGGGCGCTCCCGAGGAGGAGCTTATACAGAGAAAGCACAGCATCATCACAGGCGAAAGCTGCGGCTGCGGCAGAAGCCACCCTCTTAATATACGTGCCCGGCTCGATGAGCTTCACAAAAACGAAATAGCAAATATGGAGTTCAGAAACAGCCGCTTTGAGGAGAAGCTGTACAAGGTAAACTCCATTGAGGAGCTTTCACTGTTCATCAAGAATCACAGGTATCTTATCCGTGACCAGATCAGTGTCAGCATAAACCTTATGGGATATGATGACGAAAATGCAGAATGTATTTTCCTCAATGACTTTATGGCAGACGGTGAAACGACCGTGTTCCGTGCTGCCGATATATACCCTGATATCTTCACCTTCGGCGCTGTCCAGAACGTCCACATACTTCCTTTGGTCTTTGATAATAATATATACGGTTTTATGGCCATAGGCTATGATGAGCCCTGCACTTATACACTCCATGCAAAGCAGTTTGCAAACAGGATAGCCATAGGCGCAGAGATACTCAAAATACGTCAGCAGCTGAAAAAGCCCGAAACTATGGTCTCCGCAGCTGTGCCTACGAACTTTGTTACTCACGATATCGACACAAAGAAGCTGTCTGCCACCATTATGGTCGTTAATAACGGCTCTATCACAAAGGTGCCCCTTGAGAATATACTTTACTTTGAATCAGGTGAAAAGAAGGTTTTCGCCGCGCTTAAAAGCGGAAAATACGAAATAAAACAGCGTTTATTCGAGCTTGAGGAGATGCTCACGGAAAAGAATTTCTTTCGTATCTCCCGTTCAGTTATAATAAATATGAACAAGACAGTAGGCTATAAAAATGGTTTCAACCGATCGCTGCTGGCGGTGCTCTCCAATAAGGAAGAGCTCCTTGTATCAAGGACTCACGGTACCAGCTTCAAGAAGAAGCTCCTTGAATGCTGAAAACGCTTTATGGTACAGGATAAAAATCGTACAGTCTGTTTTTCATCGAAAATAGTCCATCATCTTCCAATAAATATTGATTTTTCAGAAGATATGAGTTATAATGTATCTATAAGCTGAAAGGAGTGATCGCTATGGTCATTAATAAAGAAGCATACTGGAACATATTGGACTATACATTCAAGAACCTGAAGTTCTTAGAGGAATGTATGATACCAAGCGAAATCATCAACATTGATACATCAGAAGAAAAAAATGTCTGGCTCGGCAATTTCATGAAGGAGTACGAATCCGAGAAATGCACCAAAGAGGCCATTCTCAGCGCTTTACATATCCTGCTTGCCCGTGATCTCATAAAGGTACTTTATGTTGCTCAGAAAAAGGATTACCGACTCATTGATCTCACAAGCAAGGGATATGAGGAATATCTGAAGCATATGCAGGTATTATGATCTCCGGGGACAGTTAAGTTTCTCATTTACGAAGTATCAAGCTTTCCGTACAGATACAATATAACGGAAAAGCCTTTATAAAAAGGTTTTCAGGTTCGGGACGCATTGCCAGCATATATCAGGCTCCGAAGCCAAAATGCAGAGTTCATACTAAAGAATAAGCCCCCCCGGCAAAGCCGGGGGTTTTCATTTTACAAAAAATACCGCCCGGAATTGCTTCCAAGCGGTATTTTTCATTATATGCTCTTATCCTGCTCCGTGTATCAGAGCCTTGCAGAGTTATCGGTTTTCATCATGGAATATTCCGTTGAAGAAGGAGAATCCATATTCTCCGTTTTCTGACGGATGATCTACGACTGCATGAACGTTGATGTAAACATATCCGGGAGTATCAAATTCATGAAGCACTTCCTTGTTCATCAGCGAACCGCTGCCCAGCAGATTGAGATCCTCGTCAAACATATAGCCGTCCATGATGCGGCATCCGCCGTAGCCCTCTGAATACAGGCTGTATATACCCATATTATTGATATAATACCTGTACCAGTTATCTCCGCCGTTCAGATCGCTGCATGGGAAATTTGCGTTATGATAGAATTCGGTAACTTCCCTTGTGTAACGCTTCAGTACAATACTTGCTGTACCCGAAGGATCTGCCAGTGATATTCTGATCTCTGCTCTTTCACCGGGCTCAAGAGCCATGCGTGATGAGGCTTCATTCAGATCCGAATATGTTTCCTTTTTCTTCAGGATGCTGCCGTTATACTTGCATACCTCTATATTCAGTGCATTATCACTGCTGATGTCGAACTTTGATACTGTGATCGCATCACTGTTGAAGATATAAGTGTATTCCTCATCGCCGCTAAGTGATATTTCCGCATTTTCATCAGGAGCAGCGAATTCAGTGGGAGCGATCCTTATTAAGCTTTCGTTTATATTCGAAGCATTATCTTCAAGGACATAATTCTCGGGAATCACGATCTTACAGCGCTCAAGAGAAATACCACTATCAAATCCGGTGATGCCTGCGGTTGAAACAACTTCTACATTTGAGTTTCTGATAACGAGCTTTTTGTCTCCTGCAGTGGCCCCCATTCCATATCCTCTCGCAGCGATATAAAGATCTGCATCTTCAATATTTATAGTTACGGAGCCCTGTATATTTGCAACCATTCCCATGATCGGCTTCTTTGAATCAGGAAGACTTTCATCGCCCAGGGTAAGTTTTCCTGTTATTTTTGTATCTGCCTTAAGTTCGATAGAGCGTTTTGATATGATACTATGTCCGTTGCCGTTGATTATAAGGCCATTATTGCTTATATTCTGAATAGGATAAGTACCATCATATTCATAATCCTTGATAAGGGTAAGGGTATTGGTATCCGGATCATAGCTGAATTCACCGTTGGGGCCGAGATTAGCAAGATCATAGCAGGTATTTACTCTCTTGCCGTTGATATTGAAACCGTAATCCACGTACTTGCCTCTGATGATCTCCACATAGCCTGTATAAGGCTCGTCATTTGCATTTCTCAGACAGCACACACCGTCAATGATCTCAAAGTCCTGATTTAACCCCGGAGATTTAACGAATGAATTGTCAAGGCTGATCTCACCGTAGATGTACATTTTATTGAAAGCAGCTACATTTGAGTTTATCACGTTCAACTTGGCATTATCACTTTCCGAATTTCCGAGAATAGTAGCACATTCCATATCAGCATCCTTTATATTAACTATCGCCTCATCACAGAGTAACAGGCCGTAAACAGAGATCTTACCTGTTATAGTTGTATCCGAATGCAGTATAACACTGTTGCTTCTTTCCCTGATCATGTGACCGTTGCCGTTGATGATAAGACCTACATTGCTCACATTTTCGATAATAACTTTTCCAACTATTGGAACATCATTATTCAGAGTAAGGGTATTATTTGCAGGATCATAGCTCATTTCTCCGTTAGGTCCGAGATTTGACAGATCGCTGGCTGCTGTAACTTCTGTTCCGCATATCTTGAAACCGTAGCCCTTACTTATATGTATGCCCTTAGCATCTGCGTAGCCGACAGCGATACGGTTTCCGCTGCCATATGGCTGTATTGAAGCCTGAGCGGGAGCTGCTATATGGCAGCCGTCAAGTCTTATATTACCGTATTGTGTACTGATACCTCCGCCTGTGAAGATCTCGGAATTGATGATAGTAAGATTATCTGTAGCGCGTATATACTCGGAAGTTGTTGTATTCAATGTGGGATGATCCACCTTGATATTTGCATCTCTGATGGTGAGATTCTTAGTACATGACAGACGAGATACAGAAAGCTTTCCGGGGCCTGTAATAACAGTATTTCCTGTCAGCTGTATATCTGTGTATACATAACCGTAAACAGTTGTCAGATCTGAATCAGACTGTACCTTGATGGTCAGGCCTTCCACTGTGCTTCTGATACTGTGATCTGAGCCTGTTGTGGGAGTACCTTTCAATGTCAGAGTCTTTGTAGAGGGATTATAGCTTATCTTGCGGTTGCCGTCTATGTTATTGAGATCCCATGTTGAATCAACAGGCATATTGCCGTATTTCAGACCGTAAGATGTCTGGGCTATGGTTATTTCATTAGCAAGCACAGATGAATTGTTATAGATTATACCGCTGTTTATTGTCGAACCTGCGCTGCCGATCTTGCCGTTTTCGGGAACAGTTATAACTGAACCGGTGACATTCACTTTTGACTTTTCAGAATAAACGCTGCCTTTTATCTTAGCGTTTGTACCGCCTGATATATTGATATTACCGTATACAGTCTTCAGATCGCCGCCGATCTTGACATTGGATCTATTGATAGTTATCTTTCCGTATGTTCCGGCTATTGCAGAATTGTCCAGTGCAGTGTATACGTCACCGCTGACATTGAGCTCCGTGTTATCAAATACAAAATATCCCGATGAAGTGCGCATACTTCCTGCCACCGAAACTTTTCCATTTTTAATCGTTATGGAACTTGTATTGGAATACATATCACCCTTGCAGGTAACATCTATACCATCTATCACAACAGAATTCGTACCTCCGTTGAGAATATCGCAGGTCAGCTTTCCGCTGCCTGTTATACCGCCGTAGGGGCCAAGGGCTATATTGGCTGTACCGCTTGAATTTGTGATCTTGGTATCACCTGTAAGTACAACAGTAACATTTGAAACAGAAGTCTTTATCCCTGAGTAAGTACCCTTGATATAAAGCTTTTTTTCATCCGGATCGTAAGATACCTTGCCGTCGCCGAAAACATCGCGGTAGTTGCCGGTGTTTATCGTTGTCGTACCAACTGTTATACCATATGACTTGTTTGCAGCAGTTTTTACTTCCTTAGCAATATCACCGTTTTTATCCCTGATAGCGCCTGCCGGATCTGTTAAAATATACGGCTGAGGCACGTCAAGCACAACAGAAGAGCCGAGTGTGATCTTCTTGGCGAATCCGAGAACGGCAGCAGACGAACAGTCAATTATCCAGATGCCGCTGTTGTTGAGCTTGAGAGACTGACCGTTCTCACCGTCTATGCCGAATACTCCGCCATCGATTGTAAACGGCGAGCTTATGACTATTGAAGGATTGCTGCTGCCTATTGACTTTACTCTCATACCTGTGGTATTGGTAGCTATCGTTATCCTGTTGCTTCCTGTAAATTCAATACTCTTTGTCGTGTATATAGCGGGATCTGAGGACATTCCCCACAGTGTTACAGGAGCCGAAGCGGTTATCTTCAGACCTTCAACACCTGTATTTTCGATAATGCTGGCCGCAGTCGCTGTGATATCCTTTTTGATAGTCAGAGTCTTTGTATCAGGATTATAGCTTATCTGACCGCTGCCTGTAATATCGTCCTTGTTTGCACTTGTTACCTGAGTATCTCTTATCTTAAGTCCATAGTTGACCACTGTGGGAGGCTTTGTTCCCGGCGTGATAGTAAAGGATGATGTAAAAAAACCACTGCCGTATCTTACATCCCTGTAAGTTTTGCTGCCGGTGTATATGTAAGCGTCATCGGGAGAGCTGAAATAACAGCTGGACATAGTAGCGGAGGGAGTATAGCTTGAATTGCTGGATTCGCTCAGATTATATACGTAATTGGCTTTGATGCTGGAATTGTATATGGTCAGCTGAGCCGCACTCTGATAGGGACAATACAATATATCCCTGCATGAAAGGACAAGCTTTGCATTTTCAATTCTTACCTTGTATCCGCTTATAAAATTGGAATAGGTTGTATTAGCTTTTGTATTTACTGTAAGCTGTCCGCTTCCTTTCAGCAGCAGAGTGTAGTTTGAATTGTTATAGCTGATTGGAACGACACCCTTATTATCGATAAAGGACACATTGCTGTCAATACTTATCTTTAAATTAGGGTACGTTGAATAGATAATGTTGGAATAGGGAGCGCTGCTGGTCCAGTAACGTCCGTCTTTTGTGTAGATAGTCGTATCCGAACCGCTGGCAACAACATGAAGTGTATTTGTATTGTAGTCAAAGTTGAATTTTACACCTGTACTGTTGCCGAGAATGTTGCTTTTGTTGCTGTCGGTGACTTTTTTGCCCAGGATCCAGATGTTATATTCCGCTGCGTGTGTTTTCAGCGGTTTTACATCGGGCATTATCATAATTGTCATAAACAGTGCCATGATAATGCTGAACACCCGTGTCAGGGACGTTCGTCTTTGTGTCTGAATGTGTTCTTTCATAAAAAAACCTCCTAAAAATAAAATAAATTTATGTCTTACCGCTTTGCGGCAACGACCGAAAAAACGGATCCCCATCCGTATATCATTCAAAACACAAAAAGGCACTGTGCTCCGTCATGGATGCAAAGTGCCTTTATCAACTGATGGTAAGGTTACAGCTATACAGCAAGAACAATGTAAATAATGCCTGATCTTTTAATAGTCGTTAACCCACATCTGCAAAGACAAATGCAAAATCTGAAGCTGTCGGAATACAGGTATTATACAATACCTGAAGTCGTTATGTAATTATGCTGATCTATCAAGAAAAAATAATGTCCGTTCACGTTAAAATGCTGTTTTTTGTTTGCTTATCGGTGATTATGCCTTATTATACAACGTAAGCGTTCATATGACAAGATGACGATTGTAATTATATCAGTGACATATGTAATTTCGTAATGCTTTCAGAATACACGGGAACAATAAACGCTGTATCGTCATTTACGGCATCGGGCGCAAAAAAAGCCCGCTGCCATAACAGCAGCGGACAATAACCATAAAAAATCTTTATGATAATCCATTCAGTGGCATTGAAGCTTTTATGAGAGCAGGAGCTTTCTCATCATAATGACATCAAATACATCTATAATACCGTCTTCGCAAAGGTCGCCGGCCTGCCAGTCAGCAAGCTCCGCATTGCTCACGGCGAGGAGCCAGTTCTGCAATGTCACCAGATCAGCAACATTGAATGTATTATCACTGTTAACATCTCCGCGGAGAGTCGGATCGTCAGGTCCTTCCTTCCCCGAATAGCTCACCGGCGGTTCAGCAGCTTCTCCGCTGCTTATCTTTATGTAATCGACAGCTCCCTTGAATCCTCTGCCAATAACGGCAAATCGTACTTCCTCATCACCTTCAATGGGATATCTGTTATCATCATCACGCAAAATATACCGCATATCCATTGACAATTCCCTGCTGTCAGCTGTCTGACCATTTATCAGCAGCGAGCCTTTTCCGTCTATTATGCGTATAGTTATCCTGCTCCACTCTCCCTTGCCGAGAGGTGCAGCAGCTGTCAGCTTTTCGATCCGCCACCGGTCTTTAACAAGTCTGAACTCGGCAACGCCGTCCTCATTGCACGGGGTAAACGAAGCATAAGAAGCACTGTCTCCTATGTGAAAAAGCTCCTGATCTGCGTTTCCGCCTTTCCACAGCGCACCGATACTTATCTGTATATCATCTGTACGGAACATCGGACAATCAAGCAGCAGCCTGCTGTCTCCTCCTTCAAAATTCATTACACCTTTGGCCGAGGTACGTTCCTCAGACCACTTTGCACCGATCTGACGCGCAGCTGTTGCAGTATATTCGTCACTTGCCCAGTGATCTGAAGCATTACTGAATTCATAGCTTGCAATATAATCGTCAGGAAGGAAATAATGACCGTAGTCATCGAACCAGCCAAAGTTTACACCGTCACTGACAGACTTTTCATTGCAATAGTCGCCGTCAAGAACAGTGTTCCCCGAATAAACCGCGTTTCCGTAAAGATAAGCCGTTCCCTTTGCCACAGCATTGTCAGTGAGACTGACCTTATCCGTGATAAAAGCCTTTTGCAGCACCTTAGCATTGTCTGACACAGAGCAAACACCATACAAGACTGCTCTTCCGCCGATAACAGCATTTCCGCTGATATTGACCTTATTCTCACCGGCAAACCTGAAAGGATCGCCGCTGACAACCGCATGGTCGCCTATTACCGCATTATCCCGCGCAGTAACGTTATTTCCGATTATAGCATAATCCTCAACGCGAACGTTTCCCGTGAGCTCTACATCATCGCCAAGGATCAAAGCATGCGGTCCGATATAAACCGAATCATCCACATCCGCTCCACCGGATACCCAGCCGCCGCCATTGGAATGGGGATGTCCATGTGTATAATTGACATGATAGTTTCCTGTCTGCTGCACATCTGCACCGCCGAGCCTCAGCTCATAGGGGTAACGTCTGCGCTCAGCTCCATCCTTATATGTGGAGACATTTTCCTTGTGGAAAGCATCTGATCTTACAAGAGTTTTCGGCATCGCCGTAACTGTAATATAAGCAGAAACGGCATCTTTTGCAGGCATACTCATGGACTGTCCGCTGCCAAAGAGCTCCGAATACGAAGCTTTTCCCGAAGGATCCACAGTGACGATACAGGCCTTCCAGCCGGCATTGCTGTCATCGGAGATACCGCGCAGTTCCGCCGATATAGCATCTCCGTTTATGATAAGAGGGATTATATTTATACCCGCCTGCATAGGAGCTTCCTCCTGCGGGACCTGCAGCCAGCCGCTGCCGTTGTCCTGCAAGACAGTATAAAACATATTCCAGTTTAATGGATCCTCATCAACAAACTCGTCTAATGACTCCTTATAAATTACCCTGCTGTTAAAATCAAAGGCAGCCATTCGCTTTGAGTAATGTCCGAAAATTGTCTGTGCATCTGTACCGAAAATACGCGTGATAGTGTCAAACGGGTATTCATCGGGCTTTGCCTCGGAAATTATGCGCTTTACGGCATCCATACCCAGTCCCGGAATATCATCGGGATTATACGACAGGTAGACAAGAAACGGCCATACATCCCTGTAATTCCTTCCATGAGGAAATGAAAGGCTCATATTGTACAGATACGATTCGAACCCATCAGTCTTTTTGCTTCCCAAGTAGTATCCGCTGACGCGGTACATTTCTTTGAACCAGTTTGCAATGGACTCTCTCCACGCTTCTGTTATATCCTGATCCACCCATGCTCTCTGATGCATCATCAGGATATATCCGAAATCATGAGCAATAGAAAGCTCATCAGAGTAAATTTCATTTGGATATAATATCTCTGCGCCATAGCCGTCCTCAAAACTAACAGATGAATGACCTCCAGGAAATCTATCAAGTCCGGTATCAAGCAGATAAATATTTGTCTTGTATTTCTGAGGGCTCTTCCCGTAAATATCGACACTGATGTTTTCCATTCCGAGATATTTTGAAGAAAACTTCCAAAGGTCCTCAAATTTTTCAAGAGTTGTTTTCAGAAATGTTTCGTCCACAGTTCCCGATTGATCATCATCGCCGTAAAAGATGACAAAATTTTGCGACTCAGCGTAATTTGCAGTATTGCAATAGCCCCATTTATCACGTATTTTGTATTCATCAGCCGCTATAGAACCGGGAACCGCAGCATACGGCATCATTGTGATTATTATAATCAAAACCGTCAGAAAAGAAGCTATCCTCTTATGCATATTACGTTTCTCCTTTAAATGATTTTTATTTTGCGCCAAGAAGATCTGTATTCTGCCTATTTCACTTTTTCCTGCGTTATGTTCAGACACAGTCTCTGCACTTATTCACAAAAAATACAGCTTTCTGATTAAAATTATAACAGATTTTGCTGCAAAAGTCAATGTGACATCATTAATTATTACTATAACATAAATACTCCGATTATCCATATGGAGCAGTCTGCAAACAGGGCTCCGGCATGGCAGAGCTTTCACGTCAGCCGAAATACCGCCGTATTTCCGACAGTAACGTATTATGGGAAGAAAGCATTGTTTTTTTATACTTGACTTCAAGCATTTCTCAGGTTATAATTAATATATAACCTGACAGATTCTTAACAAAAGCTGTCGGATTATACAATCCAATTTCGTGGCATAATGTCACACTAAAAATCGCCGCCTGATAAGCGGCGATTTCATTCAGGGAGGGAAATAAGAATGAAAAAACAAACATCCAAGCATCTACTCAAAAAAATGATGGCACTTTCCATCGCAGCGGTAAGCACTGCCGCATTTGCACCATTCACAGCTGAAGCGGACTGCCTCGGCCAGCACGATTTCAACGAGGGGATAGCACTGCCATGGACAGTGTTTCAGAAATCGCCTGCTGAGCAACGCTTTGATATCAAGGGTGGCAGCTTAAACATCACAATCGTAAATCCCGGAGGAGAAAAACGCGGCGGAGATTCCAGATGGGATCTCGGCATACTTCACAGAAATATCCATATCGAAAAGGATCACAAGTATAAGATACACTGGGAAGTAAATGCATCAGCGGACGGAGAACTCCACACAGATATCAACGCCATCGTCAGCTCTCAGATCTCTACCGGTGAAGGAGTATGGCAGAACAACTCCGAGAAATGGGATCGGGGATGGGACAATGTCAAGATAAAAAAGGGTAATAATGAATTCGACAGTGAATTCACCGCTGACAGAACTATCGAAAACGCCGCATGGGTATTCCAGTACGGCGGCGCAGGCCCTTATCAGTATAATGACTGTTTCCCCGAAGGCACCGTACTGAAATTTGATAATATTCGTCTGGAATGCGAGACCTGCGGAGAAGAGTTTAAGAGCAGCAAGTCCACTCCTTGTCTCTGGGATCCGTCAAACGAAATGGGAAAGATAACTCCCAGAAGTGACGTAAGAGTCAATCAGGTGGGATATTACATCCAAAGCAATAAGAAGGCTACCTACGCCACAGGTCAGGAACTCAAATCTCCCGTAAAATTCAGCGTAATGAAGGACGGTGAGAAGGTATACTCTGGCACCGGAAAAAACATAGGCTTTGACAAGGAGGCAGGAGAATACTGCCAGATACTGGAATTCAACGAGATCGCCACGCCGGGCACATACACCATAGAAGTAGACGATCCCGAAAACGTATATACAAACCCGTTCAACGGCGAAGAATACAAGAAGTACATCAGTCACGAGTTCAAAATAGCCGATGATCCTTATGAAGGAATACTCAAGGACGCAATGAACTACTTCTACCAGAACCGCTCGGGTGAAGATATCACAATTGACAAGATAACCTCATTCAATCACAAGGATCCCAAGGGCATGGCGGGACTCCACCACGCAGCTCTCCATAAGAGCGATACAGCCTATATCCAGTCACAGTGGCTCCGTTCATACGGCAATGAGTTCGACGGTGATAAGAACGACAGTATTGATGTATCGGGAGGCTGGTATACAGGCTCAGACTACACAAAGAACGTCATCTCAGGCGCAAACTCGGTATGGCTCCTTCAGAATATGTACGAGAGATCAAAGAATATAAATGATAAAGCCGATGAAGACGCTCTGAAAGAAGCAAGATATGAGCTTGAGTGGATGTTCAAGATGATAGTCGACTCCGAAAAGGATTCCGTATGGGGCAATGACTACGCAGGCTTCGTATATCATCAGGTAAATGACCATAAGCACATAGCCCTTGAAGCCTCTCCGTTCATCTATGAGACAGAATACAGAGCTACCCGTATAGTAAGACCTCCGACGTATGCAGCTACATTTAATATGATAGCCTGCGCAGCTCAGGCTTCACGTCTCTGGAAAGGCATAGACGATGATTTTGCAGCCGAGTGTCTGGAAAATGCAGAAAAGTCCTGGAAGGCTGTAATGGCATACAAGGAAAAGTGGGCTGTTGACGGCGGACGGTATCAGAAAGACCCGCAGTTTGCTCCAAACGGTTTATATGTTGGTTCAGCAGCATATGATGACAGCTATGTTCAGGACGAAGCATACTGGGCAGCCTGCGAGCTCTTCGCTACAACAGGCGCTGAGGAGTATTACAACGAGCTGAAAACATACAGCAACTCCAATAATGAATCGGATACGGGAAATGCATTTAACATAGAATTGCTCGCAGGCTACGACGGCTTTACCTTCTCCACTTTCAATAACAGCAATACCGCTACTCTCGGAACCCTTTCGCTATCGCTCAGCGACAAAGTGTCTGCCAAGGACAAAACGACCATCACCAATAATATCCTCAAAACCGCAGATATCTTTTGCGAAAGGGAAAATGCTTCCGATAACGGAATGGGACTGCCTTATAAGCTGCGTGAATTCCAAGAAGAGATCAGTATGCCCGGTCCTTCCGAGCCAGACGGATATGAGTTCGGCTCCAACGCATATGTAGCAAATAATGCCATGATAATCGCCTATGCCTATGATCTTTCCAATTATGACATGAAGTACTTCAACGGTGCAGTTCAGGCTATGGACTACCTCTTCGGCAGGAACGGCCTTGGCATATCATATATCACGGGATACGGCACATACCACTCTGAAAATCCCACTCACTGGTACTGGAAGGACGAAATCGATAACTCTTATCCCATGGCTCCCTCGGGAATAATGGTAAGCGGTCCTTATTCAGCTCTCTATGATGACTATATAAAGTCTCTGGGAATGGAAGCAGGCAAGGTAGCATCTCAGAAGTGCTACGCTGATTCGGTATACTCATGGAGCACCAATGATACTGCCGCAGACATACAGGCTTCTTTCGTATGGAATCTTGCATTCATTGATAACGGCCCCAAATTCCATCCTGTTCCTCCTCCTACTACGACAACAACATCAACTACTACAACTACTACGACAACTACCACCACATCCGAAATACCGCCTTCGCCTAAAAAGTACGGCGATTCCAACTGCGACGGTACAGTTGACCTTGCAGATGCGATACTTATAATGCAGGCTCTTGCAAATCCGGATAAATACGGTGAAAACGGAAGCGATAAGAACCACCTCACCGAATCGGGCAAGGAGCTTGCCGACGTTGACAGAGGCACAGTGGGACTTACAGGCGACGATGCAGTCCGCATACAGGAATACCTCCTGAAGAAAGTATCTTCCCTTTCCCCTGACGGACAGTAAAAAAAATATGTTGTGACTAAAAGCAGTCTGTGCAGTTTGTACAGGCTGCTTTTTTTCCGGCAGCTGTCAATTCATTGTTGTTACCAAAAGCCAACTCAAATCAGTGTTTTTCAGAGTCTGTCCATGCAGCTTACCCCAATAAAAATGCAACTTACCGCCCTAAAAATACAGCTTACCTGACATCTGTTGACAATGCCTTTTCAAAGGCTGTATAATCATATTATAAAAGTACAGATGAGTATATGCAGAAAGCTTTATTATCCATTTGATCCGGGAGGTGAAACCATGCAAAAACATCTGTTAAGCATCCTGCTTGTACTGGCCATGGTGATCTGTATAATACCGCACACTGTTTTTGCAGAGAACATCGGTTCAGACAGCTGCCAAGCAGAAAACTACGGCGAATTCATCAACGGTGAACAGGTTATCACTGATATGATCGAAAAAAACGGGCTGTACGCTCATCCGCGCATCATCATGTCAGAGTCGAAATTTTCAGAACTGAAAACGCATATCGGAGATGATTCGGTAACAGCGTGCCTTATTGATAAACTCAGAAATGAAGCGGACAGGACCATTGATATGCCTGTATGTCAGTATGAGATCCCCGACGGGATACGTCTTCTGGAAACATCAAAAAGAATACAGCGCCGCGTTGCTGCACTTGCGTTGGCGTACAATATTTTCGGTGATGAAAAATATGCACGGCGCTGCTACGCAGAGCTTGAAGCTGCAGGTAATTTCAAGGACTGGAATCCGAGACATTTCCTTGATACCGCTGAAATGAGTACAGCATTTGCGCTCGGTTATGACTGGCTCTATAACTGGATGAATGATGACCAAAGGACTTTCGTCAGAAGTAATATTATAGAAAAAGGACTTACTCAGGTCATGGAAGATTTTGAGGACAAGCCCCGGACACGTACTTACCGCTGGTATCAGGATCAACCCGGAGATAACTGGAAACTTGTATGCAGCGGAAGTATGAGTATGGCAGCTCTTGCAGTCGGAGATGAAGCTGACGCACGAAACATAGCTTCTGAGGTCCTCACCTTCGCTTATAAGGAAGCATATTCTTTTGTCCGCCGCGCCTACAGCGAAAAAGACGGAACATACAGCGAAGGACTGGGGTATTGGGATTATGCCACTTATTATCTCGGCCTGCATTCCTCCGCACTGACAAGTACTGCAGGAACCGACTACGGGCTTGCTGATTTTGAAGGCCTTCGGAAATCTGCTGATTTTATCCGCTATATGAGTTCCAACACTTCAAAGTCCTTCAGCTTCGGTGACGACCGTGAAAGTCAGGATACAGGCTGGTCGGTCCTTCTGTGGCTGGGTGATTATTTCAAGTCATATGATATTTCAGCCGCTCGTATCAAAAGTATTAAAAACGGCAGTTTCCTTTATTTTGATCTTCTCTGGATAGATGAAGATAAGATCCCCGATTCAGCCAAAGAAAGCCCTGCCGACTGGGGTGAAGTCGGAGCATCTAATGCCAGCTTCAGAAATACATGGGATGAAAGCGGGATCGTAGCGGCACTTCATGTCGGTGAAAATAATTATAAGTATCACGGCCACTACGATCTGGGTTCATTCTATATCGAGTCCAATGGTGCAAGATTCTTTACTGACCTGGGCAATGAAAATTATGAGCTTCCGAATCGTCAATACTCCTATCGGATAAGAGCTGAAGGCCATAATACACTTGTGATAAATCCCTCCAAAGAGCTCGATCAGCAGGAAGGCGCAGAATGCCTTATAACCAGCTTTGGCGGAGGAAATGAAGCCTACGCTGTCTCCGACCTGACCGCCGCATACGAGCCAAGTGATGCGGAAAGCGTTGTCCGCGGCCTTAAAATGATAAAGGACAAGAAATGCGTTATAATTCAGGATGAAATCTCCCTTAAAGCTCCCGGCGAAATATACTGGTTTGCTCACACGAAAGGACAGATCAATGTCGCCGATGACGGCAGAAGTGCTATTGTTACCGTCGATTCTGAAAGAATGTGGATAGGTATAATCAGTGATGCCGGCAGATTTACTGCAATGAACGCCGAACCTCTGCCAACATCTCCTGTAGTACCTAATCAGACAGATAACAGTAATTACAGAAAACTCGCTGTTCATCTGACGAATACCCAGGATACGACTATTTCAGTAGCCTGCATTCCGCTGAAACAGTCGGAGACACAACCTTCATGGATCCCGTCTTTTGAAAACATCTCCGAATGGATCCCTAAGACAAAAGAAGGCGATGTCAACAATGACGGTAAGTTCAATATTTCTGATGTTGTTCTGCTGCAAAAATGGTTACTTACCGTTCCTGATACACATCTTTCCAACTGGAAAGCCGCTGATCTCTGCGATGACAACAGACTTGATGTATTTGATCTCTGTCTGATGAGGCGAAAACTGATATATGGTTAATAAACAGGACTGCTGTCAACAGTTTGATTATCTTCAGACTTACAACAGCAGTCCTGATCTTTTATTTTGGCTCAAAACGAACAGTTTCTTGCCGTCAGACTCATGAGAAGCATAGCATCAAAAAAAATATGTCATATACAATCACCGATTCGAAGAAGCTTTCAAGTGTGTTCTCGGAGGCGGCAAGCGGTATTATCAATTATGACAGAGTCTCTTCCTACAAGAAGATTATTGATATTAAGGTTCTGGCTTCGGAGAATGAAGAGCCCGTGACATCGGGTTATAATGTCTTGTTTCAGGCTTCGCCAACCACCGGCGATAATAATTGCAATACAATATTTGTGGCTATAATGCTTCTTGGTATTATTACCGCAGCAATTGCGTTCAGGACAAAAAAACGAATAATGATACAAAAATATCCTCGTCATCGGCGAGGATATTTTTTATCAGTTATTAAACGGCAAAGTATCATGCCTTCGTATTGAAAACGGCGAGTTTACTTCTGTGCAATAAAGGCAGAAAATAAAGAAGAAAGCTTTTTATCATTGCCTTGGTATACTGATTTGAAGAATGTTATGAAGAATATCCCAGATAAGCGGATTATGTGTTTTCTGCTAAGGATACCTTACGGACAGATTATGACCTGCGGAGAGCCAGCCCGTAACCTCATAATCTCGCCGAATAATTATATAAATGATGCGATTGCTTTTTCAGGCGGTTCACATTCATAAAGATCAACAATTCTCAGAAGAGGTATATCAATATTTTCAGCCTCATGGTGCTGTACTGTTATATCAGCCGTTACAGTTACCCATTTCTCGCCCTGAACACTGTAATATTGATTGTATAAAGAAACGAACCAACAGAATTCCATGTCTGCTTCGCAGCAGGTCATTATAAATCTGCCTGCTGCGAAAACATTATTCGGAAGCTCAGGACGCGAGGATATTATTGCTTTGAACTTAACAGTTTTACCATTATATCTCTTTGCATCGTTCATAATATCGCTGTACCATATAGCATAATCATTATCCTTTATGACTATAGTCGGTGCTTCAAGATCAAACGGCAGAGGATCCTCGATGTCATCAACTATCATCATTCCGTTATCGGCTTCATAATATATCTCTGCCCTTCTGTTGATAGAGCGTATGATCTTATGAAGCTCATTGACATCGGCTCTGTTTGCATAGCGATTGAAAATCACAACATCGCTGACGTTTACCTTGTCGATAACAAGGCTTCCGAAGTTTTGCAGATATATCTGAAATGTGGAAGCATCAGCAATGAATACGGTCTGGAATATCTTCCAGCTTTCGGGCTTGTTAAGAAGCAAGTCCGTAAGATGCCACATACCATTATATTCGATAAGTATTTTATCTGCGACACATTCTTCAGACAGCTTAAAAAGGAGCTGCTCATCAAGCTCTGACTTATCCTCTATAGTATGGAACGTTATGCTTTTATCGCCAAACTGTGACAGATCAAACTCCTCTATCCCTTCTTCACAAGTGATAAGAAGTATGTTCTCGCCGAGTCCAAAGCGTTTATTTAGTATTGTTTTCTGTATAAACTGTGTTTTCCCTGCTTCGAGAAAACCGAGAAAAAGATATACCGGTATTGCCTTGCTGTTCATACTGTCAGGCATCTTTCAAGCTTTGAGAGAATATCAGCTTTTTTGTATCCCTTTCCGATGAATACCAGCTGATTGATACGGTCGCCGTAGACTTCATGCCAGTCGTCTTTCAGGTCAGGGTAATTCTCGAACATAACATCGAGTTCCTCCTGCGGACAAGCTGCAAGCCATTCATTGAGTTCAGTAACACTGGCATTTCTTCCTGCCTGTTCAAAGAGCTGTATATGCACATCATCATCTGCGAACCATACGTAGCCCTTTGTGCGAATAAGCTCCTTGGGGTATTCGTCAACTAAGTCCATGAATTTATCACGGTCAAAGGGGCGGGCCTCCTCAAAAACAAATGAGGTTATACCATACTCGTCCATGCAGGCTTCCTTGTCTGTGGGCTCATTGGTATTGAGAGCGCGCTGAACCGATGATGAAGCAAGGACGGCGTGATAGTCGAAGTCTTTTCCATGCATTATCTTGTCGGTATCGACTTCACTGTTTATGGAGGGGATTATCTCGGCTTCTGATTGAATATCACGTATAGCCTTTGTTACTTCTTCGATCTGTTCAGCACTGAGCAAGTCAGTCTTATTGAGAATAATAAGATTGCAGAACTCGATCTGGTCAATGATAAGATTGATGATATCCCCTTCCTCTGTATCATTTTCCATTGAGATTTCACGCAGGAATTCATTATATATACGATCAGCGTCAACAACTGACACAACGGAGCTGAGATACACATTCGTATCAGGATTATCCTCTGTATAGACAACAAATGAAGCGGCGATATTCGACGGCTCGCTTATTCCCGAAGCTTCAACAAAAACAGCTTCAATATCGGGAAGCTGAGAGATACGCTCTATCTCAGCTATGAACTCGTCTCTGAGAGTACAGCATATGCAGCCGTTCTGGAGTTCTACCATTTCGACGGAAGCTATACGGTCACGGTTCTTATTGAGGAGAGCAGCGTCTATGTTGACGCTGCCCATATCATTTACTATAAGTGCTATCCTGCGCTGCTCCTGTTTCAGAAGATTCTGCATGAGAGTTGTCTTTCCCGAGCCGAGATAGCCTGTGATGAGTATAACGGGGATTTTGTTCTTTGACATATTGTACCTCATTTCATAACGCCTGCAAGAACATCATAGTTCTTCTGCATAAGGGATATATAGCTTGCCCCGCTGCTTATATCGCTCTTAGATACTGACTGAAGCGAGTTGAGCTCTGCGATCTTAACATCTTTTTTGCCTGAGTTGCTGATAATAGCGTTTGCAATATCCTTATTTGAATTTTCGAGTGTGAAAACTGTATCGCAGTCAAGCTCCTTTATCTTATCGGAAAGGAACTTGATAGTTTCAAAGCTTGCCTCCGACTCGGCAGAGCAGCCGATAAATGCGGCGAAGTAATCAAGGCCGTAATCGTCCACAAAGTAGCGGAACGGGAATCTGTCTCCGAAAACAAGTGTTTTTACGGAAGCACTGTCAACCAGTGTCTGGAAGCTGTTGTCAAGGTCGGAGAGCTTGGAGATATAGCTGTCAAGGTTAGCTTTGTAATCAGCAGCGTTTGCAGAGTCGATAGCTTCAAGGTTCTTTTCGATCTCGGCACAGAGTACCTTTGCATTTTTCAGAGAGAGCCATACGTGCTCGTCATATTCTTCTTCGCCCTCCTCGTGTTCATGATCATGTTCCTCTTCCTTCTTGCTGTCATGACCGATGACCTCATCACAAACGCCTTCGGGAGAGAGTGAAGCATCAAAGAATGTAGGCCAGTTGCCCTCTGGATCAACAATAGCATCATAGCTTTCATTGCTCATACGGATATGGAAATGTTCTGCCTTTTCAGGTTCGATGATATGGTCGTTGAACTCGATATATACAGGTGCACCTGAGTTCTTATCCTCGGCTTCAAAGCGGTACATAGCAGCTCTTGTGCCTGTTGACCAGTCCTGAATGAAGTAACCTGCATACTTGTAATCGGACTCAGTTACCTTGCCATCATTATCAGTAAACTTGATATGATCATCGTGGATGCTGATAGTGTTATAGTCTGATTTGTAGCCCTTTGTGTAGTAATCCTTGTACTCTTCAGCAGTCATTTTACCGCTCTCAGCCTTATGCTCCCATGCTTCATCAAGCGAGCCGTCAAGCACCAGCGGATAAGCGGACTGCCAGTCACCCTCCCAGTCTGAGAGAGGTCTGTCCTTGACTTCATCGTCCTCAAAGGTGGAAACTTCCTTGCTGTGGTCATGATCGTGGCCGTTGCCCTTTTCGTGCCCCATTACATTATCAAGGCAGCCTTCAGCATCAAGCTTTGAATCAACAAAAAATGGATTTGAAGTTGTAGTAACAAGCTCATCAAAATTGTTGTCACCAAAATAGATGTGGAAATGCTCTACAGAATCAGCTGGCTCATGACCATGATCATTGAGCATAACATACTTAGGTCCGTTTCCTTCTTTTTCAAGGAACTCATGACGAATGCTTGTGATCTTGCCCGTATCATCCTTCTTTGTTGCAAATCCGGCATACTCATATGTTCCCGTGACTTCCTTACCATCATCATATATTAATGTGATGTCGTTCCCCTTAATTATTATATTTTTTACACCACAGTTCCATTTTTCTTCGATCTCTGCACGTGATTCTTCAACAGTTATCGCTTTCTTCTCAGCCTGATACTCCACATATTCGTCAAGAGCACCTGTCATAAGTACAGGATATAACGACTGCCACTCACCCTCAAACTCAGAAACCTCTCTTGGCTTTATATCATCTTCTGTGATTTCCTCGTCATGGTCATGACTATGCTCATGTTCGCTTTCCTGCATACCTTCCTTGAGTTCTTCAACCTTAGCGGAATCACCGAGAACGTCCATAAGGTTTATTACTTTCATATTTTTATTAGCTGCCTGAGCAATCGCATCCTCTGCCCATTTGTCAGACTCTCCGCCAACGTATATGAAAAGATCACAGGTGGATATTTTAATAATATCATCAGCTGTAGGCTGATAGTTATGAAGATCAATACCGCTGTCAAGCAGGTATGAAAGTTCAAAATTATCGGCATGATCGCCGATTATTTCCTTAACCCAGTCATACTCAGGGAAAATAGTACAAACAACGTTATATGACTTTGAAGCATCGGGGGATAAAACTGTTGCCTTAGTATTGTCGTTACCGGAAGATTTATTATCAGAGCTGCATCCGGTAAAGCTTGCAGCAGCCATAGCAATACTGAGTATTGCTGTTATAGTTTTTTTATTGAACATAGGATATGAACCTCCCAAAAAATATTATATAAGTTTTGTCCTGTAACACTTATTATCATTCAATTCAGAAGTTCCACCTTAAGAGAAATCAGGGTTGTTTTATTTGACATAGTGCTTACAGCAAAAATTAAAGTAACCATAAAGACTATGACGAATGTATTTGATAATACAAATCCGTTACCGGTGAATCCGAGTAGACGGACATTATTGATGCATTGTATTATCTCCTGGCATACAGGACAGTTATTACCTGTACAATGATGATGCATATGCTTTGCTATCATAAACGAAGAAATGACCAGCATAAGCACAACAGATATCATTATCGTAAAAACAATAAATCGGTTTGCGACCTTTTTCAAAGCTATCTCTCCCAAAATAATCAGTTGTTTTCCAACATATACGCTACCGCTGCTGACAATTGCTGCATACTCCTGTCAGCATGAGATCTTCATTAATTTTAACAGGGCAGTTTTCATGAAGCTCCTTGATTATGGAATTACAGACTTTCTCGTCTATATGATATATCTTTCCGCATACTTTACAATGGAAGCTGATTCTTGAATTATTATTATCATTATTGCATAGCCTATATCGAAATTCACGGTTACTATCTGTTTTTTTACTGGTTAATCCGAGCTGAGTAAGATTATTCATTATGCGGTATACTGTGCTTTCTGCTATCGGATTTTCATCCGGTAATTCATTCGTTATACCCTCTATGATCTCATGTACAGTTAGATCCCTGTCCATATGCAAGTAAAGAAATGATAGTATTCGTTCTTTTTGTGGAGTATTGTAAGAACCCATGTTTTCACCTCTGTTTTTTGATATGAAAATGATTATCATTTTCATATTAGCCTTGCTTATTATATCATACTCAATGTGAATGTCAATACTTTCACAATATTTTTCACATACTTTTCACAATTGAGAATGATTATCAAATTCAAGAAATGAAATAATTCTGATAGAGATGAGCATTGATAAAAATCTATACCGTATAATATTTCTATAAACGCATATCGTCAGCAATTTATGAACAGAGACTTCTATATATACAACTATGCTTATATTAAAGACAGCCGTAATGGCTGCCTTTCTTGTCTATTCCTGCTTTTGTTTTAACATAGATACAATGCAAAGAAAAAAAGAAAGCTCCTCATTTCGGAGGAGCCTTTATAATAAGAATTATTCTCTTGGATCAAGACTTTTGACCTTATGGAGCAGATACTCCTGTATGCGGAGAGCATCATTAGCGGTAAGTCCTTCAGTCGACTTGTCAACGTCGCCGTTGATCTTGCCCTGATATGTAAGGGGCTTGTCGGCTGTACCGCCTATACCGTACTTATTTGGATTTGCAAGGCTTTGCATGATAAGTATAGCGTCTGCTAGATCGACCTTTCCGTCACAGTTGGTATCGCCTTCCTTTGTAACAGAAGGTTTTGAAACTGTTGTAGCTGTAGTAGAAGATGTTTTTGTCGTAGTAGTAGTATTGGCCGTAGTAGTGATAGTTGTAAGATATTCATCTAAAGGCTTTTTACCATTGATATGATCAAGGATCATTTCGTCATCTTTTGAATCAATCAGACCATCGCCGTTTACATCAGCGACCTTTTCCAGTTTATTGCTTAAAGTCTTACTGCCAACGATATGATCGTGGACCATATTATAGTCGTCCATATCAACTTTGCCGCTTGCGTCTACATCGCCTAATATAACGCCGGCCGGAAGAGATGCAACTTCACCTGAAATATACTTATCTATATACTCAGCATCTCCTTTTGACAGATCTGAATCCGGAGTAAGATATACATTTGCATTGAGAATCCCCTGCGCTGATATTCTTGTGAGCTTATCTTTGAGGTAAGCTCGGAGAAGTGCAGAGTCTTTTGTGTCAACGGTGCCGTCACAATTTACATCGCCCGGCTTTTTGGTTTCTACAGGCAAAACTGTATTCCCTGAAATATACTCCCGTATATTAATAACGTCGTTCTCATCAAGATAAGAATATGGATTGTGAATATCTGCTTCTGTACGCGGATTGAATACATCGGCATTTATCTTGCCCTGAGCTGATATTCTTACATTATCACCGTCAATGTAACTTTGGAGAAGCACATCATCTTCCATATCAACAACGCCGTCGCAGTTTACGTCACCGTAAAGAAGTTCGGTCACTAATGGAAGATTTGCCTTACCTGAGATATACTTGTTTATCGTATCCACGTCATCTTCTGTAATTCCCGAGCCTGGGTTGTAAACATCGGCATTTATTCTGCCCTGAGCTGATATTCTTACATTATCACCGTCAATGTAGCTTTGGAGAAGCATAGGATCTTTGCTATCAACAGCGCCGTCACAGTTTACGTCACCGTAAAGAAGTTCGGTCATTAAGGGAAGATTTGTCTTACCTGAAATGTAATTGTTTATCGTATCCAGGTCATCTTCTGTAATTCCCGAACCGAGGTTGTAAACATCAGCATTGATCCTGCCCTGAGCTGATATTCTTACATTGCCGCCATTCAGGTAGCTTTCAAGAAAAGTCACATCTTCCGTATCGACAATATTGTCACAATTTACGTCACCGTATTTAAGCGTTGTTGTTACGGGAAGTTTTTCGCCGTAAGATAAGAACTTTGATATTGCCTCTGCATCATCTTCTGTGATTCCCGAACCGGGGTTGTATACATCTGCATTGCGTTTTGCAAGAACTGAGAGATCAACTTCATTACCTTTGAGATACTTATTAAGAAGAACAAAATCCTCCATGTCAACTATTCCGTTGCAGTCTGCATCTCCGTAAATAAGATCCCCTTCATTGACGACCTGCACATCCAATGAAGCTTTAAGTCCTGTCTTATAGCTGCTCAGATCGGCATATATTGTATACACGCCGGGCTTTTTATTATCAAAATCAGAAGTATTCAGTGTATCAATTTTTTCTATAGGTATCGCTTTATCAAGATCTGTACCCGAAATAACAGCACCTGACAAGTCAAGCTCTTCACCTGCCAGATATAAGGTTTTGGGCTTACCAGAGAAAACTGCTCCCTTATACTTTATATCATCCTCATTGACTGTCATATCATCTGATACTACATTAATATACTTTGTTCTTTCGGTAAGGTATACCGCAGGAGCTATTCCTCTTCCGCCTGTCAAATCGGAACGCATATATGCTGTGTACCATTCTTTCCATTCGTTGGGACCTGCTTTTTCATAGCCGTAGATCGCATTGTCATGTAGATTGGCTGTCTTTTCGGGATCAATTGATTTGGAACGGGTTTCCATTCCATGGAGTAATTCATGTACATAGCCGGATTGTGAAAAAGATCTTTCTTTTTCAAGTTCATAATCCTTGGGGATCTTACAAGGGATCTGACAAAAATTTGTACCATCGCAGTAAAAGGTACCTCCGGTGCCCATTACGCCGCCTGTCCAGTCACGGAACGGAGAAAAAAAGATTATATGATCATATTCCTTATTCTTTAAAATGGGTTCAATAATCGCTTCGATCTCATTAGTGTGCGGATCTATCTGGATCACGCCGTCATCGCGTATTCTGAGGTCAGTCAGTACGGCAGTATCAGATGCTTCAAAAAAATTGATCTCATCTTTATACGCAGCAGTATCTAAGTCCTTGAGTTCATCGGCGATTTGGGAATCCGAACTTTTGACCAAGCAATAATCAACAGAATCGATATCCCATAATCCATCAGACATTTCAGGCAATTCACATTTAAGTTTTTTCAGATTTATGCCTATCAGATCAATATCATCTTTAGTTAAGCATTGTGTATCCACTCCGTCTTTTTTACGGATTATGTTTTCTTTTCCTTTCAGGTCTTTAACATCAACCTGCTGGAATGCGACTGCAAGGATATTCCATTTATTAGTCTTCTCTGTTTCGATCTGTTCAAGACATATATTGCTGAAATATGCTTTGCCTTTACAGCAGCCTCCGTATGCACCGTTACGAAGACATAGGGTTACCTCATTTTCTCCTTTTGTTTCAAATTCAAATTCAGCTTTTGTCCATCCATCGGTGTTAACATAGTTAGAATGTGAATAGCTTCTGGCAATTCCAATACTTGCACCTGTTTTCTTATTTGGGTTTTCAAGATCAGAATATCCGGAATAACTGACCATTGCAGAAAATCTGTATTTTGTATATGGCTCAACCTTGAATGTTTTCTCTATAGAGCTGTCATTTGACTTTGTATTTTCTATTACCAGTGAAAAATCAGGCTCTCTGTTATAGACATTATCATCTTTGTAGTATAATACATCTTTGGAACGATATCTATAGCCTATATGCCAATTATCATTTTTGTCTGATGCTGTGTCTGATCCTGCTGCCTTAACATTCGGTATGAACGGGTTATACCGAACAGATTCTGATATGCTGCCGCAAATCATGGCTACAGACATTGTGGCTGCAATTGTTTTTGCGAATAATTTGTTTTTCATTTAAACAACTCCTTTTTGATATACATATGTCAGCAGTACAATGAAATTCATGACTGCTGACGACAAAGCTTATTGGTATGATTCACAGGAAAATGCTTCCGGAGGAGTTACGTTCTTGTATTATAATGAATACAAAGCATATAAACATAAATGGCCCACCGCAGAGCTGCCTCTTTTTAAGGCATCTTTTTTCACCTTCTGAAAATGTTTTGGTTTTCATGTTGATATCAGCATATCACAACGTCCTGAAATTGTCAATATATTTTGAATACATTAATCACGGTAATAGGTACATATCTGTCATATTGGCGCAAATAATTATTTTAAAATGTACATGATTCAAACCGTCTCTTCTGCGGAGCGTCATTACTTATCGTTATAATATAAAAAGGGACTGTATTTGCAGTCCCTTTTGACTGTTTGATTACTATTTCGTCACTTTTATTGACTTTTGAACAGATGAGAAGTATAATAATCTCATAAAAAATAGACACTGATCGTCTTTTATATAAGGAGGCATAACTATGAAACGAACCACAGAAACAACATCTATTGAAAATCAGATGAATAACCCTGCCAATAAATCTGTGATAATACCGATCTTACTGATATTTGTTTTTATCATCACTTTGTATTTTTTCGGCGTATGTTCTATTGGCGGAATGCAATACACAACCTCAGATTATTACAAAACCTTAATCCATAAATTCGAGGTCTCCGCTCCTCATGATGAAGCTGTTGCAGCAGCAAGACGCTCTATAATCTTTTTAAGAGCTCTGGTCGCACTCAGTGTAATGGCAGCCATTTCATCCGCCGCCGGGATCGTTCTTTGCATTAAGACTCTGATAAAGCGTATCAAGCTGAAAAGACGACTGAGAGCTTAAAAATGATAATAAAAGATGGCTCTCATAATCGTCCTCTGTTTTTATAATGATATACGTACCTGTCAGCATTTAATTCATTATATCATGAGGATATATATTTTTCAATTGCTAATCAAGTACTTCTTTGCACACGCATTTATCCTTATTATGATGATTCACGTATTAGGTTCATATTTCATTAGAAAAAAGTATTGACATTAAAAATTCATCTTGATACAATAAAGATACTGTATGAAACTTCGATCGAATATACAGAACTCTATCAATACGGAGGTATATTATGACAAAAGACGAACTTCATAGGTATATTGAGGAAAACAAGGGCAGTGAGAGCAACATCTGCCAGATATGCGCTTACAAAGAAGGGCAAATGGTATACAGTGACACATGGCACGATTACAGGAAAGATGACTGCGTACATATAATGTCTGCTACAAAAAGCATTATGGCATTGCTCATAGGTATTGCCCTTGATAAAGGACAGATAGGAAGTATTGATGACAAAGTCCTTGACTATTTCCCTGATTATAAAGTGAAACGCGGCGAAAAGACAATATACGATGTGACCATCAAGCACCTGCTGACTATGAGAGCTCCATATAAAGGCAAGGGCGACCCGTGGTCAAAGGTGTGTTCAAGCGATAACTGGACATATGCGTCTCTTGACTTTCTTGGTGGAAGGAACGGTCTGACTGACGAATTCAACTATAAGACGGTGTGCCTGCATATCCTGACAGGAATACTCTATAAGGCAACAAATATGAAGACTGTTGATTACGCAAACAAATATCTTTTTGAACCGCTGGATATAAAGCCGTACTCTATCTATATAGCCAAATCAGCTGAGGAACACAAGCAGTTTACCATAGAGAAAACTCCAAAAAAGAATGTATGGTTCTGCGATACTGAGGATCTGGGAACTCCGGGATACGGACTTTGTATGTCAGCAGAGGACATGGCTAAAATAGGTTTGTTATGTCTGAACAAAGGCATTTATAATGGAAAGCGTATCATTTCTTCAAGCTGGATAGAGGAAATGACAAGTCCCAGAATTATTAAAAATCAGAACTGGCAGGGCATGGAATACGGCTATCTGTGGTGGATATTAGACCGTGAAAAGAATATATATGCCGCTCTCGGAAACAGCGGAAACGTCATTTATGTTGATCCCGAGATGAATACTGTTATTGCTGCAGCATCCTATTTCAAGCCTACTGTAATGAACAGAGTAGATTTCATAAGAAAACACATTGAACCGTTTGTGAATGAGCTGATTTAAGAATAAATTTTCCCCATCCGATCTTTATTTCGGGTGGGGTTATTGTTTTACTGTATATTTTTCGTTTCTTTCAAAAGTGTTCGTACTGTGAAAAGCTTACTAACAAATACACCTTATTCCTTCACACGTTTTTTATGAATGTGAAAAAAGCAACACGTAAATTCCCAGAAGATTCTACATTCATTGCAAATTTATTTCACAAAGACGAAATATAATATAATCACAGCAACGGGGAAGGCTCCCCTAAAAAGCGAAAATAAAAATCCCGAAAGGAATAGTGAATATTATGAGAAACGAGTACAGATACACAGTAAACGGCAAAATCGAAAACAATGAGGCGAACGGCATGGATAATAAATACAGTGAATACACCTGTTTTTCAACAGACGGCAATGTATCCAGGAAAAATAAAAGGCGCACGGGTGCTAAGATAGCAGCGTCGATCATGGCAATGTCTCTTGTATCAGGAGGTTCTATAGGTATCTACCATTACGCATTCAGCACAAACAACACCCTGTCAACAGCAATTGTTGAAGAAGACGAATCAGCTGAAACGGCTTTCGAATCAGGTGTTACAGCTAAAAACGTAAGCTATATCACTCCCGTAGAAACCAACAGCGGCGAACTCACCACAGAGGAAGTAGTTGAAAAGGTACTCCCCTCAGTTGTTGGTATCGAGAGCACCTTCACAATGACCTCACAGAGCGGCGGAGCCGGTTACTTTAACTTCGGCGGATTCGGTCAGAGTCAGCAGCCTCAGACTTCTTCAGCAACTGCTACAGGTACAGGTGTTGCCATCACAACCGACGGCTATATAGTGACCAATGCTCACGTTATCTATGATACAGAGTATAATACAGGTCTGGCAAGCAGTATTTCAGTTATTGTAAACGAAAAAGACCGCTATGATGCAGAGGTCATCGGATATGATACAGACTATGATCTTGCAGTACTGAAAATAAACGCAAATGATATTGCTGCGGCAGAATTCGGCAACAGTGATGAGCTCAATCTCGGTCAGGATGTTATTGCCATAGGCAATCCTCTCGGTTTTGATCTTATGAACACAGTAACAGGCGGTATTGTATCGGGACTGAACCGCCAGATCACAATAAACGAAAAGTCTATGCCACTTATCCAGACAGATACAGCTATAAACTCAGGAAACTCAGGCGGGCCTCTCATCAACAAGAAAGGTCAGGTAATAGGCATAAACTCCTCCAAGATGTCAGCATCATATTCTGAGGCAAGTATCGAAGGAATCGGCTTTGCTATCCCTTCAAACGAAGCTGCAAGGATAGTTAAAGATATAATGGAATACGGCTATGTTACAGGCAAGCCTCAGCTCGGCATCAGCTGTCAGGCTATAACAGAGGACATTTCAAGAATGTATAACCTTCCTATGGGAGTATACATCACAGCAGTAGCAGAAGACAGTGCAGCTGAAAAAGCAGGTTTACAATCCGGCGATATCATTACTAAGATCAATGATGAAGAAGTTACATCATACGATGAACTTGCCTCTAAGAAAAATGCGCATAAGGCAGGCGATTCAATCGAGCTTACCTATGTCAGAAACGGTGCAGAAAATAAAGTTACAGTAATACTTGATGAGGCTGTAGCCGCTCAGAATTAAAGTTAATCCCTCCCTCTCAATATATATGCCGCAGCCTGTGCTGCGGTATTTTTTTACAGATCAGCAAATAAACTGATACAAGTAAAAAAAGCACCGCTCGAATGGCGGCACTGTTATTATCAAAAAACAAAAATTTTATATACCTCATTAAGATCAGGAAGATAATACTTCATTTCTTACGTTTTTCAATACATTTTATTTGATTAGTTCGGATTTAAACACAATAACAGAAAAGTTTCCCCAAACAGAACACTCAAATTCACTTGTTCCCTCAGTAACCTTCGAAGGTCTCTTGAAGCTGATTCTGAAGCATTTAAGAGTTGTCTATTATATCAATCCTTGTCGGAACTAAAACGAGACCATTATCGGTTTCTATTTCTCCGACACCATTAAGTCTGTTATTCCCCCACATATATAATTTACCATCTTTTGTTAAAGCACCACTGTGTCCGTTTCCGAGTTTTACTGCCTCAACGTTATCCATTATTTTTATCGGAACAGCAGAAAAAGCTTTATATCCTTCCTCTCCATTTCCAAGCTGACCACTATCATTTGATCCCCACATATAAAGATTGCCGTCTTTTGTGATCGCTGCACTGTGGTTTAAACCAAGACTGACATATTGAACGTTGTCCATGATTTTTACAGGTTCGGTCTGTATTTCAGACTCACCGCTTTTTCCGTTTCCTACTTGTCCGAAATCATTTTGCCCCCACATATAAAGGCTTCCATCTTCTGTAATAGCTGCACTCTGTTCCCCGCCAAGGCTGACGTATTGAACGTTGTCCATGATTTTTAAAGGTTCAGATTCTATTTCAGATTCTCCGCTTTTTCCATTACCAAGCTGACCATTTCTGTTGCATCCCCATGTATAAAGACTTCCGTCACAGGTCACTGCCGCACTATGCAGGAAACCAAGACTTATATATCTGACATCCTTCATTATCTTTAAAGGACTATCGGAATATTCATGCATTCCACTTTTTCCGTTGCCGAGCTGCCCCATATAATTATCACCCCACATATACAGAGTGTTGTCGTTTTTTATTATAGCCGTATGATTATGCCCAACACTGACTGCTATCACTTCTTCCATAATCTTTTCAGGGGTGGCAGGATTCATAAAAAGTCCACTTGGTCCGTCAGGAATAGGTTTGTTTTTCCCCCAAATATACAGGCTTCCGTCTTTGGTTACAGCTGCACTGTTCTCAAAGCCGAAGCATATTTTCTCAACATCATCCATTATTTTTATCGGCTTTTCAGCGATACTGTGCTCACCGTTTCCAAGCTGGTATTCAAAGCCGCATCCCCACACATAAAGGCTGCCGTCTTCTGTCACAAATCCAGTATGTGAACCGCCAAGACTTATTCTTTCGATGTTTGGGAGATTGGTTACATTTATAGAAACAGCCTCCGTTACAGTAGTGTTTTCTAATGAAACTGAACTTGTCTGCAAAGTTATATTTTCAGATGTTTGCTCTGCTGCACTTGCTGTAACAGTAGATACAGTCCGGGATTCTTTAGTTTTTCTTTCTTTGTTTTCTGATATTGTCTTTTCTGAACAGCTTGTCAAAGTTGCGGTGAGGGCGCAGAGCAGTATGTTAATGATAAACAGCTTTTTCATTAGAATATTCCCTCCTTTTGATATCCACTCTGGAGTGTCTTCATCTCGTTTTTTATCTATTTCCTTATTTCACTGTAAGTCATATTATACCTCAAAAACCGCAAAAAAGCAATATGCTAAATTAAATGAAAGCGCTCCGCGAGGGAGCGCCTAATAGTATTCTCCCGAAATGAAGTCATCACAGTTTTTACATTCAGTAAGATGTACTTACATATCTGATTAAAGGTTCGAAATAACTATGATGTCAGCACGTTTTTATTTACGCTTCTTCAATGATATCACATAATATCCGTCTCTGTTCTATGTTATTGACTTCTGCACCTATTACACAAATATGGAAATCATTTTGTTACATAGAGCGCCCCCACTTTATGTATGTACTGTTTCATTTAGTCCTCCTGTTCGTTGATCTATTAATTCAAAAACGAATGTGACTTTGTCACAGAATAACGCTTCATAATTATGTATAATATACTTGGAGGCGATGATATGAAACGAAAAGCAATTGTTGATACAAGTTTGTGCGTAGCCTGCGGATGCTGCGTCAAGGTCTGTCCAAGAAAAGCTATAAGCGTTCCGCATGGAGTATACGCAGAAGCAGACCAAAAGTTATGCATAGGCTGCGGAAAATGTGCCATAGAATGTCCTGCAAGCATTATTTCACTGGAGGAGAGAAACAATGAAAGCTAAGAAAAAATGGTATGATTATCTATGGATATTCTCGTTGACTTATCTTATCCTCGGATTTGTGAATATTCTCTTTGCATGGCTTGGAATGATCTGCTTCATTGCTCCGCTTGCTATAGCAATAGGCTGGGGAAACAAAGGATACTGCAATAAATTCTGCGGCCGTGGACAGCTCTTTTCAATGCTGGGGGGACATTTCGGTTTATCAAGAAAAAAAGATTTGCCCAAATGGATGAAATCAAAATACTTCCGCTATGGATTTCTCATATTCTTCTTTACAATGTTCTTCATAATGCTCTGGAACACATATCTTGTATTTGCCGGAGAGCATTCTCTCGACCAGAAGATCAAACTGTTGTGGACATTCAAGGTTCCGTGGCAATGGGCGTATCATGGTACTCTGTTTTCGGACGGAGTTGCACAGTTCGCATTCGGATTTTACAGCATTATGCTTACATCAACTATACTTGGATTTACAACTATGATCCTCTTCAAACCGCGTTCATGGTGCGTTTACTGTCCTATGGGCACAATGACTCAGCTGATATGCAAGGCCAAAAACATGACAAAGTCACAGACAATCGCTGAATAATGAAGTATAATAAAGACATAATAAATAAGAAAGGAAGTATTGATATGGCAGTTTTAAAGATTACTAAGGAAAATTTCGCAGAGGTAAGAGCAAGTGAAAAGCCAGTCCTTCTGGACTTCTACGCAGACTGGTGCGGTCCCTGCAAAATGGTCTCCCCTCTCGTTGACGAGATAGCAGAGGAGCACAGCGAGTTCACAGTCGGAAAGGTAAATGTTGATACCCAGCCTGAGCTTGCAGCTGCATTCGGTGTTTCAAGCATACCAATGCTTGCAGTAATGAAGGGTGGCAGAGTAACTGCTCACGCTGTCGGAGCTCGTCCGAAATCAGCTATACTCGATATGTTAAAGGGTTAAGTCTCTAAGACGTTTCTTGTCAAGTATCTTAACGCCCTTGCGAGATACTTCAACTATACCCTCATTAGCGAAGTATTTCAGCATTCGTGACACTACTTCACGGGCAGAGCCGATGTACTTCGCTATTTGCTCCTGTGTCAGCTGAATATTGTCCGAGCCGATACGCAGAGATTCATCATGGAGAAATATCGCAAGTCGCTTGTCAAGGCTCATGAACATTATCTGCTGCATTACCCACATGACGTCGGAGAAGCGTGAAACAGCTGTTTCAAGGGAGAATATCCTTATCTCGGGATTGCGCTCCGAGACCTGCTTGAAGGCGTGACCGCTGATGATACAACATTCGCTGTCCTCCTCAGCATCTATAGCGACCTCAAATGTTATTGACTGCAAAACGCAAGAAGCAGAAAGCATACACATATCGCCCGTATGCAGGCGGTAAAGAGTTACGTCCTTGCCGTCCTCTGACATGATATATACACGAAGGCTTCCGCTGCGAACGAATATTACGCCCGAGCATTCGCTGCCGTTATGCAGGTTAGTACCTTTTTCGTATTTATGCACCGTGGAATTATCGCAGATGAAGGTGCGGTCGTCTGCTGATATTTTGTCCCAGAACGGGAATAATTCACTATATATTTCTTCAAACATGTTTTTTCCTTTCGGAGGTAGAAAAATGAAAACTATTATCATCGGCGGCGTTGCAGGAGGAGCTTCCGCAGCCGCAAGACTAAGACGATTAAATGAAAAGGACGAGATAATAATCCTTGAACGCGGTGATTATATATCTTTTGCCAACTGCGGTCTGCCGTACTTTATCGGCGGAGAGATAAAGGACAGGAAGATGCTGACATTGCAGACTCCAGAAAGCTTTCGCATGCGTTTCAATATTGACGTCCGTGTTAAGAGTGAAGCTGTGAAGATTTCTCCAGATACTCACACAGTTACCGTGCGTAATGTCGATACGGGTAAGGAATACGAGGAGACTTTCGACAAACTCATACTCTCACCCGGAGCTGAACCAATTCTTCCTAATATCAGCGGCGTTGATCTTCCTCACGTATTCACGCTGAGAAATATTCCCGATACTATGAAAATCAAGAACTTCATTGACAGCAACAAACCAAAGAGAGCTGTAGTTGTCGGCGGCGGATATATCGGAGTTGAAATGGCGGAAAACCTTGTAACTGCAGGTCTTGAAGTATCAGTAGTCGAGCTTGCAGAGCACCTTATCGCACCTCTTGATGCTGACATGGCAGCTGACGTTCATCGCTATATCAGGAGTAAAGGTATAAAGCTGTTCCTTAAAAACGGCGTTGCAGAGATAACCGCTAACACAGTCATTCTGCAAAAGGGCAGTATTGAAGCCGATATGGTGATAATGTCCGTGGGAGTTCGGCCCGAAACTTCACTTGCCAAAGAATGCGGTATCGCTCTGAACTCACGGGGCAGCATTATAGTGAACAGCCGTATGCAGACAAACTACCCTGATATTTACGCTGTCGGTGATGCAGTCGAGGTAAAGGACTTCATAACAGGCTCCGCTTCGTTCATACCTTTGGCAGGTCCTGCCAACAAACAGGGACGTATCGCAGCGGATAATATCTCCGGTATACACTCAGAATACATGGGAACCCAAGGCTCGGCTGTACTGAAGGTGTTCAATATGACTGTTGCGACCACAGGTCTTAATGAGAAACGTGCAGCTGCTGAGGGAATAACCTACGATAAAACATATACCTATTCTGCTTCTCACGCATCATATTATCCAAATGCGACGAATATGTCAGTAAAGGTGCTGTGGGACAAGAAAACCAATAAGCTCCTAGGTGCTCAGATAGTTGGTTTTGACGGAGTAGACAAGCGTATGGATGTGCTTGCGACCGCTATACGTTTCGGTGCAAAGGTCACTGATCTGAAAGAGCTTGAACTCTGCTATGCACCGCCGTTCGGAAGCGCGAAGGATCCTGTGAATATGTCTGGATTCGTAGCTGAAAACGTCATAAACGGAACAATTAAGCAGTTCTTCTGGCACAATGTTGAAAAGCTTCCGCGAGATGGAAGCGTTACTCTTCTTGACGTCAGAACCAAGACTGAAATTGCCCGCGGAATGATAGATGGCTTTATCAATATCCCACTTGATACCCTGAGAGATAATATTGACAAGCTGCCTAAGAACAAACCTGTATATGTACACTGTCACAGCGGTCTGCGAAGCTATATAGCCTGCCGTATACTAAGTGGAAACGGTTACGACTGTTACAATCTTGCCGGCGGTTGGAGACTGTATGAGTCAGTTATCAATGACCGAACAGTTCCTGAGTATATCTGTACTGAATGCAAATAGAATTTCAAGCAGTGTCTCCTTCGTGAGGCACTGTTTCAGTTTTCAAAAAGTTTATCTGCCAAATCAAGATCAAGAAGATAGAATCTTCTGCATTTCTGAATATTCCATTGCAAACGCTTTATTTCTATCATTCATCTGTTTAATGTAAGATAGCGCTTTTACTTCATTTAATTTCTGAAACAAGATGTTTTTATATATCAACGAGGAACTTTAATTCTTCTTTTTTATTATATCATAACACTCATAATATGTAAACATAAAAAAGTAAAACGCCTCGAATAAGACAGCAATAATACAACAAAAAAGGCATTATTACCGAGCATATCTATCATATAGATATTCGTCAAAAGAGATAAACGTCTTGACGACCTTTAGTCTTCTGTAAGGTGGATTGAGCTCTTTCGCTGCTCTTTCTATTTTAGTATATACATCATGTAGTAGTATCAGGCTCTGACAGTTCTATCTACCGGAAGATTGATCTGCTCACGATCGTAGTCGTGAAGATAGGTTCACCGAAAAGGAAAATGTTAAATACGAGGGCTGGTCGAGGTTAACAGTACAGTCGGCTACCAACATGCCACCCCTTTACTTTTTCGGGCTGAGTGTGTTATAATAGAAATATGAGCTATTACACGCTTGGTGAAAGAGTAGAAACTCCGTGTCTGGAAGGAAAAGTACCCATGAAATAATATGTAAAGGTTATGCAAAATCTCCCCATCACACACAGCCATTGCTGAGAATAATGTATTCTTTCACACAACAATATTCTTATGGAATAATGCTCTCACATCATGATACATTTATTTAAAAACTGACTTTACTTTTAATTACAGCAATTTACAAGCACAAAAAACAAGGAAAGTGGGAAATTATTTATGAAAATTTGTGTCCTTAACTGTTCACCAAAAAACAATTTATCTCTTACACTACAAACCGTTTTATATCTGCAAAAATGGTATCAGGAAAAACTTAATGAAGATGAGTTCGATATTATTCCTGCATTCAGCGGAAAAGTTACAGAGAAGATTGAAGAAACTGTCAAAAAATCAGATCTAATAATCATGTCAGGTGCGGTATTCCATTTTGATGTCCATAGCAGCATGGGAAAATTACTGGATTTGCTTTCCGATAATTATTATGATACCATAAAAGATAAGCCTGTCACCTTCATATCTACCTCGGGAATGCTGGGGGATTCTCTTGCTCATAACAGATTTGAAATGTGGGCAAAAAGAAACGGGCTGAGATACATTAACAGCCTGAGCTTAGAGAGCTCGGAGATACTTTCTCCCACAGGCCGTGAAGAATTGTTCTGCTGGTTCAAATATGTAAAGGCTATGGCAGAGTACTATAAAAACAAGAACATGCCCAAAGCGAAGCTCCACGGACGAGTAGTTTTACTTGATACCTGCGAGAACCAGATATCTAAAATTGGTTCTGCTATAATAAACGCAAAGCAAAGATTTGAAGCAAGCGGTTTTGAGACTGAAATCATAACGTTAAGAGACAAAAACATCAGCCATTGTACAGGCTGTCAGAGCTGTTTCAGCAACAGGACCTGTATTTTTAACGACGACTGGGAAAAGACATTTGAAAAACTGTATCTCAATACAGATATGATAGTATACTTCGGAGAATTGCATTATGCAACGCTTGGTAACTGCTACAAGACCTTCCTTGAAAGGCACGCCTGTCTGGGACGTTCAGGAATCGAGGACGAAGTTATAAAGTCCTATTTCTTCATACTGGACGAAAAATCTGACGGCGAAGATATATCCGCTTTCAAGTTCAACTGTGAGACCTTCGACGGCTTGAATTGCTCTTATCTAAGCGATGTCTGTAAAATAGAAAGCAGCGAGAAAATGCAAGAACTATACGACAAAATGACAATCGCCTATAATTCTGATATTATGCCTCAAAATGGTTTTTTAAAGAATGGCATCAGAACAGGCTTCGCAAAGATTGCAGCCAGTGTAAAGAACCGCTGTCCGGGCGATTACAGCTATTTTAAGGCAATCGGCTGTTATGAGACTATTCAGGCAAGTCCTCATGTAAAGTGGCTGGATAATGCAGAAGATGCTAAAAAAGACAGAGAAGCAAGACTGATACCATATAAAATGACATTATCACATCTTGAGGAGCTACCGACTATAACCGAAAGAAGAAAAAACAAAAGCATATCTGTCATTGAAAGGCAGAAAGCAGCAGCCAAAATTTCTGTCCTTATTAAATCGAACTAACGTAATCGAGCGCAATTGTATTGCTGCGTTCGATTTTTATTGTGCTTATGGATGGTAAACGTCCAGAAGAAATAATGACAGTTGTCAAGAAATTCTAAGAAGAATAGATGAATCAAAAATACTTGAAACTGATAATTAACTGTGATATAATATATAAAGGAAAAAATAATATCGGTATAATAGTCTTATTGGAGATAATGAAACTATGGATTTAACATTTGTATATTTCTGGGATCAGGTAACATCAAACCCACTTCTGATGCTTGCAGTCGGTTTGACGCTCGGCGTTATTTTCGTAAACGGCTGGACGGACTGCCCTAATGCGATTGCAACATGTGTGACAACCCGATGTATGGAAGCGCGCCCCGCGATTCTAATGTCAGCATTCTTTAATTTTCTAGGTGTTTTCATTATGAGTTCTGTCAATGCAACGGTTGCACAGACGATTGCCAATATGGTCGATTTCGGAACGAACTCGCATGATGCAATCGTAGCACTGTCAGCGGCTCTGTTGGCGATCGTGATCTGGGCGATACTCGCATGGTATTTCGGGATACCGACCAGCGAAAGTCACGCGCTGATCGCAGGCTTGACAGGTGCGGCAATTGCGATGCACGGCGGTCTTGACGGCGTTAATGGTCGCGAATGGATCAAAGTTATCTACGGCCTTGTAATCTCGGTCGTGCTCGGCTTTATTCTCGGCTATGCAGTCTGCAAGCTGGTGACCGTCATATTCTTCAATGTTGACCGGCGAAAAACAGAAGGCATCTTCCGGAACGGTCAAATTGGCGCCGCCTGTGCAATGAGCTTCATGCACGGCGCACAGGACGGTCAGAAATTTATGGGCGTAATCATGATGTGCCTTCTGCTTTCAAACGGTGGCGGAGAAGGCGACGCGGTAAAGATGCCGGTATGGATTATGCTGCTTTGTTCCGTCATCATGTCAATCGGTACGTCGATCGGCGGCAAGAAAATCATCAAATCCATCGGCATGGATATGGTGAAGCTGGAAAAATATCAGGGCTTTTCGGCAGATATTGCTGCTTCGATCGCACTGCTCATCAGCTCGCTCTTCGGAATTCCGGTATCGACAACACATGCGAAAACAACTGCGATCATGGGTGTCGGTGCAGTCAAACGGCCTTCTGCGGTCAATCTCGGTGTTGTTAAAAATCTCATGATGACATGGATTCTGACTTTCCCAGGCTGCGGACTTATCGGATATATCACCACGAAGATCTTTATGGCGATCTTCTGATCAGGAGGATACTATGGCTAACAAGAAAAATGATTTTTACTGGAACAACTACATTTCGGCTGCTGATACCGCTTGCAGTGCCGCGGATTATCTACTCGAATGCCTGCGTGAATTCGATACCGAACAGATGAACAAAATATTGCCTAAAATGCATGAATTTGAGCATAAGGGTGATTCCCTGCGTCATGAAATGACGGAAATGCTTGCCAAGTCTTTTGTTACACCAATTGATCGCGAAGACATGGCTGAACTGTGCCAGAGACTCGATCATGTGATTGACTGCATAGAGGAAGTTTTGCAGGTGATTTATATAAACAATATTTCAAAGATTACCGACGAGGCAGTTAGTTTTGCTGAGAAAATCTGTATCTGTACTTCCAAAATGAAAGCGATGCTGACGGAACTGCCGAATTTCAGAAAATCCGAGCAGCTACACAAGCTTATCATTGAGGTAAACGCCGCTGAGGAAGAATGTGATGCACTGTATCTTCAGGCTGCTTACAGTTGCCGCCAAAAATGGGACGGAAAGAATCCGCTGGACGTAATTGCATGGCGTGAGATCTATTCGACGCTTGAAGAATGTGCTGATGCCTGCGAAGATGTTGCGGATACTGTTGAAGCCGTGGTAATGAAAAACACCTGACGAATAATGCAGGTTGCTGTTGAATATGCAAATGAAAGGATACTGTCACAATGCTATTTTATCAAAAAATAGTATCATAACTATATCAATAGACCGTAGTCTATTTATATACAAGAATCAGATCCCCCAAGGGAGCTGTATCATCTCGGCAGATACCGTTGCTATTTCTTCTTTTGTTGCCTTGCGTATCAGATTCACAAGGAATACTGTTTCAGTCTCAGCTAAAAGCTGAGACAATCGCTTCATCTGAAGTCGCCCTTCAATCGCGGATTGATGTAGCGTTCTCTTTTTTCTGTACCTTTCCCATATTGGATAGCTTGTTTCGGACAGCGATTTATGCAGGCAGAGCATTTGGTACAATGACTTTTTATCCATACAGGCTTTTTATCGCGGAGCTTAACAGCACTGTCAGGACAAAGCTTTTCGCACATTCCGCAGCCGATACAGTTGTCATTCACACGGAAACGCTTTGTAGCATTCATGATATGATAAAGTTTTCGCATTGGCTTAGATAGTGTACCGCTACCAATCTCCCTCTTACCATGTCTTTCAATAATACTGATTATCTTTTTAAGTTTTTCTTCGGCGTTATTGATACGCTTTTCTGCTTCTGCTTTGCCCGTCACTTTGTAGTAGAATACTGTATTATCGGGCATTAACAGTTCAAAAACTGCATTCAGAGTAATACCTCTTTGGGCAAGTTCTGACTTAAGAAAGCCGCCTGCTCCGCCGATACCGCCTCCACAGGTTATGACTGCATAGACATATTCTGCGTTTGTAAGCTGTATTTTGCTTACAAAATCAAAAACCGTGTCGCTCAGTGTATAGCAATATACGGGAAATACAAAGCCTACATTCTCTTTATCTGAGACAGAGTATTTGTATTCTCTATTTTTTCGGGCATCTGCAATGCTTATAAGTCTTTCGTCCTCTTTGACAAGTTGTTTTGCAGCCCATAACGAATTTCCTGTTCCTGTGAAATAAAAAATCATATCGTACGCCTCCTGTTATTGTATTGATAGTATTATAGCATAATATCCAAATATCCGCAAGAGTGCCCCATTTCGGATATTCTAATACTGCGATTTACTTTTTCTTAGCACTTCCTGCAACCTGCTGATCGTATACAAAATTCAGCATAGCTTTCTTCGGGAACAATGGAGCGAGCTTCATCATTGGCATCTCCGACAGCACATGGGTCTTGGAGCAGATACCGCTTGAATCAATAGTGAAATTATTCATTTTGCCTATTCAAAACAGTATCAGCTTCTATTTTGCGGTTACGTATGTAGCAAGATCATAAGGAATGCACACGAACAATTACGGCACAATGCCGTCTACATAAGTCTTTGATACTTTTTTTAAAGATTTTTTTGATAACGACCATTATTATCTCAAGGCGCTTATGCCGATACCCTTAATTCTCTCAATAATAACATAAGTGTCGCAAGCAATAAGTAAACATAAAAATCCAGCCCGGAATGGGCTGGATTCTTATTTATAAATCGCTTTGATACAGCAGTTGTTAGGCTCAAAGTCTATCTTCAGAACGGCCTTGATATCACTATTGACAACATCATTCCATACGTTACCTGCATATACAAAGGACTGGCCTTTTTCGGATACAGTTTTATATTCCAGTTCGCCGTAGTCAACATCTTCCCCCTCAACAGGAGCACCTTTTGTGTAATTGATTACTATGGCATAATCAGTAACGTCAAGCGCAGTATCAAGCTCTATGGTATGATAACCATGATAGTCAAGCTTTGCGTCCTGAGAATACAGCAGATTCTGTATTCCCGCATCATATATCTCTATCTTTATATCCTGCTCGTCAAAGTCATTATATGTGCCCACAGCGGCAAGTTTTCCTTCCTTGTGGAAAACATTGGCAGTTTTTGTGATATCTCCTGTCCTGACATATCTGTCCTGCTCTGTGCCTGCGTCATAGCTCAGGACTTCACCGTATTTATCAGTGACAGAGTGGCTTATGGCGTATTCGAGAGGCGCGCTGTAGGATATATAATAATAGCACGCAGAGCCTAAAGAGCTGTTATAGGTAATCCATGCACCATCCTCGGAGGCAGTTTCTTTGAAGTATTCCTTCGGGAAATGGTCATCGTAGCCTATAATAGTTACGTCGTGGTCAAAATTGTCTTTTTTTGTATAGTTTATGGTGCGGTAAGTACCGAACCAGCCTTTTTTGCTGTTATCACTATCAAGAATACCGATAGCAACTGCGCCCCTTTTGCGGATATTCTCCTTTATGGCTTCTCTGTCATCTGCATCAAGAATGACAGAGCTGTCAAGAACAAGGTCATCAAAACCGTCTGACAGGCTAAATGTTACTATTGGTTGCGAACCGCCCAGTTCCTTTCCGTCTATTCCCTCTTTTACAAAGAAGCCCTCGTCCTTTTCATCTAAATAGGTGATATCAAGAAGCTGCAATGGGTCTATTGAGATGTAACTTCCGTTTTTCTTAAAATATGCGGTCTCCATACTCGCAGCAGCTGCATAGAGCCAGCAGGTACCATACTTCTGAGACTTCATTTCAAACTCAGTCATCTCGTCCGCGATATTATAGTATCCGTCTTGGCCGTGTACATAGTCATATACTTTTTTCTCTTTCGCAGTAGTTTCAGCAGTAGTTGTCACTTCTGCAGGAGCAGGCAGCTCCTCAATTGAGGTGTTGTTGTCAGAGCAGCTGAATACAGACAGCATCCCTGCAATTAAAAGTAATAAAATAAGTAGTTTTTTCATTTTTTCCTCCTGCTATTCAACATACAAGAATTTCTCTATAGCTGTCATTATCTCCTCAAGACACTTAACACCTATGAACTTTGTAAGCTACCCGCGGTTCATTTTCTTTTTTTCGGTAGTTTTACCTGTCAATAATCTCTTTCTGTTCCATAATGCCTCATTATTCCTTATTATATCATATCGCAGATACTATTGTAAATAGCTAAACAGAAAGCTCCTCCGGAAAGGAGGAGCTTTTAAAATAAGTATTATTTGCTCGGTTCAAGACTGCTTATGATCTTGAGGAGGTATCTCTGTATCATAACGGCGTCATCTCCTGTAAGTCCCTTTACTGAAGTATCAACATCAGCAAGTTCCCTGCCTTTTTCCGTTATAGCACTTGGTGATGTTCCGCCTAAACCATATTTATTCGGATTAGCAATGGACTGCATAATGAGTATCGCGTCTGACAGATCAACTACGCCGTCGCAGTTGGCATCGCCATACTTGCCTGTCATTACCAACGGAACAGTAGTAGTTGTTGTAGTTGTTGTAACTGTGGTTGTGGTTGTTGATGTAGTTGACGTTGAAGTTGAAGTGGAAGTTGTTGTCTGCTGTGAGCCGTTTGAGGAAATTATAAATGCCTTTATGCTCTCAGCGCCCGAAGCGGGAGGTGTTATTTCCTTGCCTGACTTGTCAGAAGCGTACCAAGCCTGTAAAAGTGCAGATTTTTCTTTCTTTATCATCTCGATAAGCTGCTTCTTTACATTACTGTCTGTAACAGCTTCGGCAGGCTCATTGGATACGTCCATTACCTGCTTGGGATTGTTCATATCAAGAGTGATAGTGCCCGACTTCTTAGCCTCCCAGACGTATGATACCCAGTAGCTCTTGCCGTTGAGCTGCGGCGAGAAGCCCAGACAGCCGTTCATAAAGTTTGTATTGCCTGCGAACTGAACGTCTACAAATGCAGTTTCTCCGATACTTGTACCAAAGTTTACAGTACCGCTGCCGTTATCTTTACCGTATATCTTGTCGCTCTCGGAAACATTTGAAGAAGTGGTCGTGGTCACTATATCAATTGGATTCGTAACAGAAGTAACGATAGTTGACTCAGCGTTTCCTCTTGCGTACTTGTTGATAGCAGCAACTATCTCGGGACGCTTCCATGTGCAGTTTGATCTGTCGAGGAGCATAAAGCTGATATCGTCCCACCAGCAGCAGGTAACGCCTACAGATGAAGCATAAGCTGTGAAGTAAGCAGCACAGTCAACTCTGTCCTGAACGTTGTTGCCCTTTTCTCTTGCGCCGTACTCACCAACGTAAACAGGGATACCCTTTGATGTGTACTTCTGGTATACCTTGTCAAAAGCCTGATTTATCTCGCCAGTGTCTGTATTGATGTTGAAGTTTCTCACGCTCTGGGAGTCGCTTTCCTCAGCAAGAGCGAAACCGTATGGCAGATATGCGTGAACAGCTACGATAAGTCTGTTCTGCGCACTGTCGTTAGGTATCTGGAAATTCTCATTCGTAGCGCCATCAACTGAGCAGTCATAGCCCGGGACCGCAACGTATCTTGTGCTGTTGTTTCCGCCTGATTTACGGATAGTATCAAGACAGTCCTGATTGAGTTTGTTGATAGTCTTTATAGCGTCGATACAATCAGGGTTTGAAGGATTTATCCACCACTCGTTTGTATGGCCGATAAGACGGGGCTCGTTCATTGTTTCGAAAATGAGCTTGTTGTCATAATCCTTGAAGCGGTCTGCGATCTGTGACCATACAGTGGTCATGTACTTCTTTGACTGATCGTAATGAGCAGTATCGGGGTACATATGCTTGGAGTCGTTATCGTGGTGAACATTGATGATAACGTACATATCGTCATCGATAGCGTAGTCAACAATCTCCTGGACTCTGTCCATCCACTGCTTTGAGATCTGATAGCTGCCGTCAACGTGATTGTGCCATGAAACAGGGATACGGACAGTTCTGAAGCCTGCCGCTTTTACTGTATCTATCATCTGCTTTGTGGTCTTGTAGCCGCCGTTCCAGCAGGTCTCGATACCCATTTCGCTTCCTACCCAGCCGGTATCGTCGATAGCGTCCATAGTATTTCCGAGGTTCCAGCCGAGACGCATATCTCTTACGAACTTGATGCCCTCAGTCTCGGGAACGGACTTTGCAGAGATATTGAGGCTTGGGATATTGTAGTCAGCAGCTGCTGCCTTATTGCTTGTAAGGAGCGGTACAGAGAACTCGCCGATGTCTGTTACAGTGATGTCTGAGCTCAATGCATCAGTAGGAATAGTGTATAAGCTGCCTGAGCTCTCACCTGCAAACTGCTGAATACTTACACTGACAGCAGATGTGGTAAAAACAGTGCTTCCCGCAGCCGAGGAAACAAGGATAACTGCTGCAAGAGCGGCGGAACAGCCTTTCTTGAAGAAACTACTCATAATAAAAACTTCCTTTCCTGAATCATGTTTTAAATAATAACTTGCCGAGCCTATGAACGGGATTCCAAAGGGACTGTGTTCCTTTGGCAGAGTCCGGAGGCAGCGCCTCTGGTCGCTGTTCACAGCTTTCAGAGAACAGCGAAACATTCCGAAGGCGCTCCTAACAGGGGCGGCGCCCCTTAATGGGACGTCGAGGACGCCGTCCCCTACATTTTTCGTTATTATAATTATAGAGCAGGTGAATGTAATTTTCAATGAAAATTCCAACTGTATTTATGTACTTTTCAGCTTTTTGCAGTTGATTTCCGCTATTGTATATGCTATAATCAGATAAAAAGAGGTGACTGCACATGAGAAAACGAATAGCATTCATAACCGTAAACGCAGAAAAGCTCTACCAGACCAGCCTTATCGAAGCAATGTGGCAGCAGTCCGCCGCCCTTGACTATGACTTTATAGTGCTGACTCATTTCGTAAACTTCGACAACGAGACCGAGTACCTTAAAGGCGATGAAAATATCTATACCCTCATCAGGCAGCTCAGATTTGACGGCGCTGTCATAGATCTGGGATCATTTTACAGCCGCTCTCTGTCAAAAAAGCTGGAGGATATGCTCTTTGAAAAGGGTATACCCGTCATCGCTCTTGATTATGTCAGCGAACGCTTTGAGAGCTGCCTGCAAAACAACAGGGAGTATTTCCGGCAGCTCACGGAGCACTTCATCAGGGTACACGGCTTCACAAGGATATACTGTCTCAGCGGCCCCGAGAACGTGATACATTCCATCGAGCGTATAGAGGGCTACAAGGACGCCCTTGCAGAAAACGGCATACCATTCAGACAGGATCATGTTTTCTACGGCGACTTCTGGGTAAACTACGCCAAGGGCTTCGCGGAACGCATCGTAAAGGGCGAGATAGAGCGTCCGCAGGCCATTGTATGCGGAAACGATTTCATGGCTTTGCAGCTCTGTCTGTCATTTGCGGAAAACGGCATAAACGTCCCCAACGACATCGCCGTGGGCGGTTACGACGGCAACCCCGACGTCAGCAGCTACCGCCCGTCACTTACGACCATCGGCAGCGGCTTCAGGGAAAACGGTATAGAAGCTGTATGCCGCCTGCATAAGCTCATAAGCGGCGAGATTCCCCGTTACCGCACAGAGGTTCGCCCTGCCGTTAAGGTTGGAGCAAGCTGCGGCTGCCGGGCGGATACCTCGGGAGACGCAGCCATAAGCGATAAGATATTTGCAAGGGACATGACCTTGGGCATATTCATGCACAGCAACTATTCCTCCATGATGAACAATGTCAAAAATATGGACGAGTGCGCAATAGTCCTCGCACAGAACGCCTATCTTCTCTACCCGGAAAGTGACTTTTTCCTCTGTCTTTGCAGCAGCGGTGAGGAGAACTCGGACAGCGGCTACACAGATAAAATGGTCTGCCGTATGAAATACTGCAATGGCAGGTGCGACATATCTCAGCAGGAATTTGCTCTGGATACGATGATACCTCCAAATGAGCTCTCAGATCGGCCTGCCGCCTATATATTCACTCCCCTGCACTACCTCGACAGGAACTTCGGCTACTGTGTACGCAGGTATTCAGACAGCATAGTATTCGAGCAGTACTACGGTGAATTCTGTCAGGTCGCCGCAAACAGCATAGAGCGCATACGTATGCTTGACTACGAAAGATCCCTCAACGACAAGATACAGCAGCTCTCTGAACGTGATATCCTCACGGGACTTTTCAGCCGAAAGGGACTTATCTCAAAAGCAGGCTCACTCAGTCCCGACCGTCGCTACTACGGCGTTATCTATTGTATTGAGGGAGCAGAGCAGTTCCGTGGGCAGTACGGAAATGAGTACGTCCGACAGATTATAGTCTCATTGGCCCAGGCGGTGAACCTTTCATGCGCAAGGGGCGAGCTTGCCGCAAGAACGGGCAGTGAGGAGTTTATAATTATAGGCGAATGCGACGATTCCGACTTTCCCGAGCAGCTCTTCATAAACTCACTGAAATCCAATCTGAAAATGATAGAAATGCAGCAAAGCATAAGCATCTCGGCCATGCTCAGACGCTTATCAGCAGTAACCGACAGCAGCAGCGCTCCCACTGACATGATAGCACAGCTTGAAAAAAAACTGGAGGATATGCGCAGTTCCGCCACGGAAAGCAGCAGCGCATTTCTTGGGAAGCTCCGCGAGCTGCAATACAACGTCTACGAGGAACCCCAGCTTGAATGGGCTGCGAAAAAAGCTGCCGCACAAATCGGCATAAGCACCTCCTACTTCCAGCACCTCTACCGCCAGTTCCTTAATATCAGCTTTAACGCAGATGTTATCTCTGCAAGACTTGCCCTTGCGGAAAGGCTTCTTGTCAACACAGCTCTCAATGTCAGCGAAATAGCCGAGAAATGCGGTTACCCCGACGCTTCGCATTTTATGAAGCTCTTCCGAAAGAAAAAAGGCAAGACCGCCTCTGAATACAGGAAAGCCATGACCGGCATTGGAGCATAACAAATATAATATGCAATTCTGACCTTTTATTCATACCTTTCAATGGGTGATTTTGGTGCATGAGGAGGCATATAGCTGAATAATTATTAAAATGGTCGGCTTACACTTTCTTTAAGCCGACCATTTACGCCATTAATTTGGTATAACTAGAAAAGCCTCCCTATAAATAGAGGTGCTTTTCTGCGGGTACTACAAAGTTTGTCTCATTTGTGAGTACCAAATATGGTGGAGTACAGGTATATTCAGTTACCTTGTTTAATGAGTTTCCGATGAATCCCACAGAATTACATACTACTGCCATAGAAAGAATAGCTGCAATACTTTTTTTAGTTTTTCTATTCATAATAATCTCCTTATATTTTTTCAATAAATTCTAAGTTGTGGTACCACTTAATACATTTCTGACTAACGTTATTTTATATTATTTCCTATATAAAATCAATACTTTTTATGTAAGATGTATTTTTAGGCAAGAAGTTGCATAAAAAAACAGGTAAGTTGCATTTAATGTTCGCAAATTACCTGTTTAATCCTTCTCTCAAGATTCATTAAAACACTTTCAAGAACCCAAAATTACTTTTAAATCTGATGTTATTACTGATCTTCTCCACATAAAGAAAGGTGATTCCTCTGTCAATGCAGATGATCATGTAATAATAACGATTGTCAACGGTGAGGCTTATTGCCCGACTCATCATTTTATATATCTGCTTTTTTCATATATGCCTCTAATGAGACTATATCTTCTTTTGTAGTTGAAGCATATGCATAGTACGCAAGGATATTCGATGCATCAATGGCATTGATCGATCTGTCCTGATTTACATCTGCATTAAGCTTCTGCAGCGCATCATATCCGCCTTCCTGATTTGTAGATATACGGGCATAATATGAAAGTACTGAAGAAGCATCAACTGCGTTGATATAACCATCAGAGTTAACATCTCCCAGTGTATCAGGTGTTTCGATAACTACCGGGCTGTCAGGAGCAGGACCTGAAATCATCGTTGTTCCTCCGTAAACGATAGGATTCTGTTGTGTCCATACGTATATAAGTTGGTACAGCCTTGCAAGTGATCGCTCATTTGCAACAGACGGATCAGGCTCAACAAATATCGCTGCGTATTTTTGAAAAATTTGCTTAGTATTACCGTCGGCATCATTCTCGTAATGATAACCGTACGAAAAATCGTTTTTTTCGGCATGGAATTTGTAGTATTTTTCGGGCATTTTCAAATCTGATGTCATCTTCTCAAAGTCATAATCATAATAGTTCTTCTTATTAAAATCATTCCGATCGTTACTTTCCAGCAAATCACTCTCGCCTTTCAGCAAATAGTCATTCAGCTTCACATTTACCCAAGTCACGGGTCTGAAGGCAACCCTTTCTTCCGCGTATTCTTTGCTCTTGTATGTCAGATCATGTTCTGAACAATACTGCTTCAGTTCGTCTTCCTCCAAAGCATACAGTTCCTCAAAAGTCAGTAATTCTCCTGAGTCAGCAGTCTCTGAAACAGTGGTAAGAGTTTTGCTGTCAGCTGCACTTACATCGTTCACAGGAAGGCCTGTAAGCATTGATGAAAGCATCATTGTTGCAGCAATACAGGTGTCTATTCTTTTTTTTATCATTATTACTCCTCCTTCTCTTCAATATCTAAGAATTATTCTATAAAGATCATAATCTCTTCAAGACACTTACCGTTGATATATTTACATTTCCTTCCGACCATGCTTCACACAAAGCACACCGACTGCGATCATAACCAGCGCAATAGAACCAAAAAAAATGTAAGCATTTGAATCCTGCACTGTTTCACCTTTCATTACCGCTTCACCTGTATCCGGATTGCACATAAGTGACACTTCTTCGCCCTCCTGATAGGATCTTGTCAGATCTGTTTTCTCTATTTTTCGCTGCTGAGCGGAATCTGTTTCATAACTGATCGTGATTGCGTAATATGTTTTGACTTTGATTGTACGGAAAGCGGTTTCTGTACACTTATATGATTCGCACTGCTGCACAGTTCCGGTCATCGGTACTGTATACAGCTTTGCATTCATAGATGTTTCATGATAATGTATGATTATCAGCAATATAATAAGTGTAGCAACAAGGAAAAAGGCAATTCCTGTTGTGATCTTGTCTTTCGGTGTGATTCTTCTCAGAACAGAACGCCCCTTTCTAATGTATTTCCGTCATCCAGGCGGTATTCATTTGATCTTATACTATATAAAGTCATTATATCACAAATAGTTAATCATGGCAACAGTTATTTAACAAATCGTTTTTGATAAGAAAATACCCATGAGGATCATTCCTCATGGGATTCTTTTATACATCCAGGAATTTTTCTATAACGATCATTATCTCTTCAAGGCACTTTCCGTTGATACATTTACATCAGAATTATCCGGAATAAAGGGCTTCCCCTTTACATTCCCGTCAATATCATATTTTGTGATGCTTATCGACTTGTCAATGTTTACGGCAGTATATATACAGTTCTTTTCCCTTGTAAAAAAGCCCTTGTATTCGGTTCATCAAATGGTATCAGACATTCATATTTCTGTTTTTCGGAAGCTTTATACAAACCGTCACCCTTTATATAGTATATCTCACCATTTATTTCAGCTATGACACTTCAGCATTTGGTTAAATAAATAAGCGATTCCTCAACGTGAGAAAACGCCTATTTATAGCCATATTTGCTTGGTGGAGCATAGGGGATTCGAATTGAGCAAGAGCCTTTTTGTGACTTTCAGTAAAAAACGAAAATGGCTGTGTTTAGCGAATTTCTGTGATTTGAATTTTAGTGGCTTCAAGTAATTTTTGACAGTTTTTAGTACAAATAAGTGGTAAACAAGTGGTTGATAAGTCACTCCTTATGCTTCTGAGTGATAAACACCCTGCAAGTGAATCAAAGTTTTTGACATCACTGAATAGAATATTAACATAAAACAGATTGTTATTATTGCTATTATTGAATCCTTCAAGGTCAATATTTGTACGATAAGTATACAGTTTCTGCAAATTGCTGAATGTGCTCATTTTTTTGGAATCAAACCTGTTTACGCTGGATAGTGACAGAGTCAATATAGAAAGTTTTTTAAAATCTGCCAAGCTGCTGATATCATTTTCTTTAGCTGAAGTCAATATCAGATTCTCAACTTCTGTGCATCTATTGATTTCCTTAATATTAGTAAACCTCAGATTCGGGCTTATTTCTTGGATATTTGTTTTATAGATTTTTCCGTTGATCTTCACATACGTCTTCCTTAAATAAACAGCACCCGAAGCTATGCACAGAAGTATTAGCGCCGCAATTATTGCAGCAACCTTTTTTTTGAATGAATCCTTCATAGTTTCTCCTTTTTTAAACACAGCTAGGTCGCTGCGTTCGGCTTTCTTTATTTCACACACAAAACCTTATTTCTTTTATTCGACATCTAAGAATTTCTCAATAACGACCATTATCTCTTCAAGACGCTTACCTCCAATACCCTTGATCTTGCTCAGTTCTGCTTCAAGAGCAGGAAGATCAATTGTTTTTCCTTGTTCTCCGAGCAACTCATCACCATACTGGAGAATGAACTTTGTAAGTTCCTCACGGTTCATTTTCTTGATCTTTCGGTAAGTGTCCCTGTCGATGATCTCTTTCTGTCCCATATATAGCTCCTTATTCGTTTCTTGTAAACTATTATACCATATCACCTATATAATGTAAATACATAAAACAGAACCGCCACATAGCGGTTCGCATAGTTATAACGTTGATTTTGTATGCTCTACAATCTTCGAAACCACAGGCCGACGCTGACGGATTTTCGGCAGTTTCTTGTGTTTTAATAGGATCCTGTTTTGTACCTATTTTTCGAGGACAAAAGCTGAATTTACGGATATTGCCTTTGCAGAAAAAATCTTAAAACTGTAGGAAAATATTAGCTCTCACAAATTAATTTGTGAGAGCTATATAATTTAAAAGTGTGGCATATTAGTAATATGATGTGTCCGGAACAACAATGGGAAATTTCGCGAAATAGCGTGAGATCGATGGGGCACAAGGTGGTGTATACATACTATATGCAGATTGGTGTATAAGAAGCAGGAGTCATCATAATTCGCAGGTTAATAATTGCTTTTACACAGCAAATGCAAAAGTTCATAATTTTACTCATTTTGCAATGTGAAGAAGCCGCCATTTTTTGGCGGCTTCTTGTTTCATCTTTGATTTTATATGCTATTATCTAATGAATAATATTATCGACCTTTACTATGCGTAAATTAATTTTATACAAAAACTTTGAGTATCTGTCCGCCCCTTTCGGGGCGGATTAATATGTACAAAGCGAGTTTTCATTGATTGTGAAAAATGCTGATAATATTATATATTATATGAACATTTTACATAGTATATTGAATATTTGCAAAATATATGGTAAAATTATACATATATGAATATGATATAAGTGCCATGATGTGAGCTATCTTGCATAATGGATAGAGTGGTACTATAAGCGGTTTGATAGATAAGTATGGAGGTCTTATTATGAGGGAGATAAAAATTGTAAAAAGGTTAGCAGCGACATTAATCTCATTCTGTATGATGATCCCATCATTTACTTTTACGAGTGTTAATGCTGTAAGTACTACAACCACAACCACTACAACTACAAAAAGGACAACTCCCACAACAACTACTACTAGAAAAGTCACGTCGACTACTCCATTATCTTCACCTGTTACTACGACATCACAAAGTTCAGTTTTTAGACTTGGTGATGTAAATGCAGATGGGAATGTAGATTCTATAGATTCAAGCTTTGTATTGATTGAATACTCAAAACTCTCCAGCGGTAATGGTATTGGTAGTTTTAATGATGAACAAAGAAGAGCTGCAGATGTTGACAAAAACGGCATAACAAATGCAGTCGACGCATCTAAGATTTTATGGTACTATGCATATAGTTCTACACATGAAAATGCTGTAAGCCTGGATGATTTCCTTAAAGATAGATATAGAAATACATCGTCGACTAAAATTATAGCAGTTAATACTGAAAGTGCTTACGATGAATATGATGATAACATATTAAACAAATTAGATGTTACCCTTTTACTTACTCAGAAAAAGCTGACATTATACGAAGCAAGATCTAACCCAAGCATAGAAATAATTCTTTCTGCCAAAAGTTCAAATGGAGCAACGATTAACTCAACAGGTATCCATATCATATATGATGATAGACTCCAAATTGTTCCTGATGAATATGATAATGTAGCTGATTGTATGAATTCACGCCTTCGTTCTTTTAAAGCCCAAAAATATGAAGCCAATGGCATATTTGTAGCTACTAGTTCTGATAGAGAGTGTATGCTATCGGCAGATGGAACAAATCTTTGGAGGTTTACGCTCAGATTACCTAGTAATGTTAAGGTTGGAGATATATACCCTATTAATATTGTTTATATGGACGGAGATCTATTTGATAACTGCCTATCCAATGATACCGAAAAGCTAAGAGAAAATGCTTTCAGTCATATTGAACAGGGGTATATTGAAATTATAGACTCACCACAGACTACGACCAGTAAAGCAACAACTACTACTACAAAGCGTGTAACCACAACTTCGACTACTACGTTCACAACAACTACTACAATGGTTTCAACAACGAACAAACTTGATGCATTAAAAAACACATCATATATTCTTACTAACGGAGATCAATATACTATTCCGATAGATCCATCTGATTTGATTTTTAGATCGAACAATTCTGATGTAGCTGTTGTTTCAAAAACAGGTACCATAACTGCAATAGGCAATGGAGATGCAATAATAAGTATTATAGACACTGAATCCAATGTTGTTCAAATTAAAATAACTGTAAATCCTATTGGGTATACAACATCATCCACAATAACTCAACCTGGTATTACAACTACAACCACGACAACTTCACAACATTCAGATTATAACCTCGGAGACGTGAATAACGATGGAATGGTAAACGCTGTAGATGCATCTTCGGTTCTTGCATATTATGCAATGATCTCTACAAATAAGGATGGAGGTTACACTGAAGAGCAACAGCTAGCTGCCGATGTTGATCATGATGGAAAGATAAATGCAGTTGATGCTTCAAATATACTTTCATATTATGCATATATTTCAACTACAAAAGAAGCAGTAGTGTCAATGGAAGAGTATACAAATAGCAACAAATGGGAAAAGGCATATCAAGATAAACTTCAAGAATTTATGAATAGTGATGCATTTGGGACAATAGCACCGAATGACTCCATGTTTGATCTGAGAGATATTAATGGTGATAATATTCCAGAACTATTTATCTCTGTTGGAACATATCATGCAGCAACAGTTCAGGTCTTTTCATTTTTAAATGGAGAAATAATCGAATTGTTTGATGGCGGAGAATATGGTTTATTAAGTTATATTCCTTCTGAATCATATTTGTGTGAAAATGTATCTAAGGCTCCAGGTCCAGACAAATCTATTGACAGTTTGCTTAAAGTATATAAATATGACGGGAAAACAATTACTAAGGTAATTGAATTCGGTGATAACTTTCGTGGTATGAATAATTATTTCACAATAGATGGAACTGAGGTCGATAAAAATAAGTATTATAACGAGAAAGAAAAATATAATTTACAGTCATCCATTTCATTAGGACGAAATTATTTGTTTGATTCAGTTAATATCAATAATATAAAAAGCTATTAACAATGGATACAGATATACCAAACACAGTATATACTGAGTGACTTCAGAAGATATTGATAATAACGAAAGTATGAAAGTTATTCTGAATGGTGTCATGTAGGATGTATATATAAGGTACAGATAGATTTAATCATACTGATTAAACAATAAAGCCCACGCTCATTTCTTTGAGGGTGGGCTTTTTCTTGTTTTCAGCGGTTATAATTAGCCTTATTATCGTAAGCGTAAAATAAAGGACGTATTCCACCAAAAAGGAATCTGATGTATAATAAAGTCTAAGCAAGTCCATGGACTAAATTAGAGTATCTAAAATAGTCGATGGAGTAAACTGGACTAAATTAGACATAGGGGGAATACGGAGATGAAAATAACGACAGCTATTACCAATGTCAAGAGAGATATACAGCTGCAGGAATGGAGTGAGCAGATCAAAGCACAGCAGGAAAGCGGTATGACCGTAACAGCATTCTGCGCTCAGAATGGTATCAGTCCCAAGACATATTACTATCATCTTCGCAAAATTCGGGAGTGCTGTTTGGAATCCAAACCTGCAATAGTGCCTGTAGCTGTCCCAAGACCAAACTCAGATATTCGTATTGAGAAAAATGGCTTGCAAATATCACTTCCGGCAGATATCTCAGCAGATACTTTACTTGAATTAGTACATGAATTATGCTGAATGACCTGTCATTAGATAAGCAGGTATACATCGTCACAGGATATACCGATTTGAGACGTTCGATAGACGGACTTGCAATGATAGTAAAAGCACAGTTACATCTTGATCCGTATAGTACGGCATTGTTTTTGTTCTGTGGCAGACGCTGTGACCGCATTAAAGGACTTCTCTGGGAAGGTGACGGATTTCTGCTTTTGTATAAGCGCCTTGATAACGGAAGATTCCAATGGCCGCGTAATGAAACAGAAGCTTTACTGCTTACACCGCAGCAGACACGATGGCTTCTTGAAGGCTTAAAAATAGAACAGCCTAAAGCTATCCGTGAAGGCAAACCGAGTGTGCTGTATTAAGGAAATTCTTCGATATTTCTTGATTTTTCGGCAGTTTTATGGTATAATATATATATCATGAAACGAATGGAGGATCGCAGTATGTCTGAGCAGAATACAGTAAATAATGATATATCATTGGCTCAGGAAAATGCTGCGCTCCGTAATAAAGTTACAGTGCTTGAAGAACAGCTTTCTCTTATGCAGGAACAACTTGCATGGCTGAAAAAACAGGTTTTCGGAAGAAAAACTGAACAAACCTCTGTGATAATGGGAAGTGATATGCAGCTTTCATTCTTTCCTGTGATCAATGATAAAAACAGTCATACTGCTGATAAGACTATTACCGTTCCCGAGCATAAGCGAAAGAAAAAGCGCACTCATAATGACTGGATGAACGAATTGCCTGTTGAAGAGGTATTACATAAAGAAGACGATCCTAAATGTGATAAATGCGGCTCTGATATGACGGAGATCGGCGAGGATAAATACGATGAACTGATATACACTCCTGCTAAATTTCATATTCGCCGTCACATAGTAAAGGTATACAAGTGTATCAAGTGCGGTACAACTCCCGAAGTAAGCACTGAACCATGCAATATCAGACGTGCTGAACATCCTGAGCTTATGATACCGGGAAGCTATTGTTCTCCCGAACTTCTTGCACATATTATTTATGAGAAGTTCTGCAAGGCAGTACCGCTGCACAGACAGGAGAAGGACTTTAAATCCAAAGGCATCCATTTACTTAAAGCAACTATGTCGAACTGGGTATGCTATGCTGCTGAGAAGTGGTGCAATCCCATTGTGCAGAATATGAAAGAAAAACTGTTATCAGAAAAGATCATCCATGCTGATGAAACAGTATTTCAGGTACTGCACGAAAAAGGCAGAAAAGCAACGACCGATTCAAGAATGTGGGTATACTGTAACGGAAAGATCAATGACCGCAGTAACATCATTTTTGATTATCATCCTACAAGGAAAAGTGAAAATGCAGTCAGATTTCTCGGAGAATTTGATGGTTTCCTTGTATGTGACGGTTATGCAGCATACAATGCACTGCAAAAGGCAAAGAGATGCGGCTGCCTTACTCATGTCAGAAGATACTGGGTAAACGCACTGCCAAAAGAAAAATCAGCATACGAAACATCGGCAGCAGCTAAAGGTGTAGATTTCTGCAACAGGATCTACCATGAAGAAAAACTGCTGACAGAACTTACTGCTGAGGAAAGATATGAGCAGCGTCTTGTAAAGATCAAGCCTTTACTTGATGCTTTCTTGGCATGGACTGAAGAGCTTCAGGTCAGCGGTAAGAACAAGCTTGTCGACGCAGTCAGATATACTCTCAATGAAAAGAAATATCTGTATACGTTCCTTGAAGATGGCGATGTTCCTATCGACAACAACAGAGCTGAAAATGCTATCAGACCTTTCACCGTAGGTCGTAAAAACTGGCTCTTCAATAATACAGAACGCGGTGCAAAATGCAGCGCCCTTTTGTACTCGATATTTTCAACAGCTCAGGCTAACGGTATGGACGTTGAAAAGTATCTGACCGATCTGTTCTCAAATCCGGCAGGCACGATACTCCTGCCATGGAATAATTGATAAAGTTTATCCTCGCCATCGGCGAGGATATTTTTGTATCTTATGGAACGCGATTTATTTGAGGCTTACCTTACATCTTTTTTCTTAGCTTAATGACATTATCCTGCAATGTGTTTCTGTTATTGATGATACTATCGCAGTGTCATTTTAACGTTATGTATCTGCATTTTTATCAGGCTTACTTTTTAATCTTTTTGCGATTTTCAAGTACTCCTGACGTCAAGACAGCAGCAAGACCGAATAAGATCATCATTACTGCACCGAATGCAATGATTACATTTGTCATTGAGTTGTTGCCTGTCTGAGGAAGCTCGACAGCTTCTCCTGCGGCATTTGTTCCGATTCCTGTCTCAGGATCGATAGTATATGTATCGAGTACATTACCTTCATTATCCTTTAAAGTGATCTCACGCTTGCCGTCTTCAGTTGTCTTAATTTCTGTAGAACCAACCTGTTTAGATGTCTTGCCCTGATAATCTACTACAGCTTGTTTGGCAAGCTTCTTATCAGCCTCAGCTGCAGTGTCTAAAGTAGTTGTTGCAGCAGATGTTGTGACAGTATCTGTAGTGATTGGAGTAGTTTCTGTTATTGTTGTCTTTGATGTATTTGTATTAGTCTTTTGGGCGGTAGTAGTGGTCGTAGTAGTTGTTGTCGTCGTAGTTGTTGTTATTGTGGTAGTTGTGGTGGTCGTCTTCTTTTCGTTAAAATAACCTTTAGCGTCGATTCTGTCTATACGGGCGTATTCCTTATCTGTATGTTTGGAGTCATATTTCGTACCGTTTTCACCTACAATTGAGCCGCTCCGCTCAAACATATTCCATGACGCGGTCACCTTTTCAGTATTCCATTTATCCGAGACCAGCACAGTGATCAGATATGTACATTTAGAGAACATAGAGCCCATACTGGTTACATTCGCAGTATCAAAGTTACTCAGATCAAGCTTGCTAATTATACATTCTTCAAACATAGCTGTCATACCGATTACATTAGAAGTATCAAAGCTGCTTAGATCTAACTGCTTGATATTTGAGCAATGCTCAAACATATGTGACATATTAGTTACATTTGAAGTATCAAAACCGCTCAGCTCAAGCTCTTGAACTCTACATTCTTTAAACATAGCTACCATATTAGTTACATTCGAAGTATCAAAGCTGCTCAGATCAATTTCTGCCGCTAAACATCCATTAAACATATGCCCCATATTGGTTACCTTCGAAGTATCAAAGCCGCTCAGATCAAGCTCTTTAACTCTACAGTCATAAAACATACTCGACATATCGGTTACATTAGAGGTATCAAAGCTGCTCAGATCAAGCTCTTCCGCTCCGCATTTTTCAAACATTCCTACCATATTGGTTACATTAGAAGTATCAAAGCTGCTCAGATCAAGCCTTGTTGCTGTACAGCCATAAAACATATAAGTCATATCAGTTACATTCGAGGTATCAGCTTCAGAAAGATCTATGGCTTCGCATTTAAAATCACTAAAGAGATTATGGCAGTTCTCCGGAAATGCCGCACTTTTTTTCACAACGACATTTTTGACCGTTTCATTTTGGCGATACTTTTCCAGATCTTCCTTTCTTATAATTCCGCCCGAAATTATAAGAGTACCGCTTTCCTCATCAAAATCAAGCACTGCATACTTCGTTGCAGTTCCAAAAGTCAGGTAACCCAGACTTTCTGCCTTGTCAATACGCGCATACTCTTTGTCAATATGTCCGCTGTCATATGTCGTACCGTTTCCGCCTTTTATGCAATAACAATTATTGAACATATTCTCAGAGTTCGTTACCGCAGCCGTATCCCACTTTTCTCCTGTCTTAATTTCCTTAAGGTGTACGCTCTCGTTGAACATACCGCTCATATCCGTTACATTTGAGGTATCGAAGCTGGTCAGATCCAGAGAATCAAAACCGCAGCCTGAAAACATATTGCTCATATCCGTTACCTTTGAGGTATCAAAACCGCAAAGCACAGGAGCTGTCTTATTATAGATCAATGCAGGCTCATCAACTCTTATGGATAAACTATCGTAGTGACAGCAATTCATGAACATTTCGCTCATATCCGTTACATTTGAGGTATCAAAATGGTAAAGATCAAGGTAATTAGTATCAGTGCCCTTGAACATCCCCTTCATACTGGTGACATTTGATGTGTCGATTGCTCCGGGGCTGAGATACTCCGATTTATTTCCGCTGTACATATAGCTCATATCCGTTACATTTGAGGTGTCAAGACCTTCCATTGATGCCACAGTATTGGAGCCGCTGAACATATAACTCATATCCGTAACATTTGAAGTGTCAAGACCGCTGATATTTATCGAGCCCACATTGTCATATCCTTCACCCCAATGGTTGTATCCTGAAAACATACCCTTCATGGTCTTTACATTTGAAGCGTCTGCCTTGCTCAGGTCTATAAACTTAGAATTGGAAAAGCCGCCGAACATATATGAGCAGTCCTCGGGCAGAACAGCGCCATCAAGGGCTTGCACCCCATGAATATTCGGATTGTCCCGTAAACTTCTTATACTTTCTGCACCGATTTTTCCATTAATATACAGTATCTTGCTTTCTTCATCATAATACATTCCTCCGAGCCACACCAAGCTCTCATCTTCCGCCGAAACCAAAAATCTTCCGGGAGAACAGTAATTTGCGGTATGCACCGCTCCGCATGAAATAGCCATTGCCATAAATGCAGCAATAAGTTTTTTTTCTTTCATAACAACACCTCCGTCACATAAATACGTATATCATATCCGTCTGTTTTTGGGTATAATCCCTATTAAAATTATAGCATAATTTTTCCACACAAGGAATGCGCTTTTACCACAAAAATCAACCACTCTCTTTGTCTGTTATAAACAAAAACAGCACGTATAAACGTACCGTTTCCGACCGATCATTTCTGATCGCCTATGGAATTTGTTTTATGCAGAAGATACTCCTGTATCCTCAATGCGTCATCTCCTGTAAGTCCCTTTGTGGAGCTGTCCACATCTGCATTTGCATATCCCTGCTTTGTCAGCGGCTTCTGAGCAGTACCGCCGATACCGTACTTATTGGGATTTGCAAGAGCCTGCATTATGAGTATAGCGTCTGCAAGATCTACCTTATTATCGCAGTTGGCATCGCCGAGCATTGTTACAGCAGGTTTGCTGACTGTAGTTGTAGTAGTCGAAACTTTTGGCTTTGTTGTTGTAGTAGTCATTGTCTTGGGCTTGGTTGCGGTGGTAGTCGTTGCCTTGGGCTTTGTTGTGGTTGTTGTTGTTGTTGTCGTTGTAGTTGTAGTTGTGGTGGTGGTTGTAGTGTAAAGATTGTTCTTCTTTATATAATCGAGAGTATCCTGAGGAGCTTCACCGTAGATATACAGATTATCGCCGCTGTTGGCTATTTCGGCATATTCTCCGTCTCCGCTGACCTTTGCGGTAAGGTCCTTTGAATTGAACCAGCCCTTGTCATTTCTCAGCAAAGCTTCCTCTCCGAGCTTATATACACAGTCTCCCAGTCTTACAGCAGACAATTCGCTGCAATTATAGAACATATTCTTGAAGCCGTTTACATTATACGAATACTGCGCTACAGTCTTTGAACTTGCTTAGGCTCTATTATACACTTTGAAACTCCAATTTGTAAGACGCGCTTTATTTGACGCTTACTTATTATCGAAATAGAACCAGCACTTCTGACCGGTTATCTTGGCAACATAGTTGCAATAAGCGTTCATCTCACTAAAACCTGTCTGTATCATCTGTCCGTTTATGTAACTAACGGAAATCTAACGGAAACGTTTTACCAAGATAGAACGATTAAATTCACTTGTTCATTCAATAACTTTCGGAGATATCTTGAAGTTGATTCTAGAGCATTTTAAGATTTTAAAATATGATTTCTTCCATTACTATTTTATTCGTTGCCGCCTCAAGGGCGGCTAACTATAATTACTTATGCTGTTATGAACTCCGTCGGCGATTTATGATACTCAACTGCCTTCTCAAAGACCATATTTGTCAGTGCTCTCTCAGCAATGTTGAAAGGATCTCCGTCGGGACGTATCCATTCCTTCACATCTTCCTTATCCAGTATAAGCGGCATACGGTCATGAATATCCCTTACTGTGCCGACAGCTTCTTTCGTGAGCACAGAGAACATAGGTACCTGCATACCGCTGTGTTCCTCATAACGGTATAGTCCAGCAATATAAGTGATATCTGAACCTTCGGTCTGTATAGCGAACTTGATTTTCTTGGTATTCCTATGCTCGACCATACTGCGACTGTCTTCATCATATAAAGGGTATCCCCATTCATAGTACCATGATGCAGGGATGACACACCTTCGTCGATACCAGGAGTCTTTCCACAGTGCCTTTGTATCAGCAGTTTCTACACGGCAATTTGCAAGAGGCTTGGTAGTAGCTTGATGTGTAAATCCCCATGCCATAGGGAATATAGTCATTTTTCCATATTTGTTCGGTGCAAGAACTGGAGCTATATCTGACGGATACAAGTCTCCTGACATGGATAGGCTCTTTCCGAGTTTTATCGACATTTCCAGAGCAAATGACATTTTTCTTATCTTTATGAGAACCTCGGCCATTTCCTTTGGTTCTATTCTAAGAGACATACACATGCACCTCACCTCCAAGCATAAACAGAATATATGTTCTAAATCTATTATATCACATATATTTTCATACGTCAAGTTTTGTAATAAAATGCTGGGGCATAAGCCCCGGCATATACTTAATCAATTCGTAAAGATTGTTTAAACATTTTAGTCTCCTGATTGACTAATTGTGCAATTTTTGATATAATAAATGTAGATATAACCTCATTATTATTGCTTATTTGAAGTGGAGGTGCGACTATGACCATACTGACAAAAAAAGAAATGTCCGAGGAAGATATCAAGCTTCAATATATAACACCTGCTATTTTATCAAAATGGGATAAGAGCAAGATAACTATGGAAACTAAGATAACTGACGGAAAGATCTGTCTTAATGGCAATATTGTCTATAGAGACAAGAAAAGCGCTAAATACGCTGATTATGTTCTCTACTGGAGCAATAGCTTTCCGATTGCTATAGTTGAAGCAAAGGACAATAATCATAGCGTATCCTTCGGATTACAGCAAGCTATAACTTATGCACAAATGATGGATGTTCCTTTTGTTTATAGTTCAAATGGTGACGCCTTTTATGAGCATGACATGCTTACAGGTACGGAACGTGAGATCTCACTCGATGCTTTTCCTTCTCCTGATGAACTGATAGAGAGATACAAGGTAAGAGCCAATGGCGGCAGCGGACTTACTGCGAATGAACTTGCAGTTATAAGCCAGCCTTATTATTCAAGTCAGAACACATATGAACCTCGATATTATCAGCGTGTCGCTGTAAACAGAACGGTTGACGCTATTGCTCGTGGGCAGAATAGGCTCCTGCTTGTTATGGCTACTGGCACCGGAAAGACCTACACAGCTTTTCAGATCGTATATCGTCTGCTGAAAAGTGGAATGAAGCGCAAGATCCTGTATCTTGCCGACAGAAACATTCTCGTCGATCAGTCTATACAGCAAGACTTCTCTCCGCTTGAAAAGGTAATCCATAAGGTAAATGTTGCAAAGGACGATAAAACCACAATAACTTCACATCAGGTTTATTTCTCGCTGTATCAGCAGCTCGTCGGCGATGATGATCAGGAGCACTTCTCAGAATTATTTGATAAAGACTTTTTTGATCTTATTATCGTAGATGAGTGTCATCGTGGCAGTGCTAAGGAAGAAAGCAGATGGCGAAAAATACTGGAATACTTTAATTCCGCTACACAGATAGGAATGACTGCAACTCCGAAAGAGACTGCATATACTTCAAATATATCCTATTTCGGAGAGCCTGTATATACCTATTCTCTTAAAAATGGCATAGATGATGGATTCCTTGCCCCCTTTAAGGTGATAAGTGTAACTACAGATATCAGTGACGGCTGGAGACCGCTGAAGGGACAACGGGATTATTACGGCAGAGAAATTGAGGACAGAATATACAACAATAAGGATTATGACTATAACATCATAATTGAAGATCGTATAAATCAGGTAGCTCTTGAAATAACTAATTATCTTCGCAGCACTGATCGTATGCAAAAGACTATCGTTTTCTGTGCTTCAGAGGAAGCTGCTGAACGTATGAGAATAGCACTTACAAACTTCAATGCAGATATGTGCACCAAAAATCCAGATTATGTGGTACGTATCACAGGCTCGGATGATTATGGCAAGGGTAAGCTTGATTATTTTATTTCCGTATCTTCGCCTTATCCTGTTATTGCTACAACCTCAAAACTCCTGTCTACAGGAGCTGACTGTAAGATGACAAAGCTAATCGTTCTTGACGAGAATATCGGCTCTATGACTGAATTTAAGCAGATAATAGGCCGTGGAACAAGACTACGCGAAAAAGAAGGCAAGACACACTTTGTTGTCATGGACTTCAGAGGTGTAACAAGATTGTTTTACGATGAAGCATGGGATGGTCCTATCGAGATAGATCCCAACTGGCCTAAGGAACCAGGAGCGGTAATACACGTTCCTCCACCAGGACCGCCTCATGAGCCGCAGGAGAAGCCGTATGTCGGTGTTGACGGATGTACAGTACGTATCATCAACAAGGTTGTATCTGTATATGATTCTGACGGAAAGCTCCTGAGGCATGAGAATATCATCGACTACACCAAGACCAATATCCTTGGCGAGTACGCCGATTTAGAGCACTTTATCAAGAGCTGGAACGGTGAGGAAAAGAAGAAGGCTATATCTGAACTTTTCAAGGATCACGGTATCGATATACAGGCTCTGAAAGAATCTCAGGGCATGGAAGATATTGACGACTTCGATTTCATCATACATATAGCATTTGATAAGAAACCGCTGACACGTAAAGAACGTGCAAACGACGTTAAGAAGCGTGATTTTATAAGTAAATATAACGGACTTGCAAGAGAGGTACTTGAAGCTCTGCTTGAGAAATACTCCAACGAGGGTATCTATCAGATAGAGGATACACAGATACTGAAGCTGGATCCGTTTATAAGAATGGGAAAGCCTGCTGCCATTGTCAAGCTATTTGGCGGTAAAGACGGCTATATGCAGGCAGTTAAAGAATTAGAAGATGAAATATACAAGGAGATATCCTAAATGAGTAGCTTAGGCAATTTTGTAAAGAGACTTCGCGATATAATGAGAAATGACGCAGGTATCAACGGTGATGCGCAGCGTATCGAGCAGATAGCATGGCTGCTGTTTCTCAAGGTATATGACACCAAGGAAGAGGACTGGGAGTTCGATGATGACAGCTATGAGTCTATCATTCCTGAGGAGTGCCGCTGGCGCAACTGGGCTGTAGATGACGGCAAGGGTACAGCCATTACAGGTGATGATCTCCTTGATTTCGTCAACAATAAGCTCTTTCTCACACTTAAAGGCATTGAAGTGTCAAAGACTACTCCTATCAACAAAGCTATCGTAAAGACTACATTTGAAGATACCAACAACTACATGAAGGACGGCGTTCTGCTCCGTCAGATCGTTAATGTCATCGATGAGCTTGACCTCACAAATTATGAGGAAAGCCATGCATTCGGCGAGATTTATGAGTCTATCCTCAAAGAATTGCAGAGTGCAGGTTCTGCCGGTGAGTTCTATACTCCCCGTGCTGTAACAGACTTTATGGCTCAGATGATAAAGCCTGTTATCGGAGAAAAAATGGCGGACTTCGCTTGTGGTACCGGCGGCTTCATTATCAGCTGGCTCAAAGCTCTCGAATCACAGAAAAAGACCATTGAGGACAGAGAAGCCTTTGATACTTCCGTTTATGGTATCGAGAAGAAGCAGTTCCCGTATATGCTCTGCGTTACGAACCTGCTCCTGCATGATATCGATACTCCTCGTATCTATCACGATAACTCACTGCTGAAAGATGTTCTTGACTATACTGAGGACGATCAGTTCGACGTAGTTCTTATGAACCCCCCTTACGGTGGAAGTGAAAAGAACGACGTCAAGAACCATTTCCCTGATGACCTTGCAAGCAGTGAAACAGCTGACCTGTTCATGTCTGTAATTATGTATCGTCTGAAGCAGAACGGCAGAGCTGCGGTCATTCTTCCCGACGGTTTCCTGTTCGGAACTGATAACGCAAAGGTCGCTATCAAGAAGAAGCTCCTGAGCGAATTCAACCTGCATACTGTAATTCGTATGCCGCACAGCGTCTTTGCTCCGTATACATCTATTACTACAAATATCCTGTTCTTTGACAGAACAGGTCCTACAAAGGAAACATGGTTCTATCGTCTTGATATGCCTGACGGCTACAAGAACTTCTCCAAGACCAAGCCTATGAAGCTTGAGCACTTTGCTCCGGCCATTGAATGGTGGAACAAGCGTGAGGAGATAACAGTTGACGGTTTTGACAAGGCAAAGAAATACACCGCACAGGAGCTTGCAGAGAAGAGCTACAACATCGACCTTTGCGGCTTCCCTCATGAGGAAGAAGAAATACTCCCTCCGAAAGAACTGATACAGGAATATCAGGAGAAACGTGCAAGCCTGAACGCTGATATTGACCGCATACTTGCACAGATAACAGGTATTCTTGGTATAAATACGGAGGACTTGTCATGAACGCACAGCAGTTAAAAAACTCCATACTCCAGTTGGCGGTGCAGGGAAAGCTCGTTCCGCAGGACAAGAATGATGAACCTGCAAGCGTACTGTTAGAGCGTATCAAAGCCGAAAAACAGGCACTAATTAAGGCAGGTAAGATAAAGAAGGAAAAGCCTCTTGCTCCTATAACTGAGGAAGAAATACCATTTGATATTCCCGATAGTTGGGAATGGATCCGGATTGGAAATATTTCTTCTATGGTTACAAAAGGAACAACGCCAAGGGGCGGTAATGTATCGTATCTTGAAAGTGGAATTGGTTTTCTGAGAGCAGAAAACGTTGCTGGTTTGGATAGATTAGATACTGCTAAAATGAATTATATTGATGAAGATACTCATAATGGCTTTTTAAAAAGGTCAGTTCTTGAAGAAAATGATATCTTAATCACTATTGCAGGAACACTTGGAAGGACAGCTATTGTTCGTAAAGAAAACCTTCCATTGAACGCTAACCAAGCTATTTCAATAGTAAGATTGATTAATACAGATTATTTTGACCTGTTTTACTTGATATGCGCTATAAATTCGCCTATAATACAAAAAATGCTTACACTTCAGAAAAAGATTACTGCAATACCAAATTTAACTTTAGAGATTGTTTCTGATTGTTTAATCCCTATCCCGCCTCTCTCCGAGCAAAAACGCATAGTTGCAAAGATAGAAGAGCTTCTGCCTTATATTGAGAAATACGATGAAGCTGAAACTAAGCTCACAGAACTCAATACAAAATTCCCCGACGCCTTGAAAAAGTCTATACTGCAAGAAGCCGTACAAGGCAAGCTCGTCCCTCAAAACCCTGACGACGAGCCTGCAAGCGTTCTCCTTGAACATATCAAGGCTGAAAAGCAGAAGCTTATTAAGGAAGGTAAGATAAAGAAGGAAAAGCCCCTTGCTCCTATTGCTGAGGACGAGATACCGTTTGAGATTCCTGAGAGTTGGGAGTGGTGTAGATGGGGAGATTTATCACAGTCTATTCAATATGGATATAACGCTCCTGCAAAGCAATCAGGACGAATCAAAATGGTACGTATTAGTGATATTCAAGATAACACAGTTTTATGGGATAGCGTTCCATATTGCGATATTGATGAAAGTGATATTGAAACATACCTATTGCAAGCAAATGATATATTGTTTGCAAGGACAGGAGGCACTGTCGGAAAATCATATCTTGTAAAAGAAGTTCCAGAACAAGCGATATATGCAGGATACTTGATAAGAACACGGTATAGCAATTCGCTTTGTCCTGAATATCTAAAGTTTTTTATGGAAAGCACACTTTATTGGACTCAGCTTAGAAATGGAACAATAGCTACTGCACAGCCTAATTGCAATGGAAAAACGCTTTCAAATATGATTTTACCAGTTCCTCCGCTTGAAGAGCAAAAGCGTATAGTCGCCAAAATCGAGGAATTAATGCCGTTCATAGGCAATCTTACAAAGTAAAATACCATCAAGGAGAGTATGTATATGTCTGATAAACGTAAAAAAGGTGAAACACATGCTATGCATATACTCCGATTGAAAGGCTATGAATTTGACACTGAGTATAGTGATAAAAATATCGGTAAAAGTATGCCTGATCTGAGATATAAAGACGGCCGCTATCTGGAAGTCACTCATACCGCTCATAATAACTGTATACCGCAAATTCCAAACAAGTATTCTCAGCTGAGTACGGCAAAACAACTTGAAATTGCAGAACAAGCTGATGAAGCGCACAAACGTATGACAGACTTCAAATACGAATGTGACAGTAAAGGTGATCTTACAGAAAAAGGCTTTGGTGATTTGAAAAAAGACGCTGCGATTTTAAAGTCTCATTACGGCTATGATGTTACGACGTTTGATTTCGATGAAAAGTTTTCTGAGTTCAACTGTGATGTTCCTATAATCTGTATGTCATCGGATAAGGTACTTAACGAGATAACAAAAGACAAGGGCTCAAAGTATACTGATGGAAGTACGGACCTGTTTATATTTGTTACTGATGGAGAAATGTATAGTGTGGAGCATCTTATCAATTCTCGTGAGTATAATTTATCATCCGATGGATTCTTTAATGCAGTAAGTTCTGCCCCGTTCAAGAATATATTTTTATGCGAATGGGACTGGTCTTGTCAGCAGTATGAACTGGAATCACCGAATATTCTACTAATGAGAGTTGAGGACGATGAGGTGAAGACTATAAGGCTATGACGGTTGGTAGAATAAAAGCAGCTTTTCTCATTCTGCCCCTTCATGGGGCAGACAATATTGATGAAGCAAATAATCTTAGCTTAAACAGGTGGAATGAACAGCCTAGCTTACATCGCTGAATATAGCATGTAAAAGTTATGGATATTGAATCTACCGTTATTGCAACTATCCCCTTGCTGTATAGAAACGCATTGCTGATGTGCTGGAGAAGGTGCTGGGGCGATAGATAATAGTTAAGGAGGTTTTATGAGACATTATTCAGCTAAAAGAATACTATCTTTACCACGTTTATCGCATTTGTTATACGATGATCAGAATAACTTCACTCCTGAAAGGCTCATAACCGATCTTGGATTATATGAGGGAGTATTGATTGATGCATCAAATATTACTATGCATATCACAATTATTCCCGATCCATCTCTAGGAAAAGATCGTGAGATTGTAAATAAAATGATAGTAAGTGATGATGTAAAATCTTTACATAGTTTCCTTTTATTCAAAGATAATATTATGCTCCCATGTTCAGAATGTAGGAGAAATCAACCGTTCTCACCTGTTGTTGCGTTTAATCCTCAACGTCAAAGATTTATTATTGATAAAGAAAATGAGAAAGATGAAGCCAAAACAATTAAAATTCCAATTGAAAAAAGCGTGAAAGAATTTAGTTTTCAGAATAATCCTTTTGGTCCAATAACTGGTTCCTATTTATCATGCAATGATGAATTATCATTAAGCGGAAATCTTTCAGACGAGAAAAAAGATACTGAATCAGCAGCATTATCTTGTGTAAATGGGATTAGTCTCTATTTTAGTGAGATAAGACGCGACTTTGTCTGTTCGTTAAATAATGATCATCATGTTACCGCATATTTTATTATTCACAAAGCTGAAGATGCATGTAAGGAGCAAAAACAATCTGCCGATTATGAAAAACTGAAGTATTGCCTTGTGCTTGAAAAAGTTGGTCAGGAACCTTCAATGGCGGATCTTCAGATGTTTGATATTGAAAAGTATAAAAAAGTTTTATCCGATGAAAGCTTCAGAGACTTTTCAATGGCTTTAGGTTTGCATGCTAATGGTGTAGGGTGTGGATCGCTTTTATATCTCCGACGCATATATGAGACGCTTATTAAAAATGCTCAGGATAAGTGTTCCTTAATGTCAGAATGGGATGAAGAGGAGTATAATAAAATAAAGCATTTTAATGATAAAATAGAATACTTAGAAGCATTTGGAGCTAAAATAATTCCTGACGAATTATCAGATGTTAAAGCCAAGATTTATGGCTGGCTAAGTAAAGGTGTTCATGAGTTATCGGAACAAGAATCAATGGAGCTTTTTCCATATTTGAAGTATGCTATTGAGCTGATACTTGACGAACAGATAGCCCAAAAAGAGAAAGAGGAAAAATTGAAGGAATTAAAGAAAAAGCTTCAAAAGTGAATATATTTAGTATAAACGCCTTCATTAGAAGGCGTTTCCTTTTTATGTATAGATAAGCATGATAATGGCATCTTTCATAGTATATCATGATATATCAGAAGCTTTAAAGAGGTTTTACACTAGTCTGTTGCGCTATCATGTGGAACGAAAACACGTGGGCATTCCCATTCCGTTTCATCTTCTTTGCGAACTATCAGCTTTGTAAGTTGTCCAGTGACATCAGCCATACGTTGCGCTATAGAATAATTAGTGCTGTTATCCCCGTACATCATTTTCCCAGTATTGAAATCCGTAGGATTTACAACAGTATGGGCATGATTAAGAGATTTAGCCTGTTTTTCACTATGTATTCCTATCAATGCTTGGTGGGAATCCGTGATATTTGAGAATACTTTGTCAGTCAGCTCCAATGCTTTCTCAGGCGTTGGAGCTGTTTCAGGTGAATAAGATGTAACATAGTGGAACAGCGGTGTTTTGTTCTGATTATTGAAATACTTGGCAGTTCTTTTCATTTGCATAGCTGCAATATCAGGATCGTAAGGATTGACTCCGTATCCTTTAGCACACTCCTGTCTACCGTCAAGAACGTAATTAACAGCATTATCTATGTATCTATCTCCACCGTGAGTATGGATAATTACTTTAAAGATTTCCATAGTGATTCAACCTCCTTCTGTACGTTTTTAGCAAGCTCAGGTGATGGATTATCTACAGCTTCAGTTGCCATGTTAGCGATATCCTGCAATTTGGATAATATCGCAGGCGTGAGTTTATTATAATCATGCTGTAGGCGTTCAATTGCAACGTGGGAAAATGTTGTTCCTTTTTTCTTTGCTTCACTTTCAATCTCTTTTACAACATGTTCAGGAATACGGAGTGGTTTGCATATTCGCTTTTCATTTTGTTTTTTCATTGGAATTACCTCTATTTACATAAAATTAATCTGATTACAAATAATTGAGATTGTAGACTCTGTCTTGGGTGATGGAAGTATACCAAGGGAAAGAGATTATTTACAGGAATAAGTATAAGAGAATTTGTAATACAGATTAATCGATAGTATACTGGAATAAAAAGTGTACATCTACGGCAAAACAGTGTATAGTTGATCAGCAAAGTGCAATATTAAGCCATAATTTCTGATTTTTCTTTTTTTCGTATGTATATCATTATACTGATGATAGAAGTTTTCATCATTACATACGAAAGGAGGAACAGAATTGTTTAATAGTAACCGCTATCTTACCTGCGGTATTGATAGCAAAATACCTTTAGACCTGCAGCTTTTTATGTGGGAATGCGTCGACCAACTACCACCGGAAAGGGACTATCTGCAGGTCTTTGATCTGGAGCAGGTAGGCACGATGCAAAGCATCACACATCGGTCAGAAGAGCCTGAGTATCGCAAAGTATACCTGCTCCCGTCTGAGAAGCCTATAACCGAGAAGCTATACATCATTGATGACGGCGACCACTGCACAATACTGCTTGCCAGCGAATATTAGAATATGAAGCCAGCCCCTTCGGGGGCTGGCTTTTCTCATTTTATGGAGGTTTTTACAATGAAAGAAAACAAAACAGAAACATTGTACTGCTCCCACTGTGGAGCAGTTATAAGCGACAACGAAGACTATGAGACTATTAACGGTGAAATCGTATGTACAGAATGTGTTGAACAGCATACCACGACATGTGATCGCTGCGGTGCTATAATCTGGACCAGTGAAAGCTACGGGGATGATTACACTACTCTCTGTAGTCACTGCTATCACAACCATTACACCAGATGCAGCTGCTGTGATGCGCTGCTACATGAAGATGACGCCTACCATCTTGACGGTTATGACTATTGCAGTGACTGTTATCATGATGAGGTGGATAAGAACCGCTCCATCCATGATTACGGATACAAACCTGAGCCTATCTTCTATGGCGATAGTCAGCGGTATTTCGGCGTAGAATTAGAGATAGACGGAGCAGGTAAAGACAGTGAAAATGCCGATGAATTGCTTGCTATCGCCAACAGAGAGCAAGAGCATATATACATCAAGGGTGACGGCAGTCTCGATGATGGTATGGAACTTGTAACACATCCTATGACTATGGAGTATCACATGAATGATATGTGCTGGGAAGATATCATGCATAAGGCTATATCACTGGGCTATAGGTCACATCAGACAAGTACCTGTGGACTACATATCCATGTTAACAGAGATAGTCTTGGCGAAAATCATGAGGAGCAGGATGAGGTAATCAGCCGTATACTGTATTTTGTGGAACACCACTGGAATGAATTGCTAAAATTTAGCAGACGTTCTGAGTATTCAATGAACCGTTGGGCTGCACGCTATGGCTATGAGCACTCACCAAAGGCTATCTTAGACAAGGCAAAGAAAGGAAACAACGGACGCTATGCTGCAATAAATCTCATGAATTATACGACCATTGAGTTTCGACTTTTCAGAGGAACGCTCAAATACAATACGCTTGTTGCGGCACTTCAGCTTGTGAATCGTATCTGCGATATGGCTGTTTACAGCTCCGATGATGGAATATCAAAGGTCTCATGGTCAGATTTTGTATCAGGCGTTACGGAACCCGAGTTGATTCAATACTTGAAAGAACGCACATTATTCGTCAACGATGATGTTAGTGCAAGTGATGATATTTAAAAATCTGGAGGGAAAGCAAATGAAAAAATATGCTATAAATCAAAGGATACACCGAGATCCTACTACATACTTTAAAAGTCATCCAATTCTTGAAGTGTTGAAATACATTGCAATCATTATCGGTAGCTATGCCATTTCAAAGCTAGAAGAATTTGTAAATAAACACGACGACACAACCAAGGAATAGGAGGTATATTATGTGTTCACTATTCGGCTGGCTCGATTATCAGGGCATCGTCCCTGATAGAATGAAGAGGAAGCTCACTCAAGCCCTGGCTAATGCAGCAGAAGAGAGAGGCACGGACGCAGCTGGTATCAGCTACATTAATGATGGGAAGGTCGTTATCTTCAAAAGACCGAAACCTGCTCACAAATTACATTTCACTCCTCCTGAAGGAACTATGGCGGTTATGGGACATACCCGTATGACCACTCAGGGCAATGAGAAATACAACTACAACAATCATCCGTTCGCCGGTTTTGCCGGCGATACTTCTTTCGCTTTTGCCCATAACGGCGTTCTTTGGAATGATAAGGAACTTCGCAAGGACAAGCTTATCCCTGATACACATATCGAGACAGATAGTTATGCTGCTTGCCAGCTCATTGAGCAGCAAAACAAACTTGACTTCGATAGTCTCAAGTACATGGCTGAGACAGTTGAAGGCAATTTCACTTTTACCGTACTTGACCAGTATAACTCCCTATACATTATAAAGGGAAGCAATCCCATGTGTTTGATTCATTTTGAAGCACTCGGGCTGTATGTATACGCTTCCACGGAGAGTATAATGAAGGCGGCATTACGCCGCCTGGGGTTACATAAGTTTGCTTATAAAAAGATAGAAGCTTCTGAGGGCGATATAATATGTATTGATAAGGAAGGAGAAATTTCCAAAGCAGAATTTCAGCCTAAGATTTATCGTTCGAAGTACGGAGCATGGTATGACTGGGATGACTCTTCTTATTATAATATGCATGAGGAAATACTGCTCGCGTATTGTGGATGTTATGGAGTTGATAGCTCAGATGTAAAGCTCTTACTGGAGTACGGATACACCTGCGACGAGATTGAGGATATGCTCGCAGACCATAGCCTGCTCCGTGAAGCTCTGCGAGATGTAAAATATATGTACGGAGAAGACATCTACGAGAGCTGCTACGGAGGCGTATTCTGATGGGTAAGATAGGATACATTCGCGTATCGACAGAACATCAGGAAACAGCACGACAGGAAGCACTCATGGAGCAGTATCAGGTTGAGCGCCTCTTCGCAGAGAAGATGTCGGGTAAGAATGCTGACCGTCCCGAGCTTAAAGCCATGCTTGAATACGTCCGAGAGGGTGATACATTATATATCGAAAGCATCAGCAGGCTTGGTCGTTCTACCCGAGATCTATTAAATATCATCGATGTGCTCCAGCGTAAGGGAGTAACGCTTGTCAGCAGCAAGGAGAATATTGATACCAACACTCCACAGGGACGTTTCGTCCTTTCTATATTTGCAGCACTCTCAGAGCTTGAACGCGAGCAGACTTTACAGCGTCAGCGCGAGGGTATCGCTATTGCGAAGGCGCAGGGAAAGTATAAAGGGCGAGAACCCTTACCCATTGATTGGGAAAAGTTCGGTAAGTTGTATGAGCAATGGAAGGCTGGAAATATTACGGCAGTATGGTTTCAGAAAGAAATGGGACTCAGACCCAATACATTCTATCGCCGTCTCAGAGAGTACGAAGAGAAGTATATGTAAATAAGAAGGAGCCGGGATATCCCGGCTCCATTTATAGTTCAATAGAGTACATTTTTTATTTGACATATTTCAAAAGCGAAAAAACAACTTATATGACACAGTTTTACACTGTGTCAATAGACCATAGTCAAGTGAAACGGAAGGTTCTACCTTCATGGCTACTCAAAGGACAACCATTGAACGCACTTTTTCACAGTATCTTGCTTTAACGAAAGATATGATTTATAATGCTCATCAATTGTTAATTTATTATCGCAAAAATATTTTCCGATATCATATATTCTTTTTATGTTATCATTTACTTTTATTTTGTTGGCCGTAATAATTAAGAGGTCAGAACAATGTTCTTGTAATTCCAAATATTGAGAATCATATTTGGAATTGGCAGATGATAAACGGCTTACTGTCGCTTCTTTAACTCGGTCCTTCAACTCATCATCAACGGGTTTCACCTTTTCCCTCTGAAACATTTTCTCTTTTTCTGTTAAAAAAATCATCATCTCATCTGTGAGTTCCAACCCTTCATATATGTTACCGCTATCGAGTTCATCTTTATAATGAAAATATTCTTTTGCATAATGATCTAATGATTGTAAGTCTTTATCAATTTGCTCGCAAATGACTAAGATGTCATTTTTCTCTTCGGGACTTAAGGTATATTTTCGAATTATATCTTTTGCTTCTCTCGTGTTATTAGATTTTTCTTCAATAATTTTTGGCTTTCTACTCTTTTTAGTTGCCGATCCTATGACATTAGAAGAGTAGTACTCAGCGATTGCTTCTGATACTATCTTAATGTTTTTCTCATTAACGTCAATCTTTAAAAACTGAGCAAATTCCATTATCCTTGAATCAACATAATCCTGCAACTCTTCACAGTAGCGTTTTTGGAATTCTTCATCGAACTCAGTTTCAAGCTTGGGAATAAATTGGCTAAGGCCTCTTTTTCCATGGTAATACTTTCTGAACCCATCACCTTTATTATCTTCAAAATGACACTCCCCTTTTTCATCTATATAAGTTGGATACTTCTCGTCTATATAAGCTTTATCATTATAGGTCAATCCCATTTTAAGTAATTCTTTCGTAAAAATGTCCATATCGGTTTTCTTGCCATCAATTATTTCATGGAACGCTTGAGCATACTTTGAAAACTCTGTGTCTTTATTGGCCATTACATTACCTCCTCAAAAATTCGTCAATCATTATAATACACCCTAAAAAAGACGAGACAAGACAAACGAGGCGATGTCTTGTCTCGTCTTGTCTCCATCCATATAATGATTATATCATATGATTTTGCAACGGACAATAGTTGTTTCGCAAAAAATATGCCGAGCTTCATTGAATGCGGTAATGACGAAATTTTGGGTTCAAAGAAATATTAAAATGGGGCTTTTGATGATTTTCAGCGACCAAAATTCAATTTGCACCGCATTCTACACTGCTCAAATAATTTTAAGGAGCTGATATTGTGAATACAAGAAGACCAACATCAAACCAACCTCAAAATCAAGGACAGGTGCTACAGCCTATCTCCGAACACGAGCTTGCTGTGGAAACGGCAAAAGAATTGATTGGCGTTCAAAAAAGATTAGGACTAACACTAACCATCTACGATGGAAATCTAAACAGGATGTCTGGAACGTTTGAGAGTATATGGGAGCTTATTAACAATCCAGAATTTATCTCAAAACTGACCCAGGATTTCTATTTTAGTGATAAAAATGAGTCACGTTGGTTCAAAGTGAAAATCCGGAAAGGGAAATTAATCGGAATATCCTTCCTGATAGGAATGAAAACAAACTGGGTTAAAATTTATAATTTTAGCTTTGGCAGATACGCTTATATCGTAATTGGATTCTATCCAGGTGTCGGGAATATTATTGCTACCACATCGGCAATTCCATTTGAGAATGTTACGCCCGAAAAAGTAACGCAACACTTTCCTCAGCTTATCGGGCAAACGGCGAATAATAAGAATGATATCGGAAAAATTTTATGCTTTATAATAAACAAATTTACGGCTAATCCTTCGTCAGACATATGTGAATACATCGGGCCAAAGCAAGGCTTTAATTATTTTGGTAATAATAATTACTTGTTTTCGCCGCCGCATTTACTACGAGATGAAATCAAACCGTATCTGAATAAAGGACTGTTAAGCCGACAGCACCCTTACTCTTGTTCCGATTTAAACGATGATTTGTCAAAGATACTCATTCCACTATTCAAAAATAAACGAGAGTTGCAAATATTACTTTTGTACCGACTTGCAAGTTGGCTCTCAGCCTTCTTTGCTAAGAAGGACGTTTATTCGGACAACATATTGATTGTTAAGCCATCGACCGAAGTTCCCGTGGCTCTGTCAATCGCTCTGCTGAGAAACACTAGTTACGCTTCTCTTGAGGCACCGCCGATAGGACCAAACATCAAATCTTTGAAGTTTGAACTGGAAAATGTCAACGATGGTCTGGTTGTTGCAATCGACGTGTTCGCTGCGGATCAGTTGAAAAAAGGAGAAAAAGGCTTCGATCTGATGATTAATGATGCTACCAGAGCTAAGAATAATGGCAATGGCGTACATCACATCTCAGCTCTTATATCCAAATTTGCCGACTTATACATCCCCAAGGAAGTATGCTGTGTCCTTGAATTTGACAATGTAAGTACCAATTACTCGCCTGAAACATTCAAAAATGCGCTTCGCCGTTTAGATGCAAACGTCATTACACGAATCGAAGATGGTTGTAAAAAAAAAGGTGCTTTTTTAAAAGTTTTCAATAATCATATCAACGAGATTATGCATAAAATGCCATGCGCTTTACCACGCTCAAAGTATTTTACCTACATCATGCTCATGGCTGCACTGCGGATGTACAACGAATGGTACTCTCCGCTCTTTTGCCTGGATATCGAGAAATATATTGTTGATTGGCTTGGCTCACAGGAGCAGGATCGGCAACCTTTGTACGATACAATATGCTCAGAGTACGGCAAAATTCTCAATCAGAAAATTGCTGACGGCTATTTCCACCTTATACCGAAGGATGAGGTAACTCTGTTTGACAAAGGAAGCCATGCCATTATTGTTGACAAGGCCGAACGCCGTATCTATATAGAAACAGCAGACAGCTTTGATATTGCTAAGGATGAAATGACCTCTATCGTTGATACAGATAGCCTGACTGCTGCTCTTTACAGCGGAGGGTATCTCCCACATAATGCAAAGAACGAGAAAAGTGTTCGCATAGCAGCTATCACTTCTGACGGCACACCTTATCCTTTATATGTACACGCAATAAGCTACAAACTGCTTACGCAGGAGAACAAGCTAAAATTCGAGTTGTTGGATAAAGAGGCAAATCTCTTCACTTATGACGAGTTACAGAAAGAAGGAATCTTGCCACTGATAAAGACGGTAGACGGTAGATTCGCTGGTAAAAAGCTTCGTTATGAAGCTGAGGAGTCGAACAGCTACTTCGGCACAGGCAAAACCGGATCAGGTAAATCATGGGCTATCGCTCAGTTAATATGTATGCTGTTTATGCTCGGTCATACTGCTGTGGTATTCGATGTCAGTGGTAGTTACACAAAGGAAAAGCTCCTGAAAATGCTCCCGACTGAAGTAGTGGAGAAGCTCTTTAGGTTTATCTACGTCGGTGCTGGAAAGGATCCAGTACCTGTTGATCTCGGCTCATTGAGAGGCTGTGAGACTCTTCCAGATAAGAAGAGGTCTATTCATAGTGTTCTGCGTGCTGCTACTGGCGCTATCGACAAGAGTACCTCGCGAAAGCTGAAAGGATTCCTTTCGGAATATCTCAATAATAAGGAATACTCGATATCTCTGAATGACCTCTGCTCTAAATTAGAGGAAGTTGAAGGTTGGGGTGCAGAGATTGTTGACTGCGTTCAGTCCGTACTTGATGATATCAAGGAAGTCGGATTTGAGGAGCAGACCTGGGATGATTTGTTTGTAAAGAACAAAAAGATTATCGTCATAAACCTCGGAAACGAGGTTGGTGACTCTAACCACCAGCTTTTGGATATGCTGGTTGGAAGCCTCTTTAACTGGCAGATGACACACGACTCGGGATTCTTATCGATCGCAATCGATGAGCTTATTGACCAAGACTTCAGCACAGGCTCACCGCTTCAGACGATAGTAAAACAGGGGCGCAAGTTCCATACCGCTCTAATCGGGGCAACCCAAGATTATTATAATCAGGGAAGCTCACATCTCGACGTAATGAAGCAGTCTAACATTAAGAGCTTTTGCCGCCCCGGCAAATCCGAGGACAGAGTGGCACAGAAACTGGGCTACAGCAACGCCGTTGACGCTGGCTTCAACAAGTTCAAGGCTGGCGACACACTCCTTGAATTCGACGGATATAACAAGGAGACCGGTGAGAATGAGGCTCTGACCATGAAAGGAAGAGTTGTCAACTTCGTCGAGACTCCGTTGTACCAAAAGTTTCATGAAATTTATGGTTGTTATTAATAGTGGTGGCGCCCGTTGAGGGCGCGCCACACACAATAATACTATTAGATTTCTTATAGGTCAAGCCAAAGTAGAACAGGAATAATAGATTACATAAGTAATACGACAGAGCCAATAAAAGGAGAGTGATTATTATGGCTGAAAACAAAATTATTATGCTGACTATCAAGGAAGCGGCGGCTTTAGTTGAAGGGCTGACCGAATACAGGGTACGTCAGATGTGTATAAACGATCAGGTTCCGCACATCATGGCAGGCAAGAAATATCTCATAAACAAGGAAACATTCCTAAGATACCTGCGCGGTGAAACTGCGTAAATTAAGCGAAAGGCGCGTTTCTGCCGGGCTTTTCCACCGGGGTGTGGTAGAATGGTCTTGGTTGAAACGCGCCGTATTATTGAACGGAGGTTTGATATATGGCAACTTTCAGAAAACGAAAAAATGGTTCTTATGAGATAAAAGTATCCTGCGGCTACGGTGTTGACGGAAGGCAGCACAATCAATACAAAAGCTACTATCCAGAACCCGGTATGACTCCCAAGCAGATAGAGAAGGAGGTCAACAGGCAGGCGATACTGTTCGAGGAAGAATGCAAGAGAGGACAGATAACATCGGCAATCAAGTTTGAAACGTTCGCCGAGCAATGGCTTGAGGAATACGCAAAGGTCAACCTGAGAGCCACATCATATTCAAAGATGATACAAGTCACAAAGCGTATATATCCTGCGCTCGGTCACAAGAGGTTGGATAAGATAACATCGCGCGACATACAGAAATTCATCATTGGTCTGCTTGTTGACGAGAAGAATCTGAACAATGGCAAGCCCCTTTCAAGGAAAACTGCCGTTCATCACCTGAACTTCATAAGTGATGTGTTCAGCTACGCAGTCAGAATGGGTATGCTGTCAGACAATCCTTGCAGGCGCGTAGTAGTTCCGAAAACTGAAGGAACTGAAAAGGAGATATATACGCTGGACGAGGTGAAAAAGCTGTTCAGCAATCTATCCAATGAGCCTTTAAACTATCAGATGTATCTTACGCTTGCGATCTACAGTGGATTCCGGAGAAGCGAAATGCTTGGGCTGGAATGGAAGGATATTGACTTCGACTACAACACCATTAAAATCAGGCGCACCTCGCAATACACCGCTGAAAAGGGAATCTATACCGATACTACCAAGACAAAAAAGTCTCAGCGTATTTCCAAATTCCCAGAGACGGTAATGGAACTGCTGAAATCTTTTCAGCAGGAGCAGTCAAAAGAAGCGGAGAGACTTGGTAGCAAGTGGGAGGATCACGACAGGTTGTTCACCAAATGGAACGGAGCTCCGATGCATCCGCAAACGCCTTACAAGTGGCTGAGAGATTATTGCGACCGAATAGATATCCCATTCCGCGGACTTCACACTCTGCGTCACTTGCACGCAAGCCTGCTTATCTATGAGGGAATGGACGTAGTGGCGGTATCCGCAGATATGGGACACAGCGTCGTAGGAACGACATTGAACCTGTATTCTCATATGTTTCAGGAAGCGAGAGCTCGTAACTGCGAGGCGATAACAAACGCCCTGCGCTTCACAAACGAAGCTGCAACAGAAGAAAACAAAAGCACAGCAGCTGAAGCAACAAGCTCAGACGAAGATGAGGACGAGTAAGAAAGCATAGGACCGACAATTGACTAAAAATAGATCCGCAGGGAAAATGCTCTGCGGACTGCACCAAAATGGTTAAATTGAAAAACAAGTGGTTGATAAGTGGTTAAGTACATTTTCAGAAAAAACGAAGCTCGGAAATGACTATATACGGTCATTTCCGAGCCTTAAAACTGGTGGAGCATAGGGGATTCGAACCCCTGACCCCCACACTGCCAGTGTGATGCGCTCCCAGCTGCGCTAATGCCCCGAACAGATAGTATTATATCATATCACTGATCTGTTGTCAAGTATATTATCAATATTTTGCAAAAAAGCAGCAAAAAAGTGCAGGCTGTCAGGTATAGAGGGCATAACCGTCTGCCGAGGAACCCTTTACGGCACTGATCTGCCTTGATATAATATCAGGATCGTTTATCCATTCAAGCTCAGCAGCTTCACCTGCCCACTTATCCTCTCTGCCCAGCTTATAGGCCGCAAGCCCGATAATAAGTGCAACTCCGCTGTTCCCCACCAGCTCCTCCCACTGAGCAAGGACGGGCAGGAACGGACTTGTTTCATTCTCAAAGCCGAAGTATATCTGCGGAACTATATAATCGCAGAATCCCTGTTCCCCGCCCCAGCGCCTGACATCTGCATACTGAGTATCATAGTCCGAGTTTATATTCCCCTGAGGACTTATTCCGAACATCAGCTTTTTGTCCCACAGCTTAACTGTATCGTAGATCTTTTTCACAAAACGGTTCACATTGGCTATGCGCCATTCGGCAAGATCGTTCCCGCCGCTTTCCGTGAAGGCGTCGCTGTCAAAATCAGGATCAGCGGAAGGATAGAAGTAATCGTCAATATGTATTCCATCCACATTATAATTACCGATGATCTCGTTCACAGTCTCCGCAAGCAGCTCCGCAGTCTCGCTGTATGCAGGATCGAGATACCAGCGTCCGTTTACGTTTTTGACAAAGGGCTTTCCCGCATTTATCCACTTCTTTATTATGAAGTTATCGGGAACCTTCCTCATCTGCTCCTCAGTCTGCAATCTCAGCGGATTAATCCATGCGTGTACGGAGATACCGCGCTTGTGAGCCTCATTGAGCACTATCTCCAGCGGATCGTAGTTACCGTCGAGATAAACTCCCTTGGGATAGAGCTCTGATCTGTAATATGCGTCGCCCATTGGATGCACATGGAAGTATACAGTATTAACATTTTCAGCCGCAGCATCCTCAAAAAACTGCTCCATGCCTCTGCGGAAGTCCTCATCGCTTTTCCCCTGCATATATTCAGGGAACTTCACATAAGGCAGCCACATCCCCACCTGCTCCCGGTAATTTACGGGAACATATCTCTTCTCGTTCTCGGGAACAGCTGACTCACTCTGCATCGGCACAAAGCTGCTTTCGGGGATATTCAGCGCCGAACAGCTTGCACAGGCAAAAAAAGCAGCCGCACAGGCGGCTGCGATCATCTTTTTCATACATCTCACCTCACTGCATTATATGCAGCTGAGGTATATGATATTCTCACTTTTTCTCATAGAAAACGATAGTCATTTTATCGTTTATCACCTGCGTACTGCCTGTTCTGCGGTAGCCCATTTTCTCATACAGATAACAGTTTCCCTTTTCCTGCAAAATGGTATCAAGGCACCAGTTATCACTGCCGTGAAGCTCCTCGGCAGCTCTCATAGCCGCCTGTGCGAAGCCCTTTCCGCGATGCTCCTTCATGATGAATATGGGCGAGATACGCTTCCGACTGCCATCCTTCATGTCCACAACGCGAACAGCTCCCACAGCAGTATCGCCCCACATGATAAAGTAGTAATAAGTAAATGGCTGTTCAAGCCGCTCCCGCACTCTGCTCACAGGCTCGTTGGCGGGGCTTATATCGTAATCGCCATACTTCTCAAGAAGCTCGGAGAAGGCTTCCACCTGCATTTTCCAGAGCTTTTTACACTCATTCATATCAACACGTTTCAGCGTAATATTCATAATATCTCCTCCTGTAAAATAATTTCTGTAGGAGACGACGTCCTCGGCGTCCCAAAAACAAATGATTATCGGACGGATAATATCCGCCCCTGCATGATAAAGAAAGCTCCCGAAGAATACTCCTCGGGAGCTTTAAAATTATATCTGATTAGCAATGGGAGCAGTTGTGTTATGCTCGCCGTAGCCTTCGTTCTTAACGACCTCAACGTTTCTGTAACACTCCATACCTGTACCTGCGGGTATGAGCTTACCGATGATAACGTTTTCTTTAAGTCCGAGGAGGTGGTCGCTCTTTCCGCTGATAGCAGCGTCAGTAAGAGCCTTTGTAGTCTCCTGGAAGGAAGCCGCAGACATGAAGCTGTCAGAATTGGAGGAAGCCTTTGTGATACCCTGAAGAACAGGTGTGGTCTGTACGAGCTGAACATCGTACTCGCCTGCGTCGATACGCTTCTGGAGTTCTTCGTTGATCTCGTCGATCTTCTTGCAGTCAACAAGGGTGCCGGGCAGCAGATAGCTGCTTCCTGACTCCTCTACCTTGACCTTGCGGAGCATCTGACGAACGATAACTTCGATGTGCTTATCGTTGATATCAACACCCTGTAAGCGGTAAACCTTCTGGACTTCATTGATAATGTAGTTCTGAACGGCCTGGATACCGAGGATATTGAGTATATCGGCAGGATAGATGTTACCTTCTGTAAGACGGGTACCCTTTTCGATCTCCTCACCCTCCTGAACTCTTATCTTGAAGTTGTAAGGGATCATATAGTTTTCTGACTCGCCTGTCTCATCGTTGGAAACGATGATATTTCTTGTAGTCTTTACCTCTTCGATGTGGATCTTACCTGTGATCCTTGAAAGGATAGCAGCACCCTTGGGACGTCTGCTCTCGAAGAGTTCCTCAACACGGGGAAGACCCTGTGTGATATCTTCAGCGTCGGCAGAAGCAACACCACCGGTATGGAAGGTTCTCATGGTAAGCTGTGTACCGGGCTCACCGATAGACTGAGCAGCGATAACGCCGACAGCTTCACCGACTGAAACGATATTGTTGAATGCAAGGTTTGCGCCGTAGCACTTAGCGCATACGTCCGTTCTTGACTTACAGGTAAGTACGGAACGGATCTTTATTCTCTCAACGCCTGCGTCGATTATCTTCTTGGCGTCAGCGTCATTTATGAGCTTATTGCGTGATACTATGAGCTCACCCGACTCGTCGCGGAGATCCTCAGCGAGGAATCTGCCCACAAGACGCTCCTCGAAGGGCTCAACGATCTCATTGCCGTTCTTGATCTCGAATACCTCGATACCCTCTGTTGTACCACAGTCGTCCTCACGGATGATAACGTCCTGAGAAACGTCAACGAGACGACGGGTAAGATAACCCGAGTCAGCGGTACGGAGAGCCGTATCGGCAAGTCCCTTTCTCGCACCACGTGATGCGATGAAGTACTCCAGGATGTTAAGACCTTCACGGTAGTTAGCTCTGATCGGGATCTCGATTACGGCACCGGAGGTATTGGCGATAAGTCCACGCATACCTGCCAGCTGACGGATCTGTGAGATAGAACCACGGGCACCGGAGTCAGCCATCATCCAGATAGGATTGTAGCGGTCGAAGTTTGCCTTCAGAGCTGCTGTAACCTGATCGTTGGTATCAGTCCAGAGAGCGATGATCTTCTTGGACTTCTCCTGCTCGGAGATATAGCCGTACTCATACTCTGCTGTGATCTCAGCAACTTCCTTGTCAGCCTCAGCAAGGATAGTCTTCTTCTGGGGCGGGATAGTAGCGTCGCAGACAGCAACTGTAAGAGCTGCTCTTGTGGAGTATTTATAGCCGAGAGCCTTGATACGGTCAAGGACCTCAGAGGTAGTTGTTGTACCATGTATCTTTATGCAGCGCTCGATGATGTCTGAGAGCTGCTTCTTGCCTACGAGGAAAGCGACCTCAAGGTCGAACTGCTTGTCGGAGTTGGTTCTGTCAACGTATCCCAGATTCTGAGGGATATTCTCATTGAAGATAAGTCTGCCGACTGTAGCGTCGATTATCTTTGATACCTTCTTGTCGCCGATGTCCTTGGTGATCTTTACCTTGATATTGGCGTGGAGCGAAACATCATGCTCATTGTAAGCCATGAGTGCCTCGTTTACATCGCGGAATACCTTGCCCTCGCCGGGTTCACCGGGCTTATCCATAGTCAGGTAGTAAGAACCGAGTACCATATCCTGTGAAGGAACGGCAACAGGCTTACCGTCTGAAGGCTTGAGGAGGTTATTGGCAGCGAGCATGAGGAAACGTGCCTCAGCCTGAGCCTCAGCCGAAAGAGGAAGATGTACGGCCATCTGGTCACCGTCGAAGTCAGCGTTGAACGCTGAACATACCAGCGGGTGGAGCTTGATAGCACGACCTTCAACGAGGATAGGCTCGAATGCCTGGATACCAAGTCTGTGGAGCGTAGGAGCACGGTTGAGCATTACGGGATGATCCTTGATAACGTCCTCAAGTGCGTCCCAGACCTTATTGTCTGCACGGTCGATGAGCTTTCTTGCGCTCTTGATATTTGCGATTGCCTTCTTGTCAACGAGTCTCTTCAGTACGAAGGGCTTGAAGAGCTCCAGCGCCATTTCCTTAGGAAGACCGCACTGGTACATCTTCAACTCAGGACCAACGACGATAACCGAACGTCCGGAGTAGTCAACACGCTTACCGAGAAGGTTCTGACGGAAACGTCCCTGCTTACCCTTGAGCATATCGGAAAGAGACTTGAGGGCACGGTTGCTGGGACCTGTAACAGGTCTGCCGTGTCTGCCGTTGTCTATGAGAGCGTCAACAGCTTCCTGAAGCATACGCTTCTCGTTTCTTACGATGATGTCGGGAGCGTCCAGCTCTAACATTCTCTTGAGACGGTTGTTTCTGTTGATAACTCTTCTGTAAAGATCGTTAAGATCTGATGTAGCGTAACGACCGCCGTCCAGCATGATCATAGGACGGATATCGGGTGGGATTACGGGAACAACGCTGAGTATCATCCACTCGGGCTTGTTGCCTGAAAGGCGGAATGCCTCGATGATCTGGAGTCTCTTCAGGAGCTTTACCTTCTTTTGGCCTGCGGGAAGACCTACCAGCTCAGCCTTGAGGTCGTCGGCAACGATCTCCAGGTTGTTTCTCCAGTCGATATCCTCCAGCTCTCTGAACTTCTGACACTCCTCGCACTCGCACTCGGTAGGCTTGTTGAAGCACTCTATCTTCTTGCCGCCAAGTGATACCTTGCCCATTTCGATGAGTCTCTGCTTGTGAGTATCGTATCTTTCGGGATCATATTCGTTGAGGAGCTTTCTTATAGCCTCAGCACCCATCTCTGCCTTGAAGTCGTCGCCGTACTTTTCGAGGTAGGAGAGATACTCCTTCTCAGAAAGGAGCTGCTTCTTGAGAAGCTCTGTATTTCCGGGATCTGTTACGATATACTTGGTGAAGTAGAGAACCTCCTCAAGTCTCTTCTGTGATACCTCAAGCACCTGACCGATTCTGGAAGGTGTGCCCTTGAAGTACCAGATATGAGAAACGGGAGCAGCCAGCTCGATGTGGCCCATTCTCTCTCTTCTAACTCTTGCTCTTGTGACCTCAACGCCGCAACGGTCACAGATCTTGCCCTTAAAGCGTATCTTCTTGAACTTTCCGCAGTGACACTCCCAGTCCTTTGTAGGTCCGAAGATCCTTTCACAGAAAAGACCGTCGCGCTCGGGCTTCTGTGTTCTGTAATTTATAGTCTCAGGTCTTTCAACAGCGCCGTGTGACCAGCTTCTGATCTGCTCAGGCGAAGCAAGACCTATCTTTATTGATTCAAAAGTTGTAAATTCCATGCTACCTCCTGCATATTTACATTTACCGCAGAGCGCAGCCCGATGGACTGCACACTGCGTACCGGTATTTCGAATATATATTAGTCCTCGTCAGAGGGATCGTCGATGTCGAAGCTGTCGAAGAGATCTCCGTCCTCTTCATCATCGCCGAAGAAATCGTCATCTTCGCCTTCATCGAGACTGAACTCATCGTCCTTGTCGACACTGTCGAAGTCATCTCCCTCTTCATCGTCCTCGAAGCCAAAGCCTGCATCACCCATATCGCCGTCGGAATAGCTTGTACTGTCAGCAGTATCCTCGTCAGCGAAGGAATCATGTGAAGGCATCGGATCGTCGTCGTCGAAGTTCTGGGTAAGGTCGATCTCCTCCTGCTTGTCGTCAAGCACCTTGACGTCAAGACAGAGTGACTGCATTTCCTTGATAAGAACCTTGAAGGACTCGGGGATACCCGGTGTAGGAACGTTCTGTCCCTTAACGATAGCCTCGTAGGTATTGACACGTCCGATGGTATCGTCTGACTTAACGGTAAGGATCTCCTGAAGGGTATAAGCTGCACCGTAAGCCTCGAGAGCCCAAACTTCCATCTCTCCGAAACGCTGTCCGCCGAACTGAGCCTTACCGCCCAGAGGCTGCTGAGTAACGAGAGCGTAAGGACCTACTGAACGGGCATGGATCTTATCATCAACCAGGTGGTGGAGCTTGAGGTAGTACATATAGCCCACCGTTACGCGGTTATCGAACTTTTCACCTGTACGTCCGTCATAGAGAGTAAACTTACAATCCTCTGTAAATTCAAGAGCATTGGGATTAACGACCTTATCCATAGCCTTGAGCTCGAACATATCGTTCTTATGCTCCTGAGCGTGTTCATTTGCCATCTTGAAGCACTCACGGATATCGTCCTCGTGTGCGCCGTCGAATACAGGAGTCATGATGTGCCAGCCCAGAGCCTTACAAGCCATACCGAGATGAACTTCAAGCACCTGTCCGATATTCATTCGTGAAGGAACGCCGAGGGGGTTGAGCACGATGTCGAGAGGAGTACCGTCAGGAAGGAACGGCATATCCTCCTCGGGAAGTATACGTGAAACAACGCCCTTGTTACCGTGACGGCCGGCCATCTTATCGCCGACAGTGATCTTACGCTTCTGAGCGATATAGCAGACAACGCGCATATTTACGCCTGCTGAGAGCTCATCACAGTTATCGCGTGTGAACACCTTTACGTCAACGATAACGCCCGACTCACCGTGAGGTACCTTCAGTGAGTTGTCGCGGACTTCTCTTGCCTTTTCGCCGAATATAGCGCGCAGGAGTCTTTCCTCTGCGGTAAGCTCTGTCTCACCCTTGGGTGTTACCTTACCGACGAGGATATCGCCGGAGTTGACCTCCGAACCTATGCGGATGATACCGTTCTCATCGAGATTTGCGAGAGCGTCATCACCGACATTGGGGATATCTCTTGTGATCTCTTCGGGACCGAGCTTTGTATCGCGGCACTCGATCTCGTATTCTTCTATATGAACAGAAGTGAATACATCTTCTCTTACAAGGCGCTCGTTAAGAAGAACAGCGTCCTCGTAGTTGTAACCTTCCCATGTCATGAAGCCGATGAGAGCGTTCTTACCGAGGGAGATCTCTCCGTCGGCAGTTGCGGGACCGTCTGCAAGCACCTGTCCCTTCTTGATCTCTTCGCCTGCTGTGACGATAGGTCTCTGATTTACGCAGGTACCCTGGTTCGATCTCTTGAACTTGATGAGATCGTACTTGTGCTCAACACCGTCGGTATCGACCATATTGATCCTGTCAGCGTCAACATATGTGATCTTGCCGTCATATTCGGAAACAACGCATACGCCCGAGTCAACGGCAGCCTTGTACTCCATACCTGTACCGACGAAAGGTCTCTCGGTCTTGAGGAGCGGAACAGCCTGACGCTGCATGTTAGAGCCCATGAGGGCACGGTTGGCGTCATCGTTTTCGAGGAATGGGATCATTGAAGTAGCGACGGATACGACCATCTTAGGAGATACATCCATGTAGTCTACCTTTTCGCGGTCTATTTCAAGTATCTGCTCGCGGTATCTTGCGTTTACACGTGGTCTTGCGAACTTTCCTTCATCAGTGAGGGGCTCGTTGGCCTGAGCAACAACGAAGTTATCCTCCATATCGGCAGTCATGTATACTACCTCGCCTGTAACGACGCCGGTAGCCTTGTCTACCTTTCTGTAAGGAGCCTCGATGAAGCCGTACTCATTTATTCTCGCAAATGTAGCCAGATAGGAGATAAGTCCGATATTAGGACCTTCAGGAGTCTCGATAGGACACATTCTTCCGTAGTGGCTGTAGTGAACGTCACGAACCTCAAATCCTGCACGGTCTCTTGAAAGACCTCCGGGACCGAGAGCTGAAAGACGTCTTTTATGTGTAAGCTCGGCAAGAGGATTGTTCTGATCCATGAACTGTGACAGAGGTGAGGAGCAGAAGAACTCCTTCATAGCCGAAGAAATAGGTCTTATATTGATAAGAGTCTGGGGAGTAAGGGTATTCACGTCCTGAGTCTGGAGGTTCATTCTCTCACGGATACCGCGCTCCATTCTTGTATAACCGATACGGAACTGGTTCTGGAGAAGCTCGCCCACGCTGCGGATACGTCTGTTGCCCAGGTGATCGATATCGTCTACCGTACCCACGCCCTCGCAAAGGTTGAGGAAGTAGCTGATGGAAGCTCTGATATCATCAAGAGTGATATACTTGGGTGAGAGCTCATCTGCCTTCTTCTTTATAGTCTCTTCAAGCTCGTCTGCATCGGCAGCATTGTCGATAATGTCCTTAAGGACATTGAAGGATACCTTCTCGTTGATGCCGTACTTCTCAGCGTCAAAATCAACATAGCCTTTTATATCGACCATACCGTTACCGATGACCTTGACTGTCTTTTCTACCATGCGGATATTTGTCTCACCGCGCTCGTCGGTGTAGTACTCCTTGGACTCAACGGTAACAAAAGCGCTGTATACGCCTGCCTGCTCGATCTCGCAGGCCTTGTCGTAGGTAAGAGTCTCGCCTGCGTCTGCAAGGATCTCTCCTGTCATCTCGTTGATGATAGGCTGTGCAAGAGTCCTTCCTGCAAGACGTGAAGCGATACCCAGCTTCTTGTTGTACTTATAGCGTCCGAAGCGGCAGAGGTCATATCTCTTTGCCTCAAAGAAGAGGTTGTTGAGGTGGCTTACTGCGCTCTCCACCGTGGGAGGCTCACCCGGACGGAGCTTCTTGTAAACGTCGATAAGAGCATCAGAGCGGTTCTTTGTCTGATCCTTCTGGAGGATAGTCTGTCTGAGGCGCTCATCATCGCCGTAGGTCTCAAAGATCTCATCATCTGTACCCTCTTCGCCGAGAGCTCTGATGAAGGTAGTAAGCGGGATCTTTCTGTTTTTATCTATACGGACGTAAACAACGTCGTTTGAATCCTGTTCATACTCCAGCCACGCACCGCGGTTAGGGATGATCTGCGAGCTGAAGAGGTCCTTACCTGTCTTGTCCTTTGTGAAGGCATAGTAAACACCGGGTGAACGGACGAGCTGTGATACGATAACACGCTCGGCACCGTTTATAACGAAGGTACCGCTGTCTGTCATAAGGGGGAAGTCACCCATATAGATCTCGCTTTCGCTGACAGCACCGGTCTCCTTGTTTGCAAGGGTAGCGGTAGCTCTCATAGCGACCTGATAGGTAGCTCCTCTGGATTTACATTCTGCAAGAGAATATTTGGGAGTGTCGTCAAACCTGTAATCCTTGAAGTTGAGGACGAGATTGCCGTTGTAGTCGGTGATCGCAGTCATCTCACGGAAGACCTCGCGAAGACCTTCTTCCTTGAACCACTTATACGAGTTCTTCTGTACCTCGATAAGGTTCGGCATCTCCAGAGGCTCGGTAATCTTACCGAAGCTCATTCTGACATTCTTTCCCAGCTGCTTAGGTGTAACATTCACCATAGGCGGAACCTCCTTGTATTTTATTGCTGCCGTTCCCTGCGCACACAGTCTCGGGAGCAGCAGAGCTTTTTGACGTTATCGTATCATCAGAAAAATTTTTGCAAAAACTATTGACAAGCCGATGCAATGTATGCTATAATATCTTGCAAAATAGCGATACTATTCCATATTGATACATTATAACATTATAATACAGATTTTATCCCGTGTCAAGGGAGTTTGGAAAGATTTATCAAAAGCACCTGTTTTCAGTAGAAATGGGTGCTATTTTTGTTTATTTTGGTTTACACCGCTCTCCTGCTCCGCAAAAAGGCATAAAAAATCCCCGAAGCGTTTTTCGTGCCGCTTCGGGGCTGTATTTTTATGCAACTCTTTCCACCATGTAGCCTCTGGCTTCGAGAATATCGTCAATACCTTTATTGCCTGCAAAATGTCCTGCGCCCACCATGAAGAAATAGTTCTTGCCTTCCTTGAGGTACTCCTCCGCCTTATCGGCCATGCCTTCATTGCGTTCATATATCACCACATCAAGGTAATGGGCATAATCGTCTGCCAGCTCCTTCGGGATACCTGTAGCTGACTCTCCCTCGTCAAGAGCATCTATATCTCCCGAAGCCCAGAGGTCGTACTGTGCGGCAAAGCTCTTTGTGTACTCCACAGTGTCATCTGCGCTGTCGATCAGCTCGTTCATCATAAAATCCGCCAGTTCATCGGTGAAAGCGGTCATAGCGGCAGCCTGCTCCTCAACGGTCTCGATATTGATTATCTTCTTACCGTCGTTATCAGCCATGCTCATAAAGGTATAGTCCACGCCCTTCTGTGTGATGTTCTTCAGCATCATGACAGAGGCCATTTCAATTTCCGTAGCCCAGAAGCCTGCAGTATAGGTATCCATCATGTCATTGTACATGAAGTTGCGCTTCATGAAGTTCCTTGCCTTTTCATAGGTCTCTTCCGAGATATGATCCTTTATAGTAGTACCGTCTGTATACATCATTCTCGAATAGAAGCCTGCCATCTGAGAGGTATCCTGCATTATGTCATTCATATTGTACTCAACGGCTACTCCGTCGCATTTTTCGTACACGTCTGTCACGTAATCGGGCAGGTAGAAGGAATCCTCAGCGACCATGTGCATAGTTCCCAGCATATACAGAGAATTCCCCGTTTCCTTGTCAGTGACCTTCCACATGGCAGGAGAAACGTCCTTTACGGTTATATAGGCATTTATATCGTTTTCGGCAGCTGTTGTGGGCTCCTTGTTCACGGAAGCCGTATTCTGCTGCGCAGAGCCTCCGCCCTCCGAGCCGCCTTTTTCCTTCTTCGTACACGAAACTGCGCCCAGTGCGCAGCAAGCCGCAAGAACAGCAGCAATAATACGTTTTTTCACCATAATATCCCTCTCAGTTCTCAAAGCTCTTGTCGATCATATCGTAATGAGCATCAATTGCCTTGAAGCAGAAATCCACATCTCCCGTTATTATGCCCTGCACCATTTTTTCATGGGCATCCTGAAGTGCAGCACGGACACTGCTGTCGGCAGTCATAAGGAAATCGTCTATCCAGCGCATATACACCTCAGACACAGCTTCCATGAAGGTGATCCAGAAGCTGTTTTCGGTAGCATATATCAGCGAATAGTGGAAATCCCTGTCGGCAATGGTGCGGTCTCCCGTACCCTCGGATTCCTTCAGGCGGTTGAGAGCGGCAACTATTTTCAGCTTGTTCTCGGAGCTGCAGCCTCTTGCGATAAGATAGCTGCACACAGTCTTTTCCATACTTCTTCTGAAGGAGCATATCTCCTCCTTGGAAGTCCTGTTCATCAGCAGCATTATATCCATAGCCTTTGCAATAGATTCGGAAATATTGTCCGTAAGGTAATTTCCCGAGCCCTGCTTGCCGTTGACGATGCCGAGTATCTCCAGTCCCCTGAGCGCTTCGCGCACAGTATTCCTGCTTATTCCCAGCTTTTCCGAAATACTGCGTTCAGTAGGGAGCTTGTCACCGACGCGGAGCATACCGCCCCTGATAAGGTCGAGTATATAATCGATCGTTTTTCTGTATTCACTGTTCCCCATGGCGTCCTCCTTATATCGTGCATATATCACTATATAAAAATTATATCACAACTTTTTCTGCAAGTCAACTTATAACGGCATAACTCCTTAAATGTTTGCAGAATGCCCCCGCCGTCACAGCAGCAGGGGCAGGAAATATCATTTCTTGCTCTTTTTCTTCGGCTTCTTTCCGCTTTCGGGAGCTTTCTTGTCAGGCTTCTTTTCGATCTTTGCGCTTGCATACTCCTCCATAGCCTCGGTGAGTATCCTTCTGCACTCAGGCAGCTTTTCCTTCTCCTCTGCGGGGAGCTCGGGGTACTCGGGCTTGCAGGCCTTCAGAGCATCAAGGAGTATCTCCGTAACAAGATACCTTGTGTACCATCTCTGATCACCGGGGAGCACATACCATGGACTGTTCTTTGTAGAGGTCCTGTTTATAACATCATTGAAGCATTTGAGGTAAGCATCGTACTTGTCCCTTACCTTCAGGTCATCGGCACGGAACTTCCAGTTCTTCTCCGGGAGCTCAATGCGCTCAAGGAGCTGCTCTGTCTGCTCCTGCTTTGATACATGGAGGAATATCTTCACCATGCGGTAGCTGTTCTCATAGAGGTACTGCTCATAATTATTCACCTGAACATAGCGTTTCTCGAAGAACTTCTTCTTTGTATCGTCAAGGATACGGCCGGCCATATGATAGCCCTTCCATATCTCCTCAGCCTGTACGGTAACAAGATCCTCGTAATGGCTCCTGTTGAATATGGCTATCTCGCCTCTGCGGGGAATATTCTGATGAATTCTCCAGAGGTAATCGTGAGCAAGCTCGTCCGAAGTAGGCGCCTTGAAGTAGTGTACCTTCACGCCCTGAGGATTTATGCCGCTGAAAACATTCTTTATGGTAGAGTCCTTACCCGAAGCATCCAGCGCCTGTATCACTATGATAAGGCCTTCTCTTGCATCTGCATAGAACTTGTCCTGAAGAGCTATGAGCTCCTGCTTGTTTTCCTCGTACTTTCTGATTATCTCTTCCTTGTCAACTCCGTCGTCCTTGCTGTTGGTAGGGAGCTTTCTTATGTCTGTTTTCTTGCCTTCCGATATGATGTACTTGTCAGCCTTCATCTGACTTACCTCCGTTTCGTTTAAATATTATAGTGTATTATTCGGGTATCGCAGGTGCAACGGTCATCATGCTGTACACCATCATGGAATACAGCGCAGTCTGGCGGGCTGCCATAAGAGCCAGATTTGAGGAAGCTCCGCCGTTTTCGGCTCCCCCCGCATAGGCAGTTGTAAGGAGCATGAAAGCATGGCACTCTGGAACGTCCTTGCCGAATCCCGAAAGATCGCCCACAGCCTTGTATCTTGAAAGGAAGGCCTCAACATCGCTGAGATCCTCTATTATCTCTGAGCTGCTGCGGTCGGTTATAGAAAGAGCCGCCAGCATAGCAAGCTCATAATGCTTTCCGTATTTTCTTCCCTTTTTCAGCATTGCCTCGTACAGCTCGCTGAACTTCCCGCACTTTTCTTCCGGCGAGGCCTTGGACATAGCCAGCACATGGGATACGGTCTGTATGCTGTTATTGTCCGCACTGTGCTTGAGCAGCTTATAGCTGGCCTCCATATCCGCAATGAGCTCGTCGTCGGTTCTGTCTGAAAAAGCCAGCATCACCGCAAAGGCGACGTCCTCCTTTGTCGTGAGGATACGGTGCTCCTTTTTCATTCTGTCGTATATCTGCCTTCCGCGGCTTATACTCTCCTCTGCCCTTTCCTCGGGGACTATCCTCGTAAGGAGCAGTGACATCAGGGCAAGGTGTTCGGAATTGGTGAAATATTTCCTCAAGCGGTCATAGCAGCCGAGATAGCGTTCCATGCTGCCCCTCGGATCATCGCTCACCGAAAGCAGGGAGGCTATCAGAGGACGCACGGTACTGCGGAAGCTGGATAACATCCTTGGATTTTCTTTGATGAGCTCCATGCTGTCCTTGAATTTTCCCAGATCAAATTCCGCGTCAGAAGCACAGAAAACATTTGCGCAAACAGGATAGAGTATATCCCTTTCCAGAGGATAAAGGTCGGTAAAAAGCCCCAGATTGAGCAGGTATTTGTCACAGAGATTCTCAAGAAGCTCTTTCATGGCGCACCTCCTTATGATAAAAATAAAATGATAAATAGGTGTTCCTTTGAAACTATATCGCAGAAATTCTGTCTCTAATATATCCTGTTTTATGTTTCTCCTCGTAAGTTATTATTACCATTATACCACATTAGAATTACAATTTCAATCTAATTTTTGTGAAATTATTGTTTTTTTCGCACAAATCGTTTATAATAATAGCATTAATAACCGTATAAAACTGCGGAAAGAAAGGAACTTCACGCAATATGACAAGGAATGAGATACCCATTCTGGAATACGACTCCACGGAAAGGTCGCTGTTCTCACATAAAATAAAAGTCAGCCTCCCCCAAAAGGCTGTGTACGGATTTCTCGGGAGCTGCATAGACGAATACGCAGCCGCCTGCGGTGCAGAGACTGCCGAGGTGATACACACCATAACCAGGGACTACCCCATTTACATAATAAAATACAACGGCGAGGAGATATGCCTGCTCCAGGCGCCTATGGGTGCTCCCGCGGCGATACAGAATATGGAGCTGCTGCTGCACAACGGCGTAAAGCATATCGTAACGGCTGGCTCCTGCGGAGTCCTGAGGGATATGCCCGAAAACCGTTTTCTTGTACCTGTAAGGGCACTTCGGGACGAGGGAAGCTCCTATCACTATCTCCCGCCGTCAAGGTACGTGGAACTTGATATGCCCATGACCGCGCAGATATGCCGTTGCCTCGGCGCTGCGGGCATGAGCTATGAAAAATGCACAACATGGACTACCGACGGTCTTTTCCGTGAAACCCCCGGAAAAGTGGCAAGCCGCAGAGAAGAGGGATGCGACACGGTAGAGATGGAATGTGCGGCGCTGGCAGCCTGTGCCAAATTCCGCGGCATCGACTTTGGTATGCTGCTTTTCACGGCAGACAGCCTTGCAGACGCAGACAATTATGACAGGAGAGAATTCGGTCAGGCGTCACTTGTACCTGCACTGAAGCTCTGTCTTGACATCATCACATATAAATAATTAAAACTGCCGTCATATGTCACGGCGCGCAGAACTATGATTTCCGAAAGGAGTATTTATGCCCGAAATAATAGAAATAACCGACCTTGACGCAGAGGAGCTCCGCCCTTACGCCGATACTGCCGAAACCAGACTGCTGGATTACTTCGGCAGCGGCCGGGGAATATTCATAGCGGAAAGCCCGAAAGTAATAAAAACCGCTCTCGGATCAGGATATACCCCGATTTCTCTGCTGTCAGAGCGTAAATATATAATTAAGTGCCCTCAGCTGATAGAAAGCTGCGGGAATATACCTGTTTATACTGCTTCCTCCGACGTACTCTCGGAGCTCACAGGCTTCAAGCTCACTCAGGGTGTGCTCTGTGCAATGAAGCGAAAGCCTCTCCCGTCCCCTGATATGATACTCAGGGACGCAGAACGTATCGCTGTTCTTGAGGATATAACCAACCAGACCAATATCGGAGCTGTTTTCAGATCAGCTGCCGCTCTTGGATTTGATGCCGTGGTCCTCACTCCGTCATGCAGTGATCCGCTGTTCCGGCGCTCTGTCCGCGTAAGCATGGGAACCGTCTTTCAGCTCCCGTGGACATACCTTACAAAGGGTTCTCCCGACTATGTTAAGAAGCTCCGCAGCCTCGGATTCGCATCGGCCGCCATGGCACTGAGAAACGACACCGTCAGCATACGCGATCCCCGCCTTCAGGCAGAGGAAAAGCTTGCTGTCATACTCGGCACCGAGGGAGAGGGTCTCAGAGAGGAAACCATCAATTCTTGTGATTACACAATCAAAATACCTATGGCAAACGGGGTAGATTCGCTGAACGTTGCTGCCGCCAGTGCTGTCGCCTTCTGGGAATTGACCAAATATTGCGACATTTAACACTCTCGAAAAATTTTCGAAATAAATTGTCCAAAAAATCTTGAATTTTTTCTAACAATGTGATATAATCATTACATAAAGAAATATACTTAGCGGAGAAATTCGTTAAAGTATTACAAAAAAGGAGGAATTCATATGGTTTTCAAACGTATGCTGGCTGCCGTTGCCGCCGCGGCTGTCATGACTGGAAGCGCCCTTTCTTTTCATCCGCCAAAAACCTTCGCCGCAGATAATTATCTGATCCGCGATTATTACGACATATCAGGCAACCAGCACTATATTGACAAATACAACTCAGCAACTTCCGAACATTTCCAGATTATCTGGGGCAACGATGACCAGACAGGCCTTGTCACCAGAAAATTTATCAGACTCAATTTAAATCAGCTCGAAAAATACCGCACTCTATATACTACTGATCTCGGCATGGCGGATTCATCCGAATCGGTATTTGCCCCCGACGGCAATAAATACAAGACCAATGTTTACCTCACGAATACAGGTCTGCCGGACTTTGAAAGCGGCTGGGCCTACATGAACGCAGAGCCGTCCACAGGCTTTGCCTACATCTACATTGATCCCACAGCAATGGTACAGCTTGACGGTACCGACTCAGGCTCTCTGGCTCACGAGTACGGACATGTGCTCACATATCACCAGAAAAGCTGGGTCGACCAGCCAATAATCGAGCCATGGTGGGAATCAGCAGCAAACTGGTTCAAGGAGCAGTATTTCCGTACTCTGGAAACTCCTACCACACACTTTTTCCTGCCCTACCTCAGGAACATGAATCTCAGCATACCGCATGGAAGAAACTACTATGACACATGGATCTTCCTTCAGTATCTCACCGAAAATCCCGACAATATCGATGGCTTCGGACAGAAGTTCATGATGCGCCTGCAATCCGAGGCAGAGCTCAACGAGTACCCCTTTGATACCATCCAGCGCCTTACAGGATGCGACCTCAAAGAGGTTATCGGCGATTTCGCCAAGCGTATGGCGACACTGGATTTTGAAAACAAGGAGCTTTATAATCAGCAGCTCGAAGTATCCCTGAAGGATCCGTTTGTATGGCAGCTCATATATACGCAGCCTTCTGTGTCTCCTGACAAGGAAAACAGCTACATCGTCCCTGCGGAAAAAGCTCCCATGCAGACAGGACTCAACGTTATCCCCCTGAACATTGAGGGAGACGTTGTCACCGTTGATCTTCACGGTATTTCCGACGCTGAGGGCGCCGACTGGCGTGCCTGCATCGTAGCCGAAGGCGAGGACGGTGTTACAAAGTATTCCCCCCTCTTCGGCGAGGGCGAGGGAACACTGGAGCTTGACGGCACAGAGACTGCTCTTTACCTCACTGTTGCCGCTACTCCCGACAGGATAATCCCCAACAATGCTTATCTCAAGGAAGAAAACAACAGCGATTACGCCTACAACGGCGAATTCAAACGCCGCTATCCCTATGAATTCGAGATCAAGGGAGCTTCTCCCATGTACCGCAGCATCACCGAAGGTGTAGCAGGACACGCTCATGTCAACGGCGGCGGCTTCGTAGCCGATACAGCTGAAGTGGACGATACGGTATATGTTGGCAAAAATGCCAAGGTCCTGGGTACATCGGTGGTAAAGGGCAACGCTGTTATCACAGATTATGCAGTAGTAAAGAATGCAAATATCTCAGGCAGCGCAAAGATCAGTGATTACGCCTGTGTATACGGCTTCTGGTGGGCATCGCCTACTGTCTCGGACAATGCCAAGATAGGCGAAAGAGCAGTAGTTACCGCAGGAGCTTCCATATCCGGCAATGCACGTATCATGGGCAATGCCTATATACTTGACAATTATTCCGTTACCGATAATGCCACCGTAAAGGGCACTGCCTACTGCTACGGCGACGGCGTTGCTTCGGGACAGGCTATACTCGACGGAGAATTCTACAACGAATGTTCCGTATCCGAGGGAACAGCCACAGGCTGGATGGAATCGGAGGAATTCATCAATGACCTTCCCTATACCGACGGTCTGTATGCAGGATATGAATTTGAACGCGAAAGCCGTGTATTCGCATATGATACCTACGGCGCCACAAACGGCATAATGAGAAATTCACCTCTCTGGGAGGAGACACGCGAAAATGCAGAAGGCGTTGTCACCTTCAACGGCAAGGATCAGTACATAGTATGTGACAGATCTGTTGCAGACTACAAGGAGATGGAGATATGTACAGCCGTATTCTGGAACGGCGGAGCAAATGAGCAGAGCATATTTGAATTTGGTAAAGATCTGCGAATGAGATTAACTCCTGCCAATAAAGACGGAGTCACTTCATTCTCCATAGGAGGCAACAGCCTGATTGCATCAAAGCCTCTTGATAAAGGCAAGTGGTCCGTAATACGCATAATAATCAAGAATTCTTATGCCAAGATGCTTATAAACGGAAAACTCGCTGCCGAAAGCAGCATCTCCTACCAGCCCGAGGATACCGTGGATCATCTCATGCACTGCTATATCGCAAGAGATCAGGCCGGCCACTACTTCAACGGTTCCATGGATTACTTCCGCATATACTACAAGGAAGGCGAGGAACCTGAGTACTACTACGATAAAAATACCGGCGATAATACAGAAAATATTGCAGAAGCAAAGCCTGTTTCCATAATCTCCGAGCCTACTCTCTACGGAGACGCCAACTGCGACGGCAAGGTGGATATGGCAGACTTCAATCTCCTTATCAACGCTATATCGAAGCCTTCGATATACGGAGTTGACGGAAGCTCACCCGACCGCATAACTGCTCTCGGAGTAATGAACGCCGATGTTCATGAACGCGGAAACGGTCTTTCGGCAAACGACGCACTGACTATAAGGAGCTACATACAGGGCACTGTAAAGGAACTGCCCGTAAGCACGCAGAAAACATGATTACATAAAAAAGACAAGTCCTGAAAGCGATGATCCTGCTTTCAGGACTTGTTGTTTTACGCTGCATATTACAGGACGCAGTACAGTCTGCCGCCCTGTTATTAAAGTTTACCCCTGCATCAGAATATTATCTCTGCTTTAAATCGTTTATCCCTGCATCCTATCTTCAGCTCAAAGCCGTTGCGTTCAGCCGCAGCCGCAGCTATTGCAAGCCCCAGACCGCTGCTGCTCTTGTCACCGCGGACCTTATCCCCCTTTACGAAGGGCATCATAAGCTCCTTGGTATCAATATCCTCCGAAACATCGTTTATCACGCACAGCCGTTTCTTATCGGCTGTTATTTTTATGGTTCCGTCGCTGCGGGTATACTTTACCGCGTTGGAGATAAGGTTCTCGACAGCTGTGGACAGAATATCCTCATCTGCATTTATCTCACCGCCGCCGCTTACGGAAAACTCTATCCCACGTTCTTCAATGGCCGCAAGGTACTTGTCTGCCAGCTTTTCCGCAAGAGCTTTTATATCTGTTTTTTTCTTATGCGGTCTCTTTACGCTTTCTGTCTCGCTCAGTTTCAGAGTCTTGCGCACTATCTCATCAGTATACGCCACATTATCCATTATGGAGCTGATATATTTAAGCTCCTTCTCACCGGCACTGTCCCTGCGCATCTCAAGAAGGTTCTCTGCGTAACCTCCTATAACTGCAAGGGGAGTCTTTATATCATGGGCAAGATTATTGGTCAGAGCTCTCTGATAGTCCTCAAAGGCATAGCGGGCCTTGTTTTTGGCGTTCTTGCTGAAACATAGCACAAATACGAACAGCGTCATCAGACCGAACAGAAGGCCTATCATAAACAGCAGCCTTCTCCACGCACGGAATCCATGAATATTGGTCTCCGCGTAGACTAATATACCTTCTGCAGCTACGGAGTCGTAAAACCTTTGGATAATAACATCTGTGGACTGAGTAGTGTAATTACCTCCGCTGTAAATGGACTTTGAAGTCTCTTTCTCCAGAAATTCCCTCAGCCTGTCCTGTTGTTCCGCCGATAATTTATCGAACACCTCTGGATCACAGCCGAACACTCCCTGAGTACTTCCGCAGGGATAATTACCGCCCCTGTCATTCCGTGAAAAGACTTTTGTAAGAACATAGTCTTCCGCCTCGAAATCCGTGGTCAATGTATACTCACTCTCTAATTCCGAGGTAAAACCGTAGTATTCGCCGAAAAGTCTGTCATCAGCGTAATATCTCCTGACGTTCGTTACATGAGGTATCATCTTGGCTTCTTTTACATTGATATACAGCTCGGTAATATCCAGTTCATAGAAATATTCCTGTTTGGGCTTATCCCTGTATTCTATGACCTCGCTTATAAGCTCATCCAGCTCCGGGATATGGAAATCCTGCGGATCGTAATAATACCACTGCGAACTTTTGAGATCCTGCGACATTTTTAAAGCTATACCGATCTTTGCACGACTTGAGCCGATAATATTCCCGTCCTTGTCAAATGTGAAAGAAAAGGAGCTGCAGGTCGGTTCCACCCACGTTTTCGGATCTATGCGTCCACCGACCAGATCTGCTTCGGGACAGCCGTACATACTTAAAAACAGTTCTTCGGGTACCCGCTGTGGTTTATTTGATTTGTACAGTCTCTGATATTCGGATATAAAGTTTTCCGCCTGGTTGTACTCATTTGTGAAGGCAGTCTGTTTTATGAAATAGCTGCTGTAATTCCCCAGTATCACAGTTATAAGTACAGGCAGTATCATTCCGACGGCAAACATCCTCCAAAAGGAAGTCCGCTTTGGTCTGCGCTGTTTTCTGCGTCTCAATAATCTCTTTATCATGTTATCACTCCTTTACGAGCTTATACCCCCGTCCCACCAGAGTCTTTATCTGTGCCCCCGCGCTGCCGAGAGCCTTTCTAAGCTTTTTGATATGGTTGTCCACCACGCGGTCGCTGCCGAAGTAGTCATAACCCCATACTCTGTCCAGCAGAGTGTCCCTTGTGACCACCCAGTTCTCATGCTCGAGAAGATACCGCAGTATGGCAAACTCCTTGGGCGGCAGCTCCACTTCGCTGTCTCCCGCAAAGCAACGGAGAGTCCTTGTGTCGAGTCTGATACCGCCGCAGCAAAGGGCTCTTTTCTCCTCAGTGCTGCCTGCACGCCGCACCAGCGCCTCACATTTGCTGTAAAGCACCGAAAGCAGGAAGGGCTTGACGATATAGTCGTCACAGCCGAGATCATAGCCGCTCAGTATGTCCTCTTCCCTGCCCCTTGCGGTTATGAATATAACAGGCACATCGCTCCTCAGACGCAGCTGCCTGCACAGGGTAAAGCCGTCTGTCTGCGGCAGCATAATATCCAGCAGGACCAGTTCATAGTCTTCAATGCCTTTCCTGATGAGGTCAAAGGCTTCGCCGCCGTTATGGACAGCACATACCCTTGTCCCCTTTTCCCCGAAATAATTGCGTATGATCTCGCAGATCTCGGTATCGTCCTCTATAAGAAGTATATTTTTCATAAGTTACGCGCTCCTTATTACTTTAAGTGTATTATAAAGCTCTGATGTGTCTTTTTTATATCCTGTAAAGGTCTTTTTTGTGGCTTTTCAAATCAATTATATACGCAACCTGCCATATTGTCAAATTATGTATCCATACGGCTCCGATAAAGAGCAATAAACGACTAATGAAGTATATTTATCGGCAATAAATGTCTTGTATACCTGTGATGATTATTATATAATAAATGTAGAAAGCATAAGGACGTCTGTTTTTTCCGCAAATGTTACAGGACATTTTTTTAAACCGCAGACAGCCTTAACGGCTCGTGACGGAGCACTGCCGGCACAGCAGTCTCCGCTTCACCTGACCGCATATATGAACTGCTTTCTCAAATAACCTCGCTTGACCCCCACCTCTCTGAATAATAGATAAGAAAGGCCCCCTTATGACCGAGGGGCTTTTCTTATGTCTGCTGTCAGACGTAATATATGATCCTGCCCGAAATAAGCTTTTACTGCTCATTTCGGGCATTTTACTGAAAAAAGAGGACTGATACTAAAAGCGGGTATATAATTTGTTAGTTATTACTAACTATAAAAAGACGATTTTTAGGCATTTTCTGTCATAAAATGTGTTTCTCATATGCAACATATAGTTATACGAGTTGATTTTAGCTAAATAACGTGTTATAATTGATAACGTGACAAAAAGCTAACAAAAAGACATCCCATAAAGGAGGATCTAAAATGCTGGAACTTAAAAATGTTTCGTTCAATGCGGAAAGCGACGGAGAAAACGTCGGCATTATCCGTGATATAAGCCTCAGTGTTGATGATAACAGGTTCATCGTGATAACTGGACCTAACGGAGGCGGCAAGTCCACACTTGCCAAGCTCATCGCAGGTATCCAGAAGCTCTCCTCAGGAAGCATAATCTTTGACGGAGTGGATATTACAGATAAAAACATCACCGAACGCGCCCGCCTCGGCATCGGCTTTGCCTTTCAGCAGCCCGTGCGCTTCAAGGGCATGACCGTTCTTGATCTGCTCAGGATCGCTTCAGGAAAGACTCTTTCCATATCCGAAGCCTGCGAATACCTTTCCGAGGTAGGCCTCTGTGCCAAGGATTATATCAACCGTGAGATAAATGCTTCCCTTTCGGGCGGCGAGCTCAAGCGTATAGAGATAGCTACCGTTATCGCCCGTGATGTCAAGCTTGCGCTCTTTGACGAGCCCGAGGCAGGCATCGACCTCTGGAGCTTCAATAACCTCATACGTATATTCGAAAAAATGCGCAGCGACCGCCGCGGCAGGACTATCATAGTCATATCCCATCAGGAGCGTATCCTTAATATCGCCGATGAGATAGTAGTGATCTCCGACGGCAGGATACTGAAGCAGGGCAGTAAGGACGAGATACTCCCCGAAATAACAGGCACCGAAAGCGCTGTAAATATGTGCAGCAAGATCCAGTAAGGAGGAAGTATCATGGTTCAGATGGATGCAGTACAGAAAAGACTGTTTGAAGAGGTCGCCGGTCTCCACGATATTCCCGAGGGAGCCTACAACCTCCGTGCAAACGGTCAGTCAATAAGCAGGAATACCACTGCTAACATAGATATACGCTCCAAAGAGGACGTAAGCGGTATAGATATACACGTAAAGGCAGGCACAAAGAACGAGAGTATCCATATTCCCGTTGTTCTCAGCCAGAGCGGCATCAAGGAGGACGTATACAACGATTTCTTCATCGGCGAGGACTGCGATGTTCTCATAGTTGCAGGCTGCGGCATTGACAACTGCGGCTCGCAGGATTCCGAGCATGACGGAATACACCGCTTCTATATCGGCAAGAACTCCCGTGTACGCTATGTGGAAAAGCACTACGGCTCAGGCGACGGCAGCGGAAAGCGCATACTCAATCCTGTGACCGAGGTGCATATGGACGAGGGAAGCGTCATGGAGATGGAAATGGTCCAGATCAAGGGGGTTGACTCCACCAACCGCACCACCATTGCTGAGCTCAAGGCAGACGCAAAGCTGGTAGTCCAGGAAAGACTTATGACTCACGGTCAGCAGCAGGCATACAGCATATACAAGGTCGACCTCATAGGAGACGGCTCGGCTGCGGACGTAGTATCACGTTCTGTTGCCAGGGATGATTCTTACCAGAAGCTCGACCTCTGCGTAATAGGAAGCGCCGCCTGCAGCGGTCATACGGAATGTGACTCCATAATCATGGATAACGGACGTATCCTTGCAGTTCCTTCACTGGAAGCGAACAATATCGACGCAGCTCTGGTACACGAAGCAGCTATCGGCAAAATCGCAGGCGAACAGCTCGTAAAGCTGATGACACTCGGTCTTACGGAAGCAGAAGCCGAAGAGCAGATAATCAACGGCTTCCTCAAATAAAGGTATAAGAAAGCCCTCACCGAAACGGTGAGGGCTTGTTTTGTTGTATTTTACAGTTATTTATTGATTTCCAGTGTACGTGCGGTAAGTCCGACTGCTACACCCTGAGTATTTGTACCCACATGACTGGCTATGCTGCACGCAAGAGGTCTGTAAGTCACCTTATATCCTTCAAACTCCGACTGAACCCTGTCCACCCAGCGCTTGACTGTCTCCTGCGACTCCATAGTACCTGCCGCACCTATGCTGATATGCTCTTTGGGGATACCTGCATACTTGCTTTCCAGGTCCTTTCGGGCAGCCTCTATCATTTTGTCCTCTGCCGCCGCCATGCCTCTTGCCTTTGCGTAAGCGTCCAGCTTTCCGCCCTGTATCTTCAGGATAGGCTTGAGATTGAGCACTGTGGCTATAGCAGCACCTGCAGTGGTTATACGTCCCGTCTTGGTTATGCGCTTCAGGCTGTGAAGGGTAATATAAATATCGTTCTGATAGGCGTTTTCCTCCAGGTAAGCCCTTATCTCCTCCGCGCTGCTGCCGTTTTCAGCCATGAACTTAGCATCATAGACCGAATCCAGCAGGGTTATGGAGATACGGTGATTGTCGATGACTACCACCTTTCCGTCATAATCCGCAGCCAGAGCCTTTGCGGTATTGCATGAACCGCTCAGACCGCTTGACATAGGGATATATACCAGCTCATCATACCCCTCCGAGAGTATCTTCTCCCACATTTCCGTCAGCGCAGCAGGCGACGGCTGTGAAGATACGATGTCCTTGTTTTCATTAAGTGCCTTATAAAGCATCTCATGGCTGAGCGTGAGCTCCTCCATGTGATCCTTACCGTCAACTATCACAGGCATAGGCAGCACATAGATGCCGTTGATTCTGCCCTCATCAAGTGTAATGCCGCTGTTCGTGTCAGTCATTACCGCAGTTCTCATAAAATTCCTCGTTTCAAATCAGCATTCATACTGTCCCGCAGCTTACGGGACATATTCCCCATAGGCTGATTATACCATTATAAAGCGATTTTGTCAATAGAACACCTTGCCCGTGAAGGCATTGTTTACCAGGAGAGTCCGCCTTCCTCCAGCTTTGCGTCAAGGAGCTGACAGTAAATATTCTGGCCTTCGTAATAATAATTGAACGTACCCGTGACTGTGATCTCGGTATCAACTGCAGGATAATCCTTGGGATACTGTTTATTGCCCTCAAGGACGAATTCTATACCCTGTGAGCAGCAGGCGGTAGCGTCGCTGATTATCACAGCGAAGTATTCGTTGCCCGATTGATCGTCCTTTAAGTAAGAGAAAGGGCCCTTTGCCCTGACGCTCTTTCCCTTGTAGCTATCAGGATTTGTGATCATATCGCTGACCTGAGCATAAACCATAGACGAGCTCATGGCCGTAAGATCCACATCAAAGCCGTTTTTACCGGCGAATTTCTCCTCCTTTGGAACTATACCGCCGAAGGGAGCAGTGGTAGCCGCCTCTCCCGAAGTACTTTTTTCCTTATTATCAGAAGTATTGCTGCATGAACACAGGCAGATAATTGCTGCCGCCAGCACAGAGAACATTTTTAGAGCTTTCATTTTCAGTTCCTCCTGTCTGGTTTATTAGCCGAGGTATTCAGCCAGAACGTCGTAGTTCTGCTGCATGAGCGAGAGGTATGTAACACCGCTATTCAGATCCGAAGCCGTAACCGACTGCAATGAGTTGAGCACTGCGATACTGCATTTCTTATTGTCCGAATTTCTTATTATTGACTCTGCGATGGACTTATCCGAGCTTTCTATAGTAAAGATAGTATCGCATTTCAGTTCGCCGATCTTTTCTGCAAGGAAGCTGACGGTCTTGAAGCTTGCCTCGCTCTCTGCGGAGCAGCCCACAAAAGCGGCATAGTAGTCCAGACCGTAGTCGTCAAAGAAGTACCTGAATGGGAAACGGTCGCCGAAAATGAGAGTATTCTTATCCGAAGACTCTGTAAGAGTGCGGAAGCTTTCGTCCATTTCGTCCAGCTTCTTGCTGTAATCCTCAAAGGAGCTGCCGTAATCCGCAGCATTTTCGGGATCCAGCGCCGAAAGCTGATCTGCGATCTCCTTGCAGATGATCTTGGCATTTCTCAGCGAGAGCCAAACGTGCTCGTCGTACTCTGTCTCCTCCTCGCCTTCTTCGCCTTCTTCTTCCTCCTCGGCCTCCATGCCTTCCTTTATTTCTTCCTCCTTGGCTCTGTCGCCTATCACGTCCATAAGGTCGATGACCTTGATGTCCTTGTTTACAGCCTCGCTGAGAGCGTCGTCAACCCACTTGTCTGACTCGCCGCCCACATGGATGAACAGGTCGCAAGAGGATATAGTCATTATATCGCTGGCAGTAGGCTGGAAGTTATGCAGATCCGTACCGCTGTCAAGGAGATACGTAATATCCGCATCCTTGGCATGGTCGCCCATTATCTCCTTTACCCAGTCGTACTCAGGGAATATGGTGCAGACTATGCTGAGCTTGTCCGAAGAAGCTCCTGCCTGTCCTTTTTTTACTGCTTCCTGTGAAGTGACGGAAGCACTGCAGCCTGTAAGACATAAAGCAGCCGCAGCCATTGACATAGCAGCTGCACTGAATTTTCTGATAAACATAAAATGACCTCCGGGATATGGTATAGTTTGTTGTGATCATGGGAGCCTCCTGCTCCCGTGCCTGCGCAGTACGCCTCAGTTAAGAAGCTCCACCTTCATCGACACAAGAGTCTGCCTGCCGAAACAGGCTTTGACCGCAGGAATAACGATCATGAGCAGGAGCAATACAACTGCCGCAGTGAGCTTATGGCAGGAGCCTCCGTCAAAAGAACGCATTATACTGCGGCACAGTGACAGCTCCATACAGACAGCGCAGCCCTCTCCGGTACACTCATGTACGGTATGCTTTATGATAAACACCGATGAGCAGAACAGCACCAAAACAAAAAATACAGCTGCCAGTGCAGCCGAAAGTCTTTTTTTCGTAATTTTCATATCTGCCGCTCCTTTCACCGAATTTGAGAATGAATTTCATTTTTGCACTTTAACTATTATACCACAATTATCCTTCTTGTCAAGCCCGAAAAAAGTTTTTTCACTGTATTTTCATAAAAAAAGCGGCGGTTGACACATTATCGCCGACCGCCGCAGTCTGTCATACTTTTCCGAAAAAGCCGTCTATAAGCTCCACCAGCTCGGGATTGAAGCCGTTATACAACTGACCGTCTATTGATTCATAGTAACGTATCCTCTCATCCTCCGGGACATTATTATCGTATTTTTCCTTGAGCTCATTTGCTCTCGGGCTGAGGACATTTTCCAGATATTCCACGTACTCCCCGGTATAGAAATAGGAATTATGTCCGTTCCTTCCCTTCTCCGAGAACACCTTATACTCTGCCTTTGGATTGGTTATGCTGTCCTTGTGAGCTATTATACCTGCACCGCTGAAATCAATCACGCTGTCATCATCGCCGTGTATGACAAGAACGGGTATCCCCGCCTTGTTAATGCCGTCAACAGCCGCCCACGAGGAATTTCTTCCGAATTTCACTTTATTATACGTCCATATGAAAGGATAGAGCAGCTTTCCTTTTTTGCCGTACATATCGTCGCAGGTCTCTGCCAGCTCCTCAAAAGGCGTATTGTAGCCCGACATGGTTATGCAGGCCTTTATATCATGGTCAAAATTCAGAACTGCCGCCGCAGCATAGCCTCCCCAGCTGTGTCCGAGAACATAGGTATCGAGGCTGTTCATGCGCGGATCATTTTCCGCAAAGGTAAGGGCGTTGTCAAGGTCAATGACCGACTGTGCCAAACCGACTGTGCTTTCGCCCTCGCTGTATCCGCTGCCCGTGCAGTCATATGCAAAGACGCGCCAGCCCCTGTCCACAAGCCTTGTGATAAGGCCGAGATAGAACTCATGGCCGCTGCCGATACCGTGAGCAAAAACGATCAGTCCCCTGTTGTTTTCCTTGCCGTAAACAAAGCCTTTCAGCTGATTTTTTCCAGACATGAAGCTGACTTCCTCACGGGGATAATCCGCTTCATAATGGTCATAGAACCACGAAGCAGAAAACCGCTTGTCAGGATAATCCCCCCTGCGGAAGTTCTTGTTCATTTCTATTGCTGTAATTATATATCCCGTTACAAAAACTGCTATGAGAAGCAGCACAAGTATTATCGCTGTAATTTTCATCGCTTTTTTCATTATATCCCTCTTTATATATCATTGCTCATTGCTTTGATTTTCTCAAAGCCGCTCCTGAGCCACTCATCGTCGGGTCTTAACTGCAAGGCATAGGAAAGCCTCCCCAGGAGTCCGCTTATATATGCCTTAGGAGCTTCACCGCTGCCGCATCGTGCAAGATGATCCTCAACTCCGAACCTTGTGCAGTAGTATACCTCCTGCCTGAGCTTCCTGCGCAGCTCCGAGGGCACATTCACCTTTTCGTTGACAACAGCCCCCGTGACAGTCTGCCGCTGGGAGCATACCGCGAATACCGTCTTTTTACTGTTCAGTTCAAAGCCCATGGAATAAAGCATATTCCTCACTCTGCCCGTCAATCCCGATGCCAGGAGATCGCCCCTCCTGCCCGAGAAGGTCATATCATCGCTGTATCTGGTGTAGGAGATATTTCTCTCTGCACACCATGAGCCGATACGCCCGTCAAAGTGCTTCATAACCAGATTTGCAAGATAAGGCGAAGTCGGTGCCCCCTGCGGGAGCACGCCGTTATGTACACACAGATGAGTAAGCAGCGAAGTCGCTCTCGGAGTGAGCTTCAGCTGCTTCATTACCATATATACCGCATCATCGTTTATACTTCCGAAAAAGTCGGATATATCAAGCTTTATGATATAATCCTTTCCTGTATGAGGAGAAGCGTTGTCCGCGGGACCGCGTCCCTTGCAATATGCGGTAGCGTATTCCGAAACAGGCAGCTTGTAAAGGCATCGATGCAGGATCCTGCGCTGAACTGTTTTCAGAAAGCCGTTGGGCACGGTCAGAACACGTTTTTTCTTTGATCGGCCGCTGTATATCACAGACTTATGATAATTGGAGTACGACCCGCCCCGTTTATTTCTGGGCATACGATCGCTGCTGAGCATATAAAGCCTGTGCACCGGCACTCCCAGCACTTCCGCGACCAGCATAACATCAACATCTGTCACCAGTCATCCCTCCTTATATAAACAGAAAGGCTGCGGTACAAAACATTCATATGTTCCGGAGACGAATAACCTTATTAACGAAGTTAATTGAAATTCGTCGGAGGAATTTATGACAAAGTCCTTACCTGAGAATGATCTTCCGCGGCGACTCGCCGCAGTCGCGCATCATGTGCACCGCTGCCGCAGCCCTTTCTGCTTTTGTATAATTATATCATCCCACAGCTGCATTTGCAAGTACGCAGAAAAAATATATAATCAGTGTGAGGAACAGCGACATTATTACGTGTAATAAGTGAAGGACGGAACAGACACCTTCGGAAAGGAGAAAGGCAATGGACAACGGTGCAAGTAGCTACCGCCGTTTCCGCGAAGAAGGCGACTTGAGCGGACTCGCCGAGATAATCAGAGACTACAAGGACGAACTTATCCTTTATATATTCAGTATCGTGGGAAATATCCACACAGCCGAGGACATAGCGGAAGACACCTTTGTGCTGCTGGGCACGAAGAAGCCCCGCGACAAGGGCAAGGGACAGTTCAGGACATGGCTTTATACCATCGGAAGGCATCTTGCAATAGATAACCTGAGAAAGCTGGGAAAGCTCACAGCCGTTTCCGTTGACGACGCTCCCGAGCTCATAAGCGACGAAGAGGACCTTGAGACCTCTTATATACGCGAGGAACGCAAAATAGCCGTTCACCGCGCCATGCGCAGACTCATTCCCCAGTACAGACAGGTACTGGGGCTGATATACTTTGAGGGCTTCAGCATAAAAGAAGCCGCAGAGCGCCCCACCGAAGCACCCCGGACGACAGCAGCACCGAAACCGACCTCTCCCCCTGCCACAGCCCCGAAAGCAACTTCTCCGGGAGATACTCCGCCAAGCGGGCATTTATGGTGCATCCGGGGCAGCAGCATCAGCTGCAACGGCATTATCTACAATGACAGCACCATTGTACCGTCAGCCTTTACCCGGGGCGATTATCTCGGCAAGGTCAGAGACTTTCAGGGAACCTACGGGGATACCGCAAACTACCGCATCGCTCCCGATGACAGTGTTTACACCGTCAGGGAGACCGACGGTGTTCTCCTCGTAGTCAAGGCTGACAGCAGCTCGGTATACGGCAGTACAATAATCATGTGCAGCCCCGATTTTCCCTCAGGAAACTATGAACACGGAAGTCTTGTACCAAATCTCCCCTATTCTGACAACGGTACTGTCTTCGAATACAACTGAATAAATAACAAAGATAAAAAAAGAGGTAAATACCATGAAAAATAAGATGCTCTCTCTCTTGTCCGCAGCATCTCTTTGTCTTGCAGCAGGCCCCGGACACAGAGCAGTATGAATATCTCGGCAGGACCTTTGTTGCAGAGCGCAGTTATGACTACCGTATCATTATCGGTTATTAGCCGACGGACATGGGAAGGCTGGAATATCAGGCTCAATTTGACAGCTCTGTTGATGTGTACGGGATAATGGACATGATAATTTCCGTTGAGATATAAAAAACGACATCGACACCAAATCCTCAGACGGCCTATTTTATCCATTTTGTATAACGCAGATAATAATAAACGGACAGCTATTGCCTGCTGTCCGTATTTTTGTCCACAAAACTTTGTTGAACATGGCATTTTAGATAGGCTAATTATACAATATGTCAAGTTGATTTTGCAGCAGTATCACGAATATGATTAACAAAATGTGACTTTTTATTAAAAAGTATTTTCAAATTTGCAAACAAATAGTATTATAGATACATAATTTATTTATTAGGGGGGCCTTTTTTATGAGGTTATTTTCAATGTTAGGCGAAATTTATGACGACATCGTTACAGGAAGGAATCACTATATGTACGACGACGATTATGACTGTCTGTACCTTCCCGTAAGTAAAGATTTCGTAAACCACATCTTAGAGAAAGAGTGTGAGGATTGCGGAGTACTCCTTTTCACAATGGATCAGGACTTCAACTATTCACTGGACAGCGTGCTCATCGACTCTGACGAGCAGCCGCGCGACCTGAGAGAGGAGATTGCAGAGTACGTTGACGCTCACGAGATCAATCAGCAGTATTTCGAGCTCAGCAGCGCGCTCTCCAATGTGTTTTGCAGAATATATTAAATCAATGAAAAAACCTTTTCAGCATAGGCACTGAAAAGGAATAGGGCCTGAAAGCACGGTAAGAGCTTTCAGGCTTTAAATATCCCGCTGTACCGTTATCATACAGCGGTGCATTAATCATGAATTCCGGATATCTTAGCGATGCCGAATGATACCGTCATCGCACATCCTCCAAAAAAAGAGCAGTCCCTGCGGACTGCTCTTTCTTTATATATCAGGTAATAAATTACTTCATAGCCTCTTCAACAGCAACTGCACAAGCAACTGTTGCGCCAACCATCGGGTTGTTGCCCATCTTTTTTCGCCCATTTATTGTCATTTCGACTGATTCAAGCAGTAGTTAATTACTACCGATAAACCGCTATATTTCCACAAATTCAGCTTCTAATCAGTTTTGTCAGATTTGGAGCTGTTCTGCTTTCAACTCGGATTCGGGTGACAAATGGGTGACAAAGTACGGTTGCTACAACCGCCTATATTTTGAGACAAACAGACTATATGCTTTTTTACATTATAACAAAAAACGGCATGATTTGCAAGTAGTAGACAGCATTCTTTTTATGAGCCAAAAAAATAACGCCGCTTAGATTTAAATCTAAACGGCAGATAGTTGATTATTTGAATACATTCTCTAAGTCTTTTTTGCTCTGCTCGGCTTGGCTGCGAGTGAGATGATTGTAGATGTTCATTGTTACGTTGATATTTTTATGTCCAAGCCTTTCCTGCACATATTTCAGCGGCAGACCAGCTTCAAGCAGTCTTGTACAATGAGTATGCCTGAGAGAGTGAAAATTGAAGTTTGGACAAAACTCATGTATCACAGTGCTCGTATGCTGCATAATGCGTGGCTGTATAAAGCAGCCGTTCTCGTATACATTTATAAAGTCGATTACTTCGCCGCTGTGGTTATTTATGCCCTCCTTCTCATTAAAGTGCAAAGTAGTATAGTATTCTTCGTAGAACGCCTTGTTCGCGGCCTGCTCCGCTTTGAGCTCCTTTAAGAGATCAATAACAAATTGGTCTATATCGACAACTCTGGAAGAATTATACTTGGGCGGTGTAAGATACCACACTTTCTTTTCATCGTGCCATTGAAGCTGCTTGTCAATAGTGATAGTCTTATTATCGAAATCGACACTGTCCCATGTTACTGCAAAAGCCTCCCCTAATCTTAAACCGCAATGATAAGCTAGCATCATAGGAAGATAAGGCGAAGAGCCTTTAGGAAAGCGTTCAAAAATCTTGTCGATGATATCATTCTCAATGACGTCTCTGACATATAGCGAAGCTTTATAATTGCTGCGAGATCCTTTGGGGATTTTCACATAAATCATAGGTGAGGTTTGTATATAATGCAGAGGCTGAACTGCGTAATTCAGACTGCTTGAAAGTATACCCTTAATACTTATAATTGTATTCTTACTAAATCCTTGTGATACCAAGTCATTTATAAGTGATTGTAACTGCTCTGAAGTTATACTTGTTAAGCGATATTGTCCAATTATAGGTGATATGTGAAGTCGGATATGTTTTTGATAGCTCGCAATAGTGGATGGTTTTAAGTTGGGGCGGCAGTACATATCTATCCAATAATCCATGTAATCACTCATAGATATTTCTGTCGGAACAAAAACTGTGCCAGCATTCAAATACTCGTTCATAGCCTTTGTTCCAGCAGTTAGGGCATCTGCCTTAGTACTAAAACCTCCTTTGCTGAAACGTTGGCGTTTACCTTTAATCCTTGCAACTTCAAAATAGTATTCCCAGTGCTTGCCGCGTTTTCGAGTGTTTATCTCTGTCATATTATTCCCCCTGCCTTAGCAAGAATATAGCGCCTTATACAGGCGCTATACTTGTTTTTTTTACATTAAGCAGATACTGATATCTTCTCAACATCACGTGGATCAGTAAGGTCATAGCCGTCATAATCTTCCAAAAATCTCATCAAAGATATGTGTCTGATCTTGTATGATCCAAGTTTGAGCGCAGGCAACAAGCCCGAGCTGATAAGCTGATATACGTATCCAGTATTAGTGTGCATTATTGTCGAGACTTCCTTTACGGTGTAAAGAATTTTCTCAGGAACAACACCTTCTTTTTGACGCTCATTAACGTTCTGAGGAATTGCATCTGCGTGGTTAGAATTTGAGTTGATATTCATATATAATACTCCTTTCACTTGACGATTAACGTCTAATATAATATAATAAATGTAGTGTAACTCCCCAAAGGGAGTCCTAAAAATCAATAAGTGTTATTGTTACCACTCACTGGGAATGGTGGGCACATTCCAGTCACATCAATGTCGAAGATAGGTCCGGCATAGACCGACACATTTGACGGATTCATGGTACAGGAGAAGATGCGTTATCCCTGCCTCTTGGTACTATGAATGGGGATATCCTGTATATGACGATGATAGCCGCAGCATAACTGAGCACCGAAATACCAAGAAGGTCAAATTCGCCATACAGACCGAAGGCTCAGACATCACATATATCGCAGGACTTTATCGATATGAGGAGCATGACGGTATGCAAGTACCTATGTTTTCTGTTCTCACCAGAGAAGCAGCAGGCACAGTAAAGGATATACACGACCGAATGCCTGTTATACTGGATAAGGATAACATACTGGAATGGATACGCCCGAATGGAGATCCCAGCGCTATAGTTGAGAAGGCACTGTCCAATATGGTATTCGAGAGAGCAGTTGATTATCCTCGGTTTCCACCTGAGACCATTACAGCATGAGGAGTCGGCAATGCCGACTCCGATTCATTTCAAAAGGGTGTCGTTCATATTTGCAATATGTCAAAAACCGAAAAAGCATTTGTGTGAAATAGTTTTTTGTATTTCAATAGACCACGATATATTGCTACTATATTCCTTGCTCATATTCCCTGAGCTGACGGTAGAAAGTGTTAGAACGCAAGTCCATTTCCTTCTGAATCACCACAGTCCTACAGCAGATAATGCTTGACTTTCCTGACAAAAAATACTATAATCATTATATAAAGCAAAGGTGCTGCGGTATTTACCGTATGCACCTTTTTTGTATTGGAGGAAATAATATGAGCAAAAGACCTGTTATAGGCGTTATACCTCTTTTCGACTACAATAAAACCAGCTATTGGATGCTTCCCGGGTATTTCGGAGGGATAATTGAAGCAGGAGGTCTGCCTGTTATGCTTCCTCTGACGAGCGACAGTGCTGATATCGAACAGATAACATCTATGTGTGACGGCTTTCTGTTCACGGGAGGTCAGGACGTTGATCCAAAGCTGTACTCCGCAAGAAAAATAGGCGCCTGTGGCGAGTGCAGTCCCGAGCGCGACGTTATGGAGGAACTGCTTCTAAAGCGGGCAATGGAAGCTGATAACCCCATACTCGGCATATGCCGCGGCATACAGTTCATAAACGCCGCACTTGGCGGAACTCTGTGGCAGGATATACCCTCCCAGTTCTCCGATAGTGTGCCGCATTGCCAGAAGCCGCCGTACGATATTCCTGTACATGAAGTGAATATAGAATCAGATTCACCGCTGTATGATCTTCTGAAAACAAATACCCTTCCTGTGAACAGCTATCATCATCAGGGAATATGCAAACTTTCTACTGCACTTTTACCTATGGCAAAAGCGCCCGACGGACTTATCGAAGCCGTTTACGCTCCAGAGCGAAAGTTCCTCTGGGCAGTACAATGGCACCCCGAATTTTCTTATCTCAAAGACGAAAACAGCCGCCTTATCTTCAAGGAATTTGTTGCTCACTGTTAATCTATAAGATCGTTCTGGAAACGTGATAAGTGCTCGAAAGGCAGGATCTGCCGACCTCTGAACAATCCGCAGCCGTCGTTTATGAGCTGATTGTTTATAGCCTTGAACATATTCACATCTATATCCGCGAGCTCCAGCTCCTGTAATTTCGTTAGGCGTTCGTATGCTTCATCAAAATAAATACACTCGCTAACAGGTATCTCATCGCGTTTGGTGCGTCTTGCTTCCTGCAATTTCTCATAGCCGAAGTGATTTGCATCGCCTATCTCCGCAAAGTCGTCCATATCCTTTGTACGTAGCTGCAATTCCGTATAGCAGCGGGCAAGATTGTCGTAAAAGGTTATGTGTATGGACTGATAGCCTGTACTTCTGGGAAATGAGACATAGTCGCGGTAATACGGTCTAACAGCCTCTTTGAGCTTGTCAGAATACCTGTCCTCAGTGAAGCCCGAAAGCTCTGCGGTGAATCCTCTCTCCTCAAGAAATTCGAGGACCACATCGGCAATTTCATAGAGGTATTTCTTCTCTATCTCACTTCTTTCATCTCCGTTTTTGATGTGACAGGAGGGCATCGAAATAACTATGCGATACGCGATAAGGTCGCGGAAGCATATGAGCTTGCTCTTTATTTCGACTTCTGACGGAAATTTGCCATTATTCTTGTAATACTTGTAAATGTATTCAAGGATATAACCGTTGAATTTTTCCTCGGCGCGGATAAGGGACTTTATACGTCCCTTGAAAGTGAACGCAAGGAAGGGATATTCCCTTGTCATGTATTTGTAAAACTCCTTTATCCTCTGGGACTGAGAGGTCAGGAAGTCGTTGTGTTCAAGCAATTCAATAATCTGTATCAGGAAATTGGAATGTGCAAGGTCGATACTGTTGTGCGTTGACTTTGCACTGTTTCGCAGGTCATTTGAATACTGATGCAGTATTTTCAGCACCGTATTTCCCGAAAACAGATAGTCGTTCAAAGTTATCATTTCACTTTTCCCCGTTCTTTACTGTTGTCGTCGTTGTTGTTGAAGTAGTCGTGTTGCTTGCAGTGAATGTTGTCGAAACAGTCGATGAATTCTCCGTCGTTTCACTGCTGCCGCTCACGGTCATTGTTGTTATGGTTTTACCGTCGGGAGATATGACAGTTTTGGTTTCTGAAAATTCCTTTTTCATATTTCTTCTCCTTATACTTGAATTGGATATTCGGGCGGATGATATCCGCCCCTACCTGATTATTTTGAAGCAGACAGTGTTTGAATTTATAAGTGGATCGTGATATTCAAAATATACCGTTCCTGAAACAGGACTCCTTATCTCTGACACTATCTCACCTTCGAACGGATCGGATATTACTCCAAGAACATCACCACGCTCAACCCGCTTGCCAATGTCAATAAGGCTCTTGAAAATGCCCGAAGCTTCCGAGCGTATCTGCTTCGTTTTGCTCTCGTCGATTATTTTTGTGATGTACCCCGGGGGAGTATTTGCACTGATTATGCCCTGCTTATCAAGGAAGCGCAGGATCGCATAAACCGCTTCATCTGCGGCGTTTTCATCAATATCATCGGTAGCATTTGCGTATACTGAAAACGCCTTTGTTTCCCACACCTGCCAGTTGTAGTTCAGAGTAGTCGTATCATAGGGACGGGGCTTGCGAAGTATGCCGAATTGCAGTCCGAAGTCCTTCATCAAATCAGGCTGCATAAAGCCTGTATCCATCATTTTAACGTGGGGCAGGAAATTTCCCACCTGATAAAAGCTGGCAAGCTGTATGCCGTATTCGTAGCCCTGTATCTTCGAGAAAAGCCCGTCTGCGATACGCTGTGTAGTCTCGCCCTGATCGTAGCCCGGGAACATTCTGTTTATGTCGGTATTATCCATTGCCCAGAAGCGCTTGCCGATATTCATTGAGTAGTAATTCACGCAGGGAATGACCATTATCTCGCAGTCCTCGGCGATACGTCCCTTTGCTTCGAGCTTTTTGAGCTCCTGCACCATGCGGCTGCAAACGTACATCTGCTGTACTTCATTTCCGCGCATTGCTCCCACTATTGCCGCAGACTTTTTTCCGTGACCGAAACGGAATCCGATAACGTCAAGCTGTTCACGGTATGGCGACTTCATTGAAAAAAGCACCTTTCTCTTCATTCCTCTGCACCTCCCTCAGACGGCTGCAGTATTCTCGCAAGGAGCGAGCCACCGTAAACTACGGGATATTCCCGCAGCGTAAAAATCATACCGCTGCACACAGCCTCCACCTTTTCAACGACATTCGATGTCAGCGGATCGACCACATCACCGATATGGTCGCCTTCATTTACAGTATCGCCGAAGTCGGCACAGGGCACAAAAATGCCTGCCGCATCGGAGTTCACAAAGCCAACTTCACGCCCCTCAGAAACTATAGGCTCGCGTACGGTGGCTGTTTCGCCGCTCCACATTCCCAGCTCTTTCATAAGATTGAGTATGCCGTCAAAGAGCTGTCGGCAGTATTCCTTAGTAATACGCATACCCACGCCCATTTCAACTACAAGAGTTTTTGTTCCTCTTGTGTTGAGGGTATGAGCGAGGGTAGATTCAAGAACTGTTGCGGACTCGTGTATCCATACGAAGTCCACGTTCATCATTTTTGCGTATGGAAGAAGTGCAGGAGCAGTGGGAACACTCATGCGTATCTGGGGTATCTCTTTCAGGAAGATATTGCTCGAATGAATGTCCACGCACACATCAGAACCTGCAATATCGTCAACTATGGAAGCACATATCATTTCTATCATCGTGCCGTCCTTAGAGCCTGGGAAAACGCGGTTCATATCAAGGTCGAACATGGGGACTCCGCGTGTTATTGAGTCGATACCCATAGGATTGAGTGCAGGGTAAATGTCCACGATACCGTCGAGATGGCCGATGTTCTCATTGAGATAAGAGCCTATCATATATGCGAGATACTGACCTTCAAGCTCATCGCCATGTGTACCTGTCACAAGACTCAGACGCTTCCTGCTTTTGCCGTTTGCAATGCGCCGCTTCTGGATATTCAAGTTTTCATTGACCGCAAGAGATGCAGTCGCTATAGTTTCTATCATAGTTATCATTTTCATCACTCCTCTCGGGCGGATAATATCCGCCCATTCTCACTTCAAATGCGGTCAGCTCAGGACCGAACGCACCAATTGCAGCTGCTGGGTATATCTCCCGAACATCACACCTCTGTCGATAGCGCAGTCGCGGAAGTCGCGTCCCATTGAAATAACAAGATAATCGTCGTTGACGTGACAATTATTTGCAGGATCAATACCCTCCCAGTGATCTCCAGTCCAGTATTCCACCCACGAATGAGTTTCACCGTCACAAAACGCAAGACCTGCGATATATCGTGCAGGTATACCGTCCATTCTCAGCAGTGAAATGAGTATATGGGAGAAGTCCTGACAAACTCCGCTCCGCAGAGCAAATGCTTCTGCGGCAGTTGTTGCGGTAGTGGTCGTTCCTTTTTTGTACTCTATGATGTCGGAGAGGATATCACTGAAATATGCAGCCTTTTCGGAAGCGTCGCCCATATACTTGTCTTTCAGCTCGACATAGAATTTTTTTAGTTCATCATCGGGTTCAGTATACTCTGACTGATACCGATAACAGGGCATTAGAAATGTACTGTGCTTTGAGGAGTCAACTTCTGCCGTTCCCTTTATCTCAAAATCGAGAAAGCGGTGATCGCCCTGTATATAGCCTGCGGTGACGTTGTTTCCGAATGCGTCAACAGTCTGCTTAGTAGTGACGCCGGGCGAAATATTGAGACTGCATGAAAGTATCTTCTGCGACTCTGTATCAGGCGGGATTATCCTGAGTGCAAAGCTGTGATCGTGGACGTAATCATCGAATGTTAGCTTCGTAGAGAAGCTGAAATTAAGCGTTTTCATACTGTTACCTCCAGTGGTTCAAAAAGATGTTCAAGACAGCCTATCACTTTTTCTGAGTTCTGTTTGTATCCATCCTCATTTTCCATTATTTTCACAAGCTCCGAATAATTCGCTGTATTATATCGGTAAGGTGTTCCCTTCGGAGCCCTTTCAAGATTTTTCATAAGGCGAATGTACTCTTTCTGTGTAGTATCAAAGGGATATGCCATTCTGATGTACAGATCAAGGCGTTCGATGGTTTTCCCGATGTAAATAATATTTCTTATCTCGTCATTGTAGATATACTCGTTCAGACAGCCCCAGAATGCATAAAGCTGATCCTCCAGAGGAAGCAGGGACAGTCTCGTATTTTTGGATAATTCGGACTTTGCAAGGCTGTCCTTGGCAAGCTGCAAAAACGACAGGCTGTGGGTGGATATCTCCTCGCGGAGAACTATGCCGTTATCATATGCCCGTTCCAGACTGTATGCAACAGAATTGGCGTTGCTGCCGTCGTAGAGGAAGCTGTTTATAAAGGCTTCATTGCTGCCGTAGCTATCGTAAAGTCCGAAGCATTTCAGATAATCGGCATACCCTTTGCTCTTGTCCAGCATTTTGTCGTAGAGCTTCTGTATTGTCCGCAGAGTGGTAAATGCCCTTTCCGTGTAGCGTCCCAGCCAGTAAAGGCGGTCGCTGTGTTCTTTTGATATTGTTGTCATAATACTCCTTTCCTATTTAAGCACCCATGTATCCTTGAATCCGCCTCCCTGTGAGGAATTCACCACAAATGAATCTGGATTACGCGAGAATCTTGTAAGTCCCGAAGCCCATACTCTCGTTGTTTCTCCAGAGAGCACGAATGCTCGCAGGTCAGCCTTTCGCATTACGGTCTCGCCGTTATCCAGTATCGGCAGGTCGAGAAAATCTATGACTTCCTGTGCGATAAAGCGTCTCGGCTCTGCAATGATAGTTCTGCGGAACTCTTCAAGCTTTTCCTTTGTAAGCTCTCTTCCGAATACCACTCCGTAGCCTCCTGCCTCCGCAACGTCCTTAATGACCAGCTTTTCAAGATTATCCATAACATATTTCATGTCCTCCTCGTAAAACGGCAGATATGTGGGAGCGTTTTTCAGTATGGGGTCTTCGCCGAGGTAATATTTTATCATCTTCGGTACGAAATAGTATATGCCCTTGTCGTCGGCAACTCCGTTGCCCGGAGCATTGATTATACCAACATTTCCGCTGCGGTATACTTCCATAAGATTAGGTATGCCGATAAGAGACTCGGGCAGGAAGTTCAGCGGATCAAGATACTCGTCGGCTATACGCCTGTACAGCACTCCAATCCTTGTTTTGCCGCCCGAATATGTACGGTGATACAGTATATTGTCCTCAACAAAAAGCTCGTCGTTCTGCACGAGAACTGAGCCTGTATGCTCTGCGAGGTATGAATGCTCAAAGTACGCAGCGTTGTAGCGTCCGGGGGTTAGAATTGCTCTTATGCCGCCGCAGTTAGTGTACTCCATTGTTTCTTTCAGAAGCTGTGCATAGTTGCGGTTGTCCACTATCTCATTTTCCGAGAAAGCCTCGGGAGCGGCGATCCTTGTGAGTTCTCTTGCTATAAGCGGATAAGAAGCTCCCGATGGTATTCTGAGATTATCCTCAAGAATATACCATTCTCCATCCTTAGCCTGTACAAGGTCGATACCCGAAATATGGCTGTAAATGCGGTTTGGGGGAGTTATTCCCTCGCACTGTGCAAGATAGCCCTTTGAGATATAAATGAAATTCTCAGGTATAATACCGTCCCTTACGATATTTTTTTCGTGATAAATATCAAAAAGGAACTCATTCAGGGCGTTTACACGCTGAACAAGTCCCTTTTCAATACTCTTGAAATCTTCTGACGCTATCACTCGCGGGATAGGATCGAAAGGAAAGAATTGCTCGTTAAAAACACCGTTTTTGTATATTCCGAATTTTACGCCGTAGCGTCTGAGAAGTTCATTTATCTCGTTTGCATTGCCCACTGCCTTTGTAAACTGCTCAATATTCTGCTGTGTCATTGTTATCACTCCATTCCTTAGCAAATAAAATAAGGGTGCTCATCCATGCGGATAAGCACCCTTGCTTGCTTTATTACACCCTTATGATACCACACCCGAAACGAATTGTCAATAGTCTGACAAAGCTTTGCGTGTCAAAAATTTCCATGGGATCTGCATATTTTTTTGAGCTTTTTCACAGTGGCATTTCCGCCGCCGTCGTTGATATATACATCATATTTACCGCGTATGCTGCCGAATGTAACTGCCTTTTCCGCACCTGTATGCTCTTTCAGCTTTGACATCATATTCTCCTTTGAAGCCATCGGCGAAAAAACTTTAAGGTACATAAAACCCTCGTATTCGGAGTCGGAAAAGCTTATCCTTGCACTTACTCCCAGCTTCTGACGAAGTCTCCTTTCAAGCAGGAATATATCTATCTTCTCTGCAAGTACTGTAATGTACAAAATACGCTCATTGTCGTCTTTTCGGCGGTATTCCGAGCTGATATAGTTTCTGTAAGCCGAATTGCTGTGTGTTTCAAAAAGGTTCTTTTCGGCAGGATTACGGAATTCTCCATAGTATATCAGCAGAGTAGTGTCAAGCATGGTGTTCACAAAACAGTTCAGTCCGCACTCTGAGATGATCCTTTCAGCTTCTTCCGAAACACTGTTTGAAAGATAGGTCATTTCAAGATATTTCTTTTCCTTAATGTCATATATCGCCGCACCGTCCATAACTATCACGGGAAGCTTTAATTCCGTACCATTCATTATCGACATAAGCTCGGCTGGAGTACGGGTAGTTGAGACGGTGAATTTCACACCGCTGCGGATAAGCCTGTTAAGTTCTACTTTGCTGTAATTCGAGGACGGTGAGATGAGTACATCATCAATTCCGCTGACATATAGAGTAGTTTTATCAGTTCTGACAGGCAGTCGGAAGTCGTTCACAGCTACACCGATGATTATTCCGATGAAAGTATCAATGACTCTGTTGAGTACAAAAAGATACGGATCAGCGTCAAATGAATGAGTGAGCGCAATGCTCAGAAACACAACACAGGAGAAAAAAGAAGCGTTCCTCTTATTCATGACAACAGTCGTATATATTACAGGTATTATGAAAATACTTGCGGAAATATATACAAACTCGGGTATGACCAGATCAAGCCTGCGGAACATCAACAGGAATAAAAGTCCGTAGACTGCACCTGTAAGCGTACCCACGGAGCGCTGAAATGCATTGTTCTTTGTGGTGTCTGAATAGGGCTGTATGCACCATAAAGCCGCCAATGCTCCGTAAAAAGGTATGCCGTTTTCAACGGGCAGAAATGTCCTTATGAAATACACCGCCATACATAGCCCGACTGCTATTGATGATTTTACTATTCTTGCGCCTATGGGCGGAAATGTCAGTTTCAAAGTACTCACTCCAATAGAAAAGTGCCTACCCTTACGGATAAGCACCATTGCTCAGATCGTTATAAGAAGATGTTCATTCCTTATGTCATTGAAGAGCTCGCATTTGCAGCGGCTCACGTCATAGACATGGATAACATCGTCAAGTCCGCTGTTTTCGTCGATATCTTCAAGCATATTCCGCAGTCCTTTCAGCTTTTCGGGTGCGAAATGCAGAGTTTTGCTGTTGTTGAACACTGCTGTGTAGAGTATCTCCGCTTCGACTAAGTCCTGAAAGATATGACTGCCGTAGGAAAGCTCGGGGTTGTAGCCTGCACGGGCTTCTTCCATTTCGCACACAACGTCAAATTCGCTTATATCGGCAAATGTTGTAGGTACACCAAGCTCGGGAGATGAAGTTCCAACTCTGCCAGGCACCATGAGCATCATGTGTTTTCCGCTGCTGCGGTAAGTCCAGTTTATCCTGCCTATCATTTTCGCTACGGTATTTTTCTCGCTGTAAGGCATATTGTAGTACACAACGGGATCAACGTACACGATAATATCCAGCTTTGAAGCTTTGGAAAGTCCCATTGAAGCTCCCTTGCTTTCGAGGAGGATATGCTCCTGCGGTATATTATCGGGAACAGCGACTCCCGACTTGTCTTTAAGCACCTGCAACGGTCTGCACTGCAAAAGGTCAACGGAGTATTCGCCGCTGTCGGAAACGTTTATGGTGAACTCCGTATCAACAGGGTATTCGTACTCGTCCTGTATACAGCGCAGCATTCTCTGCATCTGTGACATAAGAGTCTTATTGCTGACAAGTCCCTTGCAGGATATGAATGTCGAGGACACTCTCCGTCCCATTTCGCGCAGTCTGCTCTCTGCATCGAAGTCATGTTCAAGGAGGATATTTTGCAGATACTCAGGTATCTCAGGCTCTATTGTACGCAGCGGCAGACGTTCAAGATCGTGGATAGAAGTATTGATGACCTCCACCTTTCCCTGCGAAAATCTGTGTCTGTCAGCATAAGTCGAATACACTGTTTTTTCGGGCATATCAAGGCTTACAAGACGGGGATATGAGCCCTCTGTCCTGTCAACAGCAGACGTGCCAAGTCCCATTACAAGACGCAGCATTCCTGCGGACTGGTCGGAGCTTTTCAGAAAGCTGTATGGACTGTAAGAATAACCCACACCTGCCGCGCAGGGCATATAGTATGCGCCGTAGTAAGAGCCCGACACACGCTGTATCAGCAGGGACATCTGCTCGTCACGCTTGTCAAGTCCGCGGCGTTTGCGGTAGTCCAGAGCAGAAAGGCTCATGGTGCTTGCGTAGACGGTTTTTATCGCCTTTTCAAACTCTTCGAGCCGCTCCTCGGGAGTACCTCTGTTAGCACAGAAAACCGACTCATACTTGCCTGCAAATGCATTGCCGAAGCCGTCCTCAAGTATACTGCTTGAACGGACTATATACGGATCCTGTCCGTAGTATTCGATTATACGATTGAGCTGTTCGCGCATCTCATCGGAAAACCTGCCGTTCATGAGCTGCTTTGCAAATTCATCTGCAAGGGCGAAATATCCCTCCTCAGTGCGCTGTTTGATACGCATATCCCAGAAGTTATTGTCAACGATGTAGGTATAGTAAACGTCCGAACCCACATAGAAAGAATCATGGGGTTCAAGGACTTCGTTTATATCTGGCTCGGTATTGCGGATAATAGCTCTCGCAAGGAGCATACCGCAGGCTTTTCCGCCTATCATTCCCGTACCTATCATGTGGTCGCGGACGCTGAAATAGTCCTCGGGACGAAAATGCTTTTTGACCATCTGACGCATTTTCGCGTCTCTTGTCATCATTATATTGCACATATTACTGCACTGCTCGGTAATATCGACTCCGTTTTCATACAGCACTTTCGCTTTCTTGAAAGACCTGTCCCACGAGTCCATGAACTGCTCGTCTGCCGAACGCTGTGCATTGCCGAGTACCTGATAGAAACGGCTGGACTTTACGCCGTCAAGTATCGGTCTGAATCGTCCGCTTTCTGGTTCATAAGTGTGGGGCAGGAACATGGTGTCGGAGTTTCTGTTCCATACCTTTTCGGGACGGACATACACGTTCTTCTTATCCGAATAAACATCAAGGAAAAGCTGTGTGGTGTCCAGTATCTTGTTTATGGCATGAACTGAGTGCTTTCCTCTGATTATAGGGAAAAACGCAACTGTATCAAGTATGAACAGAAACGGACAGGTCACGCGGAAAAAGTTGCCCATCATAAGGTCAGTTGCCCACATCGCCTGCAATTCCGAAAGGCAGTCGAATATGTAAAAGGCGTCCCTGCCTGATTTCTCAATCTCGTTATGTATATCAACGGTAAAGGTCTCGAATCTGTGCGAAAGCGGAACTTCGATAGTTTTTACCTCTGGACAGTTCTCCACAAGTGGTTCGTGACTTGCAAATCTGAAATATATGATATTCCTGCCGTCTGCAATAGCCTGCCTGAGATAAGGCTCCATGAATAGCCTGAATTCGGAAAGTTCCGAAACTCGCCATACAACATTGTCGCCAAGCCTTATATTGTCCAGTGCTGTGTCCATTTCGGGTATTCCCGATAATATCCTGTCAAAAGCAGCCATAGAAGCACCTCCCTTTTATTACAGATTTTTAGCATAGCAGACTGCACCTTCGAGCCTGTCGTAAGGCGGATAATTATTGATACGATAGTATCCAAGCTTTTCATAAAGCGATACGGCTTCTCTCATCGCTTCACGAGTTTGCAGCACAGTACGCTGAAACTTCATTTTTTCTGCCAGTTCTTCTAACATATTCATCATGTTTTCAGCGATACGATGTCGGCGGTATTCAGGTTCAACCCATACTCGCTTGATTTCCACATCTGTATCTGAGTATCTTTTAAGTCCCGCACAGCCAACAGCGATATCATCAATACAGGCTATGAGCACAGTGCCTATGCTTTCGGATATATTGTAAGGGATAAAGCCTTTGCGGTTCTGAACTCCACCTACAAGGCTACTGTAGTATTCCTCTGTAGATAAATAAAATCTCTGAAAATCCCTGTTGTTGCCGTCAGTCCATTTATATTTTATCTGTAACACCGTATCACCTCCAAAAACGCAAAAACGGTGCTGAATACTCAGCACCGTTGCTCTTTACTTGCATTATATCATACTCGTTTTATTATGTCAAGTTTTTCCTTGACAATTTCTTGTATCTGATATATAATTATCTCAGACAAGCAAAGGCGCTGCGTTTTTTCGCAGTGCCTTTTTTCTTTTTGGAGGGATACTATGAAGGACGGATTTATAAAAATAGCCTGTGCAACGCCTGATGTTAAAGTTGCAGATTGTCAGTACAATGCTGACAGTATAATTGAACTCATCACCGAAGCTCACAGCAAAGGCGTTAAGATCGCCTGTTTTCCAGAGCTATCTGTTACAGGCTACACCTGCAGTGACCTTTTCTTGCAGGACGCGCTGTTAAGCTCTGCAAGACATGAGCTTGTCAGGATAATCAGAGAGACAGAAAAACTGGATATAGTTTCACTTATCGGTGTACCCCTTGCAGTCTGCGGAAAGCTGTATAATTGTGCCGTTATCGTAAACAGAGGCAAAGCGATCGGTGCTGTTGCAAAGAAGAATATACCGAATTACAGCGAGTTTTATGAAGTCAGACATTTTACCGCTGCCAACGAAAGTCTGTGTGCGGATATTCAGCTTGACGAAGATTATTCCGTTCATCTTGAAGATACTATTTTCACTTGCAGGGAGCTTCCCGAGCTTACCTTCGGAGTTGAGATCTGCGAGGATATGTGGGTAAGCTCTCCACCGTCGGAGCGGCTTGCAGCCTCGGGAGCTGTCATCATATTCAATCTATCCGCAAGCGATGAAGTCATAGGCAAAGCAGACTACCGCAGAACGCTTATAAAAGCACATTCGGGCTCGCTCGCCTGCACCTATGCCTACGCCGATTCGGGTATAGGCGAATCAACGCAGGATATGGTCTTTGCAGGACATAATATAATAGCGGAGAACGGCTCTGTTTTAGCTGAGTCCAAGGCGTTTTCAAGCGGACTGACAATTGCTGATACCGACATAAAAATATTATCCCACGAGCGCAGAAGAATGAACTCTTTTTCTGCTTGCCCGAGCTGTAAAACTGCATATTTTTCGCTTGATGTTACTGAGACGATCCTTGACAGAGCTTTCCAAAAAACTCCGTTTGTTCCGTCCGACAAAAAGGCACTTGACAGCAGATGTGAAGAAATACTCACCATGCAGGCTGTCGGACTTATGACACGTCTGAGGCATATTGGCTGCAAAACGGCTGTACTCGGACTTTCGGGCGGACTTGATTCCACACTTGCCCTGATAGTTGCCGTTCACGCATTCGATATGCTTGGACTTGACAGGAGCGGTATCCATACCATAACCATGCCATGCTTCGGAACTACCGATAGGACGTACAATAACGCCTGCTCGCTGGCAAAAGCTTATAGTGCAACGCTTACCGAGATAAACATCTGCGCGAGCGTAACCCAACATTTCGCTGACATAGGGCAGTTGCCTGATGTTCACGATGTGACATACGAAAATTCACAGGCAAGAGAACGCACTCAGGTGCTTATGGATAAAGCAAATCAGCTCGGGGGTATCGTTGTCGGCACAGGAGACCTCTCGGAGCTTGCCCTCGGCTGGGCGACCTACAACGGCGACCATATGTCCATGTATGCGGTGAATTCGTCCATACCGAAAACCCTTGTGCGCTGGCTTGTAAACTATGAAGCTGAAATATCGAACGGTGAACTGAAAAAAGTTCTGTCTGATATACTGGATACTCCTGTCAGTCCCGAACTTCTCCCACCTGAGAAAAACGGCACTATATCACAGAAGACCGAGGATATCGTCGGACCGTATGAGCTTCACGATTTCTTCATGTACTATATGCTTAGATACGGATTTTCACCTTCAAAGATATTCCGTATCGCCTGTCTCGCATTCGCAGAAACATATTCTAAGGAATTTATAATGAAATGGCTGAACACATTTTATCGACGCTTCTTCACACAGCAGTTCAAGCGCTCATGCCTGCCCGACGGTCCGAAGGTCGGAACTGTAACTCTCTCTCCACGCGGCGACTGGCGTATGCCAAGTGATGCTTCCGCTAATATTTGGCTGAAAGAATTGGATAACATTGATTGATAACGTGATCTAATTGATACACAAACGAACTTGCAAGTGGCTGTGAGATTCTTATTATTTTCCTACACTTTTCCTACACTTATCTTTCCAGACTACCTAATCAAGCCTAAAATTATATAATAAGAAAAATGCATAACAGGGATTTCTGTTTTCGGGCTAAAATAACCTTTTGAATATTTCCCCTTTCAGTCACCTATATACGAATACGTCCCCGCAATCGCGGGGACTTGTTTCTATGTCAGCGTTCAATTATACATATCCATATATACCGTTGAATGCTTTATCCAATCACTTGACTGTGAACTGAACATTGACCTTTGCAGCTGTTCCCATGTCACTGAGGGATCGTTTACCAGAACATACTGGTCTGTGTATCTGTATAACGCCGTATCCGGGTTTTCTGCGGACAAATGCAGCAGATATTTATATGTTTCATCGGTATCGAGCTTTGTTTCATCGCTTTTTCTCATTTTTACATGGAATACTTCTCCGTCATAACGCAGCAAGCAGAAGAACAGCTGAGGATACAGGTCCTTTTCTTCCTCATACAGTTCGGGAGATACGCTTTCCTCATCCAGCACATAGTTATATACGCACATAACAGAAGCTGGCTTTTTCGCATTTACGGAATCAAAAAAGCTGTCCCATACATCCCTGCCGGAAGTGATCTGACCGTCGTCTTGAACAACGACAGGATTATCATAAGCCCATTCCAGTGCTTCTTCCGCCGTAAGGATCTTATTGTTTTCAAAAATCTCCTCAGGCGAGGGTCCTCTTTCACATACCGCAGCGCCAGAAGCTATGCAAAGAAGTATGAGCGCCGCAATTATTGCAGCAAATGATTTCTTTTTCATATTATACCACCCTTTTACATTATATCACTCATTCAGATATTTTACACTAAGACACATCATTACGACTTTTTCGTATAGCAAATAAAATACACGCTCCGATCAAAACACCGCTTGTATTTAGTATCACGTCATCAATATCTGTATGCCTTTCTGTACATAACAACTGGGAAAGCTCAATAAAGATAATAAAACAAATACCGGCAAACACAGTTTTTTTGATACTATCAAGCTTTCTAAAACAGATAGGCCATACTATTCCTACTGGTATAAACATTGCTATGTTCCCGATAATATTGATAAGCCATCCATCATATCTGTCAAAGAGAAAAAAGAACGGGATTAAACTTATCATGTCAGACAGTGTCTTTGAAAATCCAATCGTTAGAGTACCTATTTCCCCGTCAACAAAATGTAACGGGAAGTATACAAATCTTGCAATAACTACAATGCATATGTATACAAGAAGCATCTGAAGTTCGCGTTTTACCGAAAACTTCTTGAATCTGATCGCAATTATGAATCGCACAAGTATCCAAATGAAAGTTATAAAAATAAACATCTGTAGATAGGAAATCTCGATCATAGTCACTACCGCATCCTTCCTTTAGCAGAAAGCTGATAAATCCCGTGTTTATCATATTAACCTGCTTACTATCCATATTATACACTGCACAGTAGCCCAAAGTCAAGGTTACATATATGGAATACCGCTAATTGAGCATTTCTGTTTCACGTATTTACATTATAGCGGCGATGTGCTATAATAGGTGATAAGAAACGAAAAGGAGCTATATATGGGAAATCAAGAGATTATCGACAGGGACACTTATCGAAAAATCAAGAAAATGAACCGCGTGGAGCTTACAAACTTCATTCTCAAGTATGGTGATGAGCTGCTCGGAGAACAGGGCAAAACAATTGATCTTCCGGCTATTGAGACAGAGTTGAGCAAAATCAAGGGTATCGGTGGTAAGCGTCTTGAGGAGATAATGGTTGTTATAGAGAAATTCTTAGATGTGTAAATAATAGAAATGAGGTTTTGTATGTGTGAAATAAAGAAAGCCGAACACAGCGACCTGAAAGAAATATTACAGCTTCAATACCTTGCATATCAGAGCGAGGCTGACCTGTTCGGAAGCAGAGACATTCCTCCACTGAAGCAGACTATCGATGAAGTTGTTGATGAATGGAGCAGCGGCGTTATACTTAAAATGGTCGATGACAAGAATACTATTATCGGCTCAGTGCGGGCGCAAGAGCGTGACGGAACTGTTTACATCGGCAAGCTCATGGTACACCCTGACCACCGCCACAAAGGCTATGGGACAAAGCTCCTGTCCGAGATAGAGAAATGCTTTCCCGATAAACTGTACGAGCTTTTCACAAGTACGAGAAGTATTGATAATATCTGTCTGTATCAGAAGCTAGGCTATACGATATTTGCTCGGAAAGCCGTGAACGATGAACTGGAATTCGTGTATATGGAGAAAGGAAACAGCTATGAACATAACAGTGATGAGAGCAACTGAAACGTGGCAGCAGGCGGGCGCGTACTACGTCCGCATACAGGGTATGGCTAAGCAGCACAATATCACTCTGCGCCGCGAGTTCGACGAGCACGACACTCCCGACACGAAGTACATTGTTCTGCTCGACGGCGATTTCCCTGTTGCGACGGCGCGTTTCTATCCGATAGACGCCGCTTCCGCGATGATAGGGCGGGTGGTCGTGCTGCCCGAATACCGCGGGAAGGGTCTCGGGGAGCAGGTCGTGGAGGAAGCCGAGAAATGGCTTCGCGAGCTCGGCTTCACCAATGCCGTGGTCGAGAGCCGCGACACCGCTACGGGCTTCTACGGGAAGCTCGGCTATGCTGTCACGGACAGCAGTATCATCCACGGCGACACCTTCGACTGCATAAGAATGGAAAAGGTTCTGTAATACTTCTGCAATAGGCACTATGTTTGATACCAAAAAAGAAAAATACTTTGAGAAGCTGAAAAAACTCGGAGTAATGTTTATATAATGGTAAATTCTGATTTAGCTTAGTAACTGAATATACTCAAACACGGATAGACCGTCCTCATCAGACGGCTATCCGTTTCTTATTCCGCATAGCCCCATAGATTGACTTTTTCGGGGCGGTTTGGTATAATAGGGGTAAGTGAGAGAACAATACGACTCTCTCTGCTAAATCGGAATTTAATAGAGTAATCTCAAAATTGAAAGGCAGACGAGAAATGAATAAAAAAACCAAACTGACACTTTGCACTGTTGTATCAGCAATACTTGTGGTAGTATTATATATCCTATTTCATGAAACAGTTCATTTAATCGTAATGCTTTCAGCCGGAGAAGTTATTGATGATTTCAGTATACTTGGAGCCCATGTCAGCGGACACGGCGGAGAATACACATTTGTTTCTAACCTGTGGCTTAACGCAAACGGAGCAGTTTTACCTCTGATTGTTTCTCTTGTGTATTTATTGTTCTACAAAAAAGATCGAAACAACACTTTTTACCGGATGTTTTCATTTTTCACAGGTCTTGTGCCGATATCTTGTCTGTTGGCTTGGGTAATCATTCCTTTTGTCTATCTCAATGGAACTGCGCCGCCAAATGACGATTGCACAAAGTTTCTTATGTCATTTTCTCAGATTGCAAATCCGTTGTTCGTAAGTGCAGCAGCTTTGGTTATCGTTGTTCTCGGCAGCATACTTTTTATAAAAAAAGGTGTTCTTCGTAATTATATATACGAATTACAGGCACTGAAAAAAGAAGAAACTGTAAATTCTGATTTATCTTAGTAACATAATAAACATAATGCCCCTGAGCTCTTTGTAACACTCAGGGGCAAAAATTCTATATGGGGATCTGTCTTTGTGGAGAAGGAGCTTCTTGTTACTTTGCCTCTTCCTTGCCATTGTCATGATGAAAGGGATTGAGTTTTCCGTCTATCACATCTGAGGCTACTTCATCAGCTGACTGTATATGGTCTTTGAGAAGGCTGTGGAATATCATAGATCTCCGACGGAGTTCATAACAGCATAGGAATAATAAGGTCGCCTTTATGGCGGCGAAACAAAAGAAGAATAAATGTCCCATTTTTTCCTACACTTTTCCTACAGTACTGAAAAAATTTCTCAAAAGGTGATCGTCGAGGCAGAACTAAAAAACACCGTAAAATCGAAGAAAAGTGATACTTTATAGACATGAGTTAAATCGCGGAATATCCGTACTGATAGGATTGTGGTCCCGAAGACCGTGGAGCATACAAAATTAAAGTTATAAAATGATGACCGCCAAATTGCGGTCATTTGTTTTTCTAAAACATTACCGTTTTTGCGCAAAAAGATTACTCAAGAACAAAAAAGTCCTCACAGCCGAAACTGTGAGGACTCATTGTTTTTATTCAGATAAACACGTTAACGTGAATATCACGCCAGCTTAGTATTCTGCGCTTAGTAGACTTTGCGTAGATGTACTTCTTAGCATCGTCCAGATTCAGCGTAAAATAGCCAATCTGAGTATATTTCCGAATTACTTGCTTTCGCTTATTGCAGCCTGTACTGCGGATAGGGTAGCAATCACAATTTAATCGATAAACGGCTATATTTAGCCGTAAATATGATGCTGTAAAAGTCCTCTATTGTCAGCTGTTATAATTGCATAGAACAAAATCAGGAACGTAAAAGAGAGGCAGCCATACGGCTGCCTTTATTTTGTCATTCACCAATTAGCTTCAATATCTCCGCAGGCTTCAGAGTTTTACCAGAGGAAACGAGCTTCTCATTGACAACAAGGGCAGGCATTGACATTGCTCCGTACACCATTATCTTCTTCAGGTCTGTGACATACTCGACCTCGATGCCCATTCCCTCAACTGCCTTGACAGTGTTGTCGTAGAGCTGATGGCAGGCTTTACAGCCCGAACCGAGCACCTTGATACAGCAGATACCGTCAACAGGTTCACCGCAGCAAGTAGATGTAGTCTCGTTTGTAGTCTGCTCTCCGCCGCAACAGCAGCATGAAGTTTCCTCTTTCTTCTCTTCCTTTTTCTTACCAAATAATGCCATGGTATATTCCTCCTAAATGATGTAATTCTGAATGAGATTAAAGAAATATCCGACAAGGATAATTCCGACCGTACAGATAGCGATAAAAATGCCGAGCAGCTTTGGCTTGATAGCTTTTTTCAGCATTATCATTGACGGAAGTGACAGCGTAATAACGCCCATCATAAATGCGAGAACTACGCCGAGCTTTGCACCCTTTGCGACCAGTGCTTCTGCAATGGGGATACAGCCGAAAATGTCAGCATACATCGGTATACCGCAGATAGTGGCTATGATAACTCCGAACGGGTTGCCGGTTCCGAGAACTTTGACTACCCATTCCTCCGGTATCCAGTTGTGAATAATGGCTCCAATTCCAACTCCGACTATGATATAGGGCAAAACTTTCTTTGCCGTTTCAGCTACTTGCTTCCAGGCGTATTTCATTCTATCACGCTTTGTAAGTTCATTCTGCGGAGTGTCAATGCTCTTGCCGTTTCGTATAAACTCCTCCACCTGATCTTCAAGGTGCAGCTTTTCGATAAGCGTACCGCCTGCAACTGCAATAACAAGTCCGACAACCACATATACTACAGCGACCTTCCAGCCGAAAATGCTCATCAGCAGGATAAGTGAACCGAGATCTACCATTGGTGACGATATAAGAAATGAGAACGTCACGCCCAGCGGAAGTCCTGCACTTGTAAAGCCCATGAACAGCGGTATTGAGGAACAGGAGCAGAATGGTGTGATTGTTCCGAGCAAAGCTGCGATACAGTTTGCGCCGATACCGTGGAACCTGCCAAGTATCTTTTTCGGTCTTTCTGGTGGGAAATAGCTCTGTATATAGGTTATCACAAATATCAGCACGCCTAGCAGAACCATTATTTTTATCATGTCATAGATGAAGAATTGCAGACTGCCGCCCAGCTTGCTCTCAGTATCAAGACCACAGGCGTTCAGCAAAGAGCCGATAAGCCTGTTCAGCCATTTCATGCCGAATATCTCATCCTGGATAAAGTCCCACACTATTCTTCATCGCCTCCGAGGATTTCGGTCAGTATCCCTGCTGCTGTCCTGACCATTTCCGGACAGAGCGTTCTGAACAGTCCGTTTGACCTTGCTTTATTCCTGTCTTCCTCATTCCTGAGGTCGCAGCCAAGGATATCGCGGCAGATATACGAGTCCTTGCGCTTCTCAAACTCATCAAGGAACTTAACTGCCATATCATGGCCTTTGGCACGGCTAGCTGTATCATTGAGGTCGAACTGTCCGTATTTCATTCCGAGCACCATCAGCGCACCCGTACACGCACCGCAGACCTCGCCCTTGCACATTCCTCCGCCGAAGCAGGCGCCTATCTGAAAAGCCTGTTTTTCTGTTATACCGAACTGCTCTGCAAACGCCGCAAATACTGCCTGCGAACACATATAGCCATTCTCATAATACTGTACTGCTTTCATAACATTATCCATCTTCAATTCCTCCGATAGTTATATTTAGATATATCTATTTGATGATATTGTTTTAAGCCGTATGATCATACGGCTTATTTATTACAGCAATTACACTCGCTTTTATTTACTGCCGTGATCTCTTTCAGGCAGTCCATAGCAATCTTAGCACCTTCCTGCGAAATAGAGTAGTGCATCCACTTGCCCTCTTTTCTGCCGACCACAAGGCCGCTGTCGCAGAGCACCTTCATATGGTGTGAGAGCGTTGGCTGACTCAGATGAAGATCCTCAAGAAGATGACAGGCGCATAGCTCGCCGTTTTGCAGAAGTCTGAATATCTGCACTCTGTTTTCATCGCACAGAGCTTTGAATATCACTGTGATCTGCTTGTTGGAAAGCTCCACGTTCTCACCTCACCTTGAAGATTTTCTATATTATATCATACGCATAGAAAAATGTCAATATGTTTTTCTAAATTCTATTATAATCCCAGTCCGTATCCTGCGCCTATCCCTATCACCGCAGACAGAATAATGATCTTGATCGGGTGTACCTTTTTGAACGCAAGCACGGTGGTAACGGCGAATAATCCGAGGAATATCCAAAAGCCCGCTGAAGAAAAAGCAGATATACTGATACCAGACGGAAAGAACACTGTCCTCGTAACAGATATAAAGGCTGCACCTATCATTCCGACAACAGCAGGTTTCAAGCCCGACATGATACCGCCTACAGCTTTGCTTTTCTCATACTTCTCAAAACACTTTGCGATGATAAGTATAATGATAAAGGAAGGCAGAATAATACCAAGTGTTGCGATGATAGCTCCGAGAACACCGCCAGTTCTCATTCCTACAAATGTAGCCATATTTACTGCAAGAGGTCCCGGCGTGCTCTCACTCAGAGCGACGAAATCCACAAGCTCTTCCTGTGTCAGCCAGCCCTGACTTTCAGCTTCCGCCTGTATCATAGCGATCATTGCATATCCGCCGCCAAAGGTGAACGCACCTATTTTCAGAAAGGCAAGAAACAGTTTAATCAGTACCATTGCTTTGCTCCTTTCTGTTCAAAAGCGACCAGATCAAACCAAACAAGCCGCAGCCGATAATGACAAAGACAGCATCAATTTTCAGAAAAGCAGTCAGTACAAGTGAAAGCCCCATGATCGCATAGGAAAATGGTTGCTTTTTCTTCTTCACCTGATGAAACATCATCCACAGGGCTTTCAGTATCAGTGCAAGCACGGCTGCTCTGATACCCATAAAAGCATACCTTACCGGTCTAATGCTCTGAAAATGCGTCAATATCATGGAGATAAGCGAAATGATAAGAAACGATGGCAGGACAACTCCCAGCGTAGCCATGCACGCTCCGAGAAAACCCGATGTTTTATACCCTACAAATGTTGCTGCATTGATAGCGATAGGTCCGGGCGTTGACTCGGAAATTGCAACAATATCAGATATTTCCTTTTCATTCAGCCATTTTTTGTTTTCGCATACTTCCTTCTGGATCAGCGGGATCATTGCATAACCGCCGCCGAAGGTAAAAGCCCCGATCTTCATAAAGGTCAGGAACAATTCAAGATTCTTATTCACAATATCACTCCTACAAAAAATTATACCAAATGAAGTAATATCAGTCAATATCCGAAAATGCCAAGAATATACTTGACATAAGTCGAAAAATATGTTATAATCGACATAAGTCAGAAAGGAGATACTATTATGCCAAGACCTCAGAAATCACGCCGTATCTGTTGTTATCCCGATTACTGGAGCTTTGCACCCGATCAGGATACAGCAAACGATACGGTCGTTATGTCGCTTGATGAGTTTGAAACGATACGTCTGATAGATTATCAGTCAAAGACGCAGGAACAGTGTGCTCAGGAGATGAACGTGGCGAGAACGACTGTCACAGCAATCTATGATACCGCAAGAAAAAAACTTGCTCAGGCTTTGGTCGAGGGCAGACGCATCGTCATTTCAGGCGGAAATTATACTCTTGACAACACTATCTCAGAGGAGATAACTCAGAAAGGAAGCACAATTATGAGAATTGCAGTAACTTATGAAAACGGACAGATCTTTCAGCACTTCGGCAGAACAGAGCAGTTCAAGCTTTACGATGTTGCCGATGGCAAGATAATAAACGAGCAGGTAGTTGGAACAATGGGCGCAGGACATGGTGCGCTTGCAGGATTTCTGAAAAACGCTCAGGCTGACGTTCTTATCTGCGGAGGTATCGGCGGAGGCGCACAGATGGCTATGCAGGAGGCAGGCATCGCTCTTTACGGCGGTAATATGGGAAGTGCAGATGATGCTGTTGCTGCTTTTCTTGCACAGACACTTGTTCAGAATGAGAAACCTACCTGCGATCATCACGATCACGAACACGGCGAAGGTCATTCCTGCGGAGATCATGGCTGCGGAACTCACAGCTGTGGTAATCACTGATGAGAATTGTTGCTCTTGTAGAGAATACCTGCGGACATGAAGACTGTATCGCAGAGCATGGACTCAGCATCTATATTGAGACTGAGAATCATAAGCTCCTGCTCGATACAGGACAGACGGACGCTGTTGTGAAGAATGCGGAAGTTCTCGGTATAGACCTGTCCGCAGTGGATACTGTGGTACTCAGTCACGGACACTATGACCACTCGGGAGGTATACTTTCCTTTTCGCAGATAAACCATAGTGCTCAGATAATAATGCAGAAATCGGCTGCCGAGCCCCACTACAACGGAGAACGCTACATCGGAATTGATACAGATATCCTTAAACTGCCGAATATTCAGCTCATAGACGGCGATATGGAACTTGATGATGAGCTGTTCCTGTTCAGCGGTATTACAGGCAGACGGTGCTATCCACAGGGGAACAAAAAACTGTCCTGCATAAAAAACGGCGAAAAGGTCTGTGACGATTTCTGTCATGAGCAGTGCCTTGTCATAAAGCAGAACGGCAAGCGCTGGCTGCTGTCCGGCTGTTCCCATAACGGTATCCTCAATATCATTGACCGATACAGAGAGATTTTCGGAAACGCTCCCGACTATGTTATCACAGGATTCCATATGATGAAAAAAGACGGTGAGCACACCGAAGCAGAAAAAACGGTCATTATTCAGACAGCGCAGGAACTTTCACAGCTTGATACCGTATTTTACAGCGGACATTGCACGGGCATTCCTGCATTCGAGATGATGAAAGATATAATGAGAGATAAGCTCATTGCTTTGCACAGCGGAGAAGAAATACTATAACAAAAAAGCTCTCACAGCCGAAACTGTGAGAGCTCTATTTGTTTATTCAGATAAACACATTAACGTGTATATCACGCCAGCTTAGTATCCTACGCTTTGTGGACTTCGCGTAAAGGTATTCTTTAGCATCGTCCAAATTCAACGTAAAATAGCCAATCTGAGTATATTTCCGAATTACTTCTTTTCGCTTATTGCAGCCTGAGCAGCAGCAGCAAGTGGAGCTGTCACCCACAATAAACTTAGGGTGACAAACGGGTGACAAAATGCATTATCTTCTCAAAAAATAGTAAAATCCTGACAAGTAGTAAAACTTGTCAGGATTTCATTTTTATGCGATTTATAGCCGTTAAGCTATTACTTCATAGCCTCTTCAACAGCAACTGCACAAGCAACTGTTGCACCGACCATCGGGTTGTTGCCCATACCGATAAGACCCATCATCTCAACGTGAGCAGGAACTGAAGATGAACCTGCGAACTGAGCATCTGAGTGCATACGGCCGAGAGTATCTGTCATACCGTAGGAAGCAGGACCTGCAGCCATGTTATCAGGGTGAAGTGTACGTCCTGTACCGCCGCCTGAAGCAACTGAGAAGTACTTCTTGCCTGCGTCAACGCGCTCCTTCTTGTAAGTACCTGCAACGGGGTGCTGGAAACGAGTGGGGTTAGTGGAGTTACCTGTGATGGAAACGTCAACGTTCTCCTTCCACATGATAGCAACGCCTTCTCTTACATCGTTAGCGCCGTAGCAGTTAACCTTAGCACGGAGGCCGTCGGAGTAAGCCTTGCGGAATACTTCCTTAACCTCGCCTGTAGCGTAGTCCATCTCTGTCTCAATGTATGTAAAGCCGTTGATACGAGCGATGATCTGAGCAGCGTCCTTGCCGAGACCGTTGAGGATAACGCGGAGGGGCTTCTGACGAACCTTGTTAGCCTTCTCAGCGATACCGATAGCACCCTCAGCAGCAGCGAATGACTCGTGACCTGCCAGGAATGCGAAGCACTCTGTATCCTCTTCGAGGAGCATCTTGCCGAGGTTACCGTGGCCGAGACCAACCTTACGCTGATCGGCAACAGAGCCGGGGATGCAGAAAGCCTGAAGGCCTTCACCGATAGCAGCAGCAGCGTCAGCAGCTCTTGTGCAGCCCTTCTTTATAGCGATAGCGCAGCCTACAGTGTAAGCCCACTTAGCGTTTTCAAAACAGATAGGCTGGATGCCCTCTACAAGCTTGTAGATGTCAAGTCCCTTAGCCTTGCAAACATCAGCACACTCTTCGATAGAGCTGATGCCGTATTCCTTAAGAACAGCGAGGATCTGCTTCTCGCGTCTCTCATATGATTCAAATAAAGCCATTTTACAAGTCCTCCTTATTCTTTTCTGGGATCAACGATCTTAACTGCGTCAGCAACTCTGCCGTACTGGCCCTGAGCCTTTTCAAATGCAGTATTTGCGTCATCGCCTGCCTTGATGAAGTCCATCATCTTACCGAAGTTGATGAACTTGTAGCCGATGATCTCGTCGTCCTCATTAAGAGCAAGACCTGTGATATATCCGTCAGTGAGCTCAAGGTAACGGGGACCCTTCTTGAGAGTACCGTATGTAGTACCGATCTGTGAACGGAGGCCCTTACCGAGGTCCTCAAGGCCGGCACCGATAACGAGACCGCCCTCAGAGAATGCAGACTGTGAACGTCCGTAAACGATCTGGAGGAAGAGCTCTCTCATAGCTGTATTGATAGCGTCACAAACGAGGTCAGTATTAAGAGCCTCGAGGATAGTTCTGCCGGGGAGGATCTCAGCAGCCATAGCTGCGGAGTGAGTCATACCGGAACAGCCGATAGTCTCTACAAGTGCCTCCTGGATAACGCCTTCCTTGACGTTGAGTGTGAGCTTGCAGGTACCCTGCTCGGGAGCACACCAGCCGATACCGTGTGTAAAGCCCGAAATGTCCTTTATTTCCTTAGCCTTAACCCACTTAGCTTCCTCGGGAATCGGAGCAGCGCCGTGAGCAACGCCCTGTGCGATAGGGCACATTGTTTCAACTTCGTGCGAATAAATCATTATAAATACTCCTTTCGGTTTTTAGACAGTGCGGATAAACTGTCTTTGCATACTTCATAATTATACTACATTCGGGCTTTTTAATCAAGGCAATTGATAAAAAAAGAACAATCAAGTTGTTATTAAATACTAACTTTATAAAAGGCTTAATTTCCCCTCATCTATTGATTTTTCTTTTGTATTATTATATAATAAAATAGTTGGTCCTCTGTTTTTCGCAGTGCGTCCACTCATAAAAGCGTAATAAGGAGATGTCTTTATGGATTATCCTCACGCAGAAAAAGCCTGTGAATTATTTGCAGGCGGCATGAACTGTGCGCAGTCGGTATTTGCCGCATTTTCCGACATAACAGGTCTTGACGGCGAGTTTGCTCTCAAGATCTCATCCTCCTTCGGCGGAGGCATGGGACGGATGCGCGAGGTCTGCGGCACCTGCTCCGCTATGTTCATGGTGGCGGGAATACTCTACGGCCTTGGCGAAAACTTCACCCACGAGGATAAGACAGCCCATTACAAGCGGATACAGGAGCTTGCCTCCCGTTTCAGAGAAAAGCATGATACTATTATCTGCCGCGAGCTGCTGAAGGGGCTGAGCGTCACCAGTACACCCGAGCCCGAGAAACGAACAGCACAGTATTACAAGGTGCGTCCCTGCATAAAATTCGTAAGGACAGCTGCCGAAATACTCGAAGAATATATAGCTGAAAATCCGCAAATGCACGCTGTGAACGCAAAAAGCTGAAATATTTTTTGTATTTTTTACATTTTCTTTATTGCAATTCCTTCCGTTTTGATATATAATATATTAGTAGCACTTTAGTCTCAATTTACATTCACTCTACACGAGGGGAAGTGATAACCTTTATGAGTTCCAGCAGAAGCTCCGAGATAGTAAGGAATTTCGTTGCCAATAATCAGAAGCTTTTTTCCGAATACAACGTAAAGTACATCTATGCCATCGGTCTTGGCGTCTGCCTGCTTGCTCATGCCGCGTATCTCATCATGTTCTTCATTCTCCATGTGAACGAAATGATGTATTTCAATATATTCAGCGTTGCCTTCTATCTTACAATGGGCATACTTTCGGTCACTCTCCGCAAAGGTCACGTAATACTGCTGTACCTTACATCGGCGGAAGTGATAATACACGCTACCCTTGCCACCTATCTGATGGGGTGGGAGCCTGATTTCGGCATACTGCTCCTGATAATAATACCGATACTGTTCCTGATGCTGAAGGAGAGACTGATCGAGCCGTATCTGTTTTCGGCAGCCTCAATGGGTATGTTCATATGGCTGAGAGTAAGGAAGATAAACAATGCCGAACAGAAATATGTATTCAGCGACAACGATCTGATCAACACATTATATATAGTCAACGCTGTCATAGGCATGATCGCACTTCTTTATACACTGACCGTATATCTGCTCAACCGCGTGAATATGGAATGCAAGCTCACCGCACAGAGCGAGGAATTCAAGAAGGCTGCTTCCATTGATCCCCTGACACAGCTCTTCAACAGACGAGCCATGAACGAGAAAATACGCGAGATCCGCAGAAACAGCATAACTCCCAGAAGCAGGTACGTAATAGGCATCGGTGACATAGATAACTTCAAGAATATCAACGATACATACGGTCACGACACAGGCGACAAGGTTCTTGTATATGTCGCAAACCTTTTCATAAGCATGATACCCGACGGCGGATACGCCGCAAGATGGGGCGGTGAAGAATTTCTTTTCGTGCTGCCCGAATCCCAGATAGTTGACGGACTTGATTTCACAGATCAGATACACAAGTCCCTGAGAGCTCACACCTTTGAGATCGACGATTGTTTATTCGGCGTAACAATGACATTCGGTGTAAGCGAAGGTATACCAACCGATAAGATAGATACGGTCATCACCCACGCTGACAAACGCCTTTACAAGGGCAAGAACAGCGGAAAGAACCACACGGAATACACAGACTGAAGCTCCCCGAGGGGAGCTTTTTCCCTTTATAATACCAAAAGTACTTCCGCAAATGCGGAAGTACTTTTTTCAGAGGAGGGAAATGTTTTTATTCGGGAAGCTTGTCTATGAGATGAAGCAGGAGCCTCTGTATAGACAGCGCATCATCATTGGTAAGTCCGCTTCCGGGATCGCAGCAGTCCGCATTGCGCTTGCCCTTTTCCGTAAGGTGCTTCTCTGCGCTGCCGTTAAGTCCGAATTTATTGGGATTAGCCAGAGACTGCATGATGAGTATGGCGTCTGCAAGATCCACATTGCCGTCGCAGTTGGCGTCGCCGTAGACTACATCCTTATCGGGAGCAGTTGTGGAAGAAGTAGTCGTGGCAACAGATGTAGTGGTAGTTGTGGCAGCCGAAGTAGTCGTGGTAGTAGTTACCTTCGGAGCCTCTCCCTGAGCGTACTCATATACTACCTGTATGTTGGAATACTTTACCTCGATCTTGTCTTCCGAAGACTCCTCGCTCTTTTCCGAAGCGTCCCACCACTTCTGGAGCTCTACCTTGCCCTCGGCAACAGTAGCCTCAAGATCCTCCTTGACCTTGTCAGCGCCCTCGCCCGTCTCCTTGGTGAAGATGCCGTCGAACTTGACGGTTGCGGAAGATTTGCTGCCCAGCGGGAGATTATAGCTCTTGTAAGTCCAGAAGCCGCTGCCGTCCTTGGCAGTAACGTTCATGCAGACCGCACAGCCTGCCGTAGCCCAGCTTGAACCTGCGCTTGAAGTTACCGCACCGTTGATGATTATCTTGGAAAGATGCTCTGCATCCTCGATGGGAACAACCACAAAGCCCTTGTCATTGGTCATTGACTCTATATCAGTGAATTCCACTGTCTTTGTCTCTGTTTTTGTCTCCTCATAGGTCTTGAGACCGTCGAAGGCGTCTGCCTGATCGGAAACTACCACCATTGCAGCAGAGAAGGCAGGCAGCTCTGTCTTTACCTTGTTGTCCTTTACGTCCTTGATGATGTCGATGAGTCTGATCTCCTCGCTGTCGCCGAAAACAGCGTAAACTGCTGCCGACTTATAGGACTTGTCCGCATTCCTGAGGTCTATGACAGCGTTCTCGTTTTCCTTGAGGTCCTTGTTTGTGACCATAACAGTGACCGTTGAATCGTCCTTTGCGTTTACAGCCGCATAGGTGCTGGACTTGGAAACATCCCCGGTAGATGCAGGGATAAGGGTATCGCCGAAGCAGCCGCCCTTGCCGTCGTAGTTGGTATAGAGCTGTATACCCGAGAGAATGAAGGGCTCGCCGCCCCAGAGGGAAGCAAAGTACACGCCCTGATCCGCATAGCAGCCCAGAGCCTCAGCCTGGGCGATAGTGCCCGAAGCATCGTCGCCGCCGCCGAAGTTGTACTCGGATATGCCCAGCTTTGTGCCAGGATAGTAGGTATCGATGGACTTCTGTATTGTAGGAAGTATCGGCACGTTCTCCATGCACCACTGACCTATCCAGCTGTTTTCAGAGAAGCCGGGCTCATAGAGTGTGCGCACCGACTGGAGCCTGTCCTCGATGCCCTTTCTTGCGGACTCCGAATAATAATGTATATCCAGAACGTCAAGAAGTCTTGTGCCGTTCTCCTCGGAGGCCTTGTGCATCTGATCGAGGTAGCAGTCCAGATACCAGTGGTAATTATTGGCCTTCTTTATCTCCTCCCACTCGGTATGAGCGTCATCGTCGTCAAGGTGATCGAAGGCGGTGTAGCCGTAGAGAGCGGGGCCGAACACCTCAGCCTTAGGATCCAGCTTCTTTACAGCCTTTGCCATTTCAACGGACTTGCTGCCCAGCTCCTCGATAGTAACCGGATCAGGGTGCATCCTGCTGTGTGTATCGTTCCAGAGCACGGGCTCATTGTCAAGGCTGTAGCCCTGGATACCCTCAGCCGACTGTGAATCGCCCAGCTTATTTATAATGTAGTTCACGTACTCGTCCATGTAGACAACTCCGTCTGTGAGGTCGGGAGTATCCGCAAAGGGAGCATTCTTTGTAAGCACCACCTTGTTCCAGCGGTCAGAGGGAGCCTTTTCCGCCTCGGAAACAGGGCCGTTCTTATCAGCTGAAACATAGCCTGCAAGCTGGAGGGTAGTGAGCTTGTAGTTTACATTGTACTTAGCCGCCTGCTTTGAGAGTACCTGAACGCAGTCCGCAGGATCATCGGAATCCGACAGGTTGTTGTCCGAGCTGTGCTTCCAGTCTGAACCTGCATTTGAAGCATTTGTCTCCCAGTTGTAGGCAGTCATGCGGTTACCGCCCTGACGCACAGCCGTAGCCTTAACGTCCCTGAGGTCGGTGGTATACTGGTTCACGCCGTAGATAAGAGGAGAGATAGCCTTTTTCTCACCTTTGAGGTCTACGGTCACGTTCATGTCGTAGCCTCCCGCCGCATTAACGGTAGCCCTTGGCAGACCGTTGACGGGTGCTGTCATTGTGCAGCCCGATACTACGCAGGCTGCAATGAATGCCGCTGTTTTTTTCATGTTTTTTCCTCCGTTTTTGCTGCCGATAATGCCTTCGGCAGATATATTCAAACAGCCGTAGCTGTTCTTATCACAATTCGCCCTCCTGCCACCACGGCACCTGAGGGACGACCTCGTCCTGCTCGCCGTTTTCGCGCCTGAAGGCACCCTGAGTCCATTCCTCGATATTGGGATCCATATATTTCAGGTAATTGGTTATAGTCTTTGCCAGGACGAGAATGAGCGTAAGGGGTATCTGATGAGTATAGCCGTATAGTATAACGGGCTTGTCGGCAATATCCGCCGAAACTCTCCATACAAGTCCGAAACGGTCGAGACGGTCAATGATATGCTGCACCTTTTCAAGAGGGATATCCAGCTTTTCCGAGATCATCTCCACTGAGAACATCTTGTTCCTGACGCTGGCCCCCAGATAGCTGATGATACTTATGGCTGACTCATCCGCCAGGGTATTGAAGAGCCTTACCATATTGGTAGTATCGCCGAAGTAAGAATTCACGCCGTTTTCGGGCACTTCAAGGAAGCAGAAGTATCTGAGGTCTGCACTCAGACGGGACACGGCCAGCTCACGGTCTGTTTTCAGTCCCGCATAGGTCTCGTGCTCATAGCTGTCATGGAGCCTTCCCACGGTATCATTGCTGGGGTTGCAGGCACAGAGAGCGGTATACATTATACGCATGAACTTCTCTGCACGCTCATCGGGAGGGGTACACCGCATCTCATCGTCCACCAGCTGTTCTATATCTCTTTCGCTGTCGATTATATTCACGCCGAAAAGGGAATCAAGAGAGGTATTCAGCTCACCTGCAAGGCGGGGAAGGAGCTCGCAGTCGGGATAGCTGGTATTCTCCCACTTGGACACTGCCTGAGGAGAAACGTTCAGGCGGGAAGCAAGCTGCTCCTGAGTAAGTCCCAGAGCCTTGCGCCGCTTTAAAAGATTTGATCTGAAAACACTTTTCTTATCCATAGTACACCTCTCATTCTCTCTTTGATTTACATTTTTATTTTACCACAACCCAAGGTGGAATACAAGCGAATTATAATAGACATTTTTCAACCGTTGGTTGTTTTTTGTCTTCTTCTCCCCCGCGAAGCTCCTTCCCCTGTCCCCTTCTATGCACTATGCACAAAAAACCAAAGTCCGATTTATACAAAACATAGAACGTAGGATTTTCTTTTCTAAATTCAATGGTTTTCCGTTGAAATCCGCCCCATTTCGGCCCATATATGAAAGGCGGTGATAACCACCTGTGAGCGGCGGATACGTTTCTGGCGATCAGCACCGGGATCCGCAGACTGCGCAGGAAAAATCTTGACCTTTCCGCTGCGGTATTATATAATTATATTATGAGATCTCTATATACCTACGGAAAGGAAAAACATATGAAAAAGCTGATCACATTTATTTCCGTTCTTACGCTGATGAGTACATTTTCCGCACCATTTCCGTCATCAGCCGCAGAAAAAGTCGTCCCCGCAGACATAGATCCCGCTGCATATGAGCAGCTCATCAGACAAAGCTGGGTTACAGATCCCGATAATGACAGCATCATGACAGAAGAGGAGCTTTCACAGGCAAGCTCAATATATCTTGACCTTACAGATGTAAAAAGTATCGACTGGCTGCCGAAAGCCGCAGAATGCAGTGATCTGCACCTCCGTAACGGCAGCTTTACAGACCTGTCCGTTATAAAGGATATGAAGCTCAGCTATCTGTATATTGAAAATACTCCCGTTGAAGACCTTTCCTTCCTCAGGGATATGGACTCCCTCGACATCCTTTCCGTGAAAAAGCTGTCTCTGTCCGATATATCCTTTATCAAAGACATGAAAGAGCTTACCTACTGTGAAATACAGGAGATGGATCATATCAGCATGAGCCAGCGTCTGGAAGTCGCCAATTTCAGCAGCGACCTCACCATAGAAAAAGGCTTCTCAGAGGAAGCCTTCATGATGCCTCTGAATCTTTTCGGTCTGACTCCCGTCAGATTTGTCATTGAGGATACCGATATTGCCACAACGCCGAACCTTCCCCTTGCAGAGACAGGATACGTTGCGGAGATCTACGGCAAAAACACAGGCACCACCAATTACTCGGTATATGTGGACGATGAGAAGGTATACAGCGGAAAGATAACCGTTACCGACTGCGATGTATACTCTCCAGAACTCCATGATACAGTCCCCGATGCCAAAATATGCAACTGGTACAACGGCATATTGGATGCAGCCTGCATTTCAGACGGAGTCCTCTACGGTTTCAGCGGCGACAAAGTCATCACCCGTGCAGATGACGTAAAGGATTACAGCTTTATCCCGAAAAGCAACTCAAAAGACGACCTTGATCATGAATATATCCTGAAAAACGACGGTACGCTCCTTATTGACGGCAATGAGCTTCCCGAAAAATACAGCGGCATATGTGAAAAATACTTCTATAACGACAAAGGCGGACTCTACACCTTCTGTGATACAGGCAGTAATACCGTTACCGAGATCGCAGACGATTTCCGCGAATTCGCAGATAATTACAAATCCTTCTATATCTCCGTGAAAGGTGAGCTGATACGCTACAGCTGGAATATCGGTACGGACGGCAAGGCATACATCACAAGAACGCCCACCGGCTTCAGGGACCTTCTTGACAATAAAGGAAATTATATCCTCGATAAAGATCACGTATTATGGAAATACCCGTATTTCCTCGACGAAGAGCCCCAAAAGACAGCCGAAAACGTGGTGAAGCTGGTTCACCGTCAGACAGGCTCCTTTACAGATGAATATGTATATTTCACAGAGGACGGAAAAGTTTTCAGAGCCTCAGACGGGAAAGAGATCACATTAACTGATAAAACTTCCGCCGAGATCCTGGGTTATAAGGATAAAGGTCTTTTTACAGGAGGTATAGTCGGACTTCAGAAGGTCGGCGGCACCAAAGCTCCGGAAAAGGATAATTCCACGATCAAATACTGGATCGGAAACGACAATGTGCTCCATATAGACAATTGCGGCCGTCATTGCTCAATATCCGACGCAGAAGAGTTCATCTGCTTCAAGCAGATCCAGGGCAAGAAGGATGGCTACGCCTATTTCCTGCGTACTGACGGAAGCATATGGCAGTTCAATACATTGACAGATCAGTTCAGAGAAATGGTCAGCTGCGGCATTCCCAAAAATACCACTGTCATGGGCGATGTTAACGGTGACGGAGAAGTTCTTGTATCAGACCTTGTGGCAATGCAGAACTGGCTGCTGGGCAGAGAAGAACTGAAAGCTCCCGAAGCTGCCGACCTAAACGGCGACGGAACAGCAGATATTTTCGATCTTATAGCTCTCAGGAAAAAGCTCATATGCTAATAATACACCTGTATATAAGTTCAGCCTATTTTATGCGTTACCGGTAAACAGCAGCGTTTTCTCAGCGCTCTGTCCCAAAAATGAAAGCAATTGCTCTCGGAGAGAAATACAGAAAAGCCCCTTCTTCGGAAGGGGCTTTGTCAATAACTATTATAGATCATTCTATAAGCGTTTTTTTGCCATGTGGCATTTTTCTGCAATATATCAGAGCTTTTTCATCATCCAGTATGCGTCAAAGCTCCTGCCGTCATCAAACCTTGCGTTATCAGGCATGGTGCCGTACTTCACAAAGCCCATATCCTCATACAGGGATATGGCTTTTTCATTGTCGGCTATAACTTCCAGCTCGGCCTGCTCATAGCCTGCCTTCCTTGCTTCGTCAAGAACCGCTTCAAGCATGGCTCTGCCTATGCCTCTACCGCAGTACTCCTTATATAATGCTATGGCAATGCCGCATCTGTGTCTGTACCTTCTGTATCCGCTTATGCTCATAAGTGAGCAGTTGCCTATATGACGGCCGTTTTCCAGAGCTATCAGCAGAAGTTCCCTGTCAGAAGCCTCCTTTTTCATGATGAATTCCTTTTCCTGTTCGGGCGTCAGTGTGACCTCATCGGGATCGCATATAAGAAACGGCGTCTCCGAAGCTGTGGTCTTCAGATACCGCAGAAGTGCCTCACAGTCACTTGCTTCGGCGCTCCTGAGCTCTATTTCGCACCCTGTTCTGTCTGTTATTTTTCTTGCCTCATACCTCATGTTCCGCAGCTCCTTTTCAACGTATTCAGCATAAATATTATGATACATCAAAAAAAATTTTATGTCAACAAAAAAAATATGTCTGATTTCTTTTTACCGCTTCGTTTATACTATTGTATATCAGCAGCAGCTTTTATGCCTGTTAAACGCACAGAGCCTCCGTGCGTACAAAGCTTTTCTTCAAAGGGTATACTTAACGATCCGCCGATCGTAAAATCACTCCACCATATATGCAGCACCCCCCTGCTGCATAAACATCTGTTTAATGCTACCCCCTGGTATTGCAGGTGTAATGCCCTTTTTCATACCCTGTGCGTTTTTCTGAAAAGCTGCTGTTTGTTTACATATACAGCATTGGAAATAATGTTCCTTTAGACGCTATTTCCGGGGATTCAAAAAAAGCTCCTGCGGCATCGGCCGCGGGAGCTTTTTTTCGGTTATTTTATAATTTCAGGCTCATTAATCTGCTGTTGTTGAAATGAATACACCGTTTTCGAATACCCATTCATAGGTTCCGTAATAACCATCATTATAGAAGTATGTACCATTCAGCTTATTACCGTTCAGATCATAGCCGTAGATTGTATTACCGTTCTTCTTGAGATAAGCAGGTGTATATACACCGTTTAAATTGAGCGCGATCTGGGAATCTTTCAGGAAGAAGTAATGATCATAAATTACTATCCAGTTTGTGCCTACAGTCTTTCCGTTACCGCCATGATACTTAAACTCGTTATCAAAGAAATTAGTCTTGATATTGTTGTTCTCATCAAGCCAGAATGTCTGATCAAAGATTTTTATCTTATCGCCTGAGGCAGTAATATACTTGTTGCTAAGCTGTGTGCTGACATCAATTGCCTTGATGTGATCATAATTCAAAGCTGCAGTATTTCTCATCTGCTTCTGGAGTGCAGTCTTGCCAACAGCGCCGGCTGAGCTATATATAAGGATATTATTATCATCATCATATATGAAATAGAAGTAATCTCCTTTAACTATATGCTTACCTTTCGAATTACTAAACAAATCATATTCATCCCACACTGAAAGTGTGGATTCTTCTGAGAGGTTAGAATTGAAAATACCTTCATTCATGCCACTCACAACCTCACTGTCAGTAAGATCAATATTTTCCTGAATGCCTGTGAGAGTGTGAAGTAAACCGTATTCTGATTCTCTGATCTCTGTACTTCTGGCATCGCAGTAAGGTGTAAGATCTACTTTATACCACTTTTCACCTACTCTTACCTGATTGAGTGAGTGCTCTTCACTACCCATAAGAAGATTCTGTATACCAAGACTATCCAGAATCAGTGAATATGCCATTGATATACCGCCACACTCGGTAAAGCGTACATTCATTGCTGCATGGCCTGAATAAACAGCCTCTCTGCTCATATCCATTGTATGGTAAAGGTTATTGGGATAGAGCGAGAACTCGGTATTAGATGTGCTGTAGGTACGGTAATATGTGTTGTGTACCAGATACTTTGCAGCTAAAAGTGCCTTCTCCTTATCTGTCATATTATCAAAGCCTTTTGTCGCTCTTATCTGTGAAAGCATCTCGTCAAGCTTCTTCTGTGTCTCGCCTGCCATAAAGGGAGTTCCGTTGAATGCGGGGATATATCTGTTTACAAGAGCAGTACGTGTGCTGTTGTTTTCGTCATCGCCGCAAACCGATACATTCTGCAGATTTTTGCATTTCTTAAAAGCATAATCAGCAATAAACTCGGGAGCACTTTCAAAACGAAGTGATGTAATGTCGTCCTTGAAGACAGAATCGCCAATAATGGTTTCATTGACAGCATTTACCGCAGCAGGTATTGTAAGTTCGCCGTTCTTTATTGTATCAGCGTTTTCGATGCCGTATGCAAGTATGGTCTGTGATCTGCCCAAAGCACCTGTGCTTCTGTAGACCTTTACGCCATCTATAATATCTGAATTATTCTTTGCAAAATTTGTCTGATTAAGAGCACCGTCTTCGATAGTTATATGTGAGGGGAAAACGATCTCATTAAGAGCAGCGCAGTCATCAAATGCTCCTTTTTTGATCTTCAGAGCTGTGCTTGCAGATACCATGCCCCTGTTTGCAATGGGCTTGTTGTCCTCGTCTACCCAGTTAGGTATCCTATAATCAAAGAATTCGATCTTAGTCAGCTTAGTACAGCCTGTAAATGCTCCGTCTGCGATATTTGCAACAGGATAGATCCTGTCTGTTGCCTGATCGTATATCTCGGCAGGCACAACGATAGTTTCTGCTTCTTTATCGGAATATCTTGTTATAGTAGCAGTCAATTCCTTCATATTCACTTCATATCTGTACTTCTGCTGTATTGCCTTGAGGTATGTGCAGTAATCATCAGATGAAAGCTGAGTATTGCCTGTTATATCGTATTTCGTTTCTCCATTCTTCACATCAAATTTCGGAAGATCTGAGTTATCTGTATAACTGTCTCCATTTCGGTACTCCTCATACAGATTATTGATATATTCCTCAACCTTGGCTGCGTCCTTATAGTCGCGGAAACCGTCGCCGTTTACGTCATACTTGCTGTCGGAAAGATCGATATACAGATCTGCTACCTCATCTCTGATCTGTGCAGGTGAGATCTCCTTTGCACTTACATTCATTATATTTGCTACGGGAAGCACATTGAGTGCGGCTGCAAATATTGAAATAGCAGCCTTCATTTTGTTGTTTTTCTTCATAACAGAGTTCCTCCTGTTCAGTGTTTTCATTATTGAAAAATAATACGTTCTTAATACTGTATACAGTTAAATCTAAATACAATTATGGGTTCTATATCCGCAAAGCTGTATCTGCTTTGCCATCACCTTAACAATATTTACTGTAAGGATATTCTGATTGCACAATCTGCTATTATTATACTACATTCTGTTATAAAATCAAGGCTTTTCAGCACAAATCTGCCAATTGAATAATTGTTTGTGTTTCAGCCCGAAATAATTATTAAGATATACCAAATTACAGTTTGTTAACAAATAATATTTAACAAGCTGTTATCGTTGTGTCCGGAAATATGCGCCGATGTTGCACCGGTCTAACAAGTACACCTCTCCGCTCAGGGCTGTGTTAAGCCATGAGCGGACTGCGGAAATGCTCTTTCCCCGACTTGACAAAGCGTGCAAAACATGATATAATACCCCATGGGTTAAGCCCCGACAGTTCGTTTGCGCCATCCTGTCGTTAAACAAAACCAGGGCATCCCTATCAGCCGCAGTCTGTACTGACGGTCTGAAATTTGAGTCTGAGGATGCACTTGCCTGCGCAGGTGTTTTTTTATTTATAGGTGATAATATGTACAGATTAAAGACCTCTGCCGCTTTTGACAGCGCTCATTTCCTTGCAGGATATGAAGGAAAATGCGCGAATATCCACGGTCACCGCTGGATCATCGAAGCCGAATTCTCTGGCAGCGAGCTTATAAGGGAGGGTACCGAACGCGGTATGCTCACGGATTTCGGAGATATAAAAAATGCTGTCAGGCAGCTTGCCGACAGCTTCGACCATTCTCTTATATATGAGGAGAACTCACTCAAAGCTGCTACCATTACAGCTCTCGAAGATGAGAAATTCAGGCTCATCCCCGTCCCCTTCCGTCCTACAGCAGAAAACTTCGCGGAGTATTTCTACCGCCGCCTCAGAGCAGCGGAGCTCCCCGTAAGCAGTGTGGCTGTATACGAGACTCCCGAGAACTGCGCGGTATACGAGGAGGATATATGAGCTTTCTTGTAGTCGAAAAATTCGTCAGCATTAACGGCGAGGGACAGCGTGCAGGCGAGGCTGCTGTGTTTATACGCTTCAGGGGCTGCAATCTCAGCTGCAGCTACTGCGACACAAAATGGGCTAATTCTCCCGACGCTCCCGCGGAGTCAATGACTGCCGAAGAAATAGTGAAGTACGCTGCTTCCACGGGGATAACGGACGTTACCCTCACAGGAGGCGAACCCCTTTTGCAGCCTGAGCTCCATGTGCTCACCGATCTGCTCATCAGCTCGGGACACAGAGTCGAGATAGAGACCAACGGCAGTCAGCCCGTTGAAGGGCTTGCAAAACGTGCCCTGAGACCTTCATTCACTCTGGACTATAAGCTCCCCGACAGCGGCATGGAGTCCCGTATGCTCACCGGCAACTACTCCTTCCTGACTATGGAGGATACAGTAAAATTCGTGGCAGGAAGCCTCAGCGACCTCGAAAAGGCTTTGCTGATAATAAAAACCTACGGCCTCTGCGAAAAGTGCAGAGTCTATCTCAGTCCCGTTTTCGGGAAGATAGAGCCTGCTCAGATGGTCGATTTCATGATAAAGAACAAAATGAACAGCGTCAGGCTGCAGCTTCAGCTGCATAAATTCATCTGGCCGCCCGATATGCGCGGCGTCTGAAAGGAGCAAAAATGGATACTAAAGCAATAGAGCTACATATAAAAGGTATTCTCGAAGCTCTCGGCGAGGATCCCGAGCGTGAGGGACTGAAGGAGACTCCTCAGAGAGTTGCAAGAATGATGGAGGAGGTCTTTGAGGGAATAGGCTATACCAATCATGAGATAGCCCGTATGTTCGGAAAGACCTTCGAGGCTGCCGATGACAGCACTGCCGTTGTCATGAAGGATATTACCGTTTTCAGCTACTGCGAACACCATATGGCGCTGATGTACGATATGACCGTGGACGTTGCCTACATACCCAGAGGCCGCGTACTCGGCCTCAGCAAGATAGCAAGAATATGCGATATGGCTGCAAAAAGGCTCCAGCTCCAGGAAAGGCTGGGCAGCGATATTGCGGAGATAATCGCTGAAGCATCGGGCTCTCCCGATGTGGGTGTTGTCATAAAAGGCTCCCACAGCTGCATGACTGCCCGCGGTATAAGAAATCCCTCGTCCAGAACAGTTACCAAGACATGGCGCGGTGAGTTCAGGAACGATCCCGAGCTCAGGAAGCTCCTGGACTGATATAAGGAGGAAATATGAAAGCTCTCGTTCTGTTTAGCGGCGGCGTTGACAGCACCACTTGTCTCGGCATCGCTGTAAAAAAATACGGCGCAGATCAGGTCCTTGCACTCTCTGTCTTTTACGGTCAGAAGCACCGCAGGGAGCTTGAGGCTGCAAAAAATATCGCAGAGTATTACGGCGTTCAGCTGAAAACTCTCGACCTTTCATTGATATTCGCAGATTCAGACTGCTCACTGCTGGAAGGCTCCTCGGAGGATATCCCCCGTGAGTCCTACGCTGAGCAGCTCAGCAAGACCGACGGTGCTCCCGTGTCCACATATGTACCCTTCCGCAATGGTCTTTTCCTTTCGTCTGCCGCCAGTATCGCACTTTCCAACGGCTGCGAGGTCATATACTACGGCGCTCACAGCGACGACGCCGCAGGCAATGCCTACCCCGATTGCAGCAGCGATTTCAATGATGCCATCAATCAAGCTATTTACCTCGGCAGCGGAAAACAGCTCAGAGTGGAAGCTCCCTTCATCGGTCTTACCAAGGCTCAGGTGGTCCGCAAGGGACTTGAACTGAATGTCCCCTATCAGCTCACATGGAGCTGCTACGAGGGCAGTGACCGCCCCTGCGGAAAATGCGGCACCTGCATAGACAGAGCTGCTGCCTTTGCTGCCAACGGTATGGAAGATCCCGCTATTACGAAAGGAGTCTGAAATGACAGGAAGAAAAGACAGCGAAAAGGGCAGCATCTCCCTTCTCGGCAATAATAAGACCACGTACTCGGCTGACTACGATCCCTCGGTGCTGGAGACCTTCCCCAACAAGCACCCCGGCAACGACTACTTCGTCAAGTTCAACTGCCCCGAGTTCACAAGCCTCTGCCCTATCACGGGACAGCCGGACTTCGCAACCATATACATATCCTATGTGCCCTCCGAGAGAATGGTTGAGAGCAAGTCGCTGAAGCTGTACCTTTTCAGCTTCCGCAATCACGGTGATTTCCATGAGGACTGCGTGAATATCATCATGAAGGATCTCATAAAGCTCATGGAGCCCAAATACATCGAGGTATGGGGCAAATTCCTGCCAAGAGGCGGCATCTCCATTGATCCCTACTGCAATTACGGCATGAAGGGCACCAAATGGGAGGAGCTGGCATGGGACAGACTGGCACACCACGACCTGTATCCCGAGTCTGTTGATAACAGATGATCACCGAGAGCGTCCGCTGTTCAGCAGGCGCTCTTTCTATATTTTCGGGCAGGGCTTTTCCGCAGGATACCGCGGAAAGCTCCCTCTCCGCAAAGCGGGCGGTTATTGACAATCCGATAATAATAAGGTATAATTTCAGAAATGACAATAGCAGTATCACAAAGGGATAAGTCATTAATCTCTGAAATCGGAAGATGAATATGAAACTTGAACTTACAAACCGTATACTAAAGAACAAACGTTATCTTCAGCTGGTGAGCAGGCTGAAGGAGCTTGAACGGGACCGCATTTTCTGCGGCCACGATATGGAGCACTTCCTCAGTGTAGCACGCATAGCCCTTATCCTTTGCAGGGAAAAAGGTGTGGAAGCCGACGCAGACGTCATATACTCTGCCGCTCTTCTCCATGATATAGGCCGCGTTGAAGAGTATCTGAACGGCATCCCCCACGATGTGGCAGGTGTTGTCACTGCAGAGGAGATACTCGATGAGACAGGCTGTCCAGAGGACAAAAAAGCAGAGATAACAGGCCTTATCTCCTCCCACCGCAGAGCCGGAAGCGAAAAAAACCGCCTTGAGGAGATATTCTATACCGCAGATAAAAGATCGCGGCTGTGCTTCTGCTGCAGGGCAAAGGATGAATGTAACTGGCCGCAGTACAAAAGAAACAATGAAATAGGAGTCTGAAAATGATAATAGGAAAATACCGATTCGCTCCATACGAAAGATGCCGTATCATTGGCATACTCAATGTTACTCCCGATTCCTTCTCCGACGGCGGACGCTTTGACCGCATAGACAAGGCTCTCGAACATACCGAGCAGATGATTGCCGAGGGAATGGATATAGTTGACATCGGCGGCGAGTCAACCCGTCCCGGATATACCATGATAAGCGCCGAGGAAGAAACAGAGCGCGTGGTTCCAGTTATTGAGGCCATAAAGCAGCGCTTCGACATACCCGTATCACTCGACACATACAAGTACAAGGTGGCAGAGGCAGGCATTGCCGCAGGTGCAGACCTTATAAATGATATATGGGGGCTGAGATACGACAGCGGCGAAATGGCAGAACTGATCGCCCGTACCGGCGCGGCCTGCTGCCTTATGCACAATAGGGACAACTCCGATTATAAAAGCTTCATGGAGGATATGACCGCCGATATGAGAATCACTCTCGGCATTGCCGAAAAAGCAGGCATATCCCCCGACAGAATAATCATAGATCCGGGAGTTGGCTTCGGTAAGACCTACGAAAACAATCTGGAAGCTATTGACAGGCTGGACGTTTTCGGCAGAGAGCTTGGCTTCCCTGTACTGCTGGGAGCTTCAAGAAAATCCGTTATCGGTCTTACCCTTGACCTGCCCGCAAACGAAAGACTTGAAGGCACTCTGGCCATTACAGTGGCAGGCGTTCTGAAGGGCGCCTCGTTCATCAGGGTGCATGATATAAAAGAAAACGTCAGAGCCGTTAAAATGACAGAGGCTATAATGAGAGGATATTCAAATGGATAAGATCTGTATCGACGAACTGAAGATATTCGCTCACCACGGCGTCTTTGAGCACGAAAACATAAACGGCCAGAACTTCTATGTAAATGCGGTCCTTTACGTTGATACAGAAAAGGCAGGCATGACCGACTGCCTTGACTGCTCTGTGGATTACAGCAGGGTATGCGGTCTCATTGAAAAGGTGATGACCGAAAACACGTTCATGCTCATTGAGACAGCTGCGCAGAAAACAGCTGAGGCAATCCTGCTGGAATACAGCCTTATCGACAGCGTGGATATAGAGGTCAGAAAGCCCGAGGCGCCTATAGATATGGACTTCGGCTCGGTTTCGGTGAAGATACACCGCGGCTGGCACGATGTACTTGTGGCATTGGGCTCAAATATGGGCGACAGCCGTGCCTACATCGAAAACGGCATCAGGGCTCTGGAAGAATGTCCTCAGAACAAGGAGCTGAAGCGCTCGGAGCTCATCGTTACAAAGCCATACGGCTACACCGATCAGGACGACTTTCTCAACGGCGCTGTCAGGTTCAGGACTATGCTCTCTCCTAACGGCCTTCTAGAGCTCCTTCACGGTATAGAAAACAAGGCGGGACGCACCCGCGAGATACACTGGGGGCCGCGCACTCTCGATCTGGATATTATCTTCTACGACCATGAGGTCACAGACGAGGACGACCTGATAATCCCACACGCCGATATGCAAAACCGACGCTTTGTGCTGGCGCCTGCTGCGGAGCTCATGCCGAACTACCGTCATCCCGTGCTGGGAAAGACCGTGGCGCAGCTTCTGGCAGAGCTGAAAGAAGATGATTAATATAATCGCGGCTGTAGCTGCTAACGGAGTGATAGGCTCAGGCGGAAAAATACCATGGCATATCCCACAGGATATGAATTACTTCCGCAGGATCACCTCGGGACACATTATCATCATGGGACGCAGGAGCTTTGAGGAGATAGGCAGACCTCTGCCTGACAGACTGAATATAGTGGTCTCACGGAGCAAAAGCTTCCGCAGCAGCGGACTTATCACTGCAAAAAGCCTCAGTCAGGCTGTTGAACTTGCAGAAAAGGAAATAAAGAACGGAAAGCTCCGCCGTGAGATATTCCTTTGCGGAGGCGCAGGGATATACCGCGAAGGGCTCGGCATCGCGGACAGACTCTACCTTACGGAGCTGGACAGGGAGTACGAAGGCGATGTTTATTTCCCTCATTTCAGCGGGAAGGACTTCCGCCTTGTCTCATCGGAAAGGTACGATGAAGCAGAACTCTGCTTCAATGTATACCTGAGAAATGTCAATAGCAGGCCTTATCCGGATAAATCACAGGAGAAGTCCTGATTTCATAAAATTCAAGCTGCAATACAAAAAGCCCCTTCTTCAGAAGGGGCTTTATAATTAGTTATCATATAATCTCTCTGTATTTCTTTTATTCCTGCTTGTAGAAATAATATCCGCTGCCTTCATCCTCAACATCGTCCTTCCATGTCATAACGATGTGCTCTCCGTCCTCAGAAACACGGAGAGTTCCCGTACCGTCGGTATAGATCGTCTCGGAAGTGCAGGAGCCGTCCTCGCTGTATACGAGATGCTTCTTTACACAATCGGAATAGGTAAGCACCTGCCTGCCGTTGAACATTCCCGTGAAGTCCCACTCTGCACACTCAAATGCTGAGCCTGCCCAGTGGATATTGATATTGTAGAAGTCGCCTTTGTCGGTAACTGTGATTATGCCTCTTCCGCTGTTGCTCTCGGAATAGGTACCCTCAAAAGGATTCTTCTGCACGATAGTTTCCTCTGTTTCCTCCTGTACTGCGGCATCACTGCCTGTATCAGCTGCACTTTCTGCAGCTGATGCGGTCTCCTGCTTTGCCACGGAAGTGGTCTCGGCTTCCGCCTTAGTAGTCTTTTCCTCTGTTGCAGCGGCAGTTGTCGCAGAAGAGGTCTTCTCCTGAATATCAGAAGTTGTTACCTTAATTTCAGCGCATCCGCTGAGAAGCATGACCATTGCCATGGCCATAATCATTTTCTTTTTCATATTTTTATCTCCTTATAAAATATTTTTTTTCATAACAAAAGCCACAGGAGAACTATGTCTCCCTTGTCTTCCCTTCAAAATACATAAACGACGGAGAAAAGTAAAATGGTACATTTTCAGTAAAATTTGGCAATATACACATAGCACCGCCGCTGCCGTCAGCGCTGATTGTTGGTTTTGTCAGGGTGCATAGGCTGAAAGGAGCTTCCACGTGAGCTCATACCTGTCATTACCGCTTTCACAGCCCGTTACCACAGATATATACGTCCTGCCGCTACGGACAAATACAGCTATAAGGCAGTTGCCTGCGCTGACGGTGGTGCCTGTTTTCATGCCTACGGCCTCGGCGCAGAAATAGCTGCTGTTCCTGTCAAGGAGCTGATTGGTATTTGTCCAAGAGGCGTTCTCCCCCGAAGCAAACACAACGTTTTTGCGGCTGGTCTTTGTTATCTCCTTTATCTCGGTGACCGAATATGCATGAGCGGCAAGCTTCATAAGATCGGATACGGTGGTGTACTGCCCGCTGTCGTCCCAGCCGTCGGGATTGACGAAATTGCTGCTGTCCATGCCTATTGAAGAAGCATACTCATTCATAAGCTCAACAAAATACTCAACAGCCTGACTATCGTTCATTTCCCTGTCGGGAGTAGCTGCTCTTGCAGCCGAAACAGCCACGGTATATGCCGCATCGTTGCCCGACGCCATGAGCATACCAGTCAGCAAATCATAAAGCTTCAGGCGGTTTCCTCTCTGTATAAGGCAGAGACTTGAGCCCGGATTTACGAGGCTCTGCTCCGCGCCCACGGTTATCACCGTATCGGCACTGAGATATTTTAGAGCCACAGAGGCAGTGAGCAGCTTTGCAAGGCTGGCGGGAGCTACAGGCTCGTTTATATTCTCGGAATAGAGCAGCTCACCGTTGTTTATGCAGCCGAAAGCCGCTGCCTTACAGGAGGGAGAGCTTATTTTCACGGTCTGCGGCGAGCCGCTGAGCTTCCTGCGCATTGCCGTAAGGTCAAACACATCGGTAACGCCGTCCCTGCACAGGTCGGCTGCCCTCGGATCAACAGGCTCAGCATCAGGTGCCGCAAGGAGCCATTTTTGCAGGGCTTCAAGGTCGGCAGAATCAAAGACTCCGTCGCCGTTAACATCACCCTTGATAAAAAAGCCCTCCGCCCTTATGACGGATACCCATATAGAAGTTTTACCCCGAAGCGTTTCAAAAGCGCTTCGGGGCATTGTATTTATCTGCTCAGATAAATCAGAATTTGCCGGATTATTTTCTGCATAAACAATGCAGAATCGTTCCGTCCTCCGGCTTATAAATGTTTCCTTTTTCACAAAGGAGAACCTCAAAGCCCGCCAGCTCTGCAAACTGTATCAGATCAGCCGCTTCAAATGCCTCCCAGTATATTACGGAATCGGCAAAAGGATAGAACCTGTGATCATCCAGACAATTTGGATAATGCTCCGTCAGAAACCTGTAATCATGTGCTGAAAAACTACATAATCCGCCTTTTTTAAGGACTCTTTTACATTCTGACAAATAGTCCTTCCTGAATTTGTTTCCATACAGCAATCCAAATGTCTGCGCCCACATAATTATGACATCGAATGCTTCTGCATCGAAATTCAGATGTTCCCCATCATATTCCTGAAATGAAATATGATATCCTTTATCTGCGGACAACTGTTTTACCTGTGTGATTACTTCATTTGAAATGTCAATTCCGACTACATTATATCCAAAATCGGATAATGCAAATGCTTCTCGTCCCAAACCGCAGCCAATATCCAATATTCTGGCGCCTGGTGGAAAAAAACTGATAACCGACCGTTCCCATTCTTTCAGTGCAGGATTCCAATTTCGCATTTCATCAACATTCTTTTTTTCTTCATACCACTCTGAAACAATGCTGTTCATATCACTTTCTCCCCCCCGTCAAATTCCGATTTATATTGATAATTAATTATATCACTACTTTGACGCATTGTCAATGGAAAAGCCATAGTACTTCTGACTTTACATCAGAAATACTATGGCTTAATACTTCTATATGAGTATCGGCAGTACGGACAGAGGGCAAATTACAGCCCAGAGACATATTATCAATGCGGTTATAGCTGCTATAGGTTCAATTATCTTTTTCATAATCCGTTTCCTGTAGCTCAGTTGACAAAATAGCGGTAGAGTTCTTCAGGCATATCTGCTTCTTCCTGCCCATTTGGTCCATTCCGCCATACCCAGCGTTCCGAGAAATTCAGCTTATAGACAAGGCCGTTGCTGCCATTGATAATGCCCTCAGGTATTCCGTCGCAGGTGTAGGGACGATAATCAAGACCTTCCAGTATATTATAAAGCCACGTTGTATCCTCGGGATACCATGAAAGATAGTTGCTCCAACCAAACCCGGGTTCGTGCAGCCCGGGAGCATAGGGATTGACCGGCGCGCCAGTTGTAGTCTTTTCATCGGGATAATGCACCGCTGCGGTAGTGACAGTTACAGGCTTTGGAAGAGTGCTTGCATTTGCAGGTGAAGTTTTCCACTGAACCTCAGTCTGTGTCATGGTGGTGACTGCTGTATTATTCCTTTCTTCAGACGCTTCGGTGGTCGTAATCTCCTCATCGGCAGGCACTGTTCCAGTCACGGGCACGTTATCGGAAGAATTCTTTTTTGAAGCTGACAGCATAGCCTCAAGCTCATCCAGGGTATAGATATTGTATCCCTGCCTTGTGCGCTGGATATAGCTGCTGCAGTGCTTGTAGAGTATGCCATATTCAAGGCCGATGACCTCATAGGAGTCTTTACCCTTCGCACCTACGAAAAAGGCGTATTCCTTTCCGATAATGGGAACCTCTCCGCTCTCCACTATCTCATGATAATAGGTATTTTCCATCTCCTCCTCGGTCATATTCGTGCCGTCGCCGTACTTGCCGCCTGTCATATTCAGGAGCTCCCCTGCCTTATCCTTGTAGGAGATATAGCCGCCCACAAGATCAACTATGACCTTTTCACCTTCAGAGACCTGTCCTCTGACATCTCCCGCTGCCAGCAGGGCTATACGGGTATATGCCGTACCGCCCTTAGACTCATAGGTTATGCCGCCGACCTTTCCGAAGATGATATTATCTGAGTTTTCCGCATTGTTTTCCAGCTCTTCAATGTTAAAGGCGTAGCAGTATTCCGGCTGCAGATCCATTATCTTCTTCCCCTTGAGCTCGGCAGGAAGCTCGGGTGCCGTGAAGATCTTTTCGGGAAGAGCCTCGGTGGGCTCAGCCCTGACAGTAGTTGCCTCCGTCTCAGCTTCTGCCGCATATTCAGCAGCACTTGGCGCATTTACGGGAGTCTCCCCTTCATTCAGCTTGAAAGAGCCGTTTTTCAGTAAATGGATACCGAATGCTCCGATACCTGCGATAAGAAGCACTGACGAGGCTATAGCCGCAAATCTGTGCCATTTTATCCTGCTGTACCTCTCAACTCCCGAGACCGTAATATCATTATCAAAACCTTTTCCGACATTTTCAGGCACTTTATCGTCTGCCGAAGCTTCCTTTATAAGATCATCGTCGATCATATTTATGGCTTCGAGTATCTTCCGCTCATTCATAATCATAACCCTCTTTCCGTAAAAAGACTTTCAGTTTCTTCCTTGTCCGAAAAAGATCGGTAGCCACTGTCTTTTCGTTCATACCATAAAGCTCTGCAATGGCTGAAAGAGTATCGCCGTACCAGTAACGCCTGACGAATATCTTTCTGCGCCTTTCGTCCTGAGTCCTGAGGAAGCTGCTTATCAGCTCCGCAAGCTTTTCCGCCGAGAGTCTTTCGTCAGCTCTGTCGGGTATGCACTCAGACAGCTCTTCAAGAGATACCGTGAGTATCGGATTCCTCTTTTCCGCAGAGTTGTATCTCAGCCTGTCCAGCGCTTTGTTCTTGACTATGCGGCAAAGGTATGTCCTGAGGTCCTCGGGACACTCGGGCGGTATTTTCTGCCACAGGTCAAAATACGCCGAATTTACACATTCCTCTGTATCTTCGCGCTGAGAAAGGATATTTCCTGCGATATAAAAGCACAGCTTTTCATATTTCTGCCTCAGTTCGGCAATAGCATTTTCATCTCTTTTTCGGAACAATTCCATAATAGACGCGTCATCCATGGCATAAGCCCCCTTTCAAGAGGCATGAGGTCCTCTTACTTATTAAGTCGTATTATCTGCGGTGATATTTCACCGTGCAGAAGATTTTTTCAAGATCTCATTATGAATTCACTCAGGCTGTATGTCTATATAAAGTATATTGCACAGCAGCGATGTTGTCAATGCTTTCAGCGGACATAATGCTCCGATAAAAGCGGTTGACACATTATGGAAAGTATGATATTATCTTTTCAGTCAGACAGTATCGGAACAAAGGAGCGTAACTATGAGATTTTCCGCATACACTATGGAATACAGAGGTGATCCCGTCAGTGAAAGCCTGAGACCGAGGCACTATAAAGCCGAGGATCACCGGGAATATAAAAGGATATACGAGGACTGCTTCCATAAAATGAGGAGCTCTCTCGGACTGCCGCGGGAATGCTGCAAAAGCAGTGATGAGCTGCTTAAAAACCGTGAAAACATCTTTATTCTCGAAGAAAACGGCGCTATTATCGGTTCTGTTGCAGTATTCGACAATGAGATCGACGATCTTTTTGTAGCAAAGGAGCATCAGCGCAAGGGCATCGGCATGAGACTGCTGCGATTTGCAGTTGCCCTGCTTCAGCAGAGGAATTCCGAAAGAATAATCCTTCACGCAGCCGATGTGAACAAAGGTGCCGTGTCAATGTATCTCAGCTGCGGCTTTGTCATAACCGATGAGGAAGAGATAATAAGATGATTAAACCGCGTGAGAAGGATATAGTACTTTAACTCAAAACCTTATATAAAAACCTCCCATACAGAAGTTTTGCCCCGAAGCGGATAAAGAACGCTTCGGGGCAGTGTGTTTTATCTGATTATAAAGATAGATCAGGATTGTCATATCTTATATTTTATAGTATTTTCTGCATTACTATCGCATCTTTAAACGTCCCGTTTACATAAAAATAGTTTTTATATATCCCTATATCAATAAATCCCATTTTATGATACAAAGCAATAGCACCTGCATTATCAGTAATTACTTCCAGTTCTATAATTCTGATATTTATCTTCTTTGCCTGCTCGAAAATCCTTTTTATCATTTCTGTTCCTATTCCCTGATTCCAGTGATCCTTTCTTACTGAGATCGAGAATTTAGCCCTGTGATGAATTCTGGCCGGATAATATCCCTCTAATTCGGCTCTCGCAATAATCTGCTCGTTTTCAAGAGCTATCAGGACAATACTATTCTCCGAATCCTTGCTCATGGCTAATTTTCGTTTTACGCCTTCGATCGGAACAAGAAATTCATTTTCTCCGTGCAGCAAATTATCGGATTCTCCGCCTACCTGATTAAGATATAAGATCATGTTCTCTGCATCATCCGGAACAGCCTCTCTGATTATATATGTATTATCCATTTAATCCCTTAAACCTCCTTTATAACCGTATCTTCTTTAATCTTTTTTCTATCGCAGACTAAGCACATATATTGACCTGCACAAATTCCGGTTTATATTGTAAGCATTATAGCATAGCCCTGCCCCACTGTCAGCAGAGACACCTTAGTACTTCTGACAGCATATCAGAAATACTACGCGCAAAGCTTATGTATCAGAGCTTGCCGAGAGCGTGCTTTGCGGCTATCATGCCAAAGGTATAGCATCTTCCCAGAGAAAGTCCTGTCTGATGGAAGGGATAATCTGCTCCACCGTAGAACGGTCCGCCCAGATTTCCCGCGCAGTAAAGTCCCTCTATGGGCTTGCCGTCCGCACCTAGAGCCTGAGCATTCTCGTTGGTGATGACTCCCGAGACCTCGGCAGAAACACGGATATGCTTTCTTGCTCCCCAGAAAGGAGCTTTTTCTATTTTGTGCATATACTTCGCAGGCTTGCCGAAGTCAGTATCGCAGCCCTTTTCGCATAGCTCGTTGTAGCGGTCTACGGAAGCCTTCATCTTGTCGAAGGGTATGCCAAGCTCGCCTGCCAGCTCCTCAAGGGTATCGCATCTGTGAAGATCTATGAGGTTCCTGAACACGCCCTGCGGCTCCTCAACCGCTCCCGGTATGAACTTCTCCATAACAAAGGGCGGAACACAGCCGTCAACAAAGCTGTCCCTGTCCCATTCCGTGTAGCTGCTGTCATAAACAGCGCAGTACCAGCCTCTGGAGCCTTCACTGTGTTCGGGATCGAGCATCGTCCCCTTGAATTTCGGCTGATACTTCAGCAGGTTTCCCATATAAACGAAGCCCGTATACTCATTGGTGAAGCGCTCGCCGTTCATATTGAGGTAGAGGAAGGGCTCCTCGAACATGAGGGCAGAGTCAAAATCGTGCATCATCTTGGTGTGGCCGAGAGCTTCCATTCTGGCGCCTGCGCTTATGGCAAGGATATGGCCGTCGCCTGTCTTGCCGTGCTGCTTCTTGTCAAACTCCGCAATATCAGGACACCAGCGCTTTACCATGGACGGGTTGTTGGTATAATCGCCTGTTGCAAGTATCACTGCCTTCGAGGCGTTGAACTGTATGTACCTTCCGTCCTTGTCCTTTGCGATAACGCCTGACACTCTGCCGCCGTCCATTACGAGTTTTACGGCAGGAGTTGAGAAATATGCGTGCAGATTTTCATACTTTGCCATGATATTATTGAGGACGTTATGAAGCGCATTGCCTACATTAAGCGGCTTGGGGCCTATCCACGGAGCCCAGAAATAGCAGTGGTCATCGCCGTAGTCGTAGCTGTTCATACGATCCTTCCATACGCCTGTAAAATCGCCGCTGGTGCTCCTGAAGGCGCAGAGCCTATCACCGTCGTTGAGAAGTTTTGCACTGTCAGTGTTGCTGTCCACCTTGCTGCCGTCGCCGTACTCTGTCTCATTAGTGAGACCGGCACGGTTGAGGAACCACATCATGGCTTCCTCGGAATTCTCGGCATAGGCGCGGAGCTGCTTTGTATCGGCTCTCCAGTCGCAGAGACTGTTGGTATGATGTATCCACTTGGCTATTCCTGCCTCAGTGGAACGTGACTTTATTATAGCAGAGCCGCAGTTGCCCTGAGATACCACCGTCTGCTCCTTCTGAAGTATGGCGGTCTTTGCTCCGAGCTCGGCTGCCCAACCTGCCGCAGGAACTCCCGAAGCACCTGCTCCAACTACAACTATTTCGTAATCCTTGATAATATCAGGCTTGATATCGCCGATCTCACAGCATGAATCGCTTATCTCGGGATATGTGAGCCCATTGGGAATGTTTTCGCTGATACTGTTCATGTGCTTTATACCTTCTTTTATATATGATATATTATAATTATATCACTCTGTTCTGCTTTTTTCAATACATTCCCGTGCAAAATCCCCTGCCCTATACATATTTCCTTGACATTGAACGGGTTTGATGTTAGATTATTATATAGGAGTCTCTGCGGTGCCACGCGCCTTTGTTCATTCCGCAGATGCTCCGCAAAAAAGCTCCTCAGAAAAAATTTTTCGCAAAAGTGTGACAGTTGGTCGCCGGCACTTGAATGTTATTTATGAAAGCACAACTCCATGGAACACTTTCAACTCATCAGGAGGATAATGATGACAGGCAAAGAATACTGCACCATATACAAAAGATCGCGTGACGCGGCATACGACGCACTTTTTGAAAATTACTGCGATTATGTATATGCGATAGTCTACAACAAGCTCAGAAGCACAGCTTCGAGAGAAGACATTGAGGAATGTGTCAGCGATATTTTTGCGGACGTTTTCTTCGGATATGATACCGAAAGCAGCAACGGCAGCGACATGAAGGGCTACATAGGCACTGTTGCAAAACGCCGCGCTATCAATGCTTTTCACAGTCTTGCCGCTAAAAACGGACACTTCTCCGACAATTCCGAGGACGAGCTTTTCAGTATCGGCTCGGATGAGGATATTGAAGCTGATTCCGATTTGGCTGAAACACGCAGTATTCTCATTAGCAAGATCAACGAGCTCGGCGAACCTGATTCAACTATCCTGATCCAGAAATACTACTACGACCGATCTTCTTCAGAGATAGCGAAGCTGCTTTCAATGAAGGCTTCCGCAGTAAGAATGAGAGCTGCAAGAGCACTTGAAAAGCTGAAAACCACCCTGGCTGCTGCCGGTATCATGATATAAGGAGATGCGGACGATGAGAGATGAGCGTAAATTAGATATGCTTGAGAATGCAGACGACAAGACAATCGAGCTCCTTTCGGGAGTTCCTGTCCTCTCCAAAGAAGAAAAAGCGAGGATGCTGGCTATGAGTAAGAAAAAGCTGGATAAAATGAACAAAGAAAGAAATATAAACATAAGTGAAAGTGCAGACGAGGTAAGCGGAGTTGAGCGCTATCAGCGTCCGAAATGGCACAAGTTCGCCGCTCTGGCAGCCTGTCTTGTGCTTGCGGGAGGCATTGCAGGCACCGCTCTTAACATGAACAGGGGACGCAAAAACACTTCGGATACCGCCAATGAGCCCACTACGATCAATACCACCTCAGAGGACGCAACAGGCACCTCTGCCGCAGATCATACTCCTGATGATGAGGAAATGACGGATATCAGAGAAGAAGCGGCGGTTCTTCTGACAAAGCTTTACAATCTCAACTCTGTCTTAAACGGCACACCTGACGGAATAGAACTTGACGCAAACGATACTTTTACAGAATACGGAATTGTTTACAAAAGAGTCACAGGCGAATGGAACAACAAACAGGAGCTGAGGAATTATCTCAGTACCTTTCTTGCAGGTGAGTATTTCAGAAAATGTGATGACCGGATGTTCTCTTCTGAATATTTTCCTTTTGTACGCTTCACAGAGAATGACGGTAAACTGTACTTCAATGAAAGCAAAAATGAAAGCAGTGATCTGAGCCTTCCCCTCAACGTGGATATAAATGACTTTAAAATCTGCAATTATAACGGCAGCAGCTTCGATCTTACTATGGATTATGGGGGCATTAATGATTATGTCGGGGTAAACCTCCACGTTATGCTTGTAGGCGGACACTGGAAGATCAGCAACGAATCGCTGGTCAAAGACAACGATGTGACTATACGCAATGAAAAGGTCGAGATCGCAAACGAAGTGATCGCTCACTATCAGGCTATCGAACAGATGGCCAACGGCATGGGTATCCAGGTCAACAAGGATAAATCTTTCAAATACAACAACGACACCGAAGAATCAGTCTATAACGAAGTTGTAAATTCAAGCTTCAGAACTCTCGAAGATGTTAAAGAATATGTGACAGATCATATAGCAGAACCTATGCTCAGCCAGTCTTACACATTTATCTATGACAGCGAGAAATATAATGATTCAATGTTCAAGGAAATAAACGGAAAGCTGTACTTCAAGGAGTGTATCGGCAGTATCTTCCTTGATCTTGCAGACGATGTCTCTGTATACGATTTTTCCGACGACTCACTGGACATAAGAGTCCGCAATCGTATTCAGTACAGTAGCAGCACCGGTATCCATTACGATTCGGAGTACCTGATATTACGCATGATACTCGAGGACGGCAAATGGAAGCTTAAAGATTTTGAGAACTATGAGGCACTGAGACCGTACAATCCAGAAAACGGCGATCCCGAAACCATCGCACAGGAAACGATAAACGGCTTTAACCAACTGCTGGCTCTGTCTAAGGGCATAGACATCGAAAAAGACAGCAGCGACACCTTAAAGTTGGATTTTCCGCAGCTGCCAGACAATCCTCACGTTACATATGAAAGAGTTACCGATCCCGAGTTTACTTCCATAAGGGATATCGAGAAATATTTCTCTGAACGTACATACGGCGCAATGCAGGCTAATTTCATGGACGAATGTATGGAATATCCCGACGCACCATGCAACCGTATCCCGACTTACGTTGAACAGGACGGCAAGCTCTACTGCTATACCGACGAATCAGTCTTCGATTTATATTCATCAGGTGCTTACAACTTTACAGGAAAAACAGAGATCGTAAAGACAACAGAATCAACTATCACATTCAGAGCATGTGTCGACGAGCCCGAGCTCGGAGAAGAGTGGATGCTCATATTCCTCAGATTAGAGAACGGAAAGTGGAAGATCTCCTCCAGAAAATACCTTTAATGCTGACGCCGCTGATAATTTATCAGCGGCGCTTCTTTTGGCATATAATAAAAACCGACGCTGTCCGTAATGGACAGCGTCAGCTGTTTTTATAGTATCATGTTTTCATTCTGTGGATAAACTTATATTACTTGAAAGCGTATCTCATGAATGTGTAGAGATGAGGCTTTACAGAATCTCCGCCATGTCCGCCGCCGGGGATAGACTGGTAAACGTGCTCAACGCCGTTCTTTGTCAGTATATCGCTGTACTGCTTGGGGAATGTACCAACAACTGAGTCGTTTGTACCACCTGTGATCATGAATACAGCAGGCTCGGGACCTACGTTTCTGAACTTCATCTCGCTCTCCTGCATACAACCGGGATGTGTCATGAACATATCTGTTGCAGGTGTGATTCCGGGAGCGGGACAAGCACCGCCTACATAACCGAAGAGGTCAGGACGCATAAGACCAATGTAGATAGCCTCACGGCCTCCCATTGAAAATCCTGTGATAGCTCTGTTCTCGCGGCCTGTCTTTACAGAGTAGTTAGCCTCGATGAAAGGAATAAGGCTGTCAGAGATATCATAGAGGAAGTTGTCGTATGCAGCGCAGGTCTCCTGGTTGATACCGAAACCGCCGCCGCCGTTGCCGTTCTTGCTTGTGTACTGGCTGGGAAGAACGATGATCATTTCCTCAGCCTGGCCGCTTGAAGTAAGGCCTGCAAGAAGCTCCTGAACGCCCATACCGCTTACCATGCTGTTTTCGTCACCGCCGATACCGTGGAGAACGTACATTACAGGGTACTGCTTGCTTGCATTATAGTTAGGAGGAAGAATTACATTACAGCTCTTCTGTCCGCCTGTGAATTTACAGTTATAGGTCTTCTTCTCAACCTTGCAGCCGCCGCTCTTCTCTGCTCCTGCGGGAACAGATGTAGGCATATCCTGTCTGATCTTTGCATTCAGACCTGATGTTGCATTACCGCCGTTGCCGGGATCTGAGCCTATATTGCTGTTATTGTCATTATTGAATCCGCCGGCCATGCCGCTCCAGTCAATGTTGCCGCCCTGCTGGCCCTGATTGTTCCAGTCAAAGCCGCCGCCCTGCTGGCCCATGCTGCTCCAGTCGAAGCCGCCTTGCTGACCCTGGTTGTTCCAGTCAAAGCCGCCCTGCTGGCCCATATTGCCCCAGTCAAAGCCGCCTTGCTGACCCTGGTTGTTCCAGTCGTTGTTCTGGTTCTGGTTATTCCACTGGTTCCAGTTGTTGTTATTGTCCCAACCGTTCCAAGCGTTCTGCTGGTTGTTGTTCTGGTTGTTCCAATCGTTATTCTGGCCGCCCCAGTTGTTCCAGTCATTGTTCTGGCCCTGGCTGTTCCAGTCGAAGCCGCCCTGCTGACCCCAGTTATTCCAGTCGTTGTTCTGGTTCTGGTTATTCCACTGGTTCCAGTCATTATTCTGGTTCTGATTATTCCAGTCCCAACCATTGTTCTGCTGCTGGTTGTTCCACTGGTTGTTCTGATCCCACTGGTTCCAGTTGTTGTTATTGTCCCAGCCGTTCCATGTGTTCTGCTGGTTGTTGTTCTGGTTGTTCCAATCCCAGTTGTTGTTCTGGTTGTTCCAGTTATTCCAGTCGTTGTTCTGGCCCTGGTTATTCCACTGGTTCCAGTCGTTATTCTGCTGTCCCCAGTTGTTCCAGTCGTTGTTCTGGTTCTGGTTATTCCACTGGTTCCAGTCATTATTCTGCTGTCCCCAGTTGTTCCAGTCGTTGTTCTGATTCTGATTATTCCACTGATTCCAGTCGTTATTCTGCTGCTGGTTGTTCCACTGGTTGCTCTGATCCCACTGGTTCCAGTTATTGTTGTTATCCCAGCCGTTCCAAGCATTCTGCTGGTTATTGTTCTGGTTATTCCAGTCAAAGCCGCCGTTCTGCTGACCCATACTGCCCCAGTCCCAGCCATTGTTCTGCTGCTGACCCTGGTTGTTCCAGTCAAAACCGCCCTGATTGTTCCAGTCGAAGCCGCCATTCTGCTGACTCCACTGATTCCAGTCGTTGTTCTGATTCTGGTTGTTCCAGTCGAAGCCGCCGTTCTGCTGTCCCCAGTTGCTCCAGTCATTGTTCTGGTTGTTCCAGTCGTTATTCTGCTGCTGGTTGTTGTTCTGCTGGTTCCAGTCGTTGTTCTGCTGCTGAGCACCGTTATCGGAAGAGCCTCCCTGTGTAACGTTAACGCTCTTTACATTTGCAGAACCGTTTGAACGGTAACCCTCGATATTGAGTGAAACCTCGTAAAGTGTACCGGACATATCGAGACCTGCTGCACTCCATGCGTCAAAATGCTTGGTTACATCGATCGTTCCCTTCATGTAGTTGGTCTGGTTGTTTGCAGAACCGCTTGTCTGACGAACGCTCCAGTACTGAGGGAATGTTGCTGTACCATCCAGTGAAGGCTGGTTGTAACGCATTGTCTTGCGAATGTCATAGGTATTTCCGTTAGCTGTAACAGTACCCTTGACTTCGCCATCGTTTCCGGGTGGTCTCCAGTCGCCCCAACCTTCAACGATGTAATATTCCATGAGAGGATTTCTTGTCCATCCATATACGCACATATATGAATTTCCTCTTGGTGTGTACTCTACATCATAAGTAAGAACGATGTTTCCGAAAGCCTTGTAATTCTTCTTCTGGCTGTCGTAGTTTTTGCCCATACGAGCGAGGAAGTTCTCGATATTGCTCCAAGAACATGTGAAAGAACCTGCACCGGGATTCATTGAGGCCTGGCCCTGTCCGTTCTGATTCCACATCTCGTAGTCGAAGCCGCCGATGTTACCTCTTGTCTGCTGATCAGCAGCTGAAGCAACGACAGGCATGCTTGTTGCGATCATCAGTGCAGATACTGTTCCGCCGATGATCTTTCTGAACGTTTTCATTTTCACTTTGATCACTCCTTCTGAGTTGTTTTTAAGATTAAGTATCCCTCAGAATAATGAACAAGGTTATATGTCTATCTGTACATAATTATAGTATTTTCACTATGAGTAATACAAGTCAAATATTGCGCTCATCGCTCTTGTCGGTCAGATATTGCGCAAACGGAAGCAAACTTTATGCCCAAAATTAGGCAAAAGCAACGTATCTGCGTGCAAATCGTGATTTCAACCGAGCAATTTCCACAAAAAATCATTATGATACATTCACTGCACGTTTGTACATATTATTGCTATTTATTAAAAATGTAACTATACTTTGCATTGTTCATAACAATAAAATGATAAGACAAAAAACAAAATCTCCGACTTTTCACCCACGAAAAACGATCTCCGTTTCGGTGCCTCCGCAGCCGGCATTGACAACGATGCTGCCGACTGCTATAATTTGTATACAGACCTGCAAAAACGGAGGTAACTATGACAGTACAATTAAAACAGGTATTCAGGGACGACCGCGACAAGGAGATCCTTGACCTGATAAACAACAAAGCATTCCCTGCCAACGAGAGGAATTCTCTGGACGACCTCTACGACTCGGGCTCAGACGGCAACCTCGATATGCTGGGCATATACGCAGACCATACTCCGGTGGGCTTCTTTACAGTTAGGAAATACAGGAATATCCGCTATCTTGCATATTTCGCAGTCAGCTCGGATATGCGCTCAAAGGGTATCGGCAGCCGCGCCCTGAAGCTTCTCACGGAATTCTATCCCGATACTCAGATAGTCACTGAATTTGAAGCTCCCGACGAAAGCTGCGGCAACAACTCCGTTCGCCTGCACAGACGGGATTTTTACCTGCGCAACGGCTTCATCGAAACCGGCTGGTACAGCTTCTACGATGAAACGGAATTTTCGATAGCCTGCTCCGAGCCTGATTTTGACAAAGAGGGCTTTGTGCGATTCACCGAGTATCTCCGCACTATAGTCCCGGATCATATCCCCAGGCTTTACAGAAAATAATACCGGAGGAAAAAATGCTGTATTATATGTTCAATAAGCCCCAGGGCTGCGTCACCGCCCGCACAGATGCAGTCCACAGGACAGTTATGGACTATTTTCCAAAAGAACTTGCAGAAAGACTTCATCCTGTCGGGCGGCTGGATATGGACACCTGCGGACTGCTCATACTCACTGATGACGGGGATCTCGATTTCAGGATAATGCAGCCTGACAGACATATCAGCAAGTCCTATTTTTTCTACGCGCTGGGAGCTATGGACGCAGAAAAGCAGCACAGACTGGAATGTGGCATGGAGCTTGCGGGCTTTACCGCCCGTTCTGCGGAATTCCGACTGATAAAGGAATACCGCACAGCAGAGCTGGAAGCCTTCATGCCCGCAAAGCGCCGTGAAAAATATATGAAAAATCCGGACGGTCCCGCCTTTGCGGGAATCCTTACAATACACGAGGGCAAGAAGCATGAAGTAAAAAGGCTGCTTGAAGCTGTCCACTGCAGGATATTCTACCTGCGACGCGACAGTATAGGAGGACTCTCCCTGGACTCCTCCCTTGAAGCAGGAGAATACCGTCCGCTTACAGAAAAAGAGCTTGAACTTCTCATAAATGATGAAAAGAACCGATCTGTGCAGAACACAGATGCGAAATAAATTAAAGGATCAGCGTTTTCCGCTGATCCTTTTCTTTTTCAGTCTATAGACAATGTGATCCGTTATTTCAGATAGGTAACATTGTCGGAATTGCAGAACTCCCGGCTATCTGAGGCAACAAGTTCGTCATGACCCCAGCGATCCCTTTTATAATAAAGAATACGCCCTTTTCACTTTAATTACAGAGCTATTAGCCCTTTTTGGTCAATATACGGTGAAATAATTGCTCTTATCCCTTGATCTTTCATGTGTGTGGCTGCCATATTCCCCTATACTAAGCCATTTCAGGCTGTTATTATCTCTTTTTTCCCCCGAATCCCCCGTTTACTCCAAAAAATCTCCTCCTTACTCCCGTTTGATTGAAGAAAGACGCTCTTTGATGTAAAGTATACTTGTAAGGAAAAAACGAAGCAATCTGACGTCAGGAATTATAATAACCCTTAATAAAAAATCATTAAAATCAAAATGTTAAAATTCAGGAGGAAAAAATTATGTTTAAGAAGTCAATCGCAGCTCTCATGGCTGTATCACTCTGTTTCGCAGGAATGGCTGCACCCGTATCATCAAATCTCAGCACAATAACACCTATATGCGCATCTGCTGCATATGAAAACGGAAGGCTCTACAATCAGTGGGATTCTCAGTGGGCTAATGTTCATTTTACAAAGTATTCAACAGATCCCTCTCAGAATAATATGAAGGTATCAGCCTGCGGCGTATTCGCTTTCTGCAATGCCATCTATGCACTTAACTATACTTATGCAGACGCAAAGGCAGTTGCAACATGGGGCGTAAATGACGGAGGCTACAGACCCGGTGCAGGCGGTACATACAGAGATATTTTCTTCAGCCATGTTCAGGCAGCTTACGGTGACGCATACAAGTTTACCATGGATGGAATGTACTCAGGCAAGGTCACAGACTCAAGATTTATCAATCACCTTAGCAGCGGTGGAGTTGCTGTAGTTCACGTCTACGGACACTTTATAGCTATAACAGGCTACAGAAACGGCCAGTATCATGTTATCGACAGCGCTGTAACCTCAGGCAGAGGTCTGGCTGCTGACGGCTGGGTATCGGCATCCAAACTCCAGTCAGGAACTACAAATGTAGACTGGTATGCTCTTCTTTCAAACAAACCGTCAGGAAACGAAAACCAGAACTGCCCTTATACCAAGAGATTTGAGAGCGGCACAAAGCTCTACGCAGCTCCCGGTTCAAGCCAGGTAACAACAACTCTTACATCTGCAAACGTGTATACTATCGTTGAAGAGCAGACTGTAAACGGCGTTAAGTACGGCAAGTTCAAGAGCGGTGCAGGCTGGGCTATATTGAGTGAGAACCTCAACTGGGGACCTGTTGCAACAAACTACACAAAACGTTTTGAAAAGGGTACAAAGCTTTATACGGCAGCAGGCTCAAGCGAAGTAAAAACAACACTTTCAGAGGGCAGCGTATTCACCATCGTTCAAGAGCAGATGGTAAACGGCGTTAAGTACGGAAAGTTCAAGAGCGGCGCAGGCTGGGCTATACTCTGATAATACATAATACAAACGAAAGAGCTGTTGAGAGGATCATCTCAACAGCCCTTTTTTATTATGCGGCAGTTCTCATGCCGCATATCCTATCATACGCCGTACAATTTATGCTTTTACATTATCTCCTTTCTTGTCTGCATGAGATAGATGTCGCTGCTGCCCCTTACGCCTGCATTGAGGTCCGAATACGAGTCTACCGACTTATCAGATGCCTTTACGCTGCGGACTCCCGACCAGTAAGGCGCACGTACCACACCGCTGCCGCGGACGACAACATCAAGCTTTGTCAGCGGACGGAACTGCTTATCGCGTGTTGAGCAGATGTAAATGTATTTTCCGCCTGCTCCCTTGTTAAGATCAATGTCCAGACGGCTGTATACAGCCTTTATACCATTGTGAGTGATGGTCTTTGTCTTCCAGGTCTCCTTCTTATTGCTCTCATAGATAAGAAGATTGGTTATGGGATTTACACTATTACCGACACAGTAGCTCATATAGATCCAGTCGCCTCCTGCTCCCTTGTTAAGATCTACATCTATCAGAGTCTTGCCTGCGCCGACAAGGTCCTTGGCACCGCTCTGTGTATTTGCTGCCTGGATACAGAAACCTGTAACATAGTAGCGCTTCTTTTTGGTCAGATTAAGGATATACTCGGGATCAGTGCTGTTGTTGACATGGGCTATACTCGTCCGGCAATACTCGGAATGACTTATCTCAGAATATGCCCAGACATCATACTCTCCCTTCGGCAGAGCGTATGTGCAGAAATATCCGTTGGCGTCTGTTTTGAGCTCTACCTCGGGCTTCATTGTCATTACCTGACTATCGGTATGCTTGCCCTTTACGATCTTTACTGTGGCACCTGCCACTGTACGACCTGTATCGGGGTTCATTACATGACCGCATATCCTGAATGACGATTTGGTGATATAATTGCTTATTTTCGACACGAAATTCCATGGACCGCAGTTCTTAGATGTGATCTTGCCTGTTTTGATCTCACCCATATATCCGTCGCATCTTGAGAATTTAATGATACAATTCTCATTTTCACGAAGCGATATCTCATATTCACCGTTAGAGTTCGTTACCGTTGACCATGTACACTTGCCGCCGCTTGCCAGATATGCACTTACCGTTACACCGGGAACAGCATATCCGTCATTCGAATCTGTCACCCTTCCTTTTACCTTGATATTTTTATGTGCACTGGTATAAGAAGTAATATTCGGGAAAATACCTGTTTCAAGGAAAGCATCGGCAATAGCTCCGATATTTTTCTGTCTCTCATAAGAATACTTTACATCAACCTTCATTGTCAGGGCTGCTCTTACCAGAGCATAGAAGCAGTCACTGAAATTGCTCCTCTGGCCTAAATACTGCATTGACTTAAAGAACAGTGCAGAAAGGTCATATCTGTTGCGTCTGTTTACAGTAAGCCATTTTTTCTGGATAAGATATGCCGTATGTGTCATGATCTGACAATTATCATGCACATATCCCTGATCGTTTGCAAGACCCGGCTTTTCTTTATCGCCAAGGCTTTTATAATCTTTCATGGTTTTTCCGTTGTCAAACTTGCGGGGAGAACGGAGAGTTTTATTTTCACCATGAGTATCAAGAGTGTCATCCTGAACAAATTCACCCATTATATCAGCATATGCTTCGTCAAGAGCACCTGACTGATTCTCATATACAGGAGCCCATATTGCATTATCTACCGCATGAGTAAACTCATGGCCTATTACATCAAGGCTTCTTTCATAACCGCCTCTTGTAGCAAGACATATCTTGGTAAACCTCTTTTCACCGGAAGCAAAGCAGGCATTGGGTCTATTTGTATATTCATGATAATTCATAACAATACGTATCTTTTTGCCCTTTCCGTCAGCACCTTTATGTCCAAGTACTCCGCGGTAATAATCATATACCTTCTTGATATTGTTATAAGCGGTAACTGCCTGAGAATCTGAAAGCACAGTGCTTCCTTCGGATGTGGCTTCAACTGCGGTCTCGGTTCTTGTATTATTATGGTCGTCATAGATCTCGATCTTCCTTTCTCCGTCGTAAAGGCTGAAAGGAGAACCGCCGTCTTTATTAAGTATGCTTATATCGTCTCTTTCATTGAGCAGTGTTGTGATATGTCTGTTGGTATTGATGTCAATAGTGAAGAGATTAGGCATTGTTCTTAAAATAGTTCCATTCACGGCACTTACATAGACCTTTGTCTCTTCTGTATTGATACACCAGCTGAGAGAAGTATTATCATCATCGTCCACGTAATAGATAAGTCCCTCTGAGCTGATGATCTCTCCGTACTTTCTTTCGGCAATGGCCTTTGCCTCATCTTCGGTGATCTTCACGGTGTCATCACAGGAGATATTCAGATACTGACCGCTGAGGGACTCTGCATTGCCTTCAGCATCAGTTGATACTACAAGGGTATGGGCAAAAACAGGTATGCCCTTGTGGTACTGCTTCATACGATAGAAGGTAGTACCGCTGATATCCTGTCTGATCTCAACGTCGTCCTCAGAGAATTCCTGCTCTGCATTTTCAAAGCCCATAGTATGATGCAAGCAGTTAAGTGCGCTGATAGCCTTTTTGGCAGAGGTGATCTTTTCATCGGAGATACGTCCCATAATAAATGAGGGACGCTCCTTTTCGCTCATGATCACAGAGAAGCCGGTGTCCTTGCTGCGGTTCTCTGCCTGCTTGATCTCCTCAGCCATGGAAGCAAATTTCGGAACAGCCTTCTTCTTTGTAAAGGCAGGCATCTTATGTATTGCTGTCAGTTCGGCAGAATACGACATATCTCTCAGCGACTCTCTTGCCTCGTTCACAGCCTCAAGACAGTCTGTGATATTATCGTAGGAATTGCCTTCAATAAGCACATTTCCGCCGCTTTCTCTCAATCTGAAGTTCAGCTTGTCGTCCTTTTCTTTGAACACCTCGAATTTTGTGCCTTCCTTGACTTCAAAGCCTTCCTTGAGCTGAAGCTCTATGTCCGCATCGGCAGCATCCTTTGAAATGTTCCTGAGACTTCTGCGGGTAAACTTATCCGCTGACAAAAGCTTGCCTGCTGCGATCTGAACGCCCTTTTCATTTTTCAGAACAAGGCGCTCCTCACCCTTTTTACCGTTTTCAATAATATACTTTGACATCTTATCCATATTAATACAACTCCTTTTTTATAAATGATATTAAAATGAAAAATGTCCGGCGCCTGAACATTTTAAACTTTAGCCTTTGCTATGTTCTTATTCTATCATAAAAGAAGCTGTCAAAACAAGAGATATCTGTCATTTCTTCAATGACAATTGTCACGATATAAATGCCTTTTGTCACTGTTCATCCATAATATACCATCGATCAGGTCATGCCTCTGCTTACTGGTCCAGAGGGGCGAGCCTGAGGGGGGTACCCTCTGTCATTTTACGTATTTCCTCCTCATCGTCAAGGTGCATGAGATATACATGGACTCCGCTCTCCGCAAGAGCCGTCAGCTCTGTCAGCATATCCTTCAGGTAAAGGTGGACTCCGCTTTTATAATAAGCTGCTTCGGTATACAGGAATGAACCGCTTTCCAGAAGCGGTATGAAGGGTGCCAAGGTAGCGGTATCCCCTGTATAGATCGTGTTATTTCCGTGTATATTCAGGTGATATCCGAAGCACCTTCCCTCAAGTGGCTTTACATGAGTGGTGGGTACTGCGGCAATGAACCATTTCTTCTTCAGTTCATCGGCAGTGATTATATCGAACCACTCCTTCTCGCAGCCCTCTATTCTCATGAGCAGCAGCAGAATGTCATCCCTGACCTCCTCCGACGGCGCAACTATTGTCACCTTCTTTTTCATACAGCTTGCAAACCATACATATTGCAGCATAGTTCCCGTACCGCCGCTGTGATCGCCATGGGTATGGGTTATAAGGATGTAGATATTATCGTACTGCTGCCAGTTCATCTTCTTGACCTTGTGGTATGAAGTACCGGGACAGTCAATGAGCACCAGTTCGTTACCCTCAGTGAAGAATGCCGAGTTATGAGCGTCGGCAAAAGCCGCGCCCCTGCCAAGAAACGTGAGCAGACTGTCATTCCGTATCTCATGAAGCATATATGAAATATGCTCTCCCACATTTTCAATAGTGCTGTGGCTGCCGTTAACTCTCCTGACGACACGCGAGAGCTTCACGCAGTCTGCATAATTATCAGGCAATATCGTATCCGATTCACTGCAGAGAGTATATGCACGCTCATTCCTGTCAGCAGAGGACATACAACGGTACTGTTCAACATAGTCCGCGGATATACCCGAGGAGATTATAAGCTCCAGCCTGTGAGGATAATTACAGGGATTTGTAAGTATACAGGGACGTCTGAAACGGCGGCTGAGCTTATCCGCAAACCAGCCTCCCAGACTCTGTCCTACGAAGATGAAATCATCGGAGCTCACCATAGCCGTCAGCTTCTCAAGGAGGTCATCGGGAGCAGTACCCATATAATCCAGCTTGGGCGAGATAATATTTCCCTCAGGCAATATCCCGCAGAGAGCCTTGTAATTCTTGTTATCGGCCTCACCCATGAAGCCGTGAAGATTCAGTATTTTCATTTTTCTCCCCCTATAAGCTTTATAAGTGCGCTTTCAAAGTCCTTATCCTGCCGGGCAGTCCGCTTTGGGAGCCCCTTTGTACGTCCTCCGCCGCGGCGTATCTTAGCCGATACAGCACGGAATTCGAGGAGTCCCGAAATATTCTCCTCCGTATACTGCCTGCCGTCCTGATTCAGAACTGCCGCACGCCTGCTGAGGCACATGGCCGCCAGTCCGTAATCCTGTGTTATGGCAATATCTCCCGCACACACAAGGTTAACAAGGCGGAAATCCGCACTGTCCGCACCCTTGTCAACGATAATGGTATCTGCGTACTCACGCTGTATGGAATGAGCCGTATCGCAGATTATGGTACAGTCCAGACCGTACTTTTTTGCCGTCCTGACCGCAATATCAACTACGGGACAGCCGTCGGCATCTATAAAAATCCTCATATGCATCACCTGTATTCAGAAAAATCTTTCAGCAAGGAACTGCGCTGCAAACAAAGCCGCTATGCCGACTGTTACGCTCAGTATGACATATGCAGCAGCTGTAAGCCAGGCGCCCTTCTCCATAAGGCCGCCCGTTTCAAGGGCAAAGGACGAAAAGGTCGTAAATCCGCCGCAGATACCGACTTTCAGGAATAGCACCAGCTTCGGAGAAGACGAAAAATGCTTTAACGCCAGTGCAGCTGCAAGTCCAATAAGAAAGCAGCCTGTTATATTCACTATAAACGTTTTTAGCGGAAAACCGTCATCGCTGCCTATGGGAAGTCTGCTTATCAGGAACCTGCATACCGCGCCTATTGCACCGCCTGCCGCAACTGCCAGACAATCTGTCATAATATCACCTCATCCAATATATTATCCTCATTATAACACACCTCAGAGGCATTTTACAATACATCAAAAAAATGTTATAATAGATACAAACTACTATTCGGAGGAACAAAATGAAAGCAGTTATCGCAATAGATTCATTCAAAGGCAGCCTTTCCTCCATGGAGGCAGGCAAGGCCACAGCAGATGGCATAAAACGTGTATTTCCCGACGCAGAAACAGTCATAAAGCCCGTTGCCGACGGCGGTGAAGGCACTGTTGAAGCCCTTGTATCGGGGCTTGAGGGATGTTTGGCGGAAGCCGAAGTCAGCGATCCGCTGGGCAGACGTATCAAAGCTGTATACGGCATACTCCCCGACAATACCGCGGTGATCGAAATGTCGGCAGCCTCGGGACTACCGCTGCTTTCTGCTTCGGAACGTGATGTCATGCACGCAACCACCTACGGTACGGGAGAACTTATACTTGACGCCGTAAAGCGTGGCTGCCGCAATTTCATCATAGGTATCGGCGGCAGCGCTACCAACGACGGAGGTATCGGCTGTTTACAGGCTCTCGGCTTCGGTATGCTTGACAAGGACGGGAAACAGGTGGGATACGGCGCGCAAGGCCTTTCGCAGCTTGTCCGCATCACAGACGAAAATGTGATACCCGAACTTGAATACTGCCGTTTTTATGTTGCCTGTGATGTCAGAAACCCACTCTGCGGTGAAAACGGATGCAGCAGGATATTTGCTCCGCAAAAGGGTGCAAGCGAAGCAATTATCGATCCGATGGACGTAAGTATGCGCAGTTACGCCGAGCTCACCGCAGGCTTCAATCCCTCTGCTTCTCCCGATACTGCGGGAGCCGGCGCGGCAGGCGGTCTCGGATTTGCGCTGATGTACTATCTGAATGCACAGATCTGTCAGGGAGCAGACCTTATAATAAAACGGACGGGACTGGAAGAGGCTGTAAAAGGCGCTGACATAGTTATCACGGGCGAAGGCTGTCTCGACGATCAGACCGCCATGGGAAAGGCTCCCATAGGTATCGCAGCCCTTGCAAAGGCGCACGGAAAGCCGGTTATAGCCTTCAGCGGTGCTGTCCGCCACGGAGCAAGGCTCTGCAACGAAAAGGGTATCGACGCATTCTTCCCTGTACTGCGCAGTGTATGCACTCTTGAAGAGGCTATGGACGCTGAAAACGCCCGCTCTGCCATTGCAGATACTGCTGAACAGGTATTCAGGACCATCAGAATGTTTTCAAAGACTTTCATCTGATTTCCCCTATGGAAACAGATAAGCCCCTTCTGAAGAAGGGGCTTTTTCAATACTTATGTATCACTGCACATCAGAGTGCATTCTTTTTGCTTTCATCACTTACAGATACGTTGATCGGCTTGATGTCCTGATTTCTTCGTCTGACATCCCTTGATTCCTTTATAGGCTTGGGCTCATGCTCCATGAACTCATAACCGTTGGCTGCAACCAACATCCTGATGTCAGGCTGCATTTTGAGGGGAATACCAAGTTCAACACACTTATCAACGATATCCTTGATCCACTCAAACTTAAGAGGAGCAGCGTTATCGCCGACCTCACCGCCAATGATAACCCAGCAGTAATCCTTTCCGAATGTCTCTAAAAGCTTATCAAGGTTCACAGGATCAATATGCTCAAGCACAGGCTGATAAACCACGCAGCCGGTGATACGGTGCTTTCCTGCCTTCTCAACAAGCTCAAGGATACGCTCGGTACAATCATTCCTGTCTACTGTACATGAAATAACTACATTACGCAGATCGGTACAGACAGGGATATTTTCGAGGTGAATACCCTTCGGACGCTTTGTTACCAGCTGGAATGTGTCAACACATCTGCCTTTTCTGCGCTTGAGAGCGTTTGCTGCAATGATCTGCTGAAGAACATTTTCCTGCCACTCGGGCTTCCAGCATCCGTAGTCAGACATATAAGTCAGGAACCAGTCGATAGGGTTCTCGCTTTCAATGTTAAAAAGCTCGGGAACATCGTTGCCGTCCTCGTCCTTCTCGATCTTGTAAAAACCGCGGAAGACAGATCTTCTGAAGTCATCGGTGATCTCAAAATGATTTACCACCCTTTTGGTAAAGCAATAAGTACAGCCGACGGGACATCCCACCACGGGAGAATAAACTTTTGTATTAAGGTGCGTATCATAGTTGATGTCTTTAAGTATACGCTTAAGTGCGAGCTGATTTCCGTCATAGAAAGCGTGTACCTTCTGTATCTGATCCAGAAAGACCTGGTTCAGATTACGGAACTCCTCAAGCTCCTCTCTGACGGGGTGCATATCAATCTTAAGCTTCATAAAGTCAAAACCAGCGAAGTTGCAAATAAGAGTGTTAAGAAGCCTGTTAACGACCTCAGGCTTCTCGAGCATCGTAATAATGCCCGCAGATGGTGCGTTTGTGTAATAATTTTCAATTTTCAGCATAATCAACTTGCCCCTCAGTATTTATTCTTTTTCTCTTCTGTTTCGAGAGCCGCTTATGCAAACGACCGATACGGAATGTCTTTTATCTGTCTTTCCCCTATCATCATAAACGACAGTTCATATGTTTTTTAGACTTCTTTTGGCAAATGTTTTGATTAAAGCTGAAATAATTGCAAATTGTATTTAATATCCCATGTTTATGAAAAAGACTGATATAAAGTACTCCTAAGGGAGCACTTATAAACTAATACTATTATATACTCTATTATCTCTGCCGTCAAGCCCTAATTTTGTTAACCCGAGTTAACAATTATACACTCACCAACCCCAAAAACGCTCCTTACAAACCGCGGATTTTGGCTGTATTTCGAGGCATTCCTGCCTTCTTCATGAAAAAACGGCGTTTTTATCTCCAAAAAAAATTCAGAAAAAATTTTTTTCTTTTGTGTTGCACTGCGTTAACACATAAAAGATAAGCAATGCATTTTTCTTCTCATTTTTGCGATATACCTTCAAATCCAAGTTTGTCCGAAGATGCTTTATGCTTAATTTCAATGTCTGTTTTAAGTGAATTACTATTAATTTTTCACATATTAAAGTATTATGTTTTAACTTAGAAAAAGATACCTTTCTTCCCGTTCCGCAAGTGCGGTTTTGTCCTATATATGATAAAATAAGCGCCCTGCTTCATAATCCCGACGGCTTGAAATATTGTCGCCCCAGCTCCTCCTTGCAGCTTTTTACTTATATTGACATTTGCATATATACACTGTATAATAAAAAAGCTGTTAAAGAGCAGCACAATTTTATTATTCAGGAGGATATTACATGAAACTCATCAAGCATTTCACATCAGCTATGCTGTCAGTTGCAATCATCGCTGGCGCAGCAGCTACAGGTCTTTCTACCAAGATCGACACAAACGCAGCCAATGACGTTCTTATGTACGAAACTGTTCTGAGCAACTGGCAGTCACGTATCAACGCAGAAAAGGCTAAGTTCCCGAACGGAGCATACTGGAATCACAAGGGAAAGAGCTCATACGATGAAAACACATATTCGTATACTCCCTGCAACCACACACCCGAAAAGGTAAAGGGTGCCTGCCAGTGTTCAAAGACTTACACACCACCTGCCCGCTTATCAGACTGGTCTCTGACCGACAGCGGAACAGTTGGTCAGTGCTACGGATTTGCAAGCAAGCTTGCACAGGACATCTGGGGAACAACACAGTTCATCCACGGCACTATCAACTCAAATTACGAGCCTAAAGTAGGCGACAACGTTCGTCTCAGCTTCTCTGTTAAGACAAGCGCAGGTTCGAAGGCTCAGCCTCACAGCATCTTCATCACAGGTATTTCAGGTGAAAACATCACTTTCGCAGACTGTAACGGCGATCTCGAGGACTGCAAGATCAAGTGGGATCAGACAAGATACTATCAGAGCGTTGACGCTTTTGATGTTCAGTACCCCGACAAGAACGGCGTAATGCAGAAGGCAATCTTATACAAGGGCAATGCAAACAGCCGTATAACAGTTACAAAGACTTACCTTAGAGAACACGGCGTATTCTTCGAGCGTCCCGCTATTTCAGGTGACCTCAACATGAACGGTATGCTCGACAGCGGCGATGCAGGTATCTTCGAGAGCACTGTTATGCAGGACGGCCGTACAGCAAGATCCAACTGGGCTCCTTTATCTTTCTATGATGTAAACGGCGACGGTTACGTAAATACAGACGACTATAATGAGATCCGCTACGGCAGAAACAACCTCAGAATCATAAGATCAAACGAGAACGTTACCTGCCGCTGGAAGTCATGCAACCACATCAACGGCTTCCTCTTCAATGACGGTTCTTACTATGTAAAGAACGACATCGGCGGTGTTTCATGGATCGGTACACTTGATTCAGAAGTAACAAATCTTACTGTTTCATCCAGAGTTTACTGCCCCAGCGACAAGACATGGTATGACGTAACAGAGATCGGTTACGAAGCACGCGGAAACGGCGGCGGATACCGTACCTGCACTGCTAACACAAAGATCCAGACATTCACTATCCCGGATACTGTAAAGAAGATCCACTCCTACGCATTTGACGGCGGCGCTCTGAGATCTTTCTATTTCGGCGGTTCTAATTCACAGCTCGAAACAATCGATAATTATGCTTTCTATAATTGTAAGTCACTCACATTCATTGACCTCCGCAAGGCAAAGAATCTCACTACAATCGGCGACAATGCATTTGAAGGCTGCGATAAGCTCAGATACATCGACCTTCCCTTCACTCCCAGCATCAACATCGGTACTTCAGCTAAGGGAAGCATCTTCGGCAACAACAAGACAAACTCCACAACTCTTTATGTAAATAATCCTAACAATGCTGCTTCACCTGCAAGCAATTACCAGGTACTCAAGTTCGGAAGCAAGGATCTTAATTACTGGACAGACGGTCAGGTTAAAATGTACGGTAAGCTTTTCAAGGTTTATCTCCGCGATCAGTACATCAGCCAGAAGGGGATCTATCAAGGTTTCCTGAATCCTCCCCAGTAATCGGTTCTCCGATAAAAACAGTATAATGCAGTGCTCTTTGCCCTGCATATCGATAAAAGCAGAACAGCTGCCGCTCAGGCAGCTGTTCTTTTTATTATTGCGGGATATATTTACTTCCCCTGCGGTTTGTGGTATACTTTCAGCAACCGGGACATAAAATACGTTTTTCACATATTTTTTCTTCAAAGTGAAATATTTGCAGGCTTGAATCGGACTATATAGGTAAGAGGACCTCTATGGCTCATGGAAGGAGGCTTGTACAATGGATGATCTGTCAATTATTGAGCTTTTCCGTGAAAGAGATGAAAAAGCGATCGCTGAAATAAAACAGAAATACGACAAACTCTGTCTTTATGTGGCGGGAAACATTCTATCGCAGCGCGAAGACATAGAAGAATGTATAAATACTGCCTACTATGAGATCTGGAACAATATACCTCCCGAAAGTCCCAATGATCTCAGAACTTACCTGTGCCGTATCGTACGGAATATTGCAATAAAACGGCTCCAGTACAACTCTGCTGCGAAAAGGAACCCGAAATTCACCGTCCCCATAGACGAGATCGCTGAATGTATCCCCTCGGATAAAGGTCAGTCATTATCCGATGACATCCTTGCCGATGCAATCAGCAGATTTCTGAGGACGCAGGACGAAAAGCACCGCAAGGTGTTTGTGCGCCGATACTGGTACGGTGATCCGCTCTCAAAGATAGCAGGGTATTATGATATGAAAGAAAAGACAGTAGCTACATATCTTTTCCGGACAAGAAAAAAACTTAAGGCCTTTTTACAGAAAGAAGGGTACGATTATGAATGAATTGAAATTTCTCGAAGTAATGGGCAAGATCGACGATGATCTTATAAAGGAAGCCGAAATAACTTCCGATACCCTTTCGGAAACAGAGAGCAGCGTTAATGTCAGGGCAGAGCTGAGCGCATCGGGTGTTGAGATATACCGCCGTTCGGGCTGGCTGAGATTTGCAGCTGTCGCTTCGTCGGTGCTTCTCATCATCGGTCTGTCGGCATTTGGCGGATATCGCCTGATGAACCGCAAAAGCGCAAATCCCGACCATAATAACAACGATCCCGTAACCGTTGCCACAACTGCCGAAAACAGTGACAATACCTCCACCGAAAACGCAAAAGGCAGCACAGTCACAACGGGAAAGGGACAAAAAACGACAGTCACAACAGCTGCCGCAGATAATACTGCCGGACAGTCTGCGGTAACCTCAGTTACTGCCAAGAATGGCGATAAAACAAAGTATACGGGTACTTCGGCCGCCGCTGAACGCAGAACAGCTTCCGGCGGTACTACCGCAAAACGCGGCTCGGCTGTCACTACCGCACGTACTACCACCACGGCTCCCAAAACCACGGGATCTGTTGTCAAGCCGCCTGTAAACGGAAGAATGACAGAAGACATCGTTTTACAGCTGGCCCAGAACGGCGACGCGCTCACATGGAAGGACTTTGAGCCATATGAGCACACAGACATCGGCTCGGGACAGGACGTATGGAAGATACTTGTATACAAGGACAGCAAGAGCGGCAATGATTATGACTTCACTCTCATAGTCAGCGGTGTTCCCGAGAAAAAGCCAAAGATAACCCTTGTGCGCGGCGCATATACAGGCTCTTCGTCGCAGGATCGCGTAGACCTTCGCACCGGTGATGTATATAACTTCATGCATCCCGAGATCGCTCTGTCTACCGTGCTGGGCACTCTGAAGGAATGTCACCCCGCCTTTATCAGAAGCATCGAGCTCTCATATCCCTGGTATACCTATCCCGCAAAGCTCAGCTATCCCGAGCTGGAAGAGATACTCCGAATGATACAGGAGCTTACCTTCACAAAGAACGAGGGCAGTAAATGGCAGAGCCTTTCAACCAATATGCTCCGTATTACTGTCACCGATAATAACGGCATGGTCCATGAGCTGGGCACTCAGTACCCGTATTTTCTTGCAGACGGTACGGCATACAGCGTTTCGGCGGAAAAGCTCACGGCACTGACAGAAAGATGCGTTGGCATTATAAAAGAGCATCAGCCCTCCGGGCCCATAGACATCAGCGGCGTATGGTGCTGGCATTCCTTTGAAGATAATATCGGCAGTATAAGAGATATTTCCGAGAGCATCAGACTGTCGCAGTTCCCCGACTTCGTATTCATGTGGAACGGAAAGGAATACTACATAGAAGCCTACAACAGTGCAGGCAGAAAATTCGCCACAATTCCCGTGCAGTTCAACGCATACTTTGCAGATATAAACGGCGACGGATACCCTGAGCTCTGCACGACCTACGATCTGGGACTGAACCGCGATATATTCATCGAGGTCAGGGTCTGGGATATTCATAACGAACTGGCCTACACCCTGTCAGGCGGAGAAGAAGACAACTACATCCTGTATGAGGAAAACGGAGAACTCTTTGTCAACAAGGAATGGAAAAACAGTGCATGGTCGATCCTGTCAAAACACGGCGAAAAAGGCAGACTCGGCTTTGAAAACGGACAGCTTGTATTCATACCTGTATAATACAGAAAAGCCTCTTCTGATGAAGGGGCTTTTTATTTCTATGCAGCAGAAGCTCCTTCTTCTGAAAACAGCCTTTTTCAATGCTCACTTATAACATAATTATACTAAAAACTCCCGTCTGTTCAATAAAGTTTGTCAATAATTGAACTTGAATATTCTCATAAAACAGTGTATCATATATTCTGTAATCAATTAAACACTTTTTACAAACAGAAAGAAGGAGCTTTATGAAAAAAAGAATAATTATATGTATGCTCATATCAGTAATGGTATGCGGAAGCATCGCTTCATGCGGCAAGGAAAGCGGTTCAGGCAGCAAGTCTGCTGCAGAAGCAACAACAACCATGACCGCTGCTGAAGCTGAAACAACAACAACAACAGAAAAGGCTACAGAAGCCGGAACTACCACAGCTGAGTCCACAGAGGCAGCAGAGACAACTGCAACAGCTGCAAACAACAACGGAGCTGCTGAGGATCATCTTGCAGATGCAGCTGCAGTACTCAACAATATAAATAATATTGACGGAATAGGCGGCGGCGCAGGCGTTGAGACAGACACAGCCGATACCAAGCAGGAAGGCTCTGATACCTATGCAAAGGTTACAGACAGCCGCTTTACAACAGTAGATGATGTAAAGAAGTATGTTAACGACGCTATTTGCGGCACTCTCCTCGACAGATACAAGTTCCTTTATGAGGGCGATGATGCTTACTTCAAGGAGTTCGACGGCGCACTCTACTTCATGAGCGCTCAGAGAGGCAGCGGATTCTCTTATACAGGTGAACCCGTTATCACAGATGTTACAGACGATTCATTCACAGCAACCGTTCCCTTCGATAATTTCGGCGGTTCTTCCGATCTGGCTGTAAAGGCAGTAAAGGAAGACGGCAAGTGGAAGGCAAGCTCATTCAGCGTTGACGGCGGTGCAGAAAACGTAAGATAACACGCACGGAACAGTTACCGTTCAATTCTCATATACAGATCAAGCCCCGGAGGAGTAATCCACCGGGGCTTCTTTGTTATACATCAGTTATTGTACTGCCAACGCAGCACATTCACCAATACTTTATTTTACAGCGATCTGCCCAGCTCGTAGGCCTGTTTCGGGTATACTGTGTTCCTTATCATATCCTGAGTCATGCAGTTCACAGCAATAACAGTGCCTGCTATCTCCCATTCAAGGTATTTCGTCATGCCCCTGAATGAAGCCGCAGCGCCGTTTGCCGTTTCTGTACTTGTATCTGCCATGGTGACCATAAGCACTGCCTTCTTGCCGCCGTGCAGGAAAGCATCATTGGCATAGAAACGGTCGATGACTGCTTTTATCTGCGCACTCATGCCGTAATAGTATATGGGCGATACCAGAACGACCGCATCTGCTTCTATCAGATGAGGATTGAGCTCCTGCATATCGTCCTTGAATACACATTCAGGTGTGTCTCCGTGACATTTTTCACAGGCGATACACGGATGTACCTCCTTATCTGCCGAGTCAAAGCGGAATATCTCATGTCCTGCTTCTTCAGCGCCCTTTATAAACTGCTCTGCAAGATAAGCTGTGGTGCCGTTCTTGTGTGAACTTCCTGTTATGATCAAGACCTTCATACTGGTAATCCTCCTTTAATAGCTGTTATAAGATACGGCGGTCAGTTCTGATAATCACGTCCCCCGGACGAATGCTCATTCATATAAATATCAATAACGTCTCTCGGTGGCTGTATCAGCGATTCCTCAAAATGGCACTTCCACTGCACATTCATGCTCATACGGCCATTTTCGATACCGTCAATGGTATCACCGTTTTTGATGGGGCAATCATTCTCATAAATGTATGAGAGCATATTATATGCGTGATTCACCACATGATTCGGATCAAATCCGTGGAAATGATACTGAAGGTCGGGCAGAGCCAGCACACTCATTCCGAGAGTGTCTACTATCATATCATCAGTCCCCTCAATATTAAAGAACCTGACATTGACCGCAAAATAAATAAATCTGCTCTCACGGGGGATATTCTGACTGCGTATTCTTTCCGCAGTGAACATCTTTCCCGAATTCTGAAAATACACAGCTTCACATGAGGGATAGAGCTCCAGCAGTGCTTCCAGATAGTCCATAAGCAGCTCCGAACGATCGGCAGCAGCAAGAGCTCCTCCGAGCATATCGGTGGCAACTACCTGATATCCGCACTCCGCAAGTATCTGCTCGCGCTCGGGACAATCCCACATCTGACTGCGCGTAAATGCGTCAATATTCTCAGGCTTGCTTTCAATACATTCTGTCACCATCAGCAGCGGATGGACTTCCTTGTCCTGAAAAACAGCTGTATACTTTTCAGCTGCAAAGCCCACACATTCGGGGCTGTAACTGAAATTATCAACTTTTCCCAGATGCTTCTGCATGACCGCTGTCATTTCATCTTTTCCCGGTGTCGGACATTTTTCCTTCATAAGCAGCTGCATAACGAATACAAGTCCTTTTTCGGGCTCGCCGCTCAGATCCTGCTTAAAAGCTTCGTTTATTTCTTCCATAGCTGTTCACCTCTTTTTAATACATAAGTTTTTCGGCCTTGTCCTTTATACATTTATAATGTATAAATCGGATGTATTTTATAAAATCATTATACCATACCGCCTTTTTTGTGTCAACTATAACAAAGCTCCGCAGACTGCGTTACTAACTTGACAATATCCGCGATACAGTGTATAATAACTTTAAAAATGACCATTCAGCATGGAAAATGCCTTTTAATAATTCGGGAGGAATCAATATAATAAAAAAAATACTGCTGATCTTACTGCGGCTTCTGACGATACCGTATAGCTATGCTGTACTTGCCATAACATTGCTGTACAGGAAGCCCACTAACACTCACAAAATAAAACCGCCTTTCTGGGAGATTACGGAGCTTATAAAGGGAAATGAGTCTCTGCTTTTTGACATCATAGCAAATACCATCATGCTCTTTCCTCTCGGCATCTTTGCACCGCTCTGCTTCAGAAAGTCTGATAAGCCGAAAAAGATCGCTCTGATAGGCCTTATTGTCTCCGTATCCATCGAGATCGCACAGCTTGTCACCACGCGGGGCTTGTTTGAAATTGACGATATATTCCATAATACCCTTGGTGCATTTTTAGGTGCATATATCGGCTGTCCCCTTGCGAAACGGATATTTACGGAAGACAGCAGCCAACGAAAAAAATAAAAACAGCTTCCTTTGCCGGTTCGCAGCAACAGGAAGCTGTTTTTTATTCAGCATAAGCTGATTACACTCACATCATAAAGGAACCGCTTTCATCCCTTTCCTCCATATCATCAAAAACATCGCTGATGATATCAAAGAGATTATTCATGTACTGCTCCATAAAGAAGCTGATTATATTCTGCGGATCTTCAAATCCGTTTTCACTTATAAACTCCTGAATTTCCTCATCACTTTTCAGATAAGGAACACTGATGTAGTCTTCGACGTCAAAAATATCCTCGGGGAGAGCAGAAAATGCTTCATATATAACTCTCTCAGGAAGGAATTTGCGCAACTGAGACAGAAAGGTTTTAATTTCGCTGTTTTCATTCATACGGATCAACTCTGCGGGTAATACTTGGGAAATAACATTGGTGTTAAACATAAGAAATGCCCCCTTATACGTAGTATTCGAAGCAAAATCGCAAAAAAACGGTGTAAAAGACGTTCTCACAAAAAGCAACGAAAGCTTTCATATACACCACACATTGCGCTGCATAGGTATAAAACAGGTAATTTTCAGGAAATTACTCCGATCATCCTAAGCTTAACGATTATACAGAAAAATGGGGCATTTTTTTCAATATTGAATATTCGGAGTATAAAACCTATATATTGTCCGGATACCATACCTGACATCATTATACCGATGTGTTCCGTTTAATATATTCCCGGCTGCATTAAAGTACAAAAAATACAATCAGGATTATTCAACAGTTTAACGGTTGTCCGAACTTTATATTGATATTATACCACTCACTCACTGAGAAATCAACAAAAACTATCGCTTTTGAATAAAAAACAGCTTTTTCTCCAAGAATTATACGCTACGTTTATGAAAAATGAATAATCAGGCGAAGCTTAAATAATACTATGCGTACAAATAGATTGAGACATAATCTTTTGTATTATTTAATTTCCCTTCATTCTTAAATATTCAGCTGCTCATTTTCGCAATAACACGTTTAACTAAATTAAATACATTAAAACTTTAAATTTTAATCACAGCATTAGCTTTACGGGCTTAATGCGGTATTAAATTAAAGTTTTTCCCATAGCTCCATCCTCACATATAAAATTTATATACCACTCCGCTAAATTATTAATATCCGCCCGCTAAAATATTAAAAAAATACACCCAGGATAATTATAAATTCTTTGCTAAAAACATAAACCTGTAATTACAGGTTCACAAGCACATAAAAAAACAATATTCGGTTAAATAGTCTTGATTCTTTTCAACATTTTGAATACCGTAAACTTTACATGTTGTGTATAAATTGGAGATTATTACAAATAGTGGTTTTCCCTATTGACATAGGCATATAAATATGATATAATAACACGAAAAATTACGTAACGTAACCTATTATTAATATTGTACTAATTGTTATAAAAATGCGCTTTGGAATATAGTTTTAACAAGTATCTGAAATTTCATATATTTTTGGAGGGAATATATTATGAAAATTTCATTTTCGCCGCCTGATATCTCGGTCCTTGAGATACACGAAGTTTGCGAGGCTTTAAAATCAGGCTGGATAACAACAGGACCGATGACCAAGCGTTTTGAGAAGGATATCGCAGAAATGATCGGCGTAAATAAAGCCTGCTGTCTCAACTCTCAGACTGCCTGTGCGGAGATGGCGCTCAGATTGCTGGGAGTAGGCGAGGGTGACGAGGTCATTACTACTGCTTACACATATACAGCAACTGCTGCTGTCGTGTGTCACGTGGGAGCTAAGCTCGTACTGGTGGATACGATGCCCAATAGCTTTGAGATCAATTATGACGCAGTCGAAAAGGCTATAACCGAAAAAACAAAGGTGATAATACCCGTAGATCTTGGCGGCGTACCCTGTAACTACGCAAGGCTCTTCCAGATCGTTGAGAGCAAAAAGTCGTTATTCAGGCCTGCCAACAAGATACAGGAGGCTATCGGACGAGTTATCATCAGTGCTGATACGGCTCACGCTTTCGGTGCAAAGTGGCGCAATATGTATGTCGGAAATATAGCCGACTTTTCAAGCTTCAGCTTCCATGCGGTAAAGAATCTCACTACTGCCGAGGGCGGAGCTCTGACATGGCGTCCTATCGACGGTATCACCGATGAGGAGATATATCATCAGCTCCAGCTTTTCAGCCTTCACGGCCAGAGCAAGGACGCTTTCCAGAAGACTCAGCTGGGTTCATGGGAGTACGACGTTATCGGTACATGGTATAAGTGCAATATGACCGATGTTGTTGCTGCCATCGGTCTCAAGCAGCTGGAAAGATACCCGCGTATGCTTGAATACAGGCGTCAGATAATCAAGTATTATGATGAAGCTCTCAACGCTATAGGTGTGGAGACTCTTCAGCATTATACAAATGAGTATACCTCGTCAGGACATCTCTATATAACAAGAGTTCCGAATATAACCTGCGAGGAAAGAAATGAGATAATCCAGCGCATGGCAGAACAGGGCATAGCTACAAACGTCCACTATAAGCCCCTTCCCATGCACACAGCATATAAGAATATGGGATTTGACATTGCTGACTTCCCCAATGCATATGCTCATTTTGCTAACGAGATCACTCTCCCTCTTCACACTTGTCTTACCGGTGAGATGGAGAATTACGTGATCAGCAATTATGTCAATATAGTAAAGGATTACCTTTGATACTGCGCCGCTGGGAAGATCTCCCCTCTTTCATGAGAACGGATGAGGTAAGACCGTATTGGGAGATATTATGGAAAAAGCGCAGACATCTCGCTGTAAAAAGAGCATTTGACATTGCAACCGCACTGACATTTCTTATGCTCGCCGCAGTACCGATGATGATAATTGCCGTAATGATAAAGCTTGATTCAAAAGGACCTGTACTTTATCGTCAGGAAAGAATAACTACCTACGGTAAGCGTTTCAAAATACACAAATTCCGTACCATGGTGGAAAATGCCGATAGGGTGGGAACAGCTGTTACTGTCAGCAACGACAACAGGATCACCCGCGTCGGCTCTTTGCTGCGCGGACTGAGGCTCGATGAACTGCCTCAGCTGATAGATGTGCTCCAGGGAACTATGAGCTTCGTCGGCACACGTCCCGAAGCATCGAAGTATGTGAAAAAATACCGTCCCGAATTCTTCGCTACACTGCTTATGCCTGCGGGTATAACCAGCGAGGCTTCCATCAGATATAAGGACGAATACAAGCTTCTGAGCGCTTCTGAGGACGTTGATAAGACCTATATCGAGCAGGTGCTCCCCGGAAAGATGGTTTGGAATCTCAATTCCATTGAACGTTTTTCGTTCTTCCGTGAGCTTCTGACCATGATCAGAACAGTTCTGGCTGTTCTTGGAAAAGAATATGATTAAGGGGTTAGTCGGATGATTACCATCAGAAATATGTCGGCATCGGAAAAGGAAAGTATTCGGAAACTGTCCCGCCTTCATACCCGTGCTTTCCCTGATTTTTTCCTCACACAGCTTGGTGTGGGATTCCTTGATGCGTTGTATAAGGGTTACCTTGATGATGAAAGATCGGGTATCATAGTTGCCGAGGATAACGGCAGGCTTGCGGGATTTATAGCTTATTCCTGTGATTATCCGAATTTCTACAAGGGACTGATAAAGCATCATCTGCCGAGATTCGCGCTCTGCTCCGTGGGAGCTGCTCTGAGACACCCTTCCTTCATCAAAAGGCTTCTGGGTGCCTTCAAAAAAAGCGATTCGGTAGTAAAAAGTGAGAAATATGTTGAACTGGCGTCTATATGCGTTGAGCCGAAAATGGGCAAAAAAGGCATAGGCTCAAAGTTGATCGACCACCTCAAGGGCATGGTAGATCTGGATAAGTACGCATATATCAACCTTGAAACAGACGCAGTCAATAATGATGATGTAAACAGATTTTATGTAAAAAACGGCTTTAAGCTGGCAAGAAGTTATTTCTCCTCTGAGGGAAGAAAAATGAACGAATACAGATTCGGAGGATGATATGTCAGTGAAAATGCTCTATATTCTCAATATTGCGGAAAAAGTGAATAATTTCTCCTACTCCGCAATGGTGGCTGCTCAGAACCTCGGTATCGAATTTTCCATCGCGGGAAACTGGGGATACCCCGATGATGCAGCAAGAAAAGCTGATGAAAAAAAATACGGTATAAAGATCTATCAGGTCGATTTTATTCGTGCTCCATATGATCCTCGGAACTATAAGGCTTATCGTCAGATCAAAGCCATAACGGAGCGGGAAAAATTCGACCTGATACACTGTAATACACCTATTGGCGGCATAGTCGGAAGATTAGCCGCAAAAAAATGCGGTGTCAGGAATGTCATTTACCAGGCTCACGGCTTCCATTTTTATAGTGGAGCCCCCTTTATAAACCGAGCTCTTTTCTATCCTATAGAAAAGCACTTTGCAAAATATACCGACGTCCTTGTTACCATAAATCACGAGGACTTTGAAGCCGCAAAGGCCTTCAGGCTGAAAAAGAACGGCAGGCTCCGCTATGTTCACGGAGTAGGCATAGACCTTTCGGTATATGACGTCATTGCCGCACACAGAGACAGTAAACGCGCAGAGCTCGGTCTTGACAATGAGGATATTGCTGTTATTTCCGTTGGTGAACTCAACAGAAATAAAAACAATATCGTAATAGCTCAGGCTATGGCTAAGATAAACAACAAGCATCTGCATTATTATCTCTGCGGCGTCGGCCCCGAGGAGGAAGCTTTGAAAAGCTTTGCTTCCGACCACGGTCTCGCCGATAATATCCACTTTCTCGGATACAGAAACGACATCAAGGAGCTTCTGTCAGCCTGTGATATATTCGTAATGCCTTCCTTCAGAGAAGGACTGTCCCGTTCACTCATGGAGGCTATGGCCTGCGGTCTCCCCTGCGTTGTCTCCAAAATAAGAGGCAACACCGACCTTGTAAAAAAAGGCGGAGGCCATCTTTGCTCCCCTGACTCATCAGATGAGTTTGCCGAAGGCATAAAGGACTGTCTCATATCAGACAGGAATGCCATGGGAGCAGTCAATATGCAGGCTGTCAAGAGCTACGATCTCAGCATAGTAACGGCTGAATGGGAAAAGATCTATAAAGATGTATTATTGTAAGGAATTGTTATTATGACAAGAGCGGATAATAAATTATCATTTAGCATATCATCGATCTGCTTTCTGATATATTTTCTGTTAAAGCCGTTTTATCTCTTTAATAGCGGAACTCTACAGCCGGGAGACTTCTTCCTGCTGCTTTCCTTTGCCTTACTGGTATATGAGAGAAAAAGCGGCCTTAAAAATGATGATTACGTATTCGGAGTATTCCTGATCTGCATTATAATCATAAACTTCATTTATTTTCACATATATCATGCTTCTGAATTTATAAAATCCTGTCTCTATTACGTTTTCAATTATATCGTTATCCTATGCTTCAGGCATTTTATGTACAACAAGAAATGGCTGGGCGCACTGGGTATAGTATGCAAGATGAATCTTCTGGTGCAGCTGGGGATATTCCTGCTTCACAAGGGAAGCTACTGGGAAGGTACATACAGATATATGGGAACCTACACCGATCCCAATCAGCTGGGATTTGCGGTGATCTCCACACTGTCTATACTCTTCCTGCTCAGGGACAAATGGAAGTACCTGTTTGTTCTGGTGGCTGCCATACTGATCGTACAGACATCCTCGGGCGGTATGCTCATAGCCCTTTGCATACTGGTATCCCTTGACGGTCTTATAATGCTGAAAAAAGCCATGGATAACGGCGGTATATCCTATACCCTGATATTCCTTACCATACTTGGCACGGGAGCTGTTATCCTGCTTATCATGCTGGACATAATCCATATTGACTGGGATCACTTCCGTATCTCCGACAAGCTCAGCGGCAATAAATCCGCGCTCCAGAGCTTTATTGATGACCGTGCACTCAATGTTGCCCAGGAACATCCCGAATACTTCCTTTTCGGATACGGTGAAGGCTTCTCCTTCCCCAGATACGGACACAGCGAAGAAATGCACTCAACATGGATCTCTCTGTGCTATTACTACGGAGTCCTCCCGTTCTGTATACTCCTTGCATGGATATACACCAATGTAAGGAATATCAAGCTGTATATGATACCTGTATACTGTGCGGTATTCCTTGAGGCTTTCACGCTCGTCAATCACCGTCAGGCATCCTTCTGGATGATAATCCTGCTGGCAAATGTCTGCTGTCAAAATGACGGAAAGCATGAATATTATGATGAATTTAAATATAAGGAGAGAAAAAGTGCGTAATTGTTTAGTGACGGTATTCTGCCTCGCCTACAATCATGAAAAATATATCAGAGCAACTTTCGAAGGTTTTATCAAGCAAAAGACTTCATTTGATTTCAAGGTAATTGTACACGACGACGCTTCAACAGATGATACTCCCAATATAATCAGGGAGTATATGGAAAAATATCCCGATATTTTTGAAGCCATATTCCAGGAGGATAACAAATACCAGAAAGGTATAGATATCGAGGATGAATACATCTTCCCCAAGCTCGGCGGAAAGTATGTGGCCGTATGCGAGGGGGATGATTACTGGACTGATCCCAATAAGCTTCAGCTCCAGGTAGATTATATGGAAAAGCACCCCGACTGCACTCTCTGTGTGCATAATACGGAGAAAATGTTCGAAGACGGCAGATCAACGGGAAAAAGCTTCAATAACTCTCGCAGGGAAAGGGACTACTCTTTTGAAGATATTATTCTTTCCGAGCCTTCGGCATATTTCCACTTCAGCTCATTCATGTGGAGATATGACACACTGAAGCATAAGAACAAAGCCTTTGCCATGGACGGCATCGGTGATTATCCCATGGCATTGTATCTGGCTTCCATAGGATATATCCATTATATACCAAAGATCATGTCGAGATACAGGCTGAATTCCATCGGCTCGTGGTCCGCGGCAATGGAATCCGACAACAGTAAAAAGGTTATTCAGCACAAAAACATTATCAAGGGCTTGAAGTCCATAGATGAGTATACAAAACACAGGTATTCTCCTGTTATCAGAAAGGCTGTCAGCCGTGAAAAAGCCAAGATAATGGTACTTGGGAACGACTATGCTTCCCTGCTCAGATCACCGCGGTGTACCGCTGCATTGTTCAGGACACTGACTCATAAGACAGTCAGAAAGGTCAGCGAAAAAGTTCAGGCGGTGCGCGGCAGATGAAAAGAGATACAGTAGTAAAAAATCTCTTCTGGAGACTGGGAGAACGCTTCGGAGCAAAGATGGTGCAGTTCCTTGTACAGATGATCCTTGCGAAGATGCTTGCTCCCGAGATCTGGGGAACGATAGGTCTTATCCTAATATTTATAGAGGTATTGCAGGTATTCATCGAAAGCGGACTCGGAAATGCGCTCATACAGAAAAAAGATGCGGACGATCTTGATTTTTCAACCGTTTTCTACTTCAACTGTGCGATATGCGGCACGGCGTATCTGCTGATGTTCCTGAGTGCTCCTCTGATCGCATGGTTTTATGACGCCCCCGAGCTTACAGCCGCTATAAGAGTAATGAGTCTTGTGCTGATAGTTTCGGGTATCAAGAATGTCCAGCAGGCTTATGTCAGCAGGAATATGCTGTTCAAACGCTTCTTCTTTGCAACTCTTATCGGCACTGTCACTGCCGCTGTTGTGGGAATAGCAATGGCATATCTTGGCATGGGATTATGGGCTATAATCGCTCAGAACCTCATCAACATCACCATTGACACCTGCGTTCTCTGGATCACGGTAAAATGGCGTCCTAAAAAATGCTTTTCCTTCCAGCGTCTGAAGGAGCTCTATTCCTTCGGCTGGAAACTCTTTGCTTCATCTCTGATGGAGGTCATATACCTTAAACTCAGAGGTCTTATCATCGGAAAGAAATACTCCAAGGAGGATCTTGCCTTTTATACCTACGGCGAGTATTTCCCTCAATTCATAACAAGCATACTCAATTCGTCCATAGACAGCGTACTGCTGCCGTCTATGTCCAGCGTTCAGGATTCGCGCGAAAATGTTAAAAACATGACAAGGCGTGCCATAAAGATAGGCACTTACATACTGATGCCGTTCATGGTAGGCATCATGGTATGTGCAGGCCCTGTTGTAAGGATAATCCTTTCAAAGGACTGGCTGCCGGTCATCCCTTATCTCAGGATACTGTGCATCTCCTATGCTTTCATGCCGATACATACCGCAAATCTTAACGCCATAAAGGCTATCGGAAGAAGCGATATCTACCTCAAACTCGAAGTAATAAAGAAGTTTGTTGACTTTGCTTCCATACTTGCCACAATGTTCATCTCTGTAAAAGCTATGGTATACGGTGTACTGGCTGCCTCGATAATCAGTCAGATCATCAACGCATGGCCGAATAAGAAGCTGCTGAACTACAGCTATCCCGAGCAGGTGGCGGATATGATACCTCAGATAATCGCATCAACTGTCATGGGCGCTGTTATATACCTTGTGAACCTCATCAACATTCACTACATACTGATGCTGGTCATCCAGGTGCCGTTAGGCGTGGCGGTATATATCATATGTTCAAAACTGATGCACATTGACAGCTTTGAGTATCTGCTTGATGTAATAAAAAGTCTGCTAAAGCGAAGGAAGGAAAAGAAAATATGAAAAAACTTATGATACTTGGCGGATCTGCCTTCATAATCCCTGTTATCAAAAAAGCACAGGAGCTCGGCTGCTATGTCATTACCTGTGATTATCTTCCTGATAATACAGCTCATAAGTATTCCGATGAATACTGCAATGTAAGCGTTATCGACAAGGAAGCTGTTCTTGAAGCGGCTAAAAAGCATGAGATAGACGGCATAATCTCATTTGCCTGCGATCCCGGCGTTGCATCGGCAGCCTATGCAGCCGAGAAACTGGGACTTTCCTTCCAGGGACCGTATGAATCCGTAAGGATACTTCAGGATAAGGGACTCTTCCGTAAATTCCTTACCGATAACGGTTTTAACTGCCCCCACTCAAAGAGCTATGACGATAAAAAGGCTCCTCTCGATGATATTGACTTCTTTGACTGGCCCGTTATTGTTAAACCCGTCGATTCGGCGGGAAGCAAGGGCGTTACAAGAGTAGATGATCCTAATAAGCTTCCCGAAGCCATCGAGATCGCTCTGGAAGCCGGACATAACGGACATTTTATCATTGAGGACTTCATCACATTCAAGGGCTTCCACGCAGACGGCGACTTTTTTACCGTGGACGGAAAGATAGTATTCGGACCGTTTGCAGATCAGCTCTTTGACAAGGACGCTGTTAACCCTTACACCCCCGCTATGCTCATATGGCCGGCAACCATGGACGAAGCCGATGACAAGGCTCTGCATGATGATATCCAGAGACTTATGTATGCCCTGAATATGAAAACAGGTATATACAATATCGAAGCCTGCATCGGTGCAAACGGCAAGCCTTATATCATGGAGGTATCTCCCCGCGGCGGAGGATGCAGGATCGCAGAGATACAGAATATGGCATACGGTGAATACGCTGATCTTATCGAAAATGAGATAAGAAAAGCAGTGGGACTCCCCCTCACAAAGATCGAGCAGGGAAAATGCGACGGTCACTGGATTCAGTTTGACCTCCATTCAGACACCGACCGCGACCGTGTCCTGAAATCTATCACTATTGATCCCGAGATAGAAAAAAACAATGTAAAATATACTATGATAACTGCAAAGCCCGGCGATGTGGTAAAGCCCTTTACAGGAGCTAACATGACTCTGGGAGATCTCTTCCTGAGATTTGACAGCCGTGAAGAACTTGATGAAGTAATGTCGCACCATAAAGACTGGATAAAATACGAATTTGAAGATTAAGTAAGGGATAAAAATGAAGGAAATAGGCGGATATATAGAATTTGAAACTTTTCATTCAGCTATGCTGTATGATGACGGCATAAAGCTGAACTGCGGAAGAAATGCTTTTGCATATCTCATAGAAAGCAGAAATATCAAAAAAATATGCTTTCCGAGGATGATGTGCGATTCAAACGATAAGGTGCTCAGCAAGCATAAAGTGGAAATAAGATATTATTCCATAGGAAAAGACCTGAAAATGGAAAATATCACTCTCGATGACGATGAATGGCTGTATGTTGTGAACTACTACGGACAGCTGTCAGATAAGTACATCCTTTCACTGAAGGAAAAATACGAAAGGATAATCGTGGACAATGCACAGGCATATTTCCAGAAGCCTGTTGCGGGAATCGATACGATCTATACCTGCCGCAAATTCTTCGGCGTCACCGACGGAGCGATATTGTATACCGATTCGGCAATCAAAAGGGAGCTTCCCGTTGACGAATCCTTTGAAAGGATCAATTTCCTTGTAGGCAGATTCGAAAGGACAGCTTCCGAATTCTACAGCGAATATGCTGCGAATAACGATATGTTCTTCGAGGAGCCCCTGAAGGGTATGTCAAGACTTACGGACAATATTCTCCACGGTCTCGATTATGAGTTCATCGAAAAGAGACGGACCGAGAACTTCAGGCATTACCACGAAGAGCTGGCATCTGTCAATACGCTGGAGCTGAGTATTCCCAAAGGCGCATTCATGTACCCGCTTTATATCGAGAACGGAATGAGTATCAAGGCAAAGCTCAGGGATATGAAGATCTATACCCCTACATTATGGCCGAATGTATTCGACAGCTGCACCGAAAACGATGCCGAATATGCTCTGTCGGAAAATATCATTCCGCTCCCCTGCGACCAAAGATATTCCTATATCGAAATCAATAATGTTATAGAGGCGATAAAACAATGTATAAACTCCGCGAATTAGAAAGCAGAGATCTTGCTGAAATAAACTCATGGAGAAACGATCCCGAACTGGTAAGCCAGCTTGGCGCACCGTTCAGATATATAAACCTGAAAGTTGACGAGGACTGGTTCGAGTATTATATGAAATCACGCTCAACAACTGTAAGATGCTCCATCGTTGACGATAATGACGTATTATATGGACTTATCAGTCTTACAGGCATAAACCAGTTCAACCAGTCTGCCGAGCTTCATCTGATGATCGGCAACAAGAAAAACCGAGGAAAAGGTATCGGTACATTTGCGGTCAAGGAAATGCTCTATCACGCATTTTATAATCTGAACCTCCACAGAGTCGAGCTTTCCTGCCTGGCAACCAACGCTATCTCACCGAAACTTTATAAAAAATGTGGATTCCAGAAGGAAGGAGTCAGACGAAAGGCCGTATTCAAAGCAGGGAAATATGTTGACCTGCATCTGTATTCGATCCTTAAAGAAGAATATATGGAGTTAAAAGAAAATGAATGAAAAGATTTTGGTAACCAGATCCTCCATGCCCGATTTTGACGAATACTGCAACGAGATAAAAGGACTCTGGGAAAGTCACTGGCTCACAAATATGGGCGAAAAACATATGCAGCTGCAGAAGGCTCTTGAGGATACTCTCGGCGTTTCTCACGTCACTCTGTATACCAACGGTCATCTTGCCCTCGAAAACATAATTGCTGCTATGGATCTGCCAGAGCACGGCGAAGTGATAACCACACCCTTTACATTTGCTTCAACGACCCACTCCATCGTAAGAAACGGACTTGAGCCCGTTTTCTGCGATATAAACGCCACAGACTATACAATCGACACCGATCTTATTGAAAACCTTATCACTGACAAGACCTGCGCAATAGTACCTGTTCATGTTTACGGAAATCTATGCGATGTTGAAAAGATACAGAAGATAGCCGATAAATACGATCTGAAGGTGATATACGACGCAGCCCATGCTTTCGGAGTAACATACAAAGGCGTAAACGCTGCCTGCTTCGGCTATGCTTCCATGTTCAGCTTCCACGCCACAAAGGTTTTCAATACTATCGAAGGCGGAGCTATCTGCTACAGTGATGACAGCCTTGTACAGAAGCTGAATGACATGAAGAATTTCGGTATACACAGCCCAGAAGAGGTAATCTATGCCGGAGGAAACGCAAAAATGAATGAGTTCCAGGCCGCTATGGGCATCTGCAATCTCAGACATCTTGACGATGAGATCGAAAAAAGGCGCAGAGTGACCGAGCATTACAGGAGCCGTCTTGAAAATGTCAGCGGTATCACCCTCTGCAGACCTCAGGCGGACGTCAAGCAGAACTACGCTTATTTCCCTGCGGTATTTGATGAAAAGCTCTTCGGCGCAACAAGAGACGAAGTATGCCAGGCTCTTGCGGATAACAACATAAACGCAAGAAAGTACTTCTATCCTCTGACAAATACCTTTGACTGCTTCAAGGGTAAATATGATGCCGGCAAAACGCCTGTTGCGCTGCACATAAGCAAGCGTGTGCTCACTCTCCCGCTTTATGCTGACCTCAGCACAGAAAGCGTTGACAGGATATGCGATGTGATTCTTGGCTTGAAAAAAGCTGATTGAATGTCATTTAATGACAAATCTATGATTATTTAGAAAGGCTGTCACCATGAAGAATGATGAAAGAAACGTAATTGATTTTAAAGAGATATTTTCTCTGATTTTCAGAAGATTATGGTTAATAATCTTATTTGCCGTATGCGGCGGAATAATTGCTTTCTGTATTTCCAAGTATCTTATCGCACCAAAATATGAAGCCCACGTCAATCTATATGTTCAGAGCGATTCACCTCTTATTACAAACGGTATCTCATCAAACTCAAATGATAACAGAGGCGATGTAAATAACCTGAAACAGCTTACCAATACATACATAGAAGTTCTCAATGACGATCTTGTTATGCAGGAAATGGGAAGCGAACTCATGACAAGATTCGGATATGATATTATAAGCAAAGTTTTTACAGTTGACAAGGATAACAATATCCCCGCAAATGAGCTCCGAAGCACGATATTCATCGAAAGCGTCCCGGACACTCTCGTTCTGAAGCTGAAGGTCATCACCAAAGACCCGGAAGTTTCTGTGGCGATATGCAATTATTTTGCCGTATATTCCGATATATACATCCAGAAGGCTATCGGCAGCGGATGCAAGGCTCAGTACATGACATGGGCAAAATACAACGATGTTCCCGTATCACCCAATATGCTCAAAAATACAGCTCTCGGAGTGATATCGGCAATACTCTTCTCTCTGCTCCTCATATTCGTGATGGACTTCTTTGACGATTCCGTAAGAGATGTATCTTCTCTCGGCAACAGATACGACAAGTCCGTTATCGGCGAGGTCGGACACTTCAGGAGCAAGCTTCTCAACAACGATAAAAAAAGCGAATTTGTCAGTCTTTTCGATAAATATGTCCCGTTTACAGTCATCGAAAACTACAAGTCCATACGTACAAGTATAATATACAGGCTTTCTTCCTATGACAAGAAGGTCATATCCATTTCCTCAGCAGAGCCCTTTGAAGGAAAATCCATTACCGCTGCAAATATAGCAATAACTCTCGCACAGGGCGGAAACAAGGTCCTTCTTATCGACGCTGATCTCAGAAATCCCGCTCAACATGAAATATTCCGTATCAGCGAAAAAAGAGGCCTTTCAAATGCTCTGACCGATGTCTCTGATATCGACAGATACATAAAGAAGACATTCATGGACAAGCTGGATATAATCACCTCCGGTGAGGCTGTATCCAATCCTTCGGAACTGGTAGCATCTGAGAATATGGACAGGATAATCGAAAAGCTGGAGGAGAGATATTCATATATAATCATTGATACTCCCGCAGTCAACTTCTTCACCGACTCTGTTGAGATAGCCAAGAAGGTTTCAGGCATGATCATGGTGGTAAGATATAACGAGACATCAACAGCCGACATCGACTCCGCAGTAAGCAGGATCGAGTTCTTTGAGGCAAATATGCTGGGATTCATTCTCAATGACGTAAAGAATAAAAAGAAGTATAACAAGTTTATTGAACCTGCAAGAAGCATAGCCCCCTCACACAGGCTCACAGACGCTCAGATGGTGCACAGGAACAGTTCATCATACAGAGCAAACAACAACAGCAGGAACAATAACAGCAGCAGACAGAACAGCAACAGGAACCGGAACACCGGCAACAATAAAACAAGAAAATAACCTATACCTTAATAACATAAAAACAGCGGTGTACTGCTTATCAGAAGCGTACACCGCTGTTTTTATTTAATCCCGATAAAACATCCTGAACATTATACCGCGGAGCTTTTGCAGGTCAATAAAAATGAAGGAGCAAAAGCTCCTTCGGAAATAAAAAGGATATGTATTTATTTTACAGGAAGTGTCGGTATAATATCAAGGAGATACATCTGTATCGCCAGGGCATCATTTCCCGTGATGCCGTCAGAGCCTTCAACATCGGCATTGATCCTGCCCTGCTCGGTAATATGGCCGTTTTCGCTTCCGTTAAGGCCGTATTTATCGGGATTTGCAAGGGATTGCATTATGAGTATGGCATCTGACAGATCCACCTTATTATCCATGTTCGCATCTCCCGGCAATGTCTGTTTATCCGATCCTTCGGGAGCTTTTTCCTTCAATATCTGTGAGCCTGCCTCCTGCCCCGGTGTCACAAGGTCAAGAGTGGCCGAAGCATAATATGTATATCCCTTCTCGCTGCAATATTCCTTTATGGACTCAATAAGTGCGCTGTTCTTTGTATATTCAAGCAGATAAACGTCTTTCCCGTTGTCGCTGACCAGCTTACAGTACTTCTGGAAATAATCCCTCTCATCAGGCTCATTTTCTGTGAATTTCTTACCGTGATCCCAGTCTACTGCACTGAATACCGACTCCTGATTAACAGCGTCCATTACCGCATCCAGGTTATTATTGCGTTTGGCATACTCTTTTACATACGTATCGCCGCCGTTGATTATAACGTACGTGCCGTAATTCTTGAAGCCCTTGAGTATCTCCGTAACTCCCTTATATATCTTATCCTCTTTGAAGTTGTAATACACGTCGCAGTTATCAACGAAAAGGCCGTCAACACCTGTAGCCAGTATATCCTTCGCAAGCTTGTTCACCACAAAGTCCTGCCACTTTTCCTGAGAAACATCTATCCATCTTTCATCCTCCCAGTTTTTATATACGCCGAGAGAATATTCTCTGTACGTCTCAAAATAAGGACGGAATTCTTCTACGGAACCAAGATTTATATAGCTGTAAACGATGTGTCCCGACTCCTTTAAACGGCTGATCTCATCTTTGGAGAAATACTGTGCATCAATAACTATCTTTTTATAGCTCTCCATATCGGCTGCATCCTCAGGTTCAGCTCCGAGGAAAACACCGTACTCGTATTTGATATCTGCTGCATCTGCCTGTAAACAGTCACTGCTGTTCAGTATAGGCGCGAAACATAATGCTGCTGCGGTTATCATGCTTGTTATTCTGCTTTTTTTCATCTTGATCCTCTTTTCATAAAGTATTTTTATGGTCTGTGCTATCGGGCATTCCGTGCAGGATATGCGCCTTTAATTATAAATACGAAATAAGAAATAAATATCAGACAGGATTTTTGTATGATCGCAGAAAAATTTCCATAATTATAGCCCGCAGTCCCATATTGTGCCGGACTGCGGGCTTTTTCTTTTTAAAACCTGAGCTGTTCGCCGCTGTGCAGAGCAATGAGCCTGTCTCCCATAAGCTCCTTCATCATGTCAAATGCAGGAATACACGTACAATGACCACTATCAAAAAACTGCCGGCACACAAAAAAACAGCTTCCCCGGTGTGGCGGAGAAGCTGCCAGTCTTTCATAAATGTACTTTTAGGAGGTTATACACTTAATGGTTTCAGCTAAATTCATTTTAAAACGTTACATCGTCCTGTACTGCACATTCGGTCTCTTCCTCTCACGATGGAGCGAAGCATACCAAGCACATAGGATGTTTTATTACTCATTCTGTTCACTCCTTTCGTTTGGTATGGCTTTATTATAGCACTGATACAGGCACTTGTCCAATGCAAAAAAGCAATTGCAGATTATAGAAAAAAGCTATATCTCCAGCACTTGAAATATCAGACCAACAATGTTATACTTATTGAACAAGTAGGAATAGAGATTATTCGTCTGCACTTGCACGATGTACGGTATATGTAGCATATCCGCCCTCAATATTGTATACGTTATAACCCCTGTCTTCAAGTATCTCAGCTACCTCTGCACTCAGGTCGCCCGTTCTGCACAGAACGTAGACAGGCTTGTCCTTTGGCAGCTTTGAAAGTCCTGTTGATATCTCATCAAAAGGTACATTCACAGAACCGTTGAATCCATTAAGCTCAAATTCTTCCTTACTGCGTATATCGAGCAGAGTTACCATATCTGTATCAAGTGCGGCTATCTCTGCCGCTTTTATACTTTTCATATAAATATATCCTTTCGGGAGGTTTTATAATGGCGCTTACCGACGAACAGCTTTCACGCTATTCAAGACATATCACGCTAAAAGAGATCGGCGCAAAGGGGCAGAAAAAACTCCTTGCCGCAAAAGTCCTTATCATAGGTGCAGGCGGTCTCGGAGCCCCTGCCGCAATGTATCTCGCAGCCGCAGGTGTGGGTACCATAGGTATTGCAGACAGCGACAAGGTTGAATTGTCCAATCTGCAAAGGCAGATAATCCACACAACAAATGATGTAGGCAAATCTAAAGTACAGTCTGCCGCCGAAACTATAAATGCTCTTAACCCCGACGTGAACGTCGTGACCTATGAAGCATATATAAACAGCAAGAACATTGCCGATATTATTAAGAATTACGATTTTATCATTGACGGCACAGACAATTTTCCAGCAAAATTTCTCATAAACGATGCCTGTGTTCTGGGAGGCAAGCCCTTCTGTCATGCAGGCATACTGCGCTTTGAGGGGCAGCTGATGACATATATCCCGGGTAAAGGTCCGTGTTATCGCTGTATATTTGAAGCCCCGCCGCCGAAGGACTCTGTGCCAAGCTGCCGCGAGGCGGGAGTTATCGGAGCAATGGCAGGAATAATCGGTTCCATGCAGGCTCTTGAAGCCGTGAAATATATCACGGGACAGGGCGAAATGCTCTCGGGAAGTATGCTTATATTTGACGGACTGAAAATGGAATGGCGAAAGGTCAAACTGCCGAAAAAAGTACACTCTTGCCCTGTATGCGGTGATAATCCGAGAATAACCGAGCTTTTTGATGAGGGACAGCAGATATGCTCACTTAAATAGAGATCAGTTCCCTGACGACCTCTCCCGCAATAAGAAGTCCCGCCACAGCAGGTACAAATGCCGTACTTCCGGGAATATCCCTGCGTTCTGTGCATTTATGCTGTGCTCCGGGAGGGCAGATACAGTGACTGCGGCAGCTTATGGACATATCTTCAAGAGGCCGTACAGGCTGTTCATCCGAATATACCACTTTCAGTGCTTTTACACCGCGCTTTCTGAGTTCATGCCGCATTACCCTTGCCAGAGGACAGACTGAGGTCTCGTAAATGTCAGCTATTTTCATCCGTCCCGCATCGAGCTTGTTGCCTGCTCCCATTGCGCTTATCACAGGCATATTTTTGCTTTTGCAGCGCATGATGAGCTCCAGCTTTGCCGTGACCGTATCAACTGCATCAATAACATAATCATATTCATCAAATGGAAAATCATCAGCATTTTCCGGCAGAAAGAAGCATTTGTGTATACGTATATCCGCTTCGGGATTTATCTCAAGCATACGTTCTGCCATGACCTCTGCCTTGTATTTCCCCACTGTTTTTCTTGTGGCAAGAATCTGACGGTTAAGGTTTGTCAGGCATACCTTGTCATCGTCGATAAGGTCGAAATGGCCTATGCCGCTGCGCACAAGTGCTTCGCAGACATAACCGCCCACACCGCCTATGCCAAATACCGCTACCCTCGATTCCGAGAGCCTTTTTATCGCTTCCGCACCGATAAGAAGCTGTGTCCTTGAAAACTGATTGAGCATTTTATCCCTCACTTATTTGTATTATGTCTATATATATAGTATGATTATATACCATATTATAAGGATTGTCAATAAGAAAAACTTAGAATTCCTATTGACAAAATATGCATATTATGGTATATTATACATAGTCATTCAGTATGTATTGTGGAGGTGTTTGTTATGCAGGTATATATGTGTAAGATGGATAATTGTATAATAAGCTGCTCCGCGCCTGTTGTATCATAGGCTTTTCCTGCCTGTAAATAAACAGCCTGACGCGGAGACAGAAATGTCTCTATTTTTTTATATACAGGAGTGATATCATGAAAAGAATCGAAGTCATCTCTCTGAACAGAATTGGTCTTGTCAGAGAGATATCCAACGTAATCAGACGTTTGAACGGTAACATAATCACACATACAGCTAATGTAGTGACAGATGAAAAGAATACCTATGTTTCACATTTTACTGCCGATATAAACTTTGCAGCTTCATCCGAAAACGAAGCTGTTTCACGCAGGCTTCGCAGAATAAAAAATGTTCGGCAGGTAATAGTGACCGATCTGTGAGGTGACAGCAATGAACGAAAATATCAGAAAAGCAATTTACGACAAATACATAGCACCAACCAAGAAAGAACGTCCCGATTATATCGGTGTGGAAATAGAGATGCCGGTGGTTGACCTGGGAGGAACACCAGTAGACGAAAATATCTCAATAAGCGTAGCGGAAAAATTCACGGAACATTTCGGCTTTGCTCCCGAAGGTCACGATTCATACGGCAGCCTTACATCAGCAAAGCACAGTCCTACCGGTGATATACTCTCATTCGACTGCTGCTACTCAAATCTCGAACTCTCATTCGGGAAAGCTGTAAGTCTCTTTGAAGTCAAGGAACGTTTTGAGAAATACTGCAAATTCCTGAACTCGGAATTTTCAAAATACAACTATACTCTCACCGGCATGGGAGTAAATCCCCATGCCGATATAAACCACAACAAGCCCATACAGAACGAGCGCTACCGTATGCTTTATCACTATCTGCACTCCTATCCCCGGCATACAAAAGAAGTTGATATACGCTTCCATGAGCGCCCCGATTTCGGTACATTCACAAGCGCATCACAGGTACAGCTCGATGTGAGATATGACGAACTTACCGACGTTATCAATGTTTTCGGTATGCTTGAACCATATAAAGCACTCCTCTTTGCAAATTCCTACCTTCCTGACTACCCTCAGTTCCTCTGTGTGAGAAATATGCTCTGGGAGTACAGTATGCAGGGCTATAACCCTCATAATGTAGGAATGTTCGCACAGAAGCTGTCCGGCATTGAAGAGCTTGTTGACTACATAGGCACACAGTCCATATACTGCACCATGCGTGACGGTAAATATGTGGATTTCACTCCTGTTACCATTGATGAATACTTCTCAAGGAGCAGTATCGAAGGCGAATACTATGACGGTGAAAGCTACCGCAGGATATCTTTTTCACCCGAAAGCAACGATATAGAATACCTTCGTACCTTTAAATTTGAGGATCTCACTTTCAGAGGCACTATAGAATACAGGAGCTCATGCTGTCAGCCTCTTTCGGAAGCAATGACAGTTGCGGCCTTCCATACAGGTCTGAAAGAACAGCTTTACGAACTGAAAGAGCTGCTTGAAAACGACAGGATAATATATTCTCACGGCTTTAATGCCATCGAGCTGCAGAATATGCTTTCAAAACGCAAGCTGCCCGATTTCCTTGATGAGACCGAGGTCGAGAAACAACTTATAAATATTCTTGATATCGCAGCTGTGGGACTGAAAAAACGCGGACTCGGCGAGGAAGTCCTTCTCGCTCCGCTTTATGAGCGTGCCGAAAGACATACAAATCCGGCCAGGACCATGCTTGAAGGTATATCAAAGGGAATACCGATAACAAATTATATTGAGCAGTACGCTGCCATATGAGGTAAATAAAATGAATGAGTATTATTACAGGGGGAAATTCGGGATAGAGCGCGAAACACTGAGAGTTGACAGCCACGGCAGACTTGCTCAGACCGTTCACCCCTTTGGCAATGACGAACACATCACCCGTGACTTCTGCGAAAATCAGATAGAACTTGTAACTCCTGTTGCAGAGAGCATAGACGAAGCCCTCGGCCATCTTGCGGAGCTTGACAGAAGAGCAAGAAAGGTACTCTCCGATAACGGCGAGAGTTTATGGCTTTACAGCAATCCGCCCCATTTTGACAGCGAGGACGATATACCGATAGCCGATTTTACAGGCGACCATTCCTCAAAGCGTGCATACCGTGAAGTACTGCAGCGCAAATACGGAAAAAAGCTCATGCTTTTCTCGGGAATACACTTCAATTTCTCCTTTTCCGAGGAGCTCATCAGAGAGCTTAATACCGAAGGTGTGGACTTCCGAACTTTCAAAGACGAGCTTTATCTCAGACTTTACAAACACCTTATGATAAACAGCTACCTGCTTGTGCTTCTTACTGCGGCAAGTCCTTATTATGATGCTTCTCTTGACAAAGAAGGAAAAAGCGGTATAATTATGAGTGGATATTCCTCACTCCGCAACAGTGACCGCGGCTACTGGAACAAATTCCTGCCTATCCTCGACCACAGAAGTCTGAAGACCTTCACGGGCAGCATCAAAAAACATATAGTAACAGGCTCTCTGTATTCGGCAAGCGAGCTGTATCTGCCAATACGTCTTAAACCCAAGGGCGTGAACAGCCTTGAAAACCTTGCGGCAAACGGTGTTGACCACATTGAGCTTAGAATGTTCGACCTTGATCCCTCCGCACCTCTCGGCATTGACGGCAGAGAACTTGAATTCGCACATCTGCTCATACTGTATCTGCTCTCACAGCCCGATTTCGACTTCACTCCCGATTTGCAGGAAAAGGCTGTCAGCGACCATAAAAATGCGGCACTGCTTAACCCCGACGCCGAACTTTTGGAACGTGGTGAAAGCGTGATCGAGGAAATGGAAAGTCATTTCAGTGACAATAAAAAAGCACTTGAAATTATTGGCTTTGAAAAAGAAAAAATAAGCGGACGAAAGGTCTGTAATCGCTCTGACAGCACTAAACTCTTTAAATAAGGCGGTGATATAATGTGCGAGCTTCTCGGCTTCACTTCGGCAAGAAATACTGATATATCAGACTATCTGCGGACATTCTTTTCCCACAGCAACAAGAATCCTCACGGCTGGGGAATGATGTACGAAACTGACAGGCGTGAGATACTGAAGGAACCTGTCAGTGCTGAAGCCAGCTCTTTTCTGTCCGATGTTATCGACTATATGCCGCCGCAAAAGGCTTTACTTGCACACATCAGATACGCTACCGTCGGAACTGTAAACCAGCGCAACTGCCACCCGTTTACGGGTTCGGACATTTCGGGCAGAGAATGGACTCTGATACATAACGGAACTATCCTGAACAGCAAGCACAATCACAGATATTCCGCAATACAATCAGGCGATACGGACTCCGAACGTTTCTTCCTTTCTCTCCTTGATAATATGAATGAGCATATTGCAAGAAATGTTCCCAACGAACGTGAGCGCTTCGAGATAGTGAATAAATTCATCGTCGAAAATGCTCCGAGAAACAAGCTTAATCTGATGATATATGACGGAGAACTCTTGTACGTCCATAAAAATCTGAAAAACACCCTCTGCTTCAAAAGACTTGAAGACGGGCTTATTTTCTCTACCAAGCCCCTCGATGACGGAGTATGGATACCCTTCCCCATGGCTCAGGTAATAGCTTACAATAACGGTCAGGAGGTCCACCGCGGCGACCGCCACAAGGGCACTTTTATACCTACATTGGAGTATATCACCGCTATGGACGCAATGTATATATAACAGGAGAATAGTATGGGATATAATTTTTACGGCTGGGAAAATGCCTCAGTCCCGCCGATAAACAACGATTTCAACGGTATTGGCGATCCACGTCAGCTCTATGACGCTCTTACCCAAATATGGTGCGAATACACCTGCGCTCCCCGTCTGCGCGGGAAGTGGAGCAAGGATAATATCACTCTCGGACAGTGCTCCGTTACCGCTTTTCTGGCGCAGGATATTTTCGGCGGCAAAGTTTACGGAGTCCTCAGACCTGCCGGGAATTATCACTGCTATAACGTTGTGGGAGATGTTGTGTTCGACCTTACCAGTGAACAGTTCGGCAATGAAAAGCTGAACTATACCGATAACCCCGAACAGCTTCGAGAGGTGCATTTCGCAAAGACTGAAAAGCTTGAGCGGTATGAGTACCTCAAAGCTGAACTTTTAAAATATACGGTGAAATAATATGAGTGCAAATGAACTTAAACAGGCTGTTATCACTGAAAACGAAATTGCTTTCTCACATAGCGGCAATGATTATTTACTCTACGGCTGGGATCAGTGTGACGGCTATGTGCTCAGCCTCGAACGTGAAGGAGAGCTTGTATGGCAGTCCGCACCACAGCCGAAAAAGGTCTGCATAGAGGATTTTATCAGCTATTATTCCGAACTATAACTGATTATAGATTTTCGGGATTGGACAGTTACTGCATTATGGAGTATAATAATAACATCAAATGAAAGGAGTTGTTTCACGATGAAAAAAATATGTTGTTGTTTCTCGCTTGACAATAGAATATTTTCATATCGGAGAAACAGCAATTTTGTTTTATAACTGTGCGCCTATGCGCTCATATCAAGAACAAAGGGAATGCAGTTTTCTGCGTTCTCTATTTTTATGTATTAAGGAGAATAATTATGAGCAAGTATATTTTCACTTCCGAATCCGTTACAGAAGGACATCCAGACAAGGTGGCAGACCGCATCTCAGACTCCATCCTCGACGCTTACCTTGAAAAAGATCCGACAGCAAGAGTTGCCGCTGAAACAGTCCTCAAGAACAACACTGTAATCCTCGCAGGAGAGGTAAGTTCATCTGCTGAGATAGATACGGAAAAAGTAGTCCGCAACGCAATAAACAGTATCGGTTATGACCATGAAGCACTCGGTTTTGACGGTCATACTGCTGAGATAATCAACCTGCTTGACAGACAGTCTCCCGACATCGCACAGGGCGTTGACTCGGCACTTGAAGTAAGAGAAGAAAACGGCACAGACATCGGTGCGGGAGATCAGGGAATAATCTTCGGCTACGCTGTGAATGAGACTCCGGAGCTGCTTCCGCTGCCAATATCTCTTGCCCATAAGCTGGCTTACAGACTTACGGAGGTACGCAAGAACGGTACCCTTCCCTATCTCCGTCCCGACGGAAAAACTCAGGTATCCGTTATCTATGAGGACGACAAGGCTGTCGGTATCGACACTGTGCTTATCTCCACACAGCACGATGAAGAGGTGTCACAGGAACAGCTCCGCAGCGACCTAATCGAATATGTCATCAAGCCGATAATTCCCGAAAACTGGCTCAATGACGAGGTACGCATACTTGTAAATCCCACTGGTAGATTTGTTATCGGAGGACCTGTAGGCGACAGCGGTCTCACAGGCAGAAAGATAATCGTTGATACCTATGGCGGAGCTGCTCATCACGGTGGCGGAGCTTTCAGCGGAAAGGACTCCACAAAGGTGGACAGAAGCGCTGCCTATGCAGCAAGGTGGGCTGCTAAAAACATCGTTGCCGCAGGCCTTGCAGAACGCGCAGAGATACAGCTGGCCTACGCTATCGGCGTGGCTGCTCCTGTGTCGGTCTACGTGAATACCTTCGGCACAGGTGTTATCCCCGATGAAGATATACAGGCTGCCGTTTCGGAAGTATTTGACTTCACTCCGGGCGGTATCATCAGAGAGCTGGAACTCAGAAAGCCCGTGTTCGCTCAGACTTCTGCATACGGACATTTCGGCAGGGCTGACGCTGACTTCACATGGGAGCGCACAAATAAAGCTTCCGCTTTGAAAAAAGCACTTCAGATTTCTGTAAAAACCAAATAAGTACAAAGAACGATTTCCTGAACAAGTAAAGGGCAGCCTCAACGGCTGTCCTTTATTGATGTATCGTGTTCCGCAGCATAGTCCCGAATCTGTGATCTTTTCAGCCTTACAGCATGATCTGTTGAAGCGTTTTCTCTTTATTGCAACATACCGGAAAAGTATTTACAATGCCGCTGAAAAATGCTATAATTGATGTATAATGAATTTTGGGCTTGCTTATAAAAATCAGGATTTACGGAGAATAAAAGATATGAAATTCAAGATCAAACATGAACAAAAATGGATCTTATTTACGATACTGGCCGCCGGTTTGCTTTTTTTTATATTTGTTGTCCTGTCTGTAAAATGGTTTTCCAGATGGCTTCTGATGGCGGATATAGCAATTGTGATACTAACGATGATGTTATACTTTACGGAACAGCTCATCGGTACTTCCGTGCGTGTTGGGGGAAACACGGTAACTATAAAATATATTTTCCACAAAAGAATAATTGCTGTCAGTGACATAAGTGATCTGAATATCGAAGCATACCAAAGAATTCGCAGGAGAGGTGGCGGAGCTGCATCTCAGGAAAAACGTATGCGAATGACAATATCACTTCTTAACGGAAAGGATATAATTCTTACAGATAAAGCAGAAAAATCAGGATTCGCTCTCACGGAACCCGAAAAGCTCCCTGATGGTGAGGTACCGCTTTATAAGGCATATACAGCTATAAAGTCATTTATGAAATAAGCTCCGTACACCGGGATAATAAAGCATATGAGCTGATAAAGGAGGACGAAAGCATGGATACAGATATGAACCGTATATCCAACCTGGATATATACCTGACAAGGATGCAGAGATCGATACTTGATAAGATGTTCTTCATTGACAAGGTTTTTGAACCGTTCAAGTACATCCTCGATTTCGGCTGCGCTAACGGAGAGCTTATCAAAGCCATGAAGCCGATGTTCCCAGATTATAAGTATACAGGATACGACATAAGCCGCGAAATGATCGAAGCTGCACGCAAAAATGTTCCGGATGCACAGTTCTATGACAACTGGGACAGAATTGATATACCCTTTGAGGACAGCCTTATCAACATTTCAAGTACGGTACATGAGGTCTATTCCTACTGCGACGAAAAGGATATAGATATTTTCTGGAACAGGGTTTTCGGAAGCGGCTTCAGATATGTTGCCATAAGAGACATGATGTTCTCACAGGCAGAGGATATACCGGTGAGGAAAGAACAGCTTGAAATCGTAAGGAACAGCAGCTATGCGGAATGGCTGAAGAGCTTTGAGAGTGTCCGCGGCAAGATAGAAAGTCAGCGTCAGCTCGTCCATTTTCTGCTGAAGTATAAGTATACGCAGAACTGGGACAGAGAAGTGCATGAAAACTACTTCCCCGTTTACACAGAGGAGCTGATGAAAAGGATACCCGCTTCTTACAGGCTCGTATACAAAGACGTGTTCACTCTCCCCTATACCTCATGGCAGATACGGAAGGATTTCGGGTTTGAGCTCACAGACCATACCCACATAAAGATCATAATGGAAAGGATAATCTGATAGGTGACCTGTTACTGATAAAGAGAGGTAATATCAGGATATACGATGACTTTTCTGCCTGTGCAGATGCTCAGGGCGCGCTATGAGCAGAAGATGTAAAAGAAATAAAGGATAAATGCAATGGAAAATTTCTATGAAAAGATAAATGAAGAATGCGGAGTCAGATTGCCGTTTTCAAATGAACAGGATTGGGAGATATGTGCAGGCGATCCTAATCACACTTCCGGCTATATCACCTTTTATAACAAATATTCCGACGATATGGATATATGGCAGAAATATCTTGCTGCAAATCTCATCGTTCAGGGTATCGAAGATCTAATGGAACAGAACGAAGATCAGAACGTTATTGATGCACTATGGTCAGAAACACAGAAGATACTGCTGAAGGATAATCACAGACATACGATCTTTTCATGGTCCTGTGTCGATCAGGAGCCTGAGGACAGCTGGCTGATAACTCCCAGAATGAGAGAATTGCTGTAACCGAGATCAATATCAAGGATAATAAGACTCCTACCACGATCATACAAGCGACATGACAAGACGTTATACAGTTAAATACGTGCTGCAAAAGTAAAAACAACCCGGAGGTAGCAAAATGCTCAATTACAGGCCCAAAATGTTCGATGAGGCTTCGGAAGCCAATATCTCAAAGGATATTCTCATGATACTTATCAGTTTCATAGTCGTGTTCATGCTGACAAGAACCCAAAAACTTATCCCTGTAATGATCTCAAACCACCTCCTGAAGCAGGAACTGGCAAATTCGGCTCCTGACTTACAAGAAAAAATAATGATCAGCGGTTCCGACAAGCGTGTAATGATACCTGCTCTGTTTAGCACAGTATTGACCACCATTGTTTCCATAATCTACTGCCGTTTCTTCGAGGAAAGACCTGTGCGTTCAATGGGTGCAAGAAAAAATGGCTTCCTTGCCCATTATCTCTCGGGGCTTCTTGTCGGAGGAGCGCTCATGTCGGCAATAGTCCTTATAGCAAACAGCTCGGGAGCTATCAGCTTAAAGCTCTGCGAAAATATAAACTATAAGGTAATAGTTCTTTTCTTTCTGGGCTTTGTTGTACAGGGCATGAGCGAAGAATTCCTGTTCCGCGGTTTTCTGCTCAATTCAATAGGAGGCGCAGGTTATCACACCATGCTGGCTGTAATGATAACATCCGTAGGTCACGCATTTTCACACGGACTGAATAACGGCTTCGGCTTTTTCACGTTTTTCAATCTCATAATCATTAATCTGTTCTTTACTCTGTATATGATACTGTTTGATAATATATGGGGAGTATGCGCATTACATTCTGTCTGGAACTTCACACAGGGAAATATCTTTGGCATAAGCGTCAGCGGTAACGAAGAAATGGACTCGGTAATGCGTGCGACCGCCATATCCGGCAATGACATAATCACTGGTGGGAAATTCGGGATAGAGGGCAGTATATTCACTACAGCCGCTGTTACGGTCTGCATAATCGTTATAAGTATCCTGCTGTTCATAAAATACAGAATCACACAAGCCAAATCGGCAGAACAGCCTGTATAAAAACCATAAGATAATCTGTGAATTTATCTGAAAGCTTATTATTTATACTCAAAACTGAAATGGCAGCCCGAAGGCTGCCATTTTATTATGTCAGTACGATAATTCCTTATCGAATAATTGTCCGTCTGCACAATGTCCTGTAAGATCGTCCCATACCAGCTGTTTGCCTTCCAGCCTGAACTCAGCGGATCCGTCCGTATATTCTTCAGTCTCGCTGAGCTGTGTTTCTCCTTCTTTAACATCATAATTGGTTTTAGTGCCTTTGCCTTTGCATACAAGCTTACCGTCTTCGGGTTCAAGGGGATATATCCACATTGAAAAAGAGTCGCCGTTTCCGCCCCATTTTATAAGAGCCCTGTATTCTCCTTCGCCTTTGTCGGTTATTTCTATCGTGGCTCTCCCAAGCCCCCATCTTCCTGTAAAGCTTTCCTCTTCCGCGGATTTATCATCTGCGGGTTCAGAACCGGCTTCAGCATTATCATCATTTGCAGCAGCTGCTGTTGCTTCAGCAGTTGTGCTTTCCGTCTTTTCTTCTGCGGTAGTTATTTCTGTTACGGCAGTTGTTTCTGTTACGGCTGTTGTAACTGCTGCAGTTTCCGCAGATTTAGCCGTATCGGCAATGCTTACAGAACCCTTTTCTTTGCCGCAGGACGAAAATGCACATAGTGTTAATATCAGTGCTATGATCAGTGCTTTGTTTTTCATGATAATTTCTCCTTTTTTCAAATAGTTTGTGAATAAGACATTCTATAATAAATAACGAACTAAGAAAACAGAATGTGACATAAAAAAACCCCTCAGAGTTCACAGACCTTTATGTATCTGCTCTGAGAGGATGGGCATATTATTTTTTCATGTAATTCTCAAAGGATATGATATCTTCTTTTGTTGTGGAAACGTAAGAATAGTAGGCAAGAATATTTGAAGCATCAACTGCATTTATCTGTCCGTCGCTGTCAGCATCAGCTGCAAACTGCTGTTCTTCCGTATATCCTCCGTCCTGCTTTGTTGAAACTCTGGCATAATATGCAAGAACCGAAGAAGCATCGACAGAGTTTATCAGGCCGTCATCGTTTATGTCGCCGAGCTTATATTCAGCCGCAGATACAGGCTCTGCCGTTGTTGTAGTGGTCACAGCAGTCGTAGCCGCGGTAGTTGTTTTTTTCGCGCCGTTGATCTTTATATAGCCGCTATGGATACCCTTTGTGAATACATAGGTCATCTGAAGCTTGCCTGCGTCCTTCTGTTCCGAATCAATGAATGTATCGGGCGCTGCATCGTCTGTCACATATGAAAGACCGAACGGATAAACATCGCCCTGCTCCGCATTTTCGGGGACGATAAAATCAACCGTGAATAAACAGCCGTCAATCAGCTTGGCCTCATCTGAATACGCATTGAATACCAGCTCTCCCTCTTCGACCATCGCAGAACCTGTGGTGAAGTCATTTAACGCTCTGCCTTTATTCAGAAGCTCCCCTTTTGTGTTATTCCTGACAGTCAGTCTTGTATCATAAAAAAAGTGGAACTTGATGTGGCTGACAGGCTCCGTTGCTCCCGTCAGACAAAAATATACACTCTGCACCTTGCCTCTTGCATATTCGGGATCGAGTCCGATCTTATCAAAATACAGCATTATTCCGCCTTTATAATCCTTGGGACTGATTTTCGGCTTGTTCCATTCCTTTGGCTGTACCCAGCGTGAGCCGTCATAGGCAACTTCCATATCGTCCTGTCTGTTATAGGGATTATCTGATATGCCGTCAGACTCAGCGATCGTATCCCTGTCTGCCGAAACAAATACTGAAGGCATTATCGAATTGGTTTTTATGATGCTGTCCGAAAAGAAATGATAAAACGATAATACTGCTGCGAAACTTGTTATCAGCGATATAAAGCGATTTAAGCTCCTTTTTTTCATAGTTTGCCTCCTGTCATCTGTACATGGTTTCTGCGGGATATGTCTTATTATATCACATCACCGATATATTGTAAATATACAAAAAAGAAAGCTCCTCCGCAGTGAAGGAGCTTTCATTATCGGGTACATTTCAGCAGGACAGGCTGCTTTCCGCAGTCCCGAAACCGTCATATCAGCCCGCTTTGAAGATATATTTTATAAAGTTATACATCAAAGGTATAACGGTACTGCTGTCGTGACCGCCCCTTGGTACAGAAAGATATATGTTCTCAGTGCCGTGCTGCGTGAAGAGGTCACTGTACTGCTTCGGGAAGTCATTTACCATAGTGTCGCTGGTTCCGCCTGCTATAAGCAGCAAATAGGGTGAATACGGCGGATCTATACGCATCTCATCCTTACTCATAACACCCGGATGAGTCATGAACTGATCCTTTGTCGGGAATATACCCGGTGCAGGTGCACCGCCGCCGATATATCCGACCTTATCGCAGCACTTCATGCCTATGTAGAGAGATTCTCTTCCGCCCATGGAAAAACCTGCTACCGCCGTATTTTCACGGCCTGTTTTTACCGGGTAATGGGATTCGATATAGGGCATCAGGCTGTCAGGCATATCCTCAACGAAATTATCGTAACCCGGAACATCTGCCTGACCGTTACCTGTCTGTGCTGCATGGTTCGGATCAGTGTACTGATTGGTGAAAACGATTATCATCGGAACAGCCTCGCCGCTCTTGATAAGATTGGTAGCTATCTCGCGGACTCCCATACCGTTCATCATTGAGGACTCATCGCCGCCGTATCCGTGATTTACATAGAATACAGGATACTCCTTGCTGCTGTCATATCCGGGCGGTAGCCATACATTGGCGCCTTTATTGCGGTTGGCCTTCTTCGAGAAATAGGTGATATGCTCAATTTTTCCTTCTGCATTTTTAAGGACTGAAGAAGGTACATCTGCCGTTATCTTATCGCGGATGCTTTCCATATAGCTGCCTGCGTTCACAGGACTTGTGGTAGTTGTCTGAACGGGAGGCGCTGTTGTGACAGTTGTTGTGACCACGGGCTTCGGGAATTCCGTTACCTGTCCGAGAAGGAACTTTGTTAAAAGGACCAGATCGTTTACCGCAAAGCTTCCGTCACCGTCAATATCGGCAATATTCATGTTTATACCTGCATCAGAGCCTGACATATGACTGAGCAGAGCCCTTCTTGCTCCGATAAGATCAAAGGATGTAAGGTAACCGTCGGAGTCAAAGTCTCCCGGGACAGGCTTTTCTGCATCTGATACGATGACTTCGTCGATGAGTAGATCCCCTGTGCCTGCTTCTGTTTCAACATAAAGGATATATCCCGAGCCTTCGGGGAGTTTATATTCTGTATTTGCAAGTATTATATAATCACCTGAAGATATGCCATCGGCAATGTGATCGTAAATATTCTTTCCCAAGGCATCTGTATACTGAAGCGAGAGCATCATTTTTCCGGTTCCCAAAACAGCTGCGCTGAAGCTGTACTCCACGCCTGCTTTGAATACATCGGCATCAAGAGCTTTCATGGCGCCATGCCATGAGCTTTTTCTGTCGGAAACAGTCAGTGCCTTTGAACCTGCATAGGCTGTATCAGCTGTGGTGACCGAAGCGCCGCCTCTTCCTTCCCAGCCGTCCGAACCGTTTTCAAATGTATCGTGAAAGAAGCAGCTTTCCGTGCCTGCGGACTTTGTGTCAAGCTGTGAGAATGACGCATTCGGCAGGGCTAAAGCTGCCAAAAATGCCAGTGTTCCTGCGAGAAAGCTCCTGATCTTGCCCATAATCATTCCTCCTTGGCCGAAAAAATGTCAGAAAAAAATATTCCATTATATATATCATATATCATAAAGCCCAATAGTTCAACTCTTTTTTTAACGGTTTGGTGGATAAAAGGCGGATTTTTCATTGAAACATCCGCTGTCACTGTCAGAAAAACGATAAATAAAAAAGTCAGCCCCGTAAGGAGCTGACTTATTCTGCAAATAAGTATTAAAAACGCCGGATACCTGACATCAGACTATCCCGATTACTTATTTCAGCTCAGGATAGGTCTCAAATGTCCTATCACGGATAACTGTCATGGTATCATCCCAGCTGCGTCCTTTTTCAATATATGATTCTTGTATCTCACTTATGATATTGGTTTTAATTGTATCATCATAATGTGTATACTTCTTCATATCGATATTTCTTCCGCTCTGGTCGAAAACGTCATAATAATTCTGTGCATTCAGTATTTCCTGCATCTCTGTGTCATGATAAAAGTTTTCCTTTGCAAGCTGCGCATTGACAGACATATTGTTAGGCATATGATTATCCTTATTTCTCTGTCTGGCGTACTGCATCATGCATCCGGAATTAAAACCGAAAGAAAGAACAAAGCTTTTTACATCATCGCCGTTATCGGTAGACGGGTTGATGAGAATTTCATTGCCCCCCCAGTAATAAGACTGCGGTCCTAAACATATGCTCCATTTTCCGGTCTGATTCTTAGCAGCATCACAAATGAAGCTACCTGAATAAATTGCCCATGAAGGCACAAAATAGCCCATACAATTGCCTTCCTGGCCGCTTTGTACCCATTCATCAGTCCACTGATTGTTCTTTGCAACACCGCCGTTTTCCCAGAGTTCTTTAGCCATATCGGCAAAGGCTCTGACATCGTCACTCATATCCAGCTTATTGTTGCTCGTGACAAAATCAAATCTTCCGCAGGAATATGCTTCCCACATACCTCCGATGGAATCGGCAAAAGCAATTTTTCCTCCTGTTTTTTCTGCAATAGTTTTAGCCGAGCTCGAGAACTTATCCCAATCTCCAATAGTTGCCTGCATTTCCTCGGGATTTTTAACTCCGAGATACTTTTCCGCAATGTCCGAACGGTATACAAAAGCTCCGGGAGCAATACAATAAGGAACGGCTTTGTATACACCCTTGCTGTTTTGAGCAAGCTTCTTGGTATACGGATACCATTCGCCCATATCTTTTTCGGTTATGCCCAGAGATGAAAGAGGAGCAGAAAGTGCATCATTATCCATATACTTTAAAGCCCAGTACGGTTCGGCTAAGTATATATCTATATCCTCACCCTGATTGAACATCTCATCATAGCTGTCTGAAGCCCTTCCGCCTGAGGTGCCTAAGTTGATAAAGTTAATTTTGGCACCTGATGCCGTTGTTATTCCCTCTCCGGATTCGGAATACAGACTATCAATCACTTCTTCGGCATCAAGGCCTTTCCAGTTTGCGATCATACTCGGTATTTCGTCATGGTTCCATGATACAAGGGTAAATGTGTCGCCGCCTGTTCTGAGGCTGACATCTTTTTCAGGTGAATCTGAAGTTTCAGGTTCGGTCTTATCGGAATCCTTTGCCATGAACTGTTCTAACGTCATGGGAGTCCCCTCGGCAGTTGAAACATAAGAGTAATAGCTAAGTATCATTGAAGCATCAACAGCGTCAATATAGCCGTCAGAATTGATATCGCCAAATTTTGTATCGGCTTTGACGTTATTGCTTAACGTAGAAACTGCAGTTAAAGAAAGCGCTCCGATTAGCCCCAGAGCAGAAATGCCTGCGATATTACGTTTGATTTTCATGATTTAATCCTCCTGATATTGTCATTTCCATATATTTATATATTTTTATTATATCACACCCGAGCTTGTAATACAAGTATTTTCAGGAACTTTTGGTGTCAGAAAAATCGTCTGACAGATCATAACAAAAGTCAGCCCATTTTCAGGGCTGACTTTATATATATGTGTATCGCAGGAGAAGCGGAATAAAACAAAATGAGCATACATAAAAATGATTTATGAACTCAACAATGAATCAGCGTCTCGAAAGATTATTCAATTCATATGACGGAATACATAACACATACTCCGCATTCACCGTGCGAATTACAGAATATGAATATGTTATCAGGTAGTGATTCGGTATAAAACCACCTATAAACGGTATCAGAGAAAAAAGGCTGCTTTTCTTCTTAACTCCGTTTTTTGAATACAATGATGGAGATCCGCTATGAATCCAATGACGAATTTTAGCCTTGCCATCTGATTCTGTCCATGGACTCATGAGCGAGTATGGTATTCTTACTGTTCCAATGACATCAACAATATATAAAGCTTCACTGTCAGCGTAACTGAGGTATATTCCGTTTGTAAAGGGATATTCCTTTTTCAGCTGGAAATCCTCCTGAATATTCTTTGGAAATAAAAGTTCTATTTCATTATTATCATCGGGAATATTCATCTCCTCCAATGCCATAGTACAGAGTTCATCCGAACGCCGCTTTACAGACGGTCTGCTGATCCATATCGCAGCTAATGCCCAAATCAGCGGGAAACCAAATATTGTAAGTAGTCCGAATACCAGTATCAAGCTTGAATTCCATCCTGCAAGATCTCCGCCGATCCAAAAAACTGCCATGAAAATGACAAAAGCAAGAGCGATCCACTTTGTATTCTTTATTATCTTATCTATCTTCATATTATGACTTTTGATATGTTCCAAAAGCTCCGGATTCGGACGGCACACAATTAATTCATCAGAGTCAAATATATTTTTCAGCATAACGAGGCTGCCTCCTATAAACCTGTGACTAAATATAACTTTATAATTATATCACACCCCCGTACCCAAAGTCAACGAGAAAATTTACACATATATGGATCATGGTATATAAAAAAACAATTGGCTACAACCGAAACAAGCCTGTATTCATGCAGAAGAAAAGGAGTTTTTGCAATAAAGTGCCATAATTCTGCAAATATCCCCGATGATTCCCCATTTCTGAAAAAACATATCCAAATACGTACATTGCCTGCCGATCTTTAGAATATATCAATTTTACACAATGTAGCAACAATCGACTTGATTTATGGTAAGAATTATACTATTATTTTATTGCAGTTAACCACTGACATCTTAAAAAAGGAGTATTTCTCATGAGCAGGCAAAGAAAGAAATTCATCTCTGCTGCCATCGCAGCAGCAATATGCACAGCTTCGGTATCCGTTCCTTCCAGCAATGCAGGCATAGTTATCGACCATGACAGCAACGGAATAGATAAAGGCTATTACTATGAATATTCCAACTGTGACGAAAAAAGCAAACCCGTTCTGGACATAGAGGGAAACGGCTGCTTTGACTGCAAATGGGACAACGAAAAGGACTTCTCAGCAGTCAGAGGAGTAAAGTTTTCTTCGCCTGTCGAGTATTCGAAGCTCGGGGATATGATGATAAGATACTGGAGAAGAATTGAAGTCGAAAAGATGTACAACGGCGACGGTTATTTAAAATTCGGAATAAGACTTCATAATAAAAACGGTAATACCATTACTATCCTTGAAACAGATGAGAACTCCTCACCTTCGGCTTCCATCAGGAATAATGAAAGCTACAAAAAAGTCGGAACACTTGCGTCATTCGAGATTATGAACGACTATACTGTCTTCGGTATCGATGACAGTGATAAAAAAGATGTGAACTACACTATCTATTCCTATGAAGACAATAACGGCACATCGTTCATTTGCCGCAGAGATACTCCTGTCCCAACAAACAATTACACTGATAACAGCAGAAAAATAAGCATATCCGATAAGCTTGGAGCTGTTGCGGAAACAGGCTTTGACATCGGAGAGATCACAGATATCACATGGTTTGTGGAGGCAAGCTCCTCAAAGGGCGAGGCAAATATACATAACAACGGACTTATGATAGAGAATATGCCCGAGCTTTTGCCCGACCAGTGTGATGACGAGCAGGCTCCCCTGCGTATCAGCAGCTTTGACAGCGGAGTCAGAAACGGTTACTATTATTACATGAATTGCTATGACAATTCTGATATGGAAGTTGTCTCTCCGTCATTATTCAAGAGCGAATGGGACAATTCAGCCAATACTTATGAGGTCTCCTCGGTGTTTGAACGCGGAAAGACATTTGACAGCGGTCAGTCGTACAAAGTAGCTGCCGATTCAGGTATCGACTATTCCCTGGACTTCGACGCACAGGGAAAATTCAGCGTATGTACATATGCTGATATGGCAGGCCCGGAAACAGAAGAGGCAAGATTCAATTCAGAGTTGTACATAGTCGATGCTTGCAGCAAAGAGTGGGCTGTTCCCCAAAGCGGCATCAAAGCCGGAAGAATAACCGCTGACGGCTGTGATTATGATGTTTTTTACTGTCTGAGCGGTGCACAGGGCAGCTTCAAGACCATATTCACTTTCGTTTATTATTTCGTAAATGTAAATGCAATAAAGAACAGCGAAAAGGGAACGATATCCGTTAAACATGAACTTGCACCGTTCGTGGACTATATACACGATCAGGGAGCAGTTCTCGGAAGCCCCGGAAAGCTTACAGCACAGTTCAACTGCGGTATCTCAAAGGGAAAAGCCGAACTGACACGAAATGTTGTAACTCTTTCTGATTTTATTGCGGAAGATGATGAGTTCAAGGAAGCTTATGAGAACTACGATCCTATGAATGAGCCGTACTCAAGCGCACTTAATAAAAATGATCTTTACGGTAAAACCGTCGGAAGCAACTCAACGATGTACAAGTATGCTGTAGATAAAACCAAATGTGACTGGATCAGCAGATATGATCTGAATTTATCCCCCTTCAAGTTCAAGCAGTTCTCCTTCTCACGCTACTTTTTACAGGATGGCCCCAACTCATTGGGATACGACGGCGATGGCAGCATAATCGTCGATTACAGCATAGATATGGGCGAACTTTCCGCAAAGGACGATGAGTCACGGTGGATAATCGGCTCTTCTATCGAATGCAATAACAGAAACTTTTTCAATGGTTCTGTACCCGAAGGCGAATTCAATGGCACAACTATCGTTGTAGCGGATAAATGGGAAGGTGATCCTCTTTTCTTCTTCGGCAATCCTTACGGTTATATCGCTGATAAGGAAGAACCAGACATGATACTGAAAAATATTAGTCCTCCACTGCCCTACCATGATTTTGAAAAGCTGGGTACCATTGAATCCGGCGGCGCGGAATATGATGTTGCAGCGGCATTTCCTTATAACAGCTGCGATTACGCATACATAATCGTGACGCGCAAACACGCCTTGAATGATATAAAAGACGAAGATGTTTTCGACGGATACAAGCGATATGCAAATACCGTCAACGCATCGGACATCGTCAATAAGATCAGGGCTCTCGGTTATGACGCAGGTATGATATCAGAGGCAAGCGCTTCGGTTATCGCCTACCATAATGAAGGCTCGGCTCTTGTCAATTCCTATGACGTAAAGATCGTCCCGAATGAAAAAAACGCTTATACGGCTGATGATGTCAGAAAACTATCGGATTTCCTGCTGGGCAAAAAGACTGATATCCCGCAAGGAACGGATTACGATCTGAACGGTGACGGCGTATGGGACTCATTTGACCTTATCGCCCTGAAACGAAACCTTTCTCAGAATGATTGACAAAACTGCAAGCTTATACAGACACCACGGATACTGATACTGTTACTTTACAGTAATTGACGGCGATACAGGTGAGCTTATAAATTATAAAAAAAAGGACGGCTTAAAACCGTCCTTTTTATATTCACTGAGCAAACAGAAATATCTGTTATTATCAGTTCGTACTGTTTGCAGCTACCGACGCAGCAACAATAGCAGCCATCATTGCAGCTTCCTGTGCAGCGATAACAGCCAGAGCAGAAGCGGATACAGCTGCCTGAGCATTGTCGGAACCTTCGTAAAGATCAGCTGCAAGCATAGCGGCGTGCATAAGTCTTGTTTTCTTGTCAAGGCTCAATGCACCGTAGCCCTTCTGACCGCTGAGCATTTCGTCTATTTCGATAACAGTGTCAACAAGCTCCTTTTCGTCAGCTTCGATAACAGATATAGCTGCAAGCATGGGAAGCTCATAGTGCTTGCCGTATTTTCTTCCTGCTGCGGTGAACATATCGAACATTCCGAACAGTCTTCCCACCTTTATCTCGGGAGCACCCTCTGTCATTGCAAGTATATGGGATACTGTCTGAACTGCGTTCTTGTCCGAGAACTTCTTCCTGAGCAGGTCATAACACTTCTCTGCATCATCAATGAGCTGAGCGTCGCTCTTTTCCGAAAATGCCATAAAGCCTGCCATTACATTGTCTTCACTTGAAGTGAGTATGGGGTGTTCCTTCTTCATCATATCGTAAAGAGCACGTCCCCTTGCAGCAATGCGCTCTGCCTCGTCCACAGTTGTTTTCTCTGCGAGGAGTGTTGCAAGCAAAGCAAGATACTCGGATCTTCTGAAGTGATTCTTAAGGATACCGTACATATCCATTGCCTTTTCAAACTGAGCTTCGGGATCAGCAGCCACGCAGAGCTTTGCTGCAAACGGTGTCATTACAACGCCCTTGAGATAAGACGCAAAGCCCGCATTCTTCTTGATGATCTTCTTGCATCTGGTAAGCTTATCCACGTCAGCCTTTACACCTGCCGCGCAGAATATATTTGCTGCAACGGGATAGATGTACGAGCTTTCGAGCTTGATAGCCTTTTTTATGATGTCTCTGTTCTCGATAAAGTCCATTGTGATCTTTCTTGTATTCTCTTTCATGGTAAAAACTCCTTTTGAATGATATGTAAGATGTTTGCTTCTGTGATTATAGTATATCATATCACAATGCACTTGTCCGTCTTTTAATATTACCTTATATTACAATTCTGAAATGTTTATCATGTAATCAGCTCACTGAAACTTTTTGCCTGCACTTCTGGCAACGGCAACGCTTTCTCCGACCTTTCTGTAGCATTTCGTGGCTGTATCGTATATAACCAGTCCTGCCTTACTGTAATCCACCTTGCCGTCGGTAAGTACATTTTCATCGGCCTTAAGACCTACCACCTCGGCAACTACTCTGGTCTCTCCGAACTCCTCCTGTATATCTATCACCCTGCACTCGATAGTCACAGGGAGCTGATCTATGACAGGCGCATTAACCTTGTCTGACTTTGTAACAGTAAATCCGCACTTTTCCAGCTTGTTCTCCTCATTGTTGCCCGATACGATGCCCACATAGTCGCAGGCTGCGATCTGCTCTGCTGTAGCATAAGCGATTGTGAATTCCTTGTTCAGCCTGATATTTTCAGTAGTCTTGTGTGAGCTTGAAAGGCTGACGGATATCTGACTCATACCCACCTGACCGCCCCATGCTGCATTCATGGCATTGGGAGTGCCGTTTGCGTTATATGTGCCGATGATAAGCACGGGAAGCGGTGCGAAAAAGCCCTTTTCAAATGATCGTTTCATAGTTGATTACCTCCAAAACAAGTATTATGTTTTTATACATATCAATTATACATCACATACTCTCAAAAATCAACCGCAGGCAGCACTTTAATGAAAGCAAATACCTTATTATAAAGCAGAAGGCCCCTTATTCAGAAGGGCCCTTCTCAATAGTTATTACAAAACCTCTTACGAGTACCGCACTTATGCAGAGCTTCTTCATTCTGCCCAAAACTCAATCATTATCAGCTTTAACGAAGAATTTCTCGCCGTCCTTTACACTGATACCGTAAAAATTATCCGACTCATCTGCAATGTATACAAGAGCGCTGCCCTGCATTTTCAGATGATGGACTTTATCAGAAGTATTTTCTGTCATTACAACAGTATCATCTTTTATTTTCCATGTTCCGCCGCCTATATAGCTGCTAATAGCACCTGTGTAGTATTCAAAGGTCTCGTCATCTCTGAATGTAATGGTGAATTCGCTTCCCGTACCCTCTTTTTCGTACACATAGGTCTTTCCTGCTATTGAAGAGTTATAAATATCGGTATCACTTATTCCCAGCAGCTCCCTCTGAATTTCCTGAGCATCGCCGACCGTCAGACCGTCGCCGTTCATATCAGCATTTGCTCTGCCCAGTTCGGTGAGGTGGAGGATAGAAGAACCTTTTTCACCGTACTTATTTGGATTGGCAAGAGCCTGCATAATGAGTATCGCGTCTGCAAGATCGAAACTGCTGTCGCAGTTTGCGTCGCCCTTTATCGTTTCGGTGCGTTCAGAGATCACAGCTGTCTTCCTTACACCTCCGAACTGAGCAGGATAGGTCTCAAGGATACCACCGGCATAGGTGATCCCGAGCTTCATGCCTGCTTTCGGAACTATATCGCTGTCAAGGTATTTCGTTGACAGAGTCATCAGCTCCCGTGAACGTTCAACCGACTGCAGCAGCAGTGTTTGGCCGCTTACCTCCAGAACCGTTGCTGTCATGGTTTGATAGGCTGTGATCACATCAGTCTGCGCTGCTGAAACAGTTTCTGTCGTACCTGAAAGCATGAGATCATCAACGACACTGACCTCAAAGCTCACGTTATCCCCACCAATGACCTCTACTTCATAAGTGCCCGCTTTATTGCTGCGGAAATCAGTAAAGAGAAGAACCTTTGGAGGCCTTGGTGTATTTGAATCGTGTGCAAAAGCCATATCGTGATCTGTGCAGACAACAGGCTCTTCACCGTCTCTTGTCATTTCTATCTTTAATCCTTTCAGCGAGAGCACTTCTCCAAGCTTGTATTCCACCTTGTCAGGCAGCGCAACTATCTTGTATGATACTTCCCTATCTGCCGTATCATTCAGGCTCTGTGAATAAATAACCATACTCTCGTCTTCTGCAGCAGCTTCCCCGGCCATACACGGAACAGGAACTGCACCCGCGCACAGCATTGCACCAATAACAGCTGCCAAAGCTTTCTTTTTCATAGAATCAACTCCTTTTTAATAAAAACGTTATTATAATATTTACTGTATTTATGCCGACGGCGCCTGTATTTGACCTGCTTATACCGCCGCGGCGGTCACGAAACGGACGGAAAGCCCATTATGTACTGAGCCTTCGGCTGTACGGGCATATTCTTTATATTGCAAGCTGTCCGTTCAGTTCAGTTCCACCATCACAGCTTCATCGGGAGAGAAATAGTCTGCCGTGTTGCTGCTCAGTCCCGAAGCCATTGCTGCCCGTTCAAAGGATATCTGGGGTATATTGCTAAGAAAAACATATTCCGAATCACCTGCTGCATTGGGAAGATGCCCCTGAATTACCAGACGGTATTTATAAGAATGTCCTTCGCATGACCATGAACCGTCAGACATCTCATAATATGTCCTGAAATTTCCCTCATAGTTTTTTTTTATAACGGGCTCGGTGGGAACAGTGCTTTCCTCCTCTGACGTATTGCTCACGGGAGAGAGAATATGTCCCTGTCCGCGGAATATATGGATAGTCCCAGCTGCAGCGAGCACAAGGACGGCAGCTGCCGAGACTATGCTCACCGCTGTTTCCCATTTAGGTCTGCGGTACGGCTCTGTACCGTTTACCTGAGTTTTTTCATCGAAGTCCCCGCCAGTTCCGCAGCGCTCTGATATTTGTCGGTATATCCTCTTTTTCTCATCGTCGTCAATGGCGGAATAACGCTCTGCCATTTTTTCAACGGTCTCTCTTTCAGCGTTTTCCAGGATTCTCAGATCAGCCTTTTTCATAATGACCTCCGTTCATATAGTGATACCCTTGTCCGTCAGAAGCCTTCTCAGTTTTTTCAGAGCCCTGCTGCTCCTCACTCTTACCATCATGGGCGATAGCGTGACGAGTTTTGATATTTCGGCTGCGCTGCGGCCGTAGAAAAACTTCTGTATTATTATCGTTGAGTCGGGTTCGCCGAGGCTGTCAACAAGCTCCAGCAGTATACGCCTTTGCTCCTTCAGCTCTGCATTGACTGAGATATTCTCATCAGAGGGCAGCATCTCTGTCAGCTCGTCACCCAGGGAAACGCTGCGGCTGCTGCTCCTGCAAAGTCTGCGAAAGAAGGTGGCAGATTTTCTGTAAGCAACTGCTGCGATAAAGCCTCTGATGTCCTCGGAGACAGCCATGCTTTCATCATAGTGTGCGAACACCTCATAGAATATGTCGGTAACGCATTCACCCATGTCCTCGCGGGTTCCGCAGCTTCGCAGACGGTTAAAAACTATGGTATAGACATAGTTGATATACTCGTCGTACAGTGCCTGATGAGCTCTGTTCCTGTCAGCGGCAAGCAGCCTGCTGTATTCACTGTGAGTCATCTGCTTTCTCCTTTCTGTGATATGGATCCATTCATTATATATATTCTCTCTGAGTCTCTGAAACGTTGCAGCTGTCGATTAATATTTATTATTTAATCATATGTTCACGATAGAACATCACGTTCGGGATCTGTGAAGCAGCGGCTTTGCGGTCAACAATTACCGCAATAACGACAACAGCCGCACAGTGAATAAGACCAATAATAGTCCGAACTCGCTGTCACGGCTGAATATATGTCATCAGACGCAGAATGCACTGAATTCTTTAGTTCATAGGCTGTAAAACGAATAAACGGGTGCTCTCTGAAAATATATAACAATAGTATAAAGAGAACGCCGGTATAATTGATCTCCCCCATGCTTTCAAAATACATAGAAACACAGCTTCTGAATGCTTAATTGTATTTTAGCTCCACCAAAGCCCAGTCATCCGTGGTGATCTCATACTTATTCCCACAATAGGGACAGTTTTTGTTTTTCGTTGCATCAAAACTTGCACCACAAGACGGACAGGCGATCTTCGTCATGGAAAAGTTGAAATTCACCGGGATATCAGTGCGTCGTTTTAATGTAGCGCTAAAGACCTGTTTTTTGAAAAAGACCTTGTCGCCGCCGGCATAAAGCACATCAAAATAGGCCTTTGTTACAACCGTTACAAAATCCCCGTCTTCATGTATGCTTTCACAGCCTAACGCACCGCCGTAATTCAAATCTATAATGTCCTTCATCTTCGGATCAAGTTTTTCACCTTCATAAAACAAAAGATCCTTCTCATTCTCGGAAAATACAGCCGTTTTGATAAGTGACAATGTCTTGCTCGTAAAATACTCATAGGAAAACTCGGGACTGATCTTTTTCATTCTTGTTTCAAATTTTCTTCGTGAACCCGCAGTTCCCATTTTACCCGCAGAAGATATTGCTCCGACGATAAGCTTCATCAGCAGAAAATAAGCATACAGAATATATGCTAAAACGATACTTGCTATGGCAGAGACGATATAAGAGCCTATCCCCTTGCGAAGTACAAGACAAAGTATAAACATGGCGATAAGAGTAATGGTATATGAAATCAGATATCCCGACCTGAATTCCTCTTTTGTCATTCCCGGACTATCTAAAAAATAATAGGATGTGACCTTCGGGAAAAGGTCGTCCATCTGAAACTTAGTCCTACAATGAGAGCAGCCGTTCTGAAGCCCGGCAACAGTTGAGAGCGCACCGCAGTTCGGACAGCAGATAGGGTCGTTATCGGGATGAGTACCTGTTACCACATCGGTTATTGTTTCGTATAAAACGCTCTTATGATCGTCTTTATACTTGATTTTGCCGTCCTTCCTGACTTTTCGTTTTATTCCGCTTTGATTAAAGCAGACGGTACTTTCATAGTGAGTATCTCTCCAATTGCTGCCTGTCATGAATTTGTTTTTGTTATCATCTCTGGAATAGATATCGTAGTCCAGTTCCAGTCCTTTTTTTGAAAGCCTTTCATGCTGAAGCTTCAGCATATATGTAATATCATTATCTGCAAAGGTTATGTTCTTTCCTTTGCATACAGCACTTCCGAGCGATGCTCTGAAATCATTTAATTTGCTGTTAAAAACTCCTGAAACCTCTTTAACGTTAAAAAGATTGTATCCCATATAAATGCACCCCTATCCTTTAAAATCGATGATCATTCCGACATATTCCGAATTTTTACAGAAAGCCTGTGCTCCCTGTACGCAAAAATTATAGCAAAAAAAGCAGAAAAAGTCAATGTAATACTCTCATATATCCGTGCAAAGAAAAAGCCGTCCTGAAGGCTGCTCAAGCTTTTCCACTTCTATGTAAATCTATTTCATCTGCATTAAACGAAAGGCAGCCCAATGGGCTGCCAAATCTTTATATATCGTACTTCAAAATGTGTTTTAATATAACTTCAACACCGCCTTGAGAACTCAGCTTCTTACCGAATTCAGACGCTTTTCTTCGCAGCAGCTCAGAAGCTATGACTTTTTCGGCCTTACTGCGAATGAAATCAGCTTTGAACTGCCTGTGGGGAATGATGATACCTGCTTTGTTTTTCGCAACTGATACCGCATTGTATCTCCGTTCAAAGACCTTACCTGGAGCTATCATCTGCGGAACTCCGTGAAGCAGACCATCGACTATACTGTTCTGGCCGCCGTGGTTTATAAACAAAACTGCCTCGTCAAGAAGCTCATTGAAGTCCCAGCGCGAAGCTATATGAATATTGCCTTTATTATTCACTTTCAGATACTTTGAAGCTATATACACTTCATACCCCGAGCCGCTGAAAGCATTGCTTATCTCTTTCTCAGTCATTGCTGCGGAGACTGTTCCATTCCCAATATACACGACTATCTTGTTTCTGAGGCGTTCAGATGTACTTATCTTTTTCAGCGCACCACAGAAAGTAACGTTTTCTTTTTCAATGGGTTCAAGCTCACATATACTTGGACAAAAGCACTCATCAGACAAGTCAAAGAGTTCCAGCACAGAATTGACCTGCAGCAGGCCTTTTTCCCGCAAATACCTGTTTACACCCTTTGCAAGCTTCGGAGTATTGGCATATTCAGGCTGAGTAGGATAGCTGACAGTTGCAAACAATTTCTTATTTTCAAGCTTAGCTGCTATCATAGCAGGCATACTGAATTCAGAATAAACTATATCAGGTTTGAAGCTCCTTATGGCTCTGCGAACACTTGCAACGCTTTTCACAAGATAATTGTATACTGAATTCCCCGTGAACCAGAGAACTTCATCAAAACTCTTTACTGTTTTTCTTGATGTGATCCCCAGCTTCTGCGCCACAGGAAACACCTTTGAAGCTATGATCTCGGGCATTCCAAGCGGAGCAGGAACGTCAAGGAAATAGTTCTTTATACCGTTTATTTCTGAATAGTTTACATCTTCTGCAATACAGGTCGCAGTATCTATGCCTGCCGCAGCCGCACTTTCAGCAAGCAGCTTACATCGTGAGAACGGCCCTGATGTTTCTGCCATAGCTGCCATTGGTACTATAAGTAGTCTCATAATTTTGCTCTTTCTAATTCACTTAGGCTCTTTTCCGATAAGCTTTATTATCTCAGCTTCATCAGCATCCGGATATAACTTCTTGACCCTGTCAACTATACGCTGCCATGACTCATGAGGTGATTCATTGTATGCGGAAGTAACCGCATCATATCCCCATAAAGCTTCGGGCGGCAGCAAAACCGATACAGCCATTCCGTACTCTGTCCCATTCTTATTCCTGCGCCTGCGGAAGTCTGCTGTAACAAGATATGTCTTCATCATAAGGTCTGTCGTAATGCCTTGAAAGTTCTTCTCGCCGCCTTTACCGAAACCTGCCAGCTGTTTAAGCTCCGTTGACAGTATCTGCTTATCTGTCCAGACAATATCACCGTCACTGCCTGCCTCTGTCAGAACGTCCATTATAAGCTTTTCACGGCGGTTGACCTTACTGTCCTCCCATGCGGAGTCAAAGTCATAACCGTCACGCCTGTAATTTGCAAAATACGGCAGCCATTCCAGACTGATAAAGCCTGCCTTCTTATCGAAAAATTTACCATAAGCTGCTTCATGTCCTGCCGCTATTATCTCGCGCCACTCCCACGGATCCTGCTCTCTGTCGCCTGTCCACCAGTAATCAGATGAAACGTGCTCCTCTACAGAAAAGCCTTTCACACCGTTGCTGAAAAGCGGAAGAAATCCCACCTCATTTATCCAATCCACAAGCTCTTTCGGACTGCGTATCCTGCAGGGATCTTCCCGCGCAAGTCCATGTATTATCCATTCACCGTTCTCTACTATCATAACCTGCTCCTAAGTTTTTCTTTATTATAGCACACCTCAGATACATTTACAACATCTCTGAAAAACGATATAATCGATATATAATAAAAACGTAAGCCTGCGAAAACCTGAATACATAAATGCAGATATGAAAAGGACATATAATTCTTTTTATTGGATATCTGTATTTCAATACAGACTGATCGTGAATTTGGTTCCCTTGCCCACTTCACTCTCTGCCTCTATTTTTCCGTCGTGGACACGGATTATCTGCCTTGCCATGGCAAGACCTATTCCCACGCTGTCGTGAGATGAATTGCCTGCCTTATAGAATCTTTCAAATATATGGGGAAGGTGTTCTTTATCGATGCCTTTTCCGTTATCCTCTATAATAATAGTGGTATGCAGATTATTCTGACTGGCAGATATTTTTACATAACCTCCTGCATTTGTATGCTCGATACAGTTTTTGATTATGTTTGAAAGTGCCTCTTTAAACCAGTGTACATCTGCCATAATTACTATCTCTTCAGGAATACTGACTATGTATTCCACTTCCGCAACTTCAGCCATTATCAAAAACGGTTCGGACAGCTCGTTGATAAGCTTATTCAATTCCGCCTTTTCCGGTTTCATTTCCAGAACCCCTGCTTCCAGCTGTGAAAGCGTCAGGAGACTTTTGAGGAGCCATGTCATCTTGTTTATCTGGGCATCGATCTTCCCTGCATATTCCATTCTCTGCTCATCACTGACCGTTTCGTTCATTAACAGCTCATTCATCAATGATATGGCAGTAAGCGGTGTTTTGAACTGGTGTGATATATCAGACATCATATCCGACATATATTTCTTCTGATTATGCTCGGACGAATACTGTTCAAGCAGAATAGTTATCACCTTGTATATCTCACTTTGCAGGATCCCCATGTTTCCTTCCGAAATCTTCTGCATTTCAGGCAGTGAAGAATAATCCTGTACTCTGGTGATATATGATATCAGTTCATCTGTCTGCTTTTTTATTTTTCTTTTTTCAATGATGTCCGCCGCCAATATTATAATAAGTACAGCTGCCAGCACCACCGCAATAAGACACGGTTTCCTGAGCAGGATACACAGTACGATCGCAGTGGCAACAATTCCGATTCTTAATTTCATTTGAATCAAACCATACGATAGCCCATTCCACGAACGGTCTGTATTATGGGCTCATCGCCTTCCTGTTCCAGTTTTTTTCTGAGTCTTTTAACATATACCGTCAGAGTATTGTCATTTACATAATCCCCTGCACTGTCCCACATACTATTTAATATCTGCTGCCTTGTAAGGAGCAGTCCCCTGTTTCTTACAAACGTAAGAAGAAGTCTGTATTCGGCAGCTGAAAGGAATATCTCCTCTTCATCACGCATTATCCTTCCGCTTCTGATATCCAGTATATTCCTGCCTATCTCAATAGGTTTCTGCTCCACTTCCTGTTTTTTTCCTGCTTTATCCGCATTGGAACTGCTTCCGCCGCTTCTTCGCATAACCGCCTTCATTCTGGCTAAAAGCTCTCTTATCCTGAACGGCTTGGATATATAATCATCAGCCTCATTTTCAAAGGCAAGAACGGTATGCAGTTCATCGTCACAGGCTGTCAGAAAGATTATCGGAACATCTGATTTTCCTCTTATTGCCTTGCATATCTGATAGCCGTCGCCATCGGGAAGGGTTATGTCAAGGAGGCACACATCAAAGTGTACCTCTTCTTGTATTGCCTCTATAGCGCTTTTCATATCCCCGAATGCTTCGACCTCGTAGCCCTCCTGTAAAAGTGCTATTTTAAGCCCTTCCACTATTATGGGATCATCTTCTGCAATCAATACTTTCATATACTCTCCTTACGTATCTCATCTATTATCTGCATACCGTTTTCATGTCTGTAGCATATTTTTGTAAATGCCATCAGGCCTGTTATGCTCACAAGCAGAGTAATTATTATCCCCCCTACAGGTATCGTAATACTTACTCTTTCATAATGCAGATTGATCAGTTTATATAAACATATCGCAAAGCCCGATGTAATCAAAGCTGACCTTATAAATGACTTTATCAAAAGCCTTATGTTCTCGATAAAAAGCATCTTATTCTTCTGTTTTTTCGTCATGCCCATCGAATGCAGGACAGCCATTTCCTTATGTCTTGCAAGGCATCTGCCCATCACTGAATTATACAGGTTAAGCAGACATATAAGCGCTATCATTAATGTAAAACATACTGCTACGATATTTGCTATTGTTGTTACCACTTCCGAAAAGTCCTTCAGATCAAAAAACTCCATTGATTGAAGCGCACTTTGTCCGAATTCATCTTCGATCTTTGAAAGCTTTCCAATCAGCTGAGAATCCTCTGTATTTACGTTAAAGAATACACACTTCCAGATATCATTCCTTCCGAATTCAGGATCTTTAAGTATTATATTATCCCGTGTCTGCTCTGAAATGAAGATGAAGGTCACGTTATCGTTCAGAGTGAAATACTCCTTTATAGCATCGGCATCTATGTACCCTGCAAACTTTACGGGAACAGTGAAATCATATTCTTCATTCTGCTCTTCATCGTATTCCGTAAGTTCAAGTTCTATAGTATCACCTTCATTCACGGATAAAGGTTTCTTCAGGAAGTATTCGTCATATTTGGGCTTTTGTGCATCATCGTCGAAAAAAGCACAATCCTGCGTTGAGATTTTCAGTGAATCATATATCAGCACAGGACCCGTTTCCGAACCTTCATATTTTGTAAGGCTGATACCTGCCCTGTCTGCTATCTTGTTAAAGTCCTCATCATTCAAGGTTATGATGTCCGTCCACGGGTGAGCGTACACATTTCTGAAGTTATCGTCCCCGAAAAGACGCTCCTGTATCTGTTCAGGCGTTGCGTTCGGAAACCACTTTTCAAGTATCTGCCTTGCTGTTCCGATATATTCCTCATTATAATACTTTATCGGAATACCGCCGTCATAATAAGCGACATCCATTTCCACATACTTGCTGACTTCATCGGAAGTCATGATATCTTCTCTGCCTGACAGATACCACTCCTCATCAAGATGACCGGTAGTCCTAAATACATATGAACAGTCAGTGTATACCTTGCCCGGAATCAGACTTTCTTCATTCTCCATACTTTTAAGTATATCACCAATGCTTCCTGCCGCAAATGCGGTTATAAGAGTAAGTGCGGTAAATGCAGTGATGCTTCTTATAATGCCTTTGGTAGATGAAATATTTCTTTCTACTGAAGCTGTTCCCATAAGCTTTTCGGCTTTTCCCTTAAGCATAAGGCCAAGATGACTTTTATAGCCTTTTTTCTTCAGCTTCATTGAATTCTCGTTTCCTCTTATGCTTTCAACAGGTCCTATCTTGCTTATTTTGAGTGCAGGTATCCATGCCGAAATAAAAACAGCAGCCGTGGAGAATATCACAACAAGCAGTATGTTTAAAGGATTGATCACTATTCTGTTGGGAATATCAAAGCTTCTGCCCATTACAACATTCAGCAGAAGTGAACCGAATAACTTTGAAAAATATGGGTAAAGCAGTCCCATTCCCACTTTTACCACAATAAATCCGATACATATTCCAAGCGGAAGCGCCAGAGCAAGCAGTGAGAAGGCCTCATAATATACGCTCCATCTTTTCTGGCTGCGTGTAGCACCAACTGATGACAGCATTCCGAGGTATCTGCATCTTTCCTGATAAGACATACTGAATACGTTGTATATAAGTACCAGTGATGCAGCCGTGATAAGCACTACAAAGAATAACTGACAAAACATCACAAGGAAATTAAGACTGTCATTCTGTCCGTTTGAAGTGAATGCCAGAAGCATATCGTTTGAAACGATCTTACCGTTTTCAACGGGGATCAGCTCATCATCCTCTGTAAAATAATTGCTGCTCTGACCTGCTGCAGCCTCTCTTTCTTCAGGCGTTTTTGATGTGTCAAGTATCTTTGCTATTTCTCCGAAACAGTCTTTATGCGTTTTTTGATCTATTGTCAATACAGCATTGATTTTATCATTATCGTTTACGGTATTATCTGTTCCTGTCAGTGCTATATATCCGCCCTGTCCGGGTAATCCGTAATACGGCTCTTCCATTATACCGACTACGGTCAGAGTCTTACTGAGCCCCGTAGGCTCATGTATCATCTCAATGAGAGCATTGTTTTTATTATATGGAAAATGATCGGGAACTTTCAATAAATCTCCCGGTCTGAGCTGAAAACCGATAGGAAGCATTATCGAATTCGCTTCTTTTCCCTCTGCAATCAGTGCATCCGATTCTTCTGCAGTAAATGCGTGTATGTATCTGTCAAAAAAGTCTGCTTCAATAGTATCTCCGAGCTTTATGTCAGCACCTTCATTCAGTGCTATTTCACTGATAATGACTTCATCTGAGTTTTTCGGATAACGTCCTTCTTTAACCTTTATGTTCATCAGTTCAAAAAGGTTTTCCGAATACTCCTTGACTTCAAGGTAAGGTGTGACATCGGGATTTCCGCTTTCGGGGAATTCCGCATATCCGAGAGGCTTTGAGACCTCAAATTTATCTATAAAATCAAGAGCCTTTATCTGCTCTGCCTCTTCTTTGCCGATATCATATACCTGATAATGCCAGCTTCCCTTATACGCTACAGCTACATTCTTCATGTAGCCCATAACTGTATCCTTGCCGATGAATACCGCAGTCATAAGAATAACCATTACCAGTATACCGAGAAAAGTAACCAGTGTACGCTTACGGTTCTTCATCATATATGTTCTTGTAACCTGAAAGATTATCTTCTTATTGTCCATTTTGTCACCTTCTTTTTCATACCCGCTTAAACCAGATTTCTGACCTTTTCATCTCTGCCGATGCGGCCGTCCTCAATGCTTATGATACGGTCAGCCTGCATTGCCAGAGCCTCATCATGGGTTATAAGTATCAGTGTCTGCTTATTCTTTTCATTTGATTCCTTTAGCAGCTCTATTATCTCCTCACCTGTCTTGCGGTCCAGATTACCTGTCGGTTCATCTGCCAGCAGTATTGCAGGATGACTGTACAGTGCACGTCCTATCGATACTCTCTGCTGCTGTCCGCCTGACAGCTGGCTGGGAAGATTATTTCTCCTGTCCGTCAGTCCCAGATGTTCAACGACCTGATCCAGTCTTTCCTTATCCAGAGGTCTTCCGTCAAGAATATGCGGAAGTGCGATATTCTCATCTATATTCAGTACAGGCATCAGATTGTAAAACTGATATACCAGTCCGATCTGTCTCCTTCTGAATATAGCCAGCTTATCTTCGCTCAGACTGTGTATATCCGTACCGTCTATAAAGACCTTGCCTTCTGTGGGTTTATCCACTCCACCAAGTATGTGAAGCAGCGTAGATTTACCGCTTCCCGAAGGTCCTATTATAGATACGAACTCTCCCTTTTCAACCGTAAAGCTGACCTTATCGAGTGCCGTTACCTTTGTTTCGCCTTTTCCGTATACCTTTGATACGTTTTCACATCTTAATATTTCCATATTGTCCTCCCGTATTATGTGTGATATTTTATGATACTTACTTTACCCCTTCATTATTTCATTACAGTGACTAAAAGGTGACGGTTTAGTCACTTTGCAATAATATCATTATTTGAATGTTTATAGGGTGATTTTATATCATTACAGGATTTCAATGACAGTAAAGTACCAGCTGCTGAAACTATTATAGCATATTGCGTTTGAAATAACAATAAAAAAACTGTTATTTGTAATGCTTTAGTATTATTTTCAAAAGATATATTCTCCGGTTATATGATCCCTCGGAAATAAAAAAGTTCCATGTGTAATAAACACAGGGAGCTTTTTTATCTCTACTCAAGGTTTGTTATTGGTATTATGTGTACTCGCCGTCCCAGTAGTGCGCTTTGATCATCGAACCAGTCTTTGCGTCAATCGTAACTAAACTGTATTTGTTTACGGTGAATTCGTAGTAAAGGTTCCCCTGACCGTCTGCCTTAAGAAGATATGTGCCGGAAATACTGTCACCATTACAGAGCTTTTCGGAATTCGCTTTCGCGTCTTCATAAACGATCGTGATTGCTTCTTCTGCCGGAACGAGATCACTCTTGGTAAAGTCGCATCTTCTGAACTTAGAGTAATCGTAATTCCAGACATAGCCTGTATCAGGTGTATGCCAGTTCATCATCTCTCCTTCTTCAAGGATTACGCCGTCAATAATGATCTTGGCAGAAAATCTGAATTCATCCTTTGTCTCGGCTTCCATGATGACGTAAACGAAGATGTTATCGTGAAGCTCCTTGTCGCATTTCCCGAGAACAGATAGAATATAATCCTTAAACTTCTTATCTCTGTCGGATTCGAAAAGATAATCCGGATAATAGGTATGCTCGCCGACTTTGATTAGTTTTGCCTCATGAAAGGCTTCTACGGCATCATTATCGGCATTTTCGGCACTGATCGCCGTCGTGGCATCTTCCGTAATCTTAGCTGTGGTCTCCTCTTCCTTATCCTTGCCGCCCGCATCTGTCTCCTCGAAAGTCTGCCCATGGCTGCCTGTTTCCGCCCTGGCTCCGCATGCCGTGAATCCTGCAAAACACATAACGGATATAAGGATCGCTATTACTTTTGCTGCCGTATTTTTCATAGTATTCTTACCCCCTTAATGGTCATACTTTCAAAAGGTGTTTCTGGTAATTATGTGTCAGAAAAAGCTTGAATTGCTGCAGCTGAGATGTATTTTCAGCATTTTGTATATATTACACGGCATATTTCAGTGCAAAATAACAACTGTCGGATAGGGACATGGTTTTTCCTACTATAAAACCAATTATGTGATACATTCATTTTCATGCTATGGACAAGTCGATAAAATACAGATAACGAAAGGAACGTGATCCATATGATCAATATCCGACCGGTGTCAGATATGAGAAATAAATACACGGAGACCGAAGCTAAAACCACTTCTGTATGGATACTCCATAATACCTGATGATACAGCTTCTTTATGATATACTGTTAAATACAGGATCTATGATATTGACTTTCGCTTCTGAGATATGATATAATTTCCGTAGAAAAGTATAGCTTGCTTTGCAAAGACGAAATTCATAGGAGTTTAGATTATGAAAAGAAGAAAAAGAGAACTTTTACCCAAAACCGAACCGCTAAAACATGATCCCATTGAAGATACAGAATACTTTAAAGCTATTATTGAAGAAGTCAACAAAGAAGCTGAATCTTTAGTAGAACCTGAAATAAGGTGTGGCAGATTTGCATTTGTTGAAAGAGAGAAAAAAAGAATATTAAAGGAAAAAAATAATATTGATTGGAAAACAACAGAAGAAATGAATCCTAATTGGGATTTCATATAGTGGTTGCAGCGTCACGCTGTAGATTCTTATCAGTAGCTGAATAAAAATATAAGCAGTCTTCGTACTGCTTTTTATTTTCTGTGGAGGTTAGAATATACCGCAAAAAGCCGTGAAACCACGCAAACACTCTTCACGAAGATAGACTATGCCTGCACGGGCATTTGCAATATAAACACGGTTTCCCGCAGGTTTATGCGTGACACAATTGATTTTTATGCTTGATTATGATATAATTGAACAAGAATGAAAGAGGTCATTCATAAGGGAGAATTTACATAAATTTTTATGCCGCTGCTGCAAGCATCATGTTACTGATGACAGGCGTCCTGAATATACAGAAAGCGATGATATTCAATAAGCCTACCATATTGTGGCAATATCTGAATGATAGGAGGTAAAACATGACTTATCTTATCTCACATCTGTGGCTGCTGTACCTGCTTTCGCTTGTACTGGCAGGTATCGCTTATACTGTGATCGACATTCATGCTCCGCATCCCGTATATTGCTTAGAAGCAGCTGTTTATGCAGCGATTCCCGATCTCATCGCTGTGTTCGGACTCTGGTGTTTCAAAAAAGAACACATGGTACCTGCTATTATCATTGCCGTACTCAGCTGTGTTGCAGCAGGCGCTGCTGTGTGGCTCTTTTGGACAGACAGTAAGATCCACGATCATTTTTCTGTAAAGGCAGCAGGAATTGCCGCCGGTATCCTGTGCATCATCGCTTTGATACTATGCAGTATATCCTTCGCCGGGAATCTCCCTCAGATACTTTTAACCTCATGCTGCCTTTGCGGTATGATAAGTGTTGCCTGTATCTTTGGCTATCTCATAGCATTTGCCAGGGGAATGGGAAGTCCGTGAAGTGTATATACTTTTTTATTAATTCGGTGAGCCGCCTGTTTTGTATTTAGTATACGTAAAAAATAAGGTATAATAATAAAAAAAGAGAATGACTGTGGATAAGGTATCAGCCCCCGATTCGGGGCAGACTTCTCTGGAATTTGACATTGGCCCAAAATAACAAGAATAAAAACTTGCACAGTCATATTTCAATTAAAGAACGGAGGATCGAAAATGAATTCTAAACTAATTGCTGTTATGACAACAGGTATGATGTTAACATCTGCGGTATCCACACCGCCTGTATTTGCCGCCGAACAAACCACCCCCACCAAGTCTGTCGTCTTGTTTTCTGACTGGATTCCGAACGACCTTGAATCAGCAGTCGAATTCCTTAACACTTACGGTGTAACGCACATAGGAGATCAGAATGAAAGCGATCTGCTTTGTGTTGTATTTGAGGAGCCGTCTTTCAGTACAAAGAAATACAACATAAAAAACACAGCCGCTCTTCCTACGGAATACTACCATGATGTATTTGTGAATGAAGATACCGATACAGCATATGAAGTAATGGCATACAAAAATGCATGGACATCACAGCCGGATTTCAAAGTGCAATTAAGCTGTGACTCGGAAGTTCAGAAAGAATTCTCTTTTACAAGTTTCGGTACTCAGGTGATAGAGACCGACATATACAGCTGGCTGCCCGACTGCGAAAAGGAATACTGGGATTATGCAGACAAAAACAGTCATTTATCTGTAAAGGATAACTATTTAGTGTTCTGTCTTTCTCATGAGGAAGGCTCTGACTATGATTGGCTTCTGAAAGATGACGGAAAAGAATGCTTTGAGCTTGAAGCAATAAGCGACTGCACAAGCAAAATCGGTTCAGGATCTGATCTTCCTATAATCGTACAAACCAATATGATCTACGCTTACAAGGCTGTCAAGGACGGCTATGACAAGATCTCCTATGATTTCGGAGCAGTTCATGCCAGCATCGAAGAAGACAGCAAGACACTTGTCGCCGACTGTGCAGTTATAAATGGCGCACAGAATATACTGCTATCGGGAGATATGCGCGTCACTCTTGTTGACGATGATACAAACGAGCCGCTTACGCTCCCCGAGGGTGCAGTACCGAGAATATGGACAGATATAAGCCAAAGCACTCCCGAGGGTGAGATCTGCTGTAATATGCAGCCCGTTGGATTTAATAAAAATCCTGCTATTGTACGTTTAGGCGACTTCTTTGACGGGTACAATTTCTCATTTGGATTAAGCAGCAATGATCTTCCCGAAGGATATTCTCTGCCCGACACAGAAGATAAATCCGCAGGTTACTATAACGGTAACATTCTCCCCGACGATCATATGACCGTTACAAAATACAATAACGATACTGCTGATGTGGTGTTCAGACTGAAAAAGAAAAACAACCCGCAGAAGTCAACAAGGATAACCTTTTATGACTCAGACACAGGCGAGCTGATAGATATCCCCAATGGAAATGCCCATCTCAATAAATACACAAGTAAAGAGGGGGACATATATGAGATCATTTACAAAACATTTGATATCAACTCCAACCCCTGCACTATTGATTCGTGTCAGGTATATGATAAGTCATACGGCTATTATTTAACTCCTGAAACAAGATCAGGCTGGTATAATGATCTTAAGTTTGAGATAACATCTGAAAATTCTGACTGTATCGAGCTTACCTGCAGAACGAAATGGCACCCAAGCGGTGACTTTAACGGGGATAATACGTTCAGTATCTCAGATGTTGTGCTTCTGCAAAAATGGCTGCTTGGCGTAAACTGCACGGAAACTACCGATTTTAAAGCCGCAGATTTCTGCCGCGACAACATACTCGACGTATTCGACCTTGCCCTTATGAAGCGTGAGCTTGTAGACCGTGACTACTTATATGTTGAACCGGACGTAATAGTCGGATACGCACCTTTAACTGTTCTGGAAGATGACCTTAAACTGTATATCGGGCCCGATGAAAGCTATGGATATGTTGAAGGGTTAAGTATTCCCGAAGGAACGAAGCTCAACGAAAACGGATATCAGAAAGGTAATGACAACTGGGTGTTTGTATTTTACAGATATCGTTACGGATGGATAAGGACATTCAAAGAGGATAATATCACGCCCACGATCAGATATGAGGTAGTCTGCGACAAGCCTGTTATCTATCTCTATCCTGAGGAAGAAACAGATGTCCATGTTGAGCTGGAGCTTACAGAAGCCGATCTCTCAACAACATATCCTAAGTATAATAACGGCTGGGACGTAACAGCTTCCCCCGACGGTTCTCTTCTGAACAAGGCAGACGATACACATCATAAGTATCTGTTCTGGGACGCTGTAAACTGCCGTACAAGATTTGACTTCTCTGAGGGCTTCTGCGTTGCAGGAAGTAATACAGAGAGCTTCCTGAAGGAAAAGCTCATCTATATAGGACTTACCGAGGAAGAAATGAACGAGTTCATCGTATACTGGCTGCCGAGAATGGAGCATAACAGGTATAATCTCATTTCTTTCCAGGGCGATGTGTATACCGATTCCGCAAAGCTGAATATCACTCCGAAGCCTGACAGCCTGCTCCGTGTATTCATGGCCTATGTTCCCCTTGAAGAAGCTGTTGATATTGAGCCGCAGCAGCTTGAGACCTTTGAGAGAAAGGGCTTTACAGTTGTTGAATGGGGCGGCAGTGAGATCAGATCATAAAAAATATCAGATATAGCACAAATAAGATATCCGCCTGCAGGCGGATATCTTTGTATATATATTCATGATGCAGAGCGTAAGCTGAATTTACAGATTTATTCTGCACAGTACAATCAACAATTACCATATTCCAATATTTACAATTCTCATAGATTTTTTATCATGCGAGATAACTGCATTATGAATTACATTATTTATGCTATTCCGGGATATAGTAAGTCATATAAATGCTTCTTCATTTAAAACCTGTTATCAGTACCTGAACCATAAAGCAGGATAGATAAAATGTGGCTGAGCAATATCCAACCATTTATCCCCCGAAGAGGATAGATAGCTATGCTTATATTTACAACAGTTCAACCCTGATTTTTTCACAATACAAATTAAAAGTAATATCCTGTTCATCTGAATATAGATGAAATTTAGTATCGCTTCCTGAGTTTGAAAATTCCTCTATCATAAAGCCACTGTATAGTCCATTCATCATATCAAAATTAAGATTTCCTCTTATGTTATATAAGGAAAGCTCTATTTGATACTGTCGAGAATTATCTGTAAGCAGTAAAGTGATTTTATTGGTATAATCGCAGTAAAATTCATCTATATCCTTTGAACAATAATTAAGTTCCACTATGTTTCCGAAACAATACCAGTTCTGAAGCTCTGCCGGGAGTTTTTCCCTAAGAATATCTATGCCTTTTATATCCTTATAATCAAACATATTATCACCTGTTTCCAACATTAGATATTATTGAATCAGACTCGCAAGTCAATCTGATACAAAACCGTGACCGCCAAACCATCTTTGATTCATTTCAAATAACAAATCCTTATTTAGCTCATAAGATCCGTCATGTGACTCTTGAAGAACCGAATCAATATGACAGTAAGGACAGATCGCAGTTCTCGCATTTACATCTTCACACCAATCAATTACTTCAGTGGAATTGAATATCCTACCACAGTAAAAGCAATCACAAGTGTTTGATTTCTTAACAAGTTCCTCATTTTCAAATGATAAAGCATGAAGTTTCTCATGGTCAAGCATTTTAAAGCCTCCTTATTCAGAAAAGATCCAGCATGTTGTCGAGATAGATCTCTTCACGGACAGTAAGCTGATATTCCGGCTTTGTGAGATAATAAAGCAGAAATTCGAGATTGACCGCACTTCCGAGTCCTCTGCCTTCTATCTTGAAATTAGAAAAACCGAGGGGCAGATAGGTGCTGATGATGTCGTTGATACTGATAAATCCGGGATTTTTCATTGCCTTTGAAAAACGATATCCGTCCCTGGCATCAGGTGCAGTACAGATGTGGTCGGGACAGTTTTCTCCGAGATTTTTCCGACTAACATTTTCATAGCACGCTTTTCTGTCTTTACAGTAAAACGAGCAGCATTCATTGCACAGAAATTCCACTTTATCTTTCTGGACCTGCGAGAGTGTATCAAGTTTATCGTACAGCTTATTCAGTCTGAAATCAGGAACAACATATTTAAAAACACTCCAATCTGTTTCCTTTATAAACTGCTCAAAATCAGTCTGAACCTTTGTAGTCGAGGAAACGAAATAAAAGTTGGGATAATGATTCTTGATATGTTCAAGCAGAAGATCTGAGTGGATTATCACACCATTCTGTACACCTTTGCTAACTGCGAAAAGCTCACACAGGGCATTACATTTCCTGTCGGTGAGATGCTCAGATTTTAAAAGCGAATTGCTGAAAGTGAGCCTTGAAGAAATACCGTATTTATTCATAAGTGCGAGTACATCTTCAACTTCACATTCACCAAATCCGGCACGTCCGCCGCCCCAGATACAGTCGGCAGGAGCGCCATAGACAGATGCTATTTCGCACCAGTCGTAGAAATATTCCCGGTGCTCACGATACAGCGGCAGAAACACACTATACAAGTCATATAACTCAAACAGCCCCGGAAGATGAAAATATGCTTTATTATTTGCCGTGTTTTCCATATGTTATCCTACCATTTTCTTTATTTTTGGACCATCAAACCGCATATATTTACTGTACTTCAAGCCCCTGTAACAGGTTTTTATGATTGCCTTTATAGTTTTTTAACACGAGCTTACCTGCGTCGTCTGCATTAGTTTTATAAAGCCTTATCTCAGTTGCTTTCAGATAATAGCATTTTTCGCCAAGCTTTAAGGCAACTGAAAAATCGTTTTCTAATGTCCCTACTTGTATAATAAACTCTCCTTGCAGAGATTCATCGCATTTATTATAAGCCTCACAAAAAGTCACTAAAACTTCATACTCGTTAAAGTAAATAAAAGCAGCATATCTGTACTGTTCACTCTCAAATCTTATGAAAACATCTTTAATTCGCGCAGGTTCCATATTCTCTTTCCACACGCCGTCGGATAAGATCTTTTCTCCGTTGAAGAAATTACAGATAGTCTTTGTGATTTTCAAGCTGTCGTTTTCAGTGCAGAATACCAAACGATATCTGAAACGCTTCAGATAATCATTAATCGTATCAAGAGAAGGTGTTTTTATTACTTTGTTCTCATTTACATCGATTTGGTATTCTGAAATTAGATCAGTAATTTCCTGCACGTAATTGTTTGTCACTTCACCCTGCAAAGGGTAATCAACCATGATATTATGTATCTGATTACGCATATTATGAAACATCAGAACCTTCCCTCTTGGCATGATACGGAATTCAATATCATCAAGCCAGAAACGCTCAGTATCATCGAAATAGTGGTCAAGTTCCTTGGGTAATGAAGTATATACCCTGTAAGTATTTCCGTCAGAAAGATCATGCCAAGCCAGTTTCACATATTGGGGAACAAAAAATGGGGTATCATTTGCATCTACTTCATCTGTATATCCGAGGCAGCCACACATTAATCCAGACGGGTTTAAATCGGCTGTTTCGGTAGGAAATTCAAAGCTACCCTCCAGTAATAAACAGTTAAGCTTCCCATGCGTTCTGACTTCAATACTTTTGCATCCGTAGACATCCCAATGCTTTAGTTCTTCTGGGCTTGCATCAAGTTCCTTTGCTTCCCATGAGTCGATCTTTTCAAGCATACCTGCTCTAAACAGGGTTTTTCTGTAATCTTCTTTGCTCATTTTTATCCATCTTGCAGATTCTTCAAAAGAATCGCCTGACAGAAACGACTTTCTGTTATTAAAAAGATTTTTAAGGCCGATACACGCTGCCAGAATCAAAACAATATGCAAACCGGTCTGCCGAGTACTATATGCCCAAAACTTTATGAGAAAAAAAGATATCACTCCGTAAAGAACAGACCCTGCCGTATTAAAAATACTGCGGAAAGCCCTCGCCATACCATTTCCGGCAGGGTCACTATGTGGATAATATGGTGCAAAAATAAACCAGTAGTAGTCAAAGGCCATTATTTCTATCATAGAGAAAAACGGCAATATTTGGGCGGTAAAATATATCGTTGCCAGCTGTGAGGTCAATGTGAGCAGTAAAAACGCTGTCAAAAGAAGATCTTCAAGTCTCTTGGCAGGTCTGTACATACCTTTTATAGCTACACCTGCATAGCTGAATATGATACAAACCAATAGTAGAACGAACGTGGCCATAATTCCTTGTCACCCTCTTTAAATCTCATAGTGGTATTCCACATTAATAAAATTCCAAATAGTATTCTACGGTATTTACATATTCCTATAATAGCATTAATTTCAGTCATAATCTGTGCTGTCATCTTGATATTCCAATTATAACACACCACAAAAGCATTTACAATATCTATCAGCAGTAAAGAGTAAACAACATTAAAATTGTATATACTTTAATGGCAGATTAGCTGCCAATCCATTTTAAGTATATATGTTCATAAAAAGTTTACTATTTCAGCCGCACAATTCACTATTCTCATACGTTAAATCAGATATAAACATTATAATGCGATTATTTCTTGAATTCAGAAGATATCGTTATATAATGAATTTAAGCAGTTATATGCTTTCAATCTGAAGAATGGTAGGTGAATTATATGAAATTCTCAAGGCTTACTGCCGCAATCCTTACAGTCACGACCGCAATCGCTCCTATTTCGCTGAATAGACCTGTTTTACTTAATGCATCCACTGTATTTGCAAAGGAAACAGATGCTGTTGCCGCACTTCCCGACTGGATACCGGACGATTTTGACTCGGCTGTAGAGTTCCGCAACACATATGGAGCTACACATATAGACAATGGACTTATCTGTATTGTTTGTCCTGACCGTGCCAGAAAAGGTGCCAGTGAAGATACATATGGCTTTGAACTGCGCGCAACAGAAGGCATGGGACAAGAGCTAAAGCACGGAATCTATACCTATGAATATACCGAGACCTGCTTTGATGTGTTTGTCTATCAGCCTTTGAAACAGGGAGATATTGTCCTGACGGTCGCTGATCCCCATGTACAGGTCAAGCCATCAGAAAAGGAAACCGGTGATAATTGGGAACCTCCGGCAATTGCTGAATACACATTTACACTTGATAAGAGCCTTAATATCACCGAAACTGATATTTTCAGCTGGCTTCCCGACAGTAAGACGGAATACAACGAATATACAAAGCTGAACGGCGAAGTTTCCGTAAAGGATAACTATTTGGTGTTCTGTACGATGGCAGTCGCCCAGTTGGGTGACAAATGGGAACCCGCAAGCACCAATAAATATGAGAACATCAAGAATCTACTGTCGTCCGACTGTACGATGCAGGTTCCTGACCTGTACGACGACGGTTCTGTTGATAAAATATATGTATATCAGGCTGTGAAAGACGGATACGAGAAGATCTCCTGGACTCGCACGTCCAGCGCCAGACCTAATCCGGAGGAGCAAACGACCTATACTCTGACCGCGGACTGTGTTGTTCTTGATGATGCACAGACAATTCTTCTTCCCGGTCAGATGAGAGCGACTCTCGTTGACTTTGATTCAGGTGAGCAAATCATCCTATCAGAAGAACAAACGCCATATATTTGGACTAATATTAGCAATGGCGAATCGTCCACAGGTCCCATTCTTGTAATGGAGACTAACCCTGCGATTGTGTCTGACGCTCTCGGCGGTTTCTCTGATTCCAAAAATTTTTCATTTGGTTTAGAGGAAAGAGGTCTGCCTGATGGCTACTCATTTATTGATGACGAAAAGCGGCCGGGCTATTACAGCGGAACGATTCTACCTGAAAACTGCATGACTGTAACGCGATATGATAATGGCTCCGCTGATATTATTTTCAAGCTGAAATTCAATCCCACAGGTGACATAAACAATGACGGTGAATTCAATGTTGCAGATGTGGTACTGCTTCAGAAATGGCTGCTTGCAGTTCCGGACACACATCTTGCCAACTGGGAAACTGCGGATTTCTGCCGGGATAACAATCTCGATATATTTGATCTTGTTCTTATGAGAAAAGCACTTCTTAAATCAATAAACCTGCCTGTTGAGGTCAGCGTCAGAGAATCCGGCGGAGTCGTAGGAGCAATGATTATATATAAAGTGTACTGCGAAGGCGAAAAATATTTTCTGTCTTATCAGGACCTGACATATGATCAGAATCCTAAACATATGGTCTACAAGATCTCAGAACAGGAATATCGTGAGATAATGGCTATGGACTATGACAGCATGATCCGAAACATGAATAATCACGACGGACCTGAATGGAGCGAGATCGAGTTCGTGCTCGAAGTCAGCTATTCCGACGGTTCTCAGAAAAAGGCAGTTTCAGACAGAACGCCAAGTGTCATAACAAAACTGAGAAATCTGAAAGAAAAGTATTCCAATTATGTTGAGCCTGATGAGCATTTCGAGTACGGTATTTCATTCTATGTTCAGGAGGACGGCCTCAAGCTTTACCTCGGTCCCGATGAAAGTTACAGCACCGTCGCCTCAATTCCAGCGAATACACGCCTGTTTGAGAAAGGCATAAAGAAAGACAACAATGAATGGCTGTTTACAGAATATAACGGGCAGTATGGCTGGATCAATACAATAGGTGCGGACGGCAAACCAGTAATCTTTTTTGATGGAGCAGCAAAAAAGCCTGTAATTTACCTATATCCCGAAGAGGAGACCGATGTTCATGTTGAGCTGGAGCTTACAGAAGCCGATCTCTCAACGACCTATCCAAGATATAATAACGGCTGGGACGTTACTGCTTCCCCCGACGGTTCTCTTCTGAACAAGGCTGACGGTACGCATCATAAGTATCTGTTCTGGGACGCTGTAAACTGCCGTACAAGATTTGACTTCTCTGAGGGCTTCTGCGTTGCAGGCAGTGATACCGAAAGCTTCCTCAAGGAAAAGCTCACATATATGGGATTGACAGAAGATGAAATGAACGAGTTCATCGTTTACTGGCTGCCTCTTATGGAGCATAACAAGTACAATCTCATTTCATTCCAGGGGGATATATATACAGATTCTGCCAAACTGAATATCACGCCTACACCTGATAGTATGCTCCGCATATTCATGACATATGTTCCGTTGGAGGATGCAGTTGATATCGAACCGCAGAGATTATCGACCTTTGAAAGAAAAGGCTTCACAGTCGTTGAATGGGGCGGTAGCGAGATCAAATCATAAAGCATAAGAAGGTTTCCGGACTACTTCTTTATGCCAAAACAGATAATTTCACTCAGCCGGATCACTCTTATTCAATGAGTGGCAACTAAATAAGCGTAAAAACCTTGAATTTAGATTGCGACTTCACCGAAGCAAAACGACAGTTAAATGATTTAGCTCTACAACACTTCAAGATATGAGCAAAAATCGGACAGCCTTAGCTGTCCGATTTTTATTTATGGTGAGTTATGGGTGCGAAAGTATGAGTTAAGGGTGAGGGTAGGCGAAGTGCAAATGAGTACAACAGTACGCTTAGGACTGTTTAAGCATAAATAGTAGACTAGCGAAACATATATCGCTTACATATATAGGCACAAAAAGAAAAACGCCCCTATAAATAGGGATGCTTTTCACCGACGTCAAATGATTAATATCTCCATTGTGACGTCTAAATATGGTTGCGGCGGCTGGATTTGAACCAACGACCTTCGGGTTACGAGTTATACTTTAAGTATATCATACAGTATCACGGAATACCACGCAGTCCATTTTTAGCCAGTTTCAGCACTATACGATACGTAATAACACTGTATAAAACTCAAAAATTGATGTACAAATTGATGTATAAGATATTTTTCTATTTCTATAAGCCTCCTTTACGGAGGCTTTTTCATTTAACAAGTACGCTTTATACAACAGCCTCAATCAAAGTTTTATCTTCATATTTAACAGTTTTGATACCATTTTCCTTATTCTTATTAAAGTTGAAAGTCAACATATATCCAGTTTTTAATCTATACGAATCAAGATAGTCTGAAAGCTGCTTCTCGCCATCTTCATTATACTTCTGACCGTGCCATATCTTAAGCTCCACGATATACCTCTTGCCGAGATAGTCGATAACAACGTCCATACGACGGTTGTCACGTGTACGAGCTTCGATATAATAGTTTCCTACTCCGTTAATTATGGGACGGAGATATACAAGGAAACACTTCCTGCCATCCTCTTCAATAAACTTTTCAGTGCTGTCACCGTAAATCTCATGGAAGTGATCTATGAATCGGCTGATGATAAGCTCAACATTAAGAATGCCATTTTTCACAAACTCAGGCTTATCAAATAATCCAGCCTTTGAGATAGGTGTTGACTTCATTTCCTCGGAGGTAAGCATATCATTATACAGCCTCGTCTCAAATATCCTGTTGGCTATTACTACCGCTCCATCCTCAACCTTCACAAATCCAAACATCAAAAGCAGCTTTGTCGGTTCATGATCAGGATTAAACGAGAATCTTTCGCCTTTAGTAAGTATCTGATATAGGCTTTTCTTCATCTCAGGATAATCTTCAAGCCTGTTAATAAGAGATTCAAACAGAGGAGTATTCGCCGCAAGAATACGGTTTACCGCCTTTATTACGCCTTCCTCTGTCCATTCGTGGATTTCTTCATCCAGGTATTTACAAATATTAGACACAAGCACAGGATAGCCGGAAGTGTAGTCATAGATAAGCTGAGCGATCAAAGCGACATCCATACCTGTATTATGATCCTTCTCATAATCCGTAAGCATTCCGATTATTCCATCTGCGGTAAGGGCCATGTTAATATTAAAATCTACAGCAATATTCCAGGGACTATTATGCTGATGCTCGGAATCCTCTCTTATTTTCAGTTTTAGATTACGAATGTCCCTGACACCTGCAAGTATAACTGATTTGAATATGGTTATCTTGTTTCGGCGAAGATAATATCCACGCAGCATACCAAGTAAGTCAATGAATACTGTATTATTTGCAGCTGTATCGATCTCGTCTATAATAAGAACCACAGGCTTTTCCGCCTCAGCGCATACATCACTGAAAACATCAAAAAGATCCGCAAGTACAAAGCTCTTATTATCGTTTTTTAAACGCTTGATAGCATCAACTATATCGTTGCTCACAACACTTCTGAATGCATTATTCCTATACATCTCACGAGCAAAAGCAGATACGAATCTCCCTTCAGTACTGAAATCAGTATTGCTGAGCAGTTGAAAATCCAGATTGATAACCAGATACTCTGGAGTCAGGAATGTCTCAAGTGCATTCAGGGTAGTTGTCTTGCCGTACTGACGTCCACGATTGATAACAAAATAGTCTCCCTTGTCTATCATATCTCTGATTTTCTCAAGACGATCATGTATATCGACCATATAATGCTGCTCAGGTATACAAGAGCCGGTTATATTAAAGCATTTACTCATCTATTCTCACTTCCTTACTGTGTGCCAGAAAATTGCTGTGGTATAATTTCTGTTAACAGTATACCACAATTCATTGAATAAATCAAGCATAACAAGTAAAATCGGGGCCGAGCCCCGATTTCATGTCATTACTTATATAATTCAAGCAATCTGTTTATTCTGTTTTGAATGAATCCCGTTCAGAGCGTTCTACCGCTCCTCTGAAACAGGATATTCCTTGTGATTGACAAGACTGAAATCTTCAATGCTATTGATTTTGCTGTACATATCCTTGCTCATAAGCCGAGGCATATGGTCATCAAATATGCATCTTTTCGTTTTATTGTAATAAGCTTTGCGATTCATTATCTTGCTTGGACAATAATTCATCATTCCAATAAGTGAAAGAAAAAATAGTCACAAAATTCTCTCAAAAATCAATTATAGTATTGCTTTTTTTATTCAAATCACTTTCATCTCCAAAAGCACCATATACTTTTAATGCATCGCGAAGATCGTCTAAAAATGCTTCTTCATTGCAATACGGAAAAGCGTTATCTATCAGACAGCGTTCAGGGATACTCCAGCGAACCGTGTAATCATCTATAAATTTCTGATTAAGCTGAACAATATAGCTTTTACAGTTCCAAATAAATACAAATAACTTTTCATCAGGAAAATCTCTGTCACACGACGACGAAATAAGATACATTTTCCTATCTTTATCTGCTGTCCATTTAAATGGCGGAAGCATTTCAGTTAACTTGATAATATGGCCCAAGCCTAAGACAGGTATCTTTATATCCCACCTGCTGAATGCATTTCGCTGTTCCGGTGTCAATATTTCATTTACAAAAGCCATTGATTTCTTCCTTTTCATTTAGCAGAATCTGTTTTTGAGAATAATGCTCTGATTTCGTCATAGTGACACTCCTCACTTGATAGGTGACAAATCTCACTGATAAAGTGACAAATAACACGTTCCCAAAGGGAAAAATATGTGATATCATAATGACAGTGAAGGACACGGAAAACAAAATAAGCAAAAAGGAGGTAAAAAACAGGGACTATCGTTTTCCAGAACTGTTCATCGGAAAAACAAAAAACAAATTTTATTTATTTATCAGGATGGAGGTTGTTTATTATGAAAAAATATTCCAGAACAATGCTTGCATTATTTATCGGAGCGTTAACTCTTCAGAGCAGTATCACAGGGGCTTTGACAGCAGCTGGGGCGGAAACTGAGGAAGCCGGAGAGATAACAGTGTATTATGACGAAACGGAGTATGAACTTGATCCCGCAGAGGACGATACCGATGTGCAGATACTACTTAAAAAGGGCGATATATCCGTCAGCGTTACCAATGATGAGGACGCTTACATAATCAGATACGGCGAGAGCGTTGAGCTCGGCGTTACAGCCACAGGCGGATTCGGCAATCTTTCTTATCAGTGGTTAAAGGACGGAGCGGCGGTAAGCGGCGCTACTTCACCGACCTATACCGCGTCAGAGGTCGGAAAGTATACCTGCCGTGTAACCGATAATTCAGGCTTCAAAGTAACATCAACGGTAGTAAATGTTGTATCGACGCTTTCCTTCACAAAGCTCCCCGATGACGTATACATCGCAGAGGGCGGAAGCGCAGAGATGTCCGTTGAGATATCAGGCGGACTTGCCCCCTATACCTACCAGTGGTACAAGGACGGCACTGCCATAGCCGGTTCCGGTTCTGCGACCTGTACAGTCACATCGGCAGGAAGGTACAACTGCAAGGTAACTGATTCCCTCGGACAGGAGATAACAGGAAGATACGGCAATGTATACATCGCTGATAAGCTCGTTCTCACCACCGACCTCAGTTACAGGGAGATAATGCCCGCGAGCGGAGTAGTCCTCAAGGTCTACGCAAAGGGCGGACACGGAACATACTCCTATCAGTGGTACAAGGACGGCACTGCTGTGAGCGGTGCAACAAACCAGAGCTATGGCGCTGCAACGTCAGGCAACTATTACTGTATCATAACCGATAATTCGGGACAGTCCGTGAAGAGCAGAACCTGCGAGGTCATTGCAAAGCTTGCTGTAACTTCACAGCCGCAGTCACAGACAGTGGCAAACGGTAAATCTGCTGCCCTCGCTGTCAGCGTAAGCGGCGGCAAAACACCATATACATACCAGTGGTACAGGAATGGTATGGGTCTTGGAGGCGCAACCTCAAAAACATACAACGCGACCTGTTCCGGCAATTATTACTGCCTTATAAAGGACAATTCAGGTCAGAGCGTATATTCAAATACCGTTACGGTAACAGTAGCAAGCGCTGTAACCATATCATCACAGACTCAGAATTATCCGTCTGTAACGTCAAACGGCTCCACAAAGCTCTTCGTCAATGCAACAGGCGGCTACGGAACTCTCAAATATCAGTGGTACAAGGGAGGCACAGCAATCAGCGGCGCGACTTCAAGCACATATACGGCAACAGCGGCAGGCAATTATTACTGCATAATAAAGGATTCTCTCGGACAGAGCGTTACTTCATCGACTATTACCGTTGTCAATGCCATAACTATCTCATCGCAGACGCAGAGCTACAGGATACTTGCGTCGGGAGGCTCTTCAACACTGAGCGTGACCGCAACAGGCGGCTACGGAACTCTCAAATATCAGTGGTACAAGGGCGGTACAGCGATCAGCGGCGCGACTTCAAGAACATATTCAGCAACAGCGGCAGGCACATATTACTGCAAGATAACCGATTCAGCCGGACAGATAAAGTCCTCTGCAAATATCATCGTAGTAAATAAACTGGGTATCTCATCACAGTCCGGAAACATTACCATCAACGACGGCTGCTACACTACGCTTTCAGTATGCATGACAGGCGGCTACGGAACACTTAAATATCAGTGGTACAAGGACGGTTCGGCTGTAAGCGGTGCTACATCGAGAACATATTCAACAAAGGCAGCGGGAAGATACTACTGCGTAATAACAGATCAGGCAGGTCAGAGCGTGACCTCAACCACAAAGGTAGTCACAGTTATCACCTACCGTATCACAAAGCAGCCTCAGAGCGGCGTTATCGCTTCCGACAACGGCTACAAGCTCTCGGTAACGGTAGCGGGCGGCACATCTCCGTATAAGTATACATGGAGAAAGGACGGCGTTTATATAGGCAGCACAGCAACACTGACGGTATATGACGCAGGCAGGTATTACTGCACTATCACAGACGCAAACGGCAAGTCGCTCACAAGCGATACAGCTACGCTTATCAAGAATTATCTCAGATTTACCAACACATTCCCCACATACGCAACAAAGGAAGGCAGCTATTATCACCTTAAAGCAAGCGCGGCAGGCGGCTCCGGCAAGTATTATTACTACTACTGGCAGAAGCTTGCGGCAGGCTCTAGCGAGTGGGTATATACAGACTGCCACGACTCCGAGCTCTATGTGTATGCAGGCACTTCCAAGGGCGACCGCTACAGATGCTGCATTACCTGCGAGCATTCATATGAACCCGGATATGCTTACCTCTGGGGACCTACGATATATATGGCTGATCCCATGAAGCTTACAAACAGTTCATCATACGGCAGCTCGACAGGTACTCTTACAGTAAAGGGCTCTGAGGGCTTCGGACCATATACAGTAAAATGGTATAAGACAACAAAAGAACATGAATACTTAACAGGAACGCTTGTTTCATCATACTCTGTAAGCAGCATATCAGCAATAAACTATACTGTATATAAAAGCAAAACAACATCGGGAACATATAAAGAGGAGTATTACACAGGATATTACGGCGGCTGGAAGACCCGTACTATAGATAATGGTGATGTATACAAATGTGAGATAACAGACGCAACAGGTACTAAAGTAACATCTGAAAGATTCTATGTATATAAGAGCTTCTTCAATTAATAATTAAACAGCAATAATAAAAGCTCCTATGGCAAAATGAATTAAGCAACAAACTGGCTTCGCAACTCAAGCGGAGTCAGTTTTGTTTTAAGCTGGATATCACATACTCTCTTAATAATGATTTTTTTGATTATACAATGTCTACGCCGAAATGTCAGTATCCAGAAACACCTTTGCGGTGTATGTTATTTGTAACGGAAAGTAGATTCCGTATGCGGAACTGGTGAAAGAGACAGATACGAAGGACGATGAAAGTTCATGATTTGATCTTTCTGAATTCGTCTTCACAGAATCGCTGCATGGCAGGCAAGTTTTCAGCAAAAAACTTTGCTTGTTCCTCAGAAATCGTAACATCAAAAAGAGGAATCGGATCAAAGCCATTTCTTCCACAGCTCATATAATGATATTTCACAACTGCTTAGCGAATTTCATCACGGTGATAAGGATATTTTACAAGGTATACACCATTGTATTCTTTGAGGATCGTACCACCGAAATTTAAAATATAATTTTCAGCATTTTCAGTCATAGATTACTCTCCCCTATGATAATGTGATAAAATTTTTTCTTATCATAATACTAATTCGCCTGAAATGATCTTATTATTAAAAGGAACATGGACAGAAAAAAGCAATGATACATGGCACGTTGACAATTTAAAACTCCAACCAGATGGATATGATATTTTAATTAATGTCCCAATTAATGTATCTACTGAAGCAAATGCTTCTTTAGATGTTACTTTTGATGGTACGAATTATATAATATCAAATATTTCTGGAATGTATGCAATTCCTGGGAAAGAAGAGATTGGCACAGATTTATCATACTTGAATTCGGATAATATGTCAAAAACTGCTCTTACTGTCCCTAAAACCATGATTGAGAATGACAGATAACATGTATGCTGGGGCTTTATGCCCCGGCTTTCATATATTCTATTTTTATAAAGATAGGATAATAACTGTATAAACAAAGTGCCACCTTTAAAAAGGTGGCATAGTTCATTTCAGAATATAATTGAAAACTATCAGATTAAACTCTGATATTCTCTTTTTTAAGAAAATGACGATACGCAATATATGATACTATTGTATCAAAAGCATTTCCGAAACCAAACATCAGAGCGATACCGATGAGCGTAGGCTTCCATACTCCGCAGATGTACAAGATAAAGAATGTTCAGTAGTAAATGCTGTTCGTCACAACAGACTCAAACAGCATATAGTTTGTCTTACCTCGGCCGTAGAAAGTCGCATCGAAAACGTTCTGGAATGCGTACATAACATAGAAAACGAACAACACCATTACAAGCTTAAACAGCTTATCTACATCGCTGTATCCAAGGATATTACGCATAAATGGCTTATACAGCGGAATCGTAATTACCCATATAAGACAGGTTACAGCCGTTATCGTAAAATACCCGAGAGTATTCTTCTTTACGGCATTCTTGTCCTTGGCAGTCTCCTGCTTTATAAGCTCTCCAAGCTGAGTAATAGGCAGCAGCATCCAGCCCCATATGAAGTTATTGGCTACCCAGTATGTACCTTGTTCTCCGACCATATTGACCATACGCGAGACCATGAGCATATATGCTATATTCCTGACAAACGATTCAAGTCCCGAGATACTTCCAATCTTGAAGAAATCCTTCATCCAAGCAAAAGACAGCTTTTCTTTCTTAAACAGCGGATAACCACATCTGCATATAAGAAACGCCGAAATCAGAAACAGTATCAGGTTTGAAATGATATTGGATATTCCTATTCCGTTAACGCCGCAATTCAGCGATACGGGAAGCGTTGAAACGAGTAATGTATCAAGTATCAAGCTCAGAACAAGCTTGGCTGCCGTTATAGTGTATACAAGCTTATCCTTGCCTATGGTGATAAGAGCTACGCAAATAAAGCTATACAATATGCCAAAGATATTTGCAACACACTCTATCCTGATATAGCTTGCGGACTCCGATAATATATCAGGTGATACTGCCATGAATCTCAGCAGCGGATGAACAAATATCATCACAAGCATGGGGCAAACCGTATATATTCCAAGCGATACAAGCAGTCCACTTCGTATCCTGTTGGAGTACTCCTTTTTATCCGAAACAGCCTGTCCCATAAAAAAGTATAGTGGCAGGACTATAGCTTCATTTATGACCTCATAAAGCAGGTTTACCCATGAAAGCTGTCCTGCAATTGAGTAGGACCAGTCTCCGGGAAGCTGCCCGAGGAAAAATGTTCGCAGTGTTGTGTACAGCGTCGGGCATAGTCCCATGACCAATAGCGCCAGAAACAATCTTCCGTTAATATTCTTAAGTGATCTCTTTATTCTGTCCATTATAAACTCCCCCTGTATTAACATACTCCGTTTATTCAGCGTCTTCCCAGTAATCTTTGGCTATGTCAGCAAGATAGTCATCGCCACAGACAACAAAATCAACGAAAATCTTTTCGGTTTCGTCATCTTTATAGTTCATCAAACCTCTGAGTGCAGCAGCGATTATCTGCTTGGTATCACCGCTGAATGAATTATGGCGTGCGAACTTCATAAGCAATCCTTTTGTACGTTTATCATTTGTCCGAACAAATCTGCTCATAAGAATCTGAGCGTAATATACAGGATCCTCTTGCTGAAAAACATAGTAATATATGTCTTCGGCTGACATATTTTAAATAGCACTGTAATCACTGGCTAATTCACCTGCAAACTGATCTGCTGTCGGATAATAATAAACAGCGTCTGTATAGCATTTTTCCCATTCGCGTTTCGCAAATCTGCTTTCAACAGGCAGTCCTTTATAAAGTACAGGGGGCTGTTGCTTCTTTTTGGCGTAAAGATCAGCTATTTGCTCAGTATATTGCTTGTACAGTTTTGACGGTAGACCGCTTATTTTATCTACTGCTATATCGTACTCGGCATCAAGATAATAACCGAACCGTATCTGAATATTGTCCTTGTCTCCTGCAAGATGTCCCTTTGTGATAACTATCGTATCAAGAGGAGCATGAAGTCTTGCAGCTGCACAGGCTTTGTGATGGCCGTCAAGCAAAGCACTCATTCCGCCCATTGCGTTATATGCTATAGCACGGGGCTTTTCATTTCCGCTTTTGAACAAGTCCATATAATGCTTGACACGGTTCTCATCATATCTGTCACGCGACTGTGTTGGATAAAGAAAAACGCCTTTTAATTCGCATAGCTGCATAAGATCGGTGATATAATATGCATCTGTATATGCGTTATAATACTTAAGCTCGTAAGTAACTGCCCAAAAGAAATGACCGTCACCGTCAACAGGAAAAGTCTTTGTATCTCTGATAAGATATACTCCGTCCTCAAATAAGCCGATAAGCGGCTTTATAGTTTCAAGGAAATCCTCAACACCAGTAAATCCGCTGTTGATCTTATCTGATACTTCGGTAAGTTCGGTACATTTTGCACTATCAAGTCCATAGCCTGTGGCAAGTAATCCGCAGCAGGTAGGACAATAACTCGGATGCATCTCCATTAACGGGGTACCGTTCAATGTCATGACCATAGGATATGTCATATCTTTCTCATTCTCTTCCATACTTGTCAATTCACATTTAAGAGCAGCTTTTGCACCTGTTACCGCTATAACGATACCATCTGGCACTTTCTTTATTATATTGATCTTAGTATTACTGAACAATCCCATTTTTTTCACCACCAATCAGAGTTTATTTCATTATATCATGAGAATATGTATTTTTCAATAACAGGTATTGATAACAAGCTTCTCAGAACTTCCTCCGCAAAACATCAGTAAAAAAGAAGCACCGCCCGAAGACGGTACATTCATTATCACATATCAAAAAGTTTATCTGCTTCATCAAGGTCAAGAAGATAATACTTCCTACCTTTCTGACGATTCTCAATGAGCAGTGTATCTGGTATCATCCTCAGCCTGCTCCGTAATGTATTCTCTGAGAGTTAAAAAGATAAGAATGTGTGTTCACAAAAAGTTTGCGATTTCAGCCGCACATTTTACTAATCTCATACGTTAAAGCCTATATAGACTAAAGTACAATTATCTCTTGCATTTGGCGAGATATCGTTGTATAATGAAATCAGGCAGCTATATGCTGCAAATTCAAAGAATGGTAGGTGGATTATATGAAACTCAAAAATATCACAGCAGTTTTTTTAACTGCAACATTGTTATTCTCGTCTGTGCCGGTATCATATCCGTCATCTATATTTGCAGCTGAAACTGTATCAGAGGTTCATGCAGAGATACCGCTGGATTCTGATAATGTACGCTTTACAGTCGTTGACTACGATACGGGAGAAAAGATAGCATTGGACAAGGAGTTCAGCTATTTCGCTATCGTCCCCTATATATGGGCCAGTGACGACACACAGCAGAATCCAAGTACCGTTTATTTATACCCCGATTCCAATCCGTATATATGGGAACAAACCATTTCCGAGGATGAGACAATTAATGCGGGGCTTGCTGACGGTTCTTTGAACGATAATTATTATCTCCCCGATGATTATGAAGAGATAACCAGATATGAAAATGGTTCTGTGGATGTAGTGATAAAGCTGAAAAGCAACGAAGGCTTTGAGCTTCCACCAGGCTCCGTAAGAGTAACTGTTACGGATGGAGATACAGGCGAGCTTATCCCTGATGAAGTGTTTGCCAAAGCCCCTCTTACAATCGGAACAAATATAGTTACTAAAGGCAAAGTTACAGGGCCGATTATCATGGTAGAAAAAAATCGTGCTGTAATAAAGGAGAACCTTGCTTCTCTTTATAAAAGTGCTGATAAATTTGAGCTGTATTTTGACGGAGAATCAGAAATAAAGGTCTACGCTAACAATTCTATGGATATTTTCCTGACAACTGCTCCTAAGGCTGAAGTTAACGGAGATGTTAACGATGACGGCGAATTCAATGTTGCAGATGTTGTTCTGCTGCAAAAGTGGCTACTCGCCGATCCGGACATTCATCTTTCTAACTGGAAAGCGGCTGATTTCTGCAACGATAATAAACTTGATGTTTTCGACCTTTGTCTTATGAGGAGAGAGCTGCTTCGCGCGTTGGGTCATTATGTCGGCTTCAGCATCATCGAAGAAGGCGGAGTTAAAGGAGCACAAACAGAATATGATGTTTATCAGGAAGGTGAAAAATATTTCCTGTCTTATCGTGATCAGACAATGCCTCTAAAAATCAGAGCCCGGATCACAGAGTCGGATTATAACGATATTATATCTGAAGCCTCTGACAGCTATCGTGAAGTTGCAGCGGCACCTGTTAGGCCGAGTGAAATGGTTTTTTCAAAAACGTTCTATTATGCTAACGGTTATGAAAGGAATGAATCTTCTGACAGATATCCGGGTGTTCTTGATAAAATGAAGGAACTGAAGGCAAAATATCTCTTGTATGTTGTGCCGGACAGATTGGTCCCATTTTTCTCAAATATTATAGTGGTAACAGATAAACTGAAAATGTATCTTGGTCCTGATACAAGTTACGATGTTGTCACATCTATCCCCAATAATATAAGGCTTCGTGAACTTGGAGTTCAGAATAACAACGTCAATTGGGCATTTGTAGAATATGAGGATCAGTATGGCTGGATTCAGATGGTTACAGATGACGGTGAACAACAGTATATCGTTGATGCTCCGGTTGCAGCAAAACCTGTAATATACCTATATCCAGAGCAGGAGACA
>NZ_ATAX01000035.1 GCF_000571935.1 Ruminococcus flavefaciens 007c | reverse complement strand
TATCACGCCTACACCTGATAGTATGCTCCGCATATTCATGACATATGTTCCGTTGGAGGATGCAGTTGATATCGAACCGCAGAGATTATCGACCTTTGAAAGAAAAGGCTTCACAGTCGTTGAATGGGGCGGTAGCAAAGTTCAATAATAGCAATCAAATACAATAAAATGAAATTCCGCCCATTAAGGGCGGAATTCTTTATAGCTATAATAATAATTATATGATCTCAAAAAAATTAGCGAAGAGAATTCATAAGAAAACAAATTGCCCTTTGATTAATGATGATCTTATGCGTTCATCATATTTATGTTCATATCAAACAGCCGATCTCCCCATTACGTGTAAATACACTAAAAATGATTTCCTCAAAGAGGTATTCATCACAGAATCAGATGAGCTGCGAAGGCGATTATTGTACTCCCAAAGGGGTGTTTTCTCTTGGATTTGCCTTTGGGACTCAGCCAATTAATGGGTTGAATGTTGAATACAGGCAGCTCAACAGTAACTGTTACTGGGTAGATGATCCTTTATCTCCCCTGTATAATCAGTGGGCAGAGAGCAGAAATATAACTTGGAACAGTGCAGAACATCTCATCGATTATCCTGATGCTTACAAATATTCAGTTGTCATTGATTATAACACCAATCCTATTGTGCCGTATAAGGGCTCTGCAATATTTATTCATTGTATGACAGGTTCATATACTGCTGGCTGTATGTAGCTGCTGTCATGGATCTTTGCGGACGAAAAATCGTTGGTATGTCAATGGATTCAACTATGACAAAGCAGCTAACAATTGAAGCACTAAGGGATGCTATAAATCATTCAGGCAATGTAAAAGGCTGTATATTGCATTCAGACAGGGGCAGTCAATACTGCTCCATAGATTATCAGAACTTCGTTCATGCCAATGGTTTTATCATCAGTATGAGCAGAAAGGGAAATTGTTGGGATAATGCTCCTATGGAATGTTTCTGAGGCAAAATGAAGCAGGAATGGCTGAATGATCAGCATTTCAAAACAAGAGAAGAAGCTAAAAAGGCAGTATTTGAATATATCTGCATATTCTATAATCGTATACGAATTCACGCTTCGAACGATTATATGACACCAGAAGAATACTATTCAATATCTGCATAGAAAGTGGTGATTACGATGCAGAAATAATAAAAAAATATAACTGCTAAAAAATATTGTACATAAAGATTTTTAGTGTTACCGTCGCTGAAAATGAACAGCATCGTCGCAGTAATTGTACATTGACATCATAAAACTTGTATGATACAATAATTATGCTTTACTCACAGGGAGGATAAGGACGAACTGCGCATTGCAGACCTAAACTCTGTTCAGAACTATGCCGCCTGAAATGAAGTCAATATGCAGACAACTAATAGATGACGGCTTACTCGAACCGACCTTGCTGCAAAGCTCAACCGCGCTTTCAATATAAAGTGAGCTTATTCACGTTTTTCATCCCAGAGCAACGTCAAGTGCCATCATTATCGTGAATCCAACTGAAAACATAACTACTCCCATGTTTGAACGCTCGCCCTCATGCATTTCGGGTATAAGCTCCTCAACTACTACATATATCATCGCACCAGCCGCAAAGCTCAGAATATACGGCATTGCAGGTATTATAACTCCTGCAAGGAATACCGTAATGACTGCGGATATGATTTCAACAACACCTGAAAGCACACCGTCAGCAAAGGCTCTGCACTTGCTCTTGTTCTCTGCGTGAAGAGGCATGGAAATAATTGCACCCTCAGGAAAATTCTGTATTGCTATACCCATTGCAAGTGCAAAGGCAGTTCCTGCGGTTATGTCTGCCGAGCCCGAAAGATAGCCTGCATATATAGCTCCCACAGCCATTCCCTCAGGAATATTGTGAAGCGTTACTGCAAGTACAAGCATCGCTGTTTTTGAAAGCTTGCCTGAGCTTATGTCGGCTTTGGCAGCATTGTTGTTTAATCGCGGAATGATATGGTCAAGCAGCATAAGGAACAATATTCCGCCCCAGAATCCTGCCACAACAGGAATGAACGACAATCTCCCCATTTGCTCTGATTGTTCTATGGCCGGAATAATGAGGCTCCATACTGATGCCGCCACCATTACACCGCCTGCAAAGCCAAGAAGGGCTCGCTGTACTCCCCTTCCCAGCTCATGCTTCGTAAAAAACACACAGGCAGCACCTAATGCTGTACCAATAAACGGGACAAGTATCCCTATAACTGCATTTCTTATCATGTATATGTTTCCTTTCCCACCAATTGCAGTAAAACCGGCTGTAAAACAACCGCCTGTTTCATAGTATTGCATTGATATGAAAAAGGTTCATGGACATAATATCGCAGCTGCGCTGTTGTCTGCTCTGCTCTGACTTTTTTGCACACTAAGCCGTCGTAAACGGCGGCTCATGAGATTTTCAGAAATTATTTTTTTAAATTCAGAAATTTATGTCACATTTCATTTTTTCGCTCCGATTAGTATTTATGAACGTTCAATTTAGTTTTGAAACCTATACATATAAAGGAGTAACAATTATGAAAAAGTCAATTATTATCACACTTGCAGTCACACTTTGCGCACTCACATCATGCGGAAAGGACAATGTCTCTTTCCCCGAAGTTGCTACTTCACCAGCCGATAAACCAAACGCAGTAGCTATTTCTGCAGAAATAACAACAGAACTCACCTCTGCTAAACCGTCAGAAACTACTGTCACAAGTGTAACAAATGATACCACTATTGTCTCTGCTGAGACAAATAACAAAGAAGCTCAGGTAACATACACAAATACTGCTCAGCTTGAAAACGAAACTGCTGAGAATAATGCATTTTCCGCAGGAATATCCAACGGAAACGTCTATACCTCAGAATTTGCAGACATAAAGATTACTATACCCGAAAATGTTCATTTCCTGAACAGTGACGATCTTAATACTCACTATATCATGCCCACAAGATTCATGAGCGAAGCAGAAAAAGAGACCTACTTCACAGGCACACTGGACGCTTCTGCCTGCTATGGCGAGGATATGGAAAATGTAAAGTATGTCGATGTATGGTTCTTTAACACAAAACTCAGATCCCCAGAAGCCCCCGATATTACCGCAGCAGAATTCATGCAGCGCAATGAGCTGAGCTTCTCGCCTGATATTGAGGCAACTGATATAAGTGCTCCCGAAACTGTTGAACTCTGCGGCAAGAGCTACATCAAAGCAAGCTACACCGTTTTTGATCAGAATCACATAAACTATGTCAGAAGAATTAATGATGATTACATAATGTCGATCAGAGTATCAGGCTTTACCCCTGAAGATTTTGAAAGCAGACTTGAAGCTGCAAACTGATAACTTCAGTTTTTTACAACACTCCAAATAACTGCAATAAATACTGTAAAAGCAAATAAAACAAGCTCACATAAAATATGAAGGCGGCTCTAAAGCCGCCTTCATTCTATTTCACTAAATTATTTTATTCTGGTGAGCCTGCCTTTTTTTACTATAAATACCCTGTCGGAAATTTCCATAAGTGCCTTGTCATTATAGGAATCGGTGTAGAAGCATTCTATTCGTTTATCCCCATATAATGCCTTATACCCTTTGACCTTGTTTTCACCGAAATTGAGATATCTGACCTTCATTTTTTCAGAGTCTATCCTGCTGCTGATAATATGGTCAGTGTTGATAATACCGCGTATCCCGTTTATCAGAAAATCAGGTCCGGCAGTAATAATAACATCGTCATGACTGATTTTTGCAAGCATTTTTCTGTCCAGCTTGTGACCGTTTTTCCCCCAAAATCCCTCTACTGCCTCATATATCTCATTTTTATCACGAAGGGCATTTCTCATAAAGTCGTTGATAGCGCGAACCATTTTCTCTTTCCTGACAATGCAAAGCTTGTACTTTATGAGATTTATGAATATCTTAGGCAGATACAATATGATCCTCCTGTTATTTTTTATCATAAACAGAGCAAGGTCTACCGCACTCTCTCCGTGATATAGTGTGTTATCAAAATCAAATACCTTCAAGTTTACCTCCACGTGTGGATAAAGAATTTGCGCTCCAGCGAACGAAGTTCTGAGCAATGGCCGCCATAAGGCGATTAGAACAAATATATTATAGCACACATATTCCTATTTGCCAATATGTTTTTTAATTCAGCCTGTCAGATTATGTTGATCAAATACATTATCTTCTTAATTGATATTATCCACCCAATGTGTATTAATTAAATTAAGTGCACTGATAGCCAGTCTTTTTTCAGAAGTTACGAGCAGTTAAGAAATAAATATAACTATACCCAATCTGACCCGAAAATGATATTGTTAGCACGATTTGAATATGGATTTTTTGTTACGAATCCAGCTCGTGCGGTAACAATTTTGATATATTTTTGCATATAACATCAATATATTACCTTTTATCACCAATTATTGCTGTTTGTTGACCAAAAATTGCTCTTTTGTTCACAAACTCTTTACAATTCGCGGTTGATTAGTGTATATTGTTGTCAAAGGCAATTCACAATTATGTTATATTATGCATAATAAAATTATGCATTCTGCCTTGATAAAAACAAAAGACGGGGAAACAAAAAGCACACATTCATTTAATTAATTTTATTTGGGAGGTACTTATGAAAAAGCACTTTATTGTCGGGGAAACAATAAAACGTTTTCTCAGAATCGGCACATCTCTTGCACTTTCGATTTCTACACTAAGCCTGCTTCCCTCTGCACCGAGGCTGAGTTCAGCAGCCGGCACCATCAAGATCATGCCTCTGGGCGATTCTATCACATACGGTATGGCTGACGAGGGCGGCTACAGAAAGTATCTCAGCTACTTTCTGCAGCAAAAGGGCTACACAAATGTTGATCTCGTAGGACCTGAGGGAAAGGACAGCGCTTCCTTCAATTACAACGGTCAGAGTGTCAAGTACGACGACAATCACGCAGGATACAGCGGCTATACCATAACCAACCTGCCGGGCGGCTGGTTCGGTCAGCTCAACGGTATCCTTGAGACAATGCAGGGCGGAGATTATATAAAAAAGTACTCTCCCGATATAATACTTCTTCAGATAGGTACAAACGATGTTTCAAACGGTCATCTTGACGGCTCAGAGGAACGTCTGCACAAGCTTCTTGACTATCTGAGAGAAAATATGCCATCAAACGGAAAGGTTTTCCTTACTACTATCCCAGACCTGGGCAATTCAGGCTGGGGCGGCAATTCAAACGGCGACATTGCGAAATACAACGAGCTCATAAAAAAGGTTGCCAATGATTACAGCAGCAAGAATGTAATTTATGCTGATATCCACAGCGTAATAGACGCTTCAAAGGACCTTGCGGACGGAGTTCACCCCAACGCAGGCGGCTATGAGAAAATGGGTAAATACTGGCTCGAACAGATCGAGGGCTATTTAAAAGCTTCTGATGGTCCGCAGCAGACACAGCCAACTCAGCCGTCACAGGGCAATAGCGGTCCAGAGCTTATTTACGGTGACCTTGACGGAGATAAGACAATAACCTCCTTTGACGCTGTTATCATGCGAAAGGGACTCATAAACGACTTCAAGGATAACAACGTAAAGAAAGCCGCTGATATAGATCAGAACGGCAAGGCAGAGGTAGCGGACCTTGTCCAGCTCCAGAGCTTTATAATCGGTAAGATAAAAGAGTTCACCGTGGCCGAAAAAACTGTCACAGAAAAGCCTGTTTTTGAAAAGAGCTACAACTTCCCTGCTGTAAATCAGCTGAAAAGCTCAAAGGATATTCCAGATCCTTTCATATTTATGGACGGTTCAAAGGTAGAATCCACCGACGACTGGTGGAAGCGTCAGAGCGAGATAAGCTGTATGTATGAGTACTATATGTACGGCAAGTGGATAGACGGCTCTGATGACGAAACCACCTACAGCATAAGCGGCAACAGCATGACCATAAACGTTAAGCGCAAGAGCACAGGTAAGACAGCTTCATTCAAGGCGGTTATAAATCTTCCTAAGAATGTTCGCCATGAGGGCGGAGCTCCTGTTATACTTGGTATGCACAAGGGCATTTCCGAGAGCACAGCTACCTCAAACGGCTATGCTGTTATAACCTACGACAGTGACGGAATGTTCAGCGCTCCTGGAACTGCACAGGATAACAACCAGCACAAGGGTGCTTTCTATGATCTCTATCCTTACGGAAGGAACTGGGACGAGCAGACAGGCGACCTTATGGCGTGGTCATGGGGAATCAGCAGGATACTCGACGCTCTTTACAACGGAGCCGCAAAGGAGCTGAACATCAATCCTGACAGCTCTATCGTTACAGGTGTTTCAAGATACGGTAAAGCAGCTTCTGTATGCGGAGCATTCGATACACGTATCAAGATGTGTGCTCCCTCATGCTCGGGCGCAGGCGGTCTGGCACTGTATCGCTACAGCTCAGTGGGAAAGACCTATGACTTCTCCAGCAAGGGCGGATCTTCATCGTATACATATAAGGAAAATGAGCCTCTCGGAAGCTTACAGGCTTCGGGCGAGCAGGGCTGGTTCAACGGAAGATTCATGGAGTTCAGAAACGCCGAACAGTTCCCAATGGATCAGCATATGCTGGGCGCTCTCTGCTGTGATCCTGACAGGTATCTGTTTATAATCGGCTCATGCGAGAGCGAGGACTGGGTAAATGCTCCGTCAGTATGGATGGCTTACCTCGGTATGAAGCACGTATGGGATTATGTCGGTATCAGCGATCATCTTGCTATAAATATCCATAAATCAGGCCACGCAGTCATAGCAGAGGACGTCGAGAAAATGGTACAGTATTTCGACTATCACGTATACGGAATACAGCCGAAAATGAACCTTGAAGAACTTCAGACATCTGTATTTGCTCTTCCAAAGAATAAAGACTCATTCGCAGATACATTTGCTTCAAAGTGGCTTTACTGATCCATACACATCAATAGCTGATGTTATAATTCTTTTCCGATGTTGATCTGTGCGGCGCATCTGCACATAGCACTGCACAGATTGATATAATTTCTAATATAAATTGTAAGGGACAAATCAGAACAGAAAACGTATCTGAACATTACAACAAGGCAGTCCGTTGGACTGCCTTGTTCTATATATATATTCTTCCATAAAAGGTATTGACGCATTGCAGAAATTATGATAATCTGTTATTACTGAATTGCCGTGTAACAGGAGGTCAATTATGAAAAATAGACTATTGACTCGCTTTATATCATTAATAACAAGTCTTGCACTGGTCTTATCGCTTTATTATTGCTTTCCCGACAGCATCATAAAAGCAAATTCAACAGATCTCACCGAAGCAGAAAGTGTCGCTGATACGTCTGATACGATATCAGATAATCCCTTTGACAAACAGGACGACATGGAAGTCCCCTACGACAGAACTCGCTGGATACAGCCGAAGGATTGGAATACTCCGAAGATAGATCCCAGGGATTATGATGGCGGCATTATGCTCTATTTCGATAAGATAGGACTTGACCCCGAATATGCAAAGGGCAAGGTCCAGCGAGTTTATTTCAGTATTACAGGCGCAACGGAACCGGTCAGCTACATCAAGTTCCACGTTTTTTATGACACTCGTCTGACTGTCAAAGAAAACACAGCAGGTAAGTTCATAACACCAGGCAAAGGATTAAACGGCTTCACTACAGGCTCGGCAAAGATCGAAGACGGACAGCTGGCATTCTATGCATATGCCGAGGATACTCTGCTGAATCACAGCTGTTTATTCACCATTGATTTTATAGTTCCCGAAAATGCTGAGCAGGGTGAAGTCTATCCCATAGGCTTGGCGTATACAGACGACGGCATAGTAGCTGATACCTTTATAAACAGTCATAAGGACGAGGCAGGAAAACTTCAGATGACCTATGTATTCACTAAGGGTATATACAACGGCTACATCAGGATACTTGGCGAGAAAAAAACTACGACAACAACGCCAACCACTACAACTACTGTCACAACAAAGGCTAACCCTGATGAAACTACTGAGTATAAGCTTGGCGACGTAAATAATGACAGGCTGATAAATGCGGTTGACGCTTCTGAGGTCCTGACATACTACACCATGACCTCCACCAATAAGAACGGCGACCTCGATGCGAATCAGAAGCTTGCCGCAGACGTTGACCGCAACGGCAGTATCAATGCTGTGGACGCTTCAAATATTCTGTCCTATTATGCCTATACCTCAACTGAAAAGGAAGGAATAATATCAATGGAAGAATTTATGGGAAAACAGGCTCATAATTCTCCATAAATATAAAAATGCCATAGAGTTTTTAACTCTATGGCATTTGTTTTTTTCGTCAAGGCTAATTACTTGTTACCGTCGGCAGAATTAAGGCTAATTCAGTTCTATTCTTCGCAGAAAAAAGAAAAAGCATACCACTAATGCCACCTGTCAGCGGTGAATGTGGTATGCTTTCTTCATTCTCAAATATTTTTGTTTACCATGGTAAACAAGCATTTTTGTCTATTTTTCGTAATTTTGATTCAATTTGTTAACCTAAGTAAACAAACTCTATAGGAAACCTTCGGGTTCTACACCCAAAACTTTACTGCCGACGACAAAAAAATCTTGGAATTCCGTACTTTTCTCGAAAAATAGCGAAATATCCAAGTAAAACCTGACGACTTACCGCCGACGTACAGCAGCAAAACTACACTCGCCGACGGATTCGCCGACGAACAACAGCCAATGCGAACCTCAAGATCTCCGTGCGACAAAATGTGTGATTTTTGGCGATATAAAAATAAATAACCCCAATGTTCAAGCAAACATTGGGGTGTTTTCTGGTTGCGGCGGCTGGATTTGAACCAACGACCTTCGGGTTATGAGTGTTGAATTTTCAATTTTGCGACTTACAGCTACTATTCACACTTGCCTATATTTAGCCATTTTTCGATAGCAACCGTTCCATGATTTGTATCAAATACATATCTATTTTTAATGCAATAACGGAAATATAACGGAAACGGTTTGATCAATTAAAATTCCTAATGTTACTCGTTTCCTTCACATTATCATTGATACCATTTGGCTCTCACAGTTTCAGCTGTGAGAGCTTTTTTACTCTTTAAAGCGAATGGCCGCCAATGGCGGCCATCATGTTATAACTATCATTTGGTTTGCTCCACGATCTTCGGTACCACAAGCCGACGCTGACGGATTTTCGGCAGTTTCTCATGTTTTAATAGAATCCTGTTTTGCACCTATTTTTCGAGGACTAAAGCTGATTTGACGCTTATTGCCTTTGCAAAAAAATTCTTAAAATTGTAGGAAAAGTGTAGGAAAATATTAGCTCTCACAAATTAATTTGTGAGAGCTATATAATTTAAAAGTGTGGCATATTAGTAATATGATGTGTCCGGAACAACAATGGAAATTTACCCGAAACAGTATGAGATCTATGGAGCATAAAATTGAGCTTACATATTTAATGCAGGTCGGAATATAATAAGGTTAATGATTATAAAGGGACGGCATTACGCCGCCCCATAAGTATTTTTATAATTTACTCTTCTAAAAATCTCTCTATAACGACCATAATCTCCTCAAGCCGATTTTTGCATATACCTTTGATCTTATTCCGATTGCATCATTTATTCCTCATATAGTACCATGTTAATTCTTCTTTCTTGTTTTGCGATTGTGTTTTTATAACCTTGAATCTGTGATAAGCAAGGTTCATTTCGGTTATAGTTTTGTAAAACGTAAATGTCGTAATATCGTATCTTGACGGTTTATACATAGTTCTTTACTGTAAGGCGTGAAGTATTTGACCGTTTCAATTGTATGGAATACTAAATTGCTTCCTGTGTTTATTATACAGGGAGATTGCTTTTTAAGATAAATCATTTGGTAGATATCTTATTAAGCAGCTTGTCTGTATTATCATCAAAAACAAAAACATACTCGCCGCAGGTATCAAAAAAATAACTTCCGTCTTTTTTTATTTCATCAGCTTTTTGCGACTTTATCTCTTTCCAGTTATCTGTTGAATAGGTTATATAATTTCCGCGATAATATGTTATTGCCTTTTTAGTATCAGCGTATATGATCCTTTCGTATTTGCGTGTTTTATGCTGATTTATGATCTTTCCGCTTTTTATGTCTGTTAACACATAGATATCGTATTTATGCAGTTCAAGAGAAGAAATATCAAAATCTTTATGTCCACTTCCCAAAGATAGTTTTTTTGAAGTATCAGTTATGACCAGGCATAAGGCATCATCTTTAATATCAGCATATACAAAATACCCATTAAACATGTCGTAAAGATCAATATGAACTGTATCATTTGACTCAAGGTCGATTATCGTAAAATCAAGTGAAAAATAATCATCATTGTACGCAGCATATTTTTTACTCCTTCCGATATAATTTGAAGAAGTGTAATAGGTATTTTCTTCATCACCCGAAAACAAAAATTTGACATCGGAGTATTCATATTCGGGCAGATCATTATTGATCGTTTTGCCGTTCATATCAAATACAGCGGATTTTACATCATTTCCGTCGTCATATCTGCCATAAACACAATTATTGTCTATTGCAAGCACATTTGCATCAGGCTTATCCAGAATAAAAGGTTTACCCGTTAGAATTCCGTCAGGATCATATTTTGTGATGCTGGTCGACTTGTTAATGTTTACAGCAGTATATATACAGTTCTTTTCCCCTGTAAAAAAGGCCTTTGTATCTGGTTCATCAAATGGTATCAGACATTCATATTTTTGATTTTCGGAAGCTTTATACACACCGTCACTTTTTATATAGTATATCTCACCATTTATTTCAGCTTTTTGCTCCCAAAAACGACTATTGCTAACATCAATACTGTTTTGGGGAGCAAAGCAATGTAATAAGATAAATGTTGCAGAGACAATTGCTATAACTAAAACTAAGAATACTATAAATTTTTTCATAATAATACATGACCTCCAAATAATGCATCATTATCTTCAGTTCTAACTAATTCTTTCAAACTTTTTCTACGCCAACCGTACAAGCTTCCGCTTGCTCTATTAACTCCTACGAATTCAGAAGTTGTGGAATCATAGAAAACAAAAAATGTATGTACCGGTCCTAAAATTTCAATTGTCGAAATTATAGCAAATCCTTTATTATGTTTTATTTCATTTTCTAATGTTGATATATCAGATTTGAAACTGCCATAATCAGTAGAGTTTATGTTATATGCATCTAAACAACGTCTTATTCCATATGGCTTACTGCCTCAACGCCCAGTTTGAATACTCTGGCCAAACATTAAATCACTTAACTCGAATTCTAAAACTAATTTTGAATATTGATTTAAATCATTTGTTATTTTTCCGGAAGAATCCTTTATATCATAACAACCTGCTACTGAAAGCAGATTAAATGTTGCCATTATTTCACAACAAGAATAATCCATTTTTTTACTTGAATTCGCATTTACGAAAATCTTTTTTGGGAAATTACCACCATATTGATCGTAAAGAAGTTTATAGTTGCCGATACAACTACAAGATTCATTTCCTAATTCATTATATATGTTAGAAAACTCATATTTCAACGAACTTTTTTCTTTAACATATCTTAGTTCCTTAAGATTATTGTCAACATATATTTTCTTAGTTCTTTTTCATATATTCTTCCATTGACATAGGAGTTTCTTTTGTAGTCGATACATATGCATAGTACGCAAGAATACTCGATGCGTCAACGGCATTGATATCTCCGTCGTTGTTTACATCTGCTGCAAGCTTCTGCTCTTCATTATATCCGCCTTCTTGATTGGTCGATACACGGGCATAATATGCCAGCACCATGGAAGCATCTACTGCGTTCACATTCCCGTCAAAGTTCACATCTCCCATGTCAGAATCAACGGGTACAAAGATGCGATCGTACTTATTGGCGTAAGCCTCGGCAGTAGAGTCTCTGTATCCCTTGATAATACCTGTATAGGCATAACCAGCACCGTTGGTAAAGGTAGAATTCATGTCGCTTATATCACATTCGGGATTAAGTATGCAGACCTTTTCAAGAGAATTGCAGCTCTGAAAAGCACTCGGTTCTATTTTCTCTACCGATTCGGGTATTGTCACCGATTTCAGTGATCTGAATCCCTCAAAGGCATAGGCTTCTATTATCTTCACTGAATCAGGGATAACGACCTCTGTTACTGACCAATGTCCCCAGCCCTGAAAACATCTCCGACCTATACATTCAACTCCGTCAGGTATGACAAGTTCTTCCGTATCGAATCTTGTAGCAAGAAGAACACCGTTTATTACCACAAAGGGCGACTTCTCAAGCTGCTCCTTCTCCCATTTGGTACCTGAGAAAACACCGCCTTCTATCTTTGTATCTGTTGAGGAGATCGTTATTTCCGCATTACTGCAGGACTTAAAAGCTTCATGTTCGACTACCGTCACAGAAGCGGGTATTACGATAGAAGTGAGAGCGCTGCATTCAGAAAACGCAACAAAGCCAATGGTTTTCAGAGTATCGGGAAGGGTAACGGAAACAAGGTTCTTACAAGTATTAAAATTCTGATCTCCGACTCTTGTTATCCCATTGCTTATAACCACCTTTTTTATAAGATCTCTTTCTTTTACCCACGGAGTATTTTTGAAAGGACCTACATCGCCCATATCTCCCTTGCCTGTGACTACCAGGGTACCGTCACTGTCCAGTTCCCATCTGATATTCTCACCATAGTTGCCGCTGTCAACTATGGTTGCAGCTTCAGCCGAAAGAGTTAAAGGTACTCCAAGCGAAAGCGCTGTCGTTCCCAACGATATTACAGCACACATCAACGCTGCTATTATTCTTTTACAATTCATAGTATACCTCCTGTCTATTCGACATCTAAGAATTTCTCAACAACAGTCATTATCTCCTCAAGGCGCTTACCGCCGATACCCTTTATCTTACTAAGCTCAGCCTCAAGAGCCTGAAGATCTATTGTTTTGCCCTGTTCTCCGAGCAGTTCATCTCCGTACTGAAGAATGAACTTCGTAAGCTCCTCGCGGTTCATTTTCTTGATTTTTCGGTAAGTGTCCCTGTCGATGATCTCTTTCCGTCCCATATATAGCTCCTTTTCGTTTCTTGTAACATATTATACCATATCATCTATACAAAGTAAATGCATTAGAAGAAAGCTCCTCCTTTCGGAGGAGCTTTTGTATTAGGAATTATTTGCTTGGTTCAAGACTGCTTATGATCTTGAGAAGGTATTTCTGTATCATAAACCGCCAAATAATTGTTCCCTCAAAGTCACATAATTCGGAGCAATCAATTTCATCATCTAATACAAAGATCATTTTTCTTGATTCAATCTTTGTCTTTTTATGATTCAAAACTGACCGGTCAAATTCAATCTGAAATGGCCTATTCTGTTCTTGCCCTTTCAAAGCATTAAGCATTAAATCCAAACCGTTTTTGTCAAATATCAAATAAATCGAAGCACGATTAGTCCTTAGAAATTTAATCATGATTAGTCCTCATACCAATGGCACATGAATATTCTTATCCATTTTGAACTCCGACCCTGCTGCATTTTCATAACATTTTTCACATTTGCCCACTTACCATGCCCATACCGCAGTGGTAAGTTGCATTATTTTTGCGGTAAGATGCAATTTTCAGGGGGTAAGTTGCATTGACATATCCTTAAAAATCATGTTATCATTAATATATAATTCAAGCACAAGTTCAATGTTCCTGAAAGTGATCTGTGTGCGCACCGCCTCTGAGGTGAGATGCTGTCAGGTGTAATTTGTGCGGGTTTTTATGAGGGACGAAATTTACTCAAATATAAAAAATCAGGAGGAATACTATGAAACATAGTTTACGCAGATTTATCGCAGTATCCGCAGCAGCGCTCACTATGATCTCAGCACTGCCCGCAAGATACGGAAAAGAAAAAATTATCAGAGCTGTCACAGCATCAGCAGCAAGCAGCAAAGACTCAGGCGTGAAAGGTCTGGCGGTTCAGGTCTCATCAAATGCGACTCTTTACTTTTATTTCAATAAGAACAGCCAAAGCTTTGAGGTTTGCGGCAGTAAGATCACGGGAGATAATGTTTATGTAGAGATCCCTGACACTGTTTCCTACAACGGAAAGAAATATACCGTTACTTCTATCTTTCCTCACGCTTTCGATGATCAGACAAATCTCGGTGAAATAAGAGGCAGCAGTGAACATATAACCTCTATCGGTCAGGGAGCTTTTTATGGCTGCTCTAATCTGAAAGAAGTATACTTCGCAAACGGCGGCGGCTACAGCGCTGTTGAATACATAGGTGCAAGCGCATTTAATGGATGTTCATCACTTAATAATATTATATTTGCAAGCCAGACAGATGAGATAGGTGCTCATGCATTCTGGGATTGTACAAGCCTGATCTCTATTGATCTTTATGATGTTAAAACACTGGGAAATGCAGCATTCTATAACTGTTCAGGTGCCGATAAAATCGATCTTTCCCGTTCTCAGCTGACAAATATACCTAATCATGCTTTCTGGGGCTGTAAAAATGCAAAGGAAGTTCATCTTCCTGAAACTGTCACCGAGATCGGCGTACAGTCTTTCGCGGGCTGCACCAATTTCACCACGGTAAATATCCCCGATAATGTCACAACAATAGGCTCGGCAGCCTTTATGAGCTGCGATTCGCTGAGAAATGTCCTTATGTCGGAGGGTATCATCTATGTAGGCGACCACGCCTTCTTCCTGTGCCCGAATATGAAATACTTCGTCAGCAAGAACCCGAACGCTTTCCTCGGAGACTATTCTGTAGGCTGGCACCTTCTTGATAACGGAAAGCCCGTGACAAATGACGATTTCGTTGTATGGAGCACAGGTAACGGCAGAGTAAAGAAATATGCAGCCAATAACGGACTGACTTATCATAATATCAGTGAGGCAGCCTCTATAGCAACAGAACGATATGCGGATTACAAGTGGCGGACACCGAATGGAACATTTGGAGAATGGTCAGTAAAAGGTTACGATTATTACTTTGATACTGCACACATTCCCTATTCAAACGGCTATCTGGGCAAAAAGAATGAAGGCGTATGCAGCGGTATGGCTACAGTCAGTGCTCTGACATCTCAAGGATATCTTTCGGTATCCGACTTCTCTCCGAGAGGAACCACTATATTATCTATAGGATCAAGTGACATTGATCGCGGTTGTATCCCCGTTTTCACCAGATCATACGTTACAACTGTATGGGCAAATCAGAATCTTTATTCACATGATTATGAAGCAGATTGGGACACAAATCATTTTGGTAAGGAAATGATAAAGTATGCGGAAAATATCACCTACGGAGCGGACACAGCAATATTCAATATAGGATCTACCCGTCAGAAGTCGGGACACTCCATGGTATGTTTTGGTCTGGAGTTCAGGGACTATGCTTCCGACAAGAACAATGCAAGATGGAATGGCTGGGATGCAAGATTTCTGATCTACGACATGAACAACCACAGTTATGATAGTGCTGAATATTTCTACGTCAACTTCACTGACGGAAGCTGGTACAGTTCGTTATTCTCTAAGTATGGATACGATACCACAAAAAACCGTATCAATATGACTCATTCTTATGATAAGATGGTAGCGGCATATAATTACGGCATGACAGCAGATGAATTCTTTGATGCTATAAAACTCAAATAACCCGTAATTTCCCATAATCTCCTATATTAGAAGAATAAGGCTCAGAGTTTGTCTGAGCCTTTCTTCCTGTCATTTGAATGGCGGTCTGTAATTCTTAGATCCGATGTATAAGCCTGAGAATACATATCTTCAGTACTCTCAGAGAAAAAACCTCATAACACCTCACGGCATTATTACTGTTTCCGGTATCATTTACCATATGTATATCAGTTCTTCTGATAGTCGGGCGGATTACTGAATGTCAGCTCATTGATGTCGGCACGCCCCGAGGAATTGAAGGCGTCTATTTCAAATCCTGCCCAGCTGATGATATATTCGTCACTGGTGTACTTGAGCCAGGAGCCTAGAAAATCGATGGGTGAGATATTTCCTTCTATATGGAGGTTTTTGTCAACGGATGAAGCGCCGTCCTTGCGGTAGAAGAATACTGCGGAGGGTGCATCCATAGGACCGTTGTGATCAGTATAATACTCCTTGCCGTTTACGCTTACTGTACCCAGTACACCGTCGTCCAAAGCCTTCTGTATTGATTTGTCGGTTTCGTCGCCTTCTGTCCAGCATTCATATATAACAAAGTTCGTTTCCTGTGTCTTGTCCTTGGAGACGATATTACCGTAAAAGTGCATATCAATGTCGCCGTCATACATGAGATCTGCGGAATAGCGTATATTGCAATCCCTGCAGTCCCTGTCGGCGGCTTCTCCATTATAAAACTCATAGCTGTTGAGTATATACAGCTTGGTGTCATTCCATTCTGCCGAGATAGAGCCGTCCTTTCTGACTATGGCTTTCAGGCTGTCATCGTTTATCTTGCCGCCATTGATTCTGAAGGAGCGCTCTCCGTCGCTTGCTTTCCTTTCGGCGTCTCCTATGATGAGCTCTGCTTCGTTCTGTGAAACAGGTATCTCGTCAATGGTGTGAAGTACAAATCTTGTCAGGAGAACAAGGTCACTTACATTGCTTCTGAGGTCGCCGTTAACATCGCCTTCAACAGATATCACATTATCGTCCATGGCGTTCAGTATAGCTCTGCGGCATACGGGGATATCAAGACTGTTGACTACGCCATCGCCGTTGAGATCGCCGCGCACACCCTTTGCTGCCGAGGCATATTCGGGTTCTCCTGAGGAAATGTAGAAATCATCTATATAGAATCCAACAGTGGAGGAGGGCGTGAAGACGAGCTTGTATTTGTGATATTGGTCAAAATTGATTGTAAAGGGAATATCGGTGATATCTGTCCACTGTCCCGAGTAACACTTCCTTGTGCCAAGTGACGTCTTTTTCATGTAATTCTGCGGAGAATCACTGTATTCCACCAGCTCCACAGTGAAGGACAGATCTGTTCCCGATTCATTGAATATTTTTGCACCTGTGAGATAATCCTTTTGTGCATAATACTTTGATACTGGCAGATCATAGGGGTCTATCTCGTAACAGAAAGCCCCGCTGTTTCCTGTGATTATCTGCATGGAATAATCGCCGCTGTAGGACAGCTCGTCGGTAAGTATTGCCGAGCAGTTTCCTTCGGCTCCTGCCTTGAGATCCTCTGACTCCATATCAAGGGTTATTATGCTGCCGTTGTCGTTGACGGTGAGGGGATCATGCTGCGCATAGGGCTTCTCCTGATCCTCTGGTCCGAAAACGTAATTATTGGATATATCTCTGTATGTATCCATACGCTTCAGCTCCATGGAGCCGCTGCTGTTGTATGCATCGAGCTCGAAATTAATCTCGTAAATGTCTCCGAGAGGGAGGCCTGCTTTGCTCCAGGCTTTGAAATGATCTGCAACGTTTACTTTGCCTGTTACATGATTGATATTTCCTTGATTCAAACGCTTGTCGATGCAGACGCTCCAGTATGAGTCAAAAGCATTCTCGCGGATGCCTTGTCTGTATTTATATATCTGATAGGTCTTGCCATCGATCATAGCGGTGGATAACCTTTGTACGTTTTCTCCTCCTCCTGGCGGCATCCATTCGCCGTATGCTTCAACTATATTAAAGGATATCAGCGGATTTGTGAACCAGCCGCCGATTCCGATATATGTGTTTCCGGTGGTGGTGATATCAGCCTCGTAATATATCTCGTAATCTGCTACCCGATAGGCTTTTATGCCCTTATCTTCATAGCTTATGCCTTTGGTGACCGTCAGGTCGTATTTTGCGTTCCAATCTGTAGTAAAGCCGTTGATTCCACTATTTTCGTAGTTGCACAGGCTTTCTTCCTCGCCCTTGAAGACTCTGTAACTGTAGCCGTCAATCTCTCCGCTGATCTGCTGGCTGTCTGCCATTGCCGTAAGAGGAGCAAGGCTGCTGAAGCTGAGAACTGAAGGAGTTCCCATTATACAGGCAGCTGCTGTCAGTACTGAGATTATACCTTTGATTTTTTTGTTCATTATTCATTCCACCTCTCTGTATTGCTTGATGCTTCTGTCAAGTGAAAAGTAAACACTTTCCATTATAATGATTCTATACTATTTTTTACAACAAAGCAAGTCTAATATTGTTGAATATTGCAAAACAAGCGCTTTTATTGCTGTATGTTTAGTCGACGTGGATGTTACATAGCATTATTATGAAAGAGGAGGTTATACCTGCCGTAGTAGAATTATGTGCTTGTCTATGTTATATATATCCATTTGATCCTAACCGAATATACACTAAGCACTTGCTACGGCAGGTGCTTTTTTCATGCCTTCACGGAAGAAATGAAATCGCATGGCAAACTTCAATCAAGGGCATCATGGTCGAGATCGGCGTTGATACTACCAAGCCATATCAAACCTTTGTTACCAAGACTACCTGCATGGTTCGTAATTGATCGTCATTGGACATAGCTTTTCACCATCATATGAATGAAGAAGTCCCCTCGTGGGGACTTTCTGTATAATTATTTCATAAGTTGTTGCTCTATCAGGTACTAAGATAAATCAGAATTTGCGGGGAGTCCCCGCTGGCAGGATTCTTCCAATGCGCCTCACAGCGCAAAGATCGAATAGGCTCTGCGATAAATCAAATTTTAACTGTTAAAGTATTTTTTCTATTTTCTATTCCGTTTGTTCCTCTATTCTCTCCAGAAAGTCGCTGATGATCTCTGCGACATTATCGGGACGCTGGTCATAAATACAGTGTATCCCCGGCAGCAGCACCAGCTCACAGTTCCCCATTTTGTCAAGATAGGGCTGCAATTCGGTATCACGGAGTTTTTGCAGCATATCCATATCATACCCGGATTCCGGAAACTTAGGCTGTTTCCTCCCCGTGAATTCACATTCCTGCTTATCCCAAGCCAGCATTTCATCTATTTCTTGTCCGGACTGAAATCCCCAACTTGAACAAATATAAACTTTCGGAACATCATTTGGCTTGATCGCATGATATGCAGTATTGCAGATTTCATTCATATGCTCATCTTCGTAGCAAAAAGCATGATTAAATGTATGATGCAGATTCAATGCTTCCGAATACTTTCGCTGTTCATCCGAATAATTCATACCGGGGATTACAGTTTTTAACAGAAACGACTTCGCAAGTCTTACCAGTCCCATCTGATTTGCCGCAATCGCAAACCGATTCTCAAATGCACTGCCATCTTCCAAAGCAATATCAGGGTTATCGCTGAGTTGTGTTCCGGCAAGAAAAATGACACCCTCGATCTCTTCCGGATACTGACTTACCCAATATGTCGCATAAGCACCGCCCAGCGAATGTGGAAGCAGAATGTATGGCGCTTCGATACCGGCATTTTTCAGCGCAGTACGGTAGTGATCCACAACACGCTCCACTGTCTGCGGCTCCTTTGTATCATCGCTGAGTCCATAACCCGCACGGTCAACGATTACGATCCGGTTTTCTTCAGCCAGACCGCCCATGAGGCGCTCCATTCTGACACTGTAATCAAATACGCCTTTGCCCGATAATCCTACGAATGTATGCTTACCGTTTTGAATTCCGAAATCATGTACATTCAGCGAATAATCCCCGACCGAAACAGGATTGTAATACCCTGCTTCGGTCAGCATCTGCTTTTCTTTTGATAACAGGATTCTGTGGATTACAAATGTGATCGCCAGAAACAGAATCATAATACAAGCCATGATCGCAAGTACTTTTTTTACTCTATTTGATTTTTCAGATTTCATCGCTTTATCCTCCAAATTCACACAGAGAATGCTGTTAGGATTTCTTTCAGTTCGTCAAGCTTTTCTCCTGTAAATTCCGATTTATCGCAGTAAAACTGCTTACTATCAATATTATACACTGTTCTGTCGCCCAAAGTCAAGAATACAAATATGAACGAAGAAGTCCCCTCACGGGGACTCTCTGTATCATTTTCCATAAGTTTTGAATCTATCATGGTACTAAGCTAAATCAAAATTTAGAAGTTCCCTTTCTCGTCTTCCTGTAAAAAACAAATCCGTCCTCTTCTTTTATGATTTGATATCCTAATTTTTCGTAAAAAGCGTTTGTCCGTACATTCCAGCTTGGAGTGTCCAGATTAAATTCTTCGGCAAATGGGTAGTACTTTTCTATGCACTCCATTAAATGAGTTCCATAACCTTTTCTATGATAGATGCTGTCAATAAAAATTCTGCCAATGTACACAGTATTTTTTGTTTCGTCCGAGAATATGACGGCTGCTCCCACAATATCTTTTCCTATCATTGCCTGATACAAATACCCCTCTCGAGCCATTTGTTTATGCCATTCTACTGAATCATATTCAGGCGGACAGTCGCCTTTTGTTCCGCCAACATTTACGTATGTTTCAAATGCTCTGACAGACATGTCTACAATTGTTTTTACCTGTTTTTCTTCTGCTATGACAATATTCATTCTACTTCCTCGATCTTCTTACAAATTCCGATTTATGTTAGTTACAATTATAGCACAGCTCTGAGGAAAGGTCAATCGTACTGACTGTATAGTTCATAATTGATCGATATCTGTCATAGCTTTGCACCATCATAACGGAAAAATAACGGAAACGGAGCTTATATCAAGCTCCGTTCAACTTTATTTTTAGTACGCAACATAGTCTTGTTACATGTGACACTATCGCCTCAAACGGCTATTCTAAGCCATAAAGCAAAAGGACTATGTTGAGCAACATAGTCCTTGTTTCTGGTTGCGGCGGCTGGATTTGAACCAACGACCTTCGGGTTATGAGCCCGACGAGCTACCTAGCTGCTCCACACCGCGATAAATAATGCAGGTTCATCTGCGACTATATTAGTATACCACATTTTGAACCTGCTGTCAACAATCAGATAGATATTTTTTTATTTTAACAATCAGACTGACGGAATTCAGCGAACTCGAAGGAACATTTCAATAACACGCCATTTCTCACCGAAGACCTCAAAAACATCAGTTCCACCTGCTTTTCGGAAGCCGGCGGCAGTGTAGCAGTTAAGTGCCGGCTGATTGCTCTCAAAAACTCCGAGTGTGAGCGTCTCCGCTCCCAACTTATTAACGGCATACTCTCTGGCAAGTCCGAGCATTTTCTTTCCCAGACCTTCACTGCGTCTGCTGCTGTCAATGATGACAAATCCAAAGCGGACGGTAGTTTTTTCCGTATCGGTATATCTGAGGATAAGGTGTCCTACAGGGACATTATCGTCATCGACGGCAGTCAGAGGAAAGAACCCGCCTCTTCTGCCGCAATTCCCGTAATTTGAAACTATATCTGCCGCATCTATCGGATAATGGTCATATCTGTCTGCGCACCATTCACGAAACTCTCTTTCGCTTCTTATCCATCTTATGATCGTTTCTGCGTCAGTATTCTGAAATTCCCTTAAAGTCATACACACATTCCTTACAACCATTGTATAAAGGCCGTCTTATCGCTGCTGTTATAGCCTGCATTCTCATAGAATTTAAGTGTTCCTTCCTTCTTGGAGCCTGTGAGGAGCATCATTTTATAGCAATTCTCATTTCTTGCAAGCTCCCGTGCAAAGTCAAGGCAGGCAGTAGCAAAGCCTTTCCTTCGATATTTAGCTGAAGTAACCACATTCTCGATAAAGGCATACGGCCGCTGACCGCGGGTGAGGTTAGGTATTATCACACATACACACGAAGCAGCAATGACTCCGTCAATATCCGCGACTATAATATGGTGATCCTTGTCATTCATTATCCTGTTCCAGACAGCCAATACTCTATCGTCTTTTTCGGGAAAAGGATTATCGTGGAGCTCCATATACAGTTTCATAAGTCCGTCAAAATCAGCATTTGTGATCTCTCTTATCATAGAAATCTCCCCCTTATTAATTATATTATATCATCCTGTGGGGATATGTCAATAAAAAAGCGGACTTTCATAAGAAAGTCCGCGGGGAACGAAACTGATTATTTCATGTTCTCAGCCATATCAACGATCTTGTTGTCAGCTACACCGTTAAAGCGTGAGAAATCATTTACGCGGCCAACGATCCAGTACATGATAACAGTAGCATCGTTGTCTGTGAGCTTTCCGTCGTTGTTGATATCGCCTGCAATCATAGCTCTGAGTGTTTTAACAGACTCATTATTTGCAGATGAATAATCAACAGTCTTAGAGTATTCTGCGATATTTGTGACACCCTTTTTAACGAGCTTCTGAACTTCGAGAGCATCCATGCCTGTGATGCCGTCAGCCTTGAAATCCTTGAAAGATGTTGAATTCAAAGCGCCTGTAACATCGCCAACATTTACAGCAAAGTAGCCAATTCTCTCAGCTGCACTGTCGCCGTTTGTATCCTTAGCCTGAATATCGAGCGCAGTATTGCTTACGAGGTAATCCTCAAACTTTCCGCCATAAGTTGTCTTGGATGTCTCGTTGTAGAGAAGTCCCTTCTTCTTGAACGCCTGAGTGCCGATATCACCGGTGTATCTCTTCCAAACAACATTTATATGATCGTATGTCTGACCGCCGGAACCGTGGATATCATATATCCTGCCAGTGTTGTTTAAGTTCTTTCTTCCAAGCTTAGTAAGACCCTTCTTGGTTGTTACAGTGATGCTTGTTTCTTCAATGTTTGCATTCTCATGCTTTATGAAGTAAGATGTTCTGTAAGTTGTGTACTGTTCGGCTGCATTAGCAGTTAAACTGCCTGCCATGGGGATAGCGCACAATACTGCTGCTGATAATGATGCTGCAATTTTCTTCATAGTGTTTTTCATTTTTTACATATTCCCTTCTGTATTGATTTTCGGAGGATCTTGCCTCCGTAATTATTATACTGCACATTTTCCACTCCTGCTCATTTGTTGCGCCCGGTTAACCGAAGTTTGTAACAAGCTACAATATTTGTGAATATCTTTGTATGATATATGTTTATATAGATTCAATATGTTCAGTAATCGACGCTGATACGTTAATTTGCACATTTTACCGAATTTGAGTAAAAGTCAATATGCACAAAAAGCAGACCTCTGTAGTGAGGTCTGCTTCGTAAAAATTTCTTTTCAGTCAAGATCAGAACTGATAATCAGCAAAGCTGTTGATCGAGCCGAGGAGGTATCTCTGGATAAGCTCTCCGTCATTCTCATCAACCGTGCCGTCGCCATTTGCATCAGCAGCGATGAGATCGATCTCATCTTCATCGAGAACATTGATGAGGTACTGCTGGATAACAACTACATCGTTCATCATTATCACGCCGTCGCCGTTTGCGTCGCCAACGAGGTGAACTCTTTCTTCCATGCTGTCCTCATACTCAGTGTAGAGTGTGCCGTCGCCGAGGTAATAATTGCCGGTAGCTGTAGCATAGAAGTTCCACTTGAACTGAGCGGGAGTTACAGATGCAGGAACATCAAATGTATCGATGCTTACAACGCCATCATATCTTCTGAGAGCAGAAGACTCAGCGCTGAATACCATTCTGCCCTGCTGAGGCATTTTTGCCGAAAAGCTGTTGCAGGGAAGCTGGAATGAAGAATTGCGCAGTGTAACAGAATTCTTTATTGCAGAATTGAAGTATCTGTCAATGTGAAGGAAATAAACTCTGTCACTGCCTCCGTGCATGATAGTCTCGATCTTGTAAGTATTCTTCTGAGTTGCTTTTGCAGCGCTTGATGTAATAGCGTTAACTGTAGGAAGTGCGCATACTACTGCTGCTGAGATTGCTGCTGTGATTCTTTTGATTGACTTTTTCATTGTTAATAATCCCTTTCTGAAAAATCATTATTTGCCGGATCTCCGTCCGACAAGTATATTATACCAGTCATTTATTGCTGCTGCCCATTTGTTGCGCAAGGCTTACAACAATTTGTGGTATATTACAAAAACCAAAGGGATTATTTAATGATATATGACATATATGATATTTATATATCAACGCTGATACGTTAATCTGAGCTATAAAAACGGCTTTATACAAGCTCCTTCACCATAAATACGTCCGCTTTCGCATTGTCATTGTACCTTTCCGTGTTTACAAAGCCGAACTTCTCATAGAGTTTCAGAGCATTCTGATACCTCGACATCGAATCAAGCAAGATTCTCCTATATCCGTTCTTTTTCGCATATTCCACCGCCTCGTTCAGCAGCCTGTAACCCAGCTTCCGCCCCTGATACTCCTCGTACAGATAAAGGCATTTCAACTCACAATTATTGCTGTCCAGTTTTTTCACAGCAACTGTCCCTATTATGTTTTCACCGTCAAAAAGACACAGGAACAGTTCAAAATTCCCTTTTATATCCTTATATTCTGAGTGCCTGCCATCTGGCTCGAAGGGCTTTCCGACCTGTGGGAACACCTCTGCAAGAAAATCCGTCACCTTTTCGCTCATATCTGTCGTAAACGTCCTTATCTCCATTACTTTTCACCGCTTTCTATCCTTTTACCGCCGAAGGCATGGATAGTCCTTGTCCCTGCCCTGCAGCTTCCGCCCTGAAGGGCGCCTCTGGGTATGAAAAGCTCATCACCTGCATGGAGCACTGTAGCTTCGCCGTTTACAGTAACGGTATACTCCCCTTCGATACACACCATGTACTCGTCGTAATCATGGATATGCTCCTTTGAGACCCGGTCAGCATTACAGGTCCAGAAGGCCATCTGACTCCCGTCAGCGGCAGTATAGTAGCAGCCCTCTATATCGGGAGTATTCTGCTGCTCCGCCGGCACCTTATTGGCTTCTCTTTTCATAAAATCCGGGAAATTCCCCATAATCAGCACTTCCTTTATAATAATCTTCTGCTGCAAACAGCAAAGCCCGAAAGCTGTTCTCTGAACTCTTCCGGGCCTTATTTGAACCATTACATCTCAGCTGCTGCAAGGGACAAGCTGCTCATCGCAGAGGTCCTTCCGCATAACGCGGCGCAGCCTCCGTAAGGCTGTATTTGGTTGGAGGCTGCGGATCTTCAGGCGCTTTTGCACCCATACCGCAGCCAGCCGTTAAGAGGGTTGATAAATCGGCTGATGTCATTACGCTGCCAGACACCGCCTCTTAAATCCTTGAAAATACTTCTCCTATCCTTTCACATATGAGAAGCTCGGCGTTCTTATCCATCTGGGTAGGCGCCATATTTATTATCACAAGATGCTCTCCGCGGAAATACCTTATAAGACCTGCGGCAGGGTATACATTCAGCGATGTGCCGCCAATTATGAGAGTATCCGCAGAAGCAATGGCATTGACCGCTCCGCTGACCGTGCTGTCGTCAAGAGCCTCCTCGTAAAGCACCACATCGGGCTTTACTATGCCTCCACACTCGCACTTGGGCACTCCCTCGGAGTCAATTATATACCTGACATCGTAGAATTTTCCGCATTTCGTGCAGTAATTGCGCAGAACACTGCCGTGGAGCTCATAGACCTTCCTGCTGCCTGCTGCCTGATGAAGTCCGTCTATATTCTGAGTGATCACAGCAGAGAGCTTTCCCTCCTTTTCAAGCTGAGCAAGCTTCAGGTGGGCAGCATTTGGCTTTGCGTCAAGGCAGAGCATTTTCGCCCTGTAAAAGCGGTAAAACTCCTCTGTCTTACTCATAAAGAAGGTATGGCTGAGGATAGTCTCGGGAGGGTAATCCCACTGCTGGCTGTAAAGGCCGTCAACGCTTCTGAAATCGGGTATACCGCTTTCCGTAGAGACTCCCGCACCGCCGAAAAATACGATACTATGGGAATTGTTTACTATTTCCGCAAGCTTTTCGATATTGTCCATGGCTCAATCTCCTATAACTTTAACGAAGAATTTTCTTGTTCTCGGGCCGTCAAATTCGCAGAAGTAAATATCCTGCCATGTTCCGAGGAGGAGCTTTCCGCCGGTTATGATAAGAGTCTCGCTGGCGCCCACTGCCGAGGATTTGATATGAGCGTCCGAATTGCCCTCCGCATGGCGGAAGATCTGAAGATCGGGAAAGAATCTGTCCATGCCCTTAATGAAATCGGTCTGTACATCGGGATCTGCGTTCTCGTTTATGGTTATTGCCGCAGTTGTATGCGGACAGAAAACTATACATATACCCTCAAGCACACCGCTTTCCTTTACAGCTTCGCTGACTTCATTTGTTATGTCAACAAGTCCCTCGGCAGGAGTGCTGAGTTTAAAATTAAAAAGCATTTATATCAATCCTTTCATAAAATCAAGATCTGTTTCAGGGCTGAAAGCTTCGGACAGCCTGCGGCACAGCTCAAAGAACATAGTCAAAGTGTCCTGCAGGCTCCATGATCTACGTCCTTTCCGCATAGTATTTGCAGAAGTAATTCAGCGGACATTCTCCGCATTTAGGCTTTCTCGCATTGCATATATCCCGTCCGAATTCCACCGTCCTGTGGCAGAAATCCGAAGACTTTTCCGGAGGGATCAGCTTTGCAAGATCCTTCTCCACCTTTGCGGGCTCCTTGTTTTTAGTGAGTCCGAGACGTCCCGTGATACGTATGCAGTGGGTATCCGTAACGATGGCTGGCTTTCCGAAAACGTCACCCAGCATAAGGTTTGCCGTCTTTCTGCCGATACCCGATAATGTCAGAAGTTCCTCCATAGTATCGGGGACCTCGCCTCCGAAGTCATTGATGAGCTGACCTGCCATCTCCTTCAGGCTCTTTGCCTTGGTATGATAGAAGCCGCAGGGCTTTACGTCCTGTTCCAGTTCCTCAAGATCGGCATTTGCAAAGGCTTCAAGAGTGGGATACTTTTTAAATAGAGTCTTTGTGACGATATTTACCCTTGCGTCTGTACACTGAGCCGCAAGCCTTGCAGCAAACATGAGCTCATAGGGCTTGGAGTAATCAAGGGTACATTCTGCATCGGGATAGAGCTTTTCAAGCTCCTCCGCAGCCAGTGCTGCGATCTCCTTCTTTGTCATTCGGAAGTCTCCTTCAGTTTTTTCTGCTTTTCGAGAATATCGTCATACACTCTGTACATCTTCTGGACCGTGTTTTCCAGGAAATAGTAATGCTTGATGTAAAACATGAGCAGGACCAGTATCATGGTCACGAGAATGAGTACGGGTATATTAGATGTAAACACCAATACGGCTATGAATATCGCAAGTATCAGTGCGAACATCATGGTCACCAGAAAATGAACTATCCTTTCATGCTGCATAAAAGCTATCTTATCTTTATGCTCCGCCATGATCTCGCCGAGCTCCTCTGCTCCCGTACACTTTTCGAGCCGTTCCTGAACGTATTTCATATAATTAGTAAGATATTCGGTCATTTTCTCACTCTCCATGAACAAAGTAAACGAAACTCTAAAGAAATTATACACCTTTTTGTTTATATTGTCAACATATAACCTGTGAATGAGATGTAAATATTGATTTTGGCTTTAAGAATTATTATTTAAGCTGAATTTAAGTCAATTTTGAGCTTTTTGCTGTAAAGCAGCAGCCGTTCATTGTGCGTACATACGAAATTTTATGCATAAATGGAAACTTTTTGTTACGATCATTGATTTTAGCTAAAAATAGCACTATAATTAAAGTACAGGAAAGCTTTGTTCAAAAAGGAGGATATTAAGTATGAAAACAGAAATGATAAAAAAAGCGGGCGCTGCACTGATGTCTGCTGCAATGGCCATCAACGGTGCATTATACAGCGCTTCATACGTAACTGCTGCTGACGCTCCGGTAAAGGTGGAATTTGAGAGCGCAAAGATCTCAGGGGATGTCACTGTTGAGAAGGACTCTTCCGCCAGCGGCGGTTCGGCTCTTAAAATGACTGACAGCGGAACCATAGAGCTGACAGTAAAGGTCGACCAGTCGGGGCCCTACAAGCTGACATTCTATGCTTACGGCATAGGCAGCGACAAACAGCAGAATCTCTCGGTAAACGGCACATCACAGGGTGCCATAGGCATCCCTCAGGGAACGGAGTATACAGCCATAGCTGTGCCTGCTGTCATGCTGAAGGCAGGAGACAATAATATCGTCATCGAGAAATCCTGGGGCTGGTCTCAGTTCGATTACCTTACCGCAGAGCCTATGGACGCCGTAAAGGTCAAAGCAAAGCAGATAAAACCCTGCGATCAGCTGGCCACGGTGGAGACTCAGAGCCTTATGGCTTACCTCTCCGAGGTTTACGGCAAGCACATAATCTCCGGACAGCAGGAGATATATAGCGGCGGACCTCACGGCCTTGAGACCGAATTCGAGTACCTCAAGAACACAACAGGTCACTATCCGGCTATCCGGGGCTTTGACTACGGCAACTTCTGCTGCCCTCTCTACGGCAGCGACGACGGCTCCACAGACCGTATCATCGACTGGGTAAAGAATAAGGGCGGTATCGCCACAGCTTCCTATCATCTCAATGTTCCCAAGCAGTTTGCAAACTACACTATAGGCACAAAGATGGACTGGTCACAGACCACATATACAGCCAAGGATACAGATTTCTCTCCCTCAAAGGCCGCAACGGAAGGCACCAAGGAGAATGAATATTACCTCTCCACGCTGAAAACTCTCGCCAAGGAGTTCAATAAGCTTGAGGCACAGGGTATACCCGTTATCTGGAGACCTCTCCACGAGGCAGAAGGCGGCGGCGGTGAGAATGGCTCATGGTTCTGGTGGGGCAGAGAAGGCTCCGCAGCCTATAAGAAGCTCTGGATATACACATACAATACCCTCACGAATGATCTCAACTGCCACAACCTTATATGGGAGTGGAACAGCTATAACTTTGATACCTCAAAGGACTGGTACCCCGGCGATTCTTACGTTGACATCATCGGCTACGACAAGTACAGCTGCACCGACTGGTCAACAGGCAGCGCAAGGTACTACCACAATGACAGTCCCTTTGCTTCCACATTCTACGGTATCATGGATAAATACGACAGTGCAAAGATGATCTCCCTTGCCGAGAACGACTGCTTCTCGACTCCCGAAAAAATGCAGGAGGAGGGCGCTGCATGGCTTTACTTCTGCACATGGTACGACGGAGGCTCGGATACTACAGACTTCCTGTCAAATCCCACCTTCAACACCAAGGAGGACACTATCGCCATGTATCAGAGCGACTACTGCATAACTCTTGACGAGCTCCCTGCAAACCTCTATCAGCGCGATGACGTTACTCCTCCCGATCCTTCCAAGACAACAACCACTACAACGACTACCACCGATCCCAATTTGACTACCACCACAACGGCTTATAAGTTTGAGATACAGAAGAAATCCGTAACTATTCCCGACAAGCCCGCACTTGCAATAGGCAAGGAGATGCAGATCAGCATCACAGGCGCTCCAAACGCTTCTTTGGGCGGTGCAGTAGGCTTCGGTACAACTGCAGACGACTGGAAGAACATAGAGTGGAAGGGCACCGCCGACAAGGACGGAAAGCTTACGGTACACGTTGATCTCAATGAAATGCCCGACAACTTCAAGACCTGCGAGGTACAGGTATGGTGGTCCAATACATGGGACGCTGCTTCCGAAAAGGCTATAGATCAGCCCTATACTATCGACAGCTGCGAGTTCCATTACCTTATGGGCGGAGCTCTCGAACCCCTCTGGGGCGACGCAAACTGCGACGGCACAGTTGACCTTGCAGACGCTATACTCATAATGCAGGCTCTTGCAAATCCCGATAAGTACGGCGAGAACGGAAGCGACAAGCATCATCTTACCGAAACAGGCAAGTTACAGGCAGACGTTGACACCAATACCAAAGGACTGACGGGAGACGACGCTGTACTTATACAGGAATACCTCCTGAAGAAGGTCACGACCCTCTCTCCCTTTGAAAAATGAGCAGTCTGAACACAGATGATAATCCCCCCATCATCGGTCAGTAACCATATAGAAAATCAGCCCCGAAGTGATACAGTATCGCTTCGGGGCGTTTTCTTTGTTTTTGTTTGGTGATCTGATTCATTATATACGCTTAAATGAGTCAAACCATTTTTCGATATAATTATTTTGTTCTTTCGTATCGGGAAAAGAAGTCATATCACAATGATCCCAGATATTAACTATATCCTTTGTCAACGCCTGCTTTCCCAATTCCACAAGGTATATCCTAGAAGTATATGACATCATCCCGGATTGATTTGCATTTATAAGTGAACCATTGCATTTTAATCCAAAACCAATTTTCAGCAGCTCATCTCTTAGTTTTTGATAAGCCGCAAGATAACTATCTGCTTTTTCTGTTATAGTGTTTTTTCCGACTGAGATTTCAAGGATAATATCATCGGATGTATCGCCTTCGTCGGCATAAACCGTACCTTTTATTTCGGAAGCACTATTCATATCATACAGTATGACATCATATTTCTCCACATTATCACCTCTGAATAACAATTTGAGTCAGTAACAATTATAGCACAGCCTTATCACAGTGTCAACAGTCCCCGAAGTGCTTCTGCGGCATTGCAGCTTTTCAATTCACACTTTCCGTAAATGTATCTATGACAGTTTTTCCGTCTGCCTCATAGACCTTCAGGACCTTCGGCTCGTATCTGCCTTCTCTTTTTGCCTTTTCGTACTCAAGAGCCTCCTCGGGATTCCTGATACCGTCATCAAAGAGCTCGCTTTTATAGACATAACCCTCATTGCCGTTATCTCCGATAACAGCTATGAGTTCGGGCATATCTTCGGGATAAGCAGCGTCGCTGTCCTTTCCGTAGGTCTGACCGTTTTCATTGGTAGAGTATTTAAGCTTTCCGGACTCGGCAACAGAGGTCATATCCTTATCGATGTACAGGATAGCCCTCACCTTTTTTGCCTCATCGTCAAAGGCTATCTCATGGACTGTCATATACGAGGTACATTCTCCGCTGCTGTTATTGCCGATATATTTAAGAATAGTTCCCGTAGCACTGTCAACATAGAACTCAAAGTCCGAAACTCCCAGCTTTTCACCGTAGTCTCCGCCGAGACTTCCCTTTATCACAACACATTCCCTGCCGATATAATCCTCTGTGCCCTCAATGTGCCATCCGTCAAGGTCTGAGAGAAAGCCGAATATCATTTCCTGATTGCAAAGGCAGTCATGAGCATAGCGGACATTCGTGCTGTCCTGCCTGTATGCCCAGTGATCCGTTTTTGCTTCATCGATGATATGTCTTTCACTATCGGGGATATCAAAAACTTCTTCTGCTCTTTTTTTAACGCTGCCCGTACCGTAACCATAAGGATAATCATGCTTCTTTGTTATGAAATCATAAGTATGAATGTTCTCGCCGTCGCTGTACTCCAGGAAGTTGCTGATCGTATCCCCCTCAGCCGACTCCTCGAGCAGAGAGATCACCACATGGCTGTAGGAGCGGCCAGAGATAAGATCAGTCTGGAATTCCACTTCATTTACGGTGCCGAACTTATTATCCGACTCGGTCAGCTTTCCCGAAGCCCTGTCGTAATAGTCTATACAGTTGAGCATTTTGAAATAAACGCCCTTCTGAGTGGACATATCGTATTCCTTCAGGTCTTTTCCGTGCTTCTGCAGCGCTTCCGAGGAGGCCTCTGTCACGTTCTCTGAAGTGACCTCCTCAGCAGCCGAAGTCACAGTGACTGTCTCTGTATTCACATTGTCAGCGGGAGAAATATTCTTGTCCTGTCCGCGCAAAACATGGAGAGCAGCTGCTGTTCCGAAAAACAGCATGGCAGCTGCCGAGACTATGCTCGCAGCAATTTTCCACTTAGGCCTGCGGTACTGCTCAACACCGCTTACCTGTGCCTCACCGTCACGCAGCTCCGCAGCTCCGCAACGCTCCAACAGCCTGCCGCAGAGCTTTTCCTGCTCTCTGCCGTCAAGAGCGCGATAATCCGCGGCAAGCCTTTCAACGGTCTGCTTGTCCGCATTATCAAATAAACTAAGATCAGGTTTTTTCATAATGACCTCCGTTCAGATGGTTATATCCTTATCGTCAAGAAGCTTCCGCAGCTTTTTCAGTGCTCTGCTGCTGCGGACTCTTATCATCATAGGCGAGAGCTGTACCATTTCCGCAATATCGGCAGCCTTCTGCCCATAGAAGAACTTCTGCATAATTATAGTGGAATCAGGCTCGCCGAGACTGCTGATGAGATCAAGGAGCATATGTCTCCTTTCATTGTTCTCGGCGTTATCCGTAATATCCTCGTCAGAGGGTATCGCCGCCGAAAGCTCGTCGCTCAGCTGTACGCATCGGTTCTTTCTGCACAGACTGCGGTACATATTTGCCGCTCTCCTGTAAGCAACAGTGCCTATAAATCCCTTTATATCCTCGGAAGAAGCAGCGCTCTCATCGTACGAGGAAAAGACCTCATAGAATACCTCAATAACGCAGTCCCCGACGTCCTCACGGGTGCCGCAGCAGCGCAGGCGGTTGAACACTATGGTATAGACGTAGTTGACGTACTCGTCATACAGCGCCCGAACAGCGCTGTTCCTGTCTTTTTCCAGCAGCAGTCTGTATTCGCTGTGAGTCATCTGCTCCCTCCTTTCTGTGATATGGATCCATTCATATACATATTCACCGGAGCTGTCATAAACGTTGCACATCTGCATAAATATTTATCATTTAACTATATTCACCGCAATATAAAATCAGGCGGATACCTCACTGTGAAGTATCCGCCGTAGTATTATCCATTGTTTATTCTAGCGTTTATGTACTCCTCAAGAAGATCTACGGTCTTGTCAATACCGAGTCTGGAGCTGTTTATGCTGAGATCATAGAGTCTTGAATCACCCCAGTGACCTTCGCAGTGATAATTGTGATAACGCTTTCTCTTGCGGTCTTTTTTATCTATGAAAGCCTTTGCCTTGTCCTCCGAAAGATCGTAGATAGCCATGACTCTCTTTATCTTTTCGCTCATATCTCCGAGAATGAAGAGCGAAACGAGGCATTTGAAATCACGGAGCTTTGTTTCCGAGCAGCGTCCAACAACTACGAAGGACTCACCGCTGAGAGCTTTTTCCCTGAGAAAGCTGAACTGCATCTCGGCGATATTGTCCTCGATGGAGTTGCTGTAACCGTTGACTCTGCGGGAGAGAATGTGGTTCTTGGGCTTTTCGTTGTATTTCTCGATCTCTTCAGGAGTCAGACCTGTCTTGTCAGCGATCTCCGTAATGAGATGACGGTCATATATAGGGATATTGAAACGCTTTGCGAGCTGCTCGGCAATAGCCTTGCCGCCGCTTCCGAATTCACGACCTACTGAAATAATGACCTGTGGCATAAGTATTCCTCCTTATATAATATCTGTTTGGATTATTATATCACAAACGTGACCGTAAAGCAATAAATACGGAAGATTTTTCTGCAGCGCATCAGAGATAGCGCACGAAGAGGTAAACCGTTGAGATTGTAAGGACAATTACAGTTGCAGGAGCAAGCTTCTTGCAGTATTTGCCCCAGCCGATAGGATAGCCGTTCTTCTGTGCCACCGATGTGCCCACAACGTTTGCGGAGGCTCCGATAGGAGTAGCGCTGCCGCCGATGTCGGTACCCATAGCCAGTGACCATGCCAGAGTAGAGATCGGTACGCCCGATGTCTCCGCAAGGCTCTGTATAACAGGCACCATTGTAGCTGCAAAGGGAATATTGTCCACGAAGGCGCTGGCGATAGCTGATACCCAGAGGATAATAGCGATCATGAGCATTACATTTCCGCCGCTGATGTCGCCTATGAAGTTTGCGATAAGCTTGAGTATGCCTGTTTCTTCAAGTCCGCTTACGACTATGAAAAGTCCGATAAAGAACAGAAGTGTCTTGTAGTCCACCTTCTTGATGAGCTCGAGAGCGTGCTTGCCGAAGGCGATAAGAGTTACAGCTGCAATGAAGATACCTATGCTTGCAACTGTAAGATGTGTTGTAGCATGAGTAACAAGAAGTATTACAGCCATAGCAAAGATGATGCAGCTGATAATGAAGTCCTTCTTGTTTGTGATAGCCTCCGAGGGCTTGGGGAACTTGCTCATATCAACAGGCTCGTGCTTGCCTCCTGTGATCTCCTTGCGGAATGCAAAGTAAAGGAAGAGGACAGATACGAGCAGTGATATAGCCGCACAGAGTCCTGTATTGGAAAGGAAATCAAAGAAGGAGAATCCCAGGGATGTACCCACGATGATATTCGGAGGATCTCCGCACATCGTAGCCGAACCGCCAAGGTTTGCGCAGAATACCTCTGAGAGTATCATAGGCACGGGATTGAATTTGAGAAGTGAAGCCAGCTCTATCGTAACAGCTGCCAGGAACATGATAACGGTTATACTGTCGATGAACATTGAAAGTACAGCCGACATCACCATGAAAGTGATGAATATAGGCACTGTTTTGCATTTTACCATGTAAGCTATCTTCATGCAGAGCCATCTGAAGAAGCCCGCCTTGGCCATGCCTTCCACCATGACCATCATTCCTGCGATGAACAGGATAGTTGCCCAGTTTATACCCTTGCTCTCACTTTCCGTGACCTGATACCAGAAATCCTTGGTAATAAAGCTCCTGATCGCAAGAGTGTCCATAATTGCGCTGCCGCTGCGCATACATATACCGAATACCACCACAAGCGTAAGAATACCGCTGCCGATGGTGACTATATGACGTTCTATCTTGTCCAGGACTATCATAACGAACATCCCTATGAAGATAACAACGGCAAATATCTGTGCTGCTGCCATATATTAACCTCCAAAAAAGCAAAATTTGCTTTCTTATTTAAATAAGAAAACGCACTATTCCGAATTATAGCACAATTAAAAGCCTAATTCAAGGCAAAAATTGATTTTTTTCCGTTCTTGTTAATTTTTGGTCAATCTGTTCCCATTTGTCAAATAAGTGTTAATTTTTTAGTAAGACTGTCAAGAGGTATTGCAAAACTCAGAAATATATGGTATAATAATATATGCTGTAAGACTAAAGAACTTATATGAGGTTCATGTGAACCTATAATTCAAGTTTCGGAAAGAAAGGGTTATATGCTTAAATACATACTGCTCGTAGCAGGCTTCGTCCTGCTTATCAAGGGTGCCGACTTCTTCGTTGACGGCAGTTCGGCCGTCGCCAAACGTCTTAAGGTTCCCTCACTCATCATAGGAATGACCATCGTCGCCATGGGCACCAGCCTCCCCGAGACCTCGGTAAGCGTCAGTGCCTCGGTGCTGGGCAAGAACGACCTTGCCATAAGCAACGCCGTGGGCTCCAATATATTCAATCTCATGGTGGTGTGCGGAGTCTGTGCGCTGCTGTGTCCCATGGTCATAAGCAAAGTCACTCTGAGAAAGGATCTTCCCTTCTCCGTAGGTGCCGCAGGCGTTCTTCTCGGACTTGGCGCATTCACAGGTATAGTACAGCGCTGGGGCGGAGCTGTACTGCTTGCGCTTTTTATCGTATTCCTTTATATGATGATAAGCTCGGCAAAAAAAGCCCGCGCCTCGGGAGAGCTTTCCGAAGAGGATGAATATAAGATAATGCCCGTGTGGAAATGTCTGCTCTGCATTACCGGCGGAGCCGCTGCCATTGCTTTAGGTGGAAAAATTGTAGTGGACAGTGCTTCGGATATTGCCCGCGCCTTCGGTATGTCGGACAACCTCATCGGCATGACCATAGTTGCCCTGGGAACCAGTCTTCCCGAGCTTGTGACCTCCATAGTCGCCGCAAGAAAGGGCGAAGTGGACATGGCACTCGGAAACGTAGTAGGCTCCAATATATTCAATATACTCTTCGTTCTCGGCATAGCAGCAACTATATCGCCCATAGCCTTCACTATGAAAAACACGGTAGACGCAACAGTCCTCATAGCCATGAGCCTTCTGGTGCTTCTGCTCTGTCTGCCTAAAAAGAAACTGCTCCGCTGGCACGGAGCTCTCATGCTTGCGGTATACGCAGGCTATACAGCTTATATCTTTGTCAGATAAGGGGGATTTACTATGAAATGTGAGACCTGCGGCTCAAAGCTCAGCGGAATGCAGCCTAACTGCCCTTTCTGCGGTACTCCGGATCCGCAATTTGTCAGGAGATACGGTGCTTATCCGCCGCCACCGTCGCAGCGTAATATACCGCCTCAGAACATTTACCGTCCTCCCTATCAGCCCATTATGCCCACTTACAGCAAGGAGAACGAGCCCGCTGAGGCAGCTATCATCATATTCTCGATTATCTGCCCGCTGGTAGGCTTTATTTACGGACTTATAAGCCTCAGCCACGGCGAAATACGTGCGGGCAAAACATATCTGGCAGTTTCGGCTATTACATTCGCAGCATTCATACTTTTTATCGTCCTGATAGCCTTTATGGCAGCCGCACTGACCTGAGACGACTATAAACAACATATAACAGGAGGATATAAATATGACTTGTCCCCACTGCGGAGCATCTGTTTCCAATCACGAGAGACAGTGCCCTTACTGCAATTCATTCCTTGAGACCAAAACAGATGACATTCCCAACTCGGCTTTCGAGGCAAGAGGACAGCAGACAAGACCGATGTTTCAGGCTCAGGGACCTGACACACCGCAGCCGTTACTTATCGTACTATCACTGATGATACCTTTTTTCGGCATCATACTCGGTGTAATTCACACATCAGGAGGCCACCCGAAAAGCGGAAAGCTGTATATAATACTTGGCGCGCTTTCATTTTTCCTGATATCCTGCGGTACCTTCCTGCTGCCGCTAGCGTTTTCGGCATTTTCCGTATTTTCAGCATTCAAATCATAACAAAGAGCCCCGTTTTCACATGAACGGTCCTGATAAAGAAGCATATAGCAATACAGAAAGCCCCTTCTTCCGAAGGGGCTTTGTCAATAACTGTTATAAATACCTTATCAGCTCATCAGAATTCGAGCTCGTCAGTGATCTCGATAGTGTTGATATCAGCCGCTACGAACTTATTTCCCGAGAGCGCATATACATAGTCGCCTATATAAAGAGCTCTGTTGAAGCCTCTGTCGATCCTGTAGTCATCAAAGTCATTCTCTGCTGAAATATCGCCCTTATGAACGAATTTTCCGTCCTCAAAGCTGAAGAACTGATACTGAGTATATGAGGTATAGCCGTATCCATCACTGTAAGGATCAAAATCATTCTTTTCAATATATAGCGGGACACCGATAAGGTTCTTTTCGGGAGCTATCAGGAGACACTTTCTCTGGCTTACAGCATCTGAACTGTAGAATACACTTACATTGGTATCATCGCCGTAATCATTATTCCAGGTATAGACATCGGCAGCCTTTAAGTTATTGGGATCCGAGTTGTCGAACATGGTCATTCTCAGACCTGTAAGCCTGCCGTTGTCGTCAGCGTCCTGACCGAAGCCGAAGAGGAGCCCATCTCCCCAGCTCTGCATATAAGTGCTGAAGCCGTTGATCTTGAACTCGTCAAGCACCTGAGGAGATGCGGGATCACTGAGATCAACTGCATAGAGAGGATCTGTCTGACGGAAGGTAACTACATAGGCCATATTTCCGCTGAAGCTTGCAGACCTGAGCTGCTCGTCCTCGCCGAGACCTTCCACCTTGCCGACAAGCTCCATATCCATATTGAGAACATAGACTCTGCTATCGGTCTTCATGCTGCGATAGGTATAATATCCGTCCCCTCTGTTTGTGAATACTCTGTCCAGAAAGTCTTCGATGCCGCTCTGCTCATCGGAATACTTGTGGTAATCCTTCTCAACCGCGGTATAGGTAGCAGCCACGCGGAAGTAGCCGTCGTATTCGCTCATGGAGAACTGATCCTTAACGCTGCCATTGATATTGCAGCCTGCCTCGGGAACAATATCTCCGCCTTTTATGGAGATACGTGTGATATCTGTTGTATTGGAACCATCGTATTTTTCGGCTGCTGTATAGAGATTATCGGCGGAGCAGTAGATACTTCCCGAATAACCTGCCAGCGTCTTTATGTCATGAGCCTTGGGAGCGCCCGACTCGTTCAGGTCAAGGCTGCCTATAACTGAGTATGAGAGCCATTCTGTCGAGCCGAAGCCGTCCTCGGGAAGGAGTATATCCTCGGGCTCCACAACATCGTAACAGCCGCCTATTCCGCAGCTGGGCACGTACCTGTTGGTATTGGAGCTCCTCTTTATCTCATCGAATCTGACGGTGCTGGTATTTGTTATAAGGAGCATATAACCGTCAGGTGATATCCTGACATCGCTGAAGCTTCCGTCCTGCTGATATACGTCTATGAGCTGAGGATCATCGCCTGTGGAATAGAATGCAACAACAGTGCGCCGCTCATAATATCTTGAGTCGCTGTCATTTATATCATAGTATTTCATACCGCTGTCGCAGCTGCATATTACAGCTATCATATCATTATAGATATACATATCCTCGGCAGTTAACTCACTTCCGGCATTATCTTCAACGGCATCGATGATATCTATGGATCTGCTGGCTGTGAATTTTCCGTCCTTAACGTCGGCTATACGGAGCTTCGGAACATAGTTATAGCCGTTTTCAAGCATATTTGAAAGATAGTAGATATGCTTCCCGTCGGTCTTTACAATATCGGATTCGAGAACATCCTGTTCCTGATGGTATGTGTCGGAATATTCGGGATCCTTCTCCTGATCGGGCTCTGTCTCGGGCTCAGCAGTTGTCGGTTCTTCAGTTACTGTAACGGATTCTGTGGGATCCTCTGCGGGATCGTCAGCGGGCTGAGGTTCGATCTCGGGAATGTTGGGCTCGTTATTAATGTTATCGCTCTTAAAGCCGTTCATCTCTTCGGCAGCAACAGTAGGAGCCTGAACATAATTCTTTGCCTCATCTGCTTCTTCGACATAACCCCCTTCTTCATCAGTGATCGCGCTGACCGTATCCTCCACAGCATATTTCTTGTTATTTATTCCGAAGAAGCCTTTGGTACTTTTCCTGCGTTCCTTTTCAGCCTTTTTTGAAGCCTTTTCAAACAGCGTATAGACCTGATCGTAGTCCTTTGCGCCGCTCATATAGCTTTGCTGCTTCCTGAGCACCTCATTTCCCGACTCTTCATCAGCGGCAGATGTGGTGCCTTTGGAGACATTTTCATTGAATCCGGATGTACTTTCTTTATCAAACTTTCCATTGTTCAGTCCGTAAGCAGCCGTTCCGCCGATGACAGCACAGGCTGCCGCAGCAGCTGCGATACGGTTGGTTACGGCAATACCGTTTCTCTTTTTCTGAGGGGCTTTTTCATCAAGCATCTTCTTTATATTCTCGGGCTTGAGCCTCTCCGGAACAGGCTCTGAATTGAGCTGCTCTCTGAGCTTATCGTCATTGTTCATAATTATTCTCCTTTCGGTTCATATTTCAGGAGTTAATTCCAGTCTTAATCTTTCCTTTATCCTTGTGAGCTTTGAGCGCACAGCGCCGGGCTTCATACCGCATATATCGGAGATCTCTCCGCTGGTATAGCCTCCAAGCACCGACATTGACAACATCAGGCGAGACTCGGGATCGAGCCTGGCCACTGCTTCTCTCAGCTCTACGGATTCAAAGCTGAAGCTGTCAGTAAGACTGCTGTTTTCATTAAGTTCCTCGGAAGGCTCGAAATACGAGCGCTGCTTCCTCTTGATCCTTACAGCGAGTATAGACATTATCCAGCTCCGGAATTTTTCGGGGCTGCGCAGTTTTTTTATTGAGCAGAACGCGTCCAGTACGGTGTCGCTGACGGTATCGGCAGCATCGTCGGGACTGCGCAGACTGTACAGCGCTATATGATAAAGGTCTTCATATACAGTGGAGTATAGTCTTGCAAAAGCTTCCGTATCACCTTCACGGGCGAGTCTGACGTCTGCTGAAAAGTCGTTCATGCGAATCCCTCCTTTGAATTCGAATTCATAACATAAGTGTCATAAAAGCGGCAGATTGCTGCACAAAGCACAAAAAATCAGCAATTTGCACAACTTCCGTTTCCTCTGATTGTACGTTATACCGGTATAAAAATATTAAACCGTCAAAAATGCAGTTTTGGTGGAAAAAACGCAGAAAAGTTCATTGACAATTTTGAATAATTAATGTATAATGAAGTTAACTTCTACTGATATATCCGATTTACAGGCTTTTTCACTATAGACGCTGCCGCCTTTTCGGAATATCGGTAACACAGGGGTGGGAAACTTGATCAAGAAAAAAAGAATGATCTTCGGCGTTGTGACAGCAGAAGCAAACAGTATCGAACAGCGTCAGATCATAAAAGGGATCGCAAGATTCGATCAGTGCGTAGGCATAGACACCATCATTTTTTCCAACAACTACAATCCCAATGTAAAGGAAAAGGAGCTCTTCTGTGAAAACAAGATCTACGACCTCATTCTCTCGGACGAGATAGACGGTCTGATCGTTACTTCGGAATCCTTCGTAAACGAAGAGCTCAGAAAAAATATCGCCGATTACATCTCACGGAAAACTATTCCCGTAGTAATCGCGGGGACCTATCTCCCCGAAATGGATCTGCCGAACTGTACCTTCATCAATACCAGTGATGAAAACGACATTGAGGATCTTACGGATCACCTCATCGAAAAGCACGGATTCTCAGAAATAGACATAATTACAGGCCCTGCCACAATCGAAGCTTCAAATCTGCGTGTCAACGGATACCGCAGGTCACTGGAGAAGCACGGTCTGGAATATGACGAAAAACGAGTGATCTACGGCAACTTCTGGATGAATTCGGGCGAAGAGCTGGCAGAGCGCTACCACAAGGGCGAGCTGAAGCTCCCCCAGGCTGTTGTCTGCACCAATGACTATATGGCTTACGGTCTTATCGACCGTTTTGACGAGCTGGGCATAAAGGTCCCCGATGACGTCACCGTTGTGGGCTATGAATTTGTCGGCGACCGCTTCATGCACACGCCAATACTCACTACATACAGGCGTAACCGCGAAAGCATAGGCGAGGACGCCGCAAATATGGTATACAGCCGCTTAAAGAACAGGGAATTTCTCTTCTCTCCCCCTCAGGGCGAGATAATCTGCGGCACCAGCTGCACCTGCGGCATCGACAGAGATATGTATACCCAGGAGCTGAAAAGCGCAAGGATGAAAAGAGAATACGACAACTGGAACCTCTTCAATCCCCTTGACCAGAAGCTCACGGAATGCAGGACTCTCAATGATTTCATTGATATATGCGGTACCTTCCACTGGCAGGTCAGGGGCATACAGAGCTTCTATCTCTGCCTTTACAAGAACTGGTACGACAGCGATGCCGAGCTGGCGGATATTCTCTCCTGTCAGAGCATGGTGAGCTGGGATGACAGATCGCCATTTGATATGCAGAAGTACAACTTCGCAGCTCTTCTTTCCAGAAATTTCGAGCCTGCGGTATACTACTTCAATCCGCTGTTCTTCAATGACAGGCTCTTCGGTCATCTCATACTGAAGTATCACGATCCCGATACCTATGATGATATTTACCGCAACTGGCTCAAATCCGTCTCAAACGGTCTTGAGTTCCTGCGCATGAAGAACGATATACAGTACCTTACCCAGTGCCAGAACCTTTCCGACCTCCGTGATACCCTCACGGGTATGTACAATGATACGGGCATGAGAAAGGCTTACCACACCCTCGACATCGAAAACCAGCAGTGCTGTCTGGTTATGATGAGGATAGGCATATCCAATGCAGGCTTCTATGAGCTCAGCGGTAAGATACCAGCCATAACAGACGCAGCCGAGGCTGTTACGCAGTTCTGCGGAAGCAGCGACATCTGCGGCAGGATAAACGACAATACCTTCGCCTGCATAATACAGGGCGAAACCGATATCGTTCTGCTGGAAAACAGGCTCAATTCCATTATGCTGCAGCATAATATCTACATAGACCAGTACGGGCTGGACTCCTTCGTATGCGCAGCAGTAGAGTGCAGCGAAAAATCCTATACCAAGCTCACGGGACTGTGCTCGGATATACTTGCTGACCGCCAGCGCGAAAAAATGGAGATGCGTATGCGTCCTCACTACGAGGATATGCTGAATATACGCAGCTATATCTACAGCAACCCACAGGACAGCTTTGAGTCCGAGAAGCTCCAGAAGCTCTATCCCTACAGTGCAGGACACCTCCGCGAGGTATACAAGAAATGCTTCGGCGTCAGCATACACAAGGACTGCATCAATGCCCGCATGGCAAAGGCTACCTACTGCCTGACCGTTACTCCCCTGAGTATGGCCGAAATAGCCGAGCAGTGCGGATATGTTGACAGCAAATACTTTCTTCGCCAGTTCCTGGCTACTGTGGGAGTCACTCCCAACCAGTACCGTAATATGGCAAAATAAAAAGCTGCTTCGGGCGGCCGGGTCAGTTACGCACAGAGGAACATACCGTTTGTTCCTTTGGACGTAACGTACCTGAGCCGCCCTTGTTTATTGAGTACAAAGCAAGGCACCTGTATTTGTATGTTATCACAGTACAGGTGCTGCTTTTTTGTCTTGTCAGCTGTTCGGTATACATTATAATAACAGCTCATAGCCTCCCACAGGACGCACCGTCAGCACGTAACAGCAGCCTTCGCCGAATATGCGCTCCATTTCCGCAGCATAGTCCACTGCAAGATAGCCGGGCACAAAAGCCTGTATCGTCCCTGCGAAGCCCCCTCCGTGAACGCGGACGGCTCCGCTGCCTCCAAGGAAACGCTTGCTGAGCATTATGCCTAGCATGAGAGGCTGATCCTCGGGCTTTCTCACGGTATACAGGTTTTGCAGCAGTTCCGCCGAGGAAATGCCCGATTCCTCCACCAGCCCGAAAAACCGCTCTGTATCGCCATCCGAAAGGGCTCTTGTCTCCTCGGCAGCCCTGACATTTTCAGCGAAGAAATGCGCAGCACGGAGCAGTGCCCTGTCCGTGCAGGTGTTCCGCAGCTGAGGGATAAGCCTGTAAAACTCCTCCTCGTCAGCCTCCCTGAGACAGCTTGCTCCCATAGCGTCGGCGACCTGCTGCATATCTGCCGAAACAGCGCTGTAATCCTCGGAAAGATCTGCATGACTGCCCTTTGTATCGGTTATGCAGACCGAGTAGCCTTCCTTATCGAAATCAAAGTCCACAGAGGTTACGACAGGAGCCGAAGGATCCGCAAAATCCACAGCTACAAAGCCTCCTGCGGCACAGACCATCTGATCCATAAGTCCGCAGGCCTTGCCGAAATACACATTCTCCGCGAACTTGCCTATCGCCGCCAGTTCTGCGGAAGAAGCCCTGCCCTCATTATACTTCTCGTTGATGATAAAGGCTATGAGTACCTCAAATGCCGCCGATGAGGACAGACCGCTGCCGCTTTTCACTTCTGAGGTGACATATGCGTCAAAACCGCCGATATTAACTCCCATTTCCGTGAATTTTGCGGCTATACCGCGTATAAGCGCAGCTGAAGTTCCCTTCTCGGCGTCATTGACCTCAAGGGCACCGAGATCGATCTCGTCGGTCATATAGCCTTCCGATTTTATGCGGATAACTCCGTCATCCCTGAAAGATACTACAGCTATCATATCAAGGCTGACAGCTGCAGCAAGAACGCAGCCGTGCTGATGATCGGTGTGATTTCCGCCTATTTCCGTCCTTCCCGGAGCGGAATATACGTGTATCTCCTCACAAAGGGGACAGAACCGTGAAAATCCCTCTGCGGCACTGAGATAACGCGCTCTTGATCTCAATACCGCTCTGTCCGACGCTCCGTAGAGCCTTCGCAGCTGATCGTCAAATCTTCCCTCCGAGATACCGCTTATCAATCCGTGAATATCCATAAATCCGCCTCCTTTTTAAGTCATCATTTAAGCTTGCGCTGCCTGCTCATAAGCAGATATTTTCTTATAACAGGTCTTGCGTCCTTCATTCTCAGCGGCAGTCCGTGACCGGTGGCCAGCCATTCAGGCGAAATGTCCAGTATCCTTTCAAGGGAACGCTCCATTGCTGCAGGAGAGGCCGCATGAGGTGTAATATCGGGCTTGCCCCATATAGCCGTAAAGGCATCACCGCAGTAGAGAACGCCCTCGGACAGTACCCCTACCGAGCCGAGAGTGTGCCCGGGGAGAGGAACAGCCTCCGCATTGAAGCCCAGCTCCCTGAGTATGCCTGTATTTCCGCTGCTGAGGTATATGTCGGGAACGTAGGGACGCGTGCTGAAAAGATTCATTCTGCCCATGAAGTTCTGCTGTGCGTTGCGTGCCCTGTATCTTGGGGAGGTAGCCTTGACGGGTTGTCTGCCGTAGTGTCCGATCAGTTCTCTGTCCCGTTCTCCGAGAAGTATCTCAGCTCCGGTATCGCGTCGCAGCCTGACGGCGTTGCCGTCGTGATCCACATGGGCATGGGTAAGGAGGATGTAGCGTATATCGTAGTCACTGAGGTACTCGGCCAGCCGTCTGCGCATAAACGGAAGTCCCGTATCTATGAGCATATCGCCGTTTCTGCCGCGGAGCACATAACAGGTCAGCGGATCGCCGATGTAAGTGCAGAAGTAGTGTATATTGCCGTATCTTTTGTTTTGTTCTGTGATTATCCTCATTTTCTTCCCTCCGTTTTTATTTCATTATACACCCCCGCAGACGCCTCAGTCTATAACTTTATGTAAACTTTGATATGTAGAATATCACCGTAAAAAATAGTGCATTTTCACGAAAATATGCGATTTTTTATTTAGCTATTGACTGACGGCTGAAATTACTGTATAATTTAATTAATCCATAAACTAAATTTTAATCAAGGAGTATATTATGGCGGATATTAAAATAATCGGCAGCAGTCTTGCTGCCATACCATGGCAGGACAAGCCTGCAAACTGCCCGGCTCCCGTGTGGAGATACAGTGAAAACCCCATAATCGGCAGAAATCCGCTCCCGGACGTAGCAAGGATATTCAACAGTGCCGTAATGCCTTACGGCGACGGCTTCATAGGAGTTTTCCGCGGCGAACAGCGCAACGGTATACCGAATATTTACCTTGGCAGAAGCAGCGACGCCCTGCACTGGGAGTTTGAGCCCGAAAAGATACTCTTCACAGACGAAAACGGCAAGCCCTTCATGCCTCTGTACGCTTACGATCCGAGGCTTGTAAAGGTGGAAGATACATACTACATAATGTGGTGTCAGGACGCATTCGGTCCTACCATCGGCGTTGCGAAAACCACGGATTTCAAGCACTTTCAGCGCCTGGAAAATCCTTACCTTCCCTATAATCGCAATGCCGTCCTCTTCCCGAGGAAGATAAACGGCAATTACGTCATGCTGTCCCGTCCCTGCGACAACGGACACACGGCCTTCGGCGACATATTCCTTTCGGAAAGTCCTGATATGTTATTCTGGGGACGCCACCGCCATGTAATGGGAAAGTCCGACAACTGGTGGGAAAACCTCAAGATAGGCGGCGGAGCTGCGCCCATAGAAACGAACAAGGGCTGGCTGCTTTTCTACCACGGAGTAGTCAACACCTGCAACGGCTATGTTTACAGCATAGGTGCAGCCATACTTGACATTGACGAACCTTCACGGGTGATCCACCGCTGCGAAAACTATATCCTCGCCCCCGAGGAATGGTACGAGGAACGCGGCTTCGTTCCCAACGTTTGCTTCCCCTGTGCAGCTCTCACCGACGCCGATACAGGACGTATCGCCATATATTACGGCTGTGCCGACAGCTATGTGGGAGTCGCATTCACAACAATAGACGAGCTTTACGAGTACATACTCGCCCATGACAAGCTCTGGGAGGGCGACGATACTCCCGGCAGAAGATAAGAAAAGAGCCTTCGGGATACTCCGGAGGCTCTTTGTTTTCAGCGGTAACGGCTGCCGTTATTGTAGTTGTTCATACCATAGCCGTTGGTGCCGTTATTGTAATTATTGGGATAGTTATTGGGCTGGCCGTTGTAATTGTTCGGATAATTGCCGCCTGCGGGACGGTTATTATAGCCGTTGGGATAATTATACGGCATATTTCCGTAATTGCCTCCATAGCCGCCGAAGGCCTTCTTCTTGTCTTTGCTTCTGCATACAAGCACCATGATAAGCGTCATTATCGCACCAAATATTGCAGTATAAAGTATAACGCCCTTATAGAAGCAGAACCTCTGAACAGTTACCTGCGCCTTGCCCTCCTTAACCTCAACATGCTTTGAAGTAATGGTCGCAAGACCGTAGCTGCGTTCCGTGAGACTCTGGTCATTCTGTGAAAAGTCTGCCTTTTCCATGTATTTCTTTGCAATCCTGTCAGACTTTCGCTCACCGAGGTAGGCGTCCTTCATCTTCTTATAGACGCTGTAGCCTGAATTTTCCTTGTCTTTTTTATAAGAGCCCTCTTCGTTGTAGAGATAGACATTATCTCCCTTTACGATCTCTCCGCTGCAGGGACAATCGAATTTTTTTATCTCATTCCCGCCTGCATCGAGAACAGTAAATGATGCGGGATGTACAATAAAGCTGCTGTCAACGGAATATGAATCCATCCTTATCCTCACATCGTCGTTTTTTTCCAGAATATCATATAACTCCGATGCACAGTCAAGCTTGATCAGCTCATTTATATCCAGAACACCGCAGCTGTGTCTGAAATAATCAAGTTTTTCACCCTTATCCTCATATACAACGGAAAAAATTCCCTCGGATAAACCATTGGTGCCCTTTTCGTCCCAGAAAATATTTGATATGTCCACATTAAAATTCAGGAACATGAAGGTGAAATAGAATTTGGCATCATTCCTCAGCCGCTCACTGCTCAGCAAAGAACGGGTGGACAGTCCGCTGAGACCGTTGAGCTTGTGTTCTTCATCGACCTCCTGCAGAACAGGATGTATCATCATCTCTTCTTTCATCGAGTAGCCTGTCATAGATCCTTCCAGTATTCCGACACCAACATTTTTTACGATGAGTGTTCCCACAAGATTCACCATAAAGAGTATCACTGCCATAAGAATAAGCCAGATAAGAGTTCTTTTAAGTATTTTCATAGCATCAAATCTCCTTTTAGGTCTCCCCATAATATCATAGAGTTTATTATATATTATTTTCTCTGTAAAGTCAATATTTTTATTTTCGGTTCTCTGAACTCAGAGCTTTCCTTCGTCATTTTTACTAAGGGGTATTCCGTCAAATTGATGAAAACCTCAAAAATTTGTTGTGAATATGCACAAAAACTAAAGTTGAAAATTGTCCGCTATGTGCTATCCTTGCGAATTTTGCTGTGTTATTCTTCATTTCCGCAAAAAATACTTGCAGTTTTTTGTGTAATATGATAAAATATAGTGATACTGGAAAATGACAATAAAAAATAAAGGATACTATTTAAAAGGAGAAACATATGGCAAAGATAAAAGCTGCCGTTATTTTTGGCGGAACTGCCCGTGAGCATCAGCTCTCACTGGCCTCTGCCGCCGAAGTGATAAGCAGCATACCAAGAAATAAATATGAGGTGATCTGCATAGGCGTCACCAGAAAGGGACGCTGGCTGTACTTCCCCGGAGATGTGGAGGATATCGCCAACGGCACCTGGGATCAGGATCCCGACTGCACCTCTGCTATCATTTCGCCCGATCCGCTGCACAGAGGCCTCATCACCATTGAGAACGGAGAGATCTCACTGAGAAAGATAGATGTGGTACTTCCCCTCCTCGTCGGAAAAAGAAGCGGCGACGGAACCGTTCAGGGACTTCTCGATCTTTCGGGCATCCCCTATGTCGGAAGCGGAGTCCTGGCTTCGGCTTCATGTGCCGATAAATCCCATACTCACATGGTAATGGACGATTACGATATAAAGACCGCCGAATGGAGAGTCATCACCCAGCGCGAGATCAATCGTATAAACGAAAGATGCGTTGAGATCGCCGATGAGCTTGGATTCCCCCTGGTGGTAAAGCCCGCAAACAGCGGAAGCAACGCCGGAGTCAGCATAGCTGACAACGCAGAACAGTTCCTCACCGCAGTAAAGGTAGCTTTTTCAAACGATAACAAGGTAATAGTTGAGAAATACGTCAGAGCCCGCAAGCTGGAAGCTGCGGTATTCGGCTACGAATCCCCCGTATGCTCCGCTATCGGCGAGATAAAGAACTCCTTTGCTCCATATGATCCCAATAACTTCAACGTCAGCACAGGAGACGACCTGATAATTCCTGCGGATATATCCAGAGAGGAAGCAGAAAAAGCCTCTCAGACCGCCGTCAAGGCCTTCAAGGCACTGGGCTGCCGCGGACTTGCAAGAGTTGACCTCTTCCTCACAGAGGACGGTGAGCTCCTGCTCAACAAGATAGGCACTACCCCCGGCCTGAGACGTAACAGCGTATTCTCCAGACTCATGGAGGATCTGGGGCTCTCCCACGAAGAGCTCATAGACAAGCTCCTCGAACAGGCTATGGACAATGCAGACAGGACATACTGAGTCTGCAAAAACGTAAATTAAGGAGACTGCTTTGAAAAATAACGTTTTGATCTCACTTACGAGTATCCAGTGGCAGGAGGACGAAAAGAACGAGACCGAGCTCCTCACGAAAGCCCGCCATATCCGTGAAAACGGCTGGGACATAATTTCCTATGAGGATACATCGGCAACAGGCTTTGAAGGCTCCGTTACCACCATAAAGGTGGATGACTGCCGCAACGCCTCCATCACCCGTGAAGGCACTGCAAATTCTGTCCTCTCCCTCGAGATAGGACGCAAGCATTTCTGCCAGTACGGTACTCCCTACGGCAACCTTCAGATCGGCGTATACACTCACGCTATCGAGAATACCTTAGCCGAAAACGGAAGGCTCTACCTTAAATATACTCTCGACCTCAATTCCTCGTATCTTTCGGATAACGAGATAATCATGACAGTACAGGCTCAGAACTGAGCCGTAAAAGAAAGGATAGATAAAATGTCAGATCTTATCAATTCTGCTTCCCTCCGACTCCGTGAGATCATCATGGACGCCCTCGGAGTTCTGGTGGCAGAGCAGGAGATACCCGCAGTACCGCTGCCGAGTTTCAACATCGAGATCCCTGCGGACAAGTCCCACGGTGATTTCGCCGCAAATACCGCTATGGTATGCGCAAAGGCTCTGAAGATGCCTCCGAGAAAGATCGCCGAGCTCATCTGCGATAAGCTCAGCCTTGAAGGCACTATCTTCGAAAAGGCAGAAGTAGCCGGCCCAGGATTCCTCAACTTCTTCCTCAGCAGGAAGTGGTTCTCGGACGTAGTAAAGAACGTCCTCGATGAAGGCGGCGACTACGGAAAGACCCAGCTCGGTAAGGGCAAGAAGGTCCTCGTTGAGTTCGTTTCCGCAAACCCCACAGGTCCCATGCACATAGGCAACGCAAGAGGCGGCGCTATCGGAGACTGTCTCGCCAGCGTGCTCCAGTGGGCAGGCTATCACGCCGAGCGTGAATTCTACGTCAATGACGCAGGAAACCAGATTGAAAAGTTCGGAAAGTCACTTGAGCTCAGATATATGCAGCTCTGCTCCGACAAGGGACAGGAGCTCATCGCTCAGTACAAGGACGATACTGACAAGCTCTGCTCCGTTATCTATGAGGGCAGCGGAGAAGACGGAGAGTTCGCTATGCCCGAGGACGTTTACCTCGGCACGGACATAATCGAACACGCCAAGAACTTCTACGATATAAACGGCAAGGCTATGGAAAACGTTTCAGGCGAGGAACGCCGCAAGGCTCTCGTTGACTACGCTCTTCCGATAAATATAGCAGGTCTTGAACGCGACCTGAAGAAGTACCGCATAGTTTACGATAACTGGTTCCGCGAGAGCACAGTCCACGAGAAGAACGAGACAAAGCTGGTAGTGGACAAGCTCATGGAGGCAGATAAGGCCTACGAGCAGGACGGCGCTATCTGGTTCAGGGCTACAGATTACGGTATGGATAAGGACTTCGTGCTCAGGCGCAGCAACGGTCTTTACACATATATAGTTCCCGATATCGCTTACCACTACAACAAGCTGGTCACACGTAACTTTGACAAAGCCATCAACGTACTCGGTGCAGACCACCACGGCTACGTTCCGAGACTGAAGGCCGCTCTCAACGCTCTCGGCGTTGATGAAACAAAGCTGGATGTAGTCCTCATGCAGATGGTAAGACTTGTCCGCAACGGCGAGACCGTAAAGCTCTCAAAGAGAAGCGGCAAGGCTATCACACTGGTAACTCTCCTTGATGAGATACCAATAGACGCTGCACGTTTCTTCTTCAATCTCCGCGAGGCAAATTCACAGTTTGAATTCGATCTCGGTCTGGCAATCGAAAAGACCTCCCAGAATCCTGTATACTACGTTCAGTATGCACACGCAAGAATATGCAGTATGCTCAGGACTCTGGCAGACGAGGGCATCAATATCCCCTCCTCCGCAGACTTTGATCTTCTGTCCGACGCACGCGAGATCGAGCTGATCCGCCACCTTGCTTCTCTCCCCGGAGAGATCGACCAGGCAGCAAAGACCTACGATCCAGCAAAGATCACAAAGTATGCCATTGATCTTGCAACTCTTTTCCACCGTTTCTATGACGCCTGCAGCGTAAAGAACGCAGAAAGCGAGGAACTCAGGAATGCCCGTATCCTCCTCTGTGTGGCAGTACGCCAGACTCTCAGGAATGTACTCGAGATACTCAACATCGATCGTCCCGAGAAAATGTAATTTTCTTACCGTAAAAATTACGGTTTGGTTACAAAAAAATTCACCGCTATGGTGAAAATAGACAAAATTCAACATATAAGCAAGTCATGTTTGTGAGCCTTCAGACGAAAGTTAACAGTTTGTTAACAAATTGACGCCGAAAATGTGTTACAATTTGTAATATGTTGAGGAGAGATTTACTCTCCCGACTCTCTCTGAAGGTCCGCTCAAAATAAGATCTTATTAAGAGAAAGGATGTAAACCATGTCCAACAGATTATTTCAGGGTTTAGTTCATCAGATGCGCGATTCTATCGACGCAACCATCGGTGTAGTTGATGAGACTGCTACAATCATCGCCTGCAGTGACCTGACTCGTGTAGGTACTACCAACGAGTTCGTTTCCCTCGATCTCAGCGATTCACACGACATATTTATCCGTGACGGCTTCACATACAAGCCCTTCGGCTCAAGAGTAAAGCCCGATTACGCTGTATTCGTTGAGGGCGTTGACGACGCTGCTGCAAAGTATGCAAGCATCCTCGCTATCGCACTTTCCAATATCAAGCAGTACTACGATGAGAAGTACGACAGAAACAACTTCATCAAGAACGTTATACTCGACAACGTTCTCCCCGGAGATATTGTCATCAAGGCAAGAGAGCTCCACTTCAACGCTGAGATCAGCCGCGCTGTATTCCTCATAAGGATCATCTCCGCTAACGATATTTCAGCTTATGATGTTATCCAGAACCTCTTCCCTGATAAGAACAAGGACTTCGTCTTCAATATCACAGAGACAGATATAGTTCTCGTAAAGGAGCTCAAGAGCGCTGTTGATTCAAAGGATCTCGAAAAGCTCGCACGTTCCATCGCTGATACTCTCAGCAGTGAGTTCTATACAAGAGTCAATGTTGGTATCGGTACAGCCGTAGTTGGCGTTAAGGATCTGGCACGTTCCTTCAAGGAAGCTCAGATGGCTCTTGAGGTCGGCAAGGTATTCGATACGGACAAGGTTATCGTAAGCTACGACAATCTCGGTATAGCACGTCTTATCTACCACCTCCCCACTACTCTCTGTGAGACCTTCCTCCACGAGGTATTCAAGGTAGGAAGTATCGAGTCACTCGACCACGAAACTCTCTTCACTATCCAGAAATTCTTTGAGAATAACCTGAACGTATCAGAGACTTCCAGAAAGCTCTTCGTTCACAGAAATACTCTCGTTTACAGACTCGAAAAAATCAAAAAGCTTACAGGTCTTGATCTCCGTGAGTTCGATCACGCTATCATATTCAAGATCGCTCTTATGGTAAAGAAGTACCTGTCTGCTAACCCTGTCAAGTTCTGATAGCGCCCCCGCGGCATTATAAGGACTTCGGGGCGGTATATATCCGCCCTTTACAGATTAAGGTAGGTGTAACCCATTGGTAGAACTTAAAAACGTATCCGTGACCTACTCCAGCGGCGTTGACGCACTCAATAACGTCAGCCTGAAGATCAACGACGGCGATTTTGCCTTCGTGGTAGGTTCATCAGGTGCGGGAAAAAGTACTATGATCAAGCTTCTGCTCAAGGAGATAGACGCGACCAGCGGTGTTGTTACCGTTAACGGCTATAACCTGAACAAGCTTAAAAAAAGAAAGATACCTGAATTCCGCCGTACTCTCGGCTTTGTATTCCAGGACTTCAGACTTATACCGTCAATGACAGTATACGAAAATATCGCTTTCGTTCTCAGAGTTATTGACGCCCCCATAAAGTACATACGCAAAAGAGTCCCCTACGTTATCAGTCTGGTAGGACTCCACGCTAAAACAAATTCTTACCCCGATGAACTCTCAGGCGGTGAAAAGCAGCGTGTAGCCATTGCAAGAGCACTGGTAAACGATCCTCAGCTGATAATCGCCGACGAGCCTACAGGTAATATCGATCCCGAGCTCTCATACGAGATAGTCGAGCTCCTCAAGGGCATAAACGACCAGGGTACTACGATACTCATGGTCACCCACGAGCACGACCTCGTAAGACACTTCGGCGGACGTATAATCAATATAACCGAAGGAGAGATCGTATTCGACGAGGTCATCGCAGGTACAGGCGACGAGCTTCTGGCAGATATGGACACCGAGGTGCCCACGGAAGCAATGGCTGCTGCTATCAGCGACGCCGAGCGCATAAACGATCACGACGATGAGGATGTCAATACCGAAGAGGCTATCAACCTCCCCATTGAAAATATGACCGCAGATGATATTATCTCAGCTATCGGAGGAGTCCCCGAGGGAAACAGCTCCGAGGAGCCCGAGCTCATGCAGAAGCTGGCAGATAATATAGATGTGAATATCACAGAGGGCTCTCCCGTTTCAGCAGCAGAAACTCCCGAGGAACTGCTGGCTGCACTGACCGAGAAAACCGAGGGAGGTGCAGAATGAAAATAAGCGGTATCAAATACCTGGCCAATCAGGGCGTGGAAAATATATGGAAGAACAAAATGATGGCCTTCGCTACCTTCTGCGTACTGCTCATATCCCTTCTTCTCGTGGGAATCGCAGGTCTGTTCTATATCAACCTCAATTCCATGATAAAGGGTCTTGGCAGCCAGAACGAGGTGGTAGTCATTATGAATGTCGGCACCACCGAGGAGCAGAACTCCGCAGCAGAAGCCGCTATCAACGAGCTTCCCAATATCGACAAGGTTACCTTCATCTCCAAGGAGGACGCTCTTGCAAGACAGAAAGCCAATCTCCCCAATGCAGAGAAGATCTTCGATGAGTATATCGGCAGCGACGCAAGCTTTATGCCTGACGGTTTCAGCGTTACCGTCAAGGATACCGATAAGATCTCGGACACCACAGCTCAGATAAGCTCACTGGCCAATATCCAGAGCGCATCGGCTTCTCCGCAGGTGGCAGAGTTCCTCAGAGAGCTCAGAAAGGTCGTATCCCTTATCGCAGGCGCTGTTATTATAGCTCTTGCAGTCGTTTCAATGATAATCATCTCCAATACCACAAAGGCAAGCGTTTTTGCCCGCCGTGAGGAGATACAGATAATGAAGTATGTCGGCGCTACAAATGCCTTCATCCGTATGCCCTTCTTCGTTGAGGGTATGGTTACAGGTCTCTTCGCAGGCGCAGGCGCTTACTTCATAACATGGGCAATATACCGCTCGGCATATAATATGATAACAGAGCAGGGTATGCTCATGAACACCTTTGGTGTAAAGAGCCTTATCCCCTTTGAGGATATAAGACTTCCCCTTGCACTGGCATATCTCATCTTCGGTGCTCTCATCGGAGCTCTGGGCAGTGTAATAAGCACGAGAAAGCATATAGACGTATAATAATGTTCGTTCAAGAACAGTGTGAATTTTTTATGAAAGGAGTGTGCATTCGGACAGCAATACCCACGTCCGATACGCAGCTTGATTATGGAAAAGCTACATATGTTTAAGAAGGTCATCTCTTTTGTGACCTGTTCAGTGATCACTTTCGCACTTATCTCAAATTATCCTGCCGGTTCAGGCAGAAATATCAACAAGGCTTCCGCTATGACCATTGCAGAGATGCAGGAAGAGATCAACGTCAACAAAGCTAAGATCAGTGATCTTCAGACACAGCTCGACGCTCTTGCAGGCAATAAAGCCGAGGAGCAGCAGTATCAGTCGATACTCAACGACCAGATCGACATTATCCAGGAAAATATCTCACTCCTCAACAAGGAGCTTGAAAATATCAATGCCGATATCGAATCCACAAAGAACAATATCGCAGGTCTCGATCAGGCTATCGTAGATCAGCAGGAAGAGATCGACAGTAACGTAGAACTCTTCAAGAAGCGCCTCTGCGCTATGTACGTTACTGGAAACGATAACCTCGCTACCGTTATGGTAGGTACGGCAAGCTTCTACGATATGCTGTCAAGAGTTGAGATGGTAAACCGCATCGCTTCATACGATGAGGAGCTTATCAATGATATACTCAGCGACATCGACAAGATGGAGCAGTCCAAGAAGGATCTGGAGTCCGAAAAGCTCACCCTCGAAATGAAGATGGAGGAGCAGACAAAGCGTAAAGAGGAAAAGGCTGCCGAAATGGAAGTACTTAACAATCAGTACTCCAAGACTCAGGCCGAGATCGACCGTATAGCCCAGGAAGAGGCTTATACAGCAGAGCAGATGGCTGAACTGGAAGCTATGAACGCTGAGTTCGACGCCGAGATATCGGCTGAGATCGCCCGTCAGGCCGCAGCTGCTCAGGCTGCATACGAGGCCGAACAGCAAAGACTTGCTCAGGAAAGAGCCGCTGCTCAGGCTGCTGCCGCACAGCAGGCTGCACAGAGCGGTCAGTCATATACCCCCACATATCAGGAACCCGCTTATATCCCCTCACCTTCCGCTTCGGGCTTCTCATGGCCCGCTCCCGGATTCTGCTATATCTCCAGCGGCTACGGTCCCAGATGGGGAACCTTCCACAGAGGTATAGACGTAGGTGACGCAGGTATCCACGGCGGTGCTGCCTGTGCTGCACAGTCAGGTACAGTAATTACAGTAAATAACAACTGCGTTCACGACTACCCCAAGGATTACAGCTGCGGCTGCGGCGGCGGTTACGGTAACTATGTTGTTATCTCCCACGACGGAACATACTCGACACTTTACGGACATCTTGCTTCAGCAGCTGTATCCGTTGGTCAGTACGTTCAGCAGGGACAGGTAATAGGCTATATCGGTTCCACAGGCTGGTCAACAGGCGCTCACCTCCACTTTGAGGTCCGCGTAAACGGTTCAGCCGTAGATCCTATGGGCTACGTTAGTCCGTAAAACAATCAAACACAGTATTTGGGCAGTTCTATCAACTGCCCGAATTTTTGTCAGAAAGCGATGATAATATGAATAAGAAAATCAGTCTTGGTCTGGCGCTGAGCCTAATCGCTATCGCTTCCGCAGTCACATTTATCCTCACTTCCTTTTTCTCGCTGCAAAGCTTCAATAAAAAGGTCGTGGACGTAAACGAAAAGAGCAAGAAGTATAATTCTCTTCAGACTCTTGATACCTTCGTCCGCGAAAACTACCTGGGAGACATAGACGAAAACGAACTCAGCGACGGTATCCTCAAGGGATATATCTCGGGACTTGACGATAAATACTCAAAATACCTCTCGGAAGATGAGTACCTCACTGAGCAGAGCGAGGACGAAGGACAGCTTGTGGGTCTCGGTCTTACCCTTGATGAGGACGAAAGCGGATATATCCGCATCGCCGAGATCATGGAGGATTCTCCCGTAGAAGAAGCCGGTCTCCGCAAGGGCGATATTATCACTATTATTGACGGTGTCGATGTTCTTGTGGCAGGCTTTGACGAGTCCGTGGAGGCTATGCGCGGTACGGAAGGCTCGGAGATAAACCTCACTGTGCGCAGAGGCGGTATAGACAAGGATTATACCTTTACAAGACGCTCCATAGAAATGATCACTGTCAGCGGTGAGATGATCAACGAGTCCGTCGGATATATAAATATAAAGGGCTTCAAGAAGAATACTCCCCAGCAGTTCATAGAAACTCTCGAAAGACTTACCTCAAACGGTGCAAAGGCTATCGTTTTCGACGTTCGCGACAACGGCGGCGGTATAGTGGAATCCCTTTCGGAGTGCCTCGATCCCCTTCTTCCCGAGGGAGTTATCGCAACAGCTGAGTATAAGGACGGCCACAGCGAGACTCTTGTATACTCCGACGAAACAAAGCTGGATATTCCTATGGTAGTACTCGTAAACGGCAAGACCGCCAGTGCTGCCGAGCTCTTTGCAGCTGCACTCCGCGATTACGCAAAGGCTCCGCTGGTAGGCGAAAAGACCTATGGCAAGGGCGTTATGCAGCAGACTACCGAATTCGGCAATAACGGCGCGGTAGTCCTCACAGTGGCTAAGTACAAGACAGAGCTCTCGGAATGCTACGACGGCGTGGGACTGGTTCCCGATCATCCCGTTGAAAATACCGACGAAAACATCGACGAACAGCGTGCACAGGCCATAGATGTGGCTATGAGCTTACTGGAACAGTAATACCTCAGGAGACAGGAAACTGTCTCCTTTTTTATGCCCTTCTGTAAATGTGGCAAAAAACGATGAAATTCAACGGAAAACCATTGAATTTCAAAAATTATATTTTCATCTTTGTAGCTATGCACAATTGCAGATGTGCTTTTTTGTCTGAACTGTATAATGAGCAGCACAGCAGATGCTGTACTGTTCAGCTGCCGGCAAAAAACACATCAAGGACGTCCCCTCTGCTCCTATCCGCATATGATAAACAGCTATTCCGGACTCAAAGAGCTATTGACTTTTTCCGCGTAATATAGTATAATAGTTTGTAATGCTATTTATTAATGTCTGCTCTTTGTCTGTCCTTTAGGACAGAATGAGCTTGACATAAAGAAATGTGATACACAAATTCTCTTACATATAAAAGAATTTGCGCTCCCTGAACGCAGTTCAGGGTAATAACCGCCTGACGGCGGTTATTGATTACACATTTATTATCAAATATTAAGGAGTGCATTGATATGGCTACAAAGAAGATGTCCAGAGAAAGCTACGAAAAGCTCGTTGCTGAACTCGATGACCTTAAGATCAATAAACGTAAGGAAGTTGCCGAAAGACTTAAAGTTGCCCGTTCCTACGGAGACCTCTCCGAGAACGCCGAGTACGATGAGGCAAAAAACGAACAGGCTATCCTCGAAGCTCAGATCAACGAACTTCAGTATACTATTGATAACGCTGAGATAGTTGATGACGATAATATCTCCGTTGATGAGATCGGTATGAGCTCAAAGATCACTATCAAGCGCCTGGATACAGGCAAGACAGAGACCTTTACCATCGTCGGAACCAACCACGCAAACGTTAAAGAGGGCCTTATCTCAGACGAGTCTCCTATCGGCAAGGCTGCTATGAAAAAGAGAGTCGGCGATACATTCATCGTTGAAGCTCCCGCAGGCGAGCTGAAGTTCGAGGTCGTTGAGATCTCAAAGTAATCTCTGAAAGGACATATAAAATGAGCGAAAATCAGGTAAACAGCCCTGTTCAGGCAGAAGAAGAGCCTGTACAGGATATTAATATACTCAAGAAGGACAGACTCGACAAGCTCGCCGATCTCCGCGAGCTGGGACACGATCCCTTCGTTATCACCAAGTTCGATGTAACAGGCCACGCTGCCGATTACAAAAAGGAGTATGAGGCCAAGGAGGCCGAGATACTTGCTGCTGTGGGCGATGATGAGGAGAAGAAGGCTGCCGAGCTGGAAAAGCTCAATGAGAATATCATCCGTATCGCAGGCCGTATCATGAGCTGGAGAGATATGGGTAAGGCTAACTTCATCGACGTCCGCGACAAATCCGACCGTATCCAGGTCTATGTTCGTTCCAACGATGTCGGCGCAGACCTCTTCAAGGAATTCAAGAAGAAGTGGGATATCGGCGATATCATCGGTGTTGAGGGCTATGTATTCAGAACACGCAAGGGCGAGATCTCTATCCACGCCAAGAATATCACCCTCCTTACAAAGTCTCTGCTCCCTCTTCCCGAGAAGTGGCACGGACTCAAGGACACAGATACAAGATACCGTCAGCGTTACCTCGACCTCGTTATCAATCCCGAGGTAAAGGATACCTTCATAAAGCGCTCCATGATAATCTCTTCCATCAGACGTTACCTCGATGATCAGGGCTTCATGGAAGTAGAGACTCCCATGCTTGTCTCAAACGCAGGCGGCGCCGCTGCAAGACCTTTTGAAACTCATTACAACGCTCTCGACGAAGACGTTAAGCTCCGTATCAGCCTCGAGCTCTACCTCAAGAGACTTATCGTCGGCGGTCTGGAGAGAGTTTACGAAATAGGCAGAGTTTTCAGAAATGAGGGCGTTGACACCCGTCATAACCCCGAATTCACACTTATGGAGCTCTACCAGGCTTATACAGACTACTACGGCATGATGGATCTCACCGAGAATATGTACCGCCACGTTGCTCAGGAAGTATGCGGTACTACCTGCGTTCCCTACGGCGAGCATATGATCGACCTCGGCAAGCCCTTCGAGCGTCTCACTATGATAGACGCTGTAAAGAAGTACTCTGGCGTTGACTTCAATGAGATCAATACTCTCGAAGAAGCACGTAAAATAGCTGATGAAAAGGGTGTGGAGTACGAGGATCGCCACAAGCGCGGCGATATTCTCAACCTCTTCTTCGAAGCCTTCGTTGAAGAGCACCTCATTCAGCCTACCTTCATCATGGATCACCCCATCGAGATCTCACCTCTCACCAAGAAAAAGCCCGACGCTCCCGACTATGTTGAGCGTTTCGAGCTCTTCATCACAGGCCGTGAGATGTGTAACGCTTATTCAGAGCTCAATGATCCTATCGACCAGCGTGAGCGCTTCAAGGCTCAGGAAGAGGCTCTCAGCCAGGGTGACGAGGAAGCTAACCGCACAGACGAGGACTTCCTCAATGCTCTTGAGATCGGTATGCCTCCTACGGGCGGTATCGGCTACGGCATCGACCGTCTGGTAATGCTGCTGACAAACAGCGCTTCTATCAGGGATGTACTGCTCTTTCCGACACTTAAGAGTCTCGATAAATAAGCCTTCCCATTCCGCAAAAGGGAAATAATATAAAAAAAGATCACCTATTAAAACAGCGTGGGTGTCAGTCCTTATTATGCTTGTGGGAGTGATCATCGGAATGAGCGCATTGTTCTTTCTTGACAACACAGCAATGCTTATTCTGCTTGGCGTTCCGGCAGCAGCTGTTTTCGCAGCAGGTCTTATCTATAATTTACTTTTTGTACGCTGCCCACACTGCGGTTATCACCCCGGCAAAATAATGGGGGTAAAGTGTCCTCACTGCGGAAAGAATTTAGAAGAATAAACCACATTCGGGCGGCATTTCAGCCGCCCGTTATCGTAAGGAACATACTATGAAAGAAAAAGATAAGAAAAATGCTCCCGCATCTCCCGAGGAGAACGACAAAATCGATATTAAAAAGAGCATTTTCCAGGTCAACAAGGATCTGAAAAAACAGCGTGAGGCCGAAATGCAGGCTCAGCAGCAGGAAATAGAACGCCGTTACGCCGAAAAGGAAAAGCAGAAGCGCGAGGCCTACGAAAAAAAGCTCCAGGACGAAAGGATCGAACTCATGCGCCTCAAGCAGGGGCTTGTTGACGAGAGCGAGGCTACTATCCACGAGGAAAAGGAAGAGGAAGTAAAGCTCTCCTTAGGTAAAAAGATCTTCAACTTCTTCTACCATAACAAATGGTGGCTTGGACTGGGAGTATTCTTCGTCGGTCTGGGTGTATTCCTTATAACGGATATGCTCTCAAAGCCTCATCCCGATTCGATCATACTTATGCTCTGTGAAAACGGAGACGTGGGCAATTCCACATACCTCAGCGAATTCTTTGAGGAATACGCCGATGACAGCAACGGCAACGGCAAGGTCGAGGTATCGGTGTACTACATTCCCTACGGCGACGACGAGTACCAGAACTACATCAACGGTGTATCAAACAAGCTGACGAACTTCCTCAATAACGCCGATTCAGTCATCGTCATCGGAAATAAAAAGACTACCGATGAACTGCTGATCCCCGATGAATCACTTGTGGATCTAAGCAGGCTCTATCCCGATGATCCCCATGTAAAGGACTGCTGCTACTATCTGAAAAATACTGATTTTGCCGAAAAGATAGGCATTGCTCCCAGTCTTATAAGCGACGATATGTTCCTTGCACTCAGAAAACCGAAAAAGCTCCTCCATTCCAGTGAAAAGGATATGCAGGAGACCTACGACAAGGACTTCCCGTTATTTGACAAAATGATAAAGGATCTGTCCAAAACCAAATAAAATCAAGCCATAGCACCTGTATTTACGGATGCTATGGCTTTTTTATTCCTGTTGAGTTGTTCTGACGCTATTCAAAAATAAGATATCCTATAACGGAATTTGACATGAGAAAGCCCTTAGGCGTGAGCCATACCCTCTCCCCGTCAGTCTCCGCATAGCCGCTCTTTATAAGGGGCGGCAGTTTTTTCATTATCTCCTCCCTGTGCTCGGGAACGTCACCGAGAAGAAGGCCTTCCTTCAGCCTCAGCCGGAGCATTGCATACTCCTCAAATCCGCAGGGACTTTCGTCGGTGACCGTTATCTGCTGTACCTCGCTGTTTATAAAGCCTTCCAGATCGCGCTCCACGGCAAAGCGCCTGCCCTTATAGCAGGAATGTGCCGCAGGTCCTATGCCGAGATAATCACTGCACTTCCAGTATCGGGTATTATGGCGACTCTCATAGCCTTTTTTTGCAAAATTCGACACCTCGTACTGCATAAAGCCTCTTTCTTCAAGGAGACCTGCCATTTCCAGATACAGCTCTGCGGTACTGTCCTCGTCGGGCAGCCTGCTCCGTATCTCCTCGCAGTCAAAGGGCGTACCATTCTCCGTTTTCAGTATATATGCCGATATATGCTGCACAGGCAGAGCCGTCATGCGCTCAATGGAAAAGCGCAGGCTCTCCTTGTCCTGATCGGGCAGAGCTATCATAAGATCACAGGAGATATTGTCAAAGCCTGCTTCTGCCGCTTCAAGTACAGCCTGCTCCGCACGTCCGGCGCTATGTACTCTTCCCAGCACCTTCAGCTCGGCATCAGACATGGACTGTACTCCCACGGACAGGCGGTTTATGCCTATGCCATGCAGCTCGGAAAGCTTCTGTGCAGTCAGGGTGCAGGGATTGGCTTCCATGGTGATCTCAGCGTCAGCACTTACGACAAAGCTACTCCTTATACATTCAAGTATTGCCCTCAGCTGCTCCGCGGTGAGCAGAGAGGGAGTGCCTCCCCCGAAGTATATCGTATCCACATACCTGCTTTTGTCAGAGTAATGGCGTATATTACGCAAAACTGCCGCGATGTATCCCTCCGCAGCAGCTTTTGTCCATGCCACGGAATAGAAATCACAGTATGCGCATTTCTTTCCGCAGAACGGCACGTGTATATATATCCCGAGACTGTTCATTCTTTGACGTCTATACGGATAGAAGGTGCCAGGCTGAAGAAGAAGGCGTTGACTATCCTGGGGACAATGGCCATTGAAAGTATAAGTCCTATACACATAGGCATCTCATGTGTGAACATCCACTCATTGTCAGCACCGTGTATATAGATGTATATTATCAGCGCAAAGGCTGCAAGGCAGTATATAGCCTTGAATATTGTCGCGCCCTTGCCGTTGACGCAGAGCCTACCGCACTCCATGCAGGGCTTTCCCTTTGAATTGAGCTGTCCGGCCATTGCCTTGGACCAGGGATTGAAGCTCTTTTTGCCGCAGTGGGGGCATTTGTATATATTACTCATATTTATTCTTTTCCTTCCTCGGAGCTTAACTCTGTATCTATGGGTTCAAGTTCTTTAACAAGCTTTGCCATGGGGACTTCGCCAGCAAGACGGGGAGTAAGTCCCAGACGTACTGCTTTCTTTTTCTTTCTGCGATGTCTGAAAACACTGAGAAAGTCCTCGGGGTGGAGAACTGCCAGCGTAAGCAGCATTATCAGCAGAGCTGCAAATATCAGCCTGAAGTTGTCATCACCTGCCGCAAGTCCGAATATGAGCAGGACTGCGGCAGTCACGCAGAAGCTTGTACGCGACTTCTCGCGGAGCCTTATTCTTATGGAGCGGAAAAAACGTCCCGCCGCCGAATTTTTCTTCAAGAAGTATTCTGTAATGACTGTTATGATACTGAGAACGAATACCGCCCCCAGCAGTCCGAGAATGATATAGTTTATCATGATATCCTCCTGTTATGGGGAAATGTATCGGAGCTGCTCAGCTGTCAAGCTTCAGGACGCTCATAAACGCCTCCTGTGGCACCTCTACCGTACCCAGCTGACGCATACGCTTCTTTCCTTCCTTCTGCTTTTCAAGCAGCTTCTTCTTTCTGGTTATATCACCGCCGTAACACTTGGCAAGAACGTCCTTGCGCATGGCCTTTACGGTCTCACGTGCAATTATCTTGCCGCCGATAGCAGCCTGTATCGGTACCTCAAACATCTGGCGCGGAATGTTTTCTTTAAGCTTTTCGGCTATCTTGCGTGCTCTTGGATAAGCCTTGTCAGTATGGATGATGAAGCTCAGGGCATCAACTATATCGCCGTTGAGAAGTATATCCAGCTTGACAAGCTTGCTGGGAACATAGCCCATCATCTCGTAATCAAAGGAAGCATAGCCCTTTGTGCGGGATTTCAGTACGTCGAAGAAATCATAGACTATCTCGTTCAGCGGCAGCTCGTAGTGGAGCTCGACACGGGTATCGTCAAGGTACTTCATATCCTTGAATACTCCTCGTCTGTCCTGACAGAGCTCCATGATATTGCCCACGTAGTCCGAGGGCGAAAGGATGCTTGCCTTTACCATAGGCTCCTCTGCCACCTGTATCAGCGCAGGATCGGGATAATTGGTAGGGTTGTCGATGTACTGCACCTCGCCGTTGGTAAGAGTTACCTTGTATATTACCGATGGGGCTGTGGTGATAAGGTCGAGATTGTACTCACGTTCAAGACGCTCCTGTATGATCTCCATATGGAGAAGTCCCAGGAAGCCGCAGCGGAATCCGAAGCCAAGAGCAATGGAGGTCTCGGGCTCGAAGGACAGTGAAGCGTCGTTGAGCTGGAGCTTTTCCAGAGCTTCACGGAGATCACCGTACTTTGCTCCGTCAGCAGGGTATATACCCGAGAATACCATGGGATTTACCTTTCGGTAACCGGGAAGGGGTTCGTCGCAGGGATCGTCGTCGTTGGTGACGGTATCGCCCACCTGCGTATCGCCTATGCTCTTGATGGAAGCGGCAATATAGCCTACCTCTCCTGCTTCAAGACTTCCGTTGTTAACAAGGTTGGAAGCGTCCATAAAACCTGCCTCCACTACGTTGAACACGGCTCCTGTAGCCATAAGGCGGATATTGTCACCTACCTTTACCTTGCCCTCTTTAACACGGACATATATGATAACTCCCTTGTAAGAGTCGTAATAGCTGTCAAAGATAAGCGCCTTCAGGGGCTTTTCCGTATCTCCCTTGGGAGCGGGTATATCCGTTACTATCTTCTCCAGCACCTCTTCGATGTTTATGCCCATTTTAGCGGAGATACGCGGAGCGTCCATGGCCGGTATACCTATGACGTTCTCCACCTCGCTGCATACTCTCTCGGGATCTGCCGAGGGAAGATCTATCTTGTTGACAACGGGGACCACCTCAAGGTCGTGCTCGATGGCAAGATAGGTGTTTGCAAGAGTCTGCGCCTCTATGCCCTGTGAAGCGTCAACAACAAGGACAGCTCCCTCGCAGGCTGCAAGAGAACGTGATACCTCATAGTTGAAGTCAACATGGCCGGGGGTGTCGATGAGGTTGAAGATATAGTCCTCTCCGTCCTTAGCGGTATACTTCAGACGCACTGCACGGGCTTTGATAGTTATTCCGCGCTCACGCTCGATGTCCATATTGTCCAGAAGCTGATCCTCCATGTCACGGATAGCAACTGTCTCGGTCTTTTCAAGGATACGGTCGGCAAGTGTGGATTTGCCGTGATCTATATGCGCTATAATACAGAAATTTCTGATCTTATCGTTAGCCAAAGCTTTACCTCTTTTCAATACATATTTACTCAGTATAATTATATCAGAAACTCCGCGGTTTGTAAAGAGTTTTATTGCCGAATAAAAATCAGCCGTATGCACATATCCTGATACAGGAGTCTGTACATACGGCTGAACCGTTCAGAAGTGTTTATTTTGCATTGGAATCCAGTGAAGCTACCTTCTTGAGAAGGAATTCCTGTATCTTTACTGCGTCATCGGGAGTGATTCCCTTTACAGAAGTATCTACGTCTGCCTGTGCCTTGCCCTTTTCGGTAAGAGGCTTCTCGGCAGTACCGCCTATTCCGTACTTATTGGGATTTGCAAGAGCCTGCATTATGAGAACTGCGTCTGCAAGATCCACCTTTCCGTCACAGTTTGCGTCGCCCCAGACAACATCGCCCGAGCCGCCGTTTATAGTTACTTTATAGGAGATATCCACGCCGTAGCAGTAGGTGAATTTGTAATAATCGCCTACACCGCCTTTGATCCTGACGGTATACTCGCCTGAGGGAAGAGTCTTGAACTTATCCTTGCTGTAGCTCTTTCCGCTGCTGTCTATGACAGATACAATGCCGTCGTTTACATCAGCGTCCGTATATCTTCCGCCGCCTGAGCCTGCCCCCTGCTGCGGAGTTCCGCCGAAGAGAAGACCGCTGAGGTCAAGCTCATCGCCCTGCTCATAAACTGTCTTTGTCGGGTAGGAATCAACGCCCTTGAAGTCATATCCGGGATGGATAGTAGGACCAGGCCCTGTAGTGGTCACAGATGTTGTTATAATTTCCTCGCTGACAGTGGTTGTCGTAGTGTTTGTAGTTGAAGTAGTAGTAACGCTTGTAGTCGTTGTGGTGGTAGTTGTTGCGGAAGATGTGGTAGTAGTCACAGTTCCGGGAGAAGGAGCGCCGCCGTAATACTCAGAGAGCGATATACCGTTGCCTGCGCGTCCCATAGGTATCTTATGGTCAAGGCTGATGAACTTTCCGTTCTTGTCCTGCCAGAGTGCGGGCTTGACGAACTCATACTTCACATCGTCCCACTTGCCGAAGTTATCGTAAACCAGTCCGCCTGTATCCGATGAATTCTCGTTGAAGCACCAGAATGTATGATGGATATGGTTATCTATCATATAATCTCTGATCTCCTTGAGCCAGTGTCTGTTTTCGCCGGTCTTGTCGTGTTCATCATCTACCCAGCCGCCCCATTCGCCGATGAGCAGCGGTGCGATCTTCTCTTCGCCGATGAATGCCCATGTATCTCTCCAGTAATCATCGAGGAGAGTCTCTCTGCTGAAGGTCTTTGAAGGATCTTCAAGATAGAACCAGTCCTGCTTCCAAACCTCAGGACCGTAATCGTGAGGTGAGTATACCAGCTGGCTCTGATACTTGCCGAGATCTATGGGGTAGTCCCTTACGCCGCGGAGATTAGCTCCCCACCATGCGCCGTAGTAAGGACTGTACATAGTCGTATAGTCGATACCGGGAGAATCCCAGTCCTGTCCCTCTTCAAACTTCGGATATACCTCTATACCCTCTACCATGATCAGCAGATTGGGATTTATATCAAGAACTGCCTTTGCTCCGCGCTCTGCGGCATACTTCCAGTTATTGATGTCCTTTGAGCCGTCCCACTTTGCCATGGCGCCCTCGTCGTGCTTGCCGTGAGGCTCGTTCTTGAGGTCGATGGCGATAATGGTATCGTCGTCCTTGTAATAATCAGTCACCCATTCAAGTGCCTCGATCCAGTCCTCGGTGCTGTATTTCGAGTCATACCATGTAGCAACCTGATGACCGTTTGAAGCAGTGGTAGCGCAGTGAATGTCTATCATTATCTTGAGTCCGTTCTCACGGCACCATTCTACTGCCTGATTCCAGATGTCGAAGCTGTACTTTATAGTACCGCCCTCAACTCCCTCAACGGTAAGCTCAGGATTCTCATACTGGTTTACCTTTACCAGTCCGTCGGGCTTTTTGTTCTTCCACTGGAGAAGTATCTCTGTGGACATGGGTACACGAAGCAGATTGAAGCCGTGATCTGCGATAAGATCAAGACAATGGTGCATATTCTGCGACCATACTCCATCGAATACCTGGCTGCCTACATTGTAGCCGAACCAGTTTACTCCCGTGAGCCATACCTCATTGCCGTTCATGTCAACGATCTGTGCCTTATCGTTTACATGGAGCCAGTCATCATGGTACTCGTCGGGAGCTGCCGATGCTGTTTTCTCGGGAAGCCCGGCCGATGTGGGCACAAGCAACACCGCAGCAGCCGAAACAACAGCTGCTACTCTTTTTAAAATCTTATTTGCCATATTAAAACCCCTCTCTTTAGTATTATACAGCAATGTTACGGATTTGTTAACATCACTATTATACATCTTTTCACTCCTGTTGTCAACGCCGTTTGTAGAATTCAGCAAAAAATGGGTGCTTTTTTTGTCATATCCATGAATGGCAAATTCTATTTATCCCTTGCAATATAACGTAAAATATAATATAATTATCGGTAGAGGGACTGCCGCAAGGCAGAATGAGAGAGATGGCCGAAAGGCAATAAAGCTAAAGGAGGATTTTCCATGAAGATCAAACAGACCACAGCGGCTGTAACTGCCGCAGTACTGCTTTCAGCAGCGATCCCACTGTCCAATGTGAACGCGGCTGACTCATTTCCGCAGATGTCATTCACATCATGGCAGGCAGCCTATTCCTATGTACTCAACAGCTTCTACACTAATCCCGACTACAACTTCGACGTTGAGTCACAGGAACCGTCCTGCTTTGAGATCTACGACATAGACCATGACGGCAATCCGGAGCTCTTTATATCACAGAACAATTTCCGTTCCGGCACCTGTACCGTATACTCTTATTACGAAGGAAATCTGTCGGATCCCGTAGAGCTGGGCACCTACGGCATCGCCTTCACCGATCCCAACGCACATTACCTCGTGCATAACGATGTACATATGGGAGTCCGTTCGCTTACCTATTTCAGGCTTGAAAAGGGCAGATTCATACGTGAGGAGTCCTTCACCGACAACACCATGAACAAGGACATAGAGGGCGTCGAGATAGTATACAAGATCAACGGCAAAGAGGTATCCGAGACACAGTACGTCCAGGAAAAGGAAAAGTACGACCACTTTGAGCTCACACCACACGGCAGAGCCATATGTATGAACTCACTCACTACTCTGACAGACGAGATATATTATGAATATATGTTCAACTATTACAGTGTTATCGGCAGAACACACTACAACAGTTCAAACAGCATCACCGTTGCGGATGAGATAAACGATCTCCCCGTAACGACCGTAAGCGATAATGCTTTCCTCAATGATGATGATCTGGAAGCCGTTGTTCTCGGCGCAAATGTAAGCAATATCGGTTACTGCGCATTTGCGGGCACAAAGAATCTGAACTCCTTCAAATTCGGCTGTTCTCCCGATGTGATCGGTCAAAAGGCCTTTGAAGGCTGCATATCTCTTGAAAAATTCGAAGGAATGAACAGTATAGGCAATTATCATATCGTTGACGGCGTTGTTTACCGCAGCGATATGGCAGATCTGGCAGTATATCCCGCAGGCAGAAAGGACAAGGACTTCACCGTCCCCTCCTATATCCAGACTATCGAACCCTATGCCTTTGCGGGAAATCCGTATATCGAGAACATCGTATGCGATGAGTCGGTCAATACCGTCAGCGAAGGAGCCTTCTCAAACTGCGGCAATCTCGCATCGGTGACTATTTACAACGGCGAAGCAAATATCATCAACAAGAACGAACAGTTCACCATATGCAACAGCTATGATTTCAAAACAGGCGAAAGCATATACAACGGCGTCATAAAAGGCTATGACAAGTCCACTGCCCGCAACTGGGCAACTCCCAGAAAGGTCAAATTCGAAGCCCTTGAAGGAGAATATATCAAAAACAAAGGCGATGTCAACAATGACTCCATCGTGGACTCGGTAGACGCTTCTCTCATACTTGCAGAGTACGCTCTCACCTCCACAGGTAAGACCGGCAGCTTCAACGCTTCCCAGAGCAAGTGCGCCGATGTTGACAGGAGCGGTACTGTTGATTCGGTAGACGCTTCAAAGGTCCTCGCTTACTATTCATACACCTCAACTCACTTAGGTGCGCCTTCTATCGAGATTTTCTTCAGTATGGAACAGTAAATATCAGCTTAAAAGCTCCTCTCTCATGTAGATGAGGAGCTTTTTTTCGCGCCTCGATACCTGCACCTGAGTCATACCCAGAACCGCAGCGGTCTTTGACTGAGTAAGCCCCTTGAAATAACGGAGCTCCAGCAGAGCGCGGTCAGCGGGTTCAAGCTCCGACAGTATCTGCCTGAGAGCTATATGGTCGGTTATGCTCTCGTCGGGAGCCTCGGTAGGTATATCGGTCTGTCCCTCATCGTCGTCTCCCGAGGTGAGCGACACAGGCGGCTGACTTACGCACAGCGCCTCGGATACAGCCGATGTGCTCTCTCCCGAAAGCTCCGCGAGCTCGGCTACCGTAGGTGCCCGCATCTCGCGCTGAAGGAATTCCTCTGACAGCCGTGTCAGGCGCAGAGATAGCTCCTTCAGACTGCGGCTGACACGCACAGCTCCGCCGTCACGGAAAAGCCGCTTTATCTCGCCAAGTATCACAGGTACAGCATAGGTGGAAAACTTCACTCCCCTGCCGCAGTCAAAAGCCCTTACCGCTTTGAGAAGACCTATGCAGCCTGCGGAGTACAGGTCGTCATACTCTATCCCCCGTCCGCGGAAGCGGTTGGCGCACAGGTGGACAAGTCCGAGATTTTCCTCAGCCAGAGGCTTTTTTGTTTCAGTCTCCATGAGCAGACAGCCTCTTTCTCATGGTCACGGTCGTCCCCTTCCCGGGAGCGCTCCTGACTCTGAGCTTGTCCATAAAGGACTGCATGACCGAAAAGCCCAGCCCCGACCTTTCCTCCTCGGGAGCCGTTGTGAAAAGGGGCTCCATCGCCCGCTCAACATCGGCTATGCCGCAGCCCTTGTCCCTCACCCTTATGTATATCACCCTGTTGGGCAGAAGCCTCACCGTAAGCTCTATATTCCCTTTTTCATGCCTGTAGCCGTGTACGACCGCATTTGTCACCGCCTCGGATACAGCTGTGCGTATATCGGACAGCTCCTCCACTGTGGGGTCGGCCTGTATCAGGAAGGACGATACCACTGCCCTTGCTGCGCCTTCATTCACCGACAGTGAAGGCATTGTGAATTTGATCTCATTAAGTATTTCCATGATCTTTCTCCTTTAACGTATTTTTACTATGCGCTCTATCCCCGCAAGCTTCAGCACGCGCCTTATATAGGGCTGCGGATTCAGCACCTCAAGATGTCCGCCGCACTCCTTCATCAGCTTGCTCCTGCCCATGATGAGCCCTATCCCCGAGCTGTCCATGAAGGTGATGCCGCCGAAGTCTATGGCAAGCTCACGGGGCTGTGCCGACGCTATGAAACGATCCAGCTCAGACCGCAGCTCCCTTGCATTGTGGTGGTCAATTTCACCGCTGAGCCTTGCAATTGCCGTCCCGTTTTCGTTTTTTATGTCGATCTTCATCGTTCTGCCTCCTTTATGCTGCATATTTCAGCCTTTACGTGCCTTATTATACCACCTGCTGACCGCGGAAAATGTCGGAAAGGAGAAACAGGCTAAATTTAAGAAAAATATTGCAACTGACCCGCAGAAATGTTATAATATAAGGCAGTGCAGAACTGCGCAGTCCGTAAAGCATACAGTACATACGGGGGGAAAAATATGGTATTATACTTTTCTGCCACGGGAAACACACGTTTTCTCGCCACAGAGCTGGCAAAAAAGCTTGATGACGAGTGCCTTGACCTGCTCCGCAGGATAAAGGAAAGCGACTTCTCGGAGATAAGCTCCGAAAAGCCGTTCATAATCTGTGCACCTGTTTATATATGCGAAATGCCGCGTTTTCTCAGCAAATACCTGCAAAAGGTACGGCTCACGGGAAACAGCAGCGTCTATTTCATCGCAAACAGTGCAGGATACAGCGGTATCACAGGCTATCTCGCAAAAAGGATTTTCCGCAGAAAGAAAATGAATTTCATGGGACACACCGAGCTGGTGATGCCCCGTAATTACTACATCGGACACTATCCCGTCCAGAGCGGCGACGAGATCAGGAGACGCATACTCAGCGCCTATAACAAGCTCGATGATATAGCCGCAGATATAAGAAACGGCAGGAAGCTGAAGGCACGTTATGTATTCCTTTTCGAAAAGCTCATAACCCTTCCCTTCAATCCAATATGGGCAAAGTACAAAATGCCCACCAGGGATTTCTTTGCCTCGGATAACTGCATAGGCTGCGGAAAATGCGAAAAGGTATGTCCGTTGAACAATATCTCCATAAAGGATAAAAAGCCGATATGGGGCACCAGCTGTACACACTGCATGGCCTGCATAGGCAACTGCCCCACCGACGCCATAGAATACGGCGACATAACAAAGGTTAAGGGCAAATACAACTTCAACGACCATAAGCACCTTCTCGGCGACAGGAGCCGCGGTGCTTCCCAGAAGGATACCGATATACCAAGAAAGATATACAAAAGGAGAAAAAATGGCTAAACAATTCTGGAAGGGCAGCACCCTTCTCGCTCCCGTACCCGCAGCACTGGTGACCTGCGGTACCATGGAAGCTCCCAACGTCCTCACCGTGGGCTGGACGGGCATAGTATGTACAAGGCCGCCCATGACCTATATCTCGGTGCGTCCCGAGAGGTATTCCCATGATATTATCGCCGGATCCGGCGAATTCGTCATAAACCTCACCACCTCCGCAATGTGCCGCGAGACTGACTTCTGCGGAGTAAAAAGCGGCAGGGATACGGATAAATTCGCGGTATGCGGCTTCCATGCCGCTCCTGCCCACAGTGTGTCCGCGCCTCTGATCGAGGAATGTCCGCTGAGTCTTGAATGCAGGGTGACCGAATCAAAGCTTCTGGGCTCCCATACCATGTTCCTTGCGGAGATAGTCGGCATAGATGCCGATGAGAAGTACATCGACAGCAAGGGGAAGCTCAATCTCCAGCAGTGCGGACTCATGGCCTTTGCTCACGGCGAGTACTTCTCTCTCGGAAGAAAGCTGGGAGACTTCGGCTTCTCCGTAAGAAAAAAGAAGAAGCACCGTCAGCCGCCCCGCAATTCACGATGAGACGTCTTCAATGAACTGTCTCAGCTCCTGCTCTGTTGCAAAGTACAGTCCCTGCGCAAGCAGCTCTCTGTCCTGCTCCGAAAGCAGGGAGGGCTGTACATCCAGCATCAGATAGGGCTTTTCGTCCTCTCCTCTGAATACCGCAATCCTGCCCCCCGTTTCACGGACAACGAACAGGGGGGCACTGTGCTCTACCGCGGCGGCTGCCAGTCTCGTTTCGACCCTGTGCCTGCGGACAGTCTGTCCAAGCGTACACACCGTTATAAAGCCCGAAACCGTCAGCGCTCCGAGGAGGATAAAATATGCCGTTTTTGCTCTCCTTAAAGTCATACCATCACTTCCTTGCCGAAATATCCGTAAATAGCATACCCGCTTTTTTCGATATTATACAAAATGCCGATTTTTTCGGAAAGGTCTTAACATTTTCTGCCCGACGTGATATAATGTATAATGTATATTTATATTTAAAAACATCATATATAGAAATCTTTGAAAGGAGCTGCCGCCGCTCAAGGCGGTCTATTCTGACAAAATGAAGGATAAAGACTTTATGGCTTCACATCAGCACGGATCAGCTGACAATGAAGTCCGCAGAACCCCTGCGCCAAAGAAAAAGAAGAAAAAACACAGCAAAGCATTCATCATCTTCAAAAAACTGATGACAGTCATCGCAACTACACTGCTCTCACTGCTGCTCGTTATCATAATAACGGGTACTATCGTTAGTACGGCGCTGACGGTTTACGTCCTAAACTTTATGGACGATTCCACAAACGTTACGCTCCAGCAGCTGGAATCGGGAAGCGATACCTACTTCTACGGCAATCAGACAAATGAAGCCGGTGAAAAGGAACTTGTACAGATCCACTCTATACAGAACGACTTCCAGCGTATCCCTGTGGATATAGAAAGAATACCCCAGCACGTCCGCAATGCTTTCGTCTATACCGAGGACGAGCGTTTCTACGTGCACGACGGTGTTGACTACAAGCGTACATTCTCAGCTTTCGCCAATATGTTCCTGCACTTCTATGATACCGAGCAGGGTGGTTCTACCATCACCCAGCAGCTGGTAAAGAATCTGTCAGGTGACGATGAGCATACCCCTCAGCGTAAGATCCGTGAGATCTTCTCGGCTATGCAGCTGGAAAAGACCTACTCAAAGGACGAGATCCTGGAGGAATACCTCAACTATATTGGCTTCGGCGGACCTATCAACGGCATACAGCTCGCTTCCATCCGTTACTTCGGTAAAAACGTGGAGCAGCTTACTGTTCCGGAGGCAGCAGTTCTCGCTGCTATCCCCAAGAGCCCTGAGGAATACGGTCCCTTCGTCGAGTACCACAGAGACAATGATCCTAAGGAGCCTGTGGTCATAAACGGACGAGCCAACAACAAGCCACGTCAGGAATACGTTCTCTACAAGCTTTACGAGAACGGTGCCATTACCTTCGACGAGTACCAGCAGTACCTCAAAGCTCCGCTCTTATATACTGATTCGGAGGAATTCAAAAAGCTCCATCCCGAGTACGACGCCAAGAAGCTGGAGGAAAAGGAAAAGGCCTACAGCTGGATCGTGGACGCTACTTACTATGAAGCAGTCGATATATTCATGGAAAAATACGATCTTGACTATTCTCAGGCTATGAACAAGATCCAGAAGGGCGGATATAAGGTATATACCACCTATGATGACAAGATGCAGAAATACATCGAGGATAAGATGCTTGACCTGCACAACTTCTACCCGTATTACGCACCTGAGATCAACGGTTATTCCGCTGATATCGAACCGCTCAATCATCCCGACGGAACCCCCGAGATCTATTATCCTCATGTTGCTTTCGTAGCTCTCAACTATGACGGAGAGGTGCTCTGTGCTGTAGGTAACGTAGGTCCCAAGGAGGACTCTCTCGTTTCCAACTACGCAGTAAGAGACAGACGTCAGGTAGGTTCTACCATAAAGCCTCTTACAGGTTACGGCTACGGTATCGAGACAGGCAAGCTTTGCTGGGGTACAGGCATCAAGGACGCCGGTATCATGACAGGTGAAGACGGAAATCCCTGGCCTCTCAACTACGGAAAACAAGCAGGTTACGGCGGCAATGTAATGGCTTATATGGCTCTTCAGCAGTCATACAATACCTGCTCTGCCCAGCTGGTAGACCAGTACGGACTGGAAGAAGTCTATAAATTCTCCAAGGAAAAACTCGGACTCGATCTTGCTTCGCTTGATAAGCTCTATTCGCCTCTGAGCCTTGGTGCGCTGGATTACGGTGTTACGCTCGAAAACCTTGTAAACGCTTATCTCCCCTACGGAAATAACGGTATATACAACGAAGCTCACATCATCTCCAGAATCGAAGACAGCAACCAGCAGGTAATATATCAGAACAACGGCAATCCGAGACAGGCTGTTTCGGATGAGACAGCATACGTTATGAACCGTCTCCTGAAGAACGTTGTTGACCACGGTACAGGTACTGCTGCAAGACTCAGTAATAAGGAAGTCTGCGGTAAGACAGGTACTACACAGGACTGGTACGATGAGGCCTTCGTAGGTCTTACACCTGATTTCGTCAGCGGTATAACTGTCGGATTCAAGTACAAATACGGCCAGATCCAGGTAACATCAGGTATCTCAGCTCAGGTATGGCAGAATCTAATCGGTGAGTATGCAAATACAATGTATCCCGAAACAGGTCCGTACTTTGAAAAGGTCAAGACCGTTATCGAAAGTCCTATGTGTACATCTACGGGACGTATCGCAGGTCAGTATTGTCCGAGAGGAATAATCGGATACTGGAAATCTCAGGTTACAGATACCTATTCTCCTCCGTACTGTGACGGTGCTCACGGATATACACCTTCAACACAGGCCACCACAAGTGCTTCTGACGCACAGGGCGGCGGCGCAGCAGGCGGCGGTGACGTCGGAGGCGGTGCAGCTGGCGGTGTCGATGTCGGAGGCGGTGCAGCTGGCGGCGGTGACGTCGGAGGCGGTGCAGCTGGCGGCGGTGATATCGGAGGCGGTGCAGCAGGCGGCGGTGACATCGGAGGCGGTGCAGCTGGCGGCGGTGACGTCGGAGGCGGTGCAGCTGGCGGAGATGCCGGCGGCGGAGTCTAATACTTATAACAGGTGATAACTTGAACGATAAAATAAGATTATGCTGTCCATGCCATTTTGGTCTGGAAAGCGTACTGAAATACGAAATACAAAAAATAGGCGGCACTGACCTTAAGGTCAGCGACGGCAAAATAAGCTTCACGGGCGACGATAATATCCTCGCCCGTGCTAATCTCTGCCTCTCAACGGCAGAAAGAGTGCTAATAGAGCTCATAGAGTTCAGGGCGACTACCTTCGAGGAGCTTTTCCAGGGCGTAAAGGCTGTAGAGCTTGAACGCTACATCGGTCCTCAGGACGCCTTCCCCGTAAAGGGCTATTCTCTCAATTCCTCGCTGCACAGCGTTCCCGACTGTCAGTCGATCGTAAAAAAGGCAGCTGTGGAAAGGCTCAAGGACAAATACGGCATAAGCTGGTTCGATGAAAGCGGCCCGACAGTGCAAATAAAGTTCAGCATCCTCAAGGACGTTGTTTCCCTTTATCTCGATACCAGCGGAGTAGGGCTCCACAAACGCGGTTACAGACGCAATTCCAATGCGGCTCCCATAAAGGAAACTCTTGCGGCAGGCATAATCGACCTTGCAAGAGTTCGTTCCGATTCGGTAGTATGTGATCCCTTCTGCGGCAGCGGTACTCTTCTTATAGAAGCTGCTCTCAAGGCTCTGAAGATAGCTCCGGGTATAAACAGACGCTTTGCCGCTGAAAAATGGAGCTGCTTTGACTCAAAAATATGGCAGGAGGAGCGCAGACGCGCCATAGACAACGTAGACAGAAGCGCGGAGTTCCGCGGCATAGGCGCGGATATCGACGACGCAGCCGTTGCGCTTACTCTTGATAACGCCCACAAGGCAGGGATAAAGTCCCGCGTAAAGGTAGAACAGGCCGATATTACGAAATTCGTTCAGCCTGAAAATTCCATAGTTATCTGCAACCCTCCCTACGGTGAGAGACTCCTTGAACTGAGAGAGGCTGAGGACATATACAGAAAAATGGGCAGAGTTCTTGGAAAGGGCGGCAGCCGTCAGAGCTATATCATCTCCCCTCACGAGGAGTTCGAGAAGTTCTTCGGCACGGAAGCCCGCAAGCGCAGAAAGCTCTACAACGGCATGATAAAATGCCAGTTATATATGTATTTCTAAAGATAAAAGCTCCGTAAACCGCGGAGCTTTAATTATAGGTGATGATATGAAATATTCATTGAAAAGAAAGCTCCTGCATCTGTTCTTCCCCACACGCTGTCCCATATGCGGAGCTTACATCGGTGCTATGGAGCGCTTCTGCCATGAATGTGAAGCAAAGCTCCATACCTACAACGGTAGATTTGAGATAGAAGGCGCACTGAGCTTCACAGCTGCCTATGAATACGACAGCGAGATAAGCCCTGCCATATTCCTTATGAAAAACGGCATTGACGGAAACGCCTCCTATGCGCTGGGCTGTGCCCTTGCAGACAGGCTCCGCAGCGAAAATGTTACCGCGGATATAATAGTACCCGTCCCCATGTACCGCAGAGACACAATAAAGCGCGGCTTCAATCAGGCTGCGCTCATAGCAAAGGAGACGGGCAGAGCACTCGGTATCCCCGTGGAGCTGCACGCCTTATCCAAAAAGCGTCCGACTTATACACAGAAGACTCTCGGCAAGGACGAAAGAGCAGTAAACCTGACGGGAGCATTCTCGGCCGACTCAACCGCAGTAAAGGGCAGAAATGTGCTCCTCATAGACGATATATGCACAACAGGCAGCACTCTGCGTGAAATAACCGCCGTGCTGAAAGAAAACGGCGCCGCCTCTGTACGCTGCGCCTGCTGCTGTAAAACAATATCCCGCAAAGAATAAACTTCGCGGGATATTTTCATTTAAGATGCTCCGAAAAGGAGATGACAATATCTGTAAGCACAGCAGTAAAGCCGAATATACTCAGTCCGACACAGGCTGATTTCGGCAGCTTCCCGCTGAGCTTCCCCGACAGCGGATGAAGCATATAAAAATAGCCCACTGCAAGGATACCGAATATAGCACTTGAAATAAGGCTCGACCTGTCAAGTATGGAGAAGTACCAGTTTTCGTAGGTCCAAAACTGCTCATGGAATATGAATTCCAGCAGATATGAGGCTCCCAGCTCGAATAATGTAGTCACAGCCATTGCGAAAAAAAAGATAAAAACGGGATTGCGCTTTTTTCTCAGCATTACCAGAAGTATGAAGGCTCCCACAGAGTATATGGGTATTATCGGCAGGTGAAGCATACCTCTGTTATCAAAATACCTGTACATCACCCATACCGTAACGACCTCGTATATCCAGCCCGCAAAGCCCGCCGCAATAAACTCAAAAACGTACCTGAAGAATATACGCCAGCGATCTTTTTCCATGACTCACACTACCTTTACCTCGGCACCCAGAGGCATAAGCGCCAGCTTTGCAAGCTTGAACATCTGAAGTCCGAATGGTATACCTATTATTGTAGCACACAGAACAACACCGAATGCAGCAAATCCCAGCGCCATTTCAAGACCTCCGAAGATGAGCCATACGATGTTCAGCAGCAGCCTTACAGGTCCACCGCCGTAAACTACCTCCTTGCCGAAGGGACAGAAGGACAGTCCCGCAAACTTGAAGCACTGAACTCCTATCGGGATCCCCACAATGGTGAGGCACCAGAGCAGTCCCACCAGGAGCCAGCTGAGGCCGCAAAAGAACCCACCGAAAATGAGCCATAAAAGATTACCTAAACATCCCATATCATTTACCCCTTTTTTACATATTCACCGCCGCAGTATAAGCAGTGGAAAAAGCTATCTGAAGATTGAAGCCCCCTGTATAGGCATCCACATCTATGACCTCGCCCGCAAAATAGAGCCCGCTGACCAGCTTTGACTCCATAGTTCCGGGATCTATCTCCTTAGCGGAGATACCGCCGCTGGTGATAATTGCCTCGTCAATAGGACGGAAGCCCGAGATCCTTACGGGAAATGCCTTGATAAGCTCCCCGAACTTTCGTCTCTGCTCCTTTGTAATGCCGTTTATCTTCTGCTCCGGAGCTATTCCCGAAAGCCTTACCGCTACAGGTATGAGCTTTGCAGGAAGGAGCTTTCTTATGCCGTTCTGGAAGTCCCTGTTGAGATTTTCCGCGAAATCGCGCTGTATCCTTGCGTCAAGCTGCTCGGGAGACAGGGCGGGCTTCAAATCAATAATTAGCCTGTAACGGTCAGGCGCCATATCCCTTATATGGGAGCTGGCACTGAGCACCAGCGGCCCGGAAACGCCGAAATGAGTAAAGAGCATCTCCCCCATTTCGCTGTATATGCACTTTTTGCCGTCCATAAGGTCAACGGTCACATTTCTCAGGGACAGCCCCATCATCTCCGCGCAGAACTTATCGGGAGAAGTCAGCGGCACCAGGCTCGGTTTCAGCTCGGTGACAGTATGTCCGAGCGCCTCTGCCAGCATATAGCCGTCCCCTGTTGAGCCCGTGGCGGGATATGACTTTCCCCCGCAGGCAATAAGCACAGCCGCGGAAGGATACTGCTCTCCGCCTGCCTTTACACCGCATACTGCGCCGTTTTCGGTGAGTATCTTCGTGACGCGCCTGTTTATGACCTTCACGCCCAGCTTCTTCATTTCCTTCGCAAGAGCATCGGCAATGTCATTTGCGTTATCGCTGACAGGAAAGACTCTGTTGCCGCGCTCGGTCTTGAGAGGAACTCCCAGCTCCTCAAAGAAGCTCATGGTACACTCCGCGTCAAAGCTTGCAAAGGAGCTGTACATAAATCTTGGATTTACGGGGATATTCTTCATATGCTCGTCCGAGGAACTGTTATTCGTGACATTGCATCGTCCCTTGCCCGTTATCCTCAGCTTTCTGCCAAGCTTTTCATTCTTTTCAAAGAGCAGCACGGACTTGCCGAACCTTGCCGCATGAACAGCCGCAAAGCAGCCTGCCGCACCGCCGCCGACTATGATAACATCGGTCATGATCTCTTTTCCTCATTCATCTTCTGCAGATACGACTCCAGGTCGCAGAAGGGATTATTTCCTGAAATATAAGCGTAGTACGCAAGTATAAGGGAAGCGTCCACCGAATCCGCCTTGTTGTCGCGGTTTACGTCGGCAGCTATAAGCTGTCTTGCGTCAATAAAGGTCGTTCCGTGATTTCCCGATAACGAAGCATACTCTGCCAGCACAGCCGAAGCATCAACTGAGTCGATGAGCTTGTCGTTGTTCACATCGCCCAGAGAATAGGGCGGATTGGGTATGACCTCTATCTTTCCGGAGGCAAGACCTTCGGTGAATATGTACTTTGTCATCGCCGTACCCTTGCTGTCGTATTCAAAATCAGTGAAAAGGGGCTGTATTTCGCCATATTTGGAAGCACCTATGTTTATTTCGAATACATCTCCCACATTGGTGTCCTCGGGAACGATAAAATCGAAGTCCCACATAATACCGTCCCTGCCTGCGTTTTCACTGCCTGCGGTATTGAGCACTATGAAATCGCCTGTATCCCCGACATATTGTCCTGTGGTGAGCTTGCTGACAGCCGCTCCGGGCACAGCCTCTCCCAACGTCAGACGCTTGTCATAGTATACATATATCAGCGTATCGCAGTAAAGACCGTCGGCGCCCTCAACGGACAGGGAAATATGCTGGTGTGAGCCGTGAGATAGATCATGATATACCTGAGTGCTGCTCATGCGGAAAACAGGCTTTCCCTGCTCGGCAGGCTTTATGGCAGTAGTGGTGGTAGTCGTCGGTTTTGCAGTTGTGGTAGTAGTAGTGGTAGTTGTGGTCAAAGTAGTTGTGGAAGAAGAAGTGGTCACGGCATCCGACAGCACCTTGAAGGAATAGCCGTTCTTTAAAGCATATTTTTCGGCAGTTGAGCCCTTATAGCCCGATATTGTGCCCTTGAAGCTGCCTTTGGAACCGTCGCTGCTTACACTGTCGGATATAGTAGTGCTGCTTTCGTCAATATTACATTCCTTTCCGAGTATGGTTATCTCGGAGAGCTTGCTGCACTTTGCAAAAGCGTTCTTCTCTATGGTCTTATAGCTGTCGGGAACAGTTACAGAAGTCACGCCTGCTCCCGAAAAAGCTCCCCCTGCAATAACAGTTGCGGGAAGTCCCGATATACGTGCAGGTACAGACACATCTCCCTTTGCTGCGGAAGCGGAAGCAAGCTCCACATGGTCGCTGTACTTATAGAAGGTAAGGTCACCTGCTACGACTGTTGAATGGTAAGCCTGATCTGCCGCTGTTCTGTAAGGAACAGCAGCAGGAAAGGCGGCTCCGATGATAAAAGCGGCAATAGCTGCCGAAAAGAGCTTTTTAAGCTTCATAAATACCTCCATGAAGTATGATAAATATACTTTTTTAAATTATCCCCGATCCACACCCTCGTTGCCGCGGTCAATGCACGGTATATAACGATGAGCCGTATATGTACGTCTGTGCGGTGTCTGAGCGTAACGATAAGAGAGGATTCGGACCTCCATGCGCTCCTGCATGACCATACAAGATGCTTTCCTTTCGGAAAGGCTTTTTTTGCATTCGCCCCGCGGATAACTACGCCGAAAAGCTTAAATAAGCTCCGTCGACCAGTTGAGTGACTGGATCGTATTATCTGTAACGCGAAGCTCCTTTGACATATCGTCGATCTGTTTCTGGAGCTTTCTGACGTCAACTGTGCTAAGTATCTTGATCTCGGACATACGTGCGCGTCTTGCAGTCTGGCTCGCGCTTTCCACAAGATCCTTGTATACTGATATCTTCACCTTGAGAGCGTCCTTCCTGGCAATGAGCTCTGTTATATTCACGCCGTTGCAGACCGTAGCGCAGTTGGTCTGATTTATACGGCGCATGAGTTCTTCAAGCCGCATCACGGAGCCGTCAAGCTCTTTAATGAGTGACTTTGGATCCTCTGCGGTCTCCTCGTTTTCCTGTACCAGAGCGTTATTGATAAGTCTGCTTCTTAGCTGTTCGATATTGCGGTTAAGATCAGCTCTTTCCTGTAAAGCTTCTGCAAGTTTCATATTCTCCTCCTTATGCAGATCATAAACAGGCGGGTAATATCCGCGCTGCACACCTTATTTATGATTATCATTGTAATCGTAAAATATCTCGTCCATGAGCCTGTCATATCCGCTGCGGTCGCCCATTGCCGCCTTCAGAAGCGCTCCCGCATTCCTGAAAGCAAGCTTCAGATACATCCAGTCTCCCATATCGTCAAATTTCCTCGTGGAATTTATCAGATGATTTTTCTTCAGACAGCCGTAGACCTTTCCCTGCTTCTTTCCGTAGGCCTTCAGCAGCTTTGCGGTTGCGATATCCTCTCCCGCCTTTTTCTCGGCAAAGCCTCCTATTGCGTCAAAGGAAGCCTTCTCTGCCCAGAATATACCGCAGTAAAGGCCTGTGAGCTTAAAGCCCCCACGGCACATCATATCATTCAGCCACAGAGGGAATGAATAGCGCTCAAAGCGCAGAGGCGCTCCGCCGCCGATATACCTTCCGCTGTTGAGCATACCAAGTATCTCGCGGATAGTACCCTCGGTCATGCGGTTATCGCAGTCTATGGTCATGATGACCTTTCCGCGGGCTGCGGATATACCAGCATTGCGCACTGTAGCTATGCAGCGGCTCTCGTCTCTGACCACGCGCGCGCCGTTTTCTTCAGCAAGCTCCGCTGTCCTGTCAGTACACCTGTTGCATACAACTATTATCTCAACTCCGCATTTTACACGCGCTGCCGCCTGCTTTACGGACTCTATGCACCGTACGACATATTTTTCCTCGTTATGAGCAGGTATTATCACGGATACTCCGATCCTTTCCCCCATAATATCCCTCCCGTCTGTCCGGCATGATTTACATTAAATTATAGCACTTTTCAGCCCTGCGGTCAATAGAACTGCCCTTATATACTATTATAAAAAGAAAATTTCAGTTTTTCTGCGAAAAATGCTTGACTTTTGTATTTATATGTGTTATAATTTTAGTACCTCGTTGGGGGTTTATTTTTTTGTCCCCGTGCGAGGGAGGCAAACAACCTACCTTCGGTAACGAAGGAAGTACTAATTCAGGAGGTGCCGATATGAGAGTAAAGGTTACTTTAGCTTGCACAGAGTGCAAACAGCGCAACTATGTTTCCAAGAAAAACAAGAAGAACGACCCTGACAGAATTGAAATGATGAAGCATTGCAAATTCTGCAGAAAGCATACTCTTCACAAGGAAACAAAGTAATCGGAAGGGGTATTTTTATGGCTAAGAATACATCTTCAGAAAAGAAGTCCGAGAAGAAACAGGGCAATAAGATTGTCAAGTGGTTCAAGGACCTCAGAATCGAATTCAAGAAAGTGGTTTGGCCTACCAAGAAGACAGTCGTAAACAATACATCTGTTGTACTGGGCGTTATCGTCGCTTCAGCTATTCTTGTAGGATTACTCGATCAGGGATTTCTTGCCCTGCTGCGTCTCGTTTACAACGCAGGCTAATTCATAGGAGATCAGGAGGATTATTATGTCAGAAGCAGCTAAGTGGTATGTTATCCACACATATTCAGGCTATGAGAATAAGGTAGCTCAGAATATTGAAAAGGTTGTAGAAAACCGTAAGCTTCATGAACTTATCCAAGAGGTCAGAGTTCCTACCGAAAAAGCAGAAGAGATCACTGATGGCAAAACCAAAGAAGTAGAACGCAAGACCTACCCCGGTTACGTTCTTGTCAAGATGGTAATGAATGATGATTCATGGTACGTCGTTAGAAATACCAGAGGCTGTACAGGCTTCGTCGGACCTGCTTCAGAGCCCACTCCCCTTTCAGAGGAAGAGGTGCAGAAGCTCTTCGGAGTAGAGGTATCTACCGTATCGGTAGACTTCAAGGTAGGCGATAATGTCCGTATCTCGGGTACTGCTATGGACGGATTTATAGGTGTCGTTCAGAACATCAATCTCGACGATCGTTCAGTAGACCTTCTTGTCTCAATGTTCGGTCGTGAAACCCCCACTACCCTGCCTATAAGCCAGGTCGTAAGAGTGGAGGATTAGTTCAGGTCAAAAGAAACCCGGAGGGTTTCCGTGGGAGAGGTAAAATAATTCTTGCCTCGCCATTTACCACATTTATGGAGGTGCGAATACATGGCACAGAAAGTAGTTGGCTACATTAAGCTTCAGATCGCAGCAGGAAAGGCTACTCCTGCACCGCCTGTTGGTCCGGCACTCGGTCAGCACGGCGTTAATATCATGGCATTCACAAAGGAATTCAACGAGAGAACAAAGAACGACATCGGAATGATCATCCCTGTTGTTATCACTGTATATGCAGACCGTTCATTCTCGTTCATCACAAAGACTCCCCCTGCAGCAGTCCTCATCAAAAAGGCTTGCAACATCAACAGCGGTTCGGGAGTTCCCAATAAGACCAAGGTTGCAAACATCACAAAGGAACAGGTTCAGAAGATAGCTGAGACAAAGATGCCTGACCTCAACGCAGGTTCACTCGAGGCAGCTATGAGCATGATCGCTGGTACAGCTCGTTCAATGGGCGTTGTAGTTGTTGACTAATCAATTTTTTGAATGATGAAGTGGGGATACTTCCCCGTTTTCGGAGTTCTATTGGTGGGAGGAAAATTCCGCTAATCGGGTAAGCTATAAGCTCCCCGGTATTACCACTTAAATAGGAGGAAATATAATGAAACACGGCAAAAAATATGTTGACAGCGCAAAGGCTGTTGATTATGCAAAGCAGTACGAGTCCGCTGAGGCTCTTGACTTAGTTTGCAAGAACGCAAAGGCTAAGTTTGATGAAACTATTGAAGCTCATATCCGTCTCGGTGTTGACTCAAGACACGCTGACCAGCAGGTAAGAGGCGCTGTTGTTCTCCCTAACGGTACAGGTAAGACTGTTCGTGTATGCGTATTCTGCAAGGAAGACAAGTATGAGGCAGCTAAGGCTGCAGGCGCTGAGTATGTTGGCGGTCAGGATCTCGTAGACAAGATCATGAAGGAAAACTGGATGGATTTCGACGTTGTTGTTGCTTCACCTGACATGATGGGTCTCGTAGGCCGTCTCGGTAAGGTTCTCGGACCTCGTGGTCTTATGCCTAACCCGAAGGCAGGTACTGTAACTCCTGACGTTGCAAAGGCTGTTACAGATGCTAAGGCTGGTAAGATCGAGTACCGTCTCGACAAGACCAACATCATCCACTGCCCCATCGGCAAGGCTTCTTTCGGAGCTGCTAAGCTCGAAGAGAACTTCAACACACTTATGGAGGCTGTTGTTAAGGCAAAGCCTGCTGCTGCCAAGGGTACTTACCTCAAGAGCTGCACAGTTACTTCAACAATGGGCCCCGGAGTTCCCGTTGCTACAGCTAAGTACGGTGTTTGATCACTGAATAGTAAACGTAAAGGCTTCACATTAATATGTGAAGCCTTTTTTACTGCGGTTTAAAAAGTGCGCCTGTGCCGTTCTGAGCGATCTTCTTGAACGCCTCCTTCATAACGGCCTGCTGCTCGGGACGCAGCTTGGATATAGCCTTTATGATCGCAGGATAGGAGCTGAGCTTGTTGATCTCCTTCAGAGTCTCCTTATCGGGTGCTCTGAGTATCTCAAAAAGAGAATCTGTAAATATCTCCCTCTCTGTATCGCTGAAATCGGACAAAAGCCCGGATATAGCCTTATTTATAACATCGCCTGACTTTTTCAGCCTGTCGGCCATAATAAAGCGGTTACGGCGCAGCTCCCAGTAATAGGCATAATGCTGCTTGATACCGTTTACCGATGTCTTGACGATCTTGGGATCGCTGCCGCTGCCGAGAAGCATACCTACAATAGACGCTTCGGGAATAAAGCTCCTTATTCTCGGAAGCATTTTTTTATACCCTTCCGACTGAACTATTTCGTCCCTGAATCCCGGGCCGTCATAGGAATAGATATTCGTTATCCTTTTCTGTATCTCCTCTTCACAGAAAAGCGAGCAGTAAATAGCGGAATTTCCGCCCTTTGAGTGTCCGCCGAGACGGATCGCATGATCTCCGCACGCAAAGGCTCTGTTGATATAGGATACAGCTCTCTGCTGACCTGCGGTCTGCTGCATATAGCTGAGGTTGAAGTCCTCTTTCCAGCCCACAACAGTACCGTCGGTGCCTCTGAAAGCAATAAACCCGCTTCCGTCACCGAGGATAAAGGTTATGGCCGAAAACTGGAGATCCTCTGCGTCCTTAACATGGCTGACGTAGCCCTTTAAAATAGTACCTCGGAATCGCCTTGACTCTGCAAGCCTTCTGAAGAGCAGATTATCCTGCTCAAAGGTAATTATCCTCTGTTTTGTATCAATTGAGTCCGGGGAATATTTTCTGAAGGCATCAGGGATACTGATCTCCTCGTCAAAGCTCTCCGAAACCACACCTTCAAGGGGAATGTAGCAGAATTGTGAAAGGACAAGACCGTCGACCTCGTTAAAGGGATCGGCAGAAAAAGGCACATCACCGCGCCAATCGAGATAATCAAGAATATTAGCCAGAATATTCCCTCCTGTCAGTTAAAAACAAAGCGGCGCAAAGGCGCCGCTTCATATTTTTGTAATTCAGTGATTACTTAGTAGGATCGAGAGAAGCAACCTTCTTGAGGAGGTACTCCTGGATCTTAACAGCGTCATCACCTGTGAGGCCCTTTGTAGATGTATCAACATCTGCATTTGCCTGGCCCTGCTTTGTAAGAGGCTTAGCAGCTGTGCCGCCGATGCCGTACTTGTTGGGGTTAGCAAGTGACTGCATGATGAGGATAGCGTCTGCAAGGTCAACAGTTCCGTCACAGTTAGCATCGCCCCAGAGTGTAACAGTAACGTCGCCGCCACCCTGTGTAGTTGTTGTTGTTATAGGAGCTGTTGTAGTTGTAGTTGTGGTTGTTGTCTGAACATCGTCCTTCTTCGGGAATAAAGGAGCCTCATCATCAAAGAATGCCATAGCCCAAGCAAAAGGAGCATTCCAGTTGATGGTAACCTCGTTAACAGACCAAGCTTCGATAGAGTCAACGAAGCACTTCTGTGAAGCAGTCTTACCTCTCTCGTAGCCGAGACCGCCAACATAAGGATCCTGGAGGCCTGCGCCGCAACCACCGGACATAACTCCTGAAGGAGCCATCGGGAAGCTGTGGTCAAGCTCGTAAGACCAGTATCTGTGGTGAGGATTATTTGAATGATATGTACCGTAACCGGTAACGAATGAGAATCCGAGACCGTTACGTCCGAAGATGTAGTCGAGAGCTGAAACAGCACCGTTGAAGTACTTAGCATCATGTGAGATATCGTAAGCATAAGCCATAACGATAGCGTTATTGATAACGAATGAGTTTGAACCCCACTCATAACCCTCGATTACTTCACCGGGGCAGTTGATTTCATCAGTAAATGTAGTTCCCTTGTAAGGAATACCCATACCGTTTGTAGCGCCGTCCTCGAAAGCAACGTATGTATCAGCACACTTCTTGATATTAGCCTCAACTGTAGCCTTATCCTCAGCAGATACCTTATCGCTGAGTAAGAGTGTTACAGTACCGAGACCAGCTGTACAGCCCCAGTTGAATGAGCTGAATGAACCGTTGTTCTCACCGCCGCCGAGGCTGGTAGTGATGTCGAATGCCTTATCGTGGCCGTCACCCTCGTGGATGTTCTTGTAATCCTTGAGGAAGTTGTAGTACTCTTCGTCACCTGTTGTTGAGAAGAGCTCACAAGCTGCCCAGTAAGCATCGTCGTCTACGTATGTATCGCCGTAGCCGCCGCCGCCGATAGCCTGATCGAGAGGAGCGAACTGAGGATCCTTCTCCCAAGCATCCTTACCAAGGTCAACGCCGTACCAGCTTGACTTCTTAGCCATCATAGCCTTCCATGAAGTCTCAGCCTTCTCAAGGCACTTAGCTGAGAAGGAATCATCGATACCCTTCCAGAGACGTGAAGCCTGTGCAGCACAAGCGATCATATTGAGTGTAGCTGCATACGTAGGAGGCTTAACTATACGAGTTGTATTCCAACCGTCGGAACCGTCAGCAAGCTTCTCGCCTGCGTAGTCCCAAGGCTTTGTAGCAAGACCTGTCCACTTGTGGTCGTGCATCTTGTGGTATACAAGATTCTCGCACTTTGAACCCCAATGCTTATCCTTAGATGTAACGATCATGTTGAACATCCACTCGAGCTCAACTCTTGCTTCATCAAGGACATCAGGAGAACCTGTGCCGTCAAACTTGATATTACCAACGCTGTAGTTCTGAGGAATAGACATTGTCTTTCCGTCAGCCCACTTTGCATCTGTACCCTGAACCTTGGATCTCTCATACATATTCTGGAGAGTCCATACAGAGATACCGCCGTTAACAACGTACTTACCGTGGTCACCGGCATCGTACCAACCGCCTACGCAGTCAACAGTAACGGATGTATCACCGTCGAATTCCTGACCGTAAGACTTCTGCCACTTAGGCTGAACATACGCATTATCGTTAGGATAGTGACCGCCCTGGTGAGCAAGCTTCTTAGCGTCGTCCTTCTCATTGTGAGAAGTGATGTAAGCGCTCTCGATGTCCATACCTGAACGGTTCTGATAGAAGTAGTTCATAGCGTCCTTAACGATGCCTTCGTAAACGTCGTCACCGATCTTGAACTCATGGCTGATGTACTTCTTGTATGTTTCCTTTGTCTTAGGATTGAGGAATGTATTTGAAGTATCGTCAACTTCGATTGTGTATGTACCGGGCTCCTTAACCTCTGAGAAGTCGAGGATCTGGCAGTAGTCGCCGGCATCCTTATCCATGCCGATAACCTTACCTGTGCCGGTGTAAACAGCTGTACCGTTCTTCTTTACTGTGAACGAAACAGCAGACTTGCTATCGCTTGTAGCATAAGTAGCAAGCTTACGAGCGTTTGTGAAGTAACCAACCTGGTTGATTCTTACGTCACTACGAGGAGTAACAACGCCGAGCTCATTGGAAGGATCCCAAAGACAAGGTGTGCTCTTCTCATCCTTGTAAGTATCTCCACAGTCTGAACACTCAAGCTTCATGTTATCGAACTTAAGGGTTGTTCCCTCAGGGAAACAATCCTGTGTCTGGTATGGGCCTGCGCCACCGTAATGGAATGCCCACTCAGCAACCTCGAGAGTTTCCTTTGCTGTGAACTCTGAATCGAACTCATTCTTACCCTTTGAGATCTTTACGTTGTCCCAGCCCTTATCCCACTGCTCTGCGTTATCCTGCCAAGCACCGTCGCCTGAACCGCTGAGTCTGTGGATGTGTGTGTGAAGCTCACCAGCGCTGGAAGCGTCAACTTCCCAGTGAATTGTATAGTGATGTCCCTTTTCGATATGGAGACTTCTGTGTCTGAACTGACAGTCCCATCTTGAGTCACCGCCGCGCTTCTCTCCGCCGGGGTTAACGATAGTACAGTTATATGTACCGCCCTTCATGTCGAACTTCTGCTCTGCGGGGTTTGTTACGCAGATATGCCAAGGAAGACCAACTCCGTCATCGAAGTCGTTCTGACCAAGACAGTTGCCTGCTGATGCGCTCATCGGAACGAGAGCTGCCACGCTTGAAGCAACCATTGATGCTGCCATAAGGCTGCTTGTAACTGCTTTTGCAATTTTCTTGTGCATTTGAATACCCTCCCTGAAAATTTGAATATAAGTTTATAACGCAATGCCAGTGCAAACATCGCGGTTATATCGTGTTAATCAGCGATAAATCGAGTGTTCGAACAGAACCTGCACTAATCCCGACTCATCAATCATATTATATTATATCGAAAAAAAAAAGTAAATAGTTTTCTGGAAATTCGTTCATTTTCCTAATGGCGATAAAACAATATTGTGCAGATTGACAAAAAGCTAAAAAAAATAAGAGGAAACGAATTTCCTCTTATTTCTAAAATATGAATTAATTAATTTGTTTTAGGAAGTGAAGGGATAAGCTTTAAAAGATATTCCTGAATGGTAACTGCGTCGTCGCCTGTGAGTCCCTTTGTAGACTGATCAACGTCGCCGTTGAGCTGACCCTGTCTTGTGATATGCTTCTCATAAGTACCGTCGATACCGTACTTATTGGGGTTAGCCAGAGCCTGCATTATAAGAACAGCGTCTGCAAGATCGACCTTGCCGTCCATGTTAGTGTCTCCCCAGTTGATCTCAGGCAGCTGCGCAGGAGTTGAGCTTGTTGTTGAAGTTGTGCTTGTTGAAGTTGTTGTTGTGGTGGTTGTACTTGTTGTTGTGACTGTGCTTGTTGTGGTTGTATTACTCACAGGAGCCTTGCCGGGAACTGAATATGGCTCGGGCTCTGTGCCGTCGGGCTCAGTACCCCATACCAGCTTGCCGTCAACATACATTGTTATCTGCTTATTGAGAGAATTATCCTTCTTGAGGTCTGCATCCTTGGAGATACCGCCCTTGTAAGACCAGTCGTTCGTAGGATCCCATGCACCCTTTGTGGACTGTCCGTCGATAGCATCGGGAACTGATACTCTGAACTGTACCTCATCTCTGTGCTCGCTCTGGCCGGTAGGCTGTATAGCTCTGCCGTCCTCGAACTTGATGAGAGCATAGTAGGTATTTCCTGTAGGATCTCCCTCATACTTGTAAGGACCTGAAACTTCTGCATAGCCCTGCTCCCCCTTGCTGTACTGCTGTGACTTGCCCTCGACCTTTATATCGTCGGCAGAAAGTCCCTTTGCAATGGCCTCGGATATATCAAAGTAATAACGATACTCAATATCCTTTGCAACTCTTGCAGGCCATGCTGTGTGGTTCATAGCCCATGCTTTGATCTCTGTATAGCTGTCGCCGCTGCCGTTGAGAACAGCTGCTATCTCCCACTCAGCCCATGTCGGAGTTTCTGTGGGCGGGAATGAAGGATCGGTAGTTCCGCTGTAATCGTCAACGAGGGCGCAGAGAGCTGCTGTATAGCCTGCGTTGTAGTCGATAGCTACCTCTGAGTACTCATATTTTGATACCTGATTTATGTACTTACCTGTCTGGTCGGGACCGCCTACGAGAGCGCCGTAGAGAGTATGAGCATACTCTGTCTGCCAGCCCTCTGCACCGCCTGTAGCCTGTCCGAGCTCGTTCCAGTGGTCATCGTGGATACCCGAAGCTGTTCTGTGGTGGAAAGCAGTAGGCTGCTTGTCGCCCATACCGAGAACATAGCTCATCTTCAGGCCGTTATCGCCGAAGATATAGTCCATCTGTCCCTTAGCCCATTCATTGTACTTCTTGGTCAGTGAAGCGTCATCCTTGAAGATAGTATCGCAGGCAAGCTGAGCCAGCCATGCAGTAGCACTTACGTGACGTGCAGGGCCCCAGCTGAAGAGCCAAGCCATACCGTCGGGAGTATAAGCGATCTTCTTTCCGCCGTAACCGTCTATCCAGTAATCAAGGTGGTGCGAAACGTGATCGATCCACTCCGTGTCGCCTGTCTCCTGAGCATAGAGGAGAGCAGCTGCCTGTGAAGTATCATCCCAGCATAAGCCCCAGGTGTACTTGCGGGTGGTGGACTGCTCTTCCAGCGGGAAATTGGGGATATAATCGCTCTTTACCTTGGCCATGTAGCTCTCATCGCCTGTAGCTCTGTAAAGCCAGATAGCTGCATACATACAGTCATCTACCCATGAGGAAGGCTTGTACATATCGGCCATAGCGCCGTTCTGGTTCTTTCTTATCTTATCAGCTGTCTTGAAGTAGGTCTTTGCCTGGTCAAGATAAGCCTTTGCCTTGTCGGGCTGGGTATCCTTGAACATAAGATAGCCCTCTGCCAGTGCAGCTGCACTGAGAGCCATTGTAGTGGAATCTGCTATCTCGTCATAAGGACGGTTCCAGTCGCCGTTGTTGAGATGATGCTTGCGGAGGTATACCTCTGCGCTGCACCAGATGTTATGGTCGGTAGAGCCGCCCTTGAAGTCGCCGATAGTACCGATTATCTTATCGCCTCTGTCGCACTGCATGAGGTAATCGAGTCCCCACTGTACGTTGTTGCGGTAAATCTCGCCCAGTCCCTGCTTTTCAACTGCATCCTGGTACTCAAGGTAGCCCCATGCAAGAATTGAAGCGGAATATGCGTTTGTAAGAGTAAACTTGAAGTGGTCGCCTGCGTCGAACCAGCCGCCCTTGCAGACATCTGTCTCTTCACCCTTCTCGTTCACCATAGAATCGGCTCTCCATGTTACATAGTTCCAGTCAGGAAGCTTGCCTGCCTGCTGTACCTCATAGAAGAACATTGACTTCTGAAGAGCCTCTGCGTAATTATACTTTGAAGCTGCATCAGCTGTTGTGATACCGCCCTCTGTGCCTGCGGGCATATATGCCAGTATACCTGCTGACATAGCCAGTGCAGAAACTGCTGCCGTTAACTTTTTGATTATCATTTTTTAATACCCCTCTCGTATTAATTTTTTTGAGATACAGCAATATGCCGTACCTATACATCTTAACTATACAATAAAACCCAGGGTTTGTCAAGATGAAAACAACATTTTTCACAAAAGCCCACGAAAAAGTACACCCATTGCTGCGGTATTGACTTTTAGTCAGCATAAGTATATAATAATAATGTATACGCTCACGAAAGCTGCGCAGAATAGCTTTCGGAGGTGTATATATGTCAGACGAAAAGGAAAAAGACTGTTCCCCCGCCGAAGAGATGCTGTACGAAGCCGAGCTCGCCCGTGATAACGGTCAGTCGGTGCCGAAGAACTCACGGCATCTGATACACTGTCTGTCGGTCATAGGACAGATAGAAGGGCATTATGTCCTGGCAGAGCAGAACAAGACCACCAAATATGAACATATAATCCCCGCTCTGGTAGCCATCGAGCAGGACAGGAGCGTTGAGGGACTGCTCATAATACTGAATACCGCAGGCGGAGACGTGGAAGCAGGGCTTGCTCTGGCAGAGATCATCGCGGGCATGAAAACTCCCACGGTATCTCTTGTAGTAGGCGGCGGCCATTCCATAGGAGTGCCCCTTGCCGTCAGCGCAAAGCGGTCATTCATCGTTCCTACGGCTTCAATGACTATCCATCCCGTCCGCATGAACGGCACAGTTCTCGGAGTGCCCCAGACTCTCTCCTATTTCGACAAGATGCAGGACAGGATAGTAAGCTTCATCACACGGAACAGCCGTATCCGTGAAGATGAGCTCCGCAGACTTATGATGAACACAGAGGAGCTTGTCCTGGATGTGGGCAGTGTTATAGAAGGCAGCAAGGCGGTAGAACTCGGACTTATCGACAGCCTCGGAAGTCTGGGCGACGCAATGGACTGTCTTTACCATATGATAGAAAATACAGAAAAAAGATATGCGGACTGACCGCAGCTGTGCCTTTACATACGGCACAGTACATAAGGAACAAAATGGAGGCAGAAATGGCAGAAGCAAAGAAAAAGAGCGCGGCTCAGAAGAATAAGAAAACCGAACCGCCGCGCAGGGAACCTATAAAAAGCAATACAAAGACAGCTCCTCAGAACGAGAGCAACCAGCTGTGGTCAATACTGCTCTTCGCTCTGGGCATACTCACAGCCCTGATGGTGCTGGTAAAGGGCAGCAAGGGCTGGCTGGCACTGCATAATCTCATACTGGGAGTGTTCGGCATAGCGGCATTCCTCATACCGGTCATACTCATATATACAGCCATAAAGCTTGGCACAGAGCAGAGCAGGAAGGACATCAGCGGCAGAACGGTATGGTGTATCGCCATGATATTCCTTGCCAGCGCCGCCTATCAGATATTTGCCGTGGGACGTATCCCCGGAGGTACCTTCGGCGGCCACTTCAAGATACTCTACGAGGAGGGAGCAAAGCTGAAAAGCGGCGGAGTTTCCAGCCTTATCATAGCAGGGCCCCTGCTGAAGTTCTTCGGCAAGCTGGGAGCAAGGCTCATATCACTGGTACTGTTCTTCGTGTTCGGTATGCTCCTTTCGGGACGGGGGCTTGTGGACTTCCTGAAGTTGCTGGCAACTCCCTTCGTATTCATAGGGAAATGCGTCAACGGTCTCCAGAATATGCTCATAGGCGGAGAATTCGTGGACGCCTTTGAGGACGACGATCTTGACGACGACAGGGAAAGAAAGGACTTCGACGCCGACCTTGAAGCTATAAGCATGACAAATCCGAAAAAATCTTCGCGGAAGCCCTCGGAAAAGGCCGAACAGCAGAAAAAAGCCGTGGAGGCTCTTCCCGACGGGTATTTTCTTGATATACCGCTGCCTACGGATCACCTTATAGTCCATGACAGCAGCGAGCCCACTCCCGAGGAAAAGGCCATTGATATAGCTATAGAGCCTGCACCCGCACCTGTAAAGGAGCCCGTCAGCCCCATAACCGAAGAGGTCATCGCAGACGAGAAAGAAGCTCCTGCCGACGAGGGACTTGAACAGCTCATAAGCAAGGCTGCCGACGGAAAGCCCGATACTCCCGAGGAGGAACTCCCCGAGGAAGAAGAGGAAGAGACCATTGAGGAAAAGCCCGTATACATACTTCCTCCCATTGATCTGCTCACCCGCCCCGAGATACGCTCCAACCGTGCCGAGGCCGTAGAGGAAATGCGCGAGAAGGCAGAGGTCATCAAGAACACCCTCAAGAGCTTCGGCGTTGAGGTAAAAATAAAGGACATATTCCGCGGACCTTCCATCACACGTTATGAGATACAGCCGGGCCCCGGAATAAAGGTCTCGAAGATAAAGGGTCTGGAGGACGACATCGCCCTCAGCCTTGCTGCACAGGGCGTCCGTATAGAAGCTCCTGTCCCCGGTAAGGCAGCCGTGGGCATAGAGATACCGAACTCCACCAAGGATACGGTAACTCTGCGCGAGATAATTTCCTCTCCCGAATTCAGGGAATCAAAGAGCAAGCTGACCTTTGCAGTGGGCAAGGACATCACGGGAAATATCATACTGGGAGATATTGCAAAAATGCCTCATGTCATCATCGCAGGTACAACGGGCTCGGGTAAGTCTGTCTGCACCCGTTCCATAATCATGAGCATACTCTACAATGCAACTCCCGACGAGGTAAAGCTCATACTCATTGATCCCAAGATAGTAGAATTCAAGATATTTGAGAATATACCGCATCTTCTCATACCCATAGTGACCGACTGCAAACGTGCGGCAGGCGCACTTTGCTGGGCAGTAAATGAGATGATGCGCCGATACAACCTCTTCGCGGAGGCAGGCGCTAACGATCTCCGCTCCTACAACGAGCTGGCCGAGGTAGACGGCGACCTCGTCCCCATGCCGCAGATAGTTGTATTCATCGACGAGCTGGCTGATATGATGCTGGTGGCTGGAAAGGACGTGGAGGACTACATCTGCCGTCTTGCCCAGATGGGACGAGCCGCAGGAATGCACCTTGTTGTAGCTACACAGCGTCCTACCACCGATGTCATCACGGGACTCATCAAGGCCAATATCCCCAGCCGTATAGCTCTCTCGGTAAAATCACAGATAGACTCCCGCACCATTATAGATATGGCAGGTGCAGACAAGCTCCTCGGAAACGGCGATATGCTGTATATGCCAATAGGTGCAGGAAAGCCCGTCCGTGTACAGGGCTGCTTCTCCTCAAACGATGACATAGGCGAGACTGTACGCTATATAAGGGCACAGACCGAGGCTCACTTTGATCCCAGGATCACTGAAGCAGTTGAGCTTATGGCGACTCAGTCTCAGAACAGCTCCGGCAGCACCGACAGCAGTCCATCCGCAGGCGGCGGCAGTGATGAAGACATCGTAGAGGCCGCTATCAAGGTAGCTGTAGAGGCAGGTCAGCTGTCAACATCCATGCTCCAGAGAAAGCTGAAGCTCGGCTATGCAAGAGCGGCAAGAATAATGGACGAGCTTGAGGAGCGCGGAGTTATCGGCGCAAGCGAAGGCGCTAAGCCAAGAAAGGTACTCATGTCAAAAATGCAGTATGACGAGTGGCGCCTCCGCAGAATGGACGAATAAATTATAATTCACGTTTGTAGGGGCGGATATTATCCGCCCGTGATACAAAAATTATATTTGCGGTGTGATGTATGCATCGTCCCTGCAATATAACTGAATAACTGCGGGCGGCGTAACGCCGCCCCTACAAGCTGATGACTAACGGCTCAAATCAAAATATTGTTCCGCAAAATTATGATTTACAGGAGGTGATACCATGTATGAAGGCTTTCTGCCTACTACAAAAAAGGAAATGGACGATCTGGGCATAGAACAGTTCGACTACATATACATCACAGGCGATGCCTACGTTGACCACCCCAGCTTCGGTGCTGCCATCGTGACCAGACTCATCGAAAGCATGGGCTTCAGTATCGGTATCATTTCCCAGCCCGACTGGCATACGGACAGGGACTTCCGACGCTTCGGCGCTCCGAAGTATGCCTTCCTTGTCACCGCAGGCAATATCGACTCAATGGTGGCTCATTATACCGCCGCCAAGAGAAAGCGCTCTGACGATGCCTATACCGCAGGGGGCGCAGCGGGAAAGCGCCCCGACCGTGCAGTCATCGTTTACTGCCAGAAGCTCCGCGAATACTTTGGGAACGTGCCCGTGATCATCGGCGGCCTTGAGGCTTCCCTGCGGCGTTTCGCACACTACGACTACTGGGACGACGCCGTGCGTCCCTCCGTACTCGTTGACAGCGGCGCAGACCTGCTCATGTACGGCATGGGCGAGCACCAGATACAAGAGCTCTGCACCCGTCTGGCAAAGGGCGAAAATATACATGAGATCCACGATATACGCGGTACCTGCTACCTTACGGAGCCTGTGAACACGCCTCTGGGCGCTGCACAGTGCCCCTCCTTCGAGCAGGTGCGGGACAGCAAGCCCGAGTATGCAAAGGCAGTAAAGATACAGTACGACTGGCAGGACGAGGTATACGGCAAGACCATAATCCAGCGTCACGGCAGAATGATGCTGGTGCAGCTGCCTCCCGCCTACAGCCTCACCACAGAGGAGCTGGACCATATCTACTCTCTGCCCTATACGAGGGCTATCCACCCGTCCTATGAGGCTCTCGGAGGAGTCCCCGGCATAGAGGAGGTACGCTTTTCCATAACTCACAACCGCGGCTGCTTCGGCTACTGCAATTTCTGCTCCATAGCCCTTCATCAGGGCAGACGAATAACTGTCCGCAGCGTGGAGTCCGTACTTGCCGAGGCTGAACGCATCACGAAAATGCCCGATTTTAAGGGATATATACACGATGTCGGCGGACCTACCGCTGATTTCAGACGTCCCTCCTGTGACAAGCAGCTCTCCAAGGGACTTTGCATGGGCAAGAAATGCCTTGCTCCCAAGCCATGCCCCGCACTGAAGGTGGATCATACCGAGTATCTGTCCATGCTGCGTAAGATACGCAAGGTCAAGGGCGTGAAGAAGGTATTTATCCGCTCGGGCATACGCTACGACTACCTTATTGAGGACAAGGACGACGAGTTCATGAAGGAACTCATCATGCACCATGTAAGCGGCCAGCTGAAGGTGGCTCCCGAGCACTGCTCGGCGGTAGTCCTCGACAAAATGGGCAAACCTCATATCGAAGCCTACAAGCGCTTCCAGAAGCGCTTCTACGAAATAACCAAGGGCATGGGCAAGGAACAGTATCTCGTTCCATACCTTATGTCATCACACCCCGGAAGCACGCTGAATGAAGCCATAGACCTTGCTCTCTTCCTTAAAGAGAACAAGATACGCCCCGAGCAGGTGCAGGACTTCTACCCCACCCCGGGCACTATATCAACTGCAATGTTCTATACAGAGCTGGATCCATACACCATGGAGAAGGTCTACGTTCCCAAAACTCCAAAGGAAAAGGCAATGCAGCGTGCTCTGCTCCAGTACTTCCTGCCAAAGAACAAGGAGATAGTCCTTGAAGCTCTCAGAGCCGCAGGACGGCGGGATCTCATCGGCACATCCCCGAAGTGCCTTGTAGCGGACGATAACCGCGGACAGGGCAATAATCCCCGAAAAGGCGGTGACAGGCCGTGGCAAAATACTTCAAAGACACGGAAAGCTTCATCAGGGCCGCAGGCGAAAAATACGGGCTCAACGAAAGGCAGAAGCAGCTCCTTCGGGAACTCGCAGAAAAGCGGGACAAGGAACGGGCAGAACGGAAAAAGAAAGCACTGAAGACCTGCGGACTGCTGCTCGCTGCGGTACTGTTAGTCGTCGGCTGGCATTTTCTGCGCAGGCCGCGGCATACCTTCCCCAATGAGGATAAGCTGGTAATGCACTTCATCGACGTACAGCAGGGCGACTGCACTTTTATAGCTGCCAACGGTGCTACCATGCTCGTTGACTGCGGCGAGGACGCCCTCTCGGACGAGGTGGTCACCTATCTGCGCAGACTGGGCGTGGGAAGGCTGGACTACATTATTGCTACACACCCTCATTCCGACCATATGGGTGGTATGTACAATATCATAGATACCTTCGATGTGGGAGAGGTGCTGATACCTCATATCCCCGACGAGCAGATCCCGGATACTCTGTACTATGAACGCTTCCTCGACAGCTGCAGTAAAGCTCATGTGAAGCTCTCGGAAACCGACGCGGGAAGAACTCTTACCCTCGGTGAAGCCGAGGTAAAATTCATAGCTCCCGACGGAGGTCTCCACGAGGACTTAAACAATTATTCCCTGGGCTTTATTCTGACCTACGGCAAGAAAAGCTTCCTGCTCACAGGTGATGCCGAGGCCGAATCCGAAGCGGCTATGCTGTACAGCGGGCTTCTCGGAAAGGTCAGCCTTTACAAGGCCGGTCACCACGGAAGCGCTTATTCCTCCACAGACGCCCTGCTGGAGGTCATACGCCCCGACGCGGCTGTTATCTCCTGCGGCTCGGAAAATCCCTACGGACACCCTGCACAGAGTACCCTTGAAAGACTGGGCAGATATACCGATAATATTTTCCGCACCGATACCTGCGGTACCATAATTGCGGAATCCGACGGAAAAAAGCTCTCGGTCAGCGTGGAAAGAGGCGGAAAATGATGATAATAGACAGATTTGAGGGCAATACCGCCGTTATCGAGACCGAAAACGGCATCATTTCCCTGCCAAGAACGGAGCTCCCTGCGGAAGTCCGCGAAGGAGACATACTTATCCGTGAAAACGGCTCCTATATTATTAATAAGGAAGCAACTGTGAAGCGCCGCAGAAAAATGAGCAGAAAACTCAGAGAACTGCTGGACGGAAACAGCTCCCCTCATAAGTAGTTAAAAAAGGGCACTTTTTCAATGGAAAACCATTGAATCCCATACATATTTTTTTATTTTAATCATTACAGCATATTATCAGGCTATGCCTGTCAGCAAAGGAGTTCTTATAATGAAAACTATCAACATCGCTATCGACGGACCTGCAGGTGCAGGAAAAAGTACCATTGCAAAGATGGTCTCAAAGGAAATGGGCTATATCTACGTTGATACAGGTGCGCTGTACCGTACAATAGCTCTCTTTATCACAGAAAACAACATCGCCGACAAGGACATTGAGTCTTCTCTGGAAAAGGCTGATGTGTCTCTTAAATTCATCGACGGCGCTCAGAGAGTATTTCTGGGCAGCAGGGACGTTTCCGATCTTATCAGGACTCCCGAGATCTCCATGGCAGCCTCCCGCACCTCCGCTATCCCCGAGGTAAGAGCTTACCTCTTTGAGACTCAGCAGAAAATAGCCCGTGAAAACAACGTAATCATGGACGGCAGAGACATCGGTACAGTAGTGCTTCCCAATGCAGATGTCAAGATATTCCTTACGGCTTCTGCCGAGGAGCGTGCAAACCGCCGCTACAAGGAGCTGCTTGAAAAGCCTGACTGTCCCACATATCAGGAGATACTCGACGATATCATCAAGCGCGACTATCAGGATATGCATCGCAAGACAGCTCCCCTTAAACAGGCTGAGGACGCTGTCCTTGTGGATACCACAAAGCTGAACTTAGAGGAGTCCGCAGCTGCTATAGTAAAGGTCATCAAGGACAAGATAGGCTGATAAAAACCTGTACAGAGGTGAGACAATATGTATTACATAATCAAGTTTCTTGTAAGACTGTACTTCCGCATAATGTACAAGCTCCGCTATGAGGGCAGAGATAATATCCCCAAGGATACCACAGTCATATACGCCTGCAACCACCGGTCCAATGCGGATCCTCCCCTCCTTGGCACCGGCGGCCGCGGAAAATTCGCATTTATGGCAAAGGAGGAGCTCTTCAGGAACAAGTTCTTTGCATGGCTCATACGCTCCCTGGGAGCCTTCCCCGTTGCACGCGGAAAGGGCGATACGGGAGTTATCGACACCGCCGTTGACAGGCTCAATAACGGCAGGAGCCTTATGATCTTCCCCGAGGGCACACGCTCAAAGGACGGAAAAGTCGCAAAGAAAGGACATACAGGTGCAGCTCTCATTGCTGCCCGTTCAGGAAAGCCGATTATCCCCGTAGGCATATGCTACGGCGAAAAGCTGAAATTCCGCACTCCCCTCACCGTAAAATTCGGAGCTCCCATCGATCCTGCCGAGTACTGCGAGATATGCGACGCTCCCAATCCCCGTCAGCTGGTAAAGCTCAAAAATCGCTATATGGCTGATATAAGGTTCCTGGTGGAGGGCGCTCCCGAAGAAGCTCAGGAGGATAAAAAGGAGGAAGCAGACAATGAGTAAGGTCACCGTCGCCAAGTCGGCAGGCTTCTGCTTCGGCGTGGACAGAGCCGTAAAAATGGTCTACGGCGAACTGGAAAAGAATACAAAGGTCGCTACCCTCGGCCCGATCATACACAATCAGGACGTTGTCAACGATATGAAGGCCAAGGGCGCAAGGATAATAGACACCGTTGACGAGCTGCGCCCCGATGAGACAGTAGTTATACGCTCCCACGGCGTCGGCAGGGAGATCTATCAGCAGATCGAAGCCAAGGGCAACAAGATGCTTGACGCCACCTGTCCCTTTGTCTCGCGTATCCATAAAATAGTAGCCGAAAAGACCGCGGAAGGCTATTTTATCCTTATCGCAGGCGACCGCGATCACCCTGAAGTTCAGGGGATAGTTGGTCATTGTGACGAAAATTGCCTCGTTTTTAAGGACAACTTTGAGCTAAAAGCCTTTTTTGAAAAAAATTATAAAAATTTGCAAAAAAAGCTTGCAATTGTGGCGCAAACGACGTATAATATAGTAGTATGGGGTGAGTGTTTAAACGTGATCCCGAAGGACGATCCGGACATCGTTATATATGATACAATATGCAACGCTACCGACGCGCGTCAGTCCGACGCTGCCGAGCTTGCTAAAGACTCGGATATTATGCTTGTGGTCGGAGGCAGACACAGCTCCAACACCGTCAAGCTGTATGAGGTGTGCAGCCGTTTCTGTAAAACGTATCATATTGAAAATTCGGACGAGCTTCGGTCTTTAAAGCTCCCGAATGCCAATAAGATCGGCATTACTGCCGGGGCATCGACCCCCGCCTATATAATCAAGGAGGTACAAACCAAAATGGCAGAAAATGAAATTCTTGCAGCTAATCAGGATGAGGAGATCGATTTTGCTCAGGCTATCGACGAGTCATTCAAAAAAATACATACAGGAGAGAAAGTTAAGGCTACCGTTATCGCCGTGAACAATACAGAAGCAATCGTTGACCTCGGTACAAAGCACACAGGCTATGTTGCTCTTGATGATCTTACAGACGATCCTTCAAAGAAGCCTTCAGACATCGTTAGTGTCGGCGACGAGATCGAGCTCGTTGTTATCAAGGTAAACGATGCAGAGGGTACAGCAGCTCTCTCCAAGAGGAAGGTGGACGAGCAGGCCGGTTACGAAAAGATCGTTAAGGCTCAGCAGGAAGGCACCGTTCTCGAGGGCGTTGTTCAGAGCGTAGTAAACAAGGGCGTTACACTCACAGTTATGGGTGTAAGAGTATTTATCCCCGCTTCTCTCACAGGTCTCCCCAGAGGCGCAGAGCTCGATCAGCTCCTTAAGAAGAAGGTAGAGTTCATCGTTATCGAGGTTTCCGAGGGCGGCAGAAAGAGAGCAGTAGGCTCAATCAAGGCTGTTCAGAACGCTAAGAAGGAAGAAGCTAAGGCAAGATTCTGGGAGACAGCTGAAGTAGGCAAGACCTACACAGGCAAGGTTAAGTCACTCACAAGCTTCGGTGCTTTCGTTGATCTCGGCGGCATCGACGGCATGGTACATATCTCAGAGCTCTCATGGAAGAGAATCAAGCACCCCAGCGAGGTCGTTAATGTTGGTGATACTCTTGAGGTTTACATCAAGGATCTTGATAAGGAAGCTAACAGGATCTCTCTCGGCTTCAAGAAGGCTGAGGACAATCCCTGGGAAATCTTCAAGTCCAACTATCAGGTTGGCGATGTAGTTAAGGCTACTATCGTTTCAATCACAAGCTTCGGCGCTTTCGCACAGATCATCGACGGCGTTGACGGTCTTATCCACATCTCACAGATCGCTGACCAGAAGGTAGAGAATGTCAAGGACGTTCTTTCCGTTGGCGATGAGGTTGATGTTAAGATCATCGACATCGATCCCGAGTCCAAGAGAATCAGCATCTCAATGCGTGCTCTTCTCGAGAATGAGGACGAGGAAGAAGCTGCTGAGGAAGAAGCAGCTCCTGCTGAGGACGCTGAATAATCAGTAAACAACGGGCTGTACCACAAGTACAGCCCGTTTTATTAATCCCTATGCAATAAGCATCCGAATACAAAGTGAATTATTCTAATAACTATTGAGAAAGCCCCTTCCGAAGAAGGGGCTTTTTTCTGTATAAGCACTGAACTGCTGCTCAGTTTATCCTAAAACCGATATAACATGAGTGAGATACAGCTGTATTGTCATTGCATCATTGGGAGTAAGTCCCTTTTCACCGTCTACATCACCGTTGCTCTTGCCCTGCTCGGTAAGACACCTGGAGTCGGTACCGCCAAGGCCGTATTTATTCGGATTTGCAAGAGCCTGCATTATGAGAACTGCATCTGCAAGATCAACTCCGCCGTCCATGTTCGCATCGCCCGCACGTCTTTCCTGCCGAGGCTCTGTGGTAGTGGAAGTTGTCGTAGTAGTGGTGGTCGTTGTAGTTGTGGTCGTGGTCGTAACTACGGGAGTCTCTTTTACGAAGGCAATATAATTCATACAAGCTCCGCTCATTCCGTTTGTACCGAGGGTAAGAGTTCCCCCTGCCTTTATCTCCTTTGTGTAGACATCGAAAGGCCTTACTGCCTCGCTGTCATTGACCTCTACTATCTCGCCGTTCTTATTGAAGCTGTACAGCCATGACGGTACGGAAGTTACTCTTTCGTCCATGCAGACATATACCGTGATGTCCTTTGCAGCTGTTATTACTGCAAGGTCTGAGTCTGTATTCTTGGAGTTGCAGGCTGTGATGATATGCTCTCCTCCCTGTATATCGGAAGGTACGGAAGCGATAACGTGCTCACGGTCGCCGAATGCCTTGTCGCCCACGCTGAAGCTCTCTGCGATAGACCACTGTGCACCGTAGCTTGCGTCCTTGACATCAAGTCGTGCGATAAGGGCGCTCTTCGGGTAGACATCTATTATCTGAGGCCCATCTCCGCCCTGTGATACAGAGCCTGCATTGTATGCCTTATTCTGCATTCTTCCCGCATATGCCATTACCTCTGCCTTTGCAGCGTCTGCGGACTGTACATTGTAGCTGCTGTATATCTTCGATGAATCGGTATCGAAGTTATCGTATCCTTCGCCGCCGCCCTTGAGGTTATTTATATATGCCTTGTCGTTTCTGGAATTCACTATCTGGTATGCAAGTCCGCTTCCCATATTGCAGTTCACGAATCTGTCGCCGAAGGACTTGATAGTTCCCGAATATGGGTCACTTCCCATATTTACAGCGTCAAGAGGAAGATTTGAGTTCTCAAAGTAATTATTCTCGGAGAATATCTTTGAGTTGTGTGAAGCAGCTATTGCATACTGCTTGTTATTGTAGAAATAGTTGTTGTAGCTGTGAACGTGAGCTACTCTTGCACGGGGATTTCTGGACTCTGTATTGTTGAACCAGTTATGGTGGTAGGTTATCCAGTCCTGCTCGTGGCTTGTGCCGCCGCCTACAAGAGAGGTCTTGTGGGCGTCCTTGAATACGTTGTAGGAAACTGTTACATTCTCAGACCACTTGATATCGAGAGAGCCGTCGCCGTCTGCCTTGTCATCGTCAACTATGCCGTTGCCTGCATATGCGTTGTAGCCCTTTTCGATAGTGTTGTTATGTACCCATATATGATAGGACTTTGAGGAGCTTCCGCCCGACATGGATATACCGTCGTCAGGGTACTGTCCCAGCCAGAGGTTCCTTACCTCACAGCTTGTGGAATGCTTCATATCGAAGCCCCACTTATTGAGATTGCATTCATAGCCTATGCCCTCAACGGTAACATTCTTGCCGCCGTTCATATAGAGCATATTCGAGCCGTCGTTCTGCTGACCGTTGTTAGGCTTTGCTCCCGAAGGAACGTCGATAGTTCCGATAAGACGAAAATCAACGTTGCTGGGGCCAGCGTTGAATATATTGTACAGGCCTGTCTTTCCGCCCCATGTTATCGTATCCTTGTTGGAGTTGGTAACATATATCACTGTGATGCCTGATTTCAGCGTACCGTCGTTATTGTAAGCGCCTACTGCCTCTGATGCATTGTGGTGAGCATAGCCGCTGCGGTCAAAGGCCATGGTCTTTACTGTACAGCTTGCAGAGCCGTTTGAGCCCTGAATACTGATATTGTACTCGGTATTGCCCTTGAGTCCGGGTATATCTATCCTCGAACCGCGTATGAGCGCCGAATCAACGGCCTTATAATCGGAAGTGCCTGCCTGAGCGTAGCTTGCCTTGATATTGCTGCCAAGCTTTGAGCTGTCCAACTCCACAAAGGCTTCCTCGTACCAGCCGCCGCAGCTCTTTATAGCTCCGTCAATATTCCCCGAAGGCTGATCTCCGCCGCCGCTGCCTGACTCGCCGCTGAGGAATGAGGGAGTCCAGTTGTTCATATAGCTCTTGATATCGATGTTCGCAGCATCGCCGTCGGATACGATATGTCCCTTTCTCTGCGAAAGATCGACTCTCTGTCCGTTGGAGAGCTTTGTGCCGTTCTCCTTGAAGCCGTCAACGCTCTCGGGCTGTACGCCGCTCATTGATGTCCAGCCTGCTGCTGTTATCATATTTCCGTTCTGGAGGGTGGTATTTACGAAGAGCACCTTTGCGGTCTGTCCCCAGGGTCTGCCAAGATAGCCTGCCGATACGGTAAGATCGGGATTTGCGGTCACCCTGCAGTCCTTGAAGAGATAGCCCGTGTAGGGACTTCCCTGCTCTCTGGCTGCTGTGATGTAGCCGCCTACCGAGCCGCTGCTGTAACCCTTCCAGCGCAGCTCACAACTGTCGAACACTGCATTGCTTCCGCCAAATATGTAGTCGGTCTGTCCTTCGATAAGACAGTTCTTGTAGTACTGGGGAGAACCGCCTGTATAAAGGGTATCCTGACTGGACAGGAACTTGCAGCCCAGGAATTCCGCATAGCCTGTGTCCACGGAAAGAGCAGCTGCACGCTCTGTGGCTGCCTTTGACTTTGCGTCGGTCCAGTTATTTCTTACCTGAGTTATCTTTGTGACCGAGGTATCACCTGTGAGCTCCACACCGTCGTTGAGCTCCTCCTGAGTGATATAGCGGTTGAAGGAATTCTCGAACACGATATTCTTCGCCTTGAAGTTCGTGGCCTTCGGCCAGAGCTGCACAGTAGCGCCCCAGCGGTAATTTGCCACGTTCTTGCCGCTCTTTGCGTTTGCAAGGTTTGCATCGTAATAGCCCTTGGAATTGGCACTGTAATACTTATAGCCTATACCATAGTACCATGTGAGAACTGCGTCTCCCTTGTCGGGCTCGTCGTTCACGAAGGTTATGTAGGGAGTCTGTACTATTACCTGCTGACGGTATGTTCCCGGAGCTATATGTATCGTCACACGGTTCTGCTCCGATGAGGGATTGAGGCTTGCTGCCCTGTCAACAGCCGCCTGCACTGTCGAGAAATTATTGTTTCTGCCCGAATAGCCTACATAAAGGTCCGTGCCGGCTGCATATACCCTATGCACAGGTATCACTGCAAATGACGCCAGAAAGACTATCATGGCCGATGCAAAGGCAAAAAGCTTGACAGCGAGCTTTTTTGTTCCGCTTACCATTATAATTACACTCCTTTTCATTACGCCGCAGCCCGCTGCCTAAGGCGAAGCTGCCTGTTTACTCTGTGTATCTGATGCTTCTTACAGGGAGAAGAAACCTCAGAATATACACCTATACATCATAATTATAGCACGCTTTCTCGCATTTGTAAATAATCACATTGTAATATAGCTTATATTTGTATATTTGCACAATATGCATTTCTCCCCTTTGGATATTTTACAGAACTATCCTCATCATTTAATTTACGGCTTAAAACAAGCTTATACAGGATAACTTCAGGCGGTTATTGACAATATTTAACATAATGGTATAATTATAATGGAATATTATTTCCGAAATATCAGCAGTGGAGGAAGATCATATGAAATTCGACAGCACCGAACAATGGAAAAGCAAGATCAAGCGCGTTCTCATATCTCAGGAGGAGATCAGCGCAGAAATGAAAAAAGCAGGCCAGCTCATCAACTCTATCTATGACGGTTCTCCCATACTCCTGGTCAGCATACTGAAGGGCTCATTTGTATTTATGGCCGATCTGTGCCGCCAGGTGGATGTCCCGTGCGAGATCGCCTTTATGGCCGCAAAAAGCTACTTTGAAGGCACTCAGTCCTCCGGCCATGTGGAGATAACCATGGACCTGAAGCACGATATAAGCGGTTATCACGTGGTCATAATCGAGGATATCATCGACACGGGACGAACTCTCAACGAGATCATAAAGATACTGAAGGTAAGAGAGCCTCTTTCCCTTCATGTAATAACCCTTCTTGATAAGCCCGACCGCCGCGTGGTCGAGCTGAAAGCCGACTACTCACTCTTTACGATCCCCGATTACTTTGTAATCGGCTATGGTCTGGACTACGGCGAATTTTACAGAAATCTGCCGTATATAGCAGAATTTGAGGAATGAGGTGGCTGCCATGTTCGAGAAACTATTCAAGCTCAAGGAACGCAATACCAATGTAAAGACCGAGATTGCAGCAGGAATAACCACCTTTATGACTATGGCCTATATCCTTGCCGTAAACCCCAACGTCCTCTCCACAACGGGTATGGACAGCACAGCCGTTCTCCTTGCCACCTGTCTTGCCTCCTTCATAGGCACCATGTGCATGGCGTTCATGGCCAATCTGCCCTTTGCCCTGTCCGCAGGCATGGGACTCAACGCCTATATGGCCTATACCGTCTGCGGTAACCTCGGCTATCCCTGGCAGGTCGCTCTCCTTGCGGTATTCATTGAAGGTATCATATTTATAGTGCTGTCTCTGACAAGAGTCCGGGAAGCTATATTTGACGCCATCCCACTTTCTCTGAAACGTGCGGTATCAGTCGGTATCGGTCTGTTCATAGCCTTTATCGGTCTCCAGAACGCAGGCCTTGCCGTAGATTCGGCAACACTTGTCACTCTCGTCAACTTCCGCGAAAACTTCCATACAGAAGGAATATGCGCACTTCTTGCTCTCATAGGTCTTATACTTATGGCCATACTCTACATCAAGAAGATCAAGGGCTCTATACTCATCGGCATATTTGCCACATGGATGCTGGGTATAATCTGCGAGCTGACGGGTATATATATCCCCGATCCCGCAGCCGAAGCATATACACTTATCCCTTCCTTCCGTATGACAGACTTCTCAAAGCTGGGAGAGACCTTCGGTCAGTGCTTCAATGTGGACTTTGACGCTGTGGGAATATTCAACTTCATCGTTATCATATTCTCCTTCCTCTTTGTTGACCTCTTTGACACTCTGGGCACTCTTATAGGTGTCAGCACCAAGGCAGGGCTCCTCGACAAGGAAGGCAAGCTCCCCGCCATCAGACCGGCTCTAATGTCAGATGCCGTTGCTACAACAGCAGGCGCTGTTCTCGGTACATCCACCACAACGACCTTCGTTGAATCCTCCGCAGGCGCGGCGGCAGGCGGAAGAACAGGCCTTACGGCTATGACTACGGCTGTGCTCTTCCTTTTCTCCATGCTCCTGGCACCTATATTCATTGCTATACCTGCATTTGCAACAGCTCCTGCGCTTATTCTCGTAGGCTTCCTCATGTTCAGCACGGTATCCGAGATAAAGGTAGACGAGAAAAACTACGCCTCGGCGATACCTGCATATCTCTGTGTAATTGCCATGCCGCTGTTTTACAGCATTTCCGAGGGTATCGCCATCGGTGTCATCTCCTATGTGGTCATAAACCTCATCTGCGGAAAGCGTAAGGAGATCAATCCCATAATGTATATTCTTGCGGTACTTTTCGTGCTCAAATATATATTCCTTTAAATCATAATTTAACCGTTAGCTTGTAGGGGCTGTCTTTGGCGGCCCGCGCCTTGCATTGTAGCCAGCATGGCCAATTTTGTAGTGGGGCGATCATACATCACACCGCAAATATAATTTTTGTATCACGGGCGGATAATATCCGCCACTACAAACGTAAAATATGATTTATAAAATAAAAGGACAGCATGAGCTGTCCTTTTGTTTTTAATGGTTCTTTCCGCCTTTGAATTCCTTCTCTACTATGAGTATCTCCTCTTTTTCAACGAGTTCCCTGCCCTCAAAACTAAGCCTGATAATATAGGGCATAAAGTCGATGATACGCATGAAATCATCAGCTCCGAAGCTATTGTCATAGTAGTGAAGTATGGTGCTGAGCGCCGTTCCGTGAGTTCCCACCATTATATTCTCGTCTCTGTGAGCGTCAAGTATGTCGTTCACCGCTGCTATATTCCTGTCCATTACAGACTGAAGACACTCGCCGTCACTTTCACAGAAGCTGAGATCTGCCCAACGTCTGCGGAACATCTCTGGATTATTGCTGTTTTTTCCGCTCATCCGCTCGTGAAGACGGTGGTCGGTGTCTATATCCAGTCCGTGTGCATCAGCAGTACTCTTTATGGTGTCATAGCTGCGCTTGTAGGGACTTGAAATGGCATAGTCTATGTGTATATCCTTCATGGCGCGTACTACCTCGGCTGTATCTCTCTGCCCCTCCTCCGTAAGAGGCCGGAGCGCTGCGTCAGTGCAGGTATGATCGGGCTGTGCATGGCGGACAAAATAGATGTTGGTCATTTGATCTTCTCCTTTCTTTCGTCAAGAAACTCACCGGCATACCGTTCGCTCATGGCGTTCATTACAGTCTCTCCCTGAAATCCGAATAGCCGAAGCTGCGGAGGGCCTCAAAACTGCCGTCCTTTTTCAGCAGAAGTATGTCCGGCAGAGGCATACCGTTGAAGGTATTGTTCTTCACCATGGAGTATATAGCCATATCTCCGAAAACCAGCCTGTCGCCTACATGGAGCGGCTCGTCGAAGGAGTACTCCCCTATAACGTCGCCTGCCAGACAGGTCTGGGAGCCCAGACGGTAGCTGTACTTCTTCTCCCCCTTTTCTCCCGAACCCATAAGGGGCGGACGGTAGGGCATTTCCAGTACATCGGGCATATGACAGGCCGCGGAGGTATCCAGTATAGCTATGGGCATATCGTTCTCTGTCAGGTCAAGGACCTCCGTCACCAGCCAGCCCGCATTGAGGGCAACAGCCTCTCCGGGTTCGAGAAATACCTCGAGGCCGTACTTATCCTGCATACGGCGTATGCACCTTTCAAGCCGCGGTATATCATAGTCGTCGCGGGTAATATGATGGCCGCCGCCGAAGTTTATCCACTCCATACGCGGAAGAACATCCCCAAATTTCTCCTCTATGGCGTCAAGAGTAGTCTCAAGGTCATCGGAGTTCTGCTCGCAGAGAGTATGGAAGTGAATTCCCGTTACGCCTGCAAGATCGTCTGTGCGGAAATTTCGGCGCGTTATTCCCAGCCTTGACTTCGGAGAGCAGGGATCGTATATCTCATGTCCCTCCTGTGTGGAACATTCGGGATTTATACGCAGACCTATCTTTTTGCCCGCAGCAAGCACACGGTCACGGTACTTGTCCAGCTGGGAAAAGGAATTGAATATGATATGTCCGCAGTATGATATTATCTCGTCTATCTCGCTTTCACGGTAGGCTGCCGAAAAAACGTGGTTTTCCTTTCCCATTTCCTCATAGCCCAGCCTTGCCTCAAAAAGCCCGCTGCAGGCCGTACCTGCCAGGTACTCGCCTATCATGGGGTATAAATGGTAGCAGGAAAAAGCCTTCTGCGCAAGGAGTATCTTTGCTCCCGTGCGCTCTGATACTCCGCGGAGTATCTCCAGATTATGGATAAGCGCCGGCTCATCCGCTATATAGCAGGGAGTCGGCACTTTTCTAACATCAAACATTTACTTTACGCCCTCGAGGAAGTTGTTCATAGTGATCTTTACTCTGGGGAGTCCGTTCTCGTCGGGATCGATCATCTCTACCTTTTCCATCTTTATGGGTGAATTAGGTGCAGAAACAGCTCCGTCGCCGCCCATTGAACGTGGAACCTGAAGGAAGTCGTCAACTACCTCCATACCCTCGGTAACGTTGCCGAATGCAGCGTACTGTCCGTCAAGGAACGAGCAGTCTGCATAGCAGATAAAGAACTGGCTGGAAGCACTGTCGGGATCCATACTGCGGGCCATTGATATAACGCCGCGCTGGTGTGAAAGGGGATTATCAACGCCGTTCTGTGAGAATTCGCCCTTGATCGTCTCGTCGCTGCCGCCCATGCCTGTGCCGAGGGGATCTCCGCCCTGTGCCATGAATCCGTCAACTACACGGTGGAAGGTAAGGCCGTTATAGAAGCCCTGATTTACCAGCTTCTCAAAATTAGCAACTGTAAGAGGTGCGTGCTCGGGGTAAAGCGTTACAACGATGGTATTGCCCGACTGTGAAGCAGCAGGTGTTGTTGTGCCCGGGTTGCTGTTGCCTGATTCCTTGCCGCAGCCTGTAAGTACGAGCATTGTAGTTGCAGCGGCTACTGCCACTATCTTCTTTAAATTCTTGAAAAATTCCATTTTCTTTTCCTCCTGTTTTCTATTCAGAGCCGACAAACGTCAGCCTTCTGACTATTTTAAGCCTTGTAAGTGAAAATCCGATGACAGCTCCGCAAAAATTCAGTATAAAATCATCAATGTCGCAGCTTCCCCGCATGGTGAGGAACTGTAAAAGCTCCACAGCAATTATGACTGTCGCCGCAGTAAGGGCGAAGGTGCAAAACCTGCGCTGCTTTTTCCATATTGCAGGGAAAAAAATCCCCGCTGGAAAGAAAACCGCCAGATTGCCCCAGATATTCACCAGAGAGATATCCCCGTAGACCTTATCATTGCGTCGGTAAAGACCTGCAAACTCCGTAATGGTCCTGAAAGGGATAAAATTTGTATTATAGCGGAAATACTCACTGTATGTGAGGTATTTCCACATACTTATCCTCATGAAAAACAGCAAATAGAGAGCGGCGATGACATAAACTCCGAAAAAGATATATACCGCCGCTCTGCCTATACGGTCTATGCTTTTTCTCATCAGTCAACGAGAGTGGGATCGAAGTCCTCTTCCCATGGGAGTCCCCACTTGTTGAGAGCCTCCATGAAGGGATCGGGATCAAATTCCTCGATATTGTAAACTCCTGCCTTCTTCCATGTGCCTGTCATTATCATCATAGCGCCTATCATTGCGGGAACGCCTGTGGTATAGGAGATAGCCTGTGAGCCCACCTCTCTGTAGCACTCCTGATGGTCGCATATATTGTACAGGTAGTAGTTCTTGTCCTTGCCGTCCTTCTTTCCGCGGAAGATACAGCCGATATTGGTCTTGCCCACTGTTCTCGGACCGAGAGAAGCAGGATCGGGAAGTACAGCCTTCAGGAACTGAAGAGGAACTATCTCCCTGCCCTCGTACATTATAGGCTCGATAGATGTCATACCTACGTTCTCAAGGCACTTGAGATGTGTAAGGTAGCTCTGGCCGAAGGTCATGAAGAAGCGTATACGCTTGATGCCCTTGATATTGAGAGCAAGTGACTCCAGCTCTTCATGATGAAGAAGGTACATATCCTTCTCGCCTACGCCCTTGAAGTTATATACTCTCTTTATCTCCATAGGCTCTGTCTCTACCCACTTGCCGTCCTCGATGTAGCTACCCTTTGCTGAGACCTCGCGGATATTTATCTCGGGGTTGAAGTTTGTAGCGAAGGGATAGCCGTGATCGCCGCCGTTGCAGTCGAGTATATCGATATAGTTTATCTCGTCGAACTCATGCTTCATGGCATAAGCGGAGAATACGCCTGTTACACCGGGATCGAAGCCGCTTCCGAGGAGGGCTGTGATACCGGCCTTCTCGAATCTTTCACGGTAGGCCCACTGCCACTTGTACTCGAACTTAGCAGTATCAAGGGGCTCATAGTTGGCTGTGTCTACATAGTGAGTCTTTGTAGCGAGGCAGGCGTCCATAATAGTCAGATCCTGATAAGGGAGCGCAAGGTTGAGGACTACATCGGGCTTGTAGCTGTTGATGAGAGCCACCAGCTCGTCAACATTATCAGCGTTTACCTGTGCGGTCTCGATAACAGTCTTTGTGGTGGGCTGGAGCTTTTCCTTCAGCGCGTCACATTTTGACTTTGTACGGCTTGCTATCATTATGCCCTCAAATACCTCGCTGTTCTGACAGCACTTGTGGATAGCTACGGAAGCAACTCCTCCGCAGCCGATTATCATACATTTTCCCATTTTTTATTCCTCCGTATTCATATTTTCTTCTTTATTTAAAAAGATTATTTTTATAATCACAAAAGCGAACCCTAAAGGTACCAAAATAAAAGGAGACAGAATTAATGACACAAATGCCACAGAGAAGTTTTCCCTAGGACAATATATCACATCCGGAGAGTCCGGATCGACATATATTTTTACCTTTTCTCCAAGAGGGTAAAAAATTTTATTTTGATGTGGCTCGCTTAATATGCGGTAGTAAGTTCCATTGTATTCATACCCGAGCCTTGCCTCATAATAGCCTTTTTTCATGCTGACATGATCCTCTACCACAGCAGTGGTTTTATAACTGCATCTTGACTTCAGCTGGGATCTGCTTACAAAGCCACGCCACATCAGCACCAGCATACCAAAGCCAAAGCAAAGCAGTAACAAAGCGACTATGGCCCAAACAAAACTATTATTTTTTTGTTTCATCAATACCGACCCTTATCCGTTCTTGTCAGCGAACCAGAAAAACGCCAAAATCAAAGCGCTTGATGCCGTAAAGAGCAGAATGGTTATCACCTTGCTTGCGGTCTCTCTGGGGCAATAGAACTTTTCGGGCTTGTCGGGATCCACAAACAGCTTTACGGGATCACCGACCTTGAATTTGCTTGCGGAAGCGGCAAAATTGCTTTTTCTTCTGTAATCGACGCCCTCATATCTGTAAAGGAATACCGGATAAAAGGAAGGGCCTGTTTCACCGTCATGATTTGGTATCAGCTCGTCTACCACAGCCTCCACTTCTTCCCTGCATTTCAGCTTAGTTATCAGCATACCTATGAGCACGGACAGTCCTATGACAACAAACAGAGCCATTATGCCCGCTGCTACCAGTGCTCCTCTCATAGTTATTCCGCCCCCTTTTACAAAATAAGCTTCATAGGCGTAAATGACGAACTGCTCTTTTCAAAGCCCAGCTTCCTGTAAAGCGGATAGCCGTCCTTCGAGGCTTTCAGCTCTATATAGTCAAGCTCCATGTTCTTTGCATCGGAAATGAGCAGCTCCATAAGGGCTGTGGCTATGCCCTGCCTTCTGCGGCTTGCCTCTGTAAATACATTAAGTACCGTTCCCACTCTGCCGTTCGGGAAGCTCGTGTTCGGCGGAAACTCCGTTACCGTCAGGAAAGCAGAGCCGATCACCCTGCCCTCGTCCTCGGCTATATAAGCGAAGAAGTCATCATTAAGGTGCTTGGCATAGTATCGGGGCAGACCTTCCTTTATATGCTCTGCCTCGGCGTCGGTCATATCAGGAAAGTCCTCGCGGAGATATCTCAGTCGTATATCCACAAGTCCCGAAGCGTTCTGTGCTCTGAATATATTCATAAGCTTCCCTCCTGCGGGTATCAGCCGCGGTAATCATCGTTGGGATCCGAATAACCGTAATCAGACTCTCTCACCCGAACCTCTGATTCCCTGGAATTTTTCAATACCACAACGAGTATTATTGACGTAACGATGAGTATAAACGCGATAGGCACCAGAATTATGGTCAGAAACGCTTTTGAAACGGTTTTTCCGGCTTTTTTTATCATTGTTTGCGGATTGTACGAGGGATCCATCATTCTTCCCGGGAATTTTCCGCTTATCATTATCTCGACCTTATCGCCCTCGTTATACTTCCTGTTGGTGGAGCTGACCGAACCATTCGCACGATAGGTCTTGCCCTCATACTCATATTCGTATACAGGAGTATAGACGGTATTGCCGTCGTCATCGCGGCGTGTTATGTTATCGGCTATAACAGCGGTGATATTCACGTTATACAAGGTATTATCGTTGTTGACAGCATCATTCACCAGTTTTTTCATTGCAAAAAACGGTATTATCATTACAGAGCCCAGAGCTATTACCATCATCATCACAACGACGCAGACTATAATAACTATCTTGCGTGCATTTCTGTTATCGTTCATAGTTTTCCCCCCTGTGAAACAGCATCGGTATCATCTGTGATCGTCATAGGGATCATAGTAATTGTCTTCAGAGATACCTGTGTCGATATAATCCATATCATTTTTGATCTTATTATTCTTTTTCATCTTTGAAACAAGCAGGATCAACGCGCCGAAAATAAACAGCGTCGGTATGATTACCACCATGGCAAGCACCATTGCTAAGAGATGTTCCTGCTTCAGGATATCATCAAGAAAAATGGGATCATAGAAATCCTCTGGAGAATTCGGATTGATCTTTATCTCGACCTGATCTCCCTCGTTGCGGTAGCGCTTTTTCATTTTTCTCTGAAAATCGCTGCGGTATTTAGTGCCGTTGTACTCATATTCATAGGTAAATGTATATTTTATTCTGTCCGGATGCCTCTCATTAGTCTCGGTTTTGATATCGACGACCATGGCATTGACGGGAGTATTATACTCAGCGATCTCCCTATCCGCTTCCCCTCTCATACTTAGCAGGACCTGAGCGGCCATTGAGATAATGGGGCAGCAACATGAGCAGACAAAAAACAGACCGATAACGAGGAGAACAATGGTGGTGGAGCTGTTTTTTTTCTTTGGCTGAGGCTGAAATTCAAAATCGTTGTTATAATCGCTATTCATGATAAAGCAAGGAGCATCTCCCTTATGATCTTGCAGGCAACTGCCGTGGATACGCCGCTCTGGTCGTAAACGGGACTCAGCTCGTTCACATCGCAGCCTACGATGTTGAGTCTGCTGCATACCAGAGTAACAGCCTTCCTCAGTTCATCGAAGGTAACTCCGCCTGCCTCGGGAGTACCTGTACCCGGGAATATGGAAGGATCCAGCACATCAAGGTCAAGGGTAAAGTAAACGTCCCTGCCCCTAAGCTTTTCCACGGTCTCTTCAAGCCCGTCAAAGCTGAACCTGTGCATTTCGGTATGCTCGTCCGCAAAGAAGAACTCCTCGCGGTCGCCGCTGCGTATGCCGAACTGGAAGATATGGTCGTCGCCGACTATCTCATGGCAGCGCCTCAGAACGCAGGCATGAGACATCTTCTGTCCCAGATAGTCGTCTCTGAGGTCTGCGTGAGCGTCAAAATGCACTATGCAAAGATCCTTGTATCTGTCGCTGACAGCCCTGACCGTGCCCAGTGTGACCAGGTGCTCGCCGCCGATCATAAAGGGAAGCTTGCCGTCTTTAAGTATCTGATCCGCACGTGCGGCTATATCGTCTATGGCGGAGTCGGTGCTGCCGAAGGGAAGCTCCAGGTCACCGCTGTCAAAATAGCTGTAATCCGTCATATCCTTATTCTGGTAAGGACTGTATGTCTCGATACCGAAGCTCTCGTTCCTTATGGCCGAGGGTGCGAACCTCGTACCCGGACGGAAGCTTGTGGTACCGTCGAAGCCTGCGCCGAAAAGAACGATCTTTGAGTCCTCGTATTCGCTGTCGCAGGCGATGAATGTCTGTATATTCTTATTCAACATCTCTAAGAAGCTCCTCTACATAGCACGGAAGGGCAAATGCTCCCGTATGAAGTCTCGGATTGTAGTATCTTGTCTTTATGCCAAGCATACTCCATTTAGTGCCGTTGTAGTCGTTTGTGGGGTGATATTTCTTTGAAGCAAATCCGAAGAGCCAGTGTCCCGAAGGATATGTGGGGATATGTGCCTGATAGACCTTGCTTATGGGGAAGCTCTCGACTATACGCTTGTGTGAGCGCTGCATAGCTGCGGCATCCTCGTCATAGAAGGGGCTCTCATGCTGATTTACCATGATGCCGTCGTCACGGAGAGCCTTGAAGCAGCTTCCGTAGAATTCCTTGGTAAAAAGTCCCTCTCCGGGGCCGAAAGGATCGGTGGAGTCCACTATTATAACGTCGTACTGATCGTTGCAGCGACGGATAAACTTGACGCCGTCCTCGTAGAATACATTTACTCTCGGATCGTCAAAGCGGCAGGCGGTAGTGGGAAGGTACTTCTTGCATACCTCTACCACCAGCTCGTCGATCTCAACCAGATCGATGGACTCTACCGATGGATATCTTGTGAGCTCACGGACTACGCCTCCGTCGCCCGCGCCGATAACAAGAATATTCTTTGGTGCAGGGTGTACAGACATGGGAACATGGGTTATCATCTCATGATAGATGAACTCGTCCTTTTCCGTCAGCATCATATAGCCGTCAAGAGTGAGGAAGCGTCCGAACTCCTTTGAATCGAATACGTCTATACGCTGGAATTCGCTGTTTCCGCTGTAAAGCTGATGATCTACCTTTATTGAAAATTTAACATTCGGAGTATGTCTCTCCGTGAACCATAATTCCATACTATACCTCCTTTTCGGTTATAAAAGAGCAGCAGCCTCCATTTTCGGCATAGCTGCCTGCCCTTGTCCGTCATATCGCCCGCAGATCAGGATCTGTCAGAAGGCGGGTTCACACCTGCAAGCTTCATTGAAAGCTTCAGATAGAGAGGAGTTGCAATGAGGATGATGACATAAGCCACTATAAGGCTTATTATGAGCGACTTTACGAACATTGCCGCAAAAGGCGGAAGAACTGCGTGACCGTTGCTCATCTTCATAGCCATTTTGCGTGCAAGCACTATCATTGCCAGTGTTATAACGGGTGTATAAATAAGATCGGATATAAGAGCAGAAATGAGATTTGCGGGAAGGCTGCGCTCATTGAGTCCCATAGCCTTTACTGCGCTGTTCTCTATCTTTCTCATAGGTATCACAAAGCCGATGATAAGGCTGATGACCGTACTGAGTACAAAGCTTGCGAGAAACGGCACGAGCTTGAAGCCGCCCTCTGCGGTAAGGTTTCCCACCAATGAGAGGAAGAAACTGAGCGTAACGCCCATTAAGATATTCATTGTGATTCCGATTTTCTTCATATTCATGTTTTTACCCTTTCTAAACAAAAAAATATAATATAGTAAAACGTCCTCCGCCTGAGCGCGGTATGCGTTTTATTACCTCAGAAGTCGAGAATATTGAGTCTCTCGATATTTATATCTTCTGTGCCTGTCATCTGACAGCCTTTTTCCTTGGCATATTTTATATATTCTATGATCTCCTCTGTTATGAGCTCTCCCGGAGCAAGTATGGGTATACCCGGCGGATAGCACATAACGAATTCGCTGCATACCTCTCCCGCAGTCTCCTCCAGAGGCAGTGAGAGCTTGTCGGCGTAGAAGGCCTTTCGCGGAGTCTCGGCGATAACGGGACTGATATATTCCTGAGTCAGCATATCCGCTCCGTCCTTGCCGAAGCGGCGCTTTATCTCCGCAAGGGCACTTATAAGGCGCTCTATATCGCGTTTCCTGTCGCCTACTGAGATATATGCGAGAACATTTCCTATATCGCCGAATTCTATCTGTATATCGTACTCGTCGCGGAGCAGGTCATAGACCTCTATGCCCGCAAGTCCGATCGGCAGAGTATAGATACTGAGCTTTGATACATCAAAGTCATATATGCTGTCGCCGTTTATCAGCTCACGGGAATAGGCGTAATAGCCGCCTATCTCGTTTATCTCAGAGCGTGCATACTCAGCCATCTCCACAGTCTGTGCGAATATCTCCCTGCCGCTGAGAGCCAGTCTCTTTCTTGATATATCAAGGCTTGACAGCAGCAGATAAGAAGCGCTTGTGGTCTGGGTAAGGTTTATCACCTGACGCATATAATCGGCGTTGATATTCTTTCCGAGAAGCAGGAAGGAGCTCTGTGTAAGGCTTCCGCCCGACTTGTGCATACTTACCGAAGCACAGTCGGCGCCTGCCGCCATAGCCGTCACGGGGAAATTCTCACCGAAGTAGAAATGGGTGCCGTGAGCCTCGTCAACGAGTACCAGCATACCGTGGGCATGAGCCAGCTCCGTTATCTTCCTGAGGTCGGAGCATATACCGTAGTAGGTAGGATTGTTCACCATTATGGCCTTGGCGTCAGGGTTGTCGAGGATAGCCTGCTCCACCTGCGCCACAGACATACCGAGGGCTATGCCGAGCTTCTTGTTGACGTCGGGATTGACGTAAACAGGCACGGCACCTGTTATGATAAGAGCGTTTATGGCGCTCCTGTGAACATTTCGCGGCATGATTATCTTGTCGCCCTCCTTGCAGGCGTACATTATCATGCTCTGTACCGCTGAAGTGGTACCTCCCACCATAAAGAAGGCGTTTGCGGCTCCGAAGGCCTCCGCAGCCAGCTCCTCCGCGTCCTTTATGACAGATACGGGATGACAGAGATTATCCAGAGGCTTCATGGAGTTGACGTCCACATTCATGCAGTCCTCACCGAGGAACTCGGTAAGCTCCATATTTCCTCTGCCCCTCTTGTGTCCCGGGACATCAAAGGGAACCACTCTCATACGGCGGAATTTTCTCAGTGCCTCATATATAGGCGCATTTGTCTGGGAAAGCTCAGCCATTTCCGAACACGTTCCTTCCGCTGAATATTTCTATCATCTCCCGCTGGAGCGCATTGGTTATCTCAAGCCTGCGCCTTGGCGGGAGCTCATTGACATCTGTATTGAAGAGATAATTCTGAAGATCGAGCTCCTTGATGAGCATCTTTGTATGGAACATATTAGCCTGGTATACATTTATATCTACGGCGTCATACTTATCCAGTATCTTTACGTCGATATAGTTCTGTATAGAGGTGATGTCGTGATCAATAAAGAGCTTTTCGCCGTCGAGATTGCGGGTAAAGCCCCTGACTCTGTAATCCATGGTGATAATATCCGAATCAAAGCTTCCGATGAGGTAATCGAGAGCCGTAAGAGGCGTTATCTTGCCGCAGGTCGCAACGTCGATGTCCACACGGAACGTAGCGATAGAGGTATCCGGGTGGAACTCGGGATAGGTATGGACGGTAACGTGGCTCTTGTCAAGGTGAGCCACAGTCTCGGTACCTCCCGCGGGTATCATGGTATCATCGGCGATGAGGAAGGTGGCGGAAGCGCCCTGAGGATCGTAATCCTGTCTTGAAACGCTTAGCACCTGAGCACCTATCATCTCGGTGACATGAGTCATTATATCGGTTATACGCTCCGAGTTGTACTGCTCGTCAACATAGGCGATATACTCCTGCTGCGAGCGTGCAGTCTTGGCATAACACACATCGTAGATATTGAAGCTTAGAGACTTCGTAAGGTTATTGAATCCATAAAGTTTGAGCTTATTCTCCATAAAACCACACCTTTAAACAAAAATGCACACAAAAGGCCTTATCAGCCGTTGTGTGCATGAAATATCGTATGCGGTAAGCGCAGAAACTTCATAAATGGTTTCAGAGTCTATATAAGCAAGTACTACCTTTTACTACTCTTATTGACCTTTCACAAGCTGATGAGAACTTATAAAAACTTTATCGACGCACAGTCGAATCAATAAGGCAACAGAAGTTGCCAGCCGAATTTTCGGCGGTCGGCATTTGACCCGGCTGTCCGTATGGCCTCGACTCCAAATGGAGTGGTCAATAGTCTTGCTCTGAAACCGAAGCTTCTTTTGCAATTCATTTAATTCTATCATATTTTGCTTTTTTTGTCAATACTTAGCAGGGATATTATTATAATAATCAGACGCAGGTGAAAGACCGTCCGCAGGCAGGTCATACTCAGCTTTCAGTTCTCTCTGAGCTTCTTTCTCCTTACCTTGTCGGCGTACATCATCTCATCTGCGATATTGATATACTTTTCAAGCTCCTCGCCTGCCTTGGCAGCCCCGAGGTAATAGCCGAGGCTGAGCCCGACCTCGTACTTTTTGCCCGAATCAGCGTTATATCTGTCGAAGAAGCCCCGCAGATACTCCATATGCTCGCTGATCTGCTCGTCCGAGTAGTCCCCGCAGCCGATTATAGCGAATTCGTCGCCGCCTATCCTTGCACAGACCTCATTGAGCTCGCAGCTGCTCTGAAGAGCATTTGCCGCCACGGTTATGGCGTTATCCCCTTCTATATGTCCGAAATTGTCGTTTATCATCTTCAGCTGATCCAGATCTCCGATCATAACGAAGAGCATTTTCCCCTCCTCCGAAGCCTTTCTGAATATGCCCTCCGAGAATCGGTTGAAGCCCTTGCGGTTATAGATACCCGTCAGGGTATCACGAATGGAATTCATCAGTATACGCTGATTTATACTTATAAGCTTTGTACGGACGCGGAGAAACTCCAGGGCGATGCTTACATTCTTATTGTACTGCATGAATATACTGCTCACAGCGTTCCGCACATCACCGAACCTGAAAACGGAATAACCGAAGCATCGGTCCATAAAATGCACGGGAAGCAGGAAATACATGGAAGGCTCTCCGCAAAGCTCGTCCATAAAATCGGGGAGTATATCCGCCGACGGGAAAACACGGTTGCGGAAATCAGCATGGTTCCTGGTATATAAGAACCTTGCCTCCATAGTCTCCGCATAGCCGTCCCTTACGTAGTCGTCCTCCTGCTGCTCCACGTTGTCCCAGTTCTTGCACAGGCACAGCATATAGGTATCCAGTCCGTTTATGGTGTATATGAAACCGTTGAGATTGCGGAGGAGCTCATCGAGGTTCTCATTCCCCATAAGTCTTTCGAGCATACCGCTGCCGCTGTAATAATTATCGAACCTTTCAACTCTGTTGTAGTAACATTCGCGGTGCTCCACGATATATTTCGTAGCGGTGCTGCATCCGCAGGTACGGGCAAAAAGCAGCTCTCCCGAAGGCAGCTCCTCCGAGATCTGCGCCTTTTCACCTGTAATAAGCTCATGGAGCCTGCATACAGCCCTTGCTCCCAGTCTCTCGTTCTCGGGAGAGATCGTAGAGATCGACGGTATATTCATAATGGCATCGTTTGAACCGTCATAGCCTGCTATCTTCATATCATCGGGGACATTTATGCCGCCCTTCAGCACGGAATTGCACAGATGCCTTGCCATAACGTCGTTAGCGCATATAACAGCGTCGGGACGCTCCCGCCTGCCTTCTATTATATCCTTTGCGAGACGCTGAGCCGTTATCTTCCAGAAATCGCCGTAGATCACATCATCATCGCGGACTTCCAGTCCGTGGCGCTCCATGGACTTTCTGTACGCACTGAGCCTTGACATGGCAGGGGCATTCCCCTCGGGACCCGTCAGGCAGCTGATACGTCTGCATCCGTGCTTTTCGATGAGGTGATCTGTCATCTCCGCAAACAGCTCCGAATCGTCGGCATAGATGCTCTCGCAGAATCCGAAGTCATAATCCAGCGCAATAACGGGTATCCCCCAGCCCGAGAACTCCTTGACGCATTTCTCGACAAGAGTCTGGCTGGCGAAATTTCCTGCCATGAGGATAACGCCGTCCACCGATTCTTTTTTTATAAGGGTGAAGATATTCTCCTCACCGTGCTGGATAAGACTGCCGCTGTCCATATTGAAAGCCATAAGGAAAGTCAGCGCGTCGTATCCCAGGAGCCTGCACTGCTCGGAAATGCCAACCAGTATACGGTTCATATAATCATTGAAAACATCTGCGGCTATCACCGCTAAGGTTCTGAGTTTCCTCACAGCACACACCCCCTTGTCATATCATTTCAGCTCTGCCACCGTAACTCCGTCCTCGCCCTCGCCGAATAATCCCAGGCGGAAGGCCTTTACCGACGGATGAGACTTCAGGCGCCTGTGAACGGCCTGTCTGAGAAGTCCCGTACCCTTTCCGTGGATGATAGTTACAGTAGAAATATTGGACATAACGGCCTGATCTATGAAAGCGTCCAGCTGATAAACTCCGTCATCGCAGGCGCAGCCGCGTATATCCAGTTCCATTTTTCCTCTTCGCTCAGCCTTTACGCCCACCTTGTTCATTTTGCGGGCGGGACGAATGGACTTATTGCCCACAGTGACCTTTTCGGGCTCTTCAAGACGAAGGCGGGAAATATTCATCTTCGTTTTCATAACGCCCATCTGGACGTATACGAAGTCACTGCCATCGGGATCTCCCGAGATTATGCCTTTGCGCTGAAGGTCAACCACATATACGGTATCCCCGCGGCGGAGCTTTCTCGGCAGCACGTAGCCCTCATTGGGATCACGCTTGTCCACAGGATTTGCAGCGTCGTACATTTTATTGAAGCTCTGCTTGGATCTTGATTTCATGCCCGAAACATTGGCGCTGAAGTCCTTTTTATCCTTTTCCTTGCGCAGTCTTTCAAGCTCATCAATGAGCTCGTTTGACTCCGCCTTGGTCTGTTCGATGATAGTCATGGCACGAAGCCTTGCTTTTTCCAGCTCCTCAGCCTTGGTGGCCTCGATAAGTTCGCGTTCCTTGCGGATCGCCTCCTCATGCTCGGCAGTTTCTGCTCTGAGGCGGCGTATTTCGTCCCTCTGCTTCTCCAGCTCCAGACGGGCAGCCTCCAGCTTGCCGATGACCTCTTCCAGACGGGTATTTGCCTCACTTACGCCCGATCTCGCCTCATCGATTATATCCGACGGCATACCGAGGCTCTCGGATATGGCAAAGGCGTTGGACTTACCCGGTGAACCTACGATAAGCCTGTAGGTAGGACGCAGAGTCTCTATATCAAATTCACAGGAAGCATTTTCAACTCCCGCACTGTCGATAGCGAATACCTTCAGCTCCTGATAGTGGGTAGTTACCATTATTTTTGCGCCGTTTTCCATAAGGCGGCGTATTATAGCTATGGCGAGGGCAGCACCTTCCACGGGGTCGGTTCCCGAGCCCAGCTCGTCGAGGAGAACAAGGGACTGCTCATCGGCAGTTTTCAGTATCTCAATAACCTTGTTGGTATGGGAGGAGAAAGTGGAAAGGTTCTGTTCGATGCTCTGGCTGTCGCCTATATCCGCAAGGATATGGTCGTAAACGGAGATGCTGCTGCCGTCTGCAACGGGTATGAGCAGACCGCACATAGTCATGGCAGCCAGAAGTCCCGCAGTTTTCAGTGAAACTGTTTTACCGCCGGTATTGGGACCTGTGATTATCAGCGCCTGATAGTCCTCGCCCAGGTCAATATCAACGGGAACGGCCTTGTTCCTGTCGATAAGGGGATGACGGGCCTTTTTCAGATGCATTTTTCCGTCGTTGGTAATATTCGGGAGCGAGCAGCGGAGCTTCGCCGCAAGATTTGATTTGGCAAAATAGAGATTGAGCTCATTGCAGACTTTGTAGTTTTCCGTAAGGATCTCCGCATATTCGCCGCAGTCGCGGCAGAGCTCGCGGATGATGCGCTCTATCTCCTCCTGTTCCTTGCCCTCGAGGATACGAATATCGTTATTGGCCTCAACTATAGCCATAGGCTCCACGAAAATAGTCTGTCCTGTTGCCGAGGTATCATGCACAAGTCCGCTTACCTGACCGCGGTACTCGGATTTTACGGGAAGAACGAAGCGTCCGTCACGGATAGTCACGCTGCTCTCCTGAAGGTACTGCTGGGTGGTCTTGTTTTTTATCATCTTGTCGAGAGTCTCGCGAAGCTGCATACCTGCGCGGTTTATCTTGCGGCGTATAGCAGCAAGTTCGGGACTTGCGGCATCGGCTATCTCATTATCGGAGATTATGGAGCGTTCCAGCTTTTCCAGCAGCCAGTCATTGGGCTGAAGCCTTGAAAAGAGGTAGCTGAGCTCAGTCTCCATATTCTCGCAGTGTGCATACCAGTCCGCGAGAGCCTTTATCTGACGCAGCATAGCGGCAATATCCATAAGGTCGCGGAGCGAGATGACAGCTCCCGAGGCAGCTCTTGCGGCCACGGAGCTTATGTCCTTGAAATTGCTGAAAGGCGGAGTACCGAACTGAACCGAAAGAGACAGTGCCTGAGAGGTCTTAAGACACTCATAGCGCACTCTTTCGAGGTCGTTGTCGGGACGAACCGCCAGAGCCAGGCGTCGTGATTCCTCATTTGAGGTCAGCTCCGCCAGCATTTCGAGGATCTTATCCAGTTCAAGTGTTTTCAAATATTTATCCATAGTTATCCTTTTAATTCTGTTCATAGCCCTGAGCCGTGGACGCATCAGCTCTCAGCCTTTATGTTTTCTGATCGCTCATGATCGATTTATAAAAATCAAGAGTACCGAAGCCGCGTTCCAGATGGGTGAGCATATAGGCCTCTGCCAGTGCGGAAAGCTTCTCCTGAGTTCTTTCCGAAACACGGAAATTGAAAAGCCTGTCAAAGTCGGCGAGCACGATATGCCGCACAGCGCTGAGCACAGGCAGTCCCACCTTGATATAATCCGCAGCGCTGTCATTCTCAAAGCAGTCGGCACAGAAAAAGCCGCCGTCCCTGATACAGAAAAACAGCTCCTCCGGCTCATACACTCCGCAGCCTCTGCAAGCCACCACATCGGGCATATATCCTATCTCCGACATGAGTCTGAACTCGAACAAAGCCTTCAGGAAGCTCTCTCCCCTGCCGCTGTTTTCCAGGTAGTGCAGACAGTTCAGCATAAGCCGCAGGATGTCGCCGTTCTGCGCCTCGGGCTTAATGCAGAAGCGCATGACCTCGGCAAAATACGAGGCAAGAGAGATCTTGCTCAGCGAATCACGCAGTCCGTAAAAAATATGTATCGGTTCTGCGCTGTTAAGATAGAGGTAATTTCCTCTCTTGTCAATGCAGAACCGCGAATATGCCAGAAGCTGAGCAGAGCTCCCTGATTTTCCGTTGATCTTTCTTGCGCCCTTCACGGAAACCTCAAGAACTCCGTTCTCTCCTGTAAGTATATCGATAAATTTGTCCTGTTCACCCACAGAACGTTCTTTAAGGACAATGCCTTCAACAGTTGTCATGTTTCAATACCTGTAAGCGGACCGTGCAGACGATACTGCGCAGATCCTGTGAGAATAACGGTCATTTCTCGGAAAGACCGAAGCTGCGGATCAGGTTCTCTCTGTTTCGCCAGTCCTCCTTGACCTTCACCCAGCATTTAAGGTTTACCTTGATCTGGAAGAAGTCCTCCAGCTCTATCCTTGCCGCAGTGGAAGCCTTTTTGAGCATAGCGCCGCCCTTACCTATGACAATGCCCTTGTGGGACTCCTTTTCACAGTAGATAACAGCGGATATATCGAGGATATCCTTATCCTCGCGCTCGCTCATCTGCTCAACGCCCACGGCAATACCGTGAGGCACCTCATCACTGAGGAGGGTAAGGAGCTTTTCGCGGATCATCTCCGCAGCCAGCACCTTTTCGGGCTGATCGGTTATCATATCCTCCGGGAAGAAGTGCACCGACTCCTCCGCAAGAGCGATTATCTCATCGATGACTATATCGACTCCGCTGTTTTCGGTAACGCTGACGGGGACTACTGCCTGAAACTTCACCTTCGAAGTGAGATCCGCTATAACAGGAGCCAGCTCGTCCTTGTTCCTGAGCAGGTCTATCTTGTTGAGCACAAGTATTACAGGCATTTTTGAAGTATTCATGGACTTCAGCAGATCCAGCTCCTGCTGATTTATCTTCTTTGTACAGTCCATAACGAAGACCACAGCGTCGATGTCGCTGACGGACTCCTTAACGGTATTCAGCATATGCTCGCTGAGCTTGTTTACGGGCTTGTGAAGTCCGGGGGTATCGAAGAATACCAGCTGAACGTCGTCAATATTGCGAATACCTGTGATACGTGTACGGGTGGTCTGGGGCTTGCTGCTCACGGAGGCTATCTTCTCTCCCACAATGGCATTGAGGAGTGAGGATTTGCCTGCGTTGGTACGTCCTGCGATGGTAACGAAAGCAGTTCTTGACATCAGTTGTTTTCTCCGTTCACAATGAAGGTTGCATCTCTTGAGATGCCCAGCTTTTCAAGTACAGACTCTTCTTTCTCGCGCATGATACGCTGATCGAGCTGACTTGTCTCGTGGTCGTATCCCAGCAGGTGGAGCATTGAGTGAACTGTAAGGAAGCCCACCTCTCTCTCCAGTGAGTGACCGAAGTTCTGAGCCTGCTTTACAGCTGTTTCCAGAGAGATGACAACATCTCCCAGCTGAACGGCGCCTGTTTCGGGATTGATCTCCACAGTACCGTCTTCGCTTGTGAGCGGGAATGAGAGAACGTCTGTAACGGCGTCCTTATTTCTGTATATCTTATTGAGATTCTTGATCTCGTTATTGCTTACGAATGAAACGCTTACTTCAGCGTCCTTTCCGAAATTCTCTGTTGTGAGCACAGCCTGGCAGCATCTTCTGATGAGCAGTCTGATGCCCACAGGCACCTTCACCTCAGTCTGATTATTCTTGACATATACCTTTAACTTAGCCATGATTATTCTTTCTCCCTTCATTATATTTTTCATAAGCCTTGATAATATCCTGTACAAGTCTGTGTCTTACCACATCTTTCTCGGTAAAACGGTGTATCTCGATATCGTCGATGCCCCTGAGCACCTTAATGGCCTCCACAAGTCCCGATTTTCTGCTGTCGGGGAGGTCTATCTGGGTAATATCGCCCGTTATGACCATACGGCTCTCATTGCCCAGTCTGGTAAGGAACATTTTGATCTGTTCCGAGGTAGTATTCTGAGCCTCATCGAGGATAATGAACGCCTCATCGAGGGTACGGCCGCGCATATAAGCCAGCGGAGCCACCTCGATAATGCCTTTTTCCATATATCTTGCAAAGCTCTCTGCTCCGAACATATCGAAAAGCGCGTCATAGAGCGGTCTGAGATAAGGATCCACCTTATCCTGAAGATCACCCGGAAGGAATCCCAGCTTCTCGCCTGCTTCAACAGCAGGACGGGTAAGGATTATCTTCTTGATCTTGTGTTCGCGGAAGGCCTTTACGGCCATAGCCACAGCCAGGTATGTCTTACCCGTACCCGCAGGGCCGATGCCGAGAACTATGGTATTGTTTTTTATAGCGTCGGTATACCGTTTCTGTCCCACAGTACGGGGGCGGAGTATCTTACCCGAAGCAGTGACGCATATGCCGTCGCCGCCCAGCTCCTGAAGCTCCTCCTCCACGCCCTCCGCTACCATGGAAGTAACGTAGCGGACGGTCTGTTCGCTGACAGCATTGCCTCTTCTGGCCATATCCATAAGAGCGCGGATAGCCTTTTCAGCTCCGTCGGTATCGCCGTCGCCGATTATTTTTATGCCTCCGTCCCTGCTTACGACGGTGACATTGAAATCCTTTTGTATTCTGCTGATATTGCCGTCAAGCTGACCGAAGAGCATGGAAAGCTGCTCGGGGCTGTCGGCAGTCAGGAATTTTTCTGACATTAATATTAATCTCCAATCTGCTGTTCGGGGAAAGCGCCTGCGGCAGCCAGAGCCGAATTTGAATATCTCCCGTCATCCGAGACCTCTCTGAGGACTCTGACATTCTTCGGGAAATCTATCTTCTGCTCGGGAGAACCGAGCTCCAGCTCCATGATAGCCAGCTTGTCCGAAAACGGGTAGGTGTCCAGTTCAAAGAGCTGATCGTGATAATCGAAGCAATAGCGCACCTTCTCCACAGGAGGGCAGTCCCTGCGGTTCTGAGTGAGCAGGCTGCGGTACTCCTCGCCGCTTATCTCATACTCATTCTCCTCACGGGTAACAGGTGTAAGGAACACCTTTTCCGTATAGGTATATTTTACTCTACCGTTCTCGTCCACCGATCTCACTCTGCGCTGAGTGCCGTCCTTGCTGTTGAGGTAGGTCTGTATTATACCTATCCTGCGCTTCACGTCCAGCTCAGAAACGTCGGGGAACTCCACCAGAAATTTGCGTTCGATCTCATATTTTTTGCTCATAAAAAATTCTCCGAAAGACACAATGTCTTTACTGCTTTCCCGTACCAATCTTTCAACATATCTATTATACAACTTTTTTTGAATAATGTCAACAAAATTTCCGGATTATTCTGTCTAAATTGCTAAGTTTTACTTTTTCATCACAATACCATCATTTTCAGTCGTCCAGATTCTTCAGCATAATGTTGAAGGCATTGAAAAAGCCTCTGCCCAGCTCTGCCGAAGGAGCCTCCGCGGCAGCGGGCGAACCGCCGTCGGGAAGCGGTATTTCCACTATAAGCGCATTGTCCTCGGCACGTGCCGAGACCCCTGCGTGAGCAGCTATCCCGCGGCACACTTCATCGGGATAAGCACCGAGAACATCGGGGCATCTCGGATCGTCTCCGTCCACAAATGTCCCTTTACAGAAAAGCTGCATCACAACTTTTTTGTCAGATTCCACACATTTCAGCTCAAAGGCTGTTTTTCGGCATTTTCGCCGTCTAAATTCCTTCTCGCACAGGAGAGGAGCAGCCTGCGTAGACAGACTTACATATTATTATACTACATTTTTTCCTGAAATGGAATAGTCTGAGGGCGGATATTGAAAAAGAAAATAGCAACAAAATTGCGAATAGGCCAACTCTGACATTTGTATAATATGCACTTTTCACAAAAAATCTGTTATTTTTTTATCGAACCTCTTGAAAAAATTTCCGAGTTGCGTTATAATAAGACTATACAAATTTTTAGGAGGTATATCCCATGTCAGTTAAAGTTGCTATTAATGGTTTCGGCCGTATCGGCCGTCTTGCATTCAGACAGATGTTTGATGCTCCCGGTTACGAGGTAGTTGCAATCAACGACCTTACAAAGCCTTCAATGCTCGCTCAGCTTCTCAAGTATGATACAGCTCAGGGCGGCTACTGCGGAAAGATCGGTGAGAATCTCCACACAGTTACAGCTGATGACGAAGCTGGTACAATCACTGTTGACGGCAAGACACTTACAATCTATGCAAAGGCTAACGCTGCAGAGCTTCCTTGGGGCGAGATCGGCGTAGACGTTGTACTCGAGTGCACAGGTTTCTACTGCTCAAAGGACAAGTCACAGGCTCACATCGATGCAGGTGCTAAGAAGGTTGTTATCTCTGCTCCCGCAGGCAACGATCTTCCTACAATCGTTTACAGCGTAAACGAGAAGACACTCACAAAGGATGACAAGATCATCTCAGCTGCTTCATGCACAACAAACTGCCTCGCTCCTATGGCTAAGGCTCTTAACGACTATGCTCCTATCCAGAGCGGTATCATGAGCACAATCCACGCTTACACAGGCGATCAGATGATCCTTGACGGTCCTCACAGAAAGGGCGACTTCAGAAGAGCAAGAGCAGGTGCTGCTAACATCGTTCCTAACAGCACAGGTGCTGCAAAGGCAATCGGCCTTGTTATCCCTGAGCTCAACGGCAAGCTCATCGGCAGCGCACAGAGAGTTCCTGTTCCTACAGGTTCCACAACAATCCTCACAGCAGTAGTTAAGGGTGCTAACGTAACTAAGGAAGGCATCAACGCTGCAATGAAGGCTGCTGCTTCAGAGTCCTTCGGCTACAACGAGGATCAGATCGTATCTTCTGACGTTATCGGTATGAGATTCGGTTCACTCTTCGATGCAACACAGACAATGGTTGCAGAGATCGGTGACGGCCTCTACGAGGTACAAGTTGTTTCATGGTACGACAACGAGAATTCTTACACATCACAGATGGTAAGAACAATCAAGTACTTTGCAGAGCTCGGCTAATAGCTGACATATATGCAATATCAGGGGCGTTCTTCGGAACGCCCTTTTTGTATTTCCATGGTGTTGACAAACTCCGCCTGTAGGGGTATAATTTTAGTATATCGTGAAATATACTTGAAGCTGCAGCAGCGGCTCAACAGTTCATATAAGAGACAGCATGGTCAGCAGCAGAGCTGGCAAGGCGCAGGAAAGGAGCTCGGCACCAATGTACAATAAATGGAAAAATACCGCATATATACTTCACGCACTTACGGAAAAATACGAGGAAAAGAAGCAGCTCCCTCACACTCAGATACATCAGGATATACTTATCCGTTCCGTCAGGCTTCTGAAAGAGGCAGCTCCCGACGCAGAAGCCCTGATAAAGCCAATGGTGGATATAATGCTGCCATACACCATACTCCCCGACGACAAGAACGACCGCGAAAACGGCGCAGGCAGACATTATTACTGTGCCTGCTCCACCGACGGCAGACCTCTTTCTCCTGTGGCAGGCTACTTCCGCAACGGCAAGGACTGTTTTGCCCGCAGCGCAAGGACCATGTTTGAAGAGGACTATACAATGGCTCTTACCATGTATCACGCGGGCTTCCTGAAGCAAAGCGCCGCATATTTAGGCAGAGCCGTACATTTCATGTCGGATATGTGCTGTCTGCCACACGCAGCCAAGTGGACATATTTTTCCAACAGGCGGCTGCTCCATATGAATTACGAATATCTGGCCTCGGCTATGTATCCGGAATTTGTACCCGAGCAGCAGATCTCATACACTCATCTCCGCCGGTTTGCCATGCGCAGCAGCTTTTCCACGGCGCTTAACACCAATGCAGCAGCCATATGCCGCGAGATACCCGAGCTTTTAGCCTCTCCCGAGCAGGAGATAAGAAAGCGCCTTTATGATACCGAGCAGGCAGTTGCTGCTCTGCTTTACCGTTTTTACCGTGATACCATGGTAACTCCTCTGCGCGGCCACTATGCAGCCAACGGAATGGTATGCCATCCCTTCCGCGAGCTTCCCACCCTTGATGTGAGGATAACGGAAGCGGGCATAACCTTTGAGCTTGCGGGAATACCCGTAAATTCAAGGCTCGGCAGCGTTTTCAGAGCCGCTCACAGACGAGACGGCAAGTTCTCGCTTACTCCCGTAGGGAACAACAGCGGTCTTGTGCTCACAAGGAACAGCAGCAGTCTTGTGCCCTTTGACCCCTGTGACGCCAAGCAGCTTTACGGCATAATATGACAGCTGCCGTTTTGCGGCGGATATTATCCTACCCTGCACATCGCAGCTCACGTTTTTACAAGTATGATAATAATAACAATCCCCGAGGCAAAGCCTCGGGGATTTCATCATTCTGCACATATGAATCTTCTCTCATTTGTGCAAAACAGAGAATATAAGATCTTTTTATCTGAAATTCAATGGTTTTCCGTTGAATTTCATGCTTTTTCGGCCAATATATAAAAGGGCACATTCTGCGGTGCCTCTCAGAGCTCGTCCATATGACCTGCGGAAGCGTTATTCTTTTTCATTTCCTCCATTTTCCTCGCATAGGGATCCTTTATATTGCGCTGCGCCCTGTCCATGTCATATTCCTTGAGACGCGGCTCAAAATTCGGAAAGCCGTCCTGCTGTTCAAGCCACCTGTACTTCTTTATATTCAGGAAGTTTGCAGCAGCGAAATATCCGAATACGGCGACCTCCAGAACTCCTATGAGGTCGGGCCCGTCAGCAAAGAACATGATCCCCATCTCCGCTATGAGGAACACTCCCGCAGCTATGGCAATGGCGGAATCCTTTTTGTATAAACCGAGTATGCCCAGTGCGGAGGCAGCCAGTCCCAGAACGGAAGCGATCAGGACAAGAACCTCACCTGAAATAACAGCTGCTACCAGAAGCCATATGGATATAGCGATATTTGCTGCCAAAACTATAAAAGAAGCTGTCTCTGTTTTTCTGCACCTTTTCATTGCTGTCCTGTTCTTTTTGTATTCTTCCTCAAAATCCATATATTTTCCCCCGCAAGACATTGTCATCTCAATTATACTTTCTTTCATACATATTGTCAATATCCCGATGCCGCGAAAGGAGCTGAACCCATTCTGTGCAAAGAGATCTGATCTCACGCCGAAGACGGCGGACAGGTACTTTTTGTACAATTGAAAAAAAAGTGTTGACTATTTCAGCATTTTAGTTTATTATATTATTGTATGACTCCTGACAGCTGACAGCGTCAGGTCACTCCGTTCCCCACAGGGAAATACAGTATCAGGGAGTTGTTTCTGTTAGTATGAACATAGTGAAACGAAAAATATCATGTGTCCTGCTGGGCGGTGTCTTCACCGCTGCAACAGCGGCTGCATCGCTCTTTTTTTCCACAGCCAGGGTCAACAGGGCTATATATCCTGTATTCGGCGTTGACGTTTCCAATTATCAGGGAGACATAAACTGGCAGGAACTGGAAGCGCAGAACGTTTCCTTTGCCTTCATAAAAGCCACGGAGGGCAGCGGTCACACCGACGAATCGGTACGCCGCAACCTTGACAGAGCAGCAGGTACGGGCATAAAGGTCTCAGCTTATCACTTTTTCAGCTTTGACAGTGCAGGCGAGACTCAGGCAGACAATTTCATTTCCTCGGTGAGGAAGGACGAGATAGATATGCCTCCCGTGATAGATATAGAGTATTACGGCGATAAGCGCAGACACAAGCCCTCTCAGGAGGAGACCGAGGCTATACTCCGTCCGCTCCTTGAAAGACTTGAAGCACATTACGGCGTAAAGCCCATAATATACAGCACCCTGCCCGTATATTTCAGGTATATCAGAAAAAACTTCTCCGATTACCCCCTCTGGATAAGGAGCGTCAACTGCGAGCCGGACCTCATAAACTGGAAATTCTGGCAGTACAGCGACAAGGGCACTCTCACAGGCTATGACGGCGATGAGGAGCATATCGATCTGAATGTATATAACGGCACTGCGGAGGACTTCAGCAGGGAATTCGCAAAGCCATCGAATAAGGCAGAAAAAAGCTCTGCCGATACAGAAAGAAAGGCAAACAAGTGAGACCATTTTATCTTAAAGCACCTATCAAGGACTATATCTGGGGCGGAACAAGGCTCCGTGAGCTGTTCGGCAAGGAAAGCGAGCTTGAAAGACTGGCAGAGAGCTGGGAGCTCAGCTGTCACCCCGACGGTGAGTGTATCATCGACGGCGGCGAATATGACGGCATGAAGCTCAGCAGCTTCGTAAAGGAACACCCCGAAGCTGTCAGTACAGGCTTTAAAAGCGGAGACAGCTTTCCTGTTCTGGTAAAGCTCATCGACGCAAGGAACGATCTGTCGGTACAGGTCCACCCCGATGACGAATACGCAAGAAAATATGAAAACGACAACGGAAAGACCGAAATGTGGTACATCATCGATGCCGAGCAAGGCGCAGAGCTGGTCTACGGCTTCAGGGAAAAGCTCACAAAGGAGGAATTCCGCAGGGCCATAGAGGATAATACCCTCATGGACAAGGTAAACCGCGTTCCCGTAAAGCAGGGTGACGTTTTCTTCATAGAGCCCGGAACTCTCCATGCTATCGGCAAGGGCATACTCATTGCCGAGATACAGCAGAGCTCCAACGTGACCTACCGCGTCTACGACTACGGCAGACTGGGTGCAGACGGAAAACCGAGACCGCTCCATATAGAAAAGGCAATAGAAGTAACAAATACCGAACCCTCCGATCCCAGCCGTCCCGTTTACGGCATGGAGCTGGACGGAGTAGTCACTCAGCTTCTTGCAGACTGCGAATACTTCAATGTCAACCGTCACAGGCTCATAAAGGAACTTGAGCTCTGCGCGGACAGCAGTTCATTCGCACACGTACTGATGATAGGCGGAAGCGGCGGCGAGCTTGTTGCCGATAATTACAGGCTGGAACTCAAAATGGGCACAAGCGTTTTTGTTCCCGCAGGAATAGGCGCATACGCTATAAAAGGTAACTGTGACATCATAGTCACTACCATCAATAAGGAGGATATAATATGAAATACTATGTAGGAATCGACCTGGGCGGCACAAATATCGTCGCAGGCGTAGTTGACGAGGATTACAATATCATCGCCAAGGCAAGCACTAAGACCAACTGTCCCCGTCCCGAAAAGGAGATCGCTGCTGATATGGCAAGAATGGCAGTTGAGGCTGTAAAGAATGCTGATCTCACCATGGATCAGATCGAATGGATCGGCGTAGGTACTCCCGGCATCGCCAACAGCGAGACAGGTATCATCGAATACTCAAATAACCTGGGCTTCAAGGATACTCCCATGGTAAAGTACATACAGGAAGCTATCAACAAGCCCGTTTTCATTGAGAACGACGCTAATGCAGCTGCTTACGGCGAGTTCGTTGCAGGTGCAGCAAAGGGCGCAAGGAACGCTGTATGCATCACCCTCGGAACAGGCGTCGGCGGCGGAATCATTATCGACGGCAAGATCTACTCAGGCTCAAACTTTGCAGGCGCTGAGATCGGTCATACCGTTATAGAAGTGGACGGCGCACAGTGCTCATGCGGCAGAAAGGGCTGCTTTGAGGCTTATTCTTCAGCAACAGGCCTCATCCGTATGACAAATGAGGCTATTGCAGAGCATCCCGACAGCATCATGGCAAAGACTGCCGACGAAAGAGGCAAGGTCACAGCACGTACATCCTTCGACTGCATGAGAGCAGGCGACAAGTACGCAAAGGCTGTTGTTGACAAGTACATCAAGTACCTTGCAGCAGGTATCACAAATACAATCAATATCTTCCAGCCCGATATACTCTGTATCGGCGGCGGCGTCTGCAATGAGGGCGATCCCCTTCTCCTCCCCATGAAGGAGCTTGTTGCCAAGGAAGTTTATACCCGCAACTCACCCAAGAATACCGAGATCGTTATTGCCAAGCTGGGCAACGACGCAGGTATAATCGGTGCTGCTTTCCTCGGAAGAGCTAATCAGTGATCCGGCAGGGGCGGATAATATATCCGCCCCTTATCAATAAAATGACATAATGAAAGGATATACCAGCATGAAAAGAAGATCTCTTCTCATTATTTCTCTGATCATGATACTTTCCGTATTTTGTCTTGCGGGCTGCAATGTCAACACTTCCGGCTATATGGCTACCGGCTATGTCAAATCCAATACCACCGGCTCTGCCCATATGAGCTTCTCTTCCTTTAAAGGCAGCGACAGCTTCAGTATCAGTTCAAGGAGCGGTTCGGCAAAGGAGCTCAAATACTCGGGAAAGCTTGAATCAGGAAATATTACCGTATACTACGAGACAGACGGTACCAAAAAGGAACTGTTTTCACTCAAGGGCGGCGAAGAAATTGATTCATCCCTGAGCGACCTGGGAAAAGGTACGGTTAAGATCACTCTTGATACCGAAGAAAAATGCAAGGGCGGAAAATTCGATTTTAAATTTGAATGACAGTATATAAAACAAGCCTGAAAGCTTCATTACAGCTTTCAGGCTTGTTGCTTTATATTATCTTCTGCGGTGATACCATTAACCTACAGATCAGAGAAGTCCGTTTGCCTTCTTGAAGTCTATGAACTCCTCATAGGTTCCCTGTCTGTCAAGACAGCCGCCGTCGGGAAGTATCTCGATTATGCGGTTTGCTGTGGTCTGCATTATCTCATGGTCGTGAGAAGCAAGGAGCACTACTCCCTTGAAGTTGATAAGGCTGTTGTTTACTGCGGTGATGCTCTCAAGGTCAAGGTGGTTGGTGGGACGGTCAAGCACCAGCACGTTGGAGCCGAAAAGCATCATACGTGAGAACATACATCTCACCTTTTCGCCTCCGGACAGTACATCTACGGGCTTGTACACATCGTCTCCCGAGAACAGCATACGTCCCAGGAAGCCGCGGAGATAGGTCTCTGTCTCGTCCTTTACGGAATACTGGCGTATCCAGTCCAGTATCGACAGCTCGCAGCCGTTGAAATACTCGGAGTTGTCCACGGGCATATATGATGTGGTAACAGATACTCCCCACTTGAAGCTTCCGGAGTCGGGCTGCTCCTCCTCCATGAGTATCTTGAAAAGCATGGTTATCGCCTGCTCGCTCTCGCCCACAAAAGCTACCTTGTCTGTTCTGCCCAGTGTGAAGCTGACGTTGTCAAGGAGCTTTACGCCGTCAACGGTCTTGGTGAGGCCTTCCACCTGCAATATATCCTTACCCAGCTCTCTGTCCATATCAAAGCCGATAAATGGGTATCTTCTGCTTGAAGCGGGAAGCTCCTCTACGGTGAGCTTTTCAATAAGCTTTCGGCGTGATGTGGCCTGGTTGGACTTGGACTTGTTTGCGGAGAATCGCGCAATGAAGTCCTTCAGTTCCTTTATCTTCTCCTCGTTCTTCTTGTTCTGCTGCTTTATCATGCGCTGTATGAGCTGGCTGGACTCGTACCAGAACTCATAGTTGCCCACATACATCTTGATCTTGTTGTAGTCTATATCCACGATATGTGTGCATACGTTATTGAGGAAGTGTCTGTCATGGGATACGACTATAACTGTACCGAAGTACTCCGAGAGGAACTCCTCAAGCCAGCGTACTGCGTCTATATCAAGGTGGTTGGTAGGCTCGTCAAGGAGTATTATATCGGGATTGCCGAAAAGAGCCTGTGCAAGCAGCACCTTTACCTTTTCGTTACCCGAAAGGGACGACATCTGGGAATAGAGTATATCCTCGGAAAGTCCCAGTCCCTGTATGAGCTTGGAAGCGTCGGACTCAGCCTCCCAGCCGTTGAGCTCAGCGAATTCGCCCTCCAGCTCGGAAGCCTTTACGCCGTCCTCCTCGGAGAAGTCCTCCTTTGCGTAAAGGGCGTCCTTCTCCTGCATTATCTCGTAAAGGCGGGCATTTCCCATAATAACGGTATCCAGTACCGTGTACTCGTCATAGGCGAAGTGATCCTGCTTGAGTACGCTGAGACGCTCCTCCTTGGGCATTGTCACCTCACCTGAGGCAGGCTCCAGTTCTCCGCACAGAACACGGAGAAAGGTGGATTTTCCTGCGCCGTTGGCGCCGATAACACCGTAGCAGTTGCCATTGGTGAATTTCAGGTTTACGTTCTTGAAAAGCGTCGAGCCGCCAAACTGAACGCTCACATTGCTGACTGTTATCATAGTACCTCCGAAAAAACTGATATAACAGAAATAAAGCCCTCCCGCTCGGAGAGGGCTTTGTGCTGTTCTTTATTAATACATACCGCCTGCGGGCATTGCGGGAGCAGCAGGAGCATCCTCCTTGATGTCTGCCACAAGGCTCTCGGTAGTGAGTACCATTGAAGCAACTGAAGCTGCGTTCTGAAGTGCGCTTCTTGTTACCTTTGTAGGATCAACGATACCTGCAGGGATCATATCTGTGTATACCTCGTTGTATGCATCGAAGCCGTAGCCTACCTTGCGTGAACGAACGATCTTGTCAACGATAACGCTGCCCTCAAGACCTGCGTTCTCTGCGATCTGACGTACAGGAGCCTCAAGTGCCTTGAGTATGATCTTTGCACCTGTCTTCTCGTCGCCCTCAAGTGTAGGGATGAGCTTGTTTACAGCGGGCATAGCATTTACGAATGCTGTACCGCCGCCTGCTACGATACCCTCTTCAACAGCTGCCTTTGTAGCTGCAAGAGCGTCCTCAATACGGAGCTTCTTCTCCTTCATCTCGATCTCTGTAGCTGCGCCGACCTTGATAACTGCAACACCGCCTGCAAGCTTTGCAAGTCTCTCCTGAAGCTTCTCGCGGTCAAAGTCTGATGTTGTGGTCTCGATAGCGTTTCTGATCTGGGCAACTCTTGACTTGATAGCCTTCTTGTCGCCTGCGCCGTCAACGATGATGGTGTTCTCCTTCTGGATAACTACCTGCTTAGCCTGGCCGAGCTGATCGATAGTTGTCTCTGTAAGCTCAAGACCGAGCTCGGAAGAGATAACCTCGCCGCCTGTGAGAACTGCGATATCCTTGAGCATCTCCTTGCGTCTGTCGCCGAAGCCGGGAGCCTTTACAGCTGCTACCTTGAAGGTGCCTCTCAGGTTGTTGAGTATGATAGTTGTAAGAGCCTCGCCCTCAACGTCCTCAGCAATGATGACAAGCTTCTTGCCCATCTTTACGATCTGCTCGAGAAGCGGGAGTATCTCCTGGATAGAAGAGATCTTCTTGTCTGTGATAAGAACGAAAGCGTCGTCGTATACAGCTTCCATCTTATCTGTATCTGTTACCATATAGGGTGAGATGTAGCCTCTGTCGAACTGCATACCCTCAACTACCTCGCTGTAGGTCTCGGCAGTCTTGCTCTCCTCAATGGTGATAACGCCGTCGGAAGTCACCTTCTCCATAGCCTCAGCGATGAGCTTACCTACGTTCTCGTCGGCAGAAGAAACAGTACCTACTCTTGCGATATCCTCTGAACCTGTAACAGACTTTGAGTTGTCAACGATAGCCTTTACAGCAACGTCAACAGCCTTTGCGATACCCTTCTTCAATACCATGGGATTTGCGCCTGCTGCGATATTCTTCATACCCTCACGAACGATGGTCTGTGCGAGAAGTGTAGCTGTTGTTGTACCGTCGCCTGCTGCGTCGTTGGTCTTTGTTGCAACTTCCTTGACCAGCTGAGCGCCCATATTCTCGAAAGCGTCCTCAAGCTCGATGTCCTTTGCGATGGTAACACCGTCGTTTGTGATGAGGGGAGCGCCGAACTTCTTATCGAGAACTACGTTCCTGCCCTTGGGACCCATTGTTATCCTTACTGTATCAGCAAGCTTGTCGATACCTGCCTGAAGAGCCTTTCTTGCGTCTTCGCCGTACTTTATATCCTTAGCCATAGTTATCTACTCCTTTTATCATATCTTGATTTGTAGGGAACGGTGCCCTCGCCGTTCCATGCTTAATATCTGATGTATATTCGGGACGCCGAGGGCAGCGTTCCCTACAGTAGTTCTTATTTTACTATTGCGAGAATGTCTTCCATCTTTACAATGATGAATTCCTCACCCTCGAGCTTTACATTTGTACCCGAATACTTGGAGATGAGCACCTTGTCGCCCTTCTTGACTTCCATTTTAACGTCAGAGGTTCCGGGACCTACCTCAACGACCTCAGCTACCTCAGGCTTCTCCTTTGCCGAACCCGAGAGAATGATACCACTCTTGGTTGTTTCCTCAGCTTCTGTCATTTTAACGACAACTCTGTCCTGTAAGGGTTTGATAGTCATGATATATACCTCCTGATAATTAATAAGCAATTCAAGTTTAGCACTCTTTCTCTCTGAGTGCTAATTATATTTTACCACCTTTTTACAATAAATCAAGCCTTTTCTGCAAGCTTTCACAATTTTTGGCACTGTGAACAAATCTGCGGCCTTTTCGTGAATTTTTATGTGCTTGAAGCTGATTGCCGCCGCTTCTGCCCCCGTATTCCCACATCAGCATCACCGTCATCAGCACCAGCATGACCGAGGGCACTGCCGTGGTCCCGCTGCACGGCTTCAGCGCCGACGCCGCCATTGTCTCGCGCTCCATGAATATGGGCAGCAGCAGCCTGCATACATAAAAGCTTATAACCGATGCCGCTGTTCTTATTATAATGAAGGGCTTCATGGAGAGCCTTCCCCTGCTCACCGCTGCCGTCTGGCAGTACACGCATACCCCACCGAGAGAGGTCAGACCGCTTATATAGGGCAGCAGCAGCCAGTCGCCCCGGGGAAGCTCCCCCGCAGAGGTCACATCAAGAAAGACCGCGACAAGCTGTGAAGCCTGTTTCCTGTCAAGTGAGGTGAATCCGGCTATGAGCGCTCCTGCCGCGGAAACGGCTCCTGTACGCTCCAGAAACGCCGTGACTGCGGAAAAAGCCAGTATCATAGCACATATCCCCGCCATTGCCCTGCCGCTGCCGATAACACAGTCCGTCAGCATATCCACTGATATGCACGTTCTGCGCTTTGCCGTCTGCGGCGGAGCGCACCTGCGCAAAAACACGGAAACCGCCAGCGCAAGCAGTATATTTGCGGCTGCATTGGAAATGAGCAGCAGCTGTCCCGGGGACGATGTGCCGTAAAGCCTGCGTGAGATACAGCCGAATATAAAGGCCGGCCCCGCGCCGAAGCACAGTCCCGCCAGCAGCTCCGCCTGCCGCTTTTCCAGTCTCCCTGCGGAGTATTCCTCATAAAGCAGCCTTGCTCCCACAGGATAGCCCGCAAACATACTGAAGGTGAATACGGGGAATACCTCTCCGCCCATGCCGAAGAGGAGACGGCTGAGCTTCCCTGCCCATGCAGGCATCAGGGAGACTGCTCCGCTCTCTGCGAATACCGAGGAGAACACCATAACAGCAAAGAGCGACGGTATGACCGTATCAAGACAGCGTCTTATACCGCTGCATACCGCCTCCGATGCTGCCTGAGTATCAGTCAGACAGAACACAAGAAGCAGGGCTGCAGCCGCCGTATACGCAGCTTTCAAGGCTTTTCCTGTATATTTCTTCATATCATCACCCCATAAATCATATTATTGGAAGTGAAAAAATATACGGGAGTGAGACTTATGTTTGAATGGCTCTCAGAGCTCGGCAAAGAAAAGCTTTGTCTAGATACAGGCATACATATCTCGGGCAACAGGGAGCTCATCATCGACAGCTGCCGGCGTATCGAGGAATGCAGCGAGGTCTACATGAGACTGATCTCAGGCGGCCTTTACGTTGATATACACGGCAGCGGCCTCCGCGCCTATGATTTCCGCACAGGCGGACTGGTCATAAGAGGCTGCATAAAGCAGATGAGCTTCACAGAAAGGAGGACTGTATATGAAGATAAGAAGCTGCGTGAGGATAAACGCACGGGGGAATGACCTGTACAGGTTCATAAATATGCTGCACGAGGAAGGTATTGAATGCCGCGGACAGTATTGCAGGAACAATACATTCTATGCCGATGTCCCGAAAAGTGATATGAAAAGGCTGCAAAGCACCGCGGAAAGCTGCGGTATAACACTGAAAACCGCAGAATACCGCTCTCTTTTCTTACGCCTCCGACTGCTGCGCAGACGCATCGGACTTCTGGCAGGAGCTGCGGCAGCTGCCGCGGCGGTGCTGTACTTTTCCAGAACGGTGGTCACCATTGATATACAGGGAAATTCATCCGTAAGCGACGAAAAGATACTCGCCGCCCTATCGGAACTGGATATAAAAACAGGTACTCCTGTATTCAGCATTGATCCCCACCGCTCGGAAAACAGGCTCTGCATGATGATGGACGAGATAGCATGGGCAGGTATAAGACATACCGGCAGCAGGCTTGTGGTGCAGGTGCGTGAAGCCGAGCCCGTCCCGGAAATAAAGCCCGAACGTGTCCCCTGCAATATTATTGCCGCCCGTGATGCCAAGATAACAGACCTGAAGGTCCGCCGCGGCCATCTCATGCATACTGTGGGAGAATACGTCCCTGAAGGCACTCTGCTTATCAGCGGCGTGGCTGAGGATCAGAAAGGCAGGACCTATATTTATCACGCCATGGGTGAGGTACGCGGAAAATACACCGATACTGTCAGCTTTTCCGCTCCCTTCCGCAGGGAGGAATACACTCCCACGGGCAAAAAGCATACTCAGCGCACTCTGCGTCTGTTCAGTCTCGACATACCAATTTCCTTCGGAAAAGACCGTTTCAGGAGCAGCTCTGCCGAAATATCCGAGAAAAAGCTGCGGTTATTCGGGAAGGAGCTGCCTCTGGGCATAAGAAAAAAGAAGCTCATGGAGACTGCTCCCGCAGAGATGGTATTCTCCGAGGAGGAGCTGAGACAAAGGCTCATGGAGCGCATATTCATCTATGAGAAGAACTTCCTGTCCGATGATACTGTCATGCTGAGCCGCAATATAAGCTCCCGCGCTGACGATGACATCCTCACTCTTACGGTCACATATGAGCTGGAGGGAGTCATCTCTCAGCAGAAGGATCTGTTCCTGAAATAAATTTTTCAAAAATATTGACAAGCGTGCCAAACTGTAATACTACCGTGCTGACTGCTGCCATGCCTCGGCTATTTCAGCGGTCGTTTCCGAAAAAGAGCCAATTTACTCCGCCTGCGGGCAGATTATTTATATGATGTTCCGAAATATTCCGTCACAGACTTTACACCGATACCGAAATGTGCTATTATATGTGTATCATCATTGTAATCAACGAAAGTGAGGAAAAAATCAATGAAAAAGAATATGTTCGGAAGAATCCTGGCAGGTATCGCTGCTGTTTCCATGGCTGCTGTAATGGCAGGCTGCTCCGACCCAAACAAGGCTGCGGACTCCACCTCAAAGGCTGATAAGCCTGCAACAGAGGCTGCGTCCGAGGCAGATACAACCGAGGCTCCCGAGGAGACCGCCGCTGCTACAGCAGGCGATGACGAGTCACTCCAGAAGGTACTGAGCGACAAGAAGCTGGTCCTCGGTCTTGACGCAAGCTTCCCTCCCATGGGCTTTACCGACGACAGCAACGAGATAATCGGCTTTGATATCGACGTTGCTCAGGAGGTATGCGACAGAATGGGCATCGAACTGGTCAAACAGCCCATAAACTGGGATACAAAGGAACAGGATCTCAATGTAGGCAAGATCGACTGCATCTGGAACGGTATGTCGATCAATCCGGCAAGGGCTGAGGCTATGAACCTCTCCGAGCCATATATGAAGAACGAGATGATCTTCGTTGTCCCCTCAGACAGCGACATAAAGTCAATGGACGACCTCAAGGGCAAGACCATCGGCGTTCAGACAGGTTCAACTGCTCAGGAGATACTCGAAGGCGCTGATCTCTTTGCAGATATAACAGAATCTCCTCTCGAAGACAACATAACTGCTCTCAACCAGATGGAGCTCGGCTTCTCTGATGCTGTTTTCCTCGATTCAGTAGTTGCAAACTACCTCATCACCGCCAATAACAAGGATTACGTTATCCTTGACGGCAGTCTCGAGGCTGAGGAGTACGCTATCGGATTCAGAAAGAACGATCAGGCTCTCCGCGACGAGGTACAGAAGCAGCTCAGCGAAATGAAGGCTGACGGAAAGCTGGGCGAGATCTCAACAAAGTGGTTCGGCAGCGATATCACTACTGTTAAATAAGCTTTTTTGCAGCAGATATATAAAGGGAGGCACCTTTTCATGGTGCCTCCCTTAGTCTTTACTCTGTATCCTTTTTTTCAGAAGCAGGGATATGCAGGTCAAGATACTTCATGATACTGTCATAACGTTTATCATAAAAGCTCCTGAGGCGCTCCACCTCTTCGTTATAGATCCATTCCGCATCGGCTGTCCAGCTGCTCCAGAAGCGTTCGAAGGTATCGACGGTCATATACCTGTACTCGTCAGAAAGCTCGTCTATCCTGCTGTCTACGCGCTTGCTGCCGAAATCCTTCTCAGCCATCTCCCTGAATGTGCTGCGGAACTGCTGACGAAAGTCCTCGTTTTTCAGTGCTCCGTTGAAAAGGTCGGCAAGGAAGCAGTCACTGTCCATAAGAGCACCGAAGGAGTCGTCTTCCGGCAGAACCTCGCCGTATATTCCGGAGCTGTAATCAGCATCGTACATTATGAAGCGCCACCTGCCGTCTGCATAAGGCAATGCGGCATCAGGCTCCATAGCCTTCCATACAGCCATATTGCTTTTGCCCCAGTTGGAATTGTTGATATAGATCTCGGCGCTCACGTACTCCATGAAGCCCTTCATATCCACCTTTGAGCAGAGCTCCTCATAGGCTTTCCCGTTGGAAAAGTCGGTGCTCCTTATCCAGTCCCTGAGCTCCTGAAACTCCGCAAAGCCCTCTTCCGTGCCCTCGTCGAGAGCCTCCTTCTTTATTATACATACATTCTTCTTTGGTACTCCGAAGTGCTCCTTTATACAGGCCGCGTCGGTCTTTTCCGTTATCTCGTAATGTCCCCAGAATTCGCCGTTGATGAATACTATGCAGGGCTCCATGCCCTGTTTCAGGAAATCACGGTCAGCGACAAGCTCCTGAGCCAGCTTGTCGCGGAAGCGTGTGAAAAATGCGTCATTTCCACCGTTTCTCAGTATAAAGCTGTCAAATTCAGTTACAGGGAGCTTGTCCGTATCGTTCCTTACTCTTCCCGAGAAGAGGTCGTATTCCAGCTTGGGAGCACCGTAAACTGTCCTTGCGTAGACATTCATGCTCTTCTGAGCATATGAACGTGTGGCTCCGCCGTGTACTCTGATGCCCACATTCTGTGTGAGCTTCAGGCTGCCGCCCTCGAATATCTGCATAGCCGCTTCTCTTTCCCAATCTCTGCCGCGCATGGTGTAGTTTGCGGGTATTGACCACTCGGGAGTCGCATAGTCGTATTCATCACTGTTTTTCCACTTGTCATATGTGCTGCCCAGCACGAATATGCCTCTGTCATAGTCAAAAAGATCGGCTTCGTCAACTGTCAGGGAGATTATCCTGGTATCCCTGTAATAGGCCTTTTTCCTGTTGAAGCCTATAAAGTAAGTTCCCACAGCTATGGGACTGTGGGCACCTTTACTATCCACAGCTGCCGCGCGTACCACAACCGCCTTGTCCACGGGAGTCCCCGGGGGATTCGCCTGCACAGCAACGTCCGTATTCGCGCTGAGAATATCAGGCTCGGAGCTTCTGTCGCTGAGACTGACAGCTCCCTCATACTTCGTTCCCGACGAAACGGGATCAGAACCGTCAAGGGTATAGTATATTGTCATGCCCTTGCCTGCGGTGATGGTCAGCTCAAGGTCATTGTCATAAAAACCGCTTTCTGCCGAAAATACGGGAGCCTTTATGCTCTCATCGGCTTCCGCGGCTATTATCGGCGCCGACACACTGCTTTTCACGGGCTTTTCCGCACATGAGGTCAGGCAGGCTCCCGCTGTGCAGAGCGAAAGGACCGTCAGACCAAGAGCGGTAAATCTATTCTTTCTGTGCTTCATAAGGCAACTCCTGTTATCCGATCATTGTATATAAATAAGAATACATAATTATTTTAGCATAGTCGCAAAAGCAAGTCAATACTCACCGTAAAACAGCTTTCTGTGGGGGACATTACATTTTTTCAGGCTCTGATAAGACTTTTTTCGTTACTATTACCACTGCGCAATTGATTGACAGAGCCGCCGCGATGTGGTATACTAAATAAAAAACATTTCAGGAGATCATGACCAATGTTGTGCCGCAGGCTTTTACAAAGCAGGGGGGAACGGCATAACAATGCATATCATGCTCTCCGTCAAACTGCAATTAGGGAGATATGTTTATGAAAGAAGCTTTGATCATCATCGACGTACAAAATGACTACTTCGAGGGCGGAGCCTGCGAGCTCCATAACCCCAGAGCAGCCGAAGCCCGCATCGCTGAGCTTATCAGCGAAAGCCGAAAGCTCGGCCGCCACATCATATACATCAGACACATCAACCCCGATGACGAATCTTTCTTTAACGAGGGCACCTACGGCTGCGAGATATCAGACCGTATCAAGCCCCTGCCCGACGACATCGTTATCAATAAGTACTGCCCCAACAGCTTCCTCGGTACGGAGCTCAACGACTGTCTCCGCAACTTAGGCGTTGAAAAGCTGATCGTATGCGGTATGATGACTCATATGTGCGTTGATACCACTGTCCGCGCAGCAATGGATCACGGCTACGACGTTACTCTCGTTGCCGACGCCTGCGCTACCATGGATCTCGAAATAAACGGCGAGATCATCCCAGCGGAAACCGTCCAGAAGACATATATCGCTTCTCTGGCAGGTATCTTTGCAACCATAGTCTGAGTATATTTGATGTACTTACCGCGCATACTATGACACGGACAGGCTGTCCGACAAAATCAAGACCGATCATCAGGCTCTAAGATCTTTTCTTAGAGCCTCGTATTTAAATCAACCCGAGATCTTTCAAAGAAAGGTGGATTATGATGAAAGTCGCTTTTTTCGACACAAAGTCTTACGATACTCCTGCTTTTGAAAAGCTGGGCAAAGAAAAGAACATTACCTTCAAGTTCTACGAGACCAAGCTCAATGAGGATACCACTGCACTTGCAAAGGGCTGCGAGGCTGTCTGCGTTTTCGTAAACGATACGGTGAACGCCGCCGTCATCGACAGACTCTCGGCACTGGGCGTAAAAACCCTCGCTCTCAGATGTGCCGGCTATAACAACGTGGATATACAGTATGCCAAGGACAAGCTCAGAGTCGTAAGCGTTCCCGCCTACTCTCCGTATGCTGTTGCGGAACACGCCATGGCTCTGCTCCTCACCTCCATACGCCGCGTCCATAAAGCCTATATCCGAACAAGAGACCATAACTTCTCGCTGAACGGCCTCACAGGCTTCGACCTTCACGGAAAGACAGTAGGCGTTGTGGGTACAGGTAAGATCGGATGCATATTCATAAATATATGCCGCGGCTTCGGCATGAACGTCATTGCCTACGACAAGTTTCCCGCAAAGGACAGCGGAATAGAATACGTTGAACTGGACGAGCTCTTCAGCCGCAGTGACATTATCTCATTCCACTGTCCCCTTACCGACGAGACTTACCATATGATCGACGAAAACTCGGTAGACAAGCTGAAAAAAGGAGTGGTAATCATCAATACCTCAAGAGGCGCTCTCATTGACGCAGAGGCTCTCCTTGAAGGTATAAAGGCGCGTAAGATAGGCGCTGCCTGCCTCGATGTATATGAGGAGGAGGCCGACGTTTTCTTCCAGGACTTCTCGGGACATATCATCGCCGACGATACCCTGGCAAGACTCATATCCATGCCTAATGTCATCGTTACCTCACATCAGGCCTTCCTGACAGAAGAAGCTCTGGCAAATATCGCGGAAACTACTGTTAACAACATCCTTGCCTGCCACAACGGTGAGGACTGTCCCAACGAACTCCATATCTGAGGTGAATACAATGCTTACAGGAAAAACTGTTTTACTGGGAGTAACAAGCTCCATAGCCATATACAAGACCTGCAACCTTGCACGTATGCTCACAAAGCTGGGCGCTGAGGTACACGTTGCGATGACTCCCAATTCGCTCAACTTCGTTCAGCCCCTTACCTTTGAGACTCTCACACAGCACAAGTGCCTCATAGATACCTTTGACAGGAACTTTGAGTACTGTGTGGAGCACGTATCCATTGCAAAGAAGGCAGATGTAGTCATGATAGCTCCTGCTTCGGCCAACGTTATAGGCAAGATCGCCAACGGCATCGCCGACGATATGCTCACTACCACTGTCATGGCCTGTACCTGCAAAAAAATAATCGCTCCTGCCATGAACCATAATATGTTCCATAATCCCATAGTGCAGGACAATATCGAAAAGCTGAAGAAATTCGGCTACGAGATAGTTGAGCCGGTCCGCGGTATGCTTGCAAACCGCGACATCGGCGACGGAAAGCTCCCCGATGAGGAGACTCTCCTTGAGTACATTGTCCGCGAGGCAGCCTTCGAGAAGGACCTTGCAGGCAAAAGGATCCTCGTTACCGCAGGAGCTACCCGCGAAAGCATTGACCCTGTCCGCTTCATATCCAACCACTCCAGCGGAAAAATGGGCTTCGCACTGGCAAGAGCCGCAATGCTCAGAGGCGCCGAGGTCACAGTGGTCGCTGCTCATACCGACGTTGAGCCGCCTATGTTCGTGAATGTGGTAAAGGTACAGTCCGCAGAGGATATGTTCAACGCCGTAAAGGAACGCCTTGACAGCACGGACATAGTCATAAAGGCTGCCGCAGTGGCAGATTATACTCCCGTAACTGTTGCGGACAGCAAGATCAAGAAGGCCGACGGAGATATGAGTATCCCGCTGAAGCGTACAACGGATATACTGAAATATATCGGTGAGAACCGCCGTGAAGGCCAGGTGGTCTGCGGCTTCTCTATGGAGACCGACAACGTTATCGAGAACTCGCAGAAGAAGCTTACCAAGAAGAACTGCGATATGATCTGCGCAAATTCACTGAGAAAGGCAGGCTCGGGCTTCGGTACAGATACCAATATCATAACCATGATAACCAGGAACGGCAATGAGGAGCTCGAAATAATGAGCAAATTCGACGCTGCCAACATTATACTCTCAAAGCTCAGATCCATGTCGGAATAATAAATACACTATAACAATAAAAAAGACCTCCGGAAACCGGAGGTCTTTTGTTATGCCTTATTACGAAGCCTTCTTTTCGTACTCATCCATGTACTTCTTAGCTTCTTCTACCATCTTGTTGAAGTCTTCCTCGGACATATAGTCCTTGAAATCATCATACTTGAACTGACCGGGATCAAACTGGAAATCATCATTACTGAATGAGAATCCGCTGCTTCCTGAAGCAGTTGTCCTGTCATCATCTGTTTTTGATGATGCTGTTGTATCATCATCGGAAGGCTTCTTGATGTTGTCTTCGATGTCATCAAAGTTGAAGTCTTCATCATCGAAATCAAAGTCGTCGTCATCAAAATCGAAGTCATTGTCAAACTCGCCGAATACCTCATCGGTAAGAGCCTCTGAGTATTTGCCTGCTGACTCCTCGCTGACGCCTGCCTTTACGAAAATGCCCTTTACAAAGCCGTTAAACTCATCTGATGTAACATAGTCCTCAAGCTCGAAGTCGTTCATTTTCTCCATATCCACCATATAAGCGCTGCCCTTGTCGGGAATGTCGATATCAGCCTTGAAGTCCAGTGAATAGTCCACTGTGAGCTTTCCGTAGTTCTTTCCGCCGATAACTGCGTCATATGTGATGTTCTGGCCGTCCTTGTCGGCATTGCACTTGATAACGATAGGATCTACATTGGGGATATTTACAGTGAAGTCGCCGTTGAAATAGCCCTTCTCCTCATCAACTGTCTCTACATTCTCAAAGAGTACCGTAACAGTTGTAGCATCATTATCATCATCGTAAGAGAAGCTTTCGTTAATTGTGATCTCTAAATCGCCTGTATACTTCTTGCCGTTCTCTTCAGCTGTAAGATTTACTGTGAAAACATCCTCGTTATCCTCACACATCTTGACCTCACCGCGGATGCTGTCGCCGTCCTTGCCAACGATCATAAGGAAGTAATTATCATCCTCTGAGAACTTCATACCCCTGATGGTACCTGTTGCGTCGATATATGTAGCGATAGTGATCTCTGCATCCTCGTCGTCGTAGTAATCGTCCTTGAGGTTGTCATTGATGTTGTCTATCGCATCGTCAAGGTCTTCCTCATATTCATCCTCGTCAACAACCTTAAGCTTTTCTGTAAGGATGTTCTTTACGACCTTGTCGTTGCGGAGCTCCTTGAGCATATCGACTCCGAGCTTTGCGATGTCCTTTTCGGTGAGATCCATGGTAGCAACCGTATAATTTACGGTGATATCGCAGATGTCAACCTCTTCCTTCTTCTCGAGCTCAACATCGTTTGCAAATGAAGCCCATACGCCCGCATATCTGTTGATCTCATTCTCGATATCCTCCGGTGAAAGGAAGGAAGCGGGATCCTTCATGATCTCCTTATAGGCATTGATGGTTTCGCTTGTGCCAAGAAGCTCTTCGGCTGAACCAAGCTCCATGCCGAGCCACTGCTCCTTGAGTTCGGGAATACGTACAAAATAATCCATTGCATCGGGATCCGCAGCAAGCTCAAAGCCTGCAAGGCGGTCGCCGCCGAGAGCTACTCCCATATTTGTGCTGAGCTTGCCCTTCCTGCTTGCATATTCCGCATTTATTCCGTACTTGTCGTTATTCTTGAATATATCAATGAACTGCTTTGTTTCATCGTCGGCATACTCCTCGTAATCATCGCCGAACATAGACTTGATAAGATCGTCCTTTACCTCTGCTGTAGGTTCAAAAGAAACATTGATCTTGCCGGTAGTACCCTTTTCGTACCTGTCGATACCCTTCTTGTAGTACTCGCTGACTGTCTCGCCGATGGTCTTGGAATTATTTTCGGTCACCCATGCGTAGTACTTTTCAGGTGAATTGGTACGGAGCTTTACCTGATTCTTTACGGTATCGGAAACACCGTAAGCAGTCACTCCGCCTCCTGCGATAACGGCTGCTGAGATTCCCCCGATCAAGGCAGCTTTCTTACCCTTGCTCTTGACTGTAACAGGCTCAACACCTGAAACGCTGTAATCTCCGTTCCCCGTCTGATTTTCAAACTGTGGATTTGTAAATTCATTCTGATCCTTATTAAACATTCAGATCCCCTCCTGTAAATATATCATTGAGAGCTTATGCTCCTTAATGATAATATTATCACAAAGAATGAAAAAAGTCAATATTTCTCGGAATTTGTATTCATGCTGTAATCATTCCAACACGAATAATTCACAATTCATGGGGCATAATATCATCAGTCCGCAGGACTAATACTTCATAAGAGGTGTAATCATGGAAGAAATGAAGAAGAACAAAAGCATTAAATGCGATGTCTCGCAGTGCAGGCACAATATGGTGTCAGAGCACTTCTGCTCTCTCGACTGCATATCCGTAGGTACTCACGAGGACGATCCTACCGTTCCCGAGTGTACTGACTGCAATTCATTCGTAAAGCGCACAGGCTGCTGCGAATGAGCAAAAAAAATAAGCAGTTCCCTTAGCGGAACTGCTTACTCTTGTTTTTTTGATTACTCAGCGTTAGGAGCACCTACAGGACATACACCTGCACAAGCACCGCACTCAACGCAAGCATCTGCATCAATTACGTACTTTCCGTCGCCTTCGGAAATAGCACCTACAGGGCACTCTCCAGCGCAAGCGCCGCAAGCTACACAATCATCAGAAATAATATATGCCATTTACATACACCTCCGTTTTATTCGGGAGCACGTGCTCCGCGTTAAATATATTGTAACATATCTACATGGAAAATCAATAGTTTTTAGTTAGCACAAACTTACAATTACAGCTGTCAAAGTACGGAGAATAGCGAAAAAAAGCCTGAGAGTCAGTCTCTCAGGCTTTAATTTTCATCATTTTTTCATTTTAGTATCACTTTTTCTTTTTGGCCTTTTTTGACGGCTTCTTTTTTGCTCCCGAAGCAGTCTTTACAGCTTCCGATGTCTTCTCTTCTGCCTTGGAAACTTTCTCCTTTACTTCGGAGACCTCCTTCTTAGCTTCCGAGACTGTCTCCCCGGCTTTGCCGACCTTCTTTCCTGCCGCAGCTACGGCCTTTTTCTTCTCCTCCGGCAGAGCAGCTGCACAGGCAGCTCCCGCAACGGTCCAGAAAACAGGCGCATATGGTATGCTGCTGCATCCTATGAGGTATACGAGCACTCCGCCGACCAAAAGTACCAGCACGGTGAAGTTCTCGGGAGTCCTTTTCTTTTTATAGGAGCCGCGTCCCAGAACAAGTGCTGCCAGAAGTGTGAGAACAAAGAATATGAGCGAAGGTATACCTCTTGAAGCGGCTACATAGAGATACTCATTGTAGACCTTGTCGAATACACCTTTATTCATGGGTATGAAATCCGTCATATCCATATTCAGGTTTGTATCTTCCGTTACCCTTATAAGTGCAAAGGCAAGCTGATCGGGGCCTGTGCCGAAAAGGGGATTGTGTTCGATGATATCCATAGTCCTGCTGTTCATGTATAAATAAACATCAGCCGTATTGTCGATATCGATCACATCTGGATTGTACATACCTGATGCCGAGGCTCTGGAATAACCGTCCTGGAACCAGAGTATCCTACCGTCATAGAGACTGTAAGAGCTTATGTTTCCGATAGCGCCGCTGTATACCAGAGCAACGGCTGCGGCTGCGGAAACTATGCTGACAGGTATGCAGGCAAGTCTGCTCTTCGGAGCCTTCATAACGAATACCGCTGCAAATGCCGCGATCACCGCAAATGCCAGTCCGCATACACCTATGAAGGAATATGTGAACATCATAATGAAGGAGAAAACTGCGCTAATCACAAGGAGTATTGTCCTGCGCTTTTTACAGCCTGATGTTACAAAACCGATAAGCGCGGCTGTAAGTGAAAGTGTAAGCACCATTGCCAGGAAAAGCGGAGACATTGAAAGTCCCGAAGCCGCATTTACGCACAGATGAAGGGATATGTATTTGTAGTGTCCCAGCTCTCCGGTGAATATCTGTACAAGAGCTATGATACTGTTAAGAACACCTACTCCCACTATACCGTCCAGAATAGTCCGCAGACCTTTTTCGCGCTTTATGCACATGGCGGTAACAAAGAAGCAGAAATAGAAGATTATGGCAAGCAGTCCCTCACCTCTGTTCGGGTAGCCATACATGGAGATGGACAGGTCGCAGCCCTTGATAAGCGAAACTACCGCCCATAGCACCATTATGCCCATAGCTACTGCGGGAAAAGCCGTTCTTTTGCTCACGTAATTTTTCATTATGCCGATTATTGCAAGTATCATGGCGATAACACCGCCGATGACAAGTCCTGCCGCAGAGAATGCGTAGGAAACTGTCGTACTTGTTGAAAGTGAATAGCTGAGCTCGGGAACGATAGTCAGGAGAGGAGTAGTCAGCATAGCTATAAAAAGTCCGCGCGAAGCATATTTTGTATACTGCTCCTCTGTCATATTGAGTATGAAATTTGATTTTTCCGATGAATTGAATATGGTTTTTGGCATTGATATTTTTTCCTTTCTGTATCAGGAACAGAATTTTTATCTGCGGGAAACAGTTACGGTATAACTGTCGCCGTTCTTCTCACCAACAGTAATGGTGATGTTGGGATCCTCGGTAAGCCTTCCGGAGCTGTCATACCATGCAAAGCCCGGAGTGCTGCTGTTGACCACGCTGCCCTTGCGCAGGAGATTGTCCTTGTCTCCGTCGTCCACCAGACGTATGAAGCGTCTGCCGTTGTTGTAATCGGTGGCTTCATCGTTTCCGCTCTCATACCTGAAGAACTTCCGCCAGCCGTCATCCTCCTCGGTAGCCTCTATGTGGAGCAGACGAACGCCGCTTCCCGTAGGCCTCCACCAGAAATGTCCCTTGACCTGGCTGTTATTTGCATCCAGTGTGGTATACTCAAGTATGAAATACTCGGATTTGTATTGGCTGTCCAGAGTACCGCGTGGTATAATAAGGCAGTTGCCCTCGTCGGACTGACCGTTCCTCAGTGTAAAGGTCTGCTCTCCCTTTGAGGGATCGTAAACCTGTATCTGATCCTCTCTGTACCAGCCGAGCATGAGCTTAGAGACAGAGCTGAAGTCTGAATAAGCCTCGTCCATAAGATCGTAGCCTGCCGAGCCGTGCATTCCCTCAAAGTCCTCCACATCGTAGAGGTAATAGTCGGGAAGGCCCATGCAGTGTCCCATCTCGTGGAGATAAGTTGATACATAGTTGCTGTAATCGCTGTCTGACTTGATAGCGGCATTGCCGGTGATAACATGGCCTATGCTCATGCCGTCCACCTTCATCCAGTAGTTGCCGCCGAAGCCGCCTGCACAGGGCCACCACTCATTCTCGTCCGAAGAGCTCGGAACGCAGAAGAGTATAGCGTCGATAGTGTTGTCATGGTCTGCGTCGAACTGAGTATAATCTACCTGGTCGTCCATATTCTTCAGGACCTCGGTAGTGAAGTCAGCCTTGAATACATCGCCGTGATAGCTGCTTATATTCTTCTTGCAGGTATATCTGTACGCCTTGCCCTTCAGGTTCATCTTGCCCTTTGACGCTCTCGAATAGAAGGCCGAGAAGCTCTCGAAGGGATAATTCCTTGACTGCTTGTTCTCAGGGCCGAAGGATATCTCCTCTATGCGCTCCGCGGACGGTTCAAAATCGAACTTGCAGTCTGGGAAATCCACATAGAATATAAGGAGCTTGGCATCGTCCTGAGACGGCAGAGTGCCGTACATATCGTATATAGGCGCAGGTATGAAGTCCTTCTTGGGCGGCGCCGTTGTAGTTGTAGTAGTTGTTGTGGTGGTAGTGGTTGTTGTAGTCGTGGTAGTGGTAGTTTCGTACCAGCGATAGATGCTGTCGTTGGCTGACTTTGAGACAGCGTTCTTTCTCAGCTCCACAAGGTCGAAAACGTCCACCTCGGCGTCGCAGTTAAGGTCGGCCTTCTGTATGACATTGTTTCCTGTCATCATATTGCTGATATTCAGCTTGTCTTTATTTTCAACGCTTCCGATAGCGTAATGATCGCGGCCTATGCTGTATATACTCTTATCGCCCAGCTTTGCTGTGCCGTGAAGATGCTTTGACAGCGTTACGATGTCTGCCACATTGACTTCACCGTCGCCGTTAAGATCGCCCATTCTGTCCACCTTACGCCACTCCGCGGCTGCGGATACAGGGACAGACACAGCAGCCATAAGTGCCGTAACTGCTGCGGAAACGAGCCATTTGCGCAATGTTTCCATTTTCATTATAAAACCCCCTTTATCTATTACCGCAAATTATTTCGCTCTGAAGGCAAGAGGAGAAAAATACATATATATATCTTTTTTCTGTAAAAATCTCCCAATTCCCCTCCTGCCTTCACAGAGAAATAAAAAGCGGCTGTCGAGCATAATGCCCGACAGCCGAACTCTGCGGTAGCTATCTTCTCCGCAATTGTTGCATTATTTAGCGTAGTCAGTAACTCTGCTTTCGCGGATGAGATTGACCTTGATCTGTCCGGGATAATCCATTTCTGTCTCGATCTGCTGAGCGATCTGCCTTGCAACAAGAACCATCTTCTCATCATTGATGACATCCGGAACGACCATGATCCTGACTTCACGTCCTGCCTGTACAGCAAAGCATTTCTCAACGCCGTCGTAGGAGTTGCATATCTCCTCGAGCTTCTGTAGGCGCTTGATATAGCTTTCGTAGTTTTCGCTTCTTGCGGCAGGTCTTGCAGCGGAGATAGCGTCGGCTGCCTGAACTATGCAGGCAATTACTGTCTTCGGCTCTACGTCGTTATGGTGAGCCTCAACAGCGTGGATAATAACAGGATTTTCGTTGTATTTTTTACAAACGTCAACACCGATCTGTACGTGAGAGCCTTCGATCTCTGAAGTAAGAGCCTTACCTATATCGTGAAGAAGTCCTGCACGTCTTGCCATGTTGGCGTCGACACCAAGCTCTGAAGCAAGAACTCCGCAGAGCTTAGCGACCTCGATAGAGTGATCGAGAACGTTCTGTCTGTAACTTGTACGGAACTTGAGTCGTCCGATAAGCTTTATGAGCTCATGATTGAGACCGTGAACATTGGTCTCGATAACAGCTCTTTCGCCCTCCTGCTTTATGCGGTACTCGACCTCACGGCGAGCCTTCTCGACCATTTCCTCAATGCGTGTGGGGTGGATACGTCCGTCAGCGATAAGCTTTTCGAGAGCGATCCTTGCGACCTCACGTCTGATCTGGTCAAAACAGGATATGGTAATTGCCTCAGGGGTATCGTCGATAATGAGATCGACACCTGTAAGAGTCTCAAGTGTTCTGATATTACGTCCTTCGCGGCCGATTATACGGCCCTTCATCTCGTCATTGGGGAGCGGAACAACGGAAACGGCTGCTTCCGAAACCTGATCTGCAGCTACCTTAGCGATAGCCAGTGAGATATAGCTTCTTGCCTTTTCCTGACATTCGTCCTTGATGATCTGCTCATAAGCAGCAACCTTGACAGCCTTTTCATGGACGAGGTCATCCTCAAGCTTTGAGATGATGTACTCTTTCGCCTGATCCTTGGTAAATTCGGAAATACGCTCCAGAATATCCATCTGGCTCTTCTTTATAGAGTCAGCCTCCTTCAGCTTTTCATCAGCTGATTTGATCTTCTGGTTGAGGGTTTCCTCCTTTTTCTCAAGGTTATCGGTCTTCTTGTCTAAATTCTCTTCCTTCTGCTGCATACGTCTTTCCTGACGTGACAGCTCTGCTCTGCGATCCTTGATCTCCTTATCCGCCTCGGTGCGGAGCTTATGTATTTCGTCCTTGGCTTCAATCAGGGCGCTTTTCTTCTTATTGTCAGCGTCCTTTTCTGCATCCTCGACTATACGTTCAGCCTGCTGTTCGGCAGAGCCTATGATAGCTTCGGCGTCATGCTTACGCTTTTCAACGCCTGCCTCAACGCCCTTCTTGTAGAAAAGAGCGTAACCCGCGCCAATGCCTGCTGCCAGAGCAGCTATGATAAGGACAATAGCGATGATTGGATCCATACAGTGCATTACCTCCTTTTCTAAATATAATTAAAAGTTTGTATCATAATTTTAATTATTACTGAAAGGCGGTAAATGCCGCATTATTTTATTCATTTATAAATATATAAGATGAAGAGCTGAATGCGCTCAGCTCAAAACGATAGCCGGACGCCCGGGGCGTCCGAGATTTGTTTCCGTTATCATATTTAAACCGCGACTTGTATATATATCGTCGTTTGCGGATAATGATGTAAAACAAAGCTGCATATACTGCCATAGTAATATTATGCAAATAAATACAACATAATTATTATATAATATTTCAGCGTTCCTGTCAATAGATTTTTATGAATTAAAGTCAGCCTGCGAAAAAAATAAAGGGCGGAAGCTCCGCCCTTTGGGTTGTTGGATTTCGTTTATTATCTTTCCTAAGCCTTCCGCGGACTCACGGTGCGCTTCTGTGCGGGAGCCGCAGCTCACGGATACAAAGCCGATTTATTTCTCGGGCTCAGGCTCTATAACGGGAGCGTCCACAGCGTTCTTCCTGACGCTGGCGATACCCTTCTTGCAGCTGTCCTTCTTTACATAGCCCTCGCTGGCAGCGATTATCTCGCCGTTTCTTGCTTTAAGGCGGAATCTGAACTCGCCCGACTTGTCCTTATAGATCTCAAACTTCGGATTGGTCTCTGTCTGGAAGCCCTCTATGGTCTGATCCTCAAGATTAGCCACGGGAGCGTTCTTGGCAACGCTTGCGATACCGTTCTTTGCATTTGCGAGGGTATTGTATACCTCTCCGCCTGTTGCGATGACTTCACCGTTGCCTGCTTTAAGGCTGAATGTAAAGCCTGTTTTTGTAGCCTTGATGATAAATTTTCCCATAATTATTTTTCAACACCTTTCAGCAAAGTATAATAAAACCGATTTTTTTCGATTTACACCATAATTATAACTGAATATTATCATCTTGTCAATAGATTTTGTTAATTTTCATCAAAACAACGAAATGTTTATTTAGCAAACAGCAAAGCTCCCCCTAAAAATATGGGGGAGCTTTCTGAACAACTGACAGTTCCATCATCTATGGCCTGCGCGTTTCTTTCCGCATTACTGCCCTATCCTGCACACAAAACGTCCAAGAGAGGAAGTGAACGCCTTATGCCTTTTTCAGCTTAGTAAATGATATACATATCAGAATATCCGCAGCGTGAGCAATGACAGAACACATATGTCACGGTGATTCCGTTTATTGTCTTGGATACTGCGCTTTCGCTGTAATGATATGATGACTGACAGTTTCCGCATGAAGCTGCGGAAGCAACGAGGGTATTATCCGACTGAGGAGCAAGTTTCTTTGTTACAAATGTGCCTGTACCGAGGAGTGCGAATGCCATTAATGCTGCTGAAAGCTTTTTGAATGTCTTTTTCATTGTATTACTTCCTTTATTATAAAAATTTCGAAGATGCGCATCTCTGTAAATAACACACCTGCGGAAGTGATTATTGTGCGAAGAAATTAAGTTATATCAAAAAAATATCTCCACCTGCCATCAGCACAGGGCTCCGCCTTCCCTCATAAAAAACAAGCCCTCCTATCGGGAGAGCTTGTGGGAATGTATTAGTTTTTATCTCAGGCCTACTTCGTCAAGAACTGCATTATATGTAGAATAACGATTGTCGATGCCGTCAAGGAGCTTGTTGGCTTCTACTTTTACGATATCATATGCAGTAGGGGTGAAAAATGATATGATTGCAGCAAATATGCCCTTTGAGCCTGCTGTCTGTGCCGTACCTGCCGCATTGCCCATATCGCACAGCGCGTTTATGCCGTTCCTTGCTGTTTCGATATCGCTGTTTGCAGCCTGAGCTGTAAGTACATTGGATGTCCTTGGTGAAATGTGTGAGATCGCAGTTCCCGTACTGAGAAGTGCGAACGCCATTGCCAATGCCGAGATCTTTTTAGATTTGTTTTTCATTTTCCTCATTTCCTTTTCAATAAAATTCCGAGGATGCGCATCTCTGTATATAACACACCTGCCGAAGGGATTATTGTGCAAAAAACTCCATATTTTTTCAGAATGCAAAAAGAAGCCTCCCATAGCCTCTCCCGCAGGAAGATGCACCTTTTTATTGACATTGCCATGGTATTATGCTATAATTCTTGCAAGATAAACCGGAATTCAGTGCGTATGGATTCTGATATAAAGGAGTGATCGTTTATGAACAGCAACTGGAACGCCTACAAGGAAGCGCTTCTCGCAAAAATGCCGTTCCTGGCAGAAACACTGCGTGAAGGCGTATCCGAAAGTGACATCAGCTCTGCCGAGGCAGAGACAGGCATCACCTTCCCCCAACAGCTGAAGGAGCTTTACCTCGCCAATGACGGAGACACACACAAAGCCCTCTGCGGTATGATACTCGGTTTCCACTTTCTCAGCCTTGAATCACTGCTTTACGAATGGCGCAGCATGAAGAAGTTAGCAGAAGACGCCGACCTCAACGACAGCAGCCGCTTCTCCTCAACTCCCGAAGGCTGTATCAAAAGGCGCTATGCGGATATGAAATGGCTCCCTGTCTGCTCGGACGACGGCGGCAATTTCATCGGCATCGACCTTGACCCCGACATAAACGGCACAGTGGGACAGGTCATCAATTTCGGCAGGGATGAGCACAACAAGACCGTTCTTGCAAAGGATCTCAATGCGTTTTTTGACCGCCTTACCAGGATAGTCAACAGCGACGACTTCTTCATCGGCGATTACGACGGCGAAGACGTTGTCCTCCTTGGCACAGACGATATTGAGGAAGGCGCATACCTGACAGATTACCTTACATCAGAAGATTCGGTACAGTAAACAAAAACAAAATGCCCCGAAGCGTTATCAGATCGCTTCGGGGCATGATTTATATATCAGTATTCACCAAAATATGCTTACTCCATGATGATAAAGCTCTCCGCCACAGTCTCGCAGACTTCTGCGAAAAAGCCCAGTTTTCTCAGCTTTTCGGCACAGCTCTCAGCCATGCCGCGGCTCATAAACAGTCCGAACACTGCCGAACCGCTGCCTGTCATCACGGCACTCAGTGCGTGAGCTTTCAGCATATTATCTCTGATGTCATCGACCTCGGGGAGCTTCACAGCCTGCTCGAAAAGATTGCCGAAGTACCTGTAAGCCGTATCGGGAGCATTTTCAATGGCTTCCGCCAGCTTCTGCGTTTCGGGATGCTGCGGAGCCTCAAGGCTGTCTACATTCCTGTAAGCCTCGGCAGTGGACACTCCCTCTCTGCCCTTGGCGATGACCAGTATACGTCCCGAATAATCGGCTGCGGGAGTTATCCTCTCGCCGATGCCCTCCACATAGGCAGTACCTCCCGTGAGGAAGAATGGAACGTCTGCCCCGAGCTTTTCGGGCTTGCTTACGCTTTTCCCAGTCAGCTCGCCGAGACAGTACAGAACAGCCGCAGCGTCGGTGCTGCCGCCGCCCATGCCCGCCTGTGAAGGGATACCTTTCTTTATATGTATACGGCAGCCACAGTCCATGCCGTTCTCCTCAAAGAAGAGCTTTGCAGCTTTATAGGCGATATTCCGTTCATCGCAGGGTATAGGATCGGCGCTGGCGAACTCATGGGGCACCTCGCAGCTCAGCTCTATGCCGCCGTCAGTCAGCTCCACGGAGACCTCATCGTAAAGCCCAACAGTCTGGAATACGCTTTCTATGGCGTGATAGCCGTTCGGGAGCTTCCCTGTGACATCCAGAGCCAGATTTATCTTTGCAGCTGCTTTTACCTTCATGACTTTTCGGCCTCCAGCTTTTTCAGGAACTTCTCTATGCGGTGGATAGCCTCCATAAGATGCTTGAGGGAATAAGCGTAGGAGATACGCATATATCCTTCGCCGCTTTCTCCGAAGGCGCTGCCCGGAACAGCTGCAACTCTCTCCTCAAAGAGCAGTCTTTCGCAGAATTCCTCACTTGTAAGGCCCGTGCTCTTGATACAAGGGAAAACATAGAAAGCTCCCTCGGGATTGAAACAAGTCAGTCCGAGGCGGTTGAACTCCCCTACAAGATAGCGGCGGCGCGTATTGTACTCAGCCACCATTTTCGCTACCTCCTCATCGCAGGAGGTAAGAGCCTCAACAGCCGCATTCTGGCTTATGAAGGGACTGCACATGATACCGTACTGATGTATCTTTGCGATCTGCGAGATCACAGGTTCGGGAGCTGTTACATAGCCCAGTCTCCAGCCTGTCATGGCATATGCCTTCGAGAAGCCGTTTACGTATACGGTACGCTCTCTCATGCCCTCCAGCTCTATTATAGAGAAATGCTTCCTGCCGTAGGTCAGCTCGGAGTATATCTCGTCAGTGAGCACCATTATATCCGTATCGCGGAGGAAATCCGCAATAGGCTCAAGATCCTCCTTGGTCATGACAGCTCCCGTAGGATTATTCGGGAAGGGCAGTATGAGCAGCTTTGTACGCTCGGTGATCTTGTCCCTGAAGTCTTCAAGGGTGAGCTTGAAATTATTCTCTATCCTTGTGCGCACAGACACCGGAACTCCCCCAGCCAGCTCCACAAGAGGAGCATAGCACACGAAGCAGGGCTCCACAACGAGTACCTCGTCCCCGGGATCCAGCAATCCTCTGAGGGTAAGGTCTATGGCCTCTGAGCCGCCTACGGTAACGATTATCTCCTTGTCGGGATCGTACTTTACACCGTGCTTCTTGTTTATGGTATCGGAAATGACGCTTCTCAGGGAGCCGAGTCCCTTATTTGGTCCGTAGATTATATGCTTGCGCTCAAGGACCTTTATAGCTGCCTTTCTTATAGCCCAGGGAGTATTGAAATCGGGCTCTCCCACGCCCAGAGAGATAACGTCCTCCATAGTTCCAGCAATATCGAAGAACTTACGTATGCCCGAGGGCTTTATATTCTTTATTTTGTCCGAAAGGACTTTATCGTAGTCGATCACGATCAAACGATTCCCCTTTCATCGGGCTCTTCATTATCTATGAAAATGCCTTTTTCCTTGTATTTTTTGAGAATAAAGTGTGTAGATGTTGAAAGGATACCGTCAATAGTCGCAAGCCTCTCGGAAACGAAGAAGGCAACGTCCTTGAGGTTGTCGCCCTTGACCTCAACGGCAAGATCATAGGCACCCGAGGACATAAGGCTCACGCTCTCGACCTCGTCGTACATCATGATAGTCTTGGCAATGTCGTCAAATCCGCAGTCGCGCTGAGGAGTTACCTTCAGCTCGATAGTAGCGTAAACGATAGATTTGTCATACAGATCGTCATCGACGATAACGCTGTAGCCCTTTATAACTCCGTCCTTTTCAAGCTTTTCTATCCGTGCCGCAGCCTCCTCTGCCGAAATGCCCAGCATCTCACCGAGGGCAGCGTCCGATATACGGGCGTTCTGCTGTAATATTCTTATTATGTCTTTCATGATATCAGTTCCTTTCATCCATATTGTATTCAACGTATTCTCCCTGAGTATAGCCGAAATATTCCAGCACCTCGTCCCAGCTGCTGCCGGAGAGATATTGTCTTTCTCCTTTGAAGTTATACTTACCGACAAGGGACTTGTCGGTGTCAGTCTCCCAGCACATGACTCTGCCTATCTCAAAGCCCGAAAGCTCTATGATAAACTCCATATCGCCGTGCTCGGGAACTTCCCACGGGACATCAGCCGTGAACGCCTCGTCCGCGCCCCATCTGCCGTAGTAACAGAAGGGCTTCTGAGACACGCCCACTATGTACTCCATGCCGATGCTCAGAGCCAGCAGGTCGAGCCTGTCCAGCCCTTCATACTTTATGGGAGTACCGTCTCCAAGTGTAATTCTCTGGGTCTGACCGTCCTGATCGGCCTGAACATCATTTTCAAGCGTGACCCCGGTATATTCTTTTTCACGGAAGGAATAAAGCTCCAGCACCTCAGGCCATTTCATGTCTCTCAACTCGTCGGCATTGTCGATATTACCGTAAACGCCCACATATCTGTCCTTATTGGTGTTTTTGCTGCACAGCAGCCACTTGGGATAGCCGCTTTCATCTGTTCCCATGATATACTCGATATCCTCAGCGGGCGAAAAATAAGTATCCCGCACATTTTTATTCAGCTCATCCTCTCCGTCCGAATGGGAATACACCACATCTCCTGCGATCTTCTTTTCTTTATCCACTAGGACGCAGCACATCGCTCTCGTCAGAGTTGCAGCAATGGAATTTTCCGAGGATTTCTTGCTTTTCCTCACATATCCCAGCATACCGAAGCCGTCTTTGTTTTTTCTCCTTGCAGTGGTTTCCTCCTGCGTTTCTTCCGCGGAAGCGGGAGCGGTACTTGCAGTTATCTCCGCAGCCGTGGTATTCTCCTCCGGGTCAGCCCTCTTATCCTCTCTGCCGCAGCCGAAAACGGAGACCGTCAAAAGCACGGCAAGAGCACAGGTCAAAGCTCTCCTATTCATGACAAAGCTCCTCTTTTCAGGTAATATCTATAAAATAAGGTCTTCTTTTCTTGAAATAAGCTATCCGCGTAAATCCTGCCGCCCGCGCTGTCTCTATACCGTCGGCGGCATTGGCGCCTATATCCCCGACTGTATGAGCGTCGGAGCCTATGGTGATGATCTCGCCTCCCATATCACGGAAAAGCTTCACATATTTAAGATTGGGGAAGCAGTCGCCGAATCCCTGTCTGATCCCCGAAGTATTTATCTCTATGCCCCTGCCGCTGACAGCGAGATTACGGAAGGTCTCCGCAATAATGTCGTCATATCGGCTTATATCGGCTTCTATGCCGTTTCTCTGCTTCATGTAGCGCAGGCAGTAGGTAATATGTCCGATTACATCGAAGAGGTCTGTTCTGCTGAGGTCGTATACTTCGCTGAAATAACGCTCCAGAAGCCCGTATATCTCGTCCATGGTCAGTTTCTCATAGTCTATGAAATAGAAGTCCTGCTCTCCGAGCACCTGATGCACCGAACCAATGATGAAGTCCACTCTTTTATCGGCATTAACTATCTTAGCCGCGACCGTATCATGGAGTATCTGTCCAAGCTCCACGCCGCAGAGCAGATTGAGCCTGCCTGCGTATTTCTCCTTCAGAGCTGTCACCGCAGATACCGAACCCTCAAAGTCCTTTGCGTAATCGAAACTCTCACAGAGATGCCATTCATTCTCGGAGTAGTGCTCCTTTTCATACCAGCCGTTGCACTCACAATGGTCAGTAATGGCGTAGGCCGCAAGTCCCAGCTCCGCGGCCCGATTTGCACATTCATTTATATCAGCCTCGGAATCAACGGAAAACTGCGTATGGGTATGGCAGTCAACAAGCTTCATAGTATCACCCTCTTTTACGATATTCTATTATTATAACACATCACAGGAAATTTGTACACCGTTTTTGTAAAAAAAACGCTCATACTATACTGTCCAGCATTTCAAGAAGCTTTTTCTTCATGATTTCAAGCTCTTCTGCCGTGGGACGGTTATCGTCGGAATACATCTTATCCATAGGGTACCACCACACGGGACCTTTTCCGTGATTACCGTAGCCGCCTATGTCGCCGCTCCTGCGGGGATATAGGTGCCAGTGGAGATGAGCGTCGCCCATGCCGAGCAGCTCATAATTCATCTTCTCGGCGCCGAAGGCTTTTGCAGCAGCTTCCGCTACTACGGTCATCTCCTCCATAAACTTTGCTCTTTCCGCCATATCAAGATGAAAGAGCTCTGTCCTGTCGCCGTGATACTTGTATAAAAAAAGGGTATAGCCGTAGAAGTGCTGGTTGTCACCGATAACGACATATCCCGTTTCGAGTTCCCTGACGAAGTAAGGGTTCGTACCGTTCTTTATCATTTCTATCCTGTCGCATATAAGACACATGGTATGACCGCCTTTCAAAAGATATAAGATATTATACCACAGCGGTTATGTTTTTTCAACATCTGCCGCCGAAGACTCCTGCCCGAATTTTTTTCCCGGGGCTGTTGCTTTTTTATCCGCAGTGTGTTATAATTATATCAATCATTCGGGACAGCCCGGATAACAATAAAACGGAGGTTTTGACTATGAGAGCAGTAGTAACTGTCATTGGTAAGGATACCGTAGGCATCCTGCATAAGGTAAGCGGCATCTGCGCCGAGTACAACGTAAACGTTATCGAGGTAACGCAGAGCGTACTTCAGGATATGTTCGCCATGATAATGCTGGTAGACATAACGGATATAAAGGGCGATTTTTCCGAACTGGTAGGCAGGATGACAGCACTTGGCACAGAGCTAGGGCTTTCTATCCATACCATGCACGAGGATATTTTCAACTCCATGCACAGCATATAATGAAAGGAAGTACGTTCAATGCTTAACGTATACAATATACTTGAAACTATCCGCATGATACAGGATGAGTGCCTTGATATACGTACTATCACTATGGGTATTTCCCTGCTTGACTGTATCGACACGGATATAGACAAGGCCTGCGAAAAGGTCTACAACAAGATAGTTTCTAAAGCGGGAAACCTTGTTAAAACAGGGCAGCAGATAGAAACAGAGTACGGAATACCCATAGTCAACAAGCGTATCTCCGTAACTCCCATAGCTATACTGGCAGCTGCCTGCCCAGACAGTGACACGGTAAAGTTCGCAAAGACTCTCCAGAGAGCTGCGGACACCTGCGGAGTAAACTTCATAGGCGGATATTCCGCACTGGTACACAAGGGCTTCAGCGCAGGAGATATGGCTCTCATAAAGTCTATCCCCGAGGCTCTCGACGTAACACAGAACATCTGCTCTTCTGTAAATATCGGCTCAACCAAGTCGGGCATAAATATGGACGCAGTAAAGCTTATGGGACAGATAGTCAAGGAAGCTGCCATAAAGACCGCAGACCGCGACTGTATCGGACCTGCAAAGCTGGTTGTATTCTGCAACGCCGTTGAGGACAACCCCTTCATGGCAGGTGCCTTCCACGGTGTAGGCGAGCCCGACTGTGAGATACACGTAGGAGTATCGGGTCCCGGAGTTGTACGCGCAGCTCTTACAAAGTACCCAGACGCTTCTATAAATGAGATAGCAGACATAATCAAGAAGACCGCATTCAAGATAACCCGTATGGGACAGCTTGTAGGCGCAAGAGCCTCCGAGCTTTTAGGCGTTCCCTTCGGTATCGTTGACCTGTCACTTGCTCCCACACCTGCCATCGGCGACAGCGTGGCTCATATCCTTGAGGAAATGGGACTTGAGATGTGCGGTACCCACGGTACTACAGCCTGCCTTGCAATGCTCAACGACGCAGTAAAGAAGGGCGGCGTAATGGCTTCGTCTACTGTCGGCGGTCTTTCGGGCGCATTCATCCCTGTATCCGAGGACGCAGGAATGATAGACGCAGCAGTTGCAGGCGTGCTCAGCCTTGAGAAGCTTGAAGCAATGACAGCTGTATGCTCCGTAGGACTTGATATGATAGTAGTTCCCGGCGAGATCACACCCGAGACCATATCCGCCATCATAGCAGACGAAGCTGCAATAGGCATGGTGAACTCCAAGACCACCGCTGTACGTCTTATTCCCGCTATCGGCAAGAAGGAAGGCGATACCCTCGAATTCGGCGGACTTCTCGGAAGCGGCCCTGTTATGCCTATCAGGGATAAGTCACCTGCGAAATTCATCAACCGCGGCGGACGTATTCCCGCACCTATGCAGAGCCTGAAGAATTAAGCAGCCTGACGTATACAGTTACGATAATTAAGGGGCGGATAATATCCGCCCCTTGTCATATATGGTGATAATTATGGAAATTGATCTTATACCCACACTATTCGGACTTCCCGAAGCCTCAGAACTGAAAGTGCTTTCCTCGGGGCACATAAACCGAACCTTCCTCGCAGAATGCGGCAGCGGAAAATATATCCTGCAATCTCTCAACAGTTCCGTATTCCGTTCTCCGCAAGCTGTAATGAACAATATCCGCATAGTCGGCGAGATCATCGGAACAGCCGCAGTGTCAGGCATTTCAGTCCCGCATTTTATCGCCGCAGGCGATAAAATATATGCGGCCGCAGATAATGAAGTATGGCGGATGTACAGGTATATCCCCACGGCCGCTAACGCCGCGGCAGAGCCCGCGGCTGCGGGACTTCACTTCGGAGAATTTATACGCCTGATGGACGGAGCGGAGCTCGATCCTCAGCCTGCCATAGAGGGCTTCCATGATCTTGACCGCTATTTCAGGGAGCTTTCCGCCGCAGGAAATCCCCACCGCCGCATTGAAGCTCTGACGGAAAGTCTTCGCAGCACTCTTGCGGAGGTATTCACGGAAAAGCTCAGAAAACGTGTGATACACGGCGACGCCAAGCCAGACAACATAATAATAGGCGAAACGCCTGTTATCATCGACCTTGATACGGTAATGTACGGCTATGCCGCCATAGACTACGGCGACCTTGTACGCTCGGTATGCCGCAGCGGAGCTGCGGATCTCAACGACGTGAGAGCACTTACCCGCGGCTTTGCACAGGGACTTGACGGCGTACTGGAGGCTGACGAGATAAACTCACTTTACTACGGCATACTGTGGTGTACGGTAGAGCTGGCCATACGCTACCTCACCGATTCGCAAAGGGAAGAGAAATACTTCCGCGGAAAAAGCTCAGCGGACTGCCTTGCAAGGGCAGAACAGCTCTTTGAACAGCTTGAAGAGTTCACGGCAAATGGCTCCGAGATCAAAGAACTGATACACAGAGAATTCATGAAATAACGAAAGAGCTCGCGCACCCCTGCACGAGCTCTTTCTTTTCCCCTTATACCGAGATAATCCCCATTATCCCTCAGAGATTCGTCTGAAATCATGTTATTTATCAGCATTTCATAAGAGGAAGCTTTATAGCCGCATACCCCTATGCGGCGGAGCGATCATTTACCCCCGATCACCCCTATATCATGGCTGTTTCTGTCACCCTTGCTGTGTCTTTATGGAAAAGTGTTTACCCCTGTGTGCCCGGCCCCCCGACCTGCACACTATTGTTAAATGAAGCCTTCTCTTATTTCAGCTTCGAATCCCTAACTTGGTCAGATGAGTTTTGTCTCATACTCCGTCCCCCGAACGGAGTATGAGAAATACGCCGCACTGCTCCGAGAGCAGTATCTATCCCCCGAAAAGACAGCTGTATCCGCTGTGTTTACCCCCTATTAAGAAAGTACTTTCCGTCGCCTGTTGCAGAGATCACATTATCATAAAGCAATTCAAACGCTGCGTCGGGATAATAGATCCCCAGTTCTTCAAGAGTCCTGGCACTGTCGGCTGAAAAAGCCTTGGATCTTTCAAAAAGCCTGATGACTCTTTTGCGTCTGAAAGCAACCATCTGAACGATATTTGCCATAACAATACTCCTTTACTTATAACGACTGATCCTGTTCCTTGGTATATCCCTCAACGTTGATGACATCTGATCTGCCCTGCTGCATGGCCTTCTTGATCCTTTCGTCGTCAAGACCTGCGCCGATGGCGATGCCGATGCACATACCTGCACTCATGCCCAGTATCATGTTATGGAACAGAAGTCCCCCGATCAACATTCCTATACTCATTCCCAGACACATGAAGCTTGTCATAAATGAAGTGTCCTGATTTTTGTTTGCTGAGTTGAATTTGTCAGTTCCGTTAGCCGATCTTTCATTTTTCATAATTAAACCCTCATATCACATCTCATCAAGAATGATTTCCAATCCCTTTTCCATTTCTGTCCTGAGACATCCGCTCCTGTACCCCATGACCATGACATACATGGCCTTACGGAGCTTCTCATCATCAGTGATCTCCCTTTTATTCTCCGTTATTTCCCGTGCGACCAGTGACTGTATATGCTCTGTATCGAAAGCGCCCTCGTCCTCGGCAGTGAAGATGATCCTGCAAAGAATATCATAAAGAAGGACTTCTTCGATGATGTCATCTGAGGTATCCTCAACGTCACCGTTGATATAGCGCATGAGATTAGCGATGTCCTCCAGCTTCATAGCCTTGCGGAGCATATTTATAAGGAGTATGCGGAGTATCTGCTTTTCGGAGTATTTTTTTCCTTTTGTAGCTGATACCCAGCCGCGCTTGATCCAGTTCTGGATCGTCGTACCCTCCAGCCCTGTGAGCTTTGAGAGCTGTGACAGCGTAAGACCTCCTGTAGCCTGAAGCACCGGAGAGATAAGAGAGAAAGCTGATTCTCTTGCCTGTTCTGTAAATTTCATTGTAGTACCCGGAATAAGTCTGTTCATAGTCTTTAACTCCTCTCTGACGATGACTTGATTATATCACAAGTTCATATGAACTTCAAACGTCGCCCGAAGACGATTTTAAGCTTTTTGAGATATTTTTTTGCATTTATCATTAAAAATCATCAGTTTTCATAAATTTTCGCACTTTTTCGTATTGGTCTGACAACTTCAAACTGTGTATTGATAAATCCGGATATCTATGGTATAATAGTATAAAATCATATCTTTGCATTTTCGGATGCTGACAGCCTGAATCGTTCTTAATAGAAACGGTCCCCTTTGGGCTGCGCAGCACAGGTACGGCATATATATAATGTGCAGACAGTGATTTACACAAGGAGGTAACCATGAAGTATACACAGGGACAATACATCATCACAGACAAAAAAGCCATTGCCTGTGAGATATACAGCTTCACCATTGCCTGTCCAGAGGTGGCAGCAGCCGCTTCGCCGGGACAGTTCGTACATATAAGAGCCAAAGGCTACACTCTCCGCAGACCAATATCCATCTGCGGCATAGACAAGGACAAGGGCACTCTCCGCATTGTATTCGAGATACGCGGCGAGGGCACTGCCGAGATAGCAAAGCTCAACAAGGGCGACCTTATAGATATGCTTGCTCCCCTCGGCCACGGCTTCACGTTAAACGATACATATAATAAGGTAGTCCTTATCGGAGGAGGAATCGGAACACCGCCCATGCTTCCTCTTGCTGCCTTCTACGGCAAAAAGGCAGTTGCCATAAGCGGCTTCAGAAACGCCTCCGCAGTTATACTTCAGAACGACTTCATCAGAACAGGAGCAGAGACCATACTCTGCACCGATGACGGCTCCGCAGGTATACACGGCTTTGTTACGCAGCCCTTTACCGAGCTGGCAAAACAAGGCGGTATCGATGCGGTATACGCCTGCGGCCCCATGCCTATGCTCAAGGGTATAGCCGCAATATGCAAGGAAAACGGTATTTTCTGTCAGATCTCCCTTGAGGAGCGCATGGCCTGCGGTATCGGAGCCTGTCTCGGCTGCGCCTGCCGCACAGTCCGCAACGACGAGGAATATTTCGCTCATGTCTGCAAGGACGGACCTGTATTCAATGCTGAGGAGGTGCTCTGGTAATGGCTGATCTTTCTGTAAAAGTCTGCGGTACAGACTTCAAAAATCCAATAATCCCCGCTTCCGGTGTATTCGGCTACGGCAGAGAATACGAGGAGCTCTTCCCTCTTGACAAGCTTGGCGGAATCGCCACAAAGGGCACGACTCTTCATCTCCGCACGGGAAATCTTGCTCCCAGAATTGCAGAGACTCCCTCGGGTATGCTGAATTCCGTGGGACTCCAGAACCCCGGCATCGACCATTTCATTGACACTGAGCTCCCCTACCTGCTCACCAAGAACCTTGTAGTTCTTGCCAATATCGCAGGATCTACCCCCGACGAGTGCGCAGAGGTAGCGGCAAAGCTTGAAGATACAGATGTACATATGATAGAGCTGAACATCTCCTGCCCAAACGTAAAGCAGGGCGGAGCTGCATTCGGCACCAGCTGTGAAATGGCAGCCGAAGTCACAAAGAGAGTACGTGCAGTCACGAAGAAGCCTCTCGTGGTAAAGCTCTCCCCCAATGTTACCAGTATCACTGATATAGCCAAGTCCGTTGAAGCCGCAGGAGCTGACGCAGTATCACTTATAAATACTCTCCTCGGCATGAGGATAGACATAAACACGGGCCGACCTATACTCCGCAACAATGTAGGCGGAATGAGCGGTCCTGCCGTATTCCCCATTGCAGTCCGCATGGTATGGCAAGTAGCCAACGCTGTAAATATCCCTGTTATCGGTATGGGCGGCGTGTCCTCGGGACGTGACGCCATCGAGCTCATGATGGCGGGAGCTTCCGCGATACAGGTAGGAGCTGCAATATTCACAGACCCATATGCACCTGTAAGGATAATAGAGGAAATGAACGACTGGCTGGACAGCAAGGGTATTGCTTCCGTCAAGAATATAATCGGCACAGTAAAGCCTTGGTGAGCAGCGTGACGCTGCACCCTTGCCACGTTGGCGCTCGTAAACTCGCTCATTCTTAACAATAACGATAATCGTACATCGCTTACAGTACGTTAATTATGCCGAGTAGGGGCGGATATTATCCGCCCGAAATGTAGGGGACGGCGTCCTCGACGTCCCATTAAGGACGCCCAATCTTGCAGGGCGTCTCCTAATGAGCGGATAATATCCTCCCCTGCACAGTTGATTACGGAACGCCGAAAACGGCGTTTCCTGCAAATAAAAAGGAAAATACCATGATAATAATGTCAGTTGACTTCGGCGACGCAAGAACGGGTATAGCTGTCTGCGGAAAAAGCGAAATGATAGCTTCTCCCGTAACCGTCATAGCCGAAAAGGATTTCACAAAATGTATAGAAAAAACCGCCGCTCTCGCAAAAGAGCAGCGTGCTGAACAGATAGTTGTGGGCTATCCCATGAATATGAACGGAACAGTGGGCGAAAGAGCCGAGAAATGCAGGCTCTTCGCCGAGGAGCTGGAAAAGCTCACAGACTGTCCCGTCAAGCTCTGGGACGAACGCTGCACCACTGTTTCAGCCCATAACGCGCTGAACGTCACCAACACCCGCGGAAAAAAGCGCAAGGCAGTAGTGGACGCAGTTGCGGCAGTGCTAATCCTTGAAAGCTATCTCGGTTTCAGGCGCAATTCGGGAGAGCCTACATAATTACCGATTTTATATCGCCCAGAAGGTCTCCAATAGCCTTCAGCGCCTTTCTAGCATCATGTCTGATGCTCATTTTCTTCAGAGGACGCGCATTTGAGAGCGCATAACAGGCAAAACCCACAGCAGCTCCCGCAGCAGTCCCCTTGATAAGTGATTTTATATCCATATCCGTTGCTCCGATAGTTTATTATCCGCATAGCGGACAGTTTTATTATCTGAGCTGACGCCGCTATTATACTAAGGAGATTTATGCATAATCTGAATATCGTCCTTGTAGAACCGCAGATACCCCAGAACACGGGAAATATCTCAAGAACCTGCGCCGTTACGGGAGCAAGGCTCCATCTTGTACGTCCCCTGGGCTTCGAGGTGAGCGACAAGCACCTGAAACGTGCCGGACTTGACTACTGGGACAAGCTCGACATCACCTATTACGACAACCTTGAGGACTTTTTCATGAAGAACCGGGACGGTCACTTCTTCTACTTCACCACAAAGGGACTTCACGTCCACAGTGAAGCGGAATACCCCGATAACTCCTTCCTCGTATTCGGACGTGAGGACAAGGGACTTCCCGAGGAGCTCCTTCATGATAACCCCGAAAACTGTGTAAGAATACCCATGCGCAATGAACTGCGCAGCCTCAATCTCTCCAACTCGGTAGCCATTGCGGTATACGAAGTTCTGAGGCAATGGGATTACCCTGATCTTTCCCGTGAGGGAAAACTGACAAAATACGAATGGTAAAGGAGATAATGATATGTCAAAGATAATTATACTTACCGATTCATGCTGTGACCTTCCCAAAGAGACAATAGATGAGCTGGGAATAAAGGTCATACCCTTCACTCTGACCGTGGGAGGAGAAAGCTTCAGAGAGATCTATGACAAGTCCACCCAGGAGTTCTACGAGCTCCTTGAGACTACCGACGAGATACCGAAGCATTCCCAGATCTCTCCCGTGACCTTTGAGGCGACCTACAAGGAGCTCTTTGAGCAGGGATATACCGATATTATCAGTGTTTCCATCAACTCCAAGGGCTCGGGAACATACAATAACTCCATCATAGGCAAGGAGGACTTCTTCGAGAACAATCCCTCCGCCAGGGGCAAGCTCCGCATATTCAACCTTGACTCAAAATGCTATACCCTTTTCTACGGCTATCCCGTTATGGAAGCTGCAAAGAAGATACGCCGCGGCGCCGACGCCGAGGAGATAGTGGCATACCTTGAGGACTGGTTCAATGTATGCAGTATATACGCAGTTCCCTACAATCTGAAGTATGCCAAGAAATCGGGACGAATCTCCGCAGCAAAAGCCTTTGCGGGAGAGCTTCTCGGTCTGAAGCCCGTTATACTCTTTGCCGACGGCGAAACTTCCACCGTTGACAAGATCAGGGGCGAAAAGAATATAGTTCCGAAGCTTGCGGAAATAGTCGAAAAGAATATGACTCCGCAGACTCCGTATATACTTCTCCACGGAAAGGACAACACCCTTGCAAAGGAATTGGAGAAGGAGCTATGTAAAAAAACAGGCAAAAAAGCCGAGATGTTCGGCAGCATCGGTGCGGTAGTTTCCTCAAATATAGGTCCCGAACTTGTGGCTGTCCTCATCAGAAGAAAGAACAAGTAATATGTAATGCAGGGAACGCCTTTCACGGCGTTCCTTTTTTGCCTTCAGCAGCTGTTATCCCCCCTGAATAAGCTGTCTTTTTCCGTCCAAAAAGCCTCGCTGGGAGCTATAGTTGACAAATTTTTGCAAATAATGTATAATAAATTATGCATAGTTAAAAATAATTAAACTATTCTTTTTCTTTTTGAGCACATAACGCTGTTATGTTATGGAGGTCAGTATTGTTTTAAAGACCGCTTATAGCTTATGACAATTTAAGAAAGATATAACAATAATAACATAATAAGCTCTACATTCACATCGAACACCAATTTTTTACGCTATACTGTACAAGGAGGAAAAAATGGAAAACGAAACAGCAATAATAGCATGGATGAGCGGCTGGCGCGAAGCCAACGCTGTTTCCGCAGATTCAGCTTTGACAGAAGTTCAGGCTAAAGATTTTTTATCAGACCTGAAAGCCAATTTTTCATTTCAGACCGAAACAAATGTAAATACTCTTATAATAAGCGCAAACAACGATGCGGAATATATCGCAGGCATCACGAAGAACTTTGAAAACGGGACATTTTTCGTACTGAACGACGCTGAAGAGATCAGACTCATAAACAGCGACGGATTTAAAACAGCCCTGTCCTCTGCTGTGGGAGAAGAATGGTTCGAAATAATATACAACGGTACATTAGCTGATGAAACAAGAACAGGAATGGCATTTGAAGGAGCTACCGCCATAAGAGACTTCGTATACAGCGGGCTTATAATGAACAGCACTGCTACAGAGATAGTAACTGTGGCTTCTCCTGCTGACAACGATCATATTTTCGGCAGCACACTGCTTTCTGTCGTATTTTCAAATGAGAATATAACCAAAATAAATGGCATCGAAAAGAACAGTCTTCTGGAAATGAGCGCATTCAGCATCCAGTATCTCGGATATACCACCGAAAAGGCTATAGAGTTACTGGTACAGTATGTTGACTTCATATCCACAGGCTATACAGACAACTGCCTCTATACCGTCGGCAGCAGCGAGACCTCTGCCGAATTCTGGGAAAGGGTATACGGATCAGGACTTCTCGAGAATTACCGTACCCTTATCGAATTCAAGAGCGATGTCGATACTCTCCGATCTGATGCGATATACTTCCTTGGAGAGTACGGAAACAGTATAGATGCTGATTCCATCGCAAAGCTGACCGGAATTATAGGCTGTGACTTCGATACTGCCATGGATAAATACCACACACTTCAGAGACTGTATCCCAACGGCTATGAATACCGTTCAGCATACATCGACCTCTGTATCGACGTGGTACTCGGCAACATATCACCGTCGGGAGATACTATTCTCCCCATAGATCCCGAAGACGATCTGGGATATAATACTATTCTCCCTGTTGAGCCCGACCCCGGCACGGGAGACAATAACATTCTTCCCGTTGAGCCCGAACCCGACCCGGGAGACAATAATATTATTCCCGTTGAGCCCGACCCTGGCACGGGAGACAATAACA
>NZ_ATAX01000034.1 GCF_000571935.1 Ruminococcus flavefaciens 007c | reverse complement strand
ATTATTCCCGTTGAGCCAGAACCCGGCACTGATCCTGTTGAACCGGGACAGCCTGAGCCTGATAACGGTCAGGGAAATCCTCACACAGGCGGCAGCGGTTCTCAGAACGGCCAGAAGAAATCACTGGTCGGCTTGGTAATGGGGCCCGGCGGCTCTATTGCAAATCCTCCGTCAACAGGTGGAACTCCCGGCGGAACATCGGGTAATCCCGCTGGCGGATATACAGGAGGCAACCCCGGAGGAACTTCAGGCGGCAGCACACCTCCCGGCAGTTCTTCAGGAATCCCCTCATTATTTGAAAGAGAAGTTGATTACAATAAAAGGTTTTACGGAATCTATTCTAATTTTATAACAGGATTAGATGCCATCCTAAAATATAATGATGCATACAATGCACGTAAATATAATGTTTTTAATAAAGGGGAAAAAGGCTTGCCAGGTGGTACCGCAATCGGAGTAGCTTTAGGCGTCGGAGGCGCGGTATTATCCTATTTCGATGAAAAAGCTCAAGGAAAATCAGATGAAGAGGCAACTAAAGCGGCTTTAAAAAGTCTTACATCTACGGGATTAGGCTTAGCATTAGATGCTGGATTAAATATTTTTCTCGATACTGATTTGACAGGACTAGTAACCAGTGGTTTATGTAAAGCAGGTGTAAGCGGTGGCTGGGCTGCTTTAGGTGCAATGGAGGCAGCATTCCTTCTTGGTGTTACAGGAGAAACTGTCTTTGATTGTATCGATGCCTGGAGAAAAGGTGAAGATGTAAACTTCTTAAGTAAATGGTGGGAAAACTTCAGCAATGATTCCATGGAAGTCTGCCAAATGCTCGGAATAACCGATATTATCGACATCCTCATCGAAATCGAAGTAATAAAGTTTGATCCGCTGATACTCGATCTGGATAACGACGGCTTTAATATCATCGACAAGTCAGAGGGCGCTTATTTCGATAAGGACAATAACGGCTACAGAGAGCGTATCGACTGGACGGTAAAGGACGCACTCCTTACCCTTGACCGCAATAACAACGGCATAATAGATAACGGTACAGAGCTCTTCGGCGACACTACATATATCAACGTTGAGGACAAGTATGCCCAGAACGGCTTCTCTGCACTCAAACAGTACGACGAGAATGATGACGGAGTTATCAACAGCGAAGACGCTGTATTCGGCGACCTCAGACTGTGGGTGGACGCAAACGGCGACGGCATTTCACAGGAATCCGAGCTCACCACTCTTGCAGACCATAATATAGTCTCCATATCCGCGACTCCCGAAGATGAAAGGTTAAGCACGGATACTGATGCCGTTATCGACGGAACTTCTTCCTTTGAATACGCAGACGGTTCAAAGGGACGCATGGGTGCACTCTGGGCAACTGCAAATCTCTATGACACAAAGGAGATCGCAAAAGCAGAGACCGATGGATTTAATATCGGCCACTCAGGAAATATGCCTTCTCTGGCAGTTGCACTCACTGCTGATGACGGCACACTAAGCGGATATATAAACAGCTTCCTAAGCTCATCGAACAAGAGCGATAAGAGTGAAATACTCAACAATATCCTTTTCACTATGTCAGGCGCTCAGAATATGGCCGCCGATTCAAGAGGAGCAAACTTTGATGCAAGAAAGCTCCACGTTATAGAGACGATCACAGGTCATAACTTTGTCGGTGCAAACGGACCTAACCCCAATCCCAATGCAGCAAGAATGCTTGACCAGCTCTACAACAAGATAAGCGATACATATTACTCGCTGTTCAATGCAGAGATCGTAAAGCCGTACTTCGAAAAGCTCATGCCCTATGAAGACAAGGAAGGCAAGCAGCATATTTATACCGGCTTCATGCGTATGGAAATAATGAAGGAGCTCGAGAAAAATCCCGATTCACCGATACTCAATGACATATGCAAGCATATCATGACCTTCGGCAAGAATGAAGAGATGAACACCTCTGTCCTCTTAGATCTTACCACCTTCTTCTCCTTTGACCGTAATATCAGCAACAGCCTCAACAAGACGCTGGCAGCTTACAATATCTACACAGGCACAGGTGCTTCGGACAATATCTCGGGCACAGGCAATGATGATACTATTTTCGGCGGTATCGGCAATGACACGCTCACAGGCGGAGCAGGCAACGATACCTATGTTTACACAGCCGGCTTTGGCAATGATATTATCCTGGACAACAGCGGAACAAATAAGATAAAGTTCGTCGGACTGAAATCGACAGATGTTCACGCCTCGTTCAACTCAGGCTATAACGCTGTTCTCACTATTAATTCAACAGGCGAAACTCTTACTATCAAGGACTTCAAATACTACGACACATACAGGAACTTCACCCTTGAATTCGATGACATCACCGTTGCGGCAGGTGCAGAAGGCAGTCCCTTCTTCGACATCATCGGCACCAAGGATAATGATACCATCAATATGTTCTACGGAAACGGTTCTGCATTCGGCGGTGACGGTGACGACACCATAAACGGCACAGGCGGCAATGACTTCATTGACGGTGGCGCAGGAAATGATACTGCCTACGGCGGCAACGGAGATGATACCTATGTATTCACCAGGGGCAGCGGCAACGATACTATCAAGGACTCAGCTGGCACGAACAAAATATTCTTCAGAGATCTTTCTCCGGAAGATGTTTATGTTACATATCCCAACTCAGGCTATGATGCGATAATCACCATTGCAGAAACCGGCGAAACTCTCACTATCAAGGACTTCAGATACTACACGACCTACAGGAACTTCTCTCTGGAATTCAAGGACGGAACAGAAGCTCATATCGACTATGATACAAAAGAAATCATCGTCGACGCCGAAGAAATCATTGAGCAGACTCTTACAGAGTATCTCTGCAATATCTGTTCTGATGAGATATCTAGCGGTGAACTTGCTTCTGACAGCACAGTTATCACAGATATGACAGAAAATGCTGCCATTGGCGAGGAAAACAGGGCTGTATCTGATATCAGCAATATCCAGGCAATGATACTTGCAGAAAATATGTCTGCATTCAGCAATGAAAGCCAGATATACGACGGCATCGCTATCGAAGATATCACAGCAGATCCCGCTGTATTGGATCAGCTGCTCATCGGCTCGGATATGCAGTAAAAAGCAATAACCAAAGAAAACCGTGGACCAGCCTCGGTTTTCTTTTGATAAAGCACAAAGGAACGCCTTTTACGGCGTTCCTTTGTGTTTTCAACAGCTGTTACTGCTGCTTATAAGAATCGATCATCTTCTTACAGATGTGTCCAGAACGCCTAACGAAGCGCTCATCGCCCCTTATATAGGGGATTTCCGCCGATAAATCGTTCTTTAACTTCACCTCTAATTTCATTGATTCTTCATTGATTGGTACTACATCTATCCTGTCTATTATAGCTTTTGCCATTTCATCGACTTCATCATGTGACATCTGATGTCCGGGTGCATACATATTGCGGAAATAATTCTCTATCTTCTCCATTTCCTTGGCGTAATCGACCGTCTCCTGTGCTCTGAGTTCAAGTGCATGGATCTCCTCTTCAATCTGAGAGATCAGAACATTGACACCGTCATTACGCTCACGGAATTCATCCCGCGAAATAATATTGTCGGTATAAAGGTCAAGAAGCTTTTCACGCTTGGCTTTTTCCTTTGTCAGATGTGCAGCCATTTCGTTTAACTGCCGCTGTATATTGACATCTCGCCCACTATCCCTGTAAATACGCATGAAATCTGTGACATACTCATCTATATTGCCTGCAACTCCCTGGAAATACTCTGAAAGCATCATGTAGAGATCTTCTTCCATTATGGAAAAAGATGCGCAGCTTTTGGCACCCAAACGCTTTTTCTCACTGCATATCCACTGATATATAGGCTTTCCCTGCGAGACACTATTCGAGTAGCTTGTCCGCCAATAGGGCTTGTCGTGAGCCTTACACCATATTTTACCTGTAAATACGCTTTTATCCTTGAAGGAACGGCCTCTCGACTTTATCGCCGTACTGCGTTCACGGAATATGACATTACTCTTTTCCCATATTTCCTCGCTGACTATCGCAGGAACTATCTCCCCTGTCTCGTCTTTATACAGCACCCATTCTTCTTCAGGCAAAAAACGCTGTTCACGGGTACGGTAATCTACTATTTTAACCTTGTTGCCGCAGTAGTAGCCCTTATACTTGGGATTCTGAATAATTCCGTTGATAGTATTATGGTGAATACTTGCACCGTTTCGGTTACGATAACCTTTTTCCCATAATATTTTTTCAATTTTCCGCGAACTGTAGCTGCCTGTTGAATACAGCTCAAAAATAAGCCTTACCATTTCGGCTTCCGCTTTGTTTATAACAAGTCTGCAATTCTGCTTGTCATATCCGAATATGCGGCTGTTTCCCATAACATTGCCGCTTTCTATCGCACGTTTATGTCCCCAGCGCACACGCTCGGAAAGCTTTCTCACTTCATCTGCTGCTATACTGGACATAATGGTCAAGCGAAGCTCGCTGTCCGTATCTATAGTGCAGATATTGTCATTCTGGAAGAATACTCCGACGCCTGCCCTAAGCAAGTCTCTTGTATACGTCAGGCTGTCAATGGTATTTCTAGCAAAACGGCTTACCTCCTTAGTAAGAACAAGGTCAAACTTACCTGCCTTGCCGTCCTCAACCATAAGCATAAAATTTGTCCGGTTCTCAGCCGACTCGCCGCGCACACGGTCAACATACCCGTCAACATATTTCCAGTTGGGATTTTTTCTGATCATATCTCTAAAAAAGGTGATCTGATTCTCGATAGAGTTCTCCTGTTCCTCTCTGGTAGTAGATACTCGTGCATAGAAAGTCACGCGCATTTCCATATCAAAAATGGTCTTACGTTCCATTTTCATCTGATTGGCTACATTATAAATATCCATAAGACGCATCTCCTTTAGGTATGGCATCATCAAAATATATTATACCATAAAAAATATACTTGTCAAGAAGAATTGCCTGTCAGAACATTAATGACAGGCAATTTCATAAAAACCGGTTTATAGCATATTTCTATTGCCTTTTTCAAGGCGCCCAATCAATGTGACCATTTTTCCGAGTCTGACATGATCAATTATTCCATGTTTGTATAAAATATTCGCCCATGCTGTCAAAGTCTGCTTTTTCAGTATTAATTCAGGTGATTCTGTTCTCTTCATTCGCATTCCTCCCTACACAGATAGTATTAGTTTCTTAAAGCTGGAATATTCCGTTTTATTCCATTTCATAGATGTTCTTCCTCTGCACTTCCTGTTGTTTATCCTCATATTTTTCAAGTCTCTCGACGTTATATGCTATGGTTTCCATTGAAGCAACATCTTCGGCAAGTCTGTCGATTTCCTTGAGCTCATTCTGATTTGCCTGTTTGAGTTCGGCAAGTTCTTTTCTCCATGATTTCGAAGTTATCTTCTTATCACCAATCGTAGTATCGAACATTTTCTTTGCAGCCTCAAATAATGTTATCTCTCCGCGGTGCTCATTGTAGAACTTGTCTTTTTTCTTCAGTTTCGTAATGGACTGCCATTCCTGATAAACAGCTTTATTGTTTTTGTAATGCTCATAATTTGTGAGCAGTTCTTCAAGAACCTTGATCCTGCTTTGCTGTTTTTTCATTGTTTCTTTATGAAGCCATAATGCTTCCGAGGTCTCTTTACTTCTCTCTTTCAGTTCAGCCAATGTTCTGATGTCATGTCTCTGCACAAATGCGATAAGATGTGACAAGTCTCGAAGCTTTTCTGCTTTCTTTAATGTGGAGAGAGTTATACCGCGGACTTGATTGAATTCGATACCGTTTTCATGAAAACGCATAAGCATTAATGCAAGACTATCCCTTTCAGATACCTCACGCATTTTTGCAAGCCTGTTGTCAATGGCTTCAAGCTTTTTGAGAAGGATATTGATTTTGTAGTTTATGACTTTTATCTCACGATTGGTATCGCCCTTAATGGTGCGTTTACCTTTTTGTTCCATTTGTGTAGCTGCGACTCCCATGTGAATTGTTGGCTTTACAAGCTTGCCTTGTCGTGCATAGGATCTGTGGTCTACTGTATCGGTGATGTTTCTCTGAACAAGAGAATCATTGATATAATCAGCCCAGGCTTTTCTCCATTCTTCAGCTTTTTCACGGCTGTTCCATTCTGTAGTCTGAACTGTGTGGCACTTGTAGTTCCGTTTCTTCTTATCATATATTTTGTTTCCGTTTTTATCGAAAACGTACTCTTTTCTCTGCTTGTCGCCCCATGTTCCGTCCTCATTGAGTGGTCGCATTGTAAGCATGATATGAGCATGAATGTTTTTCTGCTCACGGTTGGGATCATGGATACATATATCAGCGCACATTCCTTCGTTTACAAATGTTTTCTGTACAAACTCATGTGTAAGAGCTATACATTCAGATTGCGATAATTCATTTGGGAGTGCTATTTCTATCTCTCTTGCAAGCTGTGAGTTCCTGGATTTCTCTACAGCTTCAACCGCATTCCATAGTGAGGAACGGTCTGCGTATTCCGCAGGAGCATTTGACGGCAATAATATTTCGCTGTGAACTACTCCGCCCTTGTGTGTGAAGTCATGCGTCATACCGTCATAATTGTTATGAAGCTTTTCTCCTGCACGGTATGCTGCTGCGGCTACGGCAGATTTTCCTTTTCCGCGGCTGATAATTTTTATTGAGCAATGATAGATTGCGATATTATCACCGCCTTCCTACACGCCCTGTTTCAGGGCGTCATTTTTGCCTCGCAGAGCGCACATACCATGTAAGTGGTATATAAGTGCGCCCTTGGTATCAAGGGAAGCAGTATTGCTGACCTCAAAAACCGCTTTTTCAGAATTATTCATCAGTATTGTCATGGAAATATGCTCCTTTCATATCAACAGGCAGGCTGCTGAATGCTACTCTCAAAATATGCTTTATCTGATCGTTGGAATATGATTCTGCGTCGGGAAGAATACTTTCAAGAATAGCTCCCCGTTCAATAAGGCGGTGAGTACGGCTGCGGCGTTTTTCTTCTTTGTATCTGTTTCTTAACAGCTCAATGTGATGAGCTTTTTGTGCTTCTTTTTCCGTCAGCTTTTTCAGCTCAGCTTCAATAGTCTCACGTTCCGCAAGTGCCTTCTCAAAATCGCTTTCAATATTGATAAGTTTGGCTTCTTCGTTCATAAATCTTCTCCTTTCTGAGCGTTGTTATCGCTCCAGTCAACAACTAAGGTTTCATATTCGTGAATTGGAATGTCACAGACGGTGTACTCGGCATGATCTATCCTGCCGTGTTCATTTCTCGGATACCGCCGCCGCAGATATCCAAGCTGTTCCAGTTCTTTTATAGCTGCCGTAATAGCAGTTTTGGATTCCTTATGACAGTGAACAAGACCGTCAACAGTAAATCTCCAGTTATCAGGCAATGTCATCATGTGGGCAAGCAATCCCTTTGCTTTCAGAGACAAGTCTTTCCTTATGAGAAACTCCCTGTCCATAGAGACATAACCTTTCCGTTTGGCTTTTAAAATTGGCATAGCATCATTCCTTTCATTTTTTACGTGATACACGTATGTAAAAAGAGTCCTCTACTTTTATAAGGCAAAAAAATGCAGTGGTTATGCGTTTTATTTTTGAAAACGATCATTTTTTCTCTTTTTTGAACAAAACAGATATTCAAAATATGTAAAAAATGGAAACAACAATTTTTACCCCTTAATTTTTAAGGTAAAAAATAAGTGAGTTGATACCCCTCTCTCTGAATATTTTTGTATTTTGCCTATCATTTTTAAAGCCGAAAAAATGAGGCAATGGACGAAAAATTTTTTGAGAAAAATGAAGTTTTTACATTTTTTCTCTTTTCTATAAAACACGAATGTGAAAATATGGGACTTTTTATCTCTGCCATTTTACCCTCTACTTTTAAAGCCAAAAATTTCAGGATTTAACACCCTGGAATTTAAAAAGAATTGAGTTTTTTCTCAAATTTCTCTTTTTTGAACAAAACTACCTCTAAAAAACGCGGGACTTTTTATCGTTGCATTTTTGTCCTCTACTTATAAAGCCGATAAAACAGCAGGATGCTAACCATGAATATATAAAAAAATTAAAATGACAGAACGAATCGTTCTGTCAGGTCAGAATTGTTCGGCAATTTTTATTAACGAGACTGGCTTATATAACCTTGTACTTTCAAGTAGACAACCAATAGCCAAGAGGTTCAAACGCTTGGTATCAGTAAAGGGGTGTCCAAAATGGTCGCCCCTTGAAACAGCCAAATACTCCTATAGCTTAATGCTTTTGATTCAATGATGATTAATGTTGAATTGTCCAATAAAGGAACGACTATCACGTTGATGAAGATGATAAGCTGAGTCTGCATTTTGCCGACTCAGCTTAGAATTGTTCTTACAACAAAAAATAGCTTCCTTAACAGGAAGCAATCGGTTCTGATATTGATGACGGGATACTTTGTCCCGTCATAGAAATTAATATATCAAAGGTCGCAAAACTCGACTTTTGAAAAAAAGAACTCGGGTATCATACTGTTATCTTAAACGGAGTCCTAAAACAGGACTACACACGCTGCTATTCCAATATTGAATTTCCAAAAGAAAAATTCTGACAATAATAGGAGTAGCTGTCAATAGTTTCCTCTATCAATAATTTGTATTAAATTTTGCATAATCTATTGCATTTTGGATCGATTTGTGTTAAAATATATTATATATTTTATTTATACGAGGTGCAATTATGAAAAAACAATCAAAAAGAATCATTTCATCTATTTTATCAATTGCTGTTATTGCTTCCACTATAGGATCAACACTTTCCATTGCGGCAAATGATGTAAAAGTTAAAATGGTACAAACTGAATATCACACAGAACACGGAACAGATTTCGATTATTATATGATAACCGGAACAGAAAAATGGGAGCGTTACTTCAACCAAACAGAATCCAGTTTCTACAAGAACGCTGTAAAAGCGGCAGAATATTTAAATACGTTAGGTTTCAGCTATAGCAATAAAATCAGAGTTTTGAACCCTAACGGACCTGTCCAGGAAAAAACTGTTGACACAGTGTACATCGCTTTTTCCAATCAGAACGGAAAAGAAGGAAGTACACGGATCGGCAGAGACATGGATGGAAACAATGTATATTATTCTGAGATAGGAAACGCAAAAGCGACCAACGGTGTGATCGCTGTCGGCCAGCCTGATTACACCTATATGGAGAATTTTGCATATTCACCTGATGTTATTGCGCATGAGTATGTACATCTTGTAACCCAACAAATATTAGGCTGGGATGCAGGCGTAAGGGGCAATTCTAACGAAAATGGTGCAGTTGTTGAAGCATACAGCGATATTTTAGGTGAACTGTGCGAATCAAATCCTGATTGGAAAATGGGAAAAAATGCATATCGTTATAATAGTGACGGAACTAAATGCATAAGAAATCTCAAAGATCCCAAAGCAACGGTAAAACCTATTTCAAAAACTGAAATATCAGAAGATGAATACTGTTCAAATAATAAAGAATTTGAACAGAGATTTAAGAATGCCTATAAAACCGAAGAAGGCATTTATGCGGGATCAACGGTTCTGTCTCATGCAGCATATCTGATGACGACAACGGGACTGAAAAATGATACTATTGCCAAGATCTGGTTTGATTCTCTTTATTTGTTCGATGATCCTTCACATCCGACATTCAGCAATTGCAGGAAAGCAGTAATAGCTGCAGCTGAAAAATATGCTTCTGATAATAATTACTCCAGAAGGGGTAAAGGCGAAATGTTAGCCAGAATAAAATGGTCATTTGATTCAGTAAACATATATTGATTAAGACTGCAATTCAGCTGGTCTTTAATATGAAGAAAAGGACTGTTTGGTTAATTCCATTCAGTCCTTTTTCATAGGTTATACGTAAGCGCCAACCATTCCCAAACTATTGTTAATGAAAAAAGCAGCCAATTACTGGCTGCTTTTTTAAATTCATATTCAGGATATGGCATCGACAGTTAAGCCATTGGCAACTGAAATATCCAGACCATAACGTGCTCCATTATCAAGCTTCATAGACTTGAATTCTTCTGCAGTTACATAGATTACCAGTCGCTTAGGTTCTGTAAGGTACTCATATCTGATGTTCTGTTCATCAAGCTGTTTTATGGCTTCATCAGATATGTAACTATAATATGCCTTTTCAGCTTCGTTATAATCGGAGCGGTGCTTTTTCATCAGTTCGTTGATATCGGATCTGAGTGTTTCTTCAAGAAATGTTCCGTCAACTATATAATTTGAAAGAAGCTCCTCACCGAAATATTCAACTCTTTATTCGTACCACTCTTTTGTTCGTTTTGTGCCGTCAGGCATACCCGTTGTGTATATGGCTTCTCCGTACTGAAGCTGATTGCCATACATTAGCAGGTCACGAAGCTTGTCCATTTCCTCAGTATGATCGGCATTTGCGTATTCGGCTAAGGTCTTGCCGTTATATTCAAAATCATAGTCGGGGCTTGATGAAAGTCGGAAGTTTATTGGAAGCACCTCGTCGGTTGGCTTGCGAAGCTTATCATACAGGTTTGACATTACTTCTTTGCCGTTCCACTTTACATATAGCGAATCATAGAACATAACGTCATTATCTGACTTAGCTTCATAAGCTATCTGCGCAGCTTCCCAGCCGTTATTGCTGATACCTGTTCCGTTTTCACCAACATAGAAATACATCGTCTGACTTGTTCCGTCGAAATCATTTGACGGATCATAGGGATTTACATCTTCATACTTCCAGCCGAAACTGAAGCTGATACAGCCGGTGGTGCCTGACGGGTAGTTTGAGAAATCTATCTCTGCCGTGTCGCTATAATATGCAGTGTAGTCGCCCTCCTTGCCTGTGATATCAAGCGACTGCATATCTTCCTTTGTAAAAGCCTTTATATATTCGTTTTTCTCACCATTAACAACAAGTCTTTCATCGTCTATCTTCTTAAAGTTCTCAGTAGCAAAGATGCTGTATTCGGGATATCCCTCGGAATCAAAATTAGGATAACTGTTATGCTCCTGATTATAGGTATATTTATCACCCATTAACATCTTAACATTGAGAGTTTCACCATTAGCACAGAAAGAATTACAGTTCAATGCAAGTCTTTGCGGTTTCAAAACACTGTATGATACTTCGTTTCCGATAAGATATTCAGCGTTATCAATGCTTTGATCATTATCGGATCCATCAAGTCCGAGGAGCATTCTCTGTATCGCCTGTGCGTCGTCAACAGTAAGACCATCACCGTCCATATCAGCATTGGCTCTGCCCTGCTCTGAGATTTTGTACTTATTCGGATTGGCAAGTGCCTGCATAATATATATCGCATCGGCAAGATCTACCTTTCCGTCGCAATTGGCGTCGCCTTTAATATTGACAGTATTGACCGTATCATACACCCAATAAGTCTTCTGTCCGTTTATAATAGGTACAACTTCAAACAGACTTTTATCGATATTGTTTTTCTCAACAAGTTCCATTATCTGCTTACCTGTTGCTTTTTCCGCAACATATTCTATTACAAGCGGAGGATAGTAACTTGGATACTCTTCACTTGTAACACATTTTGCATCTATGTTGTTTTCTTCAAAACAGGCATTTAACAGCTTCATTGCCTTTTCAGCATCGTCAGTCTCTGCATTCGGCTGCAGATGGAAGTCCTTGAAGGCAGTTATATCTGTGATGTTTTCGGAAGCTCTTGCAGCAACGAGCTGTTCTTCGGTAAGACTGCATATTATCAGCGGTGTATAGTCTGAACAGAATGCAGCAGAGCTGTCTATTCCCAGTTTATTAAGTATCGATGCGGCTGCTTCCGCGTATGCTTCTTTTACAAGTCCGAGCCTTCTCTCTTGATAATAATCTGTGCTTTTCTGTTCAACTTCTCGTTCACTTAAGCCCTGTTCATACAATGAATAAATATAATCATGTCTTTTCTGTGCTGCGATCTCGTCGATCTCTTTTGTGTCGATATCCTTGTAGAAAATATAGTAGGTATTGCCCTCAGATGGCGTTATTTCAGCTATTGCGGGGACATCTGACAAGTCAGGTGCTTCCGCGTTTGATATGATACTTATGAGGAAAAAGCTGACAGAAAAAGTATAGAATATAATCAAAGCCCGCTCATTGAGCGGGCTTTAGTTGTTATTAAGAAGTTTCGCCTGATGTGATATAATCTATAAGTTCCTGCGCTCTTGCTTCTCCGATATAGAAGTAAGAAGGCAGACCGCATATATCCATGACCATATATCCGTCCTCAGATATGCTTATATAGCCGCCTATGAGCTTTAGCCTGGGCAGTCTGTAGGATACTGTCAGTTTCGGGATAATACTTTCACGGATATCCTGACACTGATAATAGCTATTGGGGATATAAATATCTTCGGCAAGCAGCTCCCACAGCTTCTGAGTATTTACATTATCATAGCGTTTATTGGATATATTCACCTGCTCTGAAAGCCCATCTGCGGTCATGGAAAGATTGTTTATCATTGTCCTCAGGTCCGCAGGCTGATAGGAGTTGCTGACGTAGATATAATTGCCTGTATAGCCTTTGAATTTCACAGCAATTACCGCGACGGGAGAGATGTCCTTTACAGTGTATACCTCTATATCCGTCTCCTCGCTTATCAACTCTCCGTTATCCCGGTATTCTGTTTTCACATGATCAGAGCGAAGCCGCTGACCGAGAATACTGTTATCCATATGAAATGCTCTGTAGGTAAACAGCTCGTCCCCCTCACTGCTCCCGGGGCGTGCGGATTCGGAAGCGTCCTTCAGAACAAGCTCATGGTATTTACGTCCGGGAGTCTGATCCATGGTAGAGACGGGACTCCCGTGGACAGTGGTTACCGACTCTGTTGTCTCTTCGGTGCCGGTAGTGACCTGAGTTGTAGTCGTGACAGCAGCCGTTGTTGTTGTGCGTGTCGTGACAGTACGCCTTGTTGTCTGTGACGCAGCAGTTGCCGCCTCAGTCTGAGCCGAGGTCTTATCTGCTGAATTGCTTTCAACCGCAGTGGTCTGCGTTATTGGAGCTGTAGTGGTCATTTCTTTTGTTGTATCAGAAGTAGTTACAGCCGCGGGGGAAGTGTGTGCAGTCGTTGTCGCCATTGCAGAAGCTTCCGTATCTGTAACGAGCTCACTGCCGCTGTATTTCTCTCCTCCCGGCTCCATCGAAGGAGCTATGCGCCATATGCCAACACCGGCTATTACTGCGGCGCACATACCCGATACTGCATAAGAGGTATGCTTTATCTTAACGGCTCTGACTCTTCTGGACTCTATGATCTCGTCACCCCGCTTCATTATTCTGTTGGAGATCTCTTCATAGCTCCTCATATTCAAAGCCCTCCTTTTCAAGTATTTGCTTCAGTGCCGCCTTTGCGCGGTAAAGAAGATTCCTTATCTGTCGCTCGTTTTTTCTCATTATTTCAGCCGTTTCGGTGTTGCTGAAATTCTCAAAGAATACCAGATACAGCACCTGCCTGTAATCACAGTTAAGCTTCTCCATTGCCCTGCGGAGCTGCTGCCTGTTTTCGGCGGCTATATGGTTCTTTTCTATATCTTCAATATCAGCAGTATCATAAAACCCGTCCAGCGGAGCTTCCTTTATTTTTCGCCGCTTTCTGAGTATATGGCAGGCTGTATTCCGTCCTACAGAGTAGAGCCAGGTCTTGAAGGTGCTCTTCCCCGAATACTTTGGTTTATCGGTATACAGCTTCAGAAAGGTCTCCTCGGCGAACTCCTCGGCTTCGGTGATATCATCGGCAAAGCTGTTCAGATATAGTGTAAGACCGTCCCAGTACTCTGTGACCAGTTCGGTAAAAGAATTTCTGTCACCATCAAGGAAACGGCGGTAGCTACTTGCACCGTTATCCATAGACAGCTCCTTTCGTGAATGTTTTTTCTTCTATATATTAGTATCATTTCTTCAATGGTTTGTCTCACCTTGATTATAATTTTTTTCAGTTTTTTTGTCAACAGGATTTTTTCTGAAATAGGTGAGACATACAGCATGAAAAAAGGTACTAATAAGTGAAAGGCAAAAAGCTTTCCGAAATAATTAAAAAGGAGGTCTTACCATGAAAAAGATGATAGCTTTTATGCTGGCTGCCGCAATTACCACAGCTCCGCTGTGCAGTATCTCCGTAGGTGCTGAGACAACTGCCGTGAACTATGCTGACGTCGCTATTGAGGACGTATATGCCGTAATAGCCGGATCTGATCATGTTATTCTTTCCGATAGCTGGACAACGACTGATCTCGTTCTTGACAGCAGCGGTAAATATCATATCATCGAAAAACGCTTCAAAGGCGCAGAGATAACAGTTTCCAAGGGAATCGAGCTTCCCCTCGATGAAATAAAGAAGGCAGCCTATTCAAAATATGTAAGCAGACCGCAGATCAGGAAGAACAGCAACGGAGTGACATATTCCCTGAGCTACAGTCAGTATGAGAGCCGCGATGTCATCATAGATATCCTCAAGTCATATGACTGTGTATTGTCCATAGACGAGAATTATGAGGTCTGGGAGGATACGGCAAATCAGGCTGGCACCATGGCTTTCTTTGTAAGCTATGACAAATCAGCAGAGGAGTTCCTCAGCAGATATCCCGATATCGGACTGGTGCATGATGAGGAGAATGACTACATGGCTCAGAGAGAGGACTATGATTATTATTTTGGCCTCAAAGGTGACGGATTCTCATTCCAAAAACTCTATGAGCCTCTGAAGGATATGAACCTCAACGGCATAAAATATGATGTGCTATGGTGCTTGACAGAGCTGGCCTATCTGCCGAATGAGACCTTCAACTGCACCCGCAATCTCTATACAAAGAACGGTATTTCCGAAAAGCTGCGTACCGAAATAAGGAAGTTCTACAGAACTCCCGCCGTACAGGGCGACGCAAACGGTGACGGCTCTCTTGATCTTGCAGACGCGATCTACATAATGCAGTCTCTTGCTAATCCCGATAAGTACCAGCTCACTGAGCAGGGAAGGTTCAATGCGGATATGGACGGCGACGGTGTAACTGTTGGCGACGCACAGGCGATACAGGACAGACTGCTTATGAAATACCCGATATCCGATGACCAGGACGAAAATGATTACATCTTCCCCCAGTATGAAGATGAAAAGGTCTGGCCAGTATAAACATATGCTGATAATAATTTTTTCTGAATCATTATGGAACGGCTTTTCTTTGATAAAATATTGATTATGCCGCATATCTTCAGTTTATACAGTTCCTGATATTGATAATCTGTATATCATATCAGGTAACGAAACGTTACTGCATCTGTAATCTATGGTGAACAAAACGTTCACCATCCCTATTCAAGGGAAAACATTTATGAATGCAAATGTTGAAAATACGCCCGGATTTTCAACATCCTGTGTAGTTAGATAATTATTTGATTCATATCATATCTTAGTTTATAATATAGAGTTTATTGTAAATAATAAATAACTGGATATTATTTACTGCGTAATGTAATACTGCTATCGTTTATTCATCGGCTGTAAAACGCAAAATGGATAATCAGAAAGTGTATGTCTCAAATATGTTTGTTTTCAACGATTTCTAACAGCGTTTCCACGATGTTTCAACATCATTTAAATGAAGCTAATCTCATTTTTTCAATGAATACCGAATCGTTTTTTATAATACTGCTCCGATATGCAAAAAAGCTCCCCGAATATTCGGGGAGCTTAGTTTATTCTCCTAAATGATAGATCTGTTTCATAAATGTCGGATAGTCTCTTGTGACGTTAATTATGTGATATACGATTACTTTGGATTCATTGTCAAAGACTTTATAAAACATCAGATACTTTTCAATAACAATAATACGGAATCCTGATTTTGACAGTTTATCATCAGGCACAGTGATGCCGGAATAAGGGAAACGCGGTATTTGTTCAGCCGCTTCATTGAATTTAGCCTTGATGCGGATTGCTCCTTGCTTACTGCCGAGCATAATAAAGGTTGAAACAATTTCCGTCATATCCTGCAAAGCTGTAGTAAGAAATTCAATAGTGTATTCTTTTGCGTTATCCATTTATCAGCGCCTCTAATTTTTCATTCACTTCGTCAAGTGAATATGTTTTAGCGCCCTGCAGACGCATGGCCTCTGCATTAAGAAGCTTTTCACGCAGGTCAAGCATTTCCTCACGCAAGGAATATGCTTCCATACTCATAACGACAAGGTCACCTTCGCCGTTTTTGGTAAGAAAAACAGGCTGCTTCTTTTCTTTGCAGAAATCAGATATCGCATTATAGTCGTTTCGTAAACTGGTTGAGGGTTTGATCATCATAGGAAACGCCTCCTCTTGTAATTATTCTACACATATTATATCATTCAGTCAAGAGGTACTGTATTTTTGAAAGATTACATAGCTTACCATTATCCATTAAGCCGTTTTTATATGATCGTATTGACAGCATAAGATACTTCTGCTTTGTGAACCATACTAATTATCCTGTCTCTGAGGAAAGGCTTTCAGCGCTTAATGGCTTTATTCAGCACAGAATAAAGCGACTGCTTGAACTATATAACGAATAATATAATAACGCTTGCAGCTAAAAAAGCCTTGCCTCATTGAGGCAGGGCTTTTTCAGTGTTTCTGATACTATGTCATAAACGTACTTTGTTCTGCAAATTCAACTTGACATTTTATCATAAAAGAATCGCCTTATTTTTTATATTTTCTAATCAATTATTCAATTCCTTATCGGTACGGTATCATAGTATTTCGCAAATAACACCTAATTTTTTTAGATTCCGACCTGAATATAGTATGTATACACCACCTTGTGCCCCATTGATTTCACGCTATTTCGTGGAATTTCCCATTGTTGTTCTGAACTAATCATATTGGTCATCGTATATAATGTAGTATTATGTTAGGATTTCAAAACCCTATGCTATAGTTATATAGGTAAAAAAACGGTTGAGAGTATTGTAAGCATTCTATTTCCGTCATTAATTCTTCTAAGCAATTAATTCCAGTAAAGAGTTGCTTTGATTTATGATAATACGCAGTCTATCAATCATATATTTATTTTATATTTAATTCCAGACGAATTTACCGATACTGTGTCTGCCCGTTAAAAATACATATTACTTTTTCATTATAAAAATATATTTGATATGTATAATATTCCATGTTAAAATTGAGAGCTGATTATAGATTGTATAAAGTATTTGATGGAAAAAATACTGAGGATTTATCTGTTAGTAAGCTTTTCTATCATACCATTATGTCTTTCTTTAATCGCGGGAATATTATTCAGAAGGGAATAGGTCAAGAATGAAAAAACGAAATCGTGTGATTGCTGCTTCGCTTTCAGCGCTGTTTTTAAGTCAGATACTGATCGGCGGCAGCGGCAATAACAAAGGGTTGCTTCATCCCGAAAACATCGCTTATGCAATTGATTCAATCAAGCTGAAGATCAATGCCGATGAATTAAAAGAAGACTTCAAAGAAAACACTGCCGGACTCGGTGAGATCGATTTTTTTGATGTTGCATACGGTAATTCAACAAGAAGTAAGAAAAGATCTCTGTCATCATCGAGAGGTTTCGGTGATAATCTGACAGTTTCCGGTACTATTATGCTCGGCAATGTTGACGGGTATGAAACTTCGGATGATCAGCCGATAAGAATTATCATATTTGACGGCAACTGGACTCCCTTAGTAAACGAGACATATCATAACGGAGATCAGTATTCCGTGTCTGTTTCCGCATCGGGATCAGATGTATTTCACGTAAAATATGAGTGTGACGGATATCTTCCGGCAATTCTGAGAAATATCGGAACAGGTTCTTTCGTTCTCGGATCAAATGGTTCAGCTGATACGTTAACACTTGTTCCTGGTAATTCGACATTCAGAAATGATGAAAATGATTATTGGAACGAAGAAAATCTGACTGTTGATGATGCACAGTACGTAAGAACTTTTATCGGAGCACAAGAAGGCACGGATGATTATCAGAGCTATATGGATAAGAATGCCGATGGTGAAATCGATGAATTCGATGCAGGCTGGTTTGAATCGGCATATTCCGGAAATGTAAGTGCAGACATGGCGATCAGGAAAACAATGCGGTTAGAAAGTGATGCTGTATTCGAGCATAGTTTAGATCTGCATGATACCAGTCTCGATCTTAACGGATATAAGCTCACTGTAGAGGATTGTATGTCCTTCTCTACCGAAAATCCTTCATTATGGGAAAACGGAGAGGGCGCTGTCCTCGATATCAACGGAGGCTTCCTTGAGATCAAGAAGAACTTCGTATTCAGAACGGCTTCCCCCGACGGCTGGGGCTGCCCTGCGGGTCAGAAACTCAAGATCAACGGCGGTATCCTCAACGTAGAAGGTCAGTTTGATTTCGGGCAGGTACATTGCTATGATGAGATGATAATGACCAACAGTGATGATCTTGTCTTTATAGGCGGCAACTGGAACTATGTTACAGATTCTGATATGGAAGGCAAGTGGACTGCGGGAAAGCTTTATTTCCTTGGACAGAACTGGAATGTCAATGAGGAATCCGGTCCTAAATCCATCTTTTCTTCCGGAACCCATTCAATAACATTTTATTATCCCTATGGCAAGCAGACCATGCTCTGGGATAATCCTGTACCGACCGTCAGCAATCCCGACGGTACTCTTAACACACAGAGAAGATTCAATTTCGATTACGAAAACGGTCTTGTGTTCCCCTATGGATTTACTGAGGATCTTTATTACTTCAGACCGTCATGGAGAGACTATGACGCTCCTGACTACTCAAGATACCGCAAGTCCTTTGCAGCAAGTGACGGTACTGATGTGGCTACAGGTAACTACTCAAAATCCTTTACCGACTTCAGTATAACTTCTCCCGGTGTTCATGCTGACTTCATGAGAACATACAACTCCATGAACGAAGAAGAAGGCTCCTTCGGTAAGGGCTGGGATTTCAACGTTGATGTAAGCAAGATAGTTTTCCCTGCATACGGATATTATCAGGTAGTTCTTCCTGACGGTTCGAATACGACCTTCAAGGACGACGGCAACGGCGGCTTTGAATGTATGAATGCTCACAGCCGCATGGAAAGAAACGGCAATGAGTATACTGTTACAAATTCATCGAATGCAAAATACCACTTCAATGCAGAAGGAAGACTTGATGAAGTACAGGATGCCAGCGGTAATACGCTTCTTATTTCCGACCTTGAAAATAATGTCAGATATGTTACCGATTCCACAGGCAGACGTTACTCAATACACTATACTGAAATAAACGGCAAGAAGAGAATAGACAGCATTACCGATAACTGTGATGCTCCTGAAAGCGAGCAGCGTTCGGTAAGCTATCAGTACGACAATGATGGCAGACTTACTTCCTTTACAAATGTTTCCGGCGGTGCTGAGACATATGAGTACGATGGGAACGGATACCTCTGCAAAATCATTGACTGTTACGGAGAGACAGTTGAAGAGGCAGGATATCTTGATCACGGTGAACTCAGCTGTATTATCAATTCATCGGGCTTAAAGCAGCAGTATAAGTACGATAAGGCTGAAAAGACCACAAACATGGATGAATATGACGGTAATACACTTCTCAAGTCGTATTTCTACAGTTATGATGAATCCTGCGCGTTAAAGACTACCGAAGTTTCTACCGCAGGTCAGCTCTTTACTCTCAACAAGATAAAGTATACACAGACAGACGGCAGAAACAGATATAACGAGATCAGGGAAGTTACCGATATCAAGGGCAATACCACTTCCTATGAAAGAGACGGGAACGGCAATGTGACCAAGGTGGTATATGCTGACGGTTCTTTTTCTCTTACCAGATACAATGACAAGAATATGCCCGTTATCCAGTCGGATGAATGCGGATATATTACTATCACAAGATATGATGATACCGGTATAAAAGCTGTCAGGGAGTATAATAAGTTCCTCCCGATAAGCGATCCCGAGGCTTTTGTAAACAGCTACAGCGAGAACATGGCTCTCAGCGAGAATGATTATTCCGTTACAGAGTACACCTATGCTTCTGTATCCGAAACAGGCGGAATCAAGGGCCTTGTAAAAACAGTCACTACCGCTGATAATGTAACTGTTGAATACTGCTACAGTCCTAACGGTTATGCCAAGGGACTCCCTGTAACAAAGTATGTAAAGAGCAATAATAATATTATTGCCAAGACAACATATGAGTACAACGAGCAGCTTCAGCCCTCAGTTGAGAGAGTATATGCTGATATTTCTCACAATATAACTTCTGTCAAGGAGTTTGAGTATGATGCTTTCAGCAATCTTATCGAAGTAAGGGATTACGGTATCGGAAACGTTCCTAAAGTATCTATTACGGAATATGACCTTCTCAGCCGTAAAACAGCAGATTACTCCCCTCTCTGGTCTGCTGACAGATCCCATGCTACGACATATACTTATTATCCCAACGGAAAAATAAAGACTGTTACAGATGTAATGGGACACACTGTTTCATACAATTACAACAAGTACGGACAGCTTATTTCAACTACATATCCTGATGGTACGATAGATGTTATCATATATGATGAGCTGGACAGAGTTGCAGCTACAGGATTCAAGGCTGACGTAAGCTCGCCTTTACAGTATCTGACATCAGTTGATTATGCTTTTGAAGAACACGAATATAACATAATAACTCCGAATGGTTCCAGAGAGGCAACTTATAAGGGCTTAAGGACAAATAAGCATACATACATTTCAGGTTCAAAGCGCATTAATTCCTCTGTACTTACCGACCTCAGAGGAAATAATGTTGAAGAAAAGATCAATGATCAAATAAAACTCACCTCTGTTTATTATGAAAACGGACAGCTTGCAAAGAAAACAGATGCAAACGGAAATGATACGTTATATGAATACGGTAAGTTCGGACTTCTTACAAAATCTACTGTTCCGCTGAGTGATAACAGCAGTTCTGTTGCTGTAAATTCATACGATGACTGCGGAAGACTTGTAATGTCCAAAAAGCTTTCACAGGCTGAAAATGAAACAGACGCCAAGTGGATAATCTCTGAGAATACCTATGACGCTTTCGGCAATCTTTCCCAGACAACATTAAAGAACTCCGATTCCGGTGAGAAGAGCATAACACGTTATTTCTACAATGATATGGGCATACAGACAAGTATGCAGACAGGCCTTTCGTCTGAAGATGATCAGGACTATCTTACTACATATTTCCATTATGATAACTGGTTCCGTTCAATCAGAAAGACCGACAGCACAGGCTATGACTCAGGTACTGTTGAATATGACCTGGATAACAACGTAATAAGCTCCACCGATACTATCGGAAACAGCAGTGTTTATACCTACGACCTTCTCGGACGCGTTCTTAATGTTGATACTACAAACGCTGCTGATCCTTCAAAGAACGTTGAAGCTTCATACACCTATGATATAATGGGCAGAGTCAAGACAGCCACAACCAATGATGTTACTACATCTTATGAATACGACAAGCTCGGAAGAAAATACAGCGAAACAGAATCTTCAAATAATAATTCCGTATTCAGAGGATTCTTCTATGAAGGTGTTTCTTCATTCCTCAGAAGAGAAATAACAGGCCGTTATCATCTCATTGTGTATTCATCCAAGGAATATGAGTACGATGATGAGATGAGATTGCAGACCGTTAAAGAAAACGGAAGTGAAGTCGTTTCATATTCATATGATGCTGTCGGAAATAAGCTGACAGAAACTCTCGGAAACGGCGTTGTTTCCAACTACAGCTACAACAGACTCAATAAGATCACAAACATCGAAACTGCTCTGGACGGAAACGAGCTCTCCAATTATCAGTATTTTTACAATCTTGATGGCTCAGACTATTGCAAAATCCGTACAGAAGGTGGTATAATAGAAGAGACATCATACGGCTATGACGGTCTTAACAGACTTGTAAGCGAATCTGTCGCTGTAAACGATAATGTTACAGACACCTATTCCTATGAATATGATGACTACGGCAACCGTTCAAGAATGACAGCTTCAGGTACTGAAAACTACTCTACTGTATATAATTATAATGACGCACAGGGAAATTATACCGGTATGCTTCAGAAGGAGACAAAAACTGCTGCTCCTTCCACAGTTTCGTCAACGCCTTCTGTAAAGGAAACAAACTACACTTATGATGCAAACGGCAATTTAGTCGGCGAGACATCAGGAAGCACGACCAAGACATATACCTATAACGGCATCAATCAGCTTATTGGTTATACAGACGGAAATACGACCGCAGCCTATACTTATAACTCAAATGGCTTAAGAATTGAAAAAACAGTTAATGGTCAGCGTATCAATCACATATGGGACGGCAGCGGTCAGATCGTAGCAGACATTAATGACGGCAGTCTGTACAATGCAAAGTGTTATATACGCGGAACAGGCCTTGCAGCAAAATATGATTTTGTAAATGGTTTAAAGACAGGATATACATATTATCTTCAGAATGCACACGGAGACGTAGATGCTCTTCTTGATGATAACGGCGCAGTAACAAAGACATACCATTATGATGCTTTTGGCGTTGAAAAGGATATTGACGACAACGATATGAATGCTTTCCGTTACTGCGGAGAGTATTACGATAAGGAAACCGCAACCATCTACCTCAGAGCAAGATACTATAATCCCTCTAACGGAAGATTCAACAGCAGAGACACCTTTGCAGGCAGATCAGGCGATCCGCTCAGTCTTAACCTTTATACATACTGTAAGAATAATCCTGTAAGATTCATTGACCCCAGCGGACATGACACAGTAGAAGCAGCAGCTTTTGCAGCAAAGAATCCCCGTCCGACCAAGGTTAACAGTCCCGGAGATGCAAAGATACTTAAGCAGTGGGATGACAAGTATAACAGGCTTCTTAATTCACCGCCTTCAGTTAATAGTGCAAGTGATGCTGCTATGTACACAAGCCTTCGCAAGGAGGTAACAGTACTTCCCAAGATCAACAGTCAGAGCGATGTAAAGGCTTATGCTACCGAGATCAAGGAGCATAATATATGGCGCACACTGGAAGCTGAAAAGAAAGCAGCCGCTGATAAACGTAAAGCAGAAGCTGCTGCAAGAGCGGCAGAAAAAGCAAGAGCTGAAAGACAGAAGAGATTTGATGACAGACTTGCAGCTGTACCTGCACCAAGTTGTAAAGAATACTATGACACTATGGATGAAGCGGCTATTGATTTCGTTCTTATGTATAATGAAAGATCAATCAATGAGTGGAGAGAATATGATGCTCGTATAGATGCGGTGAATGTTAACGGCGAAACAAAATACGTTCTTGGCCCGGTTGGGGTGGGCAAAAAGAGAGATGATGGATATGGCAATCCTACTTATGGCGGTGAAGGAGCAGTAATTGATTTTACCCCTGACTCAGTTGCATTTGTTCATACACATGCACAGTATTACGGTGATCTTAATGATTCGTTTTCAGGTTTTGATAAAGGAATCTATGGAGATGCGGAATATATAAAGGAATATAATAAGATAGGATATGTTGGAACGCCTAAGGGTGAAGTTCTTAGAATGACTCCTGAAGCTAAAAACCGTTATGATGCTGACACTATCTTTGAAAATGCACCTTTTGACCCTAACCACGATTATTGGAAAGTAGATTGAGGAACGAAAAATGAAAAAAATACTATTAATTTCAATAATATTTGCAGCGATGGTTTCCTGTGGAAAAGCTCATGAGAATACATCTTACGAGAAGATAGATTCTTCTGCTGTCGAAGAATCAACAGAAACTCCCCTGACGGAAACAACTGTTGTTGCAACGAAAACAACATCAGACAATAATATCCAGAATTCAACTGAGACAACGTCCGTTTCCGAGTTTACCGAACAGCAGATCGTAAAAGAAATATGTATTAATACTTATGGATTTGATGATGAGACTGCTGAAAGCTTTTCTGAAATGATGATCGAAAATGTAAAGAAAATATCTGACGATGTTCTCGGGGCTATTGCTTCGGAAGATGAAGCCAAAGAAAAAGGCAGAAGCGTCATTGCGGAAATAGCAGGAAATGATTTCATTGAAAGTATTGAATCCGAATATGTTGAGCTTAATGGCGAAAAAGTGAAGTATCAACGCGAAAAGCCTGCATATATCATAACATATTATGATGAATTTGATATATGGAAGATTGCACCGACGCTTCCCGTGGGAACTACTGAAGACGGCAGGTCTGTTTTTACCCCCGGAACAGTTCCTTATGTTCTGTTAAGGGGCAGCGACGGAAAAGTAGTCGGTATTTTCCACTAATGTCATTTTTCAATTTCAAGAATAATTAGTTTATTAAATAATACTATGAAAACAAAAATCATTACAGCAATATCAGCACTATTGATTTGTGCTACAGCAGTATCCTGCGGAGATGCTGCTGAAAAAGAGTCAATAAGCGTTAAGGAAACTACCACTGCTATTGAGACACAGACAGAAACAACGTCCGCAGCCGCTCTTACCACATCAGCAGCTGAAACAACTGCCTCTGCCGTTATTACCACAACTGCAGCAGAGAACACATCTGCTGATAAAGACGAGGATATCATGACCATTGTTAAAGAAGTCTGCATGAGATATTACGATGCTCCTGAGTATTCTGAGAAAGATGCTGAGAAAGAAGCAGAATTATTGATCGATAGGGCAAAGGAGTTCACTGAACAGGATCCTGTTGAAGTCAATTCCGAAGATGTTGCCATGTCACGAGCTAAAACAATTTTTATCGAGTCTATTGGTCAAGAGTTCATCGATGAGCTTGAATCAGACTATTACGAGAAAAATGGTCAGATGCTCAAACTTGAAAGAAATGATCCTCCATATAAATGTGTTTACTATGACGAGTATGATGTGTGGGCTGTTACCGCTGTTCTGCGCTCGGGAAAACTTGAGGACGGAACAGGTCTCGAACACACAGGTGCATCATTATATGTACTTATAAGAGGCAAGGACGGAGCTTTATTAGCGGCGCATTGCTGATGATATGATAAACAAACAGCTCTGAGAGCTTAAAACTCTCAGAGCTGTTTTATTTTTTAAGCAGTTTGATAAATATATGCTGAGCAAAACGTAAGCGTAAATCAACGACGTATTCATCAAAATTGAGATCTGATACATAATAAGGTCTAAGCCGGTCCACAAACCTGATCAGAGCAAAGCTTTCAACGAATGTTATCACTTCATGTGTCTGCTCTGAGACAAGGGAGCAATCATTACATAAATATCCATAAAAAGCATAAAAGGCTTTGTTTTCAGCTTTTTAAGACTATTTTAAGATTTGTTATATATTATTTAATATAACTTTTTATGTTATTATAACATTATATTAAGGAGGATGAAAAAAATGAAGAAAAAACACTTACTGACAGGTATGCTATCAGCCTGCCTCATCGGCGCAGCCTCTATTGTGCCTTTCACAGCTTCAGCAGCCGCCCCCCTCTACGGCGACGCTAACTGCGACGGAAATGTAGATCTGGCCGATGCAATCCTAATCATGCAGTACCTTGCAAATCCGTCCAAATACGGAACAGAAGGCACGTATGAAAAACATATCACCGAAATCGGCAAAGACAATGGCGATGTCTTTGAACGCGGTTCGGGTCTTACTCCCAACGATGCACTTTCTATCCAGAAAAAGATCTTAGGCCTTATCTCAACTCTCCCCGAGTCTTATGAAGGAGACTCCGAAGTAAACGCTGATGATGTCAGCACATCTATCCATCTCAGTGACGCCTCCATTACTGTTGAAGGCAAATTTGCTGCGGTAAACGGCTCAAAGGTTACTATCTCACATTCCGGTACATATACCATCGACGGTACTCTCAGTGACGGACAGATATTTGTTGAGATCCCCGATGAAAAAACAGATCCGGGCACTGTAAAACTTGTATTGAACGGAGTAAATATTACCGGCAAGAACGCTCCCGCAATTTTAGTGAAGAATGCAGACAAGACTTCCATAACAATTGCAGACGCTACCGAAAACTTTATTTCTGACGGTACATCCGCATACACAGCCGACTATGAAAAAAATGCTGTCATCGAAGCTAAGGATGATCTTACGATAAAGGGCGGAAATGCAGGAACAGGAACTCTCACCATTACTGCAAATGTACAGCCTGCCATAGTCTGCAACAATGATATCAAGTTTACAGGCGGTATCACAAACATAGATGCTCTCAACGAAACAGAGCCCAATGATGCTGTAAAGGGTAAAACTTCCGTTCTTGTAAAGGACGGCAAGCTATGTATCCAGTCACAGGGTGACGGTATCAAGTCAACAAAGGGCAATGTTGATTTTGAAGGCGGCGAGGTCAGCATCAAGTCAGGCAGTGATGCTGTACAGGCAGAGACCGCAATAAATATCAGCGGCGGTGATATCAGTGCATTCGGTGATAAAGGACTTACCAGCGCAGGTGCCGTGAATATCACCGGCGGTGATCTCCTTGCAACATCCACTGACTGTCAGTGTGAAAACATCACTTCAACCAAGCAGAACACCCTTATGTTTGACTTCGTTAAGGAGTGGTCAAAGAATAACCCGATAACAATTACCGATTCATCCAATAATGTTGTCTTTGATAAGAACACCTCAAAAAAATTCTCTTATGCTGTAGTTTCATCTCCAAAGATCGCAGACGCTGATTACAAGCTCTTCACAGGCGGTATCAAAATGAAGCACAGCACAGGCAATACATTCAAGGCCGGCAGCCTCTCTGCTTTCAAGGATGTCAACAACGATATGGAGAATGAGGAGCAGCTCTACAGTGAGCTCTTCAGTCAGGAATTCATCCACAAGATAGACGTCAGAATGGACGAAGCAAAGTGGGAAAACCTTCTCAAGAACGCAAGCAAGGAGGAATGGACTCCCTGTGATATCGTTATTGACGGTGAAGAATTCAAGAACGTTGGTATAAGAACCAAGGGCAACAGTTCTCTTATGATGGCTAAGAACGGCAAGTACAGCTTCCGCATCAAGATGGATAAGTACGATAAGGATGTAAACTACCACGGTCTGACTGAGATGTGCATGAACAATATGCTCATGGACGCTTCATGCCTCAGAGATATCCTCTGCTATAACGCTATGTATGAAATAGACGGCGTTGCTCCTCATGCTGCACATACAGATATGTACCTGAACGGCGAGCTTTACAGCTTCTACCTGCTTGCAGAGCAGCCCGGTACTACTGTAGCAGAACGCTACGCTGTTGACAATGATTCAGTTCTTTACAAGGCAACGGAAAGCAACGGCAACGGCGGAGGCGGCTGGGGCGGTTTCGGCGGTGACAGCTACTGCTCATTTACAGAGAATATGCCTCTTGACAGATTTGATGTCAAGTTCGGTCAGGATGATGGATTCAAGCATATTCAGGATATCAAAACAGCAATAAACAAGCTCACACCTACAGATTACAAGTTCATCGAGGATGTTATCGATGTACCGAGCTTCCTGAAGGGCTTTGCCGTAAACTCCATATTCTGCAACTATGACAGCTATAACGGCTCACTCGCTCACAACTACTACCTCATGTACTCAGGCGGCAAGGCTTACTTTGTAGGCTGGGATTACAACCTCTGCCTCGGCAACTTCACAGGCGGTGCCGGCGCAGTAGTATCTGACATCACAACAAGTCTGTATCAGTCTACTATCGAGGACCGTCCTCTTGCAAAACTCCTTCAGGTACCCGAATACTACGATATGTACGTAGAGATAGTAAACGATGTTTTGAACTACTACAGCGACCCTGAAGCATATGTTGCCGATTATTCAAAGAAGATACGCTCACACGTTGAAGCTGATCCGCGTTTTGAATTCACAGTTGAGGACTTTGATACAAACACCTCAAAGAGTGAAGAAGGACTCCAGTACAGCGAAGAAGATGCAAATGCAGGCTGGGGCAACTGGGGTAATTTCGGTGACGCCAATGGTGAAAACGGCGGAGGCTGGCCTGGATTCGGCGGTGATCCCAACGGTGAGAACGGCGGCTGGCCCGGATTCGGCGGTGATCCCAACGGCGAGAACGGCGGCGGCTGGCCCGGATTCGGCGGTGATCCCAACGGTGAGAACGGCGGAGGCTGGCCCGGATTTGGCGGCGACGCAAGCTTCGACTGGGCTAACATGGACTGGAGCAACATGGATTGGGGCGACATGGACTGGGGCAACATGGACTGGGGTGACATGGACTGGGGCAACGGTATGTTCGGCGGCGGTCAGACTTCAGTTGTTGACTTCCTCATCAAGAGATTTGAGATAATTCGTGAAGCCCTCAATAAATAAGCATATATTACAAGCAGTATCACCAAAGAAAATTTAATATTCAAAAGGCAGTCAAGGGAAGCATCCTTTGACTGCCTTTTATGTTTTGACCGTTTATTGCAAACAAGTCAGCTCATATCATGTTATCTGTGTTTTGTCAGAACGTTCGTCAGTGTTTCCAGAAGAATATCAACATCTATAGGTTTTGCAACGTGTGCCTGCATTCCGGCTTTCAGCGCCTCATCTTCATCTTCTTTAAAAGCATTGGCTGTCATGGCGATTATCGGGATCCTTGAAAGCTCCTTGTTTTCATTAGTGGCGGTATAACCGTCCATGACAGGCATTTGCACATCCATAAGCACAGCATATCGCAACAATGATTAGTATATTCTCAAATGTGCTGTCCGGCGTTTTAGGTGCCGTTGCTGATAAAGGCAAATCCGAAAAGAGCAGCGATGAATCCGCCCAATCGGAAAGCAATGACTCAAGTTCAAGTTTGGAGTGAGTTGCCGCAAAAGCTTTTTTGATGATAATGGAGCCGCAAGAGCGGCTCCATCTTTTTACATCATTTTAGTACCATGTTCTGAAAATACTATTATTCTGGCGCGGCGGACAGAAATAGTTCCTTAAACCAAACAATGAACGGATAACAGCGATTATTCTCTCATTATACCTGTTATATGTGTTCCTTATTATCGTATTTATATAATCGGGAACCGAGAACGTATTTGTTATGGTCTTATTGTCCCCGTAATGATATACCGCAGTTATCCTGTTGGATATTGCAAATGAATCGGGAGAACAAGTAAAGCCATAATATTTTTCGTCACAGCTCATAAAATCAGCGTCAAAGGCATCTGTGTATGTTTTGCCATTGATATTGAATTCCATATAGCTGTTATTCTTTTCTTCTTCTGTAAGAGAAGTAATGTCAAGGTAGAAATTAAAGCTGATCTGTCTGCTCAGAACAATACTCTGCGACTTGAATTCAGGAACGGGTTCAGCAGCGTACTCGCTTTGTTTTACAGTAGTGAAGTTTCTGACTGTAGTATTATTATCCTTGTCTTTTCCGATAAAGGATATCACGTTTTTCTTTTCTGCTGCCTGACTTAACTTATCGGCAGGAAGCTCAAATCTTACAGAACCGTTTGACAGTGCAAAAGTATCATAGTACAAACCGTTTACATATACTTTCAGACTTGTTGTCTGCGGATCATTTACGGCTATCTGCATGATAAGGTCTTTTTCGGGCTTGATAACAGCATCGGCAGGAGCACTTGCTGATATCGTATCATCAACAGCATTTGGTGTCGAGATATTCACTGCATCCGATCTGATATACGGTGAAGCGCTGTTTTCGTTATATGTGCTTGCGAGCAATGCGTCATCCGAGCTGAACTGCTCGTCAAGCCACGCTATCCTTTCGCGCATATACGATATGAATAAGTCTCTGTCGGCTATATAGCCTCTGCCGTAACCGGGCCACTGATTATTTCTGTCCCAGAGCGCACTGTCAGCCATACCCGATTCGTAAAGATATTCGCTGTCTCTTTCAAGTGCGCCGTTTTCCTTTATAACGTCTTCAAGGTAAGGCCTTATCTGCCAGTATCTGTCGGTTGCTGCCGAAATAAACAGCGGATCATCAAGGAACTCTCTGTAGAAATTCTGCGGATTTTCAAACTTTGATACCTTCCAGCCTGTTGCCTCACTGCTTATTTCCTGACTTACGATTATTGAACCTGCGCCTGTGTCAAAGTCCCATGGAGGACCGAATTTAAGGAGAGAATCATGCGGTTTATAGATATATCTGCTCTTGTAGCGCGAATCGTCATTTCCCATTATCTCCATAAGCAGCCAGTAGGATACCATTGAATCAAAATCAGCAAGCTCGGTGTAATGAGTCATCTTGCCGTCTATCTCGGTATATCCGT
>NZ_ATAX01000033.1 GCF_000571935.1 Ruminococcus flavefaciens 007c | reverse complement strand
ATCTTCGTTGTTCTGTATGAACATTTCGCCGCTCTTGGCGTCCTTTTTAAATGCAGGGACCTGACCGTCATCTGTATTGATATAAATAACGGGAAGCTTGCTGAAGTATACCTTGTCCACTGTTTCGTATCCTTCACCGTCAAATTCCTGAACTTCTATCCACTTCTCATAGAATTCTTCTGTAAGAACAAAGCTCTCAGGATCGACCTCGCTGCCGTCCGCAAGGCATCTTATCATGCTTCCTGTCGGATTATTGATCTTCAAAGCCTCTCCGACCTTCAAGTAAGTTTTGTCGATACTTATCCCAGTATTTTCTGTTTCTGCTGCAAATACTGTAAAACCTTCCTGTGAAAAGAGCTGACCGCAATTACCTGCGAACATAAGATTTGTACAGGTAAGAGCTGCTGTGGTAAAGCTGAGCATTTTTTTGAGTATTCTTCGATTAGACAATTTCAATTCCTCCTTTTAAATTTAAACCGTTTCTTTTATCTGTGTATTTCATAAAAAACATTGTTACAACATATCATCAATCCCCCTATGCAGATATATTTGCTTCTGTTTTATGTTTTATTGGAAGCATTTATGTCCTTTTTTCTAATGACAAAGTCATTGTAGCATATTTTTTCTCCCGAATGCGGATAATTACAGATTTGTAATCGGCAGGCAAATGGCACACGACTAGCTCAATATATTTAATAAGAGCCGCTTTGATTTTGTTAAATATAAAAGAATCTTTACAGCTGTATGATAACATAATCAATCAACATATATAAAGACTTTTTGCAAACAATATCAACGTTTCTGCGTTTTTTGTTATGTTATACAAAAAACAGCAGCCGGAGATATTACTTCTCTGACTGCTGTAATATCTGATCTTTTCATAGATCTCCATTGCTATTGCCACTCCTTGTTCCTCCTGTACACAAGCTCTTTCTCTTATTATACAGGATTATTATTATTAGTGGCTCACTTTTTTATTATCATTTGTGCCATATTTGGCTCAGTTTTATTTTAGCATACATAAATAAACCATTTAACTTCACTATTTATATTCCAATCTGCATATAGTATGTATACACTATCTTATGTCCCATCGATTTCACGTTATTTCGCGGAATTTTCCATTGTTGTTCCGGACACATCATATTGACCATGCTGCCGCCGATAGAACCTGCCTCACGCGAGGTAAGATCGCCGTTATAGCCGTCCTTGAGATGGATGCCGAGCTCGCTTGCTGACTCCATCTTGAATCTTTCAAGAGCATCTCTGCCCTTCTGTGTCATTTCGCCTTTATTATTGCCATTATTGCTCATTGCTTTTTTCTCCTTAATATGATTTTGATGCCGTGATAGTATTATGACACCCCGGCCGCATTTTATAAGCTGGAAATTTATGTACAATCTGACGAAAATCAGCAGTACCACCGTGTATAAAAGCTTTTTCCCTTGCATTTCAGGCCGTTATGATAGTATAATAGAAGAAGATGTTCTCAGGACACGGAAAAAACGAGAGAAATATACCGCTCGTTCGTCTAATAAATAAACGAAAAAATAAGGAGGATCTTTTATGATCTGGTCAGTAATAGTCCCCGCAGTCTTCTTTGTGCTTTCGCTTTCCATGATGAATATATGCGACAAGCGCTTCAAGAAGAAAAAAGAGAAAAACAACACTTTGAAAATGCTCATCTTCTCGGCCTGCCTCACAGGAGGCGCAATGCTGCTGCTCAGCGCCATTGCCATAAGCAATATGCCCAACGGAAAAAGTGGCATATCTCCCATTGCGGCTACTCTGACCTGTACCGCGGTGCTGGGCTCTGTACTCGTTAAACGCTACGATGCTCCGAAGCTCGCACGATTTCTCAAGGGCTGCGCCGTATGCGCCTGCGTCCTCTTTGCCGCAGAGGTACTTCTCTTCAACGGCAAGAGCTTCACAAAACAAGCCCTGGATCAGACCGTCTCCTCAGCAGATATCACTCCCGGAGCAAATGCCGCAGACAACGGCGACGGAAGCTACACCATAACCGGTGATTCCTACCTCCAGCTCTCAAATCTTCCTCAGGAAACACGTGTGATATCCGTTAAACTCAGCACCGATAAGAATTCCAATCCCTTCGATCTCACTCTCGGTCTTACTGACGGGGATTTCACCATCAATCCCGTTACAGTTCAGCATAAGTATACCCGCGGTCAGGACTGCGAAATAATGATGTCCTTCAAGCCCTTCGGCGATATAAGGAAGGTAAATATCAATATCTTACATTCGAGCCTCCCTGTTACGGTAAAAGATATAAGAGCTCTCAGCGCAGCTCCCTATCATTTCTCATTGCTGAGATTTACGGTGCTCCTTGCAATTGCTGCTCTTCTGCTGGCTATAAAGTGCTTCAAGCTCTACGAGATAGGCTATGACAGCAAAAAGCGCTCTCATATCATCGCAGTTGCCGTAATGACAGCTCTCTGCGCTATGTCGGCATTTATGTTCCGTTATCCCGACGCAAAGGCACGTGATTACACAGGCGCTGAAAAGTTTATGGACGATCCCTATGCAATGACTCTGGACGCCTTCGTAAAGGATCTGGACTACCTCGATATCCAGCCCGATGAAAAGCTCCTCCAGATGGAAGATCCCTACAGCATTGACGACAGAAATGCTCTGGGTGTGAGCTACCAATGGGACTATGCCTTCTATAACGGACATTATTACACCTACTTCGGCGTGGGGCCTGTTATTGCGTTCTATTATCCCTACTACAAGCTTACGGGCAAATTCCCGCATATGGCTTCCGCAAACAACTTCTTCGCATTCTTCGGCATACTCTTCATGTGCCTCTCCATGCTGGCGCTGATAAAGCTTCTGAAGATCAAAAAGCCGAATCTGGTGCTCCTGCTGTCCCTTTTGCCGGCTTCAACCGCGGCTATGGGCTTCTGGAACCTTGCAAACGAGATAGACAGATACACCCTGCCTTCCGTTTCGGGACTGTGCTTCCTCATGCTTTGTCTGTTCACGGGCATGACCGCAGTTACTACCGAGAAAAAATGGCTGAAGCCCCTGCTTCTGGTCATCGGCGGCAGCGCACTGGCCTTCTCTGTAAGCTGCCGTCCCACAACTGCTTTCGGTGCGGCTGTACTCGTCCCCTTCTTCGTAGGAATACTCCTCGACAAGAAGCAGAAGCTCACCTTCAGACTGGCTCAGGCAGCTTCCTTCGTGGTACCGCTCATCATAGGTGCTGCTCTCATAATGAGGTACAATTCGGCTCGTTTCGGCTCGGCCTTTGAGTTCGGTACGGCATATCAGCTCACTGTAAACAATATCAAGGCCGACAGACTCGACCTGACAAAGTTCCCTGCGGCTATCATGCACTTCTTCCTGCAGCTGCCACAGTTCAAGAACGCTTTCCCGTTCTTTGCTTCCACTACCAACCCCATGGAAAACTACGGTTCCTATTCCTATACCGCTATCGGTATCGGCGCACTGGTGCTCCCGCTGGTAACTATCGGACTCTTCTTCCTCCCCGAGGCCTACGGTCCGAAGACCAAGGAGCTCACCGACCGCAGAAGAAGACAGTTCCTCACTATATGCCTCGTAATGCCTGTTGTACTTGCATGGCTGGAATTCTGCCTCTCCGGCTATATCACCCACTATGTATTCGATCTCACTCCGCTGCTGACCTTTGCGGCTATGATCGGTATATTCCGCAGCTGCACAGCTCCTGCTTCACAGAAGCGCAGATATATCCTTTCGGGAGTATCAATGGCTCTGACTATGGTATTTACTCTGTGCATTGCTCTCAACTGGTTCACCGGCTCTCTTGCAAGGCATTTCCCCCAGCTCCTTGAAAAAGCCGAGGATCTTATGATCTTCTGGAGGTAATCTTCATTGTCCGCCTTGTATAAGGTCGGGCACTATACGCTCCCCTCGGGTATCTCCCGACTATCACCCCTTTCTGTAAAAGGGACGAAAAATGACAAATTTCAACGGAAAACCATTGAATTTCAGAAAAGAAAAAATGTTTTTCCACATTGTGCATAAAATCAAGCGCCTGTATTTGTGAACTTTCACTATACAGGCGCTTTTTTCTCATATTCAATTCAGATCAATAGTTGTCGGTGAAACGATGTACTCCGTCTTTGTCCTTGTAGGCTATTACAGTATTTACGTTCACGTTCTCTACGCTGCGGAAGATATTCTTCTCCACCTGCGGATTGACCTTTTTCAGCTCGGCGATAAGGTTCTTTATCTCCAGGCGCTTTGACACGGAACGGCTATCCGGCTCGCAGGTGGTGCAGGTGTCCGTAAACTTGCAGGCACACTGTATGAAATGCAGGGAATTATAGTCGCGCCAGTGCTTGATGTCCGCCTCACGCACCAGATACAGAGGACGTATCAGCTCCATGCCCTCAAAATTGGTGCTGTGGAGCTTGGGCATCATGGTCTGGACCTGTCCGCCGTAGAGCATACCCATGAGTATGGTCTCGATAACGTCGTCGAAATGATGTCCAAGAGCTATCTTGTTGCAGCCCAGTGCCTTTGCATGGCTGTAAAGATAGCCTCTCCTCATGCGGGCGCATATGTAACAGGGGTTCTTCTCGATATTGTATACGGAATCGAATATGTCCGACTCGAATATGTGTACGGGTATCCCCAGTGCGCGGGCATTATCCTCTATAACGCGGCGGTTCTCGGGGCTGTAGCCCGGATCCATAACAAGGAATACCAGCTCAAAGGGAAATTTATCGTGACGCTTCAGCTCCTGAAAAAGCTTCGCCATGAGCATTGAGTCCTTGCCGCCGGATATACATACGGCTATCTTATCATTGGGCTGCACAAGCTCGTACTCGTTTATCGCCTTTGTGAACTTGCACCATACGGACTTCTTGAACTTCTTGCGCAGGCTCTGCTCAACGTCCTCCTTTATCTGCCTGTTCTCCATATTTATGCGCAGCCACTCAACATAGCCGCCTTCAAGCTCATATGCCTCATAGCCCCTTCCGCAGAGGCTGTCGGCTGCTTCGCCGCTGATTATGCCGCTCCTGCAATAGATTATGAGCTTTTTCCCGCGGGGCAGCTCGGCTGTATCAAGCTCCTCACGCGGTATATTTACGGCTCCGTCTATATGTCCGTACTCAAAGGCAGAGCTGTCTCTCATGTCTATAAGCATATACTCCGCGCTGTCAAGTCCGTCAAGGGCGGACACCGTTATCCTTTCTTTCATATTATTACCTCACTGTTTTTTCTCTATGGGCAGCTCCACAACAAAGGTGGTTCCGCTGCCTGCCACGCTCTCGACGCGGACTGTTCCTTTATGATACATTACTCCGTGCTTTACTATGGACAGTCCCAGTCCCGTGCCCTTTATCCTGCGGGAACGGCTCTTGTCAACACGGTAAAAGCGTTCGAATATGCGTCCTATATGCTCCTTTGGTATGCCCATTCCCGTGTCGCTGACGGTTATTATCGCTCTCTGGGGTATATGGGACACCTTGACATCCAGCTTTCCCCCGCTGACATTGTACTTTATGGCGTTGTCGCAGAGATTGTATATCACCTCGCTGAGTATGGTCCTGCTTCCTATGAGGGACACCCTCTCTCCCGTAAGGGAAGCTGTTATGCCCTTTTCGGCGGCGCTCAGCTTCAGACGGTCAAGAACCTCCTCCGCAAGGGCGTAAAGCTCGACGCTCTCGTTCTCGCGTGGAGCGGAATCCTCGTCAAGCTTGGAAAGAGATACTATATCGTTGATAAGATTTATGAGTCTTTCTGACTCGCTTCTGATATTGCCTCCGAACTGCGCTACGTCCTCCTGCTTCACCATGCCGTTGGCAAGCATATCCGCTGTTCCGTATATGGTAGTCAGCGGCGTTTTCAGCTCGTGTGACACGTTTGAAGTGAACTCGCGGCGCATAGTCTCAAGCTCCTGCTTTTCGGTAACGTCCATTATGAACACCACCAGTCCGCAGACCATATCTAAACTGTTGGAGGGACTGGCTATGACCTCGCACTGTCCGCCTCCCGTGCGCAGTATACACTCGGAACGCCTTCCTCCGAGAGCGTTCAGCAGGCAGCGGCGGAATACGTCGGAATTGTTCAGGCCGTATATGCTCTGTCCCTCGCTGAAGGCTCCTGCACCGAGAAGCTTCCTTGCTCCCGAATTGCAGGTGAGCACATTGAGCTTGGGATCGGTGATTATCAGTCCATCTGTCATGCTCTCTGTCATCAGACTGAACTGCTCTCGCCTGCTCTCTATCTCGTCCATCTGGCGGCTGACCTTTATGTTCTGCGTGCGAAGCTTCTCCAGAAGTGGGGCAAGCTCCTTATAGCTTCTGGCCGTATCCGGGTGAGCAAGGTCTATATCGTTTACGGGCTTTACTATATTCCTTGCCACCATCGAGGCCGCAAGTCCCGAGAAAAGCGCTACTGCCGCAAGTATGAGCAGCATGGGATTGAGCAGCTTCACCAGCTGGGCGGTAAAGGAAGTATGTGCTCCCGATACTCTTATCACAGTTCCGTCGCTGAGCCTTACGGCATGATTCACCGTCCTGCTCATAATGGTGCTGGAATAACGCGAGGAGCTGCCTTCGCCGCTGCGCAGAGCCTCAATGACCTCTTTTCGGTCGGCATGATTCTCCATAGAAGCGGTGTCCTCCTCGGAGTCGAAAAGCACCTTTCCGTCGCTGCCTATCCATGTGATGCGTATATTCTTTTCCGCTGAGTTCCTTTCAAGATAGCCTATACCGCCGTTCTCCACTGCCGCTGCTATGAGACGGGCATCGGTCCGCACCTCTGCTGCGGCATTCTCGGCAGAGGTATTGTAAAGCAGCGCCGTTACGAGCACGATGGCTGCAACTACAGAAAATACGCATATTGTCATTATTCCCAGAAATATCTTCTTAGTCAACTGCCCCGTCACCTGCCTTGTAGCCTACTCCGCGTATGGTCTGTATCACCTCGCCGCAGCTGCCAAGCTTCTGCCTGAGAGTCCTTATATGTACATCTACGGTGCGGCTCTCACCTGCAAAATCGTAGCCCCATATCTCCCTGAGCAGGCTTTCACGCGAAAATACCTCGCCCTGATGCCTCAGGAGCATGAGCAGAAGGTCGTACTCCTTCAGGGTAAGAGTCACCATTGTGCCGTCTGCTATGACCTCGTGTCTCGAGGGATACACGCACAGACCGCCTGCCTCAAGCTTTTCCGACTCGGCAGGGGCGTCGGACGCCCTGCGTAGCAGCGCCTTTATGCGCGATATGAGCTCCATAGTGCCGAAGGGCTTGGCGATATAGTCATCGGCTCCGCTGTCAAGTCCCTCCACTTTGTCAAGCTCGGTGCCCTTGGCAGTCAGCATTATCACAGGCAGCTTCCTTGTCTCCGGAGCGCTGCGGAGATTTTTCAGTACATCCAGTCCGTCCTCCTCGGGAAGCATACGGTCAAGAAGCAGCAGCTCGGGAAGTTCCTCTGACATGGCCTCTCTCAGCGCGGACGGCGTTTCAAAGCCCTCGGCCTCCATGCCCGAGCTTCGGAGCGCATATATAACGAAGTTGCGTATACCTTCTTCGTCTTCAAGCATATATATCATGCAAAGCCTCCCTTTCGTAAATCAGAATTTAACTATCTAATCTATCAATGAATTCCTTTATGATTCTACTGCATTTATCAGGCTTATCCAGAAAGATCACATGATCGCCCGGAAGCTTGGCGACTTCGCAGTTACCGAGTTTTTCGTAATAAGGCACAGCCCTTTCCGTGCGTCTTTGCTTTATCAGCCGCAATGCTTCTTCATAGATTGCATCGTCTCCTGAATCTTTCATCGACGGCTCAACATAGACATTGAGCAGCGATTCCGCTTTGACGCCGTCATTTATGAAGTCCTCTTTTGTGTGATAACCGAACATTGCTTCAATGTAGCACTTGGGAATATCCGTCGTCTGCATAGCTTTCCATACGAAATCACAATCCCAGTCCACTTTGCCCATCTCATTTGTCGGTGCGGAAGCACCGAGCGTTTTGCTCATCAGGTAAATTGCCTGTTCCTGCTGATCTTCAGGCAGGATATCGAGAAATTCCCCGTACTCGCTGCGGATCACTAAAGGTGCAAATCCGAGCTTTTCGACGATGGGCATCAGCGCGGCAATCATTCCGCCGCCGAGCTGTTCATCTTCGGGAATCTCAAAGCAGAATGTACCGTCCACAAAGATAACGCCCTCTATCTCATCGGGATATTTGCTTTCCCAGTATGTCGCATACAATCCGCCCAGAGAATGCCCCATAAGCAGATACGGCGCTTCAATGCCTTCATTCCGGAGCGCCGTCCGGTAATCCTCAACGACTTGTTCAGGTGTCATGTTCTGCTTGGAATCATCGCTTAGTCCGTAACCTGCGCGGTCGAGGAAGATCAGGAGGTTTTCTTTTTCAATATCTTCTGTCATCTGCCGCCAGCCGAGGAACATTTCGCCGTCGCCCCAGCCTGCCAGAGCAATTATCGTATGCTGACCGTCTTGTTTGCCGCAGGTGTACATATTGAGGGCGTGATCGCCGACTGATACAGGATGATAAAATCCTTCATCCTTTAGCTGATTTTCGACCTTTTTCAGTTTGACATGATAGATTGTTGTTGATATTAAAAACAATAGGACGATAAGCAAAAGAAGTATCAATAATACTTTGCCTATTACACGGAACACCTTTTTTATTTTCATCTATCACACCTCGCAAATATATTGTTTGTATCACGGGCGGATAATATCCGCCCCTACAAACGTAAATTCCGATTTGTCTATGTAATATTATACGGTAAGCAGGCGAAAAATTCAAGCCCCCTGTTAAAAACAGCCGAAAATACCGAAAAATGCGTCATAAATTTTTTGTGTATTTTTTAAAAATGTAGTTGAATTTCTGCGCTGTTTGTGCTATACTGTAATGTGCAGACTTTTGCAAACTTATAAATTTCCGCCGAGAAGGCATACAGCCGAAATGGCGGAGGATCGGAGATATTATGAACTTCACAGATATGCTTACTTCCATCGCTCAGATCTCGGACGCTGACAATCCGACCATCTTCCCATTTCCATTCTGGCTCCACATCTCACTCGCTGTTATATCCGTGATATTCTTTGCTTACAGATTTGCTGTACAGAAAAGACCTTTTCAGCTTATTTTCGCAATAGCTGTTCCCCTTTCACTTCTTGTCTGGGTATCAAATAACAGGACTCTCTTCTATGCTCTCGGTATCGCCGAGTTCATACTTATCGCTGTGGCTGCCGTTACTTCCATTGTGTGCAAGCCCAAAAAGACTGAGGAGACCGCTGCTGTAACAGCAAAAGCAGGCGAAGATAAGGACAGCAAGGAGGAATAAGCCTTGAAGATCGCTGTTCTCGACTGGTATACCGTAAATATAAGCGGAGATATCCCTGTGACTCAGCTTGAAGAGCTGGGAGACGTCAGGATCATCCCGCTCACCAATCCCGAGGAAACGGCTGCAAATATCGGAGACGCAGATATCGTCCTCTGCAATAAGGTGCTTATCACCAAGGAGGTCATGGACGCCTGCCCGAATATAAAATATGTGGGACTCTTCGCTACGGGCTTCAATAACGTGGATATCGACTATGCCGCAAAAAAGGGCATAGCTGTCTGCAATGCAGGTCAGTACTCCACAAACGCCGTAGCTCAGCAGACCTTCGCTTATATCCTTGACCGCTTCAGCCGCGTCAGGGATTACGATACTGCCGTAAAGAACGGTGAATGGGAGCGCTCTCCTGCGTTCTCTTATTTCCCGGTACCTACCGCAGAGCTGGCAGGCAAGACTCTTTCTGTGGTGGGCTATGGCTCAATAGGAAAAAAAGTGGCCGAAATAGGCTCTGCCTTCGGCATGAATATAGTAATCAGCACAAGGACTCAGCCAAAGGACTGCCCATATGAGGTCACCGACCTCTTTACTGCTGCTGAAAAGGCTGACGTGCTCACCTTCCACTGCCCCCTTACGGACAAGACCGCAGGCATTGTCAACAGAGAGCTCCTCTCACATATGAAGCCCTCGGCTATGCTCATAAATACCTCCCGCGGAGGCGTAGTGAACGAAGCAGACCTGGCAGAGGCTCTGGGCAGCGGAAAGATAGCTGCCGCATACCTCGATGTGCTGGAAAAGGAGCCTATGTCTCCCGATACGCCCCTCAAGGGCGCAAAGAACTGCGTTATCACTCCTCATACCGCCTGGGCGCCCTTTGAAACAAGACAGCGCCTTGTAGATATAGTATGCGATAACATCAGGGCATGGATCAGCGGCTCGCCGCGAAACAAAGTCAACTGAAGGAAGATATACCTATGAGAAATATATCAGAAAAACAGCGTATCGTCATAAAGCTGGGTACCTCTACCCTCGCCCACAAGACGGGCAAGCTCAATATACGCCGCATGACAAACCTGGTCCGCGTTATTTCCGACCTGCACAATTCGGGGCGTGAAATAATCATGGTATCCTCCGGTGCCGTGGGACTGGGCGCAGGTAAGCTGGGACTTCCCGAGAAACCGAAGGACACCAAGACCAAGCAGGCTGTTGCCGCTATCGGTCAGTGTGAGCTTATGCACGTATACGACGATATGTTCGCTAAATACAGCATTACGGTGGCGCAGATACTGCTCACCAAGGCGATAATCAATAACCCCAGTCACTGCGAGAACTTCATGAATACCGTGGAGAAGCTGGTGAATATGGACGTTATCCCCATAGTAAACGAAAATGATACCATCGCTATCGACGAGCTGGAGCTGGAGATCGGCGAGAACGACTCCCTGTCGGCTCTGGTGGCGGAGCTGTCCCGTGCAGATCTTCTGCTGATACTCTCCGACATCGACGCTCTCTATGACGACGATCCCCGCTCAAATCCCGACGCTAAGCCTATACCCCTGGTTGAGAAGATAACTCCCGAGATAGAGGCTGTGGCAGGAGGCGCGGGAACAAGTCTCGGCACAGGCGGTATGTCCACTAAGATAACCGCTGCCAAGATAGCTACAAATGCAGGTATCGACATGATAATCATGAACGGAAGAGATCCAGAAAAGCTCTACGACCTCTTTGAGGACAAGGAGATAGGTACTCTTTTCAAGGCACAGTAAAGGAATATCGCTATGGTCATATCCAAAGGCGCCGAGCGCGTTTCCAAAACAGATACCTACCTCAACTGCGCTGAGGTCTTCGCCTACAGGAGCACCTGCCTTAAAAGAAAGTACGGCGCTGTCATCGTAAAGAATGACGCAGTCCTGTCAACAGGCTACAACGGCTCTCCGAGAGGTATGGAAAACTGCTGCGACAGGGGCGAATGTCCGAGGATACCTCTGAATCTCCATCAGGGCGACGGCTACGGGATATGCAGAGCCGTACACGCTGAGGCAAACGCCCTGCTGAACTGCTCCCGTGAGCAGACCGTGGGCGCCGACCTTTACCTTACGGGCGTCAATCCTGCGGACGGCTCGATCCACAAAGCAAAGCCCTGTCCGCTGTGTGCAAGACTTATCATACAGGCAGGGATAAGAAATGTTTATCTCCGTCAGAGCGATAAAGCCGAGGACTATACCGTAATCCCCGCGGCTGAGCTTGAATGGTTCAAGGAGGAAACAAATGAAGGTACTGATAGAGACTCCCGAGGACAGTCTTTCCCTTGAAAACGAAGTGATAAAGGCCGTTTCAGAAGGCGCTGAGCACTGCTTCCCGCTGGAGAGGCTGGAAGAAGCCGTTGTCATCACCACAGATATGGGGCCGTTCTATGATGATATGGGACTGGCTCTGAGAATGGATGACGGTACGGCTGTGTTCATACTTTCCGGACACAGGGACTATGATCCGTTCCTGTTCCAGCAGCTGAGCAAGAGCATAGAGATCGACTATGAAGCTATTATACAGGCTTCCGCTTGTACAGATAATAAAATATTCAGAATATATAAACGAGATTGAACACGAGGTGTAATTATGAGTTATACAGAGGAACTGGGCATAAGAGCCAAGGCTGCCGAGGCGGCTGCGGCAGGAGCCTCCACTTTACAGAAGAATAACGCTCTCGCAGCTATATCAAAGGCTCTTATCGCAAATAAGGAGCTTATCATAGCAGAGAATGCCAAGGATATCGTAAATGCCAAGGCTAATGGCATGACCGAGGCAAAGCAGGACAGACTGAAGCTGGACGAGAAGCGTATCGAGGGCATCGCAAAGGGCGTTGACGAACTCATCGCTCTGGCAGATCCTATCGGTGAGATCATCGGCGGCGGCTGCCGTCCCAACGGTCTTCAGATCATAAAGACACGCGTCCCACTGGGCGTTATCGGCATAATCTTCGAGTCACGCCCCAATGTTACCGTAGATGCGGCTGCACTCTGCCTGAAGTCGGGAAATGTCGTTATCCTCAAGGGCGGCAAGGAGGCCATAAACTCCAACGTATGCCTGGGTAATATAATGAGAAAAGCCATAGAGGAGGCAGGGCTCCCCGCTGATATGATACAGGTGGTGGATAAGACCGACCGTGAGACTACCACAGAGCTCATGCGCCTCAACGGATATGTTGACGTTATTATCCCCAGAGGCAGCGCTAATCTCATACAGGCCGTAGTCAAGAACGCTACCGTTCCTGTTATCGAAACAGGCGCAGGAAACTGCCATGTATACATTGACGATTCCGCAGACCTCGGTATGGCAGTGGAGATCACAGACAACGCCAAGACTCAGCGTCCTTCCGTGTGCAACGCAATTGAGAGCCTTCTCGTACACAAGGACATAGCCGATAAATTCCTGCCCCTCATCGCCGAGCGCTTCAAGCAGCACGATGTCAAGATCTACGGCTGCGACAAGACAATTTCTATCCTCGGCGATACCGTTGAAAAGTCTACGGAGACAGAGTACGCTACCGAATTCAACGATTTCATCATCGCCGTTAAGGTGGTAGACAACATAGATGAGGCTATCGCTCATATCAGAAAGTACAGCACCCGCCATTCCGAGTGCATAGTTACGAGCACCCTTGAAAATGCTCAGAAATTCCAGAAGCAGGTCGACGCTGCTGCTGTATATGTAAACGCCTCCACACGCTTCACCGACGGCGGAGAATTCGGCTTTGGTGCAGAGATAGGCATTTCAACACAGAAACTCCACGCAAGAGGTCCTATGGGACTTACGGAGCTTACTACGGTAAAATACCTGATAAACGGCAACGGTCAGATAAGATAAGACATTGCCTGAAGTTTTCATTTGATTTTTGGAGGTCGAAATGGCTATTAGAAAAGATCTTGACGATATGCTCAACAGCCTTATGGACGGCGGAGGAAGCTCCGCAGACACAAGCACTCCCGCAAGGAGCCATACAACCCCGAGAGCAGCAAGGAAGAGCAAATTCGATAATATGTCGGTGGATGACCTGCTTCATGCCCTTGAAGAGGAAAAGCACCATATAGAGGAGGAGCAGTCATTCTACAATGACGATACTTCCCCTTCATCATGGGAATTTGCTCCGTCCACACATGAGTTTTCAGCTCCGGAGCCTATTCAGGAGGAAGAGGAAGTACCGAATATTATCGCCGAAGTAATGCACACCGAGGCCTCTGCCGAAACAACAAGGGTCTTCGACGCAATACAGCCTTCTGATGAAATACCAAAGCCCGTCAAGAAAAAGAAAATAGTTATCACAGGTGAACTCCCCGATTATGAGGCTCTCCGCCGTGAGGAACTTGAAAAAGAACGTCAGGCTCAGCTTGCCGCCGAGCGTGCTGCCGAGGAGGCTCATGCAGCCGAAAGAGCCCGCAGAGCCGCTGAAGCTGCTGCCGAGAGACAGCGCCTTATGGAAGAAGCCGAGCAGAGACGCCTTCAGCGCGAAGAGGCCGAGAGACAGAGGCTGGCTGCCGAGGAGGCTGAAAGACAGCGCCTCGCTGAAGAAGCCCGTCTCGAAGAAGAAGCCGAAAGACAAAGACGTATCGCTCAGATCGAAGCAGAAAAACAGCGCAGAGCCGAGGAGGCCGAAAGGCAGCGCCTTGCTGAGGAAGCTGAAAGACAGCGTCTCGCCGCCGAGGCAGAGGCTGAAAAGCAGCGCCGCATAGAAGAAATGAAGCGCCTTGCAGAGGCTGCCGAGGAAAATATCCCTGTTTCTGTAAATCTCGCAGAAGAGATAATTGTTAACGATTCCGCCCGTGCCGATGAGGTCGATAACGCCATTGAGGCACTGGGAGAAGCTGCCGCTGCTCCGTCAGAAAAGCCGGCAGAAGCTGCCGAGGAAGCCGAAAAGCCAAAGAAGATGGGCTTCTTCAAAAAGCTCATGGGCAAATCCAAGGATGAGCCCGAAGTAGCCGCTCCAGAAAGTACAGAGGAGGCTGCTCCCGAGGAAGGTCTCTTCGAGGCCGGGGACGACTCCGTATCCGCAACGGCTCTCATAGATGCAGCAATTGCCGCCATTCACGACGAGGAAGTGCATCACGACAGCGATCCTGTGGGCAGTATGCTGGAAAATATACGTGAGGACGCAGCGGAAGCAATCGCTGACATGGACGCTCCCGAAAAGGAGCCCGAAAATGCTCAGGAAAAAGCTTCAGAGCCGCTTATCATGTCCGATGAAGACATTATCGCAGGTCTTACTCCCGAGCTCAAGGAGAGATTTGACGCTCTGTCTGCCGACAAGCAGCAGCAGGTCATCGAAATGAGACGCGCTCAGATGGGCGCTATCGCTCCTCCTATCGTAATGGACAAGCCCGAAGAAGAAATACTCCCGGATACAGAGGAAATCAGCGAAGAAGCCGAAAAAGCTCCCGAAAGCACAGAAGCTCCAGAAGAAAAGAGTACCGAGGAAAAGGCTGAAACAGACGAAAAGAAGTCCGATGCCCAGCCTGTACAGAAGGAAGCCGAGCCCGAAAAGCCAAAGGGCAGGATCACTTCCGCCCTCGAACGCATACTCGATGAGGATCCCGACGAGCTCATCGCTCAGCGCAGGGAGAATGTTGAAAGCAGCGCTTCCGATAACGCTCCCGCAGGCAACAAGAAAAAGCTGCTCTTCAATATACTGGGCATAGTTATGACTGTATTCGCTGTAATCGGCATCATCGCTACCGTCGCAAAGGGCATCGGTCTTGCCAGAAGCTTCACCTCTGGTGAGGTGAAGAAAGACAGCTTCACACAGATGATCTATCCTGCCGCTATCATGGACATCGAGCCATTCAGCGATCCTTCGCAGCTCCCTTCCGAGCAGATAGTGACAGCTACCATATGGTCAATAATCATGGATGACGAAAAGATCTCAAAGTATGAGATGAACTTCGATACAGTCTCCATACCTCAGGTGGATGTTGAAAAATACGCAGTCGAGCTCTTCGGTGAGAATATCCCCGAGTTCACACACTGTACAGTAGGCCCCTTCGGCTCTATGTTCTACTACTCCGACGGAGTATACAACGTCAAGGTAAAGCCTATCACTCATACATACGCTCCCGAGATCAAATCCATAGTAAAGAACGGCAGCGAGTATACACTTACTGTTGACTACATCACTGAGCTCCCTCAGTGGATGGAAAAGAGCGTTGCAAAGCAGGCAGAATACAAACTCACGGAAAAAGAGGACGGTACCTTCCGCTTCAATTCCATGAAGATACTCTCTGTCAACAGCGGCAATCTGTAACGATATATAAGAGTTCGGAACCTTCCGGACTCTTTTCTGTTGCGGCAAAAGTTACAATAAAGGAAAATTTGAAGGTGAAATATTACAAAAAAAATACAAATTCACAGTTTTACGCATTATCAGACTCCAAACAGTTGACAATTTGATTTTTTATTGGTAAAATAGATATGATGCCTTTTTAGGCGATGACTATCTTTAGGAGGAGGAGCTGCTTTGGGAGACAGTAAATATTGCTTCAAGTGCATGGAGCCTTATGATCCTTCGCTTCATGTCTGCCCGTCATGCGGATATGTTGAAACTTCATCCTATGACCCCATGTATGTCCCACCCGGTACGATACTCCACAGCAAGTACCTCTGCGGTATTCTTCTGGAATACAACGGCGAGGGCGCCACTTATATCGGCTGCGATATATCTACAAACAAAAAGGTACTCATAAGAGAGTATATGCCCATAAACCTCTGCACAAGAGTAAAGGGCAAGCCCACTATCAGCGTCAATTACAATAACCTTGCCAAGTATAAGGCTTTCATGGCGGAATATACCGAGCTCAACAAGTCTCTTGCAAGGCTCAGGAACAATACCAATATTCCTCCGGTTATTGATATGTTCGCCGAGAATAATACCACCTACACTATCTTCGAGAATATCGAGGGTGTGAAAATGCTGGACTACCTCAAGGAAAATGCAGGCGAGCTCAGCTGGGAACAGGTATCAAAGATATTCCCTCCCCTTTTCACTACCATTGGTATACTCCATAATGCAGGTATCATACACCGCGCTATAAGCCCCGATACGGTATATATCACCGACAAGGGCGAGCTGAAGCTCTCGGGCTTCTGCGTTTCTGCCGTGAGGACCGCAAATGCCGGCCTGGAATATGAGCTCTTCAAGGGCTACGCTGCTCCCGAGCAGTATTCTGCAAACAGCAGCAGCCGTCAGGGTTCATGGACTGACGTTTACGGCGTCTGTGCTCTTCTCTACAGAGCTCTTACAGGCTGTATGCCCGTTGACTCTGTAAGCCGTCAGAAGCATGACGACCTCCACGAGCCTCATATGCTGGATTCGCGTATCCCCCGTCATATCTCCAGAGTTATCATGGAAGGTATGAACCTGAACGGAAGAGACCGTATACAGACTATCACAGAACTGGTTACAAAGCTGTTTGAACAGCCTGCCGAAGAGGCAGAGGAGGATTTCGACAGCACTATTCTCCTTGAGGGCCGCAATGATGCCGCTCCCGAGCCTCAGCCCCAGGAAGCTGTTTACCAGCAGCAGCCTGTACATCAGCCTCAGTATGACACTCAGAATGTCATCCATGAGAGAAGTGCTCCCGTTTATAAAAAGCCCAGACACGATGACAGCTATAACTACGAAAAAGTAACCACCGTGGACCGTATCAAGGTTCCGATAATAATAGGACTTCTGCTCCTCGCCATTCTTATGACGCTATGCGTTGTCCTTATAAGCCTTTTCTCTCCGGAAAAGGATGAAACCGCTTCATCTTCACGAGTAAAGCGCTCTTCCGTAAGCACCAACGTGATCGACGACAACGAGCCCACTAAGGCCGCTGATACGGAAATGCCCAACCTCCTGGGCAGGTTCCTTGAGCCTACCAAGGAGAAGTACAAGGATTACTTCGTGCTTGACGCGGATTACGCTTACAACGACTCTTACGATACGGATATGATCTTTGAACAGAGTGTTGAAGCAGGTGAAATGATCACCAACGGACAGGTCATAAAGGTAAAGGTCAGCAAGGGCAAGGAATCTGCTTATATCCCCGATTTCGCAGGAAAGACCGTAGAGCAGTACAAGAACGCTCTGGAAAAGGCAGGTATCTCTGACTTCAATTACCAGTTCATCGAGTCCAAATCCTCTTACGGAAAGGCTAATTCCATCGTTGAGCTCCAGGTGGACGGCAAGGTCGTACACCCCAACGATTTCTTCAGCAACAAGGACGGCAAGAAACTTACCGTTTACTATGTTTCCGAAAATTCAAACGCTCCGGTCTACACAACGGCTGTTCAGCAGGAAACCGAAGCTCCCGTAACCACTACGGCAGCTGCTACACAGGCTCCTACAACACAGGCTCCTGTTATCACCGAACCGCCCACAAATCCGCCGGAACCGCAGACTGATGCTCCTGTTGATACTCCCGTAGATAATCCTCCACAGGAAAATCAGGAGGGCTGATAAAGTATAATAAAAACGCTTCTCTTATGAGAAGCGTTTTTTTATAGGGAATGATGAGAGCCATTTCGTCTAAACTCCATGGCTCTCGATTGAAAAAGGGCTTGTAAAGATGTATTATCAGCCAGGGATCACACTGCCGCCTGTCAGCGTACCGCCGTATGCAACAAGCTGAGTATCGTCCAGGCTCTGGAAGTATGTAGTATCCTTAAGAGTTCCGCCCATATAGAAGGAAGCTCCCGAGGTATTTGCTCCGCCTGCCTTGAGCTGGCTTACAGCCTTGTCAACTATGAATGAAACTACGACCTTTCCGTCCTTGCCAACAAGAGAAAGCCTTGTATAAGCGCTGAGATTATTAGTGGAAGCAGTAACTGAAGCAGTCATTTCGCTGCCTCCCATGCTCATACCGCCGGAAGGACAATTTGATACCCATGTACCGCCGTTGACCTTTATGGTACTTCCGCCGTCACCGCAGTCAAAGGGCTCATTGCCGTTTGATATGATATAACCGCCGTTTATTTCGATATTACCATTGGAATCATAGCCGTCATGGTCGCCGTTGGCGACATTGACGATCGCAAATCCACCGTTGAACTGCATAAGGTAGTCTCCTGAGCTGCCGCCGAAGCCGCCGCCTCCGAAACCGCCGCCGCCCTGTCCCCAGGGCATACCGGGATTACCCATACCTGAACCGTCTTTGCCGCCGGCTGCATTGAAGCCGTCGTCAGTGGAGTTCACGATAACGGAACCGCTGTTCTGGTAGATCTTCTGTGCTTCGATACCCTCATAGCCTTTTCCGACAAATATAACTATATCATCATACTTGCCGCTGTCTTTGGTACCGATAGTAAGGTCATGGTCTGCGTGAGCGCCGTCATCAGCAGATAAGAGCTTTAACTCGCCACCGATAAGCCGCATATTTCCGCCACAGTGGATACAGTCATCGGAAGAATCTATACTGATAGAACCGCCGTTGATAGTAATGTCGCCTACGCTCTGCCATGTAGTGCCAGCCTCGTCATAAAGGCCCACTGCCTTTATGCCCTTTGCGGATATGTCGGTCTTATTGGAGTTTCCGTCCATACCGAATCCGCCGGGACCTCCGCCGCCGGGTCTGCCGCCGCCCCAGCCGCCTTGCTGTCCACCCTGCTGTCCGCCCTGAGTACTGCCTGTGCCTGTGTAGGAACTGCCCTCATAGGTCTTGACAGTCAGGTCGCCGCCGTTCATGGTGAAGAACTGCTCGGCTGAGATGCCGTCTGCGTAGGAGTCAATATTTATAGTACCGCCGTTGATAGTAACAATTCCCAACTGCTTTGCTGTTGAAGAAACATCAGTGGATGTTGCCTTGATACCGTCGCCGGCCTTTGTATTTACTGTTACAGAGAGATTGGAGTAATCAACCTCTGTACCGTCTGATGATGTATTTCCGATAGTAACGCTGTCCTTGCCGCGGATACCGTCGTCAGCAGCATTTACTACCAGTGTGCCGTTGTAGATCTTGATATCGTCCTTGCCAACGATAGCGTCCGCAGCGTTGCCGTTTACGGTAAGCTTACCCTTGCCCTTGAATTTTATATCTTCCTTGGAATAGATAGCTCCCGTATCATTGTCAGCGTTGGTATACTCTGTACCGTCAGAGATAGTATTCTCTGTGCCGTTCTTAGCAACAATGATGACCTCATCTGCGATAGATGCTACATATATAGGAGAAGTTTTTGTATTTGTAAGGCTCATGCCGCTGAGATCGAGCTCAACGACGCCGTCGGGATAGACAGTCTTGTCTACATCAACAATGATCTGTCCGCCTACCATCTCGCCGGTTACTGTAAAAACCCCGGGCTGAGAGATAGTGCATATATTGTTTTCCACCTTAGCTTCTGAGGAAGCGTTTGTGGTCATGCCTGCGTCGGAAAGAGTTATTGTGAGCTCTTCGGGTGCAGGAGTAGGAACTACATCGCTTTTTGCAATTCCTGCAGGATCTACCTTATCAAATACAGTTACAAGACTGAGCTGGAACTGTGTCTGCTTGCCATCTGTATGAGTTACGGCATTGCCTGTTGAAAGGTTCTTGAAGCCGCATGACTTAGCTCCGTTGATGGAAGTGTCACTGATGAGAACATACTTGAACTTCTTGGTGTACTTCACATCAAGGCTGTCTGTAACTATTGCGTTATCCTTATTCCATGTACCGTCCTTCTCGTTTGAAGGATCGTCGATACAATTGAGAAGTGCTGTTGTCTGGGTTGTACCGCTGAGGAGCTTCTCGTCTACCTGATTATCGGTAGCAGTAGCAATAACAGTACCGCCTGTGATATTGATTCCTGTAACTGCGGTAAGTCCGCGGTCACCGCCTGCAATGAGTCTGCCTCCGCTGATGTCGATAGTTGTCTCAGCCTGTACAGCGTCATTGCCTGCCTTTATCTTGGTCTTGCCGCCTGTGAATGAAACAGCACCCTTGCTGGACTTGATACCGTCGCCTGTAGCATCGATCTCAAGCTTACCATCCTTGACAGTAACGGACTTCTTAGCCTTTATAGCGTCGGTCTTGGTCTCGGAACTGCTTGTAGTGATATTGATCTTGCCGCCGTTTACCTTGATATCATTGTTACAGGAAACAGCGTCCTGGGTGTTTGCAGTTATATTGAGGACACCGTCGCTCTTTTCGCCGCCTTTAATGGTAAGGTCGTCCTTGGCTTCGATAACGGCTGTCTTGGCGAAATCACCTGCATATGCTGTATCGCCGTCGGCGATGGTGTTTTCTGTGCCGTCAACTATATTTATGGATGTATTTTCTGCATTTGTAACAAGTATAGCAGGAGCGCTCTTGCCTGTGATATTTGCTCCGTTAAGGAATATCTTAACGGTCTCGGCATCAGTCTTGGAGTCTGCTATATTTACGTTGATCTGACCGTCATCAAGAGTACCATCCACATAGAACTCACCCGAATGAGTGATAGTAACTGTGGTGCCGTCAACTGTAGCGTTATCGCCCTCTACTTCAATGGAAGTATTCTTGAGATGGATCTTTGTTGCCTCTGCAACGGGATCTCCACTGCTCGGCTTCAGCTCGCCCTTGTTGAGAAGGAACATCTGGATAGCAACTGCGTCATCATTGGTAACGCCCTTGAAGCCGTCACAGTCTGCGTTTGCCCAGCCCTGTTCGCTGAAGGAATGTTCGTCTGTACCGCCTATTCCGTACTTATTGGGATTAGCCAGCGCCTGCATGATGAGGATAGCGTCCGCAAGGTCAACATTGCCGTCGCCATTTGCGTCGCCTACGATCTTAGAGACCTTTGTCTCTGCTGCGAAGCTCACTGTCGGAAGTGCAGCCCCCATTACGCATAATGCGGAAAGTCCTGCCAGAAGCTTCTTTACACTCTGATTCTTCATAAATATCAATCTCCTTTTTTAATATCTGCCCATTTTAGCATTATAAACCCCCTTAGCGTATTTTTATTGTAGTACAAACAACTTAAAATAATCTTAAAATTGCCTAAAAAAAGATTTAAGATTACCAGAAACGGGCAGCATTTTTCCATTGCTGTCATACCCTTATGCCACTTATAATTATACAACTTTTTTCGACATTTCACAATAAAAATATTGCTGTTTTATAAGTTAAAAAATAAAAATATAGATAAACAACCCTCAAAATCCACTCAGAAAGCTCGCTTTTTACCTTATCTGCGGCTTTTCTTTGTACAGCTTGCAAAAAGGCTCTGTTTGTTGTATAATATATGTAAATACTAATTATCGCTCATATGCGGGGGTGATATAATGGAATTTGTTCTTGCTGTTATAATCATAGCTGTTATATGTCTGATAATCGGCGTAAAGCCCATATACCTGCTCTTCGCCGCAGCAATGCTTGTCGTTTTCCTGTTCGCTGCTTCACTGCTGCTGCTCACAGTGTTCTTTGTGAGACTGATGTTCACCAGCAAACACAGCGCCGTTTTTTCACGTATTGACAAAAGCCCGAGAAGCAGATTCAAGGTCGCTTACTACATCATTGACGGGACAGAATACCCCAATATATTCCCAGAGGAAGGCTTTTTGCAGAGCAAGCTCTACCGCGGCGACAAAAGCTGCAGCGTCTTTCTTACAAGGAATAAAAAATATGTTTACGATAAATTTGCCTGCGCTACCTGTACTATCGGCACTGTCGCCTGTATCGGTACGGCTGCTGCGGCATTCCTGCTCTTTATCAATAAATAGGAGGCAAAAATGGAAGAACATATCTGCGGCACTCACGGAGTGCATAAGGACATAGTGGAAAAGGTATCAAATGTCATGCCCGATGAGGCACTGCTCTACGATGCCGCCGAGCTGCTGAAGGTTTTCGGCGACTCAACAAGGATAAGAATAATCTTCGTACTCTGTCAGAGCGAGATGTGCGTCTGTGATATTGCAAGGCTGCTGAATATGACTCAGTCCGCTATATCCCATCAACTGAGAGTGCTCAAGCAGGCACGCCTTGTCAGCTCCCGCAGAGAGGGCAAGACTATATTCTATTCCCTCTGCGACGACCACGTAAAAACTATTTTCTACCACGCTATGGAACACGTTATGGAGTAAGCCCTGCATGAGATACTTTGATTTTCACACCCACGCATTTACCGACGCCCTGGCGCAGCGTGCCGTAAAAGGTCTCGCCGACACCAGCGGCATAACTCCCGCCACCGACGGCACTTTAAGCGGGCTCCGCAGAAAAATGGCCGAAAACGGCATTGAACGGGCTATGCTGCTGCCTGTGGCTACCAAGCCATCTCAGCAGACTACCATAAATAACTGGGCAGCCGAGGTCATGAGCAGCGATATTTACTGCTGCGGCTCCGTCCACCCGGATGCCGAGGACGCCCTTGAAGAACTTGTACGCATAAAATCTCTGGGACTCTGCGGAGTAAAATTCCACTCGGAATACCAGTTCTTCTGCCCCGACGAGAAGAAAATGTTCCCGATATACGAAAAGATAGCGGAGCTTGGACTGATAGCGGTCTTTCACGGAGGCTGGGATCCCTATTCCGAGGATACTATCAGAGCTACTCCGAAAAGCTTTGCAGCCATTGCAGAAGCATTCCCGAAGCTCACCATAGTTGCGGCTCATCTGAGCGGCATGGGGCTCTGGGACGATGTGGAGAAGTATACCGCAGGAAAATATGACAATCTCTGGTTCGATGTGGGAGTGGTCTCACGATATATCGAGGACGACCAGCTCCTGAGAATAATCCGCAGCCAGGGTGCTGACAAGGTGCTTTTCGGCAGCGACTGTCCCTGGGACGAGCCCGCAAACGAGATAGCCATGATCGGAAGGCTTCCCCTGACCGATGAAGAAAAGGAGCTCATATTCCACAAAAATGCGGAAAGGCTCCTTGATATACAATAATAAATAATTACTCCCGAAGAGGCTTTTACGTCTCTCCGGGAGTATTTTTATCCGTTCTTTTTAACTGTTATGGTCTTTTTTGCAAGGTCGCCGTCATTATTGCCGAGTATGAAGCGCTGGAGCTTCACAAGATCGGCAACTCCCACTTCATTGTCGCCGTTGAGGTCAAACTCTGCTGACCTGCTGCCCGAAAGAAGCGCTTTCCTCATGGAGATCACATCAAATACGTCAATAACCCCATCTGAATTTATATCTCCGAGTATGATCTCCCTTGTTTCAAAGGGTTCGGTGGTAGTAGTCGTAGTAGTAGTGGCAGCTGTTGTGGTCGTGGTAGTGGTGGTTGCTGCAGGCTTTTTCTGCGGATAGATATTAAGGAATACGTCCAGTGACTCCAGCGGTCTGCCGTGGAAATCAAACATGGCCTGATTATCAAAGGAGGAGCCCCCCGATTCCTTGACGTCCCTGTCGTATTCACGGGCATATCCCGTAGCCCAGCCCATGCCGTATCTGTCCCAGAGCTGCTTTTGCTCGTTCCATGAAAGATCTGGTATGCCCAGCCATGCGGGCTCCCAGTAGAAAACTCCTATGCCATGGCCGTTGCAGTCCGCCACTGTACTGAACACATCGGTCACTGCCTTTATCTGTCCGTCAACGGACACGGGGTACTTCATCTCGCAGCCCTCATGGTTTGAGGTGACGCTGTTTCCGAAGTTGTCGCCGTCCATATCAGTATAAGGATATGCAGTCTCAGCCACCATGACGTACTTGTTGTACTTGTTGCCGATGTCGGTGAGAGTTTTCTTCAGATTGTCAAGAGAACCATGCCAGTAGGAATAATACGAAGCTGCAAAAACATCATAATCCAGCTTGCACTCATTCATGACCTGAGCGTACCAGCCGAAATGTCCGTTACCTGCGTTGGCGAAATGATGGACTATGAGGATATTCCTGTCAAAGTCGCGGGCAGCCTTTTCACCGCCGGAAAACAGGTCGCATATCTTATACATATCCTTTTCGCCGCAAAAGAAGCAGTCTGTCTCGTTGCCCACCTGCACCATACCGATGTCGCTGCCGTTCTCGGTAAGGTACTTCAGCACCCATGAGGTCCAGTTGTATATCTCGCCCTTGAGCTTGTTATGATCGTGAGGCTGCCAGTACTTGGGACGAGTCTGCTTTGCGGGATCTGCCCAGAAATCGGAATAATGTATGTCAGCAAGGAGCTTCATGCCGTTTTCGGCAGCGCGTTTGCCTATTTTTGCCGCAGTTTCAAGATCAGAATGGCCTCCGCCGTAGCTGTTGCCGTTGTCGTCGTGAGGCTCGTTCCATATCCTTACACGGATATAGTTAACGCCGTGATCTGCAAGCGTCCTGAAGATATCCTGCTCTTTGCCGTTGTCATCATAGAACTTCATGCCTGCTTCTTCAAGGGAGATAACAGAGGAGATGTCAACGCCGCGTACAGGTTCTCCTCCGTTTATACGGCTGTCGAAGTTGCTGAAGGTCACGGCGGGAATGTCTGCCGCGTCCGCCCTTTCATGTGAGTATCCGCTGTTTGCCGAAGCCGAGAACGCCATGACGGCCGCAGCTGCGGAAGCTATGAGTCTCCTGAGTTTCATAATGACCTCCTTTTCGGATCAATCGTTCTTCTTACGTGTCCTTATCCACATCTTTTTCATGGGATTCCTTACCTGCATATCCTTAAAGTAGTGATAGAGCACATCCTGATTGCAGCCTGCATCGGAAAGGGAATTGTAAAACTTTTCCAGTCCCCTGAGATCCATGCCTATCTCGGAGGGGAATTCTATATCCTTTGCGGAGAATACTACCGCACCGTTTACGGGAGTAGTATCAAATCCGCCCTTTTTCAGATGATGCACCACATTGTCGATATGTGTCTTGTTCTGGAGCTGGGGGTTATAGAACTTATGAGTCTTGCTGCCTATCTTATGAGTAAGGTTCTTGCCGCTGCCCGTTACAGTGCCTGATATGCCCTTTGTCTCCACAACGAGCACACCGAAGCGTCCGAAGACCAGATGGTCCACTTCACAGGCTTTATTGTAAAGAGGCAGATAGGCATTGTTGATTATTCTTATATGGTCCTTTTTTCCAAGCTTTTTTATGAATTTTCCCACCTTGCGCTCAGCAGCTCTGCCTTTGCGCTTTCCCTTGCTGAAATGCACGCATATATACAGAATGAGCAGCAGAGCAGCCGCAGCTGCAATGGCTATGAGTATCCATGTTTTTTTATCAAAGCCGAATAATGCTATTTTTCCGAGATCCATAATTTTTCTCCTTCATTAATGAATAAAAGATAATATTGCGGCGATAATAGGTTTGTACCGCTGAAGCGCGGCTGAAGCTGCCGCCAGCGGTCTAAGAAATCCCGAATAAAGAGGTGTTCTCAATATGTGGGACAAACTTGCTCTTATTCTTCTGATAATCGGAGGAATAAACTGGGGACTTGTCGGTATTTTCGAGTTCGACATGGTGGCATGGCTCTTAGGCGGAACGGACAGCGTTCTCAGCCGTGCAGTCTATATACTCGTGGCCATTGCGGCAGTCTGGTGCATATCTCTCCTTTTCCGCAGCGATGAGGAGCTTGCAGTACAAAATATCGACCGTTAGTCCCATTGACCGCGCTCCTTCAACGATGCCGTAAGGAGCGTACATACGGATATGCAAAAAGGGAGGCATAAATGCCTCCCTTGAGTTTTATGATTAGTCGCTGATATAAGGAAGCAGAGCGATGTGTCTTGCTCTCTTGATAGCAACTGTGAGCTCACGCTGATGGTAAGCGCAAGTGCCTGTTACACGTCTGGGAAGAATCTTAGCTCTCTCGGTCATGCACTTTCTGAGCTTTGCGAGATCCTTATAATCGATCTTCTCGATTCTGTCAGCACAGAACATACAAACCTTCTTGCGGGGCTTCTTCGCAGGACGGGAATTTCTTTCCTTTTCCATGACTTTTCCTCCTATCGTAATAAAGTAAAGTTAGTCTTTCTCAGAACGGAACGTCGCCGTCACTGAGAATTTCCTCGAAATCGCTTAGGTTGCCGTAAGACATACTGTCATTACCTGCTGCAGGCTGCTGTGGAGCTGCCTGCTGTGGAGGAGCAGAATAATTGTTATTGTAATTGTTCTGGGGAGCGCCGTAGCCGCCGTTATTCTGATAACCGCCGCCATTGCCGCCGCTCTCACCCTTGCCGCCCACGAACTCTACATTATCCACAAGTACATCCATTGTATAATGTGTGATCTCGGGGTGGTTCTTATCCTGATAGTTGTTATTTCTGAGGGTTCCCTCAATACAGATGAGCTTGCCCTTATTGAAATATCTTGTGATGAACTCAGCGGTCTGTCTCCATGCGGTACAGCTGATAAAATCAGCCTGTCTTTCACCTGTATTCTTGTCGGCAAATTTTCTGTCGCAAGCAACGGTAAATCTACATGAAGCAACTCCGCTCTGAGTCTGTCTCAGTTCAGGATCAGAAGTGAGCCTTCCAACTAAAATAACCTTATTCATCTGACCGCCTCCTAAATAATGAAGTAGAATTATTCAACAACTGTTACGAGTGAACGAAGAACGCCGTCTGTGATGTTGAGACGTCTTGAAAGCTCAGCGGGATATTCGGGCTGTGACTGGAATGTGTAGATCACATAGTAGCCCTCTGTCTCGTCCTCGATAGGATATGCAAGCTTGCGCTTACCCCAATCCTCGTTGACTTCAACAGCTTCGGCGTGACGCTCGATTCTCTCCTTGAACTTCTCTACGAGAGCCTTCATAGGCTCCTCGCCGTTCTTGAGGCTGAAAACAACCATTACTTCATACTTAGCGGATACCTTTGCCATTTAGCACACCTCCTTCTGGGATCATGCCCGACAACTTACTGCGGGCAAGGATAATAATAGTATCTGTTTTCACACGATACTCAAATATTATATCATTTCATTCAGGGCTTGTCAAGCACTTTTTTCGGGAAATCCGAGATTTGTTTGCGGGCTTTTTATGCTGTACTTATCCCTCATGCCGAAAAAAGTTGACAACTGCAAGCTTTCATAGTATAATAATTGTATATGGGAGCATTTGTGCTCCCTTTATTTGCGAAAGGATATGGATATGTATGGCAACTTATGAAATACTCAGGGACCTTGCGATAGTATTTATCTGCGCAAAGGGCGCGGGACTTCTTGCAAGAAGACTGAAAGCTCCCATGGTCGTCGGTGAGATAATCGCGGGACTTATAATAGGTCCATGTCTGCTGGGATGGGTAAAGCCAAACGATTTTATCGGACAGATGGCTGAAATAGGCGTTGTGCTCATCATGTTCTCGGCAGGCCTCGAAACCAACTTGCAGGAGTTGAAGAAATCAGGCTTTGCAGCCTTTCTTATAGCCTGTGTGGGAGTGCTCGTGCCACTTATCGGCGGAAGTCTGCTGTATATGAGCGTTTACGGCTTCTCCTCCTTCGGCTCGGACGAATTCTTCAAGGCCGTGTTCATAGGATGTATAATGACAGCCACCTCCGTAGGCATAACAGTTGAAGTCCTCAAGGAGATGGGCAGGCTGAAAAGCCGCGTTGGACAGACAATACTCAGTGCGGCTATCATAGATGACGTTATCGGAATCATAGTTCTTACCTTTGTACTGGGCTTCAAGGATCCGGGCAGCAACACCCTCCTTGTAACGGGAAAAATACTCCTGTTCCTGGTACTTTCACTGATACTCGGCTTTATAATATACAAGGCTTTCAAATTCTACGACGACAAGCACACACACACAAGACGTATCCCTATAATCGCTATCACTCTCTGCTTCATAATGGCGTTTGTTGCCGAAAAATATTTCGGCATCGCAGATATCACAGGTGCCTATATCGCAGGAATAATCCTCTGCAACGTCCGCGACGCAGAGTACATAGACCGCCGTGTAAGCATCAACGGATATATGTTCTTTGCACCTGTATTCTTTGTCAGCATAGGACTCAAGACCGATTTCAGCCATGTGGATTCAAGCATGATAATCTTCTCCATCGGCTTTGTTATCGTAGCCATGCTCACAAAGATCATCGGCTGCGGGCTGATATCGAAATGCTTCAGGTACAGCTGGCTGGACTGCCTTAAAATAGGCGCCGGCATGATGACACGCGGCGAGGTCGCACTTATCATTACCAACAAGGGACTCGGTCTCGGCATTATCGACTCGTCATATTTTACAGCAGTTATACTGCTTATTATCGTATCAAGTATAGTTACTCCAATTATGCTGAAGCTGCTTTTCGGCAGATCCGGCGACGATACCATAGAAGCAGTCGAAACGAATAAATCATAACTATGCGCACAAGCGAAAAGCTGAATTCTGATTTGCGAAAGGAGAATAATATGTTCAGAATAGGTCACGGTTACGATGTCCACAAGCTTGTGGAAGGCAGAAAACTCATACTCGGCGGAGTTGAGATCCCCCATGTCACAGGGCTTCTCGGGCATTCCGACGCAGACGTTCTCGTCCATGCCATTATGGATGCCATGCTGGGCGCACTGGCTATGGGCGACATCGGCCATCTGTTTCCCGACACCGACAACAGTTTCAAGGGCGCTGACAGTATGAAGCTCATGGCAGAAGTATGCCGCAGGATAAGAGCTGAGGGCTGGGAGATCGGAAATATCGACGCCACTGTGATCGCTCAGGCTCCGAAACTCGCTCCCCATATCATGACCATGCGCGAAAATATCGCAAAGGTCTGCGGCTGTGACGTATCTCAGATCAGCGTAAAGGCAACTACCGAGGAGCACCTCGGCTTTACAGGCGAAAAGCTCGGAATGTCAGCTCACGCAGTAGCTCTCATGTACAGGGCATGAGGCCCGACTGCAAAAAGATCCCGCAGAAAGGAGGCAGCAGTCTTGAGACCCGATAAGAATACCGACAGGATACTGGCTGAGCTGGAAAACAACGGCTTCGAAGCATATATGGTAGGCGGCTGTGTGCGTGACAGCCTTATGGGCAGGAGCTTCCATGACACGGATATTACCACAAATGCACTGCCCGAGCAGATCATTTCTGTTTTCAGCGGCTATAAGGTGATCCCCACAGGCATAAAGCACGGCACAGTAACTGTGGTCAGCGATGGCATCCCCTATGAGATAACCACCTACCGTATAGACGGAGAATACACCGACCACCGCCGCCCCGACAAGGTAGAATTCACATCGGATATTGCTGCCGACCTTGCAAGACGCGATTTCACCATAAATGCCATTGCCATGGACAGACACGGAAACATCGTCGATCCCTTCGGCGGCAAGAAAGATATTGAAGCAGCTGTAATACGCTGTGTGAGAGTGCCTCAGCAGCGCTTCGGCGAGGACGCCCTGCGCATAATGAGAGCTGTCCGTTTTGCTTCACAGCTGGGCTTCACCATAGATGAAGCCACCGCACAGGCGATACACAGCATGAAGGATGAGCTGGAAAAGATCTCCCGCGAACGTATCCGCGATGAGCTGGACAAGCTTATCTGCGGAAGTAACTGCACGGATATACTTCTGGGATACAGCGACGTCATTACCGCCGTTATTCCCGAATTCAGCCCCTCTGTGGGACTTGACCAGCACTCTCCCTATCACAGGTATGATGTCTGGGAGCATACTGTCCGCGCCATTGCCTCTGCTCCTGCGGATGACCTGTTCCTGCGCAGAACCTTGCTTTTCCACGATATCGGCAAGCCAGCCTGCATGAAGCTCGATGAGACAGGCAGGGGGCACTTCAAGAAGCATGACAGCGTAGGCGCCGAAATGACCGGAAGGATAATGCGGCAGCTCCGATACGATAACAAGACTATCGCCGATACTCTGAAGCTCATAGCAAATCACAGCAAAAAGCTGAAATGCAGGACAGACGTAAAGAAGATGCTGTCAGTTATGGGCGACGAGATGTTCTTTGTGCTTATGGACATGAAAAAATGCGATAATTCCGCAAAAAATGACTTCGTTGTCAGAGAGAACAAGTTGTTCGATGAATATAAACGCCTGGCAAGGAAAATGATAGACAATAACGAATGCCGCAGCACAAAAGGCCTTGCCCTGAACGGCTCAGACCTTGCAGAGCTTGGACTGAAGGGTTCAGAGATCGGTTCCATGCAGAACGAGCTCCTTCAGCTGGTCATGGAGGAACAGCTTGCAAACGACAGGAAGTCCCTGACAGAATACGTAAAACAGAGGTGCATAGTATGAAAGGACGTATCCACTCAACAGAAAGCTTCGGAACGGTAGACGGCCCCGGAGTACGCTTTGTTGTGTTTTTTCAGGGCTGCCCCATGAGATGCAGATACTGCCACAATCCTGATACATGGGATCTTTCGAGGGGCAGAGAGGTCACAGCCGAAGAGCTGATGAAGGAATACGACTCCTACAAGGAGTTCCTGAAAAGCGGCGGCATAACCGCAACAGGAGGAGAGCCTCTGGTCCAGCCGGAATTTCTTGCGGAGCTCTTTGCCCTTGCAAAAAGCAAAAACATACATACCTGCCTCGACACCTCAGCCGGAGTATACGATCCCTTACATCATGAGAAAACAGACGAAGCTCTGAAATATACCGATCTTGTAATGCTGGACATAAAGCATATAGACAATGACCGCCACAAGGAACTCACGGGCATTGGAAACAGCAATATACTTGCCTTTGCAGAGCATATCAGAGATCTGGGGATACCCGTATGGATACGCCACGTTGTCGTCCCCGGGATAACCGACAGGTATGAGGATCTCTTCGCTCTCGGTGAATATCTGTCCACTCTCAGCAATCTGAAGGCTCTTGACGTACTCCCCTATCACGACATGGCAAAGCCTAAGTATGCAGAGCTCGGACTTGAATATCCCCTGGGAGATACTCCTCCGCTCACAAAAGAAGAAGCTATAAAGGCACGGGACATCATTATGTCGGGCATAAAAGCAGGCCTGCGCAAGCAAAAATAAATATCTCACAGACCTCTGACACACATCAGAGGTCTTTTTCATATCATATGAATGGTCAGCGAACGATCAACAGTAACGGCGTGCCGTATGCCGTAAAGCGGTGGAGGATACTATGTGCGGAATTGCAGGAGCTATAAGCTTTAAAGAGGATATGCGGGAGGATATGAAAATATACGAGAAAATGGAGCGTTCCCTGCTGCATCGCGGCCCCGACCAGCGCGGCATGAAGCTCACACGTGAAGCTGCCCTTATCCATACAAGGCTTGCCGTCATCGACATAAACGGCGGCAGACAGCCCATGAGCTTCGGTAAATACACAATAATATACAACGGCGAGCTCTACAATACAGAGGAGCTCCGCCGAGAGCTGAGTGAAGATTTCAGCTTTGACACTCTTTCGGATACCGAGATTGTCCTCAAAAGCTATATCAAATGGGGGAGCTCCTGCGTGGACAGATTCAACGGTATATTTGCCTTTGCGGTATTTGACGAGGAGCACCGCCGCCTGTTCCTCGCCCGCGACAGGATAGGTGTAAAGCCGCTGTTCTACTATGATACGGGAAGCAAGCTAATCTTCGCCTCGGAGCTCCCTGCCCTGCTGGAGCATCCCGATATCCCTCATGAAATAGACCGTCAGGGTGCGGCGGAGCTGATACTCATGGCTCCCGGACGGACTATGGGCTGCGGTGTCATTCGCGGAGTAAAAGAACTCAGAGCGGGCTGGTGCGGATATTACACTCCCCGGGGACTTGAACTGCGGGAATACTGGCGGCTGAAAGCCTATGAGCTCCGCGAAAGCTTTGAGCAGACCGCAGAGCACGTCCGCCAGCTTGTCATTGATTCCATAAGGCGTCAGCTTATCTCAGATGTGCCTGTGTGTACTTTTCTTTCGGGAGGACTGGATTCAAGTCTCATATCCTCCGTGACAGCTTACGAGCTGAAAAAGCAGGGCAAACGCCTTACTACTCTTTCCGTGGACTACCGCGGCAACGATGTGAACTTCCGCAGCAGCCACTTCCAGCCCGACAGCGACAATGAGTATATCGCCTGCATGGCAGAATATCTGGGTACAGACCACCATAATATCCTCCTTGAGACCTCGCAGCTCACAGCCGCACTGGAGGAAGCAACCGAAGCAAGGGGGCTTCCCGGTATGGCAGATGTGGACGCTTCTATGCTGCTTTTCTGCCGCGAGATAAAAAAATACGGCACTGTTGCCCTATCGGGAGAATGTGCCGATGAGATATTCGGAGGCTACCCCTGGTACAGGGATAAGGATATACGCATGACCGACGGTTTTCCCTGGGCACAGAGCACCGCCTATCGCAAACGCTTACTATGCGATGAATATGCGGAGACAACAGACGCCGAGGACTATGTATACTCCGCATACCGTGATACCGCCGACAGCGCCGAAAAACTGGACAGCGACAGCCCTCTTGAATACCGTATGCGGGAGATGACTCAGCTGAACTTCAGCTGGTTCATGCAGAATCTTCTTGAACGCAAGGACAGAATGTCCATGTACAGCGGACTTGAAGTAAGAGTACCATTCTGCGACTACCGCATAGCCGAGTACCTTTACAACGTGCCCTGGGAATACAAGGACTACATGGGCAGGGAAAAAGGACTTCTCCGCGAGGCCATGAAGGATTGGCTCCCCGAAAAGGTCCTGTGGAGAAAAAAGAGCCCCTATCCCAAGACTCATGATCCCGTATTTCTTGACGAAGTTACCGCAAAGCTCCGCTCCGTACTTGACGGGAGAGGAAGACGGCTCACACAGCTGGTAAAGCGTGAAGAGCTGGAAAAACTCCTCCGCCATGAAGAAAACGTACAATGGTACGGTCAGCTGATGAATTTCCCCCAGACCATAGCTTATTTCATACAGCTGGATTACTGGCTGGAGCGGTTCCGCATAGAGTTCGTATAAAAAAAAGCTCCCCGAAGGGAGCTTTAAAAGTCTTATTTAAGGTCTGATTTCCTGAACAGGAGAGCTCCTGCAACAGTTGAAACCACGGTTATAGCCACCATGAACAGGATCATTCGAACTCCGTTTGCATGAGTTTCGGTATAATTCTGCTGGATTATTGACATCTGAAGTGAAGGAACTGCCTCTCTGATGATCTGCTGCGCCTTCTCATGCTTGTTAAGGAGCATAAGTGACAGGGAGAACATATCAACAATGTAGTGCATTGTGATGGCGAGAACAAAACCGCCCACGTTCTTCATAGTATTACAGAGGAAAACTATAAGCGATGTCATAGCCAGCTCTATAAAGAACACATGGAGCAGATTGATAAATATGGCCTTTGAGGGGAATTCCTCAAAACCAAGAATGATAGCGCCAAGCAGAATAGAAACAGCGAGATAAGCTATCATATAGATCACCATAACAGTGACGGAAACGATCCAGTTGGCCATATAGATCTTAACTCTTGAATGACCTATGATTATTTTGTTTCTTATGGTATTGTTCCTGAAATCCTGAACAATGAGCATACCTGCGGCGATGCCCACAAGAAGAGGTGTAATTCCGATATTATCAAAAAGCAGCGGATCTGCGGGAATCATCGGAGCATCTTCTTCACCCATGACCATACCGCCGGCCAGTTTGTTTACAGCCATATAAAGCAATGTGAACATTACGGAAATGGCAATAACTACAGCAAGAACGATGTAAAATCTCTTGCCCTTAAAAAGTCGTCTGTATCCCTCAGCAAGAAGATTAGCCATTCTGAACACCTCCCACAAGTCCCATAAAGTAATTTTCGAGGCTTTCATGATGCTCGCTCATTGAATTTACAATGCAATTCTTGTCATTGAGAGCAAGTACAAGAGGAGTTACCTGTACAGGTGTATAAATATCAGCCTCATTAGGAGAACATATCCTGAACTCAATACCCATTCCGCCGAGAACATCGGCAAGTATCTTGGTATCGTTCACGTTTATATGTACAAAGGTACGTGAAGCATTTTCAAGCTCTTCTGCGCTCATTTCCTTGATAACGTGTCCGCGCTCGATAAAGGCGTAATGTGTAGCCAGACGTGACAGCTCATCAAGGATATGGCTGGAGATAAGGATAGTAATGCCTTTTTCCTGATTGAGGCGTGTTATCATCTCACGGACCTCTATGATACCCTGAGGATCGAGGCCGTTGATAGGCTCGTCGAGTACGAGGAATTCGGGATCTCCTACCAGAGAAAAAGCTATGCCCAGTCTCTGACGCATACCGAGAGAGAAGTTCTTTGCCTTTTTCTTGCCTGTATTGGCAAGACCGACAAGCTTCAGTATATCATCGATCTTTTCATCGGAAATGCCGAGAGCCTTGGTCTGCTGGATAAGGTTATCCCTGGCCGTCATATTAGGATGAAGAGAAGGAGTTTCTACAACAGCACCCATTTTTCTTCGTGCTTCAAGTATTTTTCCGTCATTGTTCTTTACGCCGTAAAATGTGAATTCACCTGATGACGGATGATTTAGTCCCGTAACTATACGTATAAGAGTAGTCTTACCTGCGCCGTTTCTGCCGACGAGTCCGTAGATAGAGCCCTTGGGAACGTTTATAGTAAGATTGTCCAGAGCCTTGAAGCTGCCGTACTTCTTATACAGGTCACGGGTCTGAAGAACATAGTCCATATGTTTACCCCACCTTTTGTTTAAATTATATCAATGTGCTTATGTGTAAAAAAGCGGTCATGCCCATAGGCATGACCGCCTGAAGTTGTTAACCTTAACGGATCAAAGATTATTCGTTGATCTTTGTAACAACGCCTGAACCAACTGTTCTACCACCCTCACGGATAGCGAAACGGAGTCCCTCTTCGATAGCGATAGGAGTGATGAGCTCAACGTCCATAGCAACGTTATCGCCAGGCATACACATTTCCTTGTCAGCAGGAAGAGTTACAACACCAGTAACGTCAGTTGTTCTGAAGTAGAACTGAGGTCTGTAGTTGTTGAAGAAAGGAGTATGACGTCCGCCCTCTTCCTTCTTCAGTACGTAAACCTGACCAGCAAACTTTGTATGGGGGTGGATTGAGCCGGGCTTACAAAGAACCTGTCCACGCTCAACCTGGTCTCTTGTGATACCACGGAGAAGAGCACCAACGTTATCACCAGCCTCACAGAAATCAAGAGTCTTTCTGAACATTTCAAGACCTGTAACAACTGTGTTGAGCTTCTCGTCAGAAAGACCAACGATCTCAACAGGCTCGTTTACGTTGAGCTTTCCACGCTCTACTCTACCTGTAACAACAGTACCACGACCGGAAATTGTCATAGTATCCTCGATAGGCATAAGGAAAGGCTTAGCATCGTCTCTCTCAGGGCTGGGGATGTACTCATCAACAGCATCCATGAGCTCGAGGATAGGCTTGTAAGCAGGATCGTTAAGATCATCAGGAGCGTTAAGAGCTGCAAGAGCTGAACCCTTGATGATAGGTGTATCGTCGCCAGGGAAATCATAGCTTGAGAGAAGGTCACGGATGTCCATCTCAACGAGCTCGAGGAGCTCCTCATCGTCAACCTGGTCAGCCTTGTTCATGAATACAACGATTGCAGGAACGCCAACCTGACGAGCGAGAAGGATGTGCTCTCTTGTCTGAGCCATAGGACCATCAGAAGCAGCAACAACGAGGATAGCACCATCCATCTGAGCAGCACCTGTGATCATGTTCTTAACGTAGTCAGCGTGACCAGGGCAGTCAACGTGAGCATAGTGACGCTTATCTGTCTCGTACTCAACGTGAGCTGTATTGATTGTGATACCACGCTCTCTCTCCTCGGGAGCCTTATCGATCATATCGTAAGCCTCATACTGAGCCTGACCCTTCATAGCGAGAGTCTTTGTGATAGCAGCAGTAAGAGTTGTCTTACCGTGGTCAACGTGTCCGATTGTACCAATGTTTACATGGGGTTTAGTTCTTTCAAATTTAGCCTTAGCCATTGGAAAATTCCTCCTTAGAATAGATTTCAGAAATCTGTATATATTATTATACCAGATTATTTTGGTAAATTCAAGTGTTTCGGTAAAAAAATTATATCCGAAGCACATGATTTTGTAGATTATGCCCGTTTTACACTTTTATCCGCATAAAACGGGCGGATAATTCAATTAGTTCTTAGCTCTGTTAGCCATGATCTTTTCAGCGATGCTCTTCGGAACTTCCTCATAGCTGTGGGGCTCCATTGTGTACTGTCCGCGGCCCTGTGTATTTGAACGGAGGTCGCTTGTGTAACCGAACATTTCTGAAAGCGGAACGAGTGCATCGACCTGGATCGAACCGGATCTTGACTCCTGTCCCTGGATCTGTCCACGACGTGAGCTGAGGTCACCGATAACTGTTCCGAGATACTCATCGGGAACGATAACCGCAACCTTCATAACAGGCTCCATGAGAACTGCGTTAGCCTGCTTGAGAGCTTCCTTGAAAGCGATAGAACCGGCGATCTTGAATGCCATTTCCGAAGAGTCAACTTCGTGATATGATCCATCGTAAAGCTCTACCTTAACGTCAACTACCTCATAGCCTGCAAGGATACCGGCCTTCATAGCGCCCTGGATACCTGCGTCAACAGCAGGGATGTACTCCTTGGGGATAGAACCGCCGACAACAGCGTTTGTGAATTCATAGCCCTTGCCTGACTCGTTAGGATTAACTCTGATCTTAACGTGACCGTACTGACCTGAACCACCTGACTGCTTCTTGTACTTGTAGTCGATATCTGCGCTGCCCTTGATAGTTTCCTTATAAGCAACCTGAGGAGCACCAACGTTAGCCTCTACCTTGAACTCACGGAGGAGACGGTCAACGATGATATCGAGGTGAAGCTCACCCATACCGGCGATGATAGTCTGTCCTGTTTCCTCATCTGTCCATGTCTTGAAGGTAGGATCCTCTTCAGCAAGCTTTGCGAGAGCGATACCCATCTTCTCCTGACCTGCCTTTGTCTTGGGCTCGATAGCGAGCTGGATAACAGGCTCGGGGAATTCCATGGACTCGAGAATGATCGGGTGCTTATCATCACAGAGTGTATCACCTGTGGTTGTATTCTTAAGACCTACTGCTGCAGCGATATCGCCTGAGTAAACAGTTGTGAGGTCTTTTCTGTGGTTAGCGTGCATCTGAACGATACGTCCGAAACGCTCCTTAGTATCCTTTGTAGCGTTGAGAACTGTATCACCCTGATTTACGACACCTGAGTATACACGGAAGAACGCAAGCTTACCAACGAAGGGATCTGTTGCGATCTTGAATGCGAGAGCCGAGAAGGGCTCGGTGTCGGAAGAAGGTCTTTCCTCTTCTACATCTGTATCGGGGTTAACGCCCTTGATAGCGGGTACGTCAAGGGGAGAAGGCATATAGTCGATTATAGCATCGAGGAGCTTCTGAACGCCCTTGTTCTTGTATGAAGTACCGCAGCATACAGGAACCATGTGGTTAGCAATGGTAGCCTTTCTGATGCAGGTCTTGATCTCTTCCTGAGTAAGCTCGCCCTCTTCGAAATACTTCTCCATGAGTGCTTCGTCCTGCTCAGCAACGTGCTCTACCATCTCATCGTGGTACTTCTGAGCGATCTCCTTCATATCGTCGGGGATATCCTCGACCTTGATATCTGTACCGAGATCGTTTGTATAAATGTAAGCCTTCATCTCAACGAGGTCGATAATACCTGTGAATGTATCCTCAGCGCCGATAGGCAGCTGGATCGGAACGGCATTACACTTGAGTCTGTCCTTCATCATGTCTATAACATGATAGAAATCGGCACCCATAATATCCATCTTATTTACATAAGCCATACGGGGTACCTTATAGTTATCAGCCTGTCTCCATACGGTCTCAGACTGAGGCTCAACACCACCCTTTGCACAGAGAACTGTTACAGAGCCGTCGAGTACACGGAGTGAACGCTCAACCTCAACTGTAAAGTCAACGTGGCCGGGTGTATCAATGATGTTAAGTCTGTGGCCTGCCCAGTAGCAAGTAGTAGCAGCTGAGGTAATTGTGATACCTCTCTCCTGCTCCTGCTCCATCCAGTCCATAGTAGCGGAACCTTCATGTGTTTCACCGATCTTGTGGTTAACACCTGTATAGAAAAGGATACGCTCTGTGGTAGTGGTCTTACCTGCGTCAATGTGGGCCATTATGCCGATATTTCTTGTATTTTCAAGTGAACAATCTCTTGACATAATTTACTCCTTTTACAATGACGCTTACCAGCGGTAGTGAGCAAACGCCTTGTTTGCCTCTGCCATCTTATGTGTATCGTCGCGCTTCTTGCAAGCACCGCCTGTGCCGTTAAGAGCATCGAGGATCTCACCGGCAAGTCTTTCCTTCATAGTCTTCTCGTTTCTCTCTCTGGAATACTTTGTGATCCAGCGGAGACCGAGAGTCTGACGTCTTTCGGGACGGACCTCCATAGGAACCTGGTAAGTTGCACCACCGAGACGGCGAGCCTTTACCTCAAGCTCAGGCATGATATTTTCCATAGCCTGCTGGAACACCTCAAGAGCGTCCTTGCCTGTCTTTTCAGCTACGATCTCAAATGCACCGTAAACTATTTTCTGCGCTACGCCCTTCTTACCGTCTAACATGATATTGTTGATCAGACGTGTAACGAGCTTTGAATTGTATACAGGATCCTGTAATACATCACGCTTTGCGATTTTACCTCTTCTTGGCATTTTCGCTTCCCTCCTTCATATAGATTGATGAATTCATAGGTACTCAAACCTTTTCGGTTACTGCCTTTTCCGGCATTGCTTCGCCGAAAGGTGTGTCAGGAGCCAATGCAGAGGATCTATCGAACTGAATCTATATGATCTCCGCATTATCCTGCGGTAGTAGTTATCCTATATTAATGAATGAACGGCATTGTTTATACAGTCAGCCGCAGACTGAAGAAGTATCTTACTTCTGCTTGGGCTTCTTGGCACCGTACTTGGAACGAGCCTGGTTACGGTTAGCAACGCCCTGAGCATCGAGAGTACCTCTGATGATGTGGTAACGCACACCGGGGAGATCCTTAACACGTCCGCCTCTGATAAGAACGACGCTGTGCTCCTGAAGGTTGTGGCCGATACCGGGAATGTAAGAAGTTACCTCGTAACCGTTTGTGAGCTTAACTCTGGCGATCTTTCTCATAGCTGAGTTAGGCTTCTTAGGTGTAGCAGTTCTTACAGCTGTGCAAACGCCTCTCTTCTGAGGTGAGCTGAGGTCGATCTGAGTCTTCTTCTTTGCATTGTAACCCTTCTGGAGAGCAGGAGCTGTAGACTTTGTCTCAAGATCCTTTCTTCCCTTACGAACGAGCTGGTTAAATGTAGGCATATTTTTCCTCCTTTTCATTAATATAATGTGTCAGACGTACCTGCAAAAGGGTACAGAATCTGCGCACTGATATATTATACCCAAAAAAGCGCAGCTTGTCAAGGGGAAACCCTCAAAAGCCGCGCTTTTTCTCATTTTTTTGTTATTTTTCCCATTATTACACGGACTTTGCCCATGAAGACTTAGCTATTATTTCAGCCATTCCCTCATGTCTGTTATCTTTTCACCGTGTGAACGGGACAGATACGAATAATACGCAAGCACCAGCGAAGCGTCAACGGAGTCTATCTTGTTGTTTTCGTCCACATCTGCTGCCTTTCTGGCCTTTTCGCTGAATGTCGCATTCTTATTTGAAGAGAGCCTTGCATATTCTGCCAGTATCATACTTGCATCAACCGAATTGACCATACCGTCAAAGTCCACATCTCCCAGCTTTACCTTCTCCTGCTCAGGTAACGTGGTGGTTGTTGTAGTTGTGGTCGTACTTGTAGTAGTCGTGGTCGAAGTAGTTGTTGTAGATGTAGTTGTAGTGGTACTTGTTGTTGTAGTTGTAGTTGTAGTTGTAGTAGTCGTAGTGGTCGTGCTTGTAGTAGTTGTTGTCGTTGTACTGGTGGTTGTGGTGGTCGTTGTGCTGGTAGTTGTGGTTGTCGTTGTGCTGGTAGTTGTGGTTGTCGTCGTTGCGCTTGTGGTAGTTGCGCTTGTGGTAGTTGCGGTCTCAACGCTGACCTCAAAGGATGTATCTCCATAGATCCAGTCATTCATAGTCTCGCTGAAGGCCTTATAAACGAGCACCAGAGTCTGCACACCAGGCTTTTCACTGTCATAGCCCTTCAGCTCATACCTGTCGGGATTTGCCTCTACACTGTCACCTCTGCATACGCAGCACTTCTCCTCACCGTTTACGTGATAGATATCCACTAACATACCCGAAAGGCTGACAGACTCTCCAACTGTATATGCGAGCTTATCCGGAAGCTGTATTATACTGATCTCCGCGGTATAATGAGGCACAGTTGTGGTAGTGGTGGTCGTAGTTGTTGTGGTAGTCGTACTTGTCGTTGTAGTTGTTGTTGTCGTCGTTGTAGTAGTAGTCGTAGTTGACGTTGTGGTGGTGGTTGTAGTTGTAGTCGTAGTTGTTGTTGCCCCCACCGTCATATCAAAATCGACAGAGACTGTTTTACCGTTCTCAGTGTAGCTGAGCGTCATCTTGTACGTACCTCTTACCCAGCTGCGATATTCGGTATTTTTTAAAATACGCTGATCGTCCATGGAAACTTTCTCGGCAATGACCCTGCCGCCGCTTTCCGCATGACCTATTTCAACCACACCGCCCTGCAGATCATACCATTCAAAGATCTTGTAATTCAGCTTATCCGGAAGCGAGACTATCCTTATAAATGGCTCATTCTCCACACTTGCAGGTGCAGTAGTGGTGGTTGTTGTTGTAGTTGTAGTTGTAGTCGTTGTTGTAGTTGTAGTCGTTGTTGTGGTGGTAGTTGTCGTAGTCGTAGTTGTTGTGGTGGTGGTAGTTGTCGTTGTTGTAGTAGTAGTTGTTGTCGTAGTCGTGGTTGTTGTAGTTGTGGTCGTAGTTGTAGTCGTGGTTGTCGTGGTGGTAGTTGTTGTAGTGGGGGGAGTAGTTGTTTCAGTCTCCCGAACCTCCACCTCCAGATCTGCATTTGCTGTCGAATCCGACTTTGTATAGCTGAAGCTTATATTATACTTTCCTGCCCTGTTCTTGTCAAAGGAAGAACTGTCAACACTTACTCCGTCACGCCATTCCACTATATCCGCCATATCCAGAGCCGCAAGGAACGTATCCCTGAAGGTACCGTTGCTTAGGAACTCCCTGAAGGAGCGTATAAGCGAACCTCCCCGCAGATCAAGCTCTTCGCCTACGGTATAGGTTGTTCTGAAAGGATAGCTTCCTATCGAAAGATCTGCTGAAACTCCGATCACATACGGCTCTGTGGTAGTCGTAGTTGTGGTCGTTGTTGTTGTGGTGGTTGAGGTAGTAGTCGTCGTTGTGGTAGTCGTACTTGTCGTTGTAGTTGTTGTAGTTGTGGTGGTAGTTGTGGTGGTGGTAGTGGTCGTTGTTGTTGTTGTAGTCGTTGTTGTGGTGGTTGTCTCAGGTTCCTTAACCTCTACCTCCATATCTGTATATGCTACCGAGCCGGACTTGGTATAACCAAAGGATATAGTGTACTTTCCTGCCCTGTTCTTATCAAAGGCAGATGTATTCGCGTAAACTCCGTCCTGCCAGTAGGACATACTTGTCATATCAAGTGCTTCAAGGACTATGTCCCTTAATGTACCGTCGCTGAGGAACTCCGTAAAGGAACGTATTATGGTTCCGCCGCTCAGATCAAGCTCTTCACCAACCGTATATGTAGTCTTATTGGGAGTCCTTCCCACAGATACCTTAGCCGAAACACTCAGTACATAAGGCTGTGTGGTGGTCGTAGTGGTAGTAGTTGTTGTGAGGGGCGGGAGCACCTCCACCTCAAGATCAGCATAATCCACAGAGTTATCCTTCACATAGCCGAAGGTTATAATATACTTGCCGGGCTGGTCTTTATTGAAATTATCCGTGTTTACGTACACACTGTCGCGCCAGTAGGATACATCAGCCATATTCAGCGGATCGAGATCATGCTCTATGAATGCTCCGTTGCTGAGATATTCAATATAGCTGCGCTGTATCACACCACCCCTGAGATCAAGATCCTCACCTACGGTATAAGTGGTCTTATACGGGATCTGATCTATCCTGACCTTTGCCGATATACTTGAAATAAAGGCTGCTGTAGTGGTTGTAGTTGTAGTTGTAGTGGTAGTGGTCGTTGTAGATGTAGTAGTTGTTGTAGTGGTTGTCGTAGATGTTGTAGTAGTTGTTGTAGTAGTTGTTGTAGATGTTGTTGTAGTTGTTGTGGTGGTAGTGGTAGTCGTGGTCGTAGTAGTGGTAGTCGTTTTCGTAGTTGTTGTAGTTGTGGGAGGCTGACCGCTCAGCTTCTCAAACCTGCAATTGATACTTTTAGCATATGTCTCGGCTGTAGAGCCGCTGTAACCGCGGACAACTCCGCCGTAGCTGCCTTTTCCTGCCGATTCACTGTTGCTTACGGTGAGGTTACCGCCGACTATCTCACATTTCGGATTATAGAAGGTCACCGACCTCAGAGAAGGACATTCTCTCAGTACATCTCTTCCCACTATGGTAACATTTGCCGGGAATTCGATGGATGAGATGCCCGAGCGCATAAATGCGCTGGATCCGACAGATGCAATACTGTTCGGTAGCTTTATGTAACTGAGGTTGCTGCACCTTAAAAAAGCACTCGGACCTATACTTGTTACGCCCTCGGCTATCTCCACGGAATTGATCTGGCTTCTGTATGCGTCCCAGGGGACGTAGCTGCTGGTTTTCCAGACCTCCATTTTTCCCGTACCCGTAATGGTTAGCCTGCCTCCCGAGAGGTTCCAGCTGACGTTTGCTCCGCAGGAGCCTGATTCTCCTGTCTTAGCGTCTTCATTTCCAATATACTGCGGCACGGCAGCCTCGCTCAGAAGCTGCGGTCCGGCAGATACCGAAAATAAACCCAATATCGCCGCCATCATAACGGCTATCAGTTTTCTCATGCATATTTCTCCGTTTCCTGAATCTGTGATTTATATAACACAGCTTCCATTAAAATACCCCTATGCACTTCCCCATAACTGAAAACTTAAATGCCGCTTATGAAATCCGATATTGTTTTTACCTGCTCTCCGTCCTTCAGAGAAGAAAGATAGGCATAATAAGCAAGTATCTTTGAGGCATCAACAGAGTCGACCATTCCGTTCTTGTCAACGTCTGCTGCTTTTTTCTCCTTTTCGCTGAATGCAGCAGGCTGTCTTGATGAAAGACGAGCATATTCAGCAAGAGCCATGCTGGCGTCTACGGAGTCTACCCTTCCGTCGTTGTTTATATCGCCGAGCTTATAATCTTCGGTATTAACATTGGATGTTGAAGTAGTCGCGGTGGAAGTTGTGGAAGTAGTTGTAGTGGAAGTTGTGGTTGTAGTTGTAGTAGTGGTAGTTGTTGTCGTTGTTGTGGTGGTAGTAGTTGTTGTTGTGGTAGTAGTTGTTGTTGTTGTGGAAGTAGTAGTCTCAGGCGGAGCCTGACCGATAAGACAGAAGTTTATCCCGCGGTCTGAGGCATATTTCTTTGCAGTGGAATTATCATATCCTAAGATAGTTCCGCCGTAACTGCCCTGTCCGTTTGACTCACTGTTGCTTATAGTAAGATTGCCGCCTACTATCTCGCATTTTGCATTATAAAAGGTCACCGAGCTAAGAGAAGAACATTCCCTCAGGAAGTCTCTTCCCACTATGGTAACGGAAGCAGGTATCTCAAGAGATGTTATGCCTGAACGCATAAATGCACTTGATCCGACAGATGTAACGGTATCAGGTATCTTGACAGAATGCAGATTACTGCACCTTAAAAATGCACTGGGACCGATACTGGTTATTCCGCTGGCTATCTCCACGGAAGTGATCTGTTCTCTGAATTCGTCCCAGGGAACATAGCTGCTGGTTTTCCAGGCTGTCATTTTTCCCGTGCCTGTGATAGTGAGCTTTCCGCCGGAAAGGTTCCACTGCGCATTATCTCCGCAGGAGCCCGATTCTCCCACTCTGTTCTCCGACAAAATACCGCTGACGAGAGCAGTCTCCGAAGCTGTAACGGGAGCCGCTGTCATTACCGCAGCGCACATCGCCGCTGATACAAGGGCTGCAAATAACTTTTTCATGTTTTATTCCTCCTATTTTAATATATAAAACCTCAGGCTTCCCCAAGCCCGCAGGTCTTATCTCCTTCTCGGCACAAACAGCATTATGAGCGGATAGATCTCAAGACGTCCCAGCAGCATATCAAAACACAGCACTACCTTTGAGAAGGCATTGAGTCCGCTGAGGTTGCCCGCAGGACCGAAACGTCCCACACCGAAGCCGATATTATTCATACAGGTGATGACCGATGAAAGGGACTCCTCAATGGAAAAGCCGTTCAGAGTCACCATAAGCACAGATATTGACATAAGCGAAAGGAACAGGATAAGATAATTGCTGACGCCGCGCACAACATCCTTTTCCACGGGCTTTCCGTCCATTTTGACAGTAGTCACAGCGCGAGGATTTGTAATATACTTGAGTTCCTTGATGCCTGTCTTTATGAGTATAATTATACGCGATACCTTCATACCGCCGCCCGTAGAGCCTGCGCAGGAGCCCACGAACATGAGCATCAGCAGCAGAGTCTGCGAGAATACAGGCCATTTCGCCGTATCAGTGGTTGAAAAGCCTGCCGAAGTAATGGTGGAAGCCACCATAAAAAAGCTGTGTCTCAGTGTATCGCCCACTCCGTCATAGAGCTTATGCACACTGACGGCGATTATAGCGGTAGCCGCTATGATAACGCCAAAATATGTCCTTACCTCCTCGTTCTTGTAGGCAAGGGAGAATTTCTTTATTATAAGGTAATAATAAAGATTGAAGTTAACGCCGAAGAGGATAATGAACACAGCAATGACCATTTCGATGTATACGCTGTTATAGTGGCCGATACTGTTTCCCCACATGGAGAATCCTCCCGTACCTGCCGACGAGCAGGAATGTATTATCGCATCATACAGCGGCATACCGCCGCACATGAGGAGTATTGCCTCCGAAACGGTCATGGTAATATAGATACCGTAGAGTATACGGGCAGAAAACCTTGATTTTGACACCAGACGTCCTACCTTCGGGCCTGCGCACTCAGCTCGCATCATATGCATGGTCCTTGAATCATTGCTGGACATTATAGCCAGCACAAACATAAGAACTCCCATACCACCCAGCCAGTGAGTTAAAGCTCGCCAGAACAGGCAGGAACGCGACATTGCCTCAACGTCCTCCAGTATGGTGGCACCGGTGGTGGTAAATCCCGAAACAGTCTCAAACAGAGCGCTGGGATAATCTGCTATCTCTCCCGAAATCACAAAGGGCAGAGCACCTATGCAGGACATGGTTACCCATGAAGCCGCAACGCTCACGAAGCCCTCCATTGAATATACCGCATTGTTCTTCGGCTTCGCAATGGTAAATCCCATTGCAATGGCCATAGTAATAAGGAACGGTATGCCGAAGGAAGCAACCACATGATTCTCACCGTAAATAAACCCTACAATTATGGGAAGAAGCATGAAAAGTCCCACGACCTTCAGTATCTGTCCCATAATATATGAAATCATTCTGTAATTCATAGAAATCGTCCGCTACACCTCAGTCAAATATATTACTCAGGTCGTGCATGCCTTTTGTGGTAGTCACGACAACGACACTGTCATTTACCTTCAGGCAGTCATCGCCCTTTGGGATTATGAGTTCATTGCCTCTTACAATACTTGCAATGAGGATACCGCTGCGCAGCTTCAGCTTTTTCAGAGGCACATCAACGTACTCCTTCTTGTCACGGACAACGAATTCTATCGCCTCCAGACGGTCGTTGACCAGTCTGTACAGCGTGGTTACACTGTTTCCGAGAGAATTCTGCTTTGCTCTGACGTACTGAAGTATCTGATTTACCGTGATAGTCTTGGGTGATATGATGCTATCGAGGTCGAGAGTGTCCGAAAGCTGCATAAGGGACATTCTGTTTACCTTTGTTACCACCTTATCCACGCCGTTGTTCTTTGCAAGGAGCGAAAGGAGTATATTCTCCTCGTCGATGCCGGTCAGTGTTACCACCGCATCGGCGTCGTAAACGCGCTCCTCCTCCAGTATATCGTGATCTGTACCGTCGGCGCAAGAAATATCTACCTTATTGAGCCTGTCGGACAGTTCAAGGCAGCGTTCGCGATCGATCTCGATGATCTTGACTTTTGCACCCATTTCTATAAGCTGCTGGGACAGATGATAGGCAATACGGCCGCCGCCGATGAGCACCGCAGACTTTACGCGCTTTTCGCGGTAAGCGGCGCTTATGCTCTTGAAAAACTTGACCATATTGCTGTGAGAAGCTGTCATGTGTATCTTGTCTCCCGCACGAAGCACGAAATTACCGTTCGGGATAGTGAGCTCATCACCACGCTGAACTGCGCATATAAGCACATCGAGCCTCATACGTCTCGATAGCTGGGTGAGAGCCACTCCGTCCAGGATACTTCCGCTGGTAATGCGGATCTCCGCCAGGTCTACTCTTCCCTTTGCAAATGACTCTATATTTATAGCCTCGGGATAGCGAAGAACCTTTGCTATCTCGTTAGCGGCGTTGTAATCCGGATTTACCATCATGCTGATACCAAGCTCTTCACGCATGAATACCAGCTGCTTGTCGAATTCGGGGCTGCGCACACGGGCTACACAGTGACGGGCTCCCATTCTTTTTGCAATAAGACAGGAGAGAATATTCACCTCGTCAGAGGTAGTAACGGCAATAAATATATTTGCCTTTGCAACGTTGGCCTCCTCGAGGATCTGAGTCTGAAGGCAGTTGCCGACAATTCCCATGACGTCGTAGTCATTGGTTGCGGCTTCAATAAGCGCCTCCTTCTTATCTATAATAGTAACATTATGTTCACTGCTGAGGACTTCAGCGAGAGAAGCTCCCACCTTTCCGCAGCCTACAATTATAATATCCATGATTCCTCCGTTTTTTATAAAAGTTCATGAGATGAGCAGATATAACTACTCATTATAATTATAAACCCACAGTATGTTTTTGTCAACGTCTATTTTTGGCTCATTGTTCCGCACAGCAAAAATATTTCGGGAACATAATATGCCGCGGCTATGCCCCTGATACTCACGGGTAGACAGGGGCTCATTCCCCTTTATACTGCTCCTCCAGCCACTTTATCATGGCCTCGAAGCCCTCCTGTGTACGTTCGAATTCGGCTTCATGCTCTATCTCCGCCTTCATCGAACAGAGCCTGCCGTGCCAGGTCATGCACTTCATTGTGTCTCCGTTGGCTATTTTATAGGAAAAGTCGTCCTTGCTCCCCGAGAAGTCGTTGCCGCTCTCGAAGTAATAAAACTTTGGTATCTCAAATATTTCCGAAACGCTCATATCATAAGCTCCTTTCAAAAAACTCCGCTGCCTGGTCGAGGCTGTCATATACTGCCGACAGGAGAGGCTTTATCTCCTCGTCAGGCTGAGTCATATCGGGTATCATCACAGCATAGCAGCCTGCGGCGTGAGCCGCCTTTATGCCGTTGGGCGAGTCCTCGAAGGCTGCACACTCCTCAGAAGGCAGCCCCAGTCCCTTTGCCGCCGCAAGGTATATATCGGGGGCAGGCTTGCCCGTAGTGACCATATCTCCGCATATCACTGCCGAAAAGTAGTCCTTTGCGCCTATGGTCTCAAGATAGCTCATAGTCCGCTCAAGGGGCGTAGCCGTGGCAACAGCCATTCTGATGCCTTTGTCTCGGAGATAGTCCAGCAGCACAAAAAGCCCCTTCTTTACCTCCAGGCCATGCTCCTTTATGTACTCCGCCATAAGCTCGGTGCGGTGAGCTCTTATCTCCTCTGTGGGGCAGTCCTCACCGAATATACCCTTCAGCAGGGGTATGGAGAACTTTCTCGCCATACTGCGCATTGAGTAGACGTGCTCGGGAGTCATATCATAGCCGAAGTCCTTTGCAGCCAGTATCCAGAATTTCAGATAGAGCTTCTCGGTGTCTATCATAAGACCGTCCATATCAAAAATAGCGCCTTTTAACATTATCTGCTCCTTGTTACTGATTATCGGACGGTGCGGAAAGTACGCACTCCGCACCGCTCAACAAAGCGCAAGGGCGGATCGAGTTCCGCCCTCACTCCATTATATAAAAGAATTATTACCAGTTTATCATCCAGCTGTACATACCCTCGTACTGTCTTGCAGAGCTGTTCCACGAGAAGTCCTGCTCCATTGCACGCTGCACCATCTTGTCCCACTGCTTGCGGTGGTTGTAGTAGATATGCTTGGAGTAGTTGATAACGCCCAGCATCTCATCGCCGTTGTAGTTAGCGAAAGAGAAGCCGTTGCCGGTACCGTCGAACTCGTTGTAGGGTGTGACTGTATCCTTTAGTCCGCCTGTCTCGCGTACTATGGGAAGAGTACCGTAACGGAGAGCTATCAGCTGAGTAAGTCCGCAGGGCTCGAACAGCGACGGCATCAACATGGTATCTGCCGCAGCATAGAGCTTATGAGCCAGCTCGTCGGAATACAGGATATTAGCGGAAACTCTCTCGGGGTATTTCCACTGATAATGCGTGAACATATTCTCATATCTGGGATCGCCCGTGCCTATGATCACAAACTGGGTGTTCTCATCGCATATGCGCTCGATAGCATAGTTTACCAGATCCAGACCCTTCTGATCGGTAAGGCGTGAAATTATGGCTATCATGTACTTGCCTTCGTCCACGGGAAGTCCCAGCTGCTCCTGGAGCTTCTTCTTGTTCTCAGCCTTTTTCGTCTTGGCGTTCTTTGCAGTATAGTCCGCGAAGATCTTATTGTCATGGGCAGGATCGAACACCTTGTAGTCTATGCCGTTGAGTATTCCTCTCAGCGAAGCCGACCTTGCACGGAGAAGTCCGTCCAGCTGCTCGCCGTAGAAGGGATACTTTATCTCCTCGGCGTAGGTCTCGGATACGGTAGTGATATAATCAGCGTATACCAGACCGCCCTTGAGCATATTGGCATTGTTGTGGAATTCCAGCTTATCTGAGGTGAACATATAATCGGGCAGAGCCGTGTTGAACTTAAAGGTATCGATATCCCATACACCCTGGAACTTCAGGTTATGGATAGTCATGATAGTCTTTGTGGAGCTGAAGAACGGGTTTGTAGCAAAAGCGGAATGAAGGAAAACGGGTATCATGGAAGCCTGCCAGTCGTGACAGTGTATAATATCCGGGCGGAAGCCTATAACAGGCAGTATCGCCAGAACAGCCTTACAGAAGAAAGTAAACCTTTCTATATCCCATTTCAGGTCGGGAGAATAAGGGCTGTCGCACTTGAAGTAATACTCGTTATCCACGAAATAGAAGGTTATGCCATTATATTCATACTCCATGATACCGACATGGACGCCCTCGCTTCTCATACCGTAATCCATATAGAAGTGGTGAACGTATTTGAACTCATTCCTGTACTTATCGGGTATACAGGTGTAATATGGCATGATGACTCTTACATCGAACTGTTTCTTGTCCAGATACTGCGGCAGTGCGCCCACAACGTCTGCAAGACCGCCTGTCTTTATAAAAGGAACGCACTCGGAAGCGGCAAATAGAATATTGTTCATAGCATATCTCCTTACTATTGTATTTGTTACAGCGATCACCTGTAACCACACTAATATTATATACTAATTTCCACTATTAGTCAACACAAAAATATGAACATTGCACAGCGGGCGGAAACTCTGTGAATATCAACAATAGTATTATCAAAAATTTGTTTACTAAGTCGAATACAAAAAATATTTTTTTCGGCTTCGATGCCCGTCCGTTGAATTTCACTCATTTTACGCCCCGCAAGAATCAACTGTATTCCTTCCCTGTTATAAACAAAAACGGCACGTATAAACGTACCGTTTCCGACCGATCATTTCTGATCGCCTATGGAATCTATTTTATGCAGCAGATACTCCTGTATCCTCAATGCGTCATCTCCTGTAAGTCCCTTTGTGGAGCTGTCCACATCTGCATTTGCATATCCCTGCTTTGTCAGCGGCTTCTGAGCAGTACCGCCGATACCGTACTTATTGGGATTTGCAAGAGCCTGCATTATGAGTATAGCGTCTGCAAGATCTACCTTATTATCGCAGTTGGCATCGCCGAGCATTGTTACAGCAGGTTTGCTGACTGTAGTTGTAGTAGTCGTTACCTTTGGCTTGGTTGTTGTGGTTGTCGTTGCCTTGGGCTTTGTTGTGGTGGTAGTTGTTGCCTTGGGCTTGGTTGTGGTGGTAGTTGTTGCCTTGGGCTTGGTT
>NZ_ATAX01000032.1 GCF_000571935.1 Ruminococcus flavefaciens 007c | reverse complement strand
GTGGTGGTTGTTGTTGCCTTGGGCTTGGTTGTGGTGGTTGTTGTTGTTGTTGTTGTCGTTGTAGTTGTAGTTGTGGTGGTGGTTGTAGTGTAAAGATTGTTCTTCTTTATATAATCGAGAGTATCCTGAGGAGCTTCACCGTAAATATACAGATTATCGCCGCTGTTGGCTATTTCGGCATATTCTCCGTCTCCGCTGACCTTTGCGGTAAGGTCCTTTGAATTGAACCAGCCCTTGTCATTTCTCAGCAAAGCATCCTCTCCGAGCTTATACACACAGTCTCCCAGTCTTACAGCAGACAATTCGCTGCAATTATAGAACATATTCTTGAAGCCGTTTACATTATACGAATACAGACCGCTCAGATCAGCATATTTCAGCTTGCTGTCATTGGAAAACATAGCTTCTATATCCGTAACACTGCTTGCATCAAATGTGCTTATATCCAGAGTTTCCAGATAAGGATTGCTGCTGAACATGGCTGTCATCTTTTCAACTCGTCTTGTATCCCAGCCGTTTGTATTGATATGTGTGAAGCTGCTGGAGCCGAACATTACGTGCATACTGGTAACACTGCCGGTTTTGAAGCTGCTCAGGTCTATATCGTGATAGCTGCCGTCATAGTAATTCTTTGCTCCGTAGAACATAGCTGTCATATTCTCAACGCAGTATGTATTTATAAGCGAAAAGTCTATACCGTGAACGTTGCAGTTCTGGAACATTGCTGTCATATCCCTTATCCTGCCTGTGTCAAAACCCGAACCGAGCTTTATTTCCGGAGCATCACACTTATAGAACATATAGTCCATCTTTTCTGCTTCTGCTGTATCGAAGCGCGAAAGATCAAGCAGCTCGTCTGTTTTGAACTCTCTGAACATATTCTGCATATTATATGTGTTTTCCGTTGTAAACTTCTGATCGTCCTTTTTTTCAGCGCTTAAAACCAGCTTGCCCGCACTGCACTTATTAAACATATACGACATATCTCTCACTCTGCTCGTATCAGCACGGGACAGGTCAATAAGCTTGGCATTTACATTCATAAACAGATTTTTAGCGCTTTCCATGTCGAATACCGTGCCGGCTTCGGCAACGATAGAATCATACTTTTCGCTGTTGCTGAGCATTGCATCGTTCAGCTGCGAAAAAGTCACATATCCTCCAATCAGCAGCGTTTTTTCCTCGCTGTTCAGACGTACCCCCTCACTGCCTGCTGTTTCGGCTGCGGCTGCTTCTGTGAAGCTGCTTTTATCGCGTACTATTATCTCGGAATTGATGGGAAGCATAGTGCAGGCCAGTGCTGCAGCCATGATCTTGATTAAACCTTTTCTCTTCATAATTACTGATTATCCTCCAAATTTTAATTATATATGCAATCCTATTAATTGCATCTGTGTTTTCTATTCTTCCTTAACACCTTCCTTTCCCGTCTATTATGCCGTGATCCCGGTCATAAGACATGCGGCGCTGCATTTTTCTGTGCAGGCCGAAGGGAACGGCATAACAGTTTCCCATGTCCTATACACGGCATTTAAACATAAAACCGTGTATAGGAACGGTTAAGGCTCCCTTAAGTCTTTGTCTCTCTTGTACTCACGGAGCCTGTAAACGCAGACTCTGAAATCGTATCAATACACACAAAACAATAGGAACAGACATTGTTCCGTTCCTCTGTTTCTTCATCTATGATAAGAGATTCAAAGCTGTTCTTGTACATTGACTGATCCTTCCCTGATACACAGACGCTCATGCGGTTTCTGTGACGTAGAGCTTCAGGCTCGTTACAATAAGCGCTCACTCAGATAGTTTACGAGTCATTCACTGTCATTTTCAAGGTCGGAGCTTGTGATTTTCACAATTATCATCACCGTATCCAATCAATTATAACACATCATTCCGCATATGTCAAAAGGACGACATATAGCCGTCCTTCGTGAAAATACTTATTGTTTGATGAACTCTGCAAGACTCTTGGTGCCACTCGTTGAGGTATAAACGTAATAGCCCAATACCTTTGATGCATCAACAGCGTTTATCTTGCTGTCGCCATCCACATCACAGACATTTAGTTCGCTTTTTGTGGGAGAGTCCCCTTCCGAAGTCGAGTATTTTACATACAAAGCGAGTATATTTGAAGCGTCCACAGCATCTATTATGTCGTCACCGTTTTCATCGCCCAGCTTTCTCGCAGGCTTTTCGGGAACCGTGGTTGTGGTGGTGGTTACAGACGTGGCAGTTGTCGTAGTCGTTGCCTTCTGAGTGGTGGTTGTAATTGTTGTCGTAGTGGTTGCAGTTATTGTATCATCTTTCAAGGCCACAAACTTGTAACCATTTTTCTCAGCATACTGCTGCGCAGTCGAGCCTTCGTAACCATAAACAATACCGCTATATACCAATTGTCCGTTTTGTGTTCCGTTTAAAAGTGCATTTTTATCAAACTCACAATTATCAGAATAAACAGTGAATGAACTCATGTTTCCGCATTGAAATGAATTCATACCTATTTTTTCAACTGTTTTCGGAAGCTCAATTGATTGCAGAGAGTTACAATTTACAAATGATCTGTCATCAATGTAACGAACAGAAGAAGACATCTTAACTGTTCTGAGATTCTTACAATAAGCGAATGCCCCATTTTCTATTTCTGTAACAGAATCAGGTATTGTTACTGATGTAAGGCTAATACAATGATCAAACGCATCACCGCCAATTTTTGTTACACTATCCGGTATATTTATAGACTTCAACTTTTCACAATCCTTAAATGTGCTTCTTTCTATCAACGTTAACCCATCAGGAAGAAAAGCCTCGCCAAGGTTTTCACACCCCCAGAAAGCTGCCCCGCCAACATATTTGATGCTACCAGGTATAACCACTGACGTAATTTTTCTGCATTCACAAAATGCAAAATCATTTATCCTTGTAATATTAATACCTTTTACATTTTCAGGAATAACGATCTCGCCGACAGCGCTCTTACTGCATTCGTTTACCTCTGCATGATCGCTGTAAACCTTATATTTTACATTTCCTACTGTAACTTCAGAAAAGCCTTCGTCTTCCTCAGCCACAGCAGTAAAATGCTTAGGAGAATAGTAATTCAACGCCTGCACTGTACCGCATGAAATAGCTATTGCCATGATAGATGATGTGATTTTTTTAATATTCATAATGAACCTCCTAATATAATATTTTAAATATTATAACACTTATTTATGCCTTCTGTGTTATCTGTCAAGAAATGACGTAAGATCCATTACCACGTTAACAGATATGAAAGCGTAATAAGCAAGCACGCTGGAAGCGTCTACGGAGTCTATCTTCTTATCCTTATTAACGTCACAAACTTCAAAATCCTCTTCCGTAGGAACAAGAGAAGTCGTCGAATATTCAGAGTATTTTGCAAGGATCATTGAAGCGTCCACAGCGTCTATTTTGCCGTCGTTGTTAACGTCGCCCAGCTTTCTCGCAGGCTTTTCGGGAACCGTGGTTGTGGTGGTGGTTACAGGCTTTGCAGTAGTTGTAGTCGTTGTATTCTGAGTTGATGCGGTAGTCGTTGCAGGCTTTGAAGTTGTCGTAGTCGTCGCCTTCTGAGTTGTTGTGGTAGTTGTTGCAGGCTTTGCAGTTGTTGTAGTCGTTGCCTTTTGTGTTGTTGTGGTAGTTGTTGCAGGCTTTGAAGTTGTCGTAGTCGTCGCCTTCTGAGTTGTTGTGGTAGTTGTTGCAGGCTTTGCAGTTGTCGTAGTCGTTGCCTTCTGAGTTGTTGTGGTGGTTGCAGGATTTACAGTAGTCGAATATGTGACTGCTGTGTCATAAGTAGTAGTTGTTGTAGTTTCAGGCTTTGAAGTAGTTGTAGTTGTGACGTTGGCAGTTGTTGTGGTCATGGTTGCGTCATCTGCTGCACCTGAGCCTATGAGATCTATTCTATAGCCCCATTTTTTTGCATATTCTTCAGGATATGAATTCTCATAGCATCTGATAATAGGATTGTTCAGATAATTACCCAGTGTTTCGGAAGCATCATAAATAACACACTTTTTATTCGGTATGATTATCTCATGTAATCGGTAGCAATCATTAAAAGCATTCTCACCTATATACTCAGTACCCTTCCCCACATTTATTCTGCTAAGGCCGGTATTAAAAAACGCCATGCTTTCGATAGCTTTTACAGTATCCGGGATCGTTACTTTATTAAGATTTCCACAATTCTGAAAAACATTTTTTTCTATCTTATCAATTTTATTTCCAAGATCAACGTATGACAGCTCTTCACAACGTGCAAACGCATAGGAGCCGATATCGGTAACACTTTCAGGCACATAGAATTCATGAAGCCTGCTGCCGTAAAAAGCCGAACTCCTGATAGAAGTAACATTGCCGCTTATTATTATATCCCATAAACCACTTTTGAAAAAGCAGCTGTCGGGTATCTCTGTAATGCCCTGACCTAAAGTCACTCTGGAAAGATTTTCGCATCCTGAAAAACACCTCTGACCAAGTGAAGTCACAGAATCGGGGATCCTGATCTCTCTGAGATAAGTACATCCGGAAAAAGCGTTATCTCCTATTGTTTCAACGTTATCTCCTATGATGATCTCTCTCAATCCTTTGCAGCCCTGAAAAGCTGCTTCTCCGATCTCTTTCACACTGTCGGGGATCCTTACGATTGAAAAAATATCACAATTCAGAAAAGCCATAGTTTTTATTGAAGTTACAGGCCTTCCATAAGCTTCTGAAGGGATATTGAGCGAACCGTTAACAAATTGAGCACATTTTACAACTTCGGCATGATCTTCGTAAATATCAAATGTCAGTGGGCCCTCTCTATAATCCGAATACACTATCGCCTCTGCTGAAATAGCCGTACATTGGGTAAATACGCTGTTTGCAGGCATAGCCGTACCCGTAAGAGTTAAAGCAACTGCTGCTGTGATAAGTTTTTTAAGTTTCATTGCAAAAAAACCTCCGTAAAAAATATTTAAAATTATTATATCATATCGCACTCAAATCGTCAATTATCTTATTATATAAAAAGGACGGCATAAAGCCGTCCTCTTGAAATCATCATGTGAAGTATTTAACTCCGCTTTCGAAGATCTTCTGATCCTTTTCACCCTGAACGTTCTTGCAGATGTAGCTGCCCTTACGCTCTGAGTGTCCCATTTTACCGAATACTCTTCCGTCGGGAGAAGTGATTCCCTCGATAGCCTCGATGGAGGTATTGGGATTGTAGCGTATATCCATAGTCGGATTTCCGTCAAGATCAACGTACTGTGTAGCGATCTGACCGTTGTTTGCAAGCTGCTGGATAAGGCTTGCGGGAGCAACAAAGCGTCCCTCACCGTGGGAGATAGCAACTGTGTGGATATCGCCTACCTCGCAGCCGTAGAGCCATGGGCTCTTGTTGGAAGCGATACGTGTATTTACCATCATGGACTGGTGACGGTTGATAGTATTGAATGTAAGTGTAGGTGCGTCATCAGCCATGTCGATTATCTCGCCGTAGGGTACGAGTCCCAGCTTGATAAGTGCCTGGAAGCCGTTGCATATACCCAGCATAAGTCCGTCACGGTTCCTGAGGAGATCGTGAACCGCATCCTTGATCTTGGGATTGCGGAAGAACGCTGTGATGAACTTACCGCTTCCCTCGGGCTCGTCACCGCCGCTGAAGCCGCCGGGGATCATGATTATCTCCGAGCGTCTTACAGCTCTCTCAAAGTAGCCTACAGACTCTTCGATATCGCCTGCTGAAAGGTTGCGGATAACAACTACCTCAGCCTTAGCGCCTGCCTTCTCAAAGGCACGTGCAGTATCGTATTCGCAGTTGGTTCCCGGGAATACAGGGATCAGAACTCTCGGCTTTGCGATCTTTGTGGAAGCCGCAAGCTGTATGCGGTTAGGCGATGAATATGTCTGCGGAGTAGTATCCGTAGTCTTTATGCGGCAGGGGAATACGGGTTCAAGCTTAGCTTCCCATATTCTCTGGAGATTGTCGAGGCTGAGAGTATAATCACGGCAAAGTATCTTGTAGTCCTTGACAGTCTTGCCGAGAATGTTCTCGCCGTTCTTTGCGTCGCCTTTAAGTTCGATGATGAATGCACCGTAGCAGGGCTTGAAGAGCATTTCGGCAGAGGGCTGAGCTGTAAACTCAAAGCCTATCTTGTTGCCGAAGCACATCTTAGCGATACCCTCGGCAAATCCGCCGTAGCCATTTGTCCATACAGCATTCGCACGCTCGTCTGCAATGATCTTCTCCACCTTGTCGAAACACTCTCTGATACTCTCAAACTTCGGAAGTCCGTGCTCGTCATACTCGGGAACTATAGAAATTACCGTGCTTCCCGGCTCCTTGAACTCTGTGGAAACTATCTTGTCAGCCATAGCAGTGGATACTGCGAAAGAAACAAGAGTAGGAGGCACGTCGATATTCTCGAATGTACCTGACATAGAGTCCTTTCCGCCGATAGCGCCGCAGCCCATTTCGAGCTGAGCCTTGAATGCGCCGAGAAGTGCGGCCATAGGCTTGCCCCAGCGTGTGGGATCATTCTGTGTTCTCTCGAAGTACTCCTGGAATGTGAGCCAGCACTTCTTGTATGAGCCGCCTGCTGCAACTACCTTTGAAATAGACTCGATAACTGCCAGCATAGCGCCGTGATAAGGAGATTTCTCGGAAATATCGGGATTATAGCCCCAGCCCATGAGTGAGCAGGTATTGGTCTCGCCTGTGAGTACGGGTATCTTTGCAGCCATTGCCTGAGAAGGGCTCATCTGGTATACACCGCCGAAGGGCATGAGAACTGTGCCTGCTCCGATAGTGGAGTCGAACTTCTCGATAAGTCCCTTCTGTGAGCATACATTGAGGTTTGACATAAGCTGCGACCATGTCTCGGCACTGTCTGCGGGAGCAGATTCGGAATTGCAGAGAGGTCTCTCGATCTCTATGTCGGTATACTTGGGAGCTCCGTTGGAATTGAGGAACTCACGTGAAAGGTCAACGATAGTATTTCCGTTCCATACCATCTTGAGTCTGGGCTCTTCAACAACGTCTGCCACCAGTGTAGCTTCAAGATTCTCCTTTGCAGCCTCCTCAAGGAACTTGTCAAGATCCTCCGGAGCGATGACTACTGCCATTCTCTCCTGAGACTCTGAAATAGCTATCTCGGTACCGTCAAGGCCGTCGTACTTCTTGGGTACTGCGTTGAGGTTGATAACGAGACCGTCTGTGAGCTCGCCGATAGCAACGGAAACGCCGCCTGCACCGAAGTCATTGCAGCGCTTTATCATCTTTGTTACCTCGGGATTGCGGAACAGTCTCTGGAGCTTTCTTTCCTCGGGAGGATTACCCTTCTGTACCTCTGCGCCGCAGCTCTCAAGGGATTCAAGTGTATGTGACTTTGATGAGCCTGTTGCACCGCCGCAGCCGTCACGACCTGTCTTGCCGCCCAGGAGTATAACTATATCTCCGGGAACGGGGCGTTCTCTGCGGATATTCTCAGAAGGAGCAGCACCGAGGACCGCACCTATCTCCATACGCTTTGCAACATAGCCGGGGTGATATACCTCAGCAACATGGCCTGTTGCAAGGCCTATCTGGTTGCCGTAGGAGCTGTATCCGTTTGCAGCGCCCACTGTGATCTTTCTCTGGGGGAGCTTGCCTGCGATGGTGTCCTCAACGGGTACCAGCGGATTAGCTGCACCTGTCACACGCATAGCCTGATATACATATGAACGTCCCGAAAGCGGATCGCGGATAGCTCCGCCGAGGCAGGTAGCCGCACCGCCGAAGGGCTCGATCTCTGTGGGATGATTGTGAGTCTCGTTCTTGAACATGAGTATCCAGTCCTCAAGCTCACCGTCCACATCGACCTTGATCTTTACAGAGCAGGCATTGATCTCCTCGCTCTCATCGAGGTCAGCCATCTTTCCGTCCGCCTTCAGCTTCTTTGCTGCAAGGGTAGCAAGGTCCATAAGAGTCATGGGCTTGTCCGTTCTGCCCAGCTCGTTGCGGACGTTTACATACAGATCGTATGTATCTTTTATATAAGGAGTATCTATCTTTACGTTCTCAACATTTGTGAGGAAAGTGGTATGACGGCAGTGATCCGACCAGTAGGTGTCGATCATGCGTATTTCCGTAATTGTAGGATTACGCTTCTCCTCGTTGCGGAAATAGTCCTGACAGAACTTTATATCATCGTAGTCCATGGCAAGACCGAACTTGTCAACGAAAGCGTGAAGTCCGAAGGCATTGAGGTTGATAAAGCCCTCCAGCTCTTCAACTGTTGTGGGGATATCGTAATTTGTATCGAGAGTCTTTACAGTCTCCAGTGAAGCCTCTCGGCTCTCCACAGGGTTGATGATGTAAGCCTTGAGCTTTGCGAAATCATCGTCGGTGATAATACCGGAGATGATGTATACTCTTGCATTTCTTACGCGGCAGCGCTCTCCCTGACGGAGTATCTGGATACACTGCTCACAGCTGTCGGCTCTCTGGTCGAACTGTCCTGGAAGGTATTCAACAGCGAATACGCGGTCTGTCTCGGCGACCTGGGGCATTTCATCATATACCACATCAACGGCGGGCTCCGAGAATACGGTATTTACAGCAGCCCTGAAATCCTCCTCGCTGAGCTTGTCTGCGTCGTATCTGTTGAGGATACGTACTCCCGAAATGTTAAGTCTGAGTGCAGTCTTTATATCGCTGAGCACAGACTGTGCTTCTACTGCGAATTCAGGCTTTTTTTCAACGTAAATTCTGAATACGGACATAATTCAGTTCTCCTTTTTCGTTAATTTTATTTATAATTATAAATAACGCTGTGCAGGGGCGAGTTCCGCTCGCCCGTTTCGAAAACTATGTGTATTTTCGGGTGCTCTGAAAGCGCCCATACAAAACGTATAATGTTATTTATTTCGTAAGGCGAGGACTGCCGAAGGCATCCCCTACAATAAATGCAAATTACGCATTTAAACGTCAGCGACAGCGCTGCCGAAGCAGCAGTCATGACCATACTCTTCTATTATAACACTTATTATCTGATTACGCAAACTTTTTTCGGGATTTTTTCGAGAAATTTTTATTAATGTATAATCAGGTGCATATCCGCGGTGAAATTCTGTAGAATTTTCACGCTCAAAGAGCACGGGAACTGTTCTGCCCACCAGTGAACTGAGATACTCATCCCTGCTTTTCTCTGCGGCGGAGGTCATCTCCTGCCAGCGGAGAGTCTTGACGCTCTCGGGCACCTGTCCGTCCATTTTATCCGCCCTTGTGCCCTTCCTTCGGGAATAGCGGAACACGTGTACCTTTGCAAAGCCTATCTTCCTGACAAAATCCAGTGACTCTGCGTGGTCTGCGCCTGTCTCCTGCGGAAAACCGACCATAACGTCCGTGGTAAAGGAACAATCAGGGAATATGCTGCGTATACGCTGCGTAAGAGCAAGATACTCCGCGGCGGTATATCTGCGGTTCATGGCCTTCAGCGTCCTATCGCAGCCGCTTTGAAGCGACAGATGGAACTGGGGGCAGAACTGAGGCAGGGCTTTCAGACGGGCAAGAAGCTCATCCGACATCATCTCAGGCTCCAGCGAACCAAGACGTATCCTCTCAATGCCTGCGGTCTCTGCGCATATCTCCGCAGCGTCTGCAAGGTCGCCTCCCCATTCCCTGCCGTAGAAGCAGAGATTTATGCCCGACAGCACTATTTCTCTGACGCCGTTTGCAGCTATCTCACGTATTTCACCGCGCAGAACTTCAAGAGGCTTTGAGCGGCAGCGCCCCCTTGCGTAGGGTATCATGCAGTAGGAACAGAACTGGTTGCAGCCGTCCTGTATCTTCACAAAGGCGCGGGTATTCCTGTCAAAACGGGTGCATTTCAAAGGCTCGAAAAGCTCATCGGAGCTATAATCCGACAGCTCGACTATACGCTTCCTGTCCTCAAGGCAGCTGCACACCATATCGACTATACCGCTGCGGTGCTTTGTTCCGGCTATAATATCCGCCTCCGTAAGCTTGCCTGCCTCCCCGGGATCGGCCTGAGGATAGCAGCCTGTCAGGGCTATGACCGCAGAGGGCAGAGCTTCCCTCGTCCTGCGGAGAGCTGTCAGCGCACGGCTGTCCCCGGAGGAGGTAACTGTACAGGAGTTTATCACCACCGCATCGGCCTTTTCTTCCTCGTCCGTGATCTCAAAACCTGCCTGACGAAAAAGCTCCTTCATGCACTCGGTCTCATAGTGATTCACCTTGCAGCCAAAAGTTATAAAATATATCTTATACATAACTCACCTTAAATATCATAAAACTTGCACTTTCCCTCACTGGAATAATGCACAAATTTAAATTAATAATTTTATGCACTCTTAATAGTATATCGGTATTAATAAAAAATATCTCCCCCCATATCAATCAATTATACCAATTGCCGAAAATTCTGTCAACGCCTTGACATTGCCGAATTTACGTGCTATTATATAGTTGCGGAAGTGGAAAAGCCGCATAAAAAAGAAATAAACAAGAAAAAAACAAACACAGACATCTGAAAACAGGAGGTAAAGTATGACTAAAACAACTGTTAATCTTCAGGCAATCAATGACGTAAAGGAATTCGTCAACATCGTTATGAAGTATGATTTCGATATTGACCTCGTTTCCGGAAGATATGCTATCGATGCAAAATCCATCATGGGTATCTTCAGCCTCGACCTCTCAAAACCCATCCAGCTTAATGCGCACACAGATGATGCTGACAAGTTCCTCAAGGAGATCGACAAATTTATCGTAAAGTAAGATAAAAGGAAAAAGCAAAAGGGATATGTTCCGTAAGGAATGTATCCCCTTTTCTTTTATATTCAGCTTTCTATGCGCTTTTCGTGAATAATGTCCCCGTTTTCGGCGTCGATGTACACCTCGCATACCTCTTTGTCCTTTACAGGTACTACCCACGCCAGTTTCGGGCCTTCAAATATGGTAAGCTCGGGTTTTGCAGCGGCCTTTGACAGCTTGAACCTGTCCGCTGCACATCTGACGGCGTCCTGAGAGCTTACTCTCGGCTTGGTGCTTAAGCCCCATGTATCGGTATAGGTGCTGTTGAGGACTACTGCCTTGTTTCCCTCGGTCATATCCACAGTGAGCTCAACAAAGCTGCCTTCCACCTTTATATCATTGCAGTACTGATCGAATCTGTAATCCAGCTTGTCGCTGTAATCAATGATGCCGCCGAACTTCAGCTCGCTGTATACGTCCACAAAGCCCATGACCTCGGAATAGGAAGCTATCAGGTCAAGAGCTGCCTTCTCATCGTTTATGGGCTCAGTACTGAGAACTCCCTGTATCAGCCTTACAGCATCATTTTCCTCATCCTTTGTGATGAATACCTGTGTTTCGCCCTTATTCGGCGTGACCTCCTCAAGGCTTCTCTGCTCCGTGCTCCAGGATGTGGGACGCTCGGGTTTTGCCGCTGCCCCCTTTTTATCTGAAGAATGGCTGCCTGCACAGCCGCAGAGCAGGACCGCTGCCGAAACCGCCGCAGCCGCTGTTAATATTGCTTTATTCATTCAAGCACCTTCATTCCTATTGTCTGTTATAATAGCTGAGACCGCCGTCAGGACGGAAATATGTCCTTATATAGCCGTCAGTGGAAAGTATGACGAACTCATTGGTAGCCTCGATATAATAAACTCCGTCGCCGTCCTCGGCTTCGGTCTTGTGAAGCGCTGTCTTGTTGTTTATAACATCACTGGCGCCCTTTTCATAATCCGCAGCGGTAGCATAGTTGAAATCACCGTCAAACTCCCTGCCATGCTTCTCAAAGTGCTGGTTAAGGAGCTTTTTATTGCGGAAATGGTACTCAACATAGGTGCCGTCCTCTGCATCAAAAACTTCGGTTGTAGTAGTTTCGGTGTATGTATCGGAAGATGAAGTGGTTTTTCCGCCGTTCTTGCCGTTCTTTCCATTTTTGCCGTTCTTGCCCGAAGATGTAGTGACCTTGGTATCAGAGGCAGAAGTGATCTTTTTGTTCTTCCTTGAGGAAGTAACTGTCTTGGTCGTGACTGCCTTTGTTGTCCATTCAACAATGTCGTCTGTGGTAGTGACAGTTTCAGTCTGCGGTCTTTCGATATAGCTCGTATTATTATCGGTGCAGCCCGAAAGCATGGCAGCTGCCAGCATTGCTGACGCCGAAACAGCAGCAAAAGTCTTTTTTATTTTCATGTCCTTACCTCCTCATACAGATCTTGTAAATACATTATACAGCAACTTTTCAAAAATAGCAAGCAAAAAAACGGTTTCGCTTTTATTGCGAAACGGAAACAGCTGTCTTTGTATTATGCTCATTCAGCCAAAAAAAGGAGCTGAAATTTGTTGCAAATGATGATTGAAACTTTCACAAAGGTATGATACAATAGAAAATATGAACAACTTTTGAACGGAGGTGTGCTATGAAAGCAGGTATCATCGACAGATCGGATAACCGTAAATACTGGGAAAATGCTGTCGGCAGCTCCTTTGACTGCATATTTACTGCTGATCCGCGTCGGCTGACCAGCTGTGATCTGCTGCTGATCTCTCAGGAATACTGCGGCGGTTCCATAGGTGCAGTTATCGAAAATATCCGCAGTTCGGAAAAGCTGGCGAATATTCCTGCCGCCGCCGTTACTTCCGACAGCAGTGCCGAAAATCAGGAGATACTCCTTTCCCAGGGGTTTGACGATGTTATCGGTCTGCCCCTGTGTCCGAAGCTTATACTGCGCAGGATACGGGCTCTGTCACTGATCCCCTGTGAAGAGGAAAGCGCCGCAAATATAGACCTCAGAGCGCTTATGTCCCTTCAGGACAGCGGCTCGGGAGCTTACTGCGTCCGCTCGGTGGACTTCGGCAACATCTTCCGCTTTGTGATGCGAATACTCGAAAGAACAGATAAAAGCGCGCAGATGCTGGTCATAAGCCTTATAAAAAAGGGCACGGAGGATGCAAAGAGGGATAAAAAGGTCATGGATATACTCTCGGAAGCCGTGAAAAACTGTCTCCGACGGGGAGATATGGCTTCCACCTGCGAAAACGGCACAGTTCTCGTGCTCCTCGTAGGCGCCGACGACGACGGAGGTCATCTTGTGGCAAGCCGCATAGTGAACAGCTTTTACAGCGAATGTGACAATGAGCTCTATGAGCTTTCCTACGACATAAAGGAAATAAACGGCAAGTAACAGCCTTATATAAAAGCAACGAAGCCCGAAAACGGTACCCCTACCGCTTTCGGGCCTTATATTATTAAAATCCCTATATCATTCTGCCCCGTTTTGTTTATTCCTCGCCGTCGTCTATGAACTCGAGTATATCTCCCGGCTGACAATTAAGCACCTTGCATATTGCGTTCAGCGTGGAAAAGCGTATAGCACTGACCTTTCCCGTTTTCAGCTTAGAAAGGTTGACGTTGCTCACTCCCACACGTTCGCTGAGCTCGTTAAGGCTCATTTTTCTGTCCGCCATTACGCGGTCAAGTCTTAGAATTATCGACATATCAGCTCACCTCACAAAGTTTCGTCGGATTCCCGCTGCAAATTGGATCCGTATCTGAAAACCAGCGAAAAGCTGTACATGATAAGTCCTGCCAGCCAGAAAAAGTTTACATTGACCACGCCGCCTGCAATGAACATGAAAGTATCGCCTGCTATTTCCATGATAATGAAAAATATCCCGAGGTCACGGACGATATTTGCTGTCTTTTTTGTAAACGGAGTGCTGTTCCTGCTCAGCCCCGACATAAGCCTGTAGGTCTGTATGTAGACGCCGATCACAGATGCTATGATGAGCACTATGGTAACTATCCCCAGCGAAGCCTTCCAGAAAGGCACTTTATCAACGTCCAGACTCACCGTGTCGCCCGACTTTGTATCGGGCCATATGCCGCAGCAGTTAAGCATAAAATATACCACCATTGCGCATACCACGAACTTGCTGAGTTTATTTATCTTTTTCGTAAGTTTTTCCTTATCCATATCCGTCCCTTCCTTTTATCAGAGAAGCTCGTCCGATTCCTGCTGCAGGATAGTTCCATAGCGGAATACCAGCGCAAATGCACATAATATAAGTCCTGCCAGCCATACCATACCGATACCGAGAGTGCCGTACATAAATAAATAAAGCACAGTTTTGACCACGTCAAATACAATAAAGCTTATACCAAGCTTTTTTACCGCTTTGCTGACCTTGTCATTGAATGGCGAAACATTCCTGCTCATACCGAAGAGCACTTGAAGCCCAGATACTATTATTATCAGTGATACTGCCGCAAAAGCGATAGCAAATGGCACGACCATGAGCTGTACCCACGACATCACCTCTTCCTGTGCCCCGGTATCGGCATCAACACTGTTCCATCCGTCTTTAAAGCCTTTCACGGCGTCAGGAACGAAACGCAAGGCCGAAACTGCTATATATATGACTGCTCCGACTACCGATATCCTGCTGACTGTTCTGATCTTTGACATTAATTTCTCGTTATTCATATCAATACCTCCCTGAAAAAACTGTGCCATATCGGCTCACCTCATAACGTTTCGTCCGACTCTATCTGGAGAAGCTTTCCGTAGCGCATTATTTCGGCAAAAAGCAGGAATAAAACAGCACCGAATGTTGAAAAGAACGGTCCGACAATTGACGTTAAGATCGAATCACCTGCACCATATCTTATAAAAACCCAAACAAAACCTTTGATAAATGTCAGGGCAGCTACAACTCTGACTGCAATTATATTGCCATTTGTAAATGGTCTGCCGCTTCGGAATATCCTGTAGAATATAATCGTCCAAACCAAATATACAATTCCATTGAAAAACATTTCTACAACTTCCGGTAATAAAAGATTAAGGAATGCATCAGGCAATCTTTCAATGTTTTTTAAATGCCTACATTCCATTATCACTAAAAACAATGCAAAAACTGTCTCAACAGCAGCTATTATCATTACAATAAGGCTGCTTCTCTTTATCATGGCTTCTACTTTTGTTTTATTCATTTTTATCGCTCCTTAAAAAGAATTTGTTCATTATCAGAACATTGAGTCACTCCGTTTCTGTGACTTTATAATAGCACCAGCATTTACGTTTGTCAATATATTTTTAATGTTTATCATTAAAAATTGTATGTTTCCATATAAACGATGCCGCAGGATCCCGATCCCTTTGTGCAATTTCTACGATAAAAATTTATCGTTTATCATTAAATCCTTTGCAGTTCTCCTGCACTTTTACTGCTTTTTGATGTTTTTTATAGACATCTGCCCCGAAAAGTGATATAATAAAATCAGAAAAAGATGACCGTACCAAAGGAGGTTTCTCAATGAAAATGACTTTTATCGGCGCTACCCACGAAGTTACGGGAAGCTGCACCTATATAGAGGCCTGCGGAAAAAAATTTCTGGTGGACTTCGGTATGCAGCAGGGCGAGGACATCTACGAAAATGTCCAGGTACCTGTGGCGCCTTCAAATATAGACTTTGTTCTGCTCACACACGCACATATTGACCATTCTGGTATGCTGCCCTTCCTGTACGCAGGCGGCTTCTGCGGAGAGATACACGCTACCGAAGCAACGACCAATCTTTGCAACGTCATGCTCCGTGACAGTGCCCATATACAGGAATTTGAAGCAGAATGGCGCAGCCGCAAGGCCGCAAGACGAGGCGAGCCCAATTTCGTGCCCCTATATACCATGAATGACGCTATCGGTGCCATAGAGCTGTTCATACCCCATAAATACGAAACTCCCGTGGAGATATGCGAGGGTATAACCGTCCTCTTCCGCGATGCGGGACATCTTCTCGGCTCCTCGAGCATACTCCTTACCCTTACGGAAAACGGCGTCACAAAGACTATCGCTTTCTCGGGAGACATCGGCAACCAGAATCAGCCGCTTATCCGCGATCCACAGTTCATTGAGGCTGCGGACTACGTTATGATAGAATCCACCTACGGAAACCGCGTTCACGACCGCCCCACGGACTACGCTTCATCTCTTGCGAAGGTGCTCCAGGAGACCTTTGACCGCGGCGGCAGCGTGATAATCCCCTCCTTCGCTGTGGGCAGGACTCAGGAAATGCTCTACTTCATACGTCATATCAAGGACGAAGGACTTGTGAAAGGCTACGACGGCTTCCCCGTATATGTGGACAGCCCTCTCGCCAATGAAGCTACCGATATATTCATAAGCAACCGCGAAAGCTGCTATGACGAGGAAGCTCTTTCCTTCGTGCGCAAGGGCATCAATCCTATCACCTTTGAAGGCCTTATCCGCACAGTCACCAGCAACGACTCCGTTGCCATAAACAGTGACGAGCGCCCCAAGGTCATAATCTCTGCCAGCGGTATGTGTGAGGCAGGCCGTATCAAGCACCACCTCAAGCACAACCTCTGGAAAAAGCAGAACACCATACTCTTCGTAGGCTACCAGGCCAGCAATACCATCGGCCGCGCACTGGTCGACGGCGCAAAGCGTGTAAAGCTTTTCGGCGAAACCGTCAAGGTAGCCGCACGCATAACCCAGCTCCCGGGTATCAGCGGACACGCAGATGTAAACGGTCTTCTGGCATGGGCAAAAGCCATATCTGGCGTAAAGAGATTCTTTGTAAACCACGGTGAGGCCAGTTCCTCCGAAAGCTTTGCACAGAGGCTACGCGACGAGCTTGGCGCAGAGGTATACGTTCCATTCAGCGGCGCCGAATTCAACATTGCCGAGAACGTCATAACCATAGACGCCGATCCCATACCCGTTCCCAAGAAAAAGAACTCCGCCAACCTCAGCATCGCATACAGCGATCTCCTTGCAGCTTCGGAACGCCTCTCAGCTCTTATCAAAGACTCTGAAGGAAGGACCAATGCAGATATGCGCCAGCTTACCGAGGCCATACACAAGCTCTGCGACGACTGGAAGCTATGAGAAGGATATGCCCGAAATGCGGCAGCACCATCCCCGAAGGCTCCATAGACTGCCCTGCCTGTAAGGAAGCAGAAAAAAATGACCGCAGCAGCGATAAAAAGCTGTCCGACGCCATATATATGTCTGTGGTCATAACGTCATCGGTATTTGCTGTCATTCTGCTGTTAAGCAGCATAAACGATCTTATCTGTGAACCGAAGATCAGACACAGCATCATATATATTCCCGACTGTGTCTTTTCAGATCTGCTCATACCCATTGCGTTTATGGCCTTTACCGTGATGATAATACTCCGCCGTCAAACAAAATACCTGGTAATACTTCCGATAGTCGGTATAGTCGCCGAAGTTGTCCAGCTTCTCACCAAGACTCATGACAATCACATCTTCATAGTTGACAGGGATATATATTTCTACGGCATAATCGTCATGGACTTTGTTTTCTCCGCTCTGGTATTGATATTCCTGTATATCATGATCAGAATGATATGCGAAGACTTCTCGATAACCATGAGCAGATGGATGATAGTCTATGCGTTCGTGCTGGTATTTGCGAAGATCATGCTGATGATATGTCTCATTGACGACCGCGAACTCACGGGAAATATAGCGACCTATGCCGCTCAGACAAGAATTTATCTGCTTTTTGCGATAACAATGATGAATGTCAGCCAAAGGAAGCTCAACAGCGATAAAAAATACGCCGAAAGTTTACAGAAAAACAATAAGGCATAAAAAAGCCTGAAAGCTCAAATGCTTTCAGGCTTTTATCATTTTTATTCAATAACTCAGTCGATAGGATAGATCCAGTTGAATGTATCCTCAACTTTGCCCCACTGGATACCTGTCATTGTATCGTAGAGCATCTGTGAGATCTTGCCGATCTTGTTGCCGTTAATCTCCATTACCTTATCGTTCCACTTGAGGTGGCCGACAGGTGAGATAACAGCAGCTGTACCTGTACCGAATACCTCGTCAAGCTTGCCTGCATCATAAGCGTCAGCGATCTCCTGAATATCGATACGTCTCTCCTCAACAGTAAGACCCATGCTCTTGCAAACCTCAATAGCAGACTTTCTTGTGATACCAGGGAGGATAGAGCCCTGGAGCATAGGTGTTACGACCTTGCCGTCGATAACGAAAAAGATGTTCATAGCGCCTACTTCCTCGATGTACTTCTGCTCAACACCGTCAAGCCAGAGTACCTGTGAGTAATTCTGCTTGTGAGCCTCGTCCTGTCCGATAAGGGAAGCTGCGTAGTTACCGCCTGTCTTTGCAAAGCCCATACCGCCTCTTACAGCGCGGACATACTTACTCTCAACGTAGATGTTTACAGGGTTGAGGCCTGTCTCATAGTATGCGCCGGATGGTGAAAGAATGATGATGAAGAGGTAGTGCTCACCGGGCTTAACGCCGAGGAAAGGATCAACTGCAATGATGAAAGGTCTGATATAGAGCGACTCGCCTTCCTTTGAAGGAACCCAGTCCTTCTCGACCTTGATGAGCTCTGTAAGGCACTGCATACCAAGCTCAACAGGAAGCTCGGGGATTACAAGTCTCTCGTTGGACTTGTTGAGTCTCTTGAAGTTCTCTTCGGGACGGAAAAGCTGTACCTTGCCTTCAGCTGTTCTGTAAGCCTTGAGGCCCTCGAATACTTCCTGACCGTAGTGGAAGCACATAGCGGCAGGAGAAAGGTCTATATTGCCATAGGGCATGATCTCGGGATCGTGCCAGCCCTGACCTTCGTCATAAGGCATAACGAGCATATAGTCTGTAAAAATGTGACCGAAGCCGAGCTTGTCGCCGGGCTGGGGCTTAGCCTTGAGAGTCTCTGCTTTTGTGAATTTGATTTCCATATTATTCAACCTTCTTCTTATAATATTGACCTGTTAATCTGTGACCGAGAAGTAATTCTTCTCGTAAATACGCTTGCAGATGAATACCGTCATGACAGCTGCGGTCACAGCCAGCACTGAAGTCGAAACAGAAGCTGCAAGTATTATCTTACCTTTTTTACTCATAAAAACTACTCCTTACCTCAGATTAGAGAAATCCTTCAATAAATAATTATATCATATCCGGGTATAATTTTCCATAGTTGCCGGATAAAAATAATGCACAAAATCAGCTGTTGAAATCTGTACCATATTTTACTCGTCAAATGTCCTTACACGGAGGTGTGCTCCGAGCTTTTCGGCTAATCTGCGTGAAGCCTCTATCTGCTCAGCAGGTATCACGTCCACCACCGACATGATAACCTCTGCCCTGCCTGTCTTTACGCAGTCCTTAGTGAACTTCTGGAGGGCCTCGAAGGCGTTTTCAAATCTGGGACGTGTTACCTTCATGTACTCCTCGTCTGTGGGAGCATTGAGGCTTATGGAGATAACGTCAAGAGCGTAGCTCAGCTCTCTGGCGATGCTTCTTCCGTGGATAAGGTCACCCAGACCGTTGGTATTAAGTCTCAGCTTAGGACATTTCTCTCTGCTGCGGAGATATGCGGCAGTTTCAAGAAGCACGTCAAGGCGCTCGGTAGGCTCGCCGTAGCCGCAGAACACGATCTCGCGGAATTTTCTGAGATCGCGCTTGCGGAGATCTTCCATGATCTCGTTCATATCGGGCTCATGCTCCAGCCAGAGAGGATCAGAGCCGTAAGCGCCGTCAGCGTGGTTTCTTATGCAGAACGTACAGTTGCACGGACATTTATTTGTCAGGTTGAGGTAAAGGTTATTGCCTACAACGTAAGAGATAGTCATTGCTTTTGTCATATATTTATCCTCCTATTGCAGGGACGGGGACTCTCCGTCCGTGATGCCGGCCGTCAGCACGGTTTTATCATTCTTCGGGCTTATCGATACATTCGTATATCCAGCCCGTTATCTTTGCGGCTCCGTTCATATCGAGCCCGGAGATCATTGCGTGTCCGTCATTGATAGGTCCGGTTACAGAGGCTGAACTGATGATATTATCGTTATACCATATTGATATCTTATTATTATTGGCTGCGGCTTCCTCCGTAACCTTTGCAAAGATATCGCTGCCCTCCTGATCAAAGTCGAGCGTGACAACATAACTGCTCTCATCTCCCGTATCATTCGGGACTATGGTCATCGAGCAGCTTGAGACATGCTCGCTGGTGAGGAAGGGCTCTGCGCTCTGATCCTCTCCCATGCGGAAGTATATCATTTTTTTCGGCAGAGTAGTCGGCGGATCCGTCGGAGCTTCGGTAGTGGTCACGGGAGCTGTTGTCACAGCAGTCTCTCCGCCTTCGTTATCACCGAAAGGATTGCTGCAGCCTGTGAGCAGAACAACTGCGGCTGCAAGTAAAAATAATCTCTTTTTCATTCTCATTTCCCCCATTTTATATTATCAAGCATATTTTTAAGATCGTTCCAGCTCTCTTCACCGTTCCATTTTATTCTGTCATCGCTGAGAACAAATCTTTTTTCATCGTTTACGGGATCTCCGTTTTTGTCCGTATACACGCCGAGACAGACGGTATCGGCATCATCGAAGGCCATTCCGTTCTTCACGGCCTTCCATTCAAGACCGTTGGTATAAATGACTGTACCGAATTTATTCAGTCCGCGGGTAAGCTGTATAGCGTTTCTGATATTATCATGGTGCTTGTCAAGAGTAAGGTAATGGACCTTGACCTCTATTGCTCCCACGGGAGAGTCAATATCAAAGAAGGAGTTCTTTTTGAATATGACAAAGTCGAGAGAGCCGTACTTATACGCAGCCGAGCCGTCCTGTTTTGTCCACAGGTAGCTGTACAGCCTTGAATCCGTGGAAACTTTTTCCGAATGCTGAAGGTTTGCGGTACATCTCACTGACAGATCCCCGAAGGAACCGCAGCTTTTCAAAAGGCACCATACAAGGGGATAAAGGTCGGCTTCATTGGGATTCTGCCTTATGACAGCTTCAAGCTCCTCGCGGTATTCCTCAAAGGTGATATCTATTGCCATAGTTCACCTCAGTCTATGCAGATACGTGGCACTCGCTTTGATATGCCGCATACCACCTCGTAGCCGATAGTACCGTAGATCTGGGCAAGATCGTCAGCCGTGATACGGTCGCCGCCGTCAATTCCTATCAGTGTTACAATATCTCCCGACTTAGCCTCGGGAACATCCGAGACATCCATCATCAGCTGATCCATGCAGACTCTGCCGACTATCCTGCATCGCTTGCCGTGTACCAGTATCTCGCCCTTTGAGCTGAGCAGTCTGGAATATCCGTCGGCATAACCGATAGTTACGGTTGCGATGCGCATCTCACGGTCAGCGACGAAGGTACGGCCATAGCTTATGCAGTCACCGGGCTTTACGGTCTTGACATGGGAAATAACAGCCTTGAGCTCCATAATGGGCTCCAGTCCAGCGGGTATTTCCAGGCTAACATCAGGATGAAGGCCGTAAAGGATGATACCTGCACGGGACAGGGTACTGCGCGGATTGTTCCTGTAACAGGTCGCCGCACTGTTCATGAAATGCAGATGGCGGAGCTTTATCCCGCGGCCTGCAAGGACATCGTATGTATCTGTGATGAACTTCTCCTGTCTGTCGGTATAGGCTATATTATCGGGATCGTCGCTGTCGGCAACTGCAAAGTGGGTATATATGCCCTCCACAGAGAGCTTATCTATCTTCATCATCTCTTCTATCTCTCCCGCACATTCTTCGGGAGTGTCATGCTTGAGACCGATCCTTCCCATACCCGTATCTATCTTGATATGACACCTTATGGTATCTTTTGTGTTTTTTACCAGCTCCAGGGCGTATTCCGTTGAGACAACTCCCTGGATTATATTGTAAGCGGCGATCTCGTGAGCATACTCGGGAGGAGTATATCCCAGTATGAGTATCTCAGCTTCGGGAGCGGACTTCCTTACGGCTACCGCCTCATCGAGGTTGGACACGGCAAAGTATTTTATTCCGCACTCCTCTGCAAGACAGCGGACGATCTTCTCCTCGCCGTGGCCGTAGGCGTCGGCCTTGACCACCGCCATGATTTCTGTTTTTTCTGAATTGAGACTTCGGATAACTTCAACATTCCTTCTGAGGCCGCTCAGCGAGACCTCAGCCCATGCTCTTTTGAGATATGGCTTCATTCCGTTATCGGTCCTTTCTTTATTTAAAATTTAATTACAAGTCAAAAAACGTCTTGAAATAATAAACGATCTATGTTATAATTTTCATGTATGCACGTAATGACAGTATACTATTGTGAGAGCGAGGTGTACCATGCTTTTCTCACTTGATTCTGGGCTTCCCGTACTTCCCGCAGACGAATGGGATGCCGAAACGGACACCACGGTCTGCTTTACGGGTCACCGTGAAAACAGCGTGATACCTTACAAAGGCAATCCGATATACCGCAATATAACCCTGCGCACCGTTCAGCTCATGCTGTGCCGATATATCGATATGGCTGTAGAGAGCGGTTACAGGCGGTTTATAAGCGGGCTTGCGGCAGGCACCGATCTTTGGGCGGCAAAGTACGTCCTTTCAAAAAAACATTCCAACAAAAGCATAGAGCTCATCGGCGTAATTCCGTATCTGCGTCATTCCGAGCGGTTCAGCCAGCGCAGCAGAGAGCTGCTTGCAGATGTGGAACGCGGTGCGGACAAGCTGCTCACCACCAGTATCGATCCTCTTGTCATCTACGGCAAGGGCCGCGGCACAGATAACAGCTCCCCCGACCTATACAGGACAAGGAACTATTACATGGTGGACAAGGCCTCAGCTGTCATATCGTATTTCAACGAAGGCTCGTTCAAATCCGGCACCTTCCAGACTCTGAACTATGCTGTAAGGCAAGGCCGCAGAATAAGGCGCTACGGACTTGAGGACGTTTATGCACTCATTGACGAGTGCGGTCCCGACATAGACAGTATACGCCGAAAGCTGGTATTCATGGAAAACGTATTTGAGATGCCTTACTAATTATATCACATTATTGCGAACAAATCAACAACAGCTGAAAGAGATTTCACAAACCGGGCTTTTTCAGCACCTGTTTTCCACGCTGTCAGCCCTTTTATTACGCGGTTTTCAACGTTTTCGAAGGTGGTTCGTCCGTACCGAAGACTGCGGATCATCGCCTGTTTGCGGCTATATACCGCGATTTTGGTTTTAAGTCACCTGAAAACCGCTATGTGAACAGGCGTTCTTTTCAACAGACTGTTGAATTGTGTGTTTAAACATCATTCCCACATTCATTCATGTTGAAAATGTGGAAAACTCTGTTGACAACCGTAACTGCGCTGATAGTTTTTAACCCCCGGTCACTGAAAATTATTTTTATTCATTTCATAACGGATATTTTCAGAACAGGCAGTTATACCAACAGTTTATATCCTCAAAAATAAAAAAATTATCTTTTCTGACATCAAAACATATGAAAGGAGCCGTATAAAATGGCAAAGAAAAAAAGCGGATCTATCGCTGTCCCCTTCCTTCTGACGATATTCATAGGACTCATCATAGTAGGCGGAGCCGCAGCAATACTCTATAACTACCTTGGTTTCGGAAAAAAGGAGAAGCCTCCCCTTCCCGTGCCGAGAACCAGCGGTCAGGTAACCTATGCAGATAATCATACCGTCCTTCTGGTGCTTGACGTTCCCGAGACCAAAGCTCCCCCCACATTCGTGCTCATGCGTTCCATCCCGATCAAGAAGGAGATAATCCTCATAAGCATACCTTCCAACTCGATCGCCCTCGTTGACGGCGCTCAGCAGAGCATCATCGACAACTACAACAGCGGCGGCGCAGCTTCATCTGCCGAATTCATCGAGAAGGTATTCGACGTCGAGGTAGACAGATACATGAAGTTCGATTCTGCTGCATTCAGAAAGATATGCGATATCTTCGGCGGAGTCACCTATCCTGTAAACGCTGACATTGCAGGCTTCAAGAACGACGGCAGCCAGCAGGATCTCAACAGCGAACAGATCGAGACCTTTGTAACATATATGATGTTCAGCGGCGGAGAATACGAGCGCTCACTGACAGCTACCGACGTACTCAAGACCATGATAAATCAGGCTGACGGAAAGAGAATAGCCGACGGCTTCGACAACAGCTTCAATACCATAATCAATATGGTAGACTCCGACATAAAGGCTGTAGACTACAAGAACCACAAGGTGGCCATAAAGAATATGTTTGAAAACGGAAGATCCATGGCTGTGGCATTCTCCGTTGACGGCACCACAGCAGGCGACGACTTCATTCCCAGTGCAAGCTTCTTTGAAGGCATCAAGGAAAAGTACTTCAAGGATCAGAAATGACAGGGATATTCGATACGCACTCTCACTACGCAGACAGCGCCTTTGACGAGGACAGGGAACAGATACTGTCCGAGCTTCCAGATAAGGGCGTGCGTCTCATCATGCTGGCAGCCTCAGACCTTGAGGACTCGGCTGTCAACTCCAAGCTTTCACGGAAATACGGGTATATCTACGCTGCCGCGGGAGTACATCCCGAAAGTGTTGATGAAACTCCCCCTGATTATATTGACACACTGAAGAGTATCATCTCAGCCAATCCGAAAATAAAGGCAGTGGGCGAGATAGGTCTTGACTACCACTACGATAACTACGACCGCGAAAAGCAGATAAGCCTTTTCCGCCGTCAGACAGAGCTGGCAGCTCAGCTGGATCTGCCCGTTATCGTTCACAGCCGCAATGCCACAGAAGACACGGTGGATATACTCAGAGAGTACCGTCCCAGAGGCGTTGTGCACTGCTTCAGCGGCTCTGCCGAGACCGCAAAGGAAATAATCAGCCTCGGTATGTACATCGGCTTCACGGGAGTCCTCACCTTTAAGAACGCCAAAAAGGCGCTGAAGGCGCTGGCGGCAGTCCCTGCGGACAGGCTGCTCATGGAGACCGACTGCCCGTATATGGCTCCCGAGCCCATGCGCGGAAAGCGCTGCGAGAGCTCCATGATAGCCTATACAGCTGCAAAGGCTGCCGAAATAAAGGGAATGGACGTACAGGAGCTCATAGACATAACCTGCCGTAACGGCATGGAATTGTTCGGTATAAAAGACTAAAAGAAAGGAGGAGACCGGATGTATTACTGCTGCGGAGTCACTGAAAAGGGCGTCATGCCCCATAACGAGGACGCTCTGCTCATAAGGGACACTGTTATAGATTCGGGCTCTTCCGAACAGACCATAGCAGCTCCGTTCATAGCGGCAGTTTCTGACGGAGTATCGGGAGAACGCTCGGGCGAGCTCGCCTCTAAAATGTGCCTGGAGCTTATACGCGACATGGGATATACAGGTGAAGCAAAGCTTGACGACGAGCTGCTCGCCATACACAGCAGGCTTGCGGAGTACAGCAGATCGGATCCCGAAATGCACAATATGCAGGCAACTCTCTGCGGTATTGCCATTGACGAGCAGAACAATATCCTCACCTTCAACGTAGGTGACTCACGCCTTTACCGTTACCGAGGCGGAAGGATAAGACAGCTGTCCCGCGATCAGTCGCTGGTGCAACTCCTCATCGACGAAGGAGCCATCTCCCATGAGGAAAGGAACACCTATGTACACAGGAATATAATCTTCCCCGTATTCGGCAATGTCAAATCTGCGCCCAAGGTGGATACGGTGAGCATAGAGGGCGGCATGGAGTACGGAGACCTGCTCCTGCTCTGCACGGACGGACTTTCAGATTATGTATCGGTGCTCGACATAGAAGAGATACTCGAGCTTCCAAAGAGCCTGAAAACAAGGCTTCATCTTCTGGTTAACAAGGCTCTTGAAAACGGCAGCAAGGACAATATAACAGTCATAGCTGTGGTATATTACGAATAAGGCGAAAAGAACGGTTATACCGTTCTTTTTTATTACAGGAGAATATATTTATGGAAATAAAACGCTTTGACATCGAAAAAGATCTGAAAAGGCTTGAAAACTATCTCAGGGACTGCTACTGTTCGACCGGAAACATGACCTCGTGGCTTCCCGAGAGGCTTCACGACCTTATTTACAGAATGGACGTACAGTATAAAGACTGCGGACTGCCAAAGTCAGCAGATTATATTTTCATATGGGAGGATAACGGTGATATAATCGGCTGTATACTCCCCGACGGCGACGCAGTATACATGAGCATAAAGAACGGCAGTGAGAGTATTTTTGCTGATATGGTGACCTATGCCGAGAAGAACTGCCTGCCGCTGTTTCAAAAGGGCAGGGACGGCTTTGTGGATTTCCTTGTTATAGCTAATGACAGTCTTGCCTACCGCGGAAAGATACTCACAGAAATGGGCTACAGGAAACAGATCAACGAGGACTACGACAATTATGTATACCCTCATACCGCAGATGTAACGGTGGAGCTTCCTGACGGATATAAGCTACTTTACGGCGATGAATATCCCGATGAAGCGATGAAATGGAGCGCCCTCAACCTCGGATTTCACCCCGAGCTTGAAGCTCATGGTTACAGAAACGGCATGACTGCATATGATTCGCGGAAGAAGTCGTCAATGTATGCTGACAGCTTTGAAGTTATCATAACTGACGAAAACACAAAAGAGGAAAACAATGTGTGTGCATATTGCTTTGTTTACGTGGATACGGTCACCAAAACCGCACTTATCGAGCCTGTAAGTACAAGAGAAAGGTACAGACACAAAGGCCTGGGCACGGCACTTATGCACGGGGCGATACTGAAATGCAGGGAAAAGGTCGTTACGAAATGCTATGTCAATTCCTATGACTGGCGCAGGAAATTCTATAATGCGGCAGGTTTTGTAACGGAAGATTCAATAGGCTTCTGGCATAAGCTGCTCAAATAAAGTGTTGCGCAAAATATATAACATTTTGTCCAATGGGGAGAAAACAAAAGAGATCTGATTTGATATTCCGCACAAATTTTATATAACTTGTTATAAAAAACAATAAAATATATTGTAAAAGCAAGATCATCAGTGTATAATGTATATGTTCGGATATCGGATCTTGTCCGAACAGAGAATATTATTTAATGGAGGTATTAATCATGGCAAATCTCAAGAAAACCATCGCATCACTCGTCGCATCAGCAGCAATGCTGGGTACTGTGACAATCCCCACCGTAAGCAACTATGTAGCAACCACCCCCATCGTAGCATCTGCCTATACCATTCATGAAGAATCATGCAGCGTTTATGCAAAGATCACCTATTATTCTCCATTCTGGAAATCTCCGACCTACAGCGCTTCATATGCAGGAAGGAATTACGAGAAGACCAAGAAATATCACTTCACAAGGGTAGCTGTTACCACTGAAGGTACATGGTATCGCACCAGCGGCGGCTGGGTACCTTACTGCGCTCTGATCTGGTAATAATTCCAAATAACTCAACTCCCGCAAATAATTGATTTTTATCGGTAATAAGCGTCCTGTGATATGTTCACGGGACGCTTTTAACTGAACACGGTATTATATAAAATGGTTGCAACAAGTCATTAAAAGTTGTATAATTACTTTGTTCGAACAATTTTTTTAAATAATGGAGGTGAATAATCATGGCAAACATCAAAAGAAATATCACAGCGTTTGCTGCAGCCGCAGCTATGCTTGCAACAGCAGCAGCTCCCACAGTAAGCAGCTTCGCAGCAGCCGTCAAAAGTGATCCGGCAACATCATACAGTGACTCAATTATTGATTTGAATCAGGGCATCAAGAGAACGATCCTCGTACCCAAGGGCACAGCATTCTATTCTTCGCATTCAAAACTTTCAAAGATAATATTCAAAGCCCCAAAAGATATGCTCGTTACAGCTGACAAATCTATTATCATCGGCAAAGAGATATGGACTCATACATCAAAAGGCTGGATCTGTAAGCGTACCGACCTTGTATATCTTTTCTGAGAAGCGTAAACACTGAAAAAAGATCAGAATACACATAATGTACTGATTTCGTTAACCCCGGTTAACGCCTTTTGCATAATAATCACTGTTGGCAACCCTGGTTTTTCTTGTATTTCGTACAAATATCAGACCAATTTTTTAAAATTCCCCAAAAAACATTGCGCTTTTATAAGTAAAACAGTATAATAATCTTGTTCGAACACTTTTTACTACATTTCACTACATTATTTTTTATCAATTGGAGGTTTAATCATGGCAAACATCAAAAAAACAATCGCAGCATTTGCAGCATCAGTAGCTATGTTCGGCGCTGTTGCAGCACCCACAGTAAACAATATCATAACAGCAAATCCCATAGTTGCATCAGCAGCATGGGAAGGCAATGTTGATTTCTGGGTTGACATCAAAGGCAACACAGTATTCAGATCCGGCCCCGGCCAGAACTATAGCGTTGTAGCTTCTATCAAGAATCGTACATACGGCAAATCTGTTCATTTAACAAGAGTTGCTGCTACAGCTAACGGCACATGGTATTATTCACAGTACGATCACGGCTACGTTCGCTTAGATCGTATCATTTGGTAATCACTGCCAAATAATCGGAATGTTGTAATTACACATTAACAAAAAGCGCTTAGGGCTGCTGTATGATACAGCAGCCCTTTTATAATGCATATGTATAACCACTGACAGCATATCATTTTTTTATATTTCCCTGCGTTTTACTGCGCACAGCTTTGTTTTAGGGGATTTTTCCCAAATATTACCGCCCGAACAAAAAAATCCCTTTTTGATATTGACTTATTCGTGGGAAAAGAGTATAATTTATATTGTATTGCAAATACTACCTATTTTATATATCAATCTGGAGGTTTTTAACATGAGCAGAGTTTACAACTTCAGCGCAGGTCCTGCAGTTCTTCCCGAAGAAGTCCTCAAGGAATGTGCAGAGGAAATGATGGATTACAAGGGATGCGGTATGTCCGTTATGGAGATGTCTCACCGTTCAAAGGTATACGACGAGATCATCAAGGAAGCAGAGAAGGATCTCCGTGACCTTATGAATATCCCCGATAACTACAAGGTCATCTTTGTACAGGGCGGTGCTTCACTTGTATTCGCAGGCGTTCCCATGAACCTTATGAAGAAGGGCAAGGCTGCTTATATCATCACAGGTCAGTGGGCTAAGAAGGCTGCACAGGAAGCAGAGAAGTACGGTGAAGTAGTAAAGGTTGCTTCATCAGCAGACAAGACCTTCTCTTATATCCCCGACTGCTCAGATCTCGACATCCCCGACGATGTTGACTATGTATATATATGCGAGAACAACACTATCTACGGCACAAAGTTCTGGGAGCTCCCCAACACAAAGGGTCACGAGCTGGTTGCTGACGTAAGCTCATGCTTCCTCTCAGAGCCTGTTGACGTATCAAAGTACGGCGTTATCTACGGCGGCGTTCAGAAGAACGTTGGTCCTTCAGGCGTTCAGATCATCATCGTTCGTGAGGACCTCATCGCTGACGGCCCCGCTCTCAAGTGCACTCCTACAATGATGGACTGGAAGATACAGTCAGATAACGAGTCACTCTACAATACTCCTCCCTGCTACGGCATCTATGTATGCGGCAAGGTATTCAAGTGGATCAAGAAGATGGGCGGCCTCGAGGCTATGAAGAAGCACAACGAGCAGAAGGCTAAGATCCTCTACGATTTCCTCGACAGCAGCAAGATGTTCAAGGGCACTGTTGAGAAGAAGGATCGCTCACTCATGAACGTTCCCTTCATCACAGGCAATGAGGAGCTTGACAAGAAGTTCGTTGCAGAGTCAAAGGCAGCAGGCTTCGAGAACCTCAAGGGCCACAGAAGCGTAGGCGGTATGAGAGCTTCTATCTACAACGCTATGCCTATCGAGGGCGTAGAAAAGCTCGTTGCTTTCATGAAGAAGTTCGAGGAAGAGAATTCCTGATCATAAATAATGCATAATATGCTGACTGCATTATGCATCTCAAAAATTTCACAGAAAGAGGTTTACTGAAATGTACAAGATTCAGACATTAAATAAGATCTCAGAGATCGGCACAGATGTATTCGACAAGAGCAAGTATTCCATTTCAGATGATTGTGCAAACCCTGAGGCAATAATGGTTCGTTCCGCAAAGATGCATGATATGCAGTTCGGCGACAACCTTCTCGCTATAGCCCGTGCAGGCGCAGGCGTAAACAATATCCCCGTAGAGCGCTGCGCACAGGAGGGTATCTGTGTATTCAATACTCCCGGCGCAAACTCAAATGCAGTTAAGGAGCTGGCTATATGCGCACTCCTCCTTTCTTCAAGAAAGATCGTTGAGGCAGCTTCATGGGCAGCTTCACTGAAGGGTACTCCCGACGCTCCCAAGACTGTTGAAGGCGGCAAGTCCAAGTTCGCAGGCCCCGAGATCGCAGGCAAGACTCTCGGTATCATCGGTCTCGGCGCTATCGGCGGCAAGATCGCTAACGCTGCTGAGGCTCTCGGCATGAAGGTCATCGGCTATGATCCTTACCTTTCTATCGGTGCAGCTCTTCACCTTGAGCCCTCCGTAAAGATCGTTACCGACATCAACGAGATCTATGCAAACAGTGATTATATCACTATCCATATGCCTTATACTCCCCAGACCAAGAACACTATCGACACCGACCAGATCGCTATGATGAAGGACGGCGTTCGTCTCATCAACCTTGCAAGAGGCGAGCTCATCAACAGCGAGGCTGTTGTAAAGGCTATCGCAGACGGCAAGGTTGCAAAGTACGTTACTGACTTTGCTGATGATGTAGTACTCGGCGTTGAGAACGTTATCGTTCTCCCCCACCTCGGTGCTTCCACACCCGAGAGCGAGGACAACTGCGCAGTTATGGCTGCTGAGGAGCTCATCGACTATATCGAGAACGGCAATATCAAGAACAGCGTAAACCTCCCCAACGCTTCAATGAATGCAGTAGGAACAAAGATCTGTGTTATCCACAAGAACGTTCCTACAACTATCGCTTCCATCACAACAGCTGTTGGTAACGAGGGTATCAACATCGAGAACATGGTCAATGCCAGCAAGAAGGATTTTGCTTACACCATGCTCGACGTTACAGGTGATGTTCCTCCTACTGTTGAGGGCAAGATCAACGCAGTTGACGGCGTTATCAGAGTAAGGATCATCAAGTAAAACATAAAGCTCATACATAAAGCCTGAAAGTCCTCTTTCAGGCTTTTTTGTTTTCCGCGGTAAACATTGCTTGCATAAATCCTCATGTAATGGTATAATTATTACATAAAGCAATAATGGAGGTCACTGATGAAAGTTAATGATAAAATACACGGTTTTACCGTTACAAGGATAGCCCCTGCTCCAAACAGCGGCTCGGAACTCATAGAAATGAGGCACGATAAAACAGATGCACGACTGGTATGGCTGAAAAACGACGGCGAGAACAAGCTGTTCTCGGTGGCTTTCAGGACTCCTCCCACCGATGATACGGGTATATTCCATATTCTGGAGCACTCCGTCCTCGGCGGCTCTGAAAAATACCCCGTGAAGGAGCCCTTCCTCGAACTGATGAAGGGTACAATGAACACCTTCCTCAACGCCATGACCTACCCCGACAAGACCGTATTTCCTGTTTCAAGCCGTAACGATACGGACTTCATGAACCTTACAAGGGTTTACCTGGACGCGGTCTTTGCTCCTGCAATATACTACAATCCCAATATCTTCTATCAGGAGGGCTGGCATATCGAAATGCGCAGCAGCTCTGATACTCCCGTATACAAGGGCGTGGTCTTCAACGAGATGAAGGGCGCTATGTCATCGGTTTACAGCCGTATGGAGTCAGAGATAATGAATGTGCTCTTTCCTCAGAGCTGCTATCGCTTTGAGTCGGGCGGACTCCCCGAGGCTATCCCCGACCTTACCTATGAGCAGTTCATAGAAGGCCATAAAAAGTACTATCACCCTTCCAATTCGTATATTTACCTTGATGGACCTGTGGATATAGACTCTGTTCTGGAGCTTATCGACAGCGAATACCTCTGCCGCTTTGAAAGCCGCAGGGTGGATACCGAAATCCCCGTTCAGTCTCCCGTTTCTCCCACGGTCAAGACAAGCTATTACGCCATATCCCCCGACGAGGACGAAAAGGAGCATACATATCTGGTCATCGGAAAGATTCTCGGAAGCTGGAAGGAACGCGAAAGGATGATTGCCGCTTCTGTACTGGGCGAAGCCCTCACAGGTTCAAATGACGCTCCCCTGAAACGAGCTCTCCTCGATACAGGGCTCTGTCTCGACGTGTCTCTTGAAGTAAGCGACGGCATATCACAGCCCTTCGGCTGCTTATGTATAAACAATACCGATCCCGAAAACTGCGACAAGCTCAGAGAAACAGTACGCTCGGCCGTTTCACGTCTCTGCGAAAAGGGTATAGACCGCGAGCTCCTCACAGCTGCCCTTAACAGGCTGGAATTCCGCTTCCGTGCAGGCGGCGAGCCGAGAGGTCTTACCCGCAATATAAACGCCCTCTCTGCATGGCTCTACGGCGGCGATCCGCTGTACTACCTGGAGCTGGGTGAGGTATACGACAGCCTCCGTGAAAAGATCGGTTCGGGCTATTTTGAGGAGCTCCTCGGTCAGTGGCTCCTTGAAGAGGAAGGACGGGGCGAGCTCTGTCTCCTGCCCTCACGCACCTACGGCGACGAGCAGAAGGCTGCCGAGGCAAAACGCCTTGCGGATATCGTTGACAGCCTTGCCTGCGAGGAAAAGGAAGTCATCGCAGAACAGAACAAAAAACTGGACGAATGGCAGCACTCCGCGGATACTCCCGAGCAGCTGGCTACTATGCCTCATCTGGCACTTTCCGAGGTGGGAGAGGAACCGCTGAGCTTCGAGACAGAGGTAACAAATACAGGCAAAGTAACTGCCCTCCGTCATCCCGCTTCTGATAAGGGCATTGCCGCCGTAAGTCTTTATTTCTCTCTGGCAGACTGCTCCGAGAACGAACTTTCGGCTGCTGCTGCCATGACCGAGCTGCTGGGCGAACTGCCTACCGCAAAGAGCTCCGCTGCCGAGATACAGCGCAGGATAACAGGGCTTCTCGGAAGCATATCCTATAATATAGACGTTTACTCAAAGAAGGGCGAGACCGGAAGCTGTTGCCCGTACTTTGCAGTAAATGCGCGCTTCCTCGAAAAGAACACCTCCGAGGCTCTTGAGCTCATACATGAGATACTTACCGAAACACGCTTCGACGACGCTGATACCATCCGCGAGCTGCTCATGCAGACAGACGAGAACTTCAAGCAGTCCATTATTGCCAACGGCCATACCTACTCCATGTCAAGAGTAAGGGCTTCACTGTCTGCCGAATCCGCAGTAAATGAACTGGTATCGGGGTATGAAGCCTATAAAAGGCTCCACAGCGCTCTGAAGGCTCCAGAAAAGCTCATAGAGACCATTATATCACTGGGCAGAGTGATATGCTCTGCAAGGCTCACTGTAAGCATTACAGGCGATATTTCCGCGGACAGCCTTATTTCCGCTCTGCCTGAGGGAACCGCTCCACAGAAGGAGAGAATGTCCTTCACATTGGAACTCCCCGAAAAACAAGGGGTTATCATACCCTCGGGAGTATCCTACTCCGCTATGGCCTTCCCTGACAGCTCCGCAGATGATGCGGTTCGCAACGTACTCTTCAAGGCTCTCTCTCTGGAATACCTCTGGAATGAGGTAAGAGTCAAGGGCGGAGCCTACGGCACAGGCGCCCATATCTCTCCATCGGGGGAGCAGGCCTTCTTCTCCTACCGTGATCCTTCTCCTGCCGCAAGTCTTGATATATACCGCAGGGCAGCTGACTTTACTGCAGATTACTGCGGAGGCTCTCCTGATATTACTCAGTACATCATAAGCTCCATTGCCAAGGAGGAGCCGCTTATGTCAGACGGCAACAAGAGCAAAAAGGCCGACGGGCTCTGGTTCAGGGGCATTACCTTTGATGACCGCGCAGACATCAAGAAGCGTATGCTGAAGGTAACTGCCGCACAGCTTGCGGAGGCTGCGGAAAAGCTCAGGAGCTGCGGCAATATCTGCGTTATGGGTACTGAAGAGGCTATGGAAGGTCTTGGCCTTTCTGTGGACTCGCTCTCATAATCGTCCCTCTGTAAAAGGGACAAAAACGGACAAATTTCAACGGAAAACCATTGAAATTAAGAAAACATATCCTTAGTTTCTATGTTTTGTACAAATAAAAGCATCTGCATTTGTAAGCTTTTACTATGCAGGTGCTTTTTGTGTTTTCATATAAAAATCAAAAGGAGGCAGCTTCGTAAAAGCTGCCTCCTATAAAACTTTCTTACGATCCCTTACTTTACTCTTGTAAGAGTTTCCTCGGAATTGGAATCCTTGATAGTGAGTGTATCGCCATCTATCTTGAACTTGGCTGAAGCCTTTTCAGACTTGGACGAGAAGAGTCCCGAGAAGCCCGAGACCTCTATAGTACTGCCCTTTACCTTATAAGTAAAGAGATCGTTGAATAATACCTCGCTGTGATTCTCCGAGAAATCAATGGTAACATTGAGATCGTCAGCCTTCTTGTTGCTTCTGCTCTCCATGCCCTTTACGATGCTGTCATAAAGAACGCCGCCTGTAAGGGTATATGTACCGTAGTATGTGCCCTTGGACTCCATTCTCTTCATTGTGAGAAGCTCCTGTCCCTGGATATTTACAGAGACAACGTCGTTTGAATCTGTGATATATTCGGAAGAAACAGTTGTGCCGTTGAAGTTGATGCCGTTGTCCTCAAAATAGAAGACCGAAGATGTATCCTCATAGATAGCACCCTTGCCGTCAGCAGTGAAAATGATACCGCCGTCATCAATGCCGTTAGCAGTAAGATTTTTCATTGACCACTTGCCAACCAGCTCATCGCCCTTGCTTCCGCATGAAGCCAGTGCGCATACTGCCAGTGAGCAGACAACTACTGATGAAATAAGCTTTTTCATAAATAACCTCCATAATAGCTATATGATACAATTACATATATAGTTTACGGAAAAGCCCCGGAATTTCCAAGGTCTTATATCCACCCTGCGGAAAAAACTTTTTTCCGACATTTAACATTATATCACCGATATACAGCTTTTTCAAGAGATTTTACAAAAACTCGCCGAAATGCAGTCAAAAGCTTATATTACAGGCACTAAAAATATGTGATTTGCACATAAAACAGCCTGTAACACGGCAATACCGATACAGAGACTTCACAACAGAATATCGGTGGGAAATCTTTCTGAAGAGAGTCTTTTCTCATTAACTAATGTTAAACTCATGTATAAGTATCGCTGTCATGCTTGACAGTTACGCAGATAAATGTTAGAATTAGGACATAAAAGGCTATTTTCAGCCTGTTTCAGGAGGCAATCATGAAAGCTTTAAAAGCAGCAGCTGCAGCTCTGATTCTTCTCGGAGCAGTTCCCGCAGCAGTATATGCAGATCAACGCATTGAAATGGACTATAACAGCAACGGTACAGTCGATATATTCGATATGGTATCAGCAAGAAAAAAGGGCGCTTCCGCACCCGAGCTGAAAAGGCTCAGCGGTTTCCTTCTCGGGAACGGCGACACAGGTGCCCAGGCAGAGGGATATACCCTCGTATGGAGCGACGAATTCGACGGCAGCAGCCTGGATATGGACAAATGGTCCTATGAGCTTGGCAACTGGAAGCTGGACGACGCAGGCAACTATATCACCAACGGCTGGGGCAATAACGAGCAGGAGTTCTATACATCGCAGAATACTGAGGTGAATAACGGAATTCTCACAATATCCGCAAAAAAAGAAAACTGGACAGACGAAAAACAGGGAAGCTATGAATATACCTCCTCAAGAATAAGCACTCAGCATAAATTCTCTGCCTGCGGCGGCAGGATCGAAGTCAGGGCAAGGTGCGATTCGGGCAAGTCACTGTGGCCTGCAATATGGATGCTCCCCGAGGACAGCGTATACGGTGGCTGGGCTCTGTCGGGAGAGATCGATATCATGGAGGGCTGGGGCAGCACTCCCGAAAAGATATGCGGTACAATACACTTCGGCGGCGCATGGCCAAATAATACCTACCTTACCAATGACTATATCTTCCCTCAGGGCGACAGCACAATAAACTGGCATACTTACAGCATAGAATGGGAAAAGGATGAAATACGCTGGTATGTTGATGATGTACTGTACAGCACACAGAAGGACTGGTATTCCGAGGGCTTCAGCTATCCCGCTCCCTTCGATCAGAACTTCTATCTCATACTCAACCTTGCTGTCGGCGGACATTTTGACGGTATCGACGGAATATACGCCGAGCCCGCTACCTTTGCCGACGGTCCAAAGCACTTCGATATTGATTATGTCCGTGTATACAATAAGAAGGATTCGCAGATGACTCCCACAAAACAGACCTCCCTTGCCCTGGATAATTATATGGAGGGCTCCGAGGCCTCTGTTGTGAATAAGGAAGGCTGCACTGCGGTCATTATCAAGAATACAGGCGAGCTTGAATATGCTGTCATGGGACTGCTCCGCAGCCGTTCCGTCAGAGCAGGAGAAAAGCATACCCTTGAATTTGACGTCAGCTCCACTGTACAGCGAAGCATGGTCGTCACCGTCGAGGACAGCGCCTATACACGCTATCTTGACAAGAAGCTGACCATAACTCCTGAAAAGACGCATTACAGCTTCGAGGTGACTTTTGATCACGATATGGACACGGATATAAAGTTCCAGCTGGGCAATATCGACGGTGCAGCCGCCATAGGCCCTCACGAAGTCACTTTGTATAACATAAAATGGGATTGATACGGATAAAACTACAGGACTGCCCTCGGCAGTCCTTTTTTTACGGCAGGTATTGATGAAAATGCGGCTTTTATTGTCATTTCCCCCCGCTGTTACATATAATGTTCTGATCGTACTTGATCACTTTATGCCTTTAGGCGGATCGGAGGATCTTATGAATATACACAGAATACTTATCGCAGGCGGCGATATTCGCCAGCTCTACTGTGCTGCACGCCTGGCAGATGTATATGAGGCCGCTGTACTGGGCTTCGATGATAATGATCTAATTGCAGAGCTCGGTCCGGAAACCGCGGATATATCCGCTGGACACAGCTTTGACTGCGCTGTTCTCCCTGTACCGCCCCTTAACCCCGACGGTACCCTTTTCGCCCCCTGTTCGGCAGCGGCCGTGGAGCTTTCCGCCGTGAACGCTCTCCTTGCTCCTAACAGTACCGTTTTCACAGGCGGCAGCGCCGAGAAGCTCAGTGATCTCCTCAGCGGTCACAGGATATGCGATTACCTTGTACGTGAGGATATGAGCCTGAAAAATGCCGTCCCCACTGCCGAGGGAGCTGTACAGCTGGCTCTTGAGGAGCTGCCCGTCACTCTCAGCGGCTCAAAGGTGCTTATTGCAGGCATGGGAAGAATAGGTACTGCCCTGGCGGAGATACTAAAGGGCTTCGGTGCGGATATTACCGCCGCTGTACACACTCCCCGCGGTGCTGCAAAAGCACGGCTACACGGTATAGGCTCTGTGCCTGTAAAACGGCTCGGCGGCGATTACAAAGTAGTATTCAACACCGTCCCCAAGCTCATATTCAATGAGGATATGCTCAGGCGCTTCGGAAAGGATAGCCTTTTCATCGACCTTGCCTCAGCTCCTCACGGTATCGATTTTATAGCAACAGAGGCTCTCGGTATCAGGGCTCTGGCCGCCAACGGCCTCCCCGGGAAGACTGCTCCCGTGACCGCAGGCGAGATCATAGCCGAGACAGTGAGCTCCATGATAGCGGAAGGAGGCGGATCATATGAGTAATACCCTCAGCGGACTGCGCATAGGCTTTGCAATGACAGGCTCTTTCTGTACCTTCAACAGCTGTTTCCAGCAGGCAGAGATACTACGCGGCTACGGCGCAGAGCTGATACCCGTAATGTCTGAAAACGCCGCCTGTGTATCGACACGCTTCGGCAAGGCGGAGGATAATCTTGCAAGGCTGCGCAATATCGCAGGCAGGGAGGTCATTACCTCTGTATACGAAGCCGAGCCCATAGGTCCGAAAAATATGACAGACATCATGGTGGTGGCACCCTGTACCTCTAATACAGCCGCAAAGCTCACCTCATCCATTACCGATACTGCTGTCACCATGGCTGTAAAGTCTCATCTTCGCCGCGGCAAGCCTGTCGTTCTTGCCATAGCCTCAAATGATTCACTTATGGGCTCCGCCAAAAACCTTGGAGAGCTTTTCAACCGCAAGAACTACTACTTCGTCCCTATGGTACAGGACGACTGGACCAACAAGCCTGCTTCACTGGTGGCAGAATTCTCTCTCCTCCCCAATGCAATTGAAGCCGCCCTCAGCGGTATACAGCTCAGACCTATAATATATCACAGCTCCCCTGTATAAAAAATACAGCCCGAACAGCAGTCTCATGACGCTTTCGGGCTGTTCTGCGCTGATACTGAGATATTTCCGTATCATTCGCTCTGTTTTTCAATGTAATAATCATAAGGTGTCATATGGGAGGAAGTACGTTTGCGCGCCTTCTCCACATCAATACCGTGGTATCTGAGTATATAATCGCTGTATCCTATATTTCCGATAGCCTGTCCGCCCTCCTCGATGCCGTCTTTAAGGTCATCGTGAGAATACTCTGTATAAGGCAGCAGCATGAGATTCAGGCTCCTGCTCTTTTCGTCCGCCATCTGTTCCCTGATATAGCTGAATCTGAGCACATCATAGTACTTATTTGATATACACTCAAAGGAGATGATAAACGCCGACGCAAAGGCAAGTACAAAGGAAGTTCTTATGACAATATCAGCCTTGAACTTAAATGCGCGTTTGAGCGCTGCGCAGAGGATCTCTCCGCAAAGCAGTATCCAGAACATATAATTTGCAAAGAAGCATCTTGCAGTAACCGGGCTTATAACCAGGAAAGGTGCAGTTACAAGAAATGTACTGACAAGGTATACATAAGCCCTTATCCTTGCATTATTTTCGAGGAATACATTTATTAAATAAGCTATGGCTACAACATAAACAAAAGAGAAGGCAGTTTCAAGAGCTACTATCTTCATGGCAGGTGTGTTGGCGCGGAGACTTCCGAAACACATATTGAATACCGAATAAGAACTGTAAAGCCAGCAGATAGTCATGCACACATTCAGATACTTGTACTTTTTATCACAGTATCTGCTCCTGAAATAAAGCACTGTTAAGGCTGCGGTGAGCACAGCGGAAAGCAGCCAGAAATCCTTGGTGTAGTGCATTACCACGTAAGAGTAGGCATTCTGCATTATATTGGCAAATCCAAGCTCAAAATAACGATTGCCAACTGAATCGCTTTCGGAGTATATCTCGGAATACATACTGTTCCCGAACATCAGGAAGCAGGAAACAGCAGCACCGGCAAGATATGCCAGCGCATGAGGAATACCCTTCTTCTTAAGCTTTATTACAAGTATTACCATAGCCAGCGCCAGAACAATGTTATATATGGTCATATGCTCGACACAGAGCCCTGCTGCCAGCGACAGAGGCAGAAACAATACGGCGGTAAAGGGCTTCGGTTTGTGTTTCCTGAACAGACAGCAGAACATGAAAAGAAGATATACCAGCAGGAAGAGCACAGATACAACATAATTGGTGTATGCTGAGATCCAGCGGACGGTCTCACAGTATGTCGCAGAAGGTATCATTATAAACAGCATAAGCGGTATATAATACCCTGCACTGCCGATTTTCTTTTCAAAGTCAAAGAGCTTCCCGAGGAGTATAAGAAAGGCCGCCAGTGTTACCGCAATAAATACAGCACGGAAAAAACAGCTTCTTACCAGCCACATAGTCACCTGATTGGAAAAAAATCTTCCGTTGGGAGCTCTCCATTCTTCAAGAGCTGGGTCATCAAAGGAATAATACCATAAATAATCATCGCCGTTCATATAATTTGACAGTGACATTATGACAGAAAAAACCGCTATAAATATATATGGCAGGAATTTTAGTGCAGAACCTGTTTTCTTCATTTGTACCACCTCTGTATTTCTGTGTTAGTGCCGTTACACCCTACATTCAGTCTCCTAATTATAGCATAACACGCCGTTCAT
>NZ_ATAX01000031.1 GCF_000571935.1 Ruminococcus flavefaciens 007c | reverse complement strand
GGCAAAATACAGCGGCATTATTTCCCTGCGACCGTTTCATTTTCCAGTATCAATTTTAAAAGGAGAGATTAATATGAGTAAAATGGCGGAATTACAGAATGCAGAAGTAAGAATCAGGGAAGTCGCAGAGCGTATTTCTCATCTGCGTGAAGACCTTGGTATTTCAGTTGAGGAAATGGCTGTAAATACCGGATACTCCGTTGAGGACTACAAAAAATTCGAGTCGGGCGAACGTGACTTCAGCTTTACGTTCATCTACAAATGCGCGAACACCTTCAATGTTGACATAACCGATCTTATGGAGGGCAGCAGCCCCGAGCTCAGCGGCTATACCATCACTCGCAAGGGCGAAGGCGTACCTATCGTCCGCAGAAAGGGTTTTGCCTACAACCGCCTTGCATCAAAATTCAAGAACAAGATCGTTGAACCATTCCATGTGGTCATCCCCTATTCAGAGGAAGCTCTTTCCCAGCCTCTGCATATGGCAAGCCATGCCGGTCAGGAAATGGATATCGTTATCAAGGGCACAGTACGTATGACCGTAGGCTCTCATACCGAGATACTCCATGAAGGCGACTGTATCTATTATGACAGCTCCATGCCCCATGACGAAGTAGCTCTCGGCGGCGAAGACTGCGAGATCTACGCTTTCGTAATGGCTCCGCGCGGAACAACGGGAATGACCGAATTCCATGAGCAGATCGCAGAGCATCATCTCACAAATGTAGACAAGGCAGGCCTCCTGCATCCTGTATCGGAGAAATTCGTACAATGCGAGACCAACGATGAGGGAATACTCAGCGGAGTTCACTTTGTAAATCAGGATAAATTCAACTTTGCATACGACATCGTGGACGCTATGGCAGAAAAATGTCCGGATAAGACCGCTATGATATATGTCGATGTCAATAAAAACGAGCGTCGTTTTACATTCAAGGACATCAAGAAGTATTCATGTCAGACTGCAAATTATTTCAAATCCCTCGGTATAAAGCGCGGTGACCGCGTTATGCTCATACTCAAGCGCCACTATCAGTTCTGGTTCTCCATAATCGCACTTCACCGCATCGGCGCACTTGTTATCCCGGCATCAAATATGCTCAAGGAGCATGATCTGGAATATCGTTTCAATTCTGCCGAAGTATCTGCTATTGTCTGCACAGCTGACGGTGACGTTGCTGATGAAGTCGATAAGGCCTGTGCTGTTTCGCCCACACTCAGAACGAAGATACTCGTTAACGGTCAGCGCGAAGGCTGGCACGATTTCAATGAGGAGCTATCTGCATACAGCACTCATTTTGAGCGCACAGCCGATACTCCCTGCGGCACAGATCCCATGCTGATCTTCTTCAGCTCGGGCACATCGGGCAATCCTAAGCTGGTTCTCCACAGCTATCAGTACCCTCTCGGTCATTATGTGACCGCACGCTACTGGCAGAACGCAGATCCCAACGGTCTGCACTTCACCATCTCGGACACAGGCTGGGGCAAGGCTCTCTGGGGCAAGCTCTACGGACAGTGGATGTGCGAGGCTGCAGTATTCGTATACGACTTTGACAGATTCCATGCAGATGATATACTCCCGATGTTCAAGAAATACAATATCACATCATTCTGCGCTCCTCCTACTATGTACCGCTTCTTCATCAAGGAAGATCTCTCAAAGTACGACCTTTCATCACTGAAGTATGCCTGTATCGCAGGCGAAGCCCTCAATCCCGAGGTGTTCCACCAGTTCTACAAGGCTACAGGAATCAAGCTCATGGAGGGCTTCGGCCAGACCGAGACCACCCTTTCTATTGCAAACGTCGTGGGCATGGAGCCCAAGCCGGGCAGCATGGGCAAACCCAATCCGCAGTACGACGTACAGGTGCTTCTTCCCGACGGTACTCCCGCAGGCGTGGGCGAGACAGGAGAGATCTGCATAAAGCTCAAGGACAGCAGCGCTGTAGGATACGGCGTTCCCGGACTTGCGCTCTGCTACTTCGGTGAC
>NZ_ATAX01000030.1 GCF_000571935.1 Ruminococcus flavefaciens 007c | reverse complement strand
TTGCAGTTGTGTCTGTAGGACCTGTTACCTCAGTTGTCACTGTTGTTGATGTTGTTGTAGGTCCGATAACACTTGAAGTTACTGTTGTATCGGTTACAACTGTAGTTGTTGTTGTAGGTCCGATAACACTTGAAGTTACTGTTGTATCGGTTACAACTGTTGTAGTTGTTGTAGGTCCGATAACGCTTGAAGTTACTGTTGTATCGGTTACAACTGTGGTAGTTGTCGTAGGTCCGATAACACTTGATGTAACTGTTGTATCGGTTACAACTGTTGTAGTTGTCGTAGGTCCGATAACACTTGATGTAACTGTTGTATCAGTTACGATCGTAGAAGTAGTTGTAGGTCCTACAACACTTGATGTTACAGTTGTATCTGTAGAAGTGGTAGTAGGTCCTGTTACATCAGTTGTAGTAACAGTTGTTTCAGTGGTATCTGTTGTTTCGTTACCACTTGTTGTAACATCTGTGCCTGTAGTAGTTGTTGTTGAAGTATTAGGCTTGCCTGTTACTGTTGTAGTAGTCGATATTTCTGTAATAACGGGCTTCTTTACAATG
>NZ_ATAX01000029.1 GCF_000571935.1 Ruminococcus flavefaciens 007c | reverse complement strand
GAAAACTTTAGAATGAATAAAGCGTAATGCGAGGCGAACTCAATGAAGCTAAAGGAAAAGCCCTCGACCGATTAGTACTCGCAAGCTGAACGTGTCACCACGCTTACACTTTGAGCCTATCAAACTCATAGTCTATGAGAGGTCTTACTCTTACGAAGGGATATCTTATCTTAAGGTCGGCTTCACGCTTAGATGCCTTCAGCGTTTATCCGTTCCGCACTTAGCTGCCCAGCTGTGCCATTGGCATGACAACTGGTGCACCAGAGGTGCGTCCATCCCGGTCCTCTCGTACTAGGGACAGCTCCTTTCAAATATCCTACGCCCACGACAGATAGGGACCGAACTGTCTCACGACGTTCTGAACCCAGCTCGCGTACCGCTTTAATTGGCGAACAGCCAAACCCTTGGGACCGAATTCAGCCCCAGGATGCGATGAGCCGACATCGAGGTGCCAAACC
>NZ_ATAX01000028.1:5000-540823 GCF_000571935.1 Ruminococcus flavefaciens 007c | reverse complement strand
AGTGTCTGCCTGAAGACTGTTGCCCTCAGGCGACTTATTTATTATAGCACGGTGCAGGCGGTTTGTCAACTAAAAGAAAATAACGGATTTTCGTTATTTTTTGGTAATCTTCACCAATCAGGTGCCGAGCTTCCAGAGATACAGCCATCTTGCTGAGAAAATAAGCGCCATAGCGACCATAACTCCCGCTACAATAAGGTTCTTTTTTACCTGATCTGCAAAGTCGAACCGCTCGGGCTTCTTCCCGTCATAGATTATAGTATGCTTTGAGCCTACCTTGAAGGGCTCGGAAAAGCCTGCCCTGTCCTCCTGCTCATATGTCCTGCCGTCGCCGCTGTACCGCATTTTGTGAATGTAATCATTCTTGCGCTTCTCACGGACGGAGATGACCTCCGCCTCGGTCTCAATGCCGTTTTTCTTCAGCAGCAGGAGCTTCACCAGATAGACCAGCCCCGCAAGGGCGATGCCAAAGCCTATCCCTGCCCATATCATATATTTCATACTTCACCTCATTTCATACCTGTTTTCAAACTGTCGGCTGAAAATAATTTTTATCGCCTTGTATGCAATGATAGCATTTTTTTGACGGTTTGTCAATGAAAAAGGCAGTCTAAAGACTGCCTTTCAGTATTTATAAACCAAGTAATTGTTTTTTCTTTGAGTCATACTCTTCCTGTGTTATTGCACCGGAATCAAGTAATTCTTTATTTTTTTTGATTTCGTCTGCCTCAATTATTTTTGCCGAATTCCTACTGTTATTTTTCTCTGGTCTGCACCCGACTATTATTACTCCTATAATTCAAAGCAAAAAGCCCCATGCAAAACCACCGTCATATCCTTTCTTGGTGTTTATAACATTTGCAATGCAGCCAAATATGATAGACATGACCAACCATACCAAAATGCAAGCACATATATGCTCAATTTCCATGTTCTTCACCCTTTATATAGTATTCATAACATTGTTCTGTCAAATATAAACATATCATGGCGTTGAATATTTGTCAAAAGATATTGTATGAATTTATTATTAATATTCTACAATAAAAGAAAGGCGTTAACCCCAAAGGGACGGATAATATACGCCCCCTACAAAATGTGTTGCCTGCGGAACGCCGTTCTTACAATTCCAAATTCCGCATCCCGAATCAAAAAGGACGCCCAACGGGCGTCCCTGCAAGCCGGCTCAGTTTGCCATAAGCTTTACCATTACAGCCTTCTGAGCATGGAGACGGTTCTCAGCTTCCTCGAAGATCTCATTTGCATGAGCCTCGAACACCTTCTCTGTGATCTCCTCCTCACGATGTGCGGGGAGACAGTGGAGAACCATTGCGTCGCTGTGAGCCTGAGCCATAAGGTCGTCATTGATCTGATAGCCTGCGAAAGCCTTCCTGCGCTTCTCGGCTTCGCCCTCCTGTCCCATGGAAGCCCATACGTCTGTGATAAGGACGTCTGCGTTCTTTGCAGCCTGGACAGGTGAATTTGTCATCTCAAACTTATCGCCGTAGCCCTTTGCAAAATCAATTATTTCCTTAGGCGGCTGGTAGTCGTCAGGACAAGCGATAGCAACCGACATACCTACCTTCAGGCAGCCTACGATAAGGGAATTCGCCATGTTGTTTCCGTCGCCGATAAAACACATTTTAAGTCCGTCAAAGCTGCCCTTGAACTCGCGGATAGTCATAAGGTCAGCCAGTACCTGACAGGGATGACAGAAGTCGGTAAGTCCGTTGATTATCGGGATAGAACCGTACTGTGCCAGATCCTCTACCTCCTTCTGCTCGAAGGTACGGATCATTATACCGTCAAGGTAGCGTGAGAGGACTCTTGCAGTATCCTGTACGGGCTCTCCGCGTCCGATCTGAAGATCGTTGGAGGAGAGGAACAGCGGATAGCCGCCCAGCTGGTACATACCTGTCTCAAAGGAAACCCTTGTACGTGTGGAAGCCTTCTGGAAGATCATTCCGAGAGTCTTTCCCTTGAGGTGGGGGTGGGGGATACCGTGCTTCAGCTCGTACTTGAGCTGATCTGCAAGATTAAGTATATCTATGATCTCCTCAGAGCTGAGATCAAGCATTTTAAGTAGATTTTTCATATTTTTCTATCCTTTCAAAACATTATGTTATTTATTCATTTCACCGAAGGCCTTGTCTATGGCAACTGCAAAGAGCGGTATATAATCATCAAAAGCCGTATTATCTATTTCGATGTCGTACTGGAATTCTCCGTTGACAGCCGAGAGAGTATGGATGACTCCCACTCTTTCCTTGTTGCGGAAGATCACGAATTCTTTTCTGTCTTTGCTTTTAAGCTCGAAGGTAAACTCCTTTCCTCTTGCCAGAATGGTAGGATCAAGGAAAAGGGATGTACATTCCATCGAAAGAAAGACATTATCGTTCAGAATGATGGTAAATCCCGGCTTTTTGGAGTCGCCTGTCTGTACGAGAGTATACAGATTATAATAACTGTTTGCGTCCATTAGATTATAACGTGAACCAAAGCCTTTTTTCTTTACGCTGTACAGGAGCTTTCCGCTTCTGTCACTGGCTATATATTTATTTCCCTTGCCTGTTACCTTCAGCTCCATAATCATTCCTCCAGTATCTCTATCAGAATTTTCAATCCGTCCTTGAGCTCGTCATAAGAGATAGTCAGCGGCGGCAGAAGTCTTACCTTCTCCTTGGCTGTAAGCACCAGAAGTCCTCTTTCCAGAGCCTTCTGAGCCACATCATGGGCATCCTTGTTCTTCAGGGTGATACCGACCATAAGACCGATACCGCTGAGAGCTTCGACCTCACTGCATTTGGCAAGCTCGCTTCTGATAAACTCGCCTTTTTTGCACACTTCATCGAGGAAGCCTTCGCTCTCTACTCTGTCAAGCACCGCCAGACCGCCCGCACAGGCGATGGGGTTGCCGCCGAAGGTCGAGCCGTGAGTACCCGCTGTCAGGACACCGCTGCATTTCTCGTTCACAAGGCAGGCTCCCATGGGGAGGCCGCCTGCGATGCCCTTTGCCAGAGTGGTTATATCGGCCTTTTTGCCGAAACAATCACCCGCCAGGAATTTGCCTGTACGTCCCACGCCTGTCTGCACCTCATCGGCGATGACAAGTATGTCCTTTGCTGCGCACAGCTCGTAGACCGCGTCCACGAATTCCTGATCCAGCGCTCTTACTCCGCCCTCGCCCTGAATATATTCGAGCATTACCGCGCATACCGTCTTATCCTCAAGCTTGGCTTTAAGGTCGTCGATATCATTTGCGGCAACATTCACGAAACCTTCTACGAACGGAAAGAAGTAGTTATGGAAAACATCCTGACCTGTTGCGGAAAGAGTAGCAATAGTCCTGCCGTGGAAGGAATTTACAAGGGTAATGATCGTATGTCTGCCCTTGCCGTATTTATCGAAGCTGTATTTCCTTGCCACCTTGATGGCGCACTCGTTTGCCTCGGCACCGCTGTTGCAGAAGAACACCGACTTATAGCCCGACGCATTGCAGAGCCTGTCGGCGAAATCCGCCTGAACCGCAGTATAGTAATAATTTGAGCTGTGCTGAAGGGTGCGCACCTGAGCGCAGACCGCGTCAGCCCACTTTTCATCGCAGTAGCCGAGAGAATTTGTACCTATTCCGCTTCCGAAATCAATGTATTCCATGCCGTTTTCGTCCTTACAGCGTCTGCCGCTTCCCTCCTCCATAACGAGGGGATAGCGTCCGTAGGACTGCATAACGTGTGAATTGAATTTATCTATTGTATTCATAAAGTCCTCCTTGGGGCAGACTGCCTTGGATAAAACTCACAAATTTTCAGACACATTATTATTATAACGCTGAACGGCAGTCAAAATCAATCTTTCCTAAAGTCACATTAGTAAATTTTTTGTATACAAGTAAATTATTTTACGAGAAGAAGCTGTATCATACGAACTGAGTGCCTATTCCTTCATTGGAAAGTATCTCAATAAGGATAGAATGGGGAACTCTGCCGTCGATGATAACGGTCTTTCTGACGCCTCGTCTGACAGCCTCTACGCAGCAGTCTATCTTGGGTATCATACCGCCCGAGATGATGCCCTGTCTCTTGAGGAAGGGAACTTCGCTGACATTGACCTCTGGGATAAGGGTGGAAGGATCGTCCTTATCGCGGAGAAGTCCGGCTATATCCGTCATGAGTATGAGGTTCTCGGCGCCCAGCTCGGCAGCTATCCTTGCTGCGGCAGTATCGGCGTTGATATTGTATGTATTGCCCTCCTCATCGGTAGCCACAGTGGCTATAACAGGGATATTGCCGTTGGCAAGAGCATCTGTGATAGGCTTTGTATTGACCTTTGTGATCTCGCCTACCCAGCCCAAATCCTGACCGTCGTCGGTCTTTTTCTTCTCTGCCATGAGCATTTCACCGTCGATGCCGCAAAGGCCTACTGCGCTGCCCTTATGCTGTGCCAGAAGCTGTACCAGCTCCTTGTTGACCTTGCCCGAGAGTACCATCTTTACTACGTCAACAGTGGCATCGTCGGTATATCTCAGACCGTTCACGAAGCGGCTCTCTATATTGAGCTTCTTCAGCATATCGCTGATCTCGGGACCGCCGCCGTGTACAAGGACTACCTTTACGCCTACCAGCGAAAGGAGTACGATATCTGTCATAACAGCGTCCTTCAGCTCCTTGTTGGTCATGGCATTTCCGCCGTACTTTATAACAAGTATCTTGTTATTATACTTCTGTATGTACGGCAGAGCATCTATAAGAACCTGCGATTTTTCATTGTTTGATATCTTTTCCATTTTTCCTTACTTCCTTTTATATCAGTTTTGATATTCATTTATTTTTGCTCTTTGCACGGCTTCGTCAAGGAGCTGTTTTACACCTAAAGGATCATGAACTTTGTAAATAACAATATATTCAGCGGTATTCTCAGCACTGTGTACTCTTGTTCTCACCACTATCATATTTCCGTTCCGCACACTTGTGTCCGAAACGTTCTTTAATGCGATCTCATCCCAGTTAGTGCCTATCATGGATATTACTCTTTTGTCAGTAATGGCACAGTTGGCACTCGGAGGCTTGACGCAATACATATGATCAGCACTATTAATCCGACAATGGGGATCAATATGAAAAGAGCGATCATTAACAAACCGATGCCCTCATGGCCGAGTATACACACTAAAACGCCTCCCAGAAGCAAAGCAATGTGTGCTGCCGCGATAGCCTTACCGGTCGCAGTATCTTCCATATGATACAATTTTTCAATGATACTCTCATTGAAGTTTCCGTCGCCTGATGCATACAGTATCTGTTCCTCTTTTTTCAGAAAAGGCTGAAGCACAGAAGCTGCATCATTATAGTTATATGCGTTCTCTTTCCCGTTAATTTTCCTGCCGAACATCATATCCCCCAGCCTTACTGTATATGCTTTGTTATTTTCTGATCAGTCCTGATTTTGATATGCTTTGCACTCTTCTATAGCCACATCGAGTATACGCTTTGCCTCGAAAGGATTTTCAGTCATTGAAATCGAAAAAGACCGGTATCTTTTTAATTCTTCGTAAAAGACGGCTTTTACATATAACTTTCCTTTATCATGCTTGATACGGGCTTTTGTTCTTTTGATATTCTTAAACGGAACTTCTATGATTTTTCCATCCCCGATCTCAAGTATCCTTTTGTTTGTTATTGCAAATATTAATTTGTCTTGCAGCAAGTTGTCAAGCCATGATAGAAACGCACAAAAACCAAACATCAGAAATAAAGGTGAAAAAAACTCATACAAAAATATGAATGAAATATCATGTTTCTCTCTGTCGGATAACCCCATAAAGATCACTGCGATCGTTACGGCCGTTATCAACGGGACTGCAATCCGGAGAACTTTGCCTGTTTTCCTGTATCTACCTTTTGCAAAAGAACTATCGGGGTTTTCTTTATCATTGTTCAGGATCTTGACTATGAACTCATCCTCTTTAAGATAGGGAGTGACTATCTTTTCCTTCGTTTCATAACTCAGTCCTGACAGATCGGCACCTTCTGCAATGTAAGGATATTCGCTCATATCCTCATATTCTTTTTCGCCGTTTTTATTTTCATACATATTATCACCAGTGTTGCGGCTTATGATACATCGTTTTCAGTCATCGCTCATCTTCTCTTCTGTGATATGCGGATGCCCATAACAGCGTCGTCCAGTATCCTCTTTACTCTCGGAGCGTCCTGGATATTGTACATCACGAATCTGTTGGAGGACTGTAATCCTGTGCCGTTCATCATCACGGGATGGGTAAGGGCAAGAATAAGATAGCCGCCGCTGCTTCCGCCTGACGAGTGTGATACGTTCAGTATCCAGTCCAGCGGAATAGAGGTATTGCCGCCGTTTTTGACAACAATGACTCTCATATCGGTTATGGCATAGGCCGAAGCGTTTGCCCTTATCAGCAGACATATGCTCACTGTGAAGAGTATCATTCCCAGCAGGCATATGAAAATGGAGAATGCTCCTCCTGCAAAAAAGAGTATAGCCGCCACAATAATAAGCTTGTAATCTGCATTTCTGCGCTTTGAAGCGTCCTTTTTGCCGCCTGCCCACAGCAGATGCTCTCCTGGGGCGAGCATTGGTTCAAATATGCTTTCAAGGCTAACATAGTTATCGTAGGGCTTCTGCTCGGTATCGGCGTCGTTATAGGTCTGCTCGTGACTGTGGTCACATTCCCTGACATTGTTGATATTCTCATAGACCTGCTCATGACTGTGACTGCATTCCGTGCGGTACTCCTTTGACGGAGCTATATAGTCATCGTCGTACTTGGCGGCGTATCTCTCGTTATAATCATCGTAGTCTTCATCTCGTCTTTTTCCGAACATAAACCCCCCTCCTTTTGAAGTCCCCGTTCATAAACGCAGGTCTTTTAAGTTCATATCCCTATATTTCATACCGTATTATCAGCTTCTGTAATCGCCGTTGATCTTTACATAGTCATAAGTGAGGTCACAGCCCCATGCGATAGCTCTGCCCTTGCCGTCACCCATGGATACCAGTATCTTGACCTCTTCCTCATGGAGTATCTTCTTGGCAATCTCCTCTGAGAATTCTATTACGCAGCCCTTGCGTCCCAGCGGTATCACACCGCTCTCAGAAGCCATTTCTATATCCACCTTGCTCATATCGAAATCAGCATCGGAATAGCCGATAGCGCAGTATATTCTGCCTGCGTTGGCGTCCTCGCCGAAGATCATTGCCTTGATGAGACTTGAACCTATGATGGACTTTGCAACCTTTTCGGCTATCTCGTCGGTCTCGGTGCCTCTTACTGCACACTCGACCAGCTTTGTAGCGCCCTCTCCGTCCCTTGCCATCATTCTTGCAAGGTTCATCATTACTGCATAGAGAGCGTGTCTGAACTTCTCGAACTCACCGTCATCAGTGGTAACGGGCTTGTTTCCTGCTTCTCCCGAAGCCATAACGCATACCATATCGTTTGTGGAGGTGTCTCCGTCAACGCTGGCGCGGTTGAGCGTTACCTTTACTATATCACTGAGGGCAAGCTGTATCATCTCGGCGGAAATATCCACATCTGTGGTAAGGAAGGTAAGTGTGGTAGCCATATTCGGATGTATCATGCCGCTTCCCTTGAGCATACCGCCCAGTGTACAGGTCTTCCCGCCCAGCTCGAACTGCACGGCTATCTCCTTTTCGGCTGTATCCGTAGTCATTATAGCTTCCAGAGCTCTCTTGTTGCCGTCATATGAAAGTCCCTTTGCAAGGCCGTCCATAGCGTTTGCGATGGGCTCTATGGGGAGCACCTGACCGATAACGCCTGTGGAAGCCACGATAACGTCGTTCTCATCTATGCCCAGAGCCTCTGCGGCCAGGCTGCACATCTTTGAAGCCTTCTCAACGCCGTCGGGGTTGCAGGTATTGGCATTTACCGAGTTCACGATAACAGCTCTTGCCCTGCCGTCCTTTATATGCTCCTTTGTAACGAGTATGGGAGCGCCCTTTACCTTATTTGTGGTATACACCGCAGCAGCGCTGCACATCTTATCCGCAACTATAAGGGCAAGGTCGTTTTTCTTCTTGGCTGTGGGGAGCGCATTGTTTGCGGCAGCATTGGCCTCATCCATTTCTCCCAGAGGCTTGTGCGCAAGACCGCACTGCACACCGTTGGCTTTGAATCCCTTGGCAGCGCACACACCGCCCTCGACAAAAGTGACTCCTTTAACATCAACAAGCTTCATGCTCTGTTTCCTCCTTTATTTTCCTTGAAAAATTCGCAACTACGTCCAGATATTCCTCTTTTTGCTCCTGAGAGCTCCAGTTATGGGATCTTGCCATGACAGCGGCATTTTCGAGGACGGGCTCCATCTGATGATAGAATAATTTAAGGTATTTTTCCTTGCCCATGCAGAGGTTGAACATGAGCTGTCCCTCAAACATCTCTCCTATGAAGGGATCGTCGCTCAGCATCTCAATAGCTCTCTTTATAGCCACACGCGAGCATATCTTCTGTCTGAGCATACGGCTCACATCGGAGACATCAAGCTGATCCTTGGTCTTTTCCATAATGGAATTGAACCACTCATCAACTGTAAAGTCCTCTCCCTCTTCCTCGATAAGGTCGTATTCATAGATCTCTCGTAATGTTTTACTCATTTTTATTCTCCCCCTAATTGAGCGAAGGTCATATAAGTCCTGTGGTCTCGTCTATCCCCATCATTATATTGAGGCACTGCACGGCTGCTCCGCTTGCGCCCTTTCCGAGATTGTCGAGACGTGAGCAGAGAAGGATCTGCTCGTCATTGCCAAAAACGAATACCTGCATCTTGTTCTGTCCGCTGAGAGTATTTGAAGCAAGGAAGAAGCTCTTCTGCTCTTCTGCGGACATAAGAGGCATAACCTCTATCATATTTGCTCCTTCATAATGCTTTGCATACATCTCGCATATCTGCTCTGCGGTCACCTTTTTGCCGAGCATTCTTGTCTGAAGGGGCACGCTTACCACCATTCCGCTGTAATAATCGCAGACGATGGGGTTGAACATGGGTGTGTAAGTAAGTCCCGAAACGGCCTTCATCTCGGGCAGGTGCTTATGCTGCTGAGAGAGGGCGTACTGACGGGGGCTGTTGAACTCGAAGGGCTTATCCTCGCCCTCATATACTGCAATGGCCTTCTTGCCTGCTCCGCTGTAACCGGAGGTAGCATATGCAAAAACGGGAAAATCTGCGGGGATTATGCCGTTATTCACCAGCGGATATACTATGGAAGCAAAGCCGCTTGCGTAGCATCCCGGAACAGCTACCCTGTTTGATGTGCGTATCTTTTCCCTGTGAACGGGTGAAAGCTCCGGGAAGCCGTAGGCCCAGTCGGGATTTGTGCGGTGAGCCGTGGAAGCGTCGATGATACGTACATGGTCGTTATCCTTGTCAATGAAGGATACTGCCTCTATGGAAGCTGCATCAGGCAGACAGAGGAATACATAGTCTGCACTGTTTATAAGGCGGGCACGCTCGGCAGGATCTTTTCTCAGCTCCTCGCTGATCTTCATTATCTCCAGGTCGTTCCTGTCCTTGAAACGCTCCTTGATCTTAAGACCTGTGGTACCTTCCTGACCGTCTATGTAAATTTTAACTGACATTGTAAATTCCTCCGTTTTTTCGTTAATAGCAAACACCGAGGGCGGCGTCCGCTACTTCCTGCGCTTTTTTGTCTTGCGTTCGTACTTGGCACGCTTGGGATCCTCCAGATCAGACTTGTCCTCTATCATGGAATGCCATATGCTCACTGCCAGAGTAACGATCACTATGAATGCGAACCAGAATATGTGGGTCTTCGGAACAACTGCGATCCAGAGTCCCATTACCAGCTCGCCGATACACCAGATAACTCCCATAAGCACTGCAAGGCCTATGGTAAAAGTAACGTCCTTTTTCTTCATATCAGAATCCCAGAGCCTTTTCGGCAAGAGCTATCTGCTCCTTTACAGCTTCGGGAGAGGGACCTCCCTCGGACTTGCGCTCACGAACGCAGGTATCAAGGCTGATAGCCTCGTATACGTCCTCGTCGAAGAGGTCTGTCATTGTCTTGTAGTCTGAAATGGGAAGAGTCTCCAGTGTAAGGCCTTCATCTATGCAGTGAGCCACGAGAGTGCCTGTTATCTTGTATGCGTCGCGGAAGGGCATACCCTTCTTCACGAGATAATCCGCACAGTCCGTAGCATTTATGAAGCCTCTTGCAGCTGCGTTCCTCATGTTGTCCTTGAGCACGCGCATGGTGGCAAGCATGGGAGTAAAGGTCTTTACGCAGAGCTTTACGTTGTCTACTGCGTCGAATATAGCCTCCTTGTCCTCCTGCATATCCTTGTTGTATGCAAGCGGGAGTCCCTTCATCATAGTGAGAAGAGTCATGAGGTCGCCGTTCACACGGCCTGTCTTACCGCGGATAAGCTCTGTTATATCGGGGTTCTTCTTCTGGGGCATGATGGAAGAGCCTGTTGCAAAGGCGTCATCAAGCTCAACAAACTTGAATTCCCATGAGCACCAGAGGATTATTTCCTCGGAAAATCTTGAAAGATGAGTCATAAGCAGTGAAAGCGCACAGCAAAGCTCTATGCAGTAGTCTCTGTCGGAAACTCCGTCAAGACTGTTGGGCATGGGAGCTGTAAAGCCCAGAAGATCCGAGGTCTGCTTACGGTTGGTCTTATATGTAGTGCCTGCAAGAGCGCCGCTGCCCAGAGGACAGTAGTTCATTCTCCTGCCTGCGTCCTGTAATCTTTCCATATCGCGGAGAAGCATCCACACATACGCCATAAGATGATGGGCAAAGGTGATGGGCTGGGCTCTCTGAAGGTGTGTATATCCCGGCATTACCGTTTCCGTGTGTTCCTTTGCCATATTCACCAGAGTAACAGCCAGCTCCTTGACAAGGGAGTATATATCCGCTATCTCGTCGCGGAGGTAAAGTCTGAGGTCAACAGCCACCTGATCGTTTCTGGAACGGGAGGTGTGAAGTCTCTTTCCCACGTCGCCGAGACGCTTGGTAAGCTCGGCCTCGATGAACATATGTATATCCTCTGCATTGGGATCCAGCTCAAGTACCCCGTCCGAAATGTCGTTGCTTATCTTACAGAGCTCTCCGACAATGAGGTCGCTGTCCTTCTTGGAGATGATACCGCAGTCGCCCAGCATGGTTGCATGAGCTATACTTCCGCGTATATCCTGCTCGTACATACGACCGTCGAATGAAATGGAAGAATTGAAGGCATTCACGCCCTCATCGACCTGTTTGGAAAATCTTCCTGCCCACATCATATCTGCCATTGCTTTTACTCCTTTACGTGTCTATTCTTACGATATCTGCGAGGGAACGGTTCCTGTATGTAAGGTCATCTCTTACATTGAATCCTACCTTTTCCCAAAAGGCATTACCGTTCTCATTTCTTGAAAATACGACCAGAGCGACCTTATTTATACCGAGCTCCTTCAGGGCCTTCAAGGCCTCATCGACGAGCTTAGAGCCTATCCCGCGGCGTCTGTAGTCGGGGCTTACAGCCGTATGGTAGATGTATCCTCTTCTTCCGTCGTTGCCGGCAATGATAACTCCGGCTATGTTTCCGTCTTCCTCTGCAACGAAGCAGGTCTCCGGATTCCTTGCGAGGTACTTCTCTATTCCCTCTCTTGAATCGTCAAGATTGTTCAGTCCCATTCCGGCACATGAAAGCCACAGTGCGTAAACCTTATCATAGTCGTCCATAGTAAAAAGCCTTATATCTGCCATACATCCTCCCTGCAAAAGACCGTATAAAAACTGAAATTATTTCTTGTCCTTATATGCGTAGCCGAAATTAATAGGTGGAGCAGTTACCGATACATATACAAATTCAATATCGCCGTCATTGAGCAGTCCGTGAACGTCCATGTCGGCAAATCTTACCACGTCGCCCGCCCTGAAGTCTTTGGTCTGATCGTCCGCAAGGAGCAGCTTTCCGCTGCCCTTTGTGGCATACCATATCTGCTCTGAGGCTTCGTGGGTATGTCTCGGCTGACTTGCCCCCGGTTCAAGGTGCACCTCTGTTATGGTAACTCTGACACTTGTCGAATTCTCGGGATTGAGGAGTTGTCTTGAAACTACACCCGGATTTGAGAGTTCAACTATGCTGCTGCCGCTTATAAACTCCATTTACTGCGCCTCTTTCATAAAAAGTTATAACAGGCAGGAGAAGGCTCCCCTGCCTGAAACATTTACATATTCTGATGTCAACTGACGATCACTTGTTGTTTCTCTTCTTGTCCAGCTGAGCTCTAACCTTTATCGGGAGACCGAAGAGGTTGATGAAGCCTGCTGCGTCAGCCTGATTGTAAACCTCATCCTCATCGAATGTAGCAACTTCCTCATCGTAGAGTGTGTATGGTGAAGTTACGCCTGCGTTTATGATATTGCCCTTGTAGAGCTTGAGCTTTACATCGCCTGTAACTCTCTCCTGAGTCTTGTCAACGAAAGCTGTGAGAGCCTCGCGGAGAGGTGTATACCACTGGCCGTTGTATACGATGTCAGCGAACTTGATGCCGAGATACTGCTTGATACGTGCAGTCTCCTTGTCGAGAGTGATAGTCTCGAGAACCTCGTGAGCGTGATAAAGGATAGCACCGCCGGGAGTCTCGTAAACGCCTCTTGACTTCATACCAACGAGACGGTTCTCAACGAGATCAGCAAGACCGATACCGTTCTCGCCGCCAAGCTTGTTGAGAGCAGATACCATTTCAACGCCGTTGAGTGTCTTGCCGTCCAGCTGTGTGGGAACGCCCTTCTCGAAGTGGAGAGTGATGTATGTGGGCTTGTCGGGAGCGTCGATAGGTGAAACGCCCATCTCAAGGAAGCCCTTCTTCTCGTACTGAGGCTCATTTGCGGGATCCTCAAGGTCGAGACCTTCGTGTGAAAGGTGCCAGATATTCTTATCCTTTGAGTAATTTGTCTCTCTGTTGATCTTCAGAGGGATATTGTGAGCCTCTGCGTAGTCGATCTCCTCATCACGGCTCTTGATGTCCCATTCTCTCCAGGGAGCGATGATAGCCATTTCGGGAGCGAAAGCCTTTATAGCAAGCTCAAATCTTACCTGATCGTTGCCCTTTCCTGTGCAGCCGTGGCAGATAGCGTCAGCGCCCTCTGCAAGTGCGATCTCTGCGATACGCTTTGCGATGATGGGACGAGCAAATGAAGTACCGAGCATATATCTGTTCTCATAGATAGCGCCTGCCTGAACTGTAGGATATACATATTCCTGGATGAACTCCTCCTTGAGATCGGCGATGATGAGCTTGGAAGCGCCTGTCTTGATAGCCTTCTCCTCAAGTCCGTCCAGCTCTGTGCCCTGTCCTACGTCGCCTGAAACAGCGATAACTTCGCAGTTATTGTAGTTTTCCTTGAGCCACGGAATGATGATAGATGTGTCCAGTCCGCCTGAATATGCAAGAACTACCTTCTTAATATCCTTCTTATTTGCCATTGTTATTACCTCCTGAATATGAACGCCGCCTGAAAAGCTGCGCGGATTTGCGATATAAGTATATTATACTACTTAACAAAATAATGTCAAGAGTATTTGAATAAATATTCATTATTTTTGAAAATATTCATAATTATGCGAATATTATTCATTTCAACACCTGTATCTCCGGGGCGCTGTCAAATATCATTCACTTTAATCTCCGAGTGAAAAAGACTTGTTAAATCACTATGTGTTTTGTATGAAATTACGATTTTTCCGCAAAAGAGTCTTTTTTTCTTGAATTATTCATTCTTTAAGATTATAATAAAGATGTATTCAGCTCATAAAAGCGCTGAAATACAAACAAAAACAGAACTTTCCAATTATTTACATATGATGGGGGTCTATATTATGGCTGATAAAAACGGTACAAAGATAACTATCCTCGGTGCAGGCAATGTTGGCGCTTCCGTTGCTTATACATTTGCAGTAGCAGGTACCTGCTCCGACATTGTTCTCGTTGACATCAATAAGGCTAAGGCCAAGGGCGAAGCTATGGACATCCGCCAGGGCGTTTCCTTCGGTGAGAACGTCGAGATATTCGACGGAGGCTATGAGGACGCAAAGGATTCGGATATAGTTGTAGTTACCCTCGGCATTGCAAGAAAACCCGGCCAGACACGTCTCGACCTCGCACAGACAAACGTAAATATCATCAAGGAAGTTATGCCTCAGGTGGCTAAATACGCTCCCGACGCTATCTATGTGGTAGTCAGCAACCCTGTTGACGTACTTACTTACACCATTCTCAAGTGCACCGACCTCAAGCCCAATCAGGTCATCGGTTCGGGCACGGCTCTCGACACATCAAGACTCCGCTCTATCATAGCAGACCACGTAGGCCTCAGCCCCAACAGCATACACGCTTATGTATTCGGTGAACACGGCGATTCATCTTTCATCCCGTGGTCAATAATGAATATCGCAGGCGTTCCCGTTGATGAATACTGTGCAGATCAGGATCATGCAGATCTTGATGAGGACGAGATCATTGACGAGGTACGCAAGGCAGGTGCAGAGGTCATCAAGAGGAAGGGCGCTACCTTCTACGCTATCGCTATGACCGTAAACAAGATATGCGATACTGTTCTCCGCGATTCGAAGAACATAATCACGGTATCAACAATGATAAACAACAGATATGGCATAAGCGACGTCTGCCTCAGTCTTCCCTGCGTTATCGGAAGCAACGGTATCGAAAAGGAAGTCTCACCAAAGCTCAACGACGCAGAGATCGAAAAGCTTCAGGCCAGCGCAAAGGCTCTCAGGAACGTTATCGACCAGATACAGTTCTGAGCCTCCCGTATACGCAATCCAAGCGGAGGACGATTTGTTCTCCGCTTTTTCATAACAGGACGTTCCTGCTGTACTGCGGAGAAAACTGTGCTGCAGGGATACAACAAAACTTGCACCGGCAGCACATATATGTTATAATATAGCCGTGGAGATATCCTCCGCGGTCTTTAAAACAATATAAAAGGAGACACAAATGGGCAATATCATATTTGAATCTCATTCACCTATCTGCAATATAGATGCAGTTATAGAAGCTGACGAGAATACATACTACCTCTATCTTATGACAAGTCCCGAGACAGGAGTAAATATACTCAGAGCGCTCTGGATATGCAACCGCCGTCCTGCTCCCGACACCTTCGACCCCGAAAGTATGGCAGGAGGAAAGGCGCCCATGATGCCGAAGAGCAACCTTGCTCCCCTGCATCCCGCCACAGGTCTGGATATGTACCCCGAAAAGATATCGTGCTGCTGGTTCGATTCGGGAAACGGCGTGGCTATATTCTACGCGGGAAGGCTCCTGTGTGCAATACCGCCCTATGCAGGACTTCACGACTTCCCCGGCTTCTCTCTGTTCGCCAAGGGACAGACACGCTACGCATGGGAAATGCCCGCTGACAAAAACTTCGAGGAGCGCTGCAAAGGCCTTGCGACCTTCTGGGATAAGATACAGTCGGACGATTCCTGGCCGGAGATACAGGAAGAGAACCTCAGAGTCATAGAGCAGTTCTACGGTGGGGAACACGAGAAGTATTACGCCATAGATGGCGGAAAATTCCCCCTCAAGGCTCTTGCTCAGGGCAGAAAGAACGGCGTTCTGTACGGTATAACCCTCGGTGTGAGCCAGTTCGCAATGCCCCGCGCAGAAGCAGTGTTCGGCAGCCATTATGTGGAATGCAACCGCATAGAGCTGGGATTTGCAGCACAGCAGAACCATGAGCCGCTCATGCAGATGATGTTCTCGGTAATGTCCGACGTGGCAAGGATGCCGTGGACGGAAAGGGACTTTCTCTGGCACGGTCATACCTTTGATTTCACCAATATCAGAGGATTTTCGGCAATAGTCCTCATAAATCCCGCCTATATACAGGGCATGGAGTGTCCTCAGTGGCGAAGATTCATTGGAAACCGCGTGAATATGCTCTGGCTGGTGCCCATAACCGCACAGGAGCTGGAATATCTCCGTGAAAACGGCATTGCAGAGATGCTGAAGCGCTGTCCCGATGTGACACATCTGCATATTTTTGAAGGCAGACCAAAGTTTTCATTGCATTGAAGCACGTAGTGTAATAAATGCAGAAGCATTAATTATAATCGATTTTAATGCCCTTGCAGATACGCAAATCAGGGATTTGCTCCCTGCATCCGGCAATTATATCATAACGCTTCGCTTACATGATATAATTCAGCCGCGGAGCGTTCTGCTCTGCGGCTTTTGTTATGGCCGTCCACGATTAGCAATACAGAGGCGGCCTTCAGTACAAAAAAAGGAATGATGGCTATGAGTTTAAACGATACCCCCTCCTCGGAGAGAGTCCACATCGGCTTCTTCGGTCGGAGAAATGCAGGCAAATCCAGCGTGGTAAACGCTGTTACGGGACAGGAGCTGTCCGTAGTATCCGATGTAAAGGGCACTACAACAGATCCCGTCACCAAGGCTATGGAGCTTCTCCCTCTGGGGCCTGTGGTGATAATAGATACTCCGGGATTTGACGACGAGGGCACTCTCGGCGAGATGAGAGTCCGCAAGACAAAGCAGATACTCAACCGCACAGACCTTGCCGTCCTCGTGGTTGACGGCACAGTGGGACTGACACAGACCGAGCAGCAGCTCATCGGCATTTTCGAGGAAAAGGACATCCCCTTCCTCATCGTATACAACAAGTCCGACATTGCCGAAAAGCGCGTCTGTCAGGACAACGAGACCGAGGTCAGTGCACTGACGGGAAAGAACATATATGAGCTGAAGGAGCGCATTGCCGCACTGGCAAAGCTGCCCGCAGAAGAAAAACGCATAGTCGGCGATATGCTCAGCCCCCATGATATGGTGGTTCTGGTCACTCCCATAGACGCAGCTGCGCCAAAGGGAAGAATGATACTGCCTCAGGTGCAGACTCTCCGCGATATACTTGACGCCGACGCGATGGCTGTATTCACAAAGGAGCACCAGCTGGCGGAAACTCTCGGAAAGCTGAGCTCACCTCCGAAAATGGTCATCACCGACAGTCAGGCCTTTGCAATGGTGAGCAGGATAGTCCCCGAGAACATCCCCCTGACCTCATTCTCCATACTCATGGCAAGGTACAAGGGCTTCCTGGAGACCTCCGTAAAGGGCGCTGCCGCCATCGGATCGCTGAAGGACGGCGACAAAGTGCTCATATCCGAGGGCTGCACCCATCACCGCCAGTGCGGAGACATCGGCAGCGTAAAGCTCCCCGCACTGCTGAAAAAGACTACGGGCAGAGAGCTGAATATTGAGCTCAGCTCGGGACGGGAATTCCCCGAAGATCTGTCCCCCTACAGCCTTGTGATACACTGCGGAGGCTGTATGCTGAATGAGCGTGAGATGACATACAGGCGTAAATCCGCAGAGGATCAGAATGTCCCCTTTACAAACTACGGCATAGCCCTTGCCATGATGAACGGCATACTCAGGCGCAGTCTGGGCATATTCCCCCACCTTGCGGAGGAGATATCATGAAGGCACGTCTGCCGTATATCATCGGCTTTCTGCTCCTTCTGGGCGTGGAGATATGTATAGGAGTATTCTACTTCAGCAAGTTCATACGCGCCTATCTGGGAGATGTCATCGTGGTATGGGTGATATACTGCCTGATACGTTCCTTCATGCCGAAAAAGACCGATTCATACCTTCTGGCGCTGGGGATACTGGCATTTTCATTCGTAGTGGAGTTCCTCCAGAAGATACACATAGTGGACATTCTCGGCATCAGCAACAAACTGCTGCGCATAATCATCGGAAACGGCTTTGCTGTGGAGGACTTATGGTGCTACGCCGCGGGAACTCTCGTGACCATGGCACAGATATGGATATTCCGCAGGATAAAAAGCCGCAGTACATCTTAGCATAAATCCTTCTTTCCGCATATAATGAAAAGGAGCTGCATAAACTCCGGCATACAGGCAATAATACTATCGTCAGCTGATCTTTATCATATATCGGGAGAAGAAATTATGTCAGTACGAAGAGGAGAGATATACTACGCCGACCTGAGTCCCGTTGTGGGCTCCGAACAGGGCGGGGTAAGGCCTGTACTTATTGTCCAGAACGATGTGGGGAACAAACACAGCCCCACGGTCATAGCAGCGGCTATAACCAGTCAGAGAGACAAGAACAGGCTACCTACCCATATCGAGGTACAGGCGGATAAATGCGGACTCGCAAAGGACAGCATCGTCCTGCTGGAACAGATCCGCACCATAGACAAACAGCGTCTCAGGGACAAGATGGGTGAGCTCGACCTTAATTCCATGAACAAGGTTGACACGGCTCTGTCCATAAGCTTCGGACTTGAGATATGACAGACAGAAAAGGGAAAGCCTTGCAGGAAGGCCTTCCCCTTTTTTTGCGTCCTCAGCCGAACAGGGCGCTGAGCAGAGGTGCTGCGGCGCTGAAGCCCAGTGCTGTCAGGAGCTGCGCTGTATCGGGAACTGCGGTGCCGAATACCGTTCTCAGCTGAGGTACCGTCACCGCCGCCGCAAGTACCGCCGCGGATATGAGGACGGCTCCCACCAGCTTCATATTGCCGAAGGGAGACATACGGAAAATGCTGCGGCGCTCGGAACGGCACTCGAAAACGTGTATCAGCTGTGAGGCAACAAGGGTTATGAGAGCAGCAGTGCGGCAAGACTCCTCGGGAGCTCCCGTGCGCATTACCGCCGTGAAGCTGGCAAGAGTGGAAATGCCTATGAGTATGCCTCGTATGACTATCCGCCACATAAGACCTCCCGCAAAAAAGCCCTCATCGGAACGTCTCGGCGGCGCGTTCATTATTTCCTTCTCGGGAGGCTCCATGCCAAGTGCTACTGCGGGAAGACCGTCGGTGACAAGGTTCACCAGCAATATCTGTACGGGCAGCAGAACTATGGGCATACCCATGACTATACCGAGGAACATGGTCAGCACCTCACCTATGTTGCAGGCCAGAAGATAGCGTACAAACTTCCTTATATTCGCATAAACGCACCGCCCCTGCTCCACGGCTCCCACCAGTGTGGCAAGGTCGTCGTCCAGAAGTATGACGTCCGCTGCCTGTTTTGTTACGTCGGTGCCCGTAATGCCCATAGCTACGCCTACATCGGCTTCCTTTACGGCAGGAGCGTCGTTTACTCCGTCGCCTGTCATGGTAACTATCTCACCGCGGCGCCTGAAGCTGCGTACTATGCGGAGCTTATGAACGGGCTCCACCCTTGCGAATACCGTATACTTATCTATGACTCGGTCAAGCTCCTCATCGGACATACGATCCAGCTCCGCCCCTGTCATAGCTCTGCCGCCTCTCAGCAGACCTGCTTTTTTTGCAACTGCCACGGCGGTATTCTTATGATCGCCTGTTATCATCACGGTCTTAACAGAGGCGGCCGCGCATTTGCGCACAGCAGTCTTTGCCTCCTCACGGGGAGGATCCGTCATGCCTGCAAAGCCCAGAAATATCAGATCGCCCCGTCCGGGCTCCAGGCTTTCCGCAGGACAGAACGCCAGCGCTAGGACTCTCAGTGCCCTTTCGGCCATTTCTGCCGACTTTTCCGAAAGCCTCCGCCTTATCGCAGGCGTCATGGGGGCTGTCTCGCCCTTTTCGTCCATATACCGCGAGCAGCGGGGCAGAATGACCTCCTCTGCGCCCTTGAGATACATGAGCTTTTCTCCGCCGCATACACAGTGTACCGCCATGAACCGCGTCTCGCTGTCAAAGGGATATTCCTCCGTAACGCGGCAGCTGCTGCGGAGAGACTCCTTCGTTATGCCTGCCTTGGCCGCAGCTATAAGAAGGGCTGCTTCCGTGGGATCTCCCGTGACCTGCCATTCCCGCTGTCCCCTGTGCTTCTCTCTTCCCCCGCTTATCTCCGCAGTAGAGCACAGCACTCCGCAGCGCATGGCCTCGGTGAGCAACTTTTCCGCAGAAGGTATAAGAGCTCTGCCGCCGCTGCCTGTGACAGCTCCTCCCATACGGTAGCCCGTGCCGCTGAAAGCATAGTCCTCACAGGCAGCGGAAAGCTCCGTGACCGTCATTTTATTCTCGGTTATGGTGCCTGTCTTGTCGGAGCATATCACCGAGGTACAGCCCAGAGTCTCAACGCTGTGGAGCCTGTTCACCAGCGCCCTCTGCTTCAGCATACGGCTTACAGCCAGTGCAAGGGCTATGGTCACCGTGGCGGGCAGCCCCTCGGGTATGGCAGCTATGGCTATGGTTATGCCCGTCATGAGCATATGGAACACCTTCTCACCACGCAGGACTCCTGCTGCGAACACTGCCAAGCACACCGCAAGACATATTACCGCTACGGCCTTTCCCAGCTCCGCCAGACGCTTTTGCAGGGGAGTCGCCTCTCTTTCCGTATCCGAGAGCATCTCCGATATCCTGCCCATCTGGGTGCGGACTCCCGTAGCTATGACCTTTCCGCGGCAGGTACCCTTTACCGCCGAGGCTCCGCAATAGACTATATTCGGCCTGTTCAGGGAATTGTCCGTATCATCTCCGGCTCCTGCGGTCTTGCCCACAGCCACCGACTCTCCCGTGAGTACCGACTCATCGGTGAAGAAGCCCGATGCGCTCAGCACCGCGCAGTCCGCGGGTATCCTGTCCCCTGCCTCCAGCTCTATGACGTCTCCCCTTACAAGACGGGCAGCATCTATCTCCGTGAGCCTGCCGTCACGCCAGCATTTCGCCGTGGGAGAGGTCATGGTCCTCAGCGCTTCGAGAGTATGCTCAGTGCGGTACTCCTGTATGAACCCCAGCACCGCATTCAGCAGCACTATTATGATTATGGTGACAGCGTCGGTGAACTCACCCAGCAGTACGGATATGACTGTGGCGCCCAGCAGTATCATCACCATAACGTCCCTGAACTGTCCCATGAATATCCTCAGCGGACCTGTCTTCCTGCCCTCGCTGAGAACATTTTCCCCCTCTGCCTCAAGCCTTTCTGCGGCTTCCTTTTCTGTAAGTCCCATATCTTCACCCTTTCACAGACTTTGTCCTTAAAGGATATGACGTGCAAGGGTAAGTTATGACAGCAATCCTCACTGCCGTATTGTCTTTTCTGCCGCAATGTGGTATAATATATCAGATTTTTAAAACAGGTCGTGATATTCTTTGTTTCTGAAAAACCTGATATTCAGCCTCAATGCCACCGTACCCGTGTTCCTGATGATGGTATTCGGCTGGTTCGTGCATAAAATAAAGCTCCTTGACGACAACGCCACGTCCCAGATAAACAGGTTCGTGTTCCGCACCATGCTGCCAGCACTGCTGTTCATGGATCTCTCCACCGCAGACTTCCGCTCGGTATGGGACGGGAAATTCGTACTCTTTTGTATGTGCGCCACCCTCATAAGCGTGGGCATCGCCGTGCTGTACTCCATGCTGTGCAGAGACAGGTCGGAAAGGGGCGAGGTCATACAGGCCGCCTACCGCAGCAGCGCCGCTGTTCTCGGTATAGCCTTCGTCAACAATATCTACGGTCATTCCACCATGGCCGCACTTATGATAGTGGGAACGGTACCGCTGTATAATATCATCGCCGTGACCACTCTTGCAGTTACCTCGCCACAGAAGGAAAAGGGCGGCAGCAGGGGCAGTCTGGCACTCAGCACCCTGAAGAGCATTGCCACAAACCCCATTATCCTCGGTATAATCATGGGTATAGGCTGGTCGCTGCTGAAGATACCTCAGCCCGTGATACTTTCAAAATCCGTATCCTATCTTGGAAATATGGCAACTCCTCTTTCCCTCATAGCTCTGGGAGCTTCATTCAGATTCGGCGACGCCAAAGGGAAGCTTCCCCTGACCATAGGAATAGCCTGCATAAAGCTGCTGCTTTTCTGCTCCATATTCCTGCCCATAGCCATAAAGCTGGGCTTCCGCGGCGAAAAACTCATAGCTATACTGGTCATGCTGGGAAGCGCCACTACGGGAAGCTGCTTCGTAATGGCGAAAAACCTCGGACACAAGGGCACAGTCACTGCCTTTGCAGTCATGCTCACCACACTTCTCAGCGCCTTTACCCTGACGGGCTGGCTCTTCGTGCTTAAGTCCATGGGCTATATATGAGCCGCGGGAGCTTGATTTTTTCCGCGGAATAGTGTATAATAATCAAAACTTTATTTAAGGAGTGACATATATGCCATTTTGTACCCAATGCGGCAGACCTCTCGCAGAAGGCGAGACCTGCGAATGCAGATCGGCCAATGCTCAGGCAGCTCCCGACGCAGCGCCTCAGCAGCCATATAATCCCCCGAACAGCTATCCTCCTCCGCAGGCTCCCTACGGCGGACAGCCCTATCCTGCCTACGGACAGATGCCTCCTCAGAAAAAGAGCAATGCCTGGATACTTGCCATAATCATACCCGCAATATGCGTTGTCCTGCTCCTCATGCTGGCCATATTACTTCCTGCTTCCATGGGCTATGTCAAAAGGTCAAATCAGGTCTCACATAATTCCTACGCAAACACGATGTGCAAGGCTGCCAATACAGCTATGGTTGAACTGGATGAACAGGGCGAAAAGCTCAAGGGACAGTATATAATAAGCTCGGACAGCGACAAAAACCTTGCCGTACCCTTCAATATCGGCAAATTCAATACCGCCATGGAAAAATACCTGACAGATAAGCCCGATTATGAATACTTCATGGTGATAAAGGACGGCACGGTCCAGTATATCGCCATATCCGAAAGCTGGGACAGCAAGAAGGATATAAAGGCCACCTGCCCCTCTGCAAGATCAGGTCCCAGATATTACGATCAATACGGATCGGGTGATGAAGCGAAAAGCACCGTCACCCTCACGGAGCTGTACAGATATGCTCTCAAAAAGGCCTACACATAACAAAATAATATCATAACACGGACGGAGCATTTCTGTCCGTGTTTTTTGCAAGCCATGTATATTTCAGCATTTCCGCCGCATAATATCTCCGAAAGGCAGGTATCATCATGGCAGAATTTCTATCAAAGGGAGTCTTCCGCATGAGTGCTCCAGTTTATATCAACGCTTACGCCTCAGTTGCAGGCGAAAAGGAAGGTCAGGGACCTCTCGGCTCCTGCTTCGACAGAGTGGTCACCGACAGCCACTTCGGCAGAGACACATGGGAACAGGCAGAAACTCAGCTCCAGCTGGACACCCTGTCCCTGGCTCTCGGAAAGGCGGGGCTCTCTGCTGAGGATATTGACCTTGCCTGCGCAGGGGACCTTGAGAACCAGTGCATAGCCTCGGCTTACTCCATGCGGGAAACAGGCTGCCCCTTCCTCGGACTTTACGGAGCCTGCTCCACTATGGCAGAGGGACTCATCACAGCTGCCCTTATGACAGAGGCAGGCATTGCAGAACATTCCCTCGCTCTTACCTCATCTCACTTCTCCGCTGCGGAAAGACAGTTCCGATTTCCCCTTTCCTACGGCGGCCAGCGTACTCCCACAGCTCAGTGGACCTGTACCGCCGCAGGAGCTGTTATACTCTCTCGCAGCAGCTGCGGCATAAGGGTGAAGGGAGGCTGCATAGGTACCGTCGCCGACCTGGGTATCACCGATATAAACAATATGGGCAGCGCTATGGCTCCTGCCGCTGCGGACACCATCCTCCGCTATCTCTCCGCTACGGGAACGGCTCCCGAGGATTACGACTTCATCGTCACGGGAGACCTGGGCATTGTGGGCAGCAGTCTCCTCAATGACATACTCCTGAAGCAGGGAACGGATATTTCCTCCGTACACCGCGACTGCGGCATGATGATATTCGACGGCAGCAGTCAGGACACCCACTGCGGCGGCTCGGGCTGCGGCTGCGGTGCAAGCGTGCTCTGCGGATACTTCCTCCCTGCACTTGAACGGGGAGACGCAGGGAATATCCTCTTTGCCGCCACGGGAGCTCTCATGTCTCCCCTCTCGGTACAGCAGGGCAGCTCAATACCCGCCATATCCCACCTCATACACCTCGGAAAGGACTGATACTATGTTCATGGATATACTCAAGGCCTTCATCATCGGCGGCGCTGTCTGTGCCGCAGGACAACTCCTCATCGACTTTACGGGACTTACTCCCGCAAGGATACTCACGGGCTTCGTTACGGCGGGAGTCCTGCTTTCAGCTGCGGGCATATACGGCCCCTTTGCGGACTTCGCAGGTGCAGGAGCTTCCGTTCCGCTGACAGGCTTCGGACACCTTCTCGCTCAGGGCATAAGAAAAGCCGTTGCAGCCGACGGCCTGCTGGGTATCTTCACAGGCGGCCTTACCGCAGCGGCAGGAGGCATAACCGCAGCTCTGCTATTCGGTCTTATTGCCTCACTCATATTCAGACAAAAGGACAGATCATAAATACAGAACCCGCGGGAAGCTTCACACTATTTTCACTAATTGTCCCCCTCTTTTATCTCGTGGTTTTGTACGTGTCAACGAATTTCAGAGATTATTTCTCCCTTTACTTGACTTTTCTTCCTTTTTGTACTATAATAATTTAGTCGCAGGTGACGCCTGCCTAATTATGGCGGCATAGCTCAGTTGGCTAGAGTACTCGGTTCATACCCGATTGGTCGTTGGTTCGAATCCTACTGCCGCTACCATTATGGCCCGTTGGTCAAGAGGTTAAGACATCGCCCTTTCACGGCGGAATCATGGGTTCAATTCCCGTACGGGTCACTTAACTAAAAATTCGCAAATGACGGTATATCGCCATTTGCGAATTTCTTTTTATCCGTAAAAATGCATTTTGTTCTTTGTTTGTTCTTTATTTCAAAAAAACGTCGTTTTCAGAGCCGGAGGTTATTCACCTCCCGGCTCCTTTTTATTGCCTGAAAAATCAAGTGCTGCACTGACTGCTTCTGAGACTTTCGCCTGTGCTTCTTCCAACATATGACAGTAGATATTACTTGTTGTAGAAACTGTCGAGTGTCCTAACGCTCCCGAAACAGTCACGATGTCCACGCCCTGGTTGACAAGAAGTGAAGCGAACAGATGTCGGAAACTGTGCAGACCATAAAACGGAAGATCGTGCTTCTCGCAGAATTCACCGAGCCAGAAGTAAGGCGTACCGTTTTGCATAGGCAGTCCGTTCCACTTGGTATAGAGTCTGTCGGTATCCACCCACTTGTCACCGCATTTGAGAGCCTGCATATCCTGCTCATCCTTGTACTCTCTGAGCATATCCATTATCTCCTGCGGAAACTTCAGCGTTCTTTGTGACTTCTTTGTCTTGGTGGTATCGGTGTACGTTCCCTTCTTGCATGTGTAGTTGCTTGTACGACGGACGCTGATGATGTTGTTCTCGAAGTCCACATCTTTCCACTCAAGTCCCAGCATCTCACCACGGCGGAAACCGCTGAATATCATCAGGTTGAAGAATGTGCGATACTTCAGAGGCTCATTGTTCAGCAGTGTGAGGAATTTCTGCACCTGTTCGGGCGTGTAGATCTTCTTCTCAGCCTGATAGTTCTTCGGCAACGTTACCTTTGAACACGGATTATCAGTCACTACGCCCATTTTTACGGCGTAGCTGAAAACATCGGACACAAAGCTCAGGTTATGCCTTATGGTCTTTGGTGCAAGAGGTTTTCCTGTACGTTCATTCGCTCCCTCTCTTGAAAGAGAATTGACGAATGCCTGTATCTGCCTCGGGGTTATCTTGTCCATTCTCATGTGACCCAGTGCAGGATATATCCTGCCCCTGAGCTGAAGCATACGCTCGTATGTAGTGTTTCTGAGATTCGGCTTTGCGTACTCCTCAAACCACTGCTCGGCAAACACCTCAAACTTTATCGCCTTGCTCTGATAGCCCTTGTTGCAGGCTTCCTCAAACATGACAGCCTGCCTGTTGACCTCTTTCTCGATCTGCTTCGTGGTCATACCATCTTCTGGCTTCCATGTCATGGACTGTATCATCTGTTTGCCTTTGCTGTTATAGCCACAGCTCACTCTTATGGAGTAGCTGTCGCCGCGTTTCTTAATAGTAGCCATAAAATTACCCTCCTCGGTAATATCACAGCGTACCTTTCCAATACCAATTGTAGCGCAACACATAGGCTTTGTCAAGGTACGCCGCACAAAGTGAGTTTTTCTGTATTTTTATATAATTTATTTGCCCAAAGGATATCTTCTATTTAAACACCAGTTCTATTTATAAAGAATCGATTTTTTATAGATTCCAAATTATTGTTTTTTATACTCAAATATGCTATAATGTGTAAAATGATTGCAGAATCAAGATTTTAAAAAAGGAGAAAAGGGCTATGGGTTTAAAAACAAAAGCTGCAGAGGCTGCATTGGAATTAGCAACTAATGAAAACGTGCTTGATAAAACTGTTGGTTTATTTGGAATGCTATTTCCTTATTTGGGAACGACCAAAAAGACTGTAGATACATATATGTCGGAAATACAGAATTCTGATTTATCCCCAGATGTAAAAGCTCGTTTGATGTTAAGTGCAAAGAGTGATTTGAAAAGATGGAAAAATCAAGAGTCTATTGCTGATATAGCATTTAAGTGTGCGAAAGAAGGTACTGATTTTTCTGAAAACTCAGGTGTTAATGAAGACTGGCTCGACCGATATATGGATTCAGCTAAATTTGTCAGTTCCGAAGATATGCAGTTGATATGGGGAAAAATACTTGCTAATGAATTTGAAGCCCCAGGATCAACTCCGCTAAACATGATAAGAATACTATCAGAAATTACTTCTGATTTAGCCAACGCTTTCAGAATTATTTGTAGTATGACGGTTAAAATCAAACCGTTAGATCCTAATGAAGAAATTGAAAACGACCAAGCAATGATTGTTCCTTATAATGGCAATAAGAATATTTTTGATAAAATAGGACTAAGTTTCGGAGCAATTAGCGAATTGGAAGCTTTAGGGCTCATCAAATTCGATGGAATTGTTGGATATGTAATTGATTGTCACGAAGGACTATACGAGATATGTATAAATAAGAATATTGATAAATTTCAAAGCAATGCTCCACAACTAAATGTAGGAAATGTAATGCTCACCAAAGCAGGAGAAACCTTGCAAAAAATCACAGAACCAATCGAAATAGAAGAATACTATCTCATGCTGGCAAAGTACTTGATGAATAAAGGTGTTGTATATATTTCAGAGAAACTTTTATTTAACGAAAACAACAATAACAATAGTGAAAACACAATCTTATAATTTCTTGAAGAGTTCAGAAACAGTTAAATATCTGAGCTCTTTATTCTTTCATTACATAATATGTTGAATCTTTTTAAGCTGATCAATGATGCTACGCATAGCAAGTTTCCCCGACCTGTCTGCATGGATAAACTCATCGCATAGGTACTCCGCATAATCAAGGTAATGCAGGCTGTAAACAAACCGCTCGTCCTGCACATCATCAGGTGACTTCGGTGCAAGCTCACGCCACTGACGCATTTGCCACAGGTAGTCGTGAAGTGTTTTCCACGCCTGTTTCTCCCACTGTTCATAGGCTCTCCGAGCTTCTATACGCTTATGATACTCGGACATCTCCGCAGTCGTAGGAGCTTCCCCCACGCTTATATGCAGACCATAATCATCGTTCAGCTTCCTTACTGCTTCGATAGGCTCGGCAATGCTGAACATCTTCTGCGTGAAGCCTATAACGTCCGCAGACTCACCGCAGCCGAAGCAGTAAATGTTATGGGGATAGACTTTAGCGGAGGGAGTTTTCTCCGCATGAAACGGACACAAACACATTCCAGACCTGTCTATTTGAAGTCCGTATCCCTCCGCAACTGTCCTCATATCGACTGCTTCCTTGACCTGTTCAAATACGGTCACTTCTGGAAATACGCCACAAGGTCAGCCTTGTTGACGAGTATCTTGCCACGCTTGCCCTCACCGGTACGTACCGACTTTATCTTCTCCTGTGCCACAAGCTGACGCACAGTGTGCTCAGAAAGCCCCTGAATGACCTCTGTACACTCCTTGATGGTGAGCATCTCCACAGGCTTCGGAACGCTCTCACGGTTTGTTACAGGTGCTTCTACACCGTCGTCGGTAAGCTGTATAAGCAGCTCAAGGATATCGTCCACGATTCTTTTCTTTTCAGTATTACTCATAATGTAACCCTCCACAATTATTCGTTTTCATTTTTCGGCAGTGCCCAAAACCACTGACCGTTGCGTTTGACTGACTTCACACCGAGTATCTTCTTTGCCTCATTCAGTGTGCGGCTCGATATACGGGAGTATTTCGCCTTTGCTGATATGACCTTCTGCGATACCTCTCCGTCTTTCAGCTCCTCCTGTAAAAGCTCCATAGCCTGCCTGCCCTTGGACATTGAACCAACACCGAGAAGTATCTCGTCGATGTTGCAGTCATACTCTCCCTTGAAATGAAAACCGCTGTCGGGATCAAGCTCAAAGGCAACAGTTTTCCCCTCGGGAGCGAGACTGCTTTTCGTATGGGCAACTACTCTGAAATTGGGATTCTCCTTATCCCTCGCCACAATAAGTACGCTTCTGGCGGCGGCTGTGATGTCGATAGAGCCAAGTCCACGATAGGTCGATTTCATACCCATAGCCTTGTTCATGTGACCGATAAGCACCACAGAACAGCCGTATTTCTCCGCTATGGACGCAAGGTGCGACATTACGGGACGTATCTCATTGGCACGGTGCATATCCACCTCAGACCCGATATACGCCTGCAAAGGGTCGAGTATGACCAGCTTCGCATGGGTATGTGCAATAGCTGCTTCGAGACGCTTGTCCGACATTGTGACGTTCCTCTCGCTCTCGTTTATCACGATGATACGGGAGCAGTCCGCACCTGCACTGAGCAGTCTCGGCTTTACTGTGTCCGAAAGTCCGTCCTCCGCTGTCTGATAGATGACGTTCATGGGTTCGCACTTCTCCTGCGACTGCGGAAGTATGCCCTGCGTAAGACGAGCGGCAATGTTCAGTATCAGCGTCGTCTTGCCCTCTCCCGGATCACCCTGGATGACGGTTATCTTCCCGAAGGGTATGTACGGATACCACAACCACTTCGTTTCCGTCGCCCGGATAGTGTCCATGTAGATCAGCTCACTGGTGATCTTCAGTTCTTTCAATGGCTTCACGCCCTTTCTTATTATTTGAAGGTCAATATGCACGCCTGCACAAGCTTCCTGCCCCTCTGATATTCATTACCAAAATATTAGCGGTATCGTAAAGTGTTCAAAAAAACTTTGTATAGCTTCACAATCTGAGAGCCGTATTTTTGTGAGGAATTATATAATGCTTTGCAACGTGATGTGTCATTGCATTCTGCCTTCACTTATATACCGAAGAAATGGCAGTTCGTAAAGTATGTTTTTCTGATTTCTTTTTTCACTCAAAAACGTGGTCTGACTTGTGGCAGATTCATACCCCTTCACTTATCAACCGACAAATTTGAGTTTTGGACATAGATTTCGAGAAAAGTTCACAAAATGTTTACAATTAAAGCTCTTTTAACTTGTTCTGCCATACTTTTTCTACCAACAGTATCCAGTAACTTGACTCAGCTTATAATGCCCTTCACTTATCTACCGAGAATTTTGAGCTTTTGGGGTTAAAATGGCGAAATGTTCATAAAAAGTTTACAATTAAGGCTGCTTCAACTTGTTATAACTTGCACTAACCTTCACTAAAGGGCTGAAAAGTCTTCAGATTCAATGCAAAACCATTGATTATCAGAAAACTATTTTTCAATTTTGTAAGACCGCACTGTTATCAACAGATACAGCAGTATAATTCAAACAAAAAAGCTCCTGCCCGGACACGGAACAGAAGCCTTTGAAGATTGCAAAGATATCAGACGTTTGCAATGTTGGATTCGGATTAGTAAGCAAGCTGAAACAGCGCATTATCGGTCATCGCACTTACTCATAAAGAGGAAGATTGCAAGGTTGCAAGTTTTTTTAATGTTTGCAACCTTGCAACCTTGAATTGAAACTCCCTGAATACGCAGGTTTGCACAGCAGATAAAATGCCACAATGCGCAGGTTTATGATGAACCGACTCGACAAAAGTGCTTTGCAGATGTATAATAATATCGAGTGAATATACTGATTGAAGATAGGAGGCAGATATGGACAAATATTATCCGTTTGAAATTAACAGTAAAAGAATATTACTGAGAATGAATATCAATGCTTTTTGGAAGCTTGGCGATGCATACTTTCAAATTCACGAAATGCCTGATAATTCCATAAAAGCCTATTGGCGGAAAGGCCTTCCCAACATAAAATTTGCTGAATGCGCAGGTACGATTGCACGTAAATATTTTGCAGAAAAACAGATGTCAATTCGTGAGTTGATTACTACTGATGAATATAAAAAAGAAATCGCTAAAATATCTCCCATAAATGAGATTGAATTCTTGGACAAAGAAGCAAATCAGATAATTGATTTCTGCAATATTGGTCTGCCTGATGATTATGACAAAATTAGCGGCAGAGACGGACACAGTTATGATATATGGATCAGAAACGGTAAGAGGATCAATTTATGGTGCTTTGTTCACGAAAATATCAGCTATGTTGCAGATGTTATAAATCTGCTTGTAAATAAAGCAGAACTTGATGAAGATATGTACAGTATAAGAGTACAGAAATAAAAATATAATGATAAAAGCAAAAGCTCTCGGAGTAAAAAATATTCCGAGAGCTTTTCTGTTACTTATAATGCTGAAAGTGATGATAATAATTTTCATAAGACTGCCGCACTAATTGCGCGATTACAGCGCACAAGGATTTTATAATATGATCATGGAGCAAATCGCAGGGCGTTTATGCTCCAAAAGAGAAAGAAAATACAGAGCCGAAAGGCTCAGATGTAAACACGCCACAAAGGGGAGTATTCAAGAGTAGCAAGCACGGCATCAGAGGGGGACAATAATTCTGATCCCCCTCTGATGCAACAACTTGTCAGAGGGCTTCTGCCCCTAAGACCCCGAACAAAAAATAAAGAGAGGAAATATGTAAAAATGAAAGAAGAAAAGAAGCGTACACACTGTATCAAGCTCAGAGTTTCAGAGGAAGAACTTGCTGCGTTCAAACGTAAGTTTCAGAACAGCGGAATGCAGACATTCGCAGGCTTTTTAAGAGCAATGGTTTTGGACGGTAACATCGTCCATTTTGACGAAAAGGAATTGTTTGAGATCAACCGCCTTGCTGCAAATATTTCAGCGAATATCACGCAGATCGCTTACTGTGCAAAACGTAACTGCTATGATTACGAAAAAGAGTTCTCTGAGATCAAAGAAAGCATGAATAAAATATGGGAGCCGCTCCGATTTTTCATTGGGTTAAATATGAAGGTGAAGCATTAAGTTTGTATGTGCGCCCTGTACCGGGCAATCTTTTAAAATTGCTGCGCATTTCACAAGAATTATTACAATCATTCCACATCGCTGGACTTCCGGAATTCAGGCGATTATAATGGAGTCACAAACACAGATCATTGAGGTGCTTTTATGTTTAAAGTTTCAGAGCTGGCAATGCCAAAAACACGCAGGGTAACTACTGTCTGCAACGGCAGAAAAGAAGTGTGGGAAGACCGTGAGAAAGCACAGGATTTTTTCCTCAGGCAGATGATGACTACCGAGGGCGAGGAACGTGACCGGGCAGAGTGTGTTTACATTCAGCTCATACACGGACTTGATGAGTGCAGTGACGAGGACTGAAAGGAGATAAATATGCTGAACAAAGTTATGATGACAGGCAGGCTCACTTCCGAGCCTGTCCTTACCACTGAGGACGATATGAGGTACTGCAAATTCGGCATTGCTGTCGAACAGCCGAAACGCAGGGGCATTGATACTGTCGGGACGGATAATTTCAACTGTATCGCCGTTGAAGACAATGCAAGAGCGGTGAACTATCTCTACTCCAAAGGGAAGCAGATCACTTTTGTAGGTTCTCTCAGAAAAGATGCAAATGATTCGGCAGTGATAGTTGTGGAGGAGTTGCACTTCTCGAACAAGTTTACCGTCAAGGCAGACGTTGAAACAGGGCAGATTTTCTGATGAATATCAATGTTACTGAGAAAGTATTCAAACTGTTCGAGCCGTTTTTATATAATTACAAAGGCATTCTGTTAAAATCAACAGGATGCCTTTCTTTATTTCATAATATACGCCAAAATAAGCAAAATATATTGAAAGTTGCAAGAAATTATGTTATAATATTACAAACAATTACTGCTCGTTTAACAAATTATCGGAGGTGTCCCCCTATGCTCAAACCCGGACTTTACGAACAAGTCATCAATAAAGACCTGTCCAATGAGCTTGACGAAAGTCAGCAGCTCATTGAGAAGCGAAATATCGACAAAGCCGAAGCTCCGCAGATACTCTCGGGATACCTCTCCGAGATAATCGAAAAGGGGCTTTCCTGCCTTTCAAGCGATGATATTGAGGGACAACTTGGACTTGCAAACAGGATAGTTTCGGCTGTTACCGAGCTTACAGGCGATGAGGAGTTCGACGGTATGAGCGTTGACGAGCGTGCAGAACAGCTTCTTGCTGTTGCCAATATGCAGAACAATGCTGACGCTATGAAACGCCGCATAACTATGACACGTCCCGAAACATCTCTTGCTTCAAGTTCCCTGTTCACAGGCGCAGGCCACGAACCTCAGATGATGACCGAGCTGAAAAAGGAGATAGTTTCCGCCGACAAGATTGATATGCTTGTGTCATTCATCAAGTGGAGCGGACTGGTGCTTATCATCGACGAATTGCAGGAGTTCACTGCCCGGGGCGGTCAGCTGCGTGTTATAACGACCTCCTACATGGGCGCTACCGATGTGAAAGCGGTGGAGGAGCTGAGCAAACTGCCCCATACAGAAATCAAGGTCTCCTACGACACCGAGCGTACAAGGCTTCATGCGAAGTCATATGTATTTTACCGTGACACTGGCTTCACGACTGCCTATGTGGGCTCCTCGAATATGTCCAATGCCGCCATGACAAGCGGTCTCGAATGGAATCTGAAAATAACAGCTCACGACCAGCCTCACACTATCCGCAAGATAAATGCGACCTTTGAAAATTACTGGAACAGCACCGATTTTTCGTTGTATTCTCCCGATGACAGGATGCATCTGATGCAGGCGCTGAAAGCCGAGAAGTATCATTCCACTGATGATAATTACAGCTTTGATATACGCCCATTCTCCTATCAGCAGGAGATACTGGACAAGCTGACTGCCGAGCGTGAGATACGTCATCACTGGAAGAACCTTGTTGTTGCCGCAACGGGTACGGGCAAAACAGTCATTTCCGCATTCGACTACAAGCGTTTCCGTCAGCAGAACGGACGTGCAAGACTTCTCTTTGTGGCGCACCGAAAAGAGATTCTCAGGCAGAGTATAAAATGCTTCCGCGGAGTGCTCCACGATGCGAATTTCGGTGACCTCTGCGTTGGCGGAATCGTGCCCGAAAGTCTTGAAAACCTGTTTATCTCCATTGAGTCTTTCAACTCTCAGGCTCTTGACAGGATAACCTCCCCCGACTACTACGACTTCATCATCGTGGACGAGTTCCACCACGCCGCTGCGCCTACATATCAGCGTCTGCTGGAATACTACAAACCGAAGATACTTCTCGGTCTGACGGCTACTCCCGAGCGTATGGACGGCAAGAGCATATTGCCCTATTTTGATGACCGTATCGCTGCGGAGATTCGTCTGCCCGAAGCTATAGACAGGAAGCTGCTGTGTCCTTTCCATTATTTCGGAGTGTCCGATGAGGTTGACCTTCACGATATAAAATGGTCTCGCGGAGGTTATGACAGGGCTGCGCTTTCCAATGTCTACACTGGCAACGATATACGTGTCATGCTTATCCTGAAAGAGCTTAACAAGTACGTTGCGGACATGGATAAGGTCAAGGGACTGGGCTTCTGTGTGTCGAAGGAGCACGCAGATTATATGGCTCAGCGTTTCAATCAGAACAATATCCCGTCCATCGCCCTGACCGCTGACAGCAAGAAAGATGAACGTGATTCGGCACAGCATAAGCTGGCGAATGGCGAGATAAAGTTCATTTTCACCGTTGACCTTTACAACGAGGGTGTGGATATCCCCGAGGTCAACACTGTGATGTTCCTGCGTCCTACCGAGAGTTTAACGGTGTTCCTGCAACAGCTTGGACGTGGTCTGCGTCTCAGCGACGGCAAGGACTGCCTGACGGTGCTGGATTTCATCGGTCAAGCACATATGAAGTATAATTTCGAGTCAAAGTTTGCGGCTCTTCTCGGAAACACTCAGTGCAGTGTCAGGGACGAGATAGAGAATGGCTTTCCCCTGCTGCCCAAGGGCTGTTATATCAAGCTGGAAAAGCAGGCGCAGAAGTACATTCTCGACAATATCAGACAGGCTGTGGGAAACAAGAGCGCTATTGTAAAGCGCCTTGCAAACTTCACAGAGGACAGCGGAAAGGCTCTTACTCTTGTCAATTTCCTTGGCTACTACGATCTTGATATCAGCGCGATTTACGGCACGAAAAACAGCTTTGCAAGGCTGTGTGTGCAGGCTGAGGTCAAGCCAAATTTCACCGAAGATATTGAGGAAGTTATCACTAAGGCACTGCCCCGACTTTCATACATCGACTCTCATCGCCTTATTGAACTTGTGATAGATTATCTGCCGAAGATAGGCAATTACAGCATCAATGATTTTGACGGTGTTCAGCAGAGAATGTGGCAGATGCTGCAGTTCACAATATGGCAGAAGTCCTACGAGGACTGCGGTTTCAGTGACCTGCTTGAGGGCTTCCGCAAGATAGCAAACTCGCCTGTGATGCTCAGTGAAATACTTGAGTTGATGTACTACAAATACGATAAGATAGACTTTATTGACGAGCCTGTGCAGGTGGACTATGACTGTCCGCTGGACGTGCATTGCAGTTATACGAGAGATCAGATACTTGTGGTGCTTGACTTCATGAAGCCTGATACCGTCCGTGAGGGCGTGAAGTATCTGGAGAATAAAAAGACCGACTTGCTGTTCGTAACACTCAACAAGTCGGACAAGGACTATTCGCCCACCACCATGTACAATGATTATTCCATCAACAGCGAGCTGTTCCACTGGCAGAGCCAGAGCACTACAACTCCCGAAAGCAAGACCGGTCAGCGCTACATACATCATCGTGACATGGGTACAAGCGTGATGATATTTGTTCGTGAGTATAAGAGTACAAAGCTGGGTGCTGCGCCGTATACCTTCCTCGGACTGGCGGACTATGTGAAATCTGAAGGCTCGAAGCCTATGAACGTGGTGTGGAAGCTGAGGAAGCCTATTCCTGCGAAGTATCTGAAGAAAACTAATCAGCTGACGGTGGGATGATATGAAGACTATAAAAGTTGTGGCGGCTGTGATATGCGATTCACTTCAAACAAAGACACGCATATTCGCAACCGCAAGAGGATACGGCGAATTCAAAGGTATGTGGGAATTCCCTGGCGGAAAGATAGAACCCGGCGAAACTCCACAGCAAGCGCTTGTGAGGGAGATTCGTGAGGAGCTCGATACCACAATCGGAGTCGGAGATCTTATTGAGACCATCGAGTATGATTATCCCGAGTTTCACCTATCCATGGACTGCTTCTGGTGTGAGGTCATAAAAGGTGACTTGGTTCTGCTTGAAGCTCAGGAGGCACGGTGGCTTACCAAAGATGAGCTTGATAGTGTGAAGTGGCTGCCGGCGGATTTGGAAATGGTGGAGAAGATAGGTAGGCTACTTAAATAAACATATTACAAAGAGGTAAATACAATGGATAAGATTATGAAACAGATCGAAAAAATACGAGAAATCAATAAACAACATAAACTTGTCATTTTTGTAGGTGCAGGTGTGTCACGCAATTCAGGTGTATGTTCGTGGTGGGAGTTAGTAAAGAAAATAGCTATAGAAACAAACTACAAAGACATATGTGAAAAATGCGAACTTAAACACCTAACATATACAGAAGGTGATGAGAACGCTATATCTTGTAAGTTTAATGACCGTTCATGTCAATACGAGTTCAATTTTTCAAATGATGAGTTTTTAAAAATACCTCAATATTTTTATGAAGAGAAAGGCGAAGAACAATATATCCAACTATTAAACGAAAAATTTGGAGGGAACTATACACCAAATATAATCGACGATTTAATTTTTGAAATTAAACCTGAACACATTATAACAACGAACTATGATCATTTACTTGAAGACACTAAGAATATAAATGTTTCAAAATATACCATTATAAAAAGTGATAAAGAATTGCTAACTAAGCCTGGAAAGCACTATATTATAAAAATGCACGGAGATAAGGACGATTTTGATAAGTGTAGAATTAATAATATAGTTCTCAAAGAAGATGATTATCTTAAGTATTCACACACACATGAAATAATTGAATCTTATATTAAATCACTTCTGTTTGATAAGACATTTATGTTTGTTGGCTATTCTCTAAGCGATAATAACTTAAAACTTATAATGAGCTATATAGATTATTATGCTAAGAGTCAAGGTATTAAGAATCGTAGCCCACATTATTTGATTACAAATAAAATTGACCATAAAGAACGTGATAATAAATATTGGAATAATAAAAATGTTGAAGTTGTGGATTTATCTACACTACCAAACTTTATGAAGGGAAAGACACCATGTGAGCTTAGTATATATGGTAAACCGCTATTTTCTTTTCTTACCTATATCAAAAATGATAATCTTCCGTTTTATGAAGATAAAAAAGAACAATTAAAATACACTCTATTGAAGAGCGTTAATTCTGTAGAGCCATTCAACCGCATCAGTTATACTACACTATTATCAATATGTGCTTTCTCACACGGTGTAGAATTGCAAAATGGATCATTAAATATTATTGATAAAACAGAATATAATAACTTATTGAGCATTCTTGAGCAAAATGATTTAGAGAGTGCAAAAATAAAAAACTGTTTTATTAAATCAGGCATATATTCAATTCATCATATAAGCGACCTTAAAAGTCATTTATTCTATCAGGTTGCATCAGATAAAGAAATAACCGATGAATTATTCAACTTATCAATGATATGGGCATATCCAGAGATTAATAAACGATTGTTTGTCATTGATAATGAATTGGAAAAAGCTTACTATAATTCCCTAATATATAAAACAGAAGACAATATATGCCTTGAAGTATTATCAAATATCGAATCAATTATAAACAAAAAGGATTTCAAATGCTTGACGCTTAGTGATAAGTATGAAATAGTGATACTAAAAATTAATCAAATTGCAATACGTACTTTGGATGAATACAATTATCGTGAATATCATATATTAAAAGAACTTGAAAAAGAACTAAAGAAGATTAATGATTCTGAGATAACAAAAAAAGAAGAAGAAAAAATCAAATCAAAACTTTTAGATGAATATAATAATAATTTGAACAAATTAAAAGCTGAACAATGGAATAAACTCAAAAGTTTTCTTGACATTGCTTCAAAAGAAAGCATTGCATTTGATTATATTAAAAAGATTTGTGGCGATAATGGAGAAGAAATAAACAAGTTAAGTAACCTTCTTCTAAAACATGAAGAATACTATATGCGTAAATCCACAATGACAAAATATGGTGGAACAATCTATGGAGATTTATTCAAACTTCAGGCTATTGTATATGATTATTATTTTTTCTACAAGAAGAACTATCTGATGCTTGATTGGTTTAATAATGTTTCAAAAATGTGTGAACCTTACATAAAGGCCATTCTTTGCACATATTATCCGGATGAATATCAATTTTCAAATCCTGCTTTAGGAAGAACACAGGTAAAACCATATCCATTAAATCTAACAGATATTAATCTGATAATACGTCATGTAAAGTACAAAGATTTTATTTCGTGGATATCGTATTACAAAGTATTTAGCTTATCATTAATTGATGGATTAGATATCACCGAGATATTTGAAAACTTCTGCATATCAATAAGATCCTATTGGCTTACAGAATATGCGGAGCATATCAATTTGTTTGGAAAGTTGCTATCAATGATTGAGTTTAGCAAAGATGAGAGGCATAAAATATTATTAGCATTCCTAAAACTTGTAACGCCTGATGATAAAATAAGCATAGTAATGCTTCGGACTTGCCTTAAAGCATTATGGCTTTTTGTAGACAAACATTATGATGATGACGATCCTTCTTACCATCAATTGCTGGATCTACTTATAAATGAGTATTTGTTAACGGATCCTCTTAATATGAGAAATGATTACATCAATCTAATACACACAGTTTCGCCTAAAGCAGATAAAAAAATATATGATAAATGTTGTGCTATAATTGCCAACTGTGATTCAGAACGTAAAAAAGCATATTATCCGTATGTTTTTAAGGATATTCTTTTAAAACATGATTCGACCAAATGGACTAAATGGATAATTGACAATCTTGAGAATAATTGGACAGAAGAAGTATTTGATTATCTTGAAAAAAAGATTATTCCTTATGATGAAGTTGTTTCAAAGTATTTTGAAGAAAAACTTAAAAATATAAAAGAAGCTCCTGGCGTAAAAACATTTCCTGACATTAAATCAGAGCTTATTAATTCAATAGTTATTCTTCATATACTCGGAATTATACCTGATTTAGATGATATGAGTTATCTAAATCAATATTGCAAAGAAAATGCTTATCTTGATTTTTTGTTGAACCCAGAATCGTTTGATTATAGTAAAATTAATACTGCTGATTATATGTGGTGTAATTTTATAGCAAACGATAAATACAGAGAAAAAATAATAAAGCACAAGTCTGAGTTTTGGAATAAAGAAGACGAAAAAAGAATAGAGTTAGGCTTTGGTGGTTCTTTTGAGAACCAAATAGCTTACAAATATTTATTCAATTGATATCTTAATGAATTTGAATTTAGATATCAATTTATACTATATTGCCATTGAATAAATAGCAGTTTAAGGAGAATAAAATGTTAGACCAATCTAAATCCCTTATTGAAAAGCATGTAAAAACCCATACAGAAAGATCTGCACAAGATGTAGCAGCAGTCTCCACTTTAGAATTTTTCTTTCGTTCAAACGGGCGTATTAACACATTGTTCGCCTCTGGTGATAAATGGCCTAATACCGATGGGACATTTGAATATGTTGTCGATCCTGATGTATCAAGACGACCAAAGCAAAATTTCTTTGTACAGATAAAAGGATCACATTCATACAAAGAGGATAATGGAAGAATCAAATATCAGCTACAAAGTCTTGGTTTTCCTGCAACAACGGCTATGGATGTCACCTTTGATCCCGGAATACTATTTGTTGTACTTGATCCTGACGAAAGAGGCTCTGAGCGTGTTTTCTGGAAATATATGTCCGTAGACTATATAAATTCTATTGATTTTTCCAAAGATAGTACGACTGTTGTTTTTGAATCTACAGAAGAAATCTTTAACACCGATGAAAGTATTATTGAGTTTTGTAAAAACCTTGATCGTATAATCGAACATCATTCATTTGTTAATAAGCTCAGCTCAACTCAACTTAATCTTGAAGATATCAAAAGAATAGTAATGGCTTGTGATAAGTCTATCGTTAGAAGTATTGATACAATAGAAAGATTTCGCGTAACCAGAGATGAAGTATCTCAAGATATTCTACCAAGATTAAATGACCTATGCAAATCAGCATTGTTACAAAACTCTTATAATCTTGGATGCACAAAGCCAAATCTTCAATTGGCATATGAACAAGCTCAACTCGATTTGAGAACTAAATATCTTGCTAACTTCTTAAGATGTTTAAAGTATATTGATTACCGTATTCCAGAAGAAGGCCAATCTGAACGATTGATGCTAAAATACTATAACTTCATGTGGCAGATAAGAAAATATTTTTGGGAAAACAATAGAATTTCTATATTAAATAACCTTGAAAAATTCCCTCTAAATACCGATCAACTTGATGACGAGTATTATAAGATAGTTGCAGATGCTATTGAATCTACAGATTTATCTCCCCATTCTATGGAAAACACACGATTCTATGTTCAAAAGAAAACTCCTTTTTATATTGGTGCAGAGCGTTATTATGAAATCACTTTACAATTAGCAAATAAATATGCTTCAAAATTCAACAGAATAACAGTATATTCAAAACAAAACATATCAACAGGATATTCAATAAATATTGGCTACACTGATACACCAATACAATTATGGGGAATTGCTTCAAACATAAAAATCATCACAAACTGGCGAGTATCCATTGCACCTACTTGTTTGAATAAATTGGGAAGAATATTAAATATAGGTTTAAAACTTAATAAAAACTATGGAGAATATTCTGAACTAATGAACTTTTTAACAAATACTGGTATGACATTACTGGACCTAATTGATTTAAAAGAAATAAACTTTAATGAAGTGGTAAATAGTATTTATGAAAAATCAAATACATGTTATTTCAAAACAGTGATTGAAAATTTAAGGATGTGTTTCTCTTGCAAGTGTGAAACATTTGGAAAAAACACCATACGATTTCTATTGATTAATATGCGAGAAGATCGTATAACAGATGTTCTACCAAATCAATTTAATCCTCCGATGCCAAGAACTACACTTTATATTGCCAAAAAATGTTTTCCTTTTGAGAAAAATCCTTTTCTCGCAAATTATGTTGGAAGTAAAACAAGTGATGGTAACTTAACCAAAATATTGAGTGCGGCCGGAGCAGAACAATTAAAAACACTATCACCATATCTAAACATAAAGAATAGAATTAAAAATACTGGTGAAATATACTTTGAAGCAAGTGAGATAGCATCTGATGCTGAGATAATAGCTTATAATGAATATTTGGATGATTGGGAAACTCGTAAAGGTTTTAATGTACTGCACGAAAACGAATATGTAACCATTGCTTCATATGAAAATACAACATTACATATACTGAAAAAACTTTTAGAACTTTCAAAAAGTGGAATTAAAGGACAAAAAGAGTTAAATGCCAAATTCATTAAGGATAATAAACCTATATTCGATAATGTTGATATATCTAAGCAGAACGCAATAAAATATGCTTTTGTTAATTCCAAAATACTTCTTATATATGGAACTGCCGGAACAGGTAAAACAACTCTCATTAACTACATTTCAAATCTTTTACCAAAGTCTAAGAAGCTTTTCCTTTCAAAAACACATACTGCAATCCAACACCTTAAAAGGCGTATTGAAAATCCTGGAAGCAACGCTGATTTTATAAGTTTTGACAGCTTTACAAAAAAAGTTGAGCTACCGGATTATGACATAATATTTGTTGATGAGTGTAGTATAATTGACAACCTTAAAATGCAAGAATTTGTAAATAAAATAAGTGAAGATTCTTTAATTGTATTAGCAGGGGATATAAATCAAATCGAGTCAATAGATTTTGGTAACTGGTTTTATTATGCTAAGGACATAATAACCGCACAAGGAGCTAAAGTCGAATTACTTGATACTTGGCGAACTAAAGAAGAAAATTTACTAAGCTTATGGGAAGAAGTTAGGAATAATGATGTTAGAATCACTGAAAAGCTTGTCATTGATGGACCTTTTTCAAAGGAAATAGGAGCAGACATTTTTAAATCCGATGAAACAGATGATGTAGTTTTGTGCCTGAATTATGACGGTAAATTTGGTTTGAATAATATAAATAATTATTTTCAAAATGCAAATCCCAACGGTAAAGCTATAACATGGAAAGAATGGAGATTTAAGAAGGGAGATAGAATCCTTTTTAATGATAACTCTCGTTTCACATATCTTTATAATAATCTTAAAGGAATCATCGTTGATATTGAAAAAACAGATGATCAAATAGCATTTACTATAGATGCTGAAACAATAATCACTGAACAGCAATGTAAATCAGACCAAATCGAATATATTGAAACCATAGGTGAAAAGACTCGTATCAAATTTGTTGTATATGCTTTCGACGAAGACGAAATTGACAACGAGGAAGACGCAAAGAAAACAATTATTCCTTTCCAGTTGGCATATGCCGTTTCAATACATAAAGCACAAGGCTTAGAATATGATTCTGTAAAAGTTGTTATTCCGAGTGTTAATTCTGAAAAAATAACCAAAGGTGTTTTTTATACAGCAATAACTCGTACTAAAAGAAAATTAACAATTTATTGGAGTTCAGAGACAATGCAAAAAATAATATCTGGCTTTTCGTCTGAGCATAATGGGTTTAAAAGCTTGGAAATAATAAAGAAGAAAATAGATAAACAGGAGAATATATGAGCTTTATTTATGCTGAAAAAACAGAGATCAAATCCGATGATGAAGTTTTCAATCTCACTCAAATCTACAGTGATACAAAAACTGCACTGATTGGTGCCTATAAATCAAATTGGAGCAATGAAGCGTACAAACTTATAAGTAAATATGGTTTCACGAAGTGTATTAATATCAGTCCAAAACTATCTTTATCATTTGCTGGTAATGATACAGGTTATGCACATGATTTTTTAAGGTGGATATACAATGAATCTGAATTTGACATTGAAACTGCAATAAACAAGGCATATGAAATACACATGTCAACTGATAAAGATAATATTGAATTCATTTTATGTTACGCTGATGATAATAATGAAACTCATATTTATTGTATCAAGGAAAAACAAATACATCGTGATGTATCATCTGCATGGATAGGTTCTTATGCTGCTTTTCACAAATTGCAAGAACTAAGAATGAAAGACGATTTTTCAGCACAAAACACTCTTAGTCTTTTTACTCGTGCTGTTGAAGAATGTAAAGATAATACTGTAGGTGGATTTATAATTTGCGACAGATTCGATAATATCAAAAAGCAGTTTGTTTTCCAAGAACGATTAGAAGCATATGCTTATAGAGCGCAATCAGTACACTACGGCGAAGAAATAGTCTTTTCGAGGCCAGCAGAAACAGGAGATTGTACGCTTCATTTTTACGAAGATCCATATGATGTCATAATTGAGTTTTATCAGAATAATACTATACTATTATATACAAGTAGGTATCGATATTCTGATAAAGATACTAATAATAAAAATACTAATCATTTTCTTTTACCAATGATTATAGACGCAGAAACTAACCTGGTATTACCTGTATAATAATCAAACTGTATACTATATGCAAAAAAGCTCCGCCTGACAATACATCAGACGGAGCTTTCTCATTGGTGGTCGCACTGAGACTTGAACTCAGACATCGTAATGCTCCGATTACTCACAGTTTAGCAAACTGCTGCCTTACCAGTTAGGCTTATGCGACCATTGGTGACGGATGTGGGATTTGAACCCGACATTTAGAGGTTGAGAGCCTCTTGTCCTGTCCGATTAGACGAATCCGCCGTATGTCTCCGCTCAAAAACTGGCGGAGATTATTATTGGTGGGAAAGGTAGGAATTGAACCTACGATGTTTACCGCAAGGGTGGCGGATTTACAGTCCGCTGCAATCGCCGCTATGCATACTTGCCCTTAATTGAAAATGTCGTGTTTTTCGACACTTATATGCGCGGAGATGTTTCACGCTCCGCCAAAAGTGAAATGCGAAACCGCGCGCGCCTGCTCGGCGCTGGGGTGATCGAAGAGAATCGAACTCTCATTTTCAGAGCCACAATCTGACGTCCTTCCATTAGACGACGACCACCATATAATAATTATTATCTTCCGTAAGCGAAAGCAGAGTAACGCTTACATACAAAGTAAACTTGTGGTGACGGATAGGGGGATCGAACCCACTATTTAGAGATTGAAAGCCTCTTGTCCTGACCTGTTAGACGAATCCGCCATATATAGTCACTCAGACACGAGTGACGATTATTATTTTATCTATCGGCACATCAAACATATCCGCAAGTATAATCAGGTTGTCGATAGTGGGAACAGCATCACCACGCATCCACTTGAAGATAGCCTGCGGTGTATTGAAACCGCATCTTGCCTGCACATCGGATATTTTAAAGCCTTTAGACTTGATGATATTTTTTATATTATTACCCGTTGCCTTTACATCGATTACCGGCATCGTGAGCAACTCCTTTCCTTGTATTATGAAAACAAAAGCACCGCCTGCTTGCATACAGACGGTGTTTATCATTTGTATGGATCACAACACAAAGAAAGTGCTCTCCGAAATGACTATCCACTATGTTCTGTACGCAGCACAATAAGAGCTTCTTCACTCTCGTGGTAGAAACTTTCCTCATAGTGTTCACTGTACAGATAAACCATAGTAAACTGTTTCATTTCGGTTAACTCCTTTCGTAATTATTCTTGATACAGTGGCCGTCCAGCGACCGTTTCTGTTCTTGCTTTACCTGTATTATAGCATAGCTTTTTGGAAAAAGCAAGTAAACTACAGGTATATTTTGAACTGGCGCAAAATTTGCGAGAGTTCAGTTGTTGCATTATTTGCAACAGCTGAAAAATGAACCATTGCAAAAAACGCAACTATTCCTGCTAAAACGAGTTGTCGCATATTTTGCGATAACTGCAACAGCTCCCATCCACACGGACAGGAGCTGTTATTTTTGCGGTATACGCTGTTATGTAAGCTTTCCTAACAGGCTTTTCACGCCCTGAATGATATCAGCATATTGGATCTTTTCCGCATAAGGATACTTCTTCTGATATGCGTCCCATAGCTTATGCAGAGTGTCATCACTGTTGATGTTGGATATTATTGCCGGAGCGTTCTGTATCAGATTCACTGTGCCACGCTTCTGACAGGTCGCATCGAAGGCTTTTTTGAATACCGTATCGTCAATCTTGTTCTCATACAAAGAAAGAAGAATATAGATGTCATAGAAATCTCTCATACGGGTATTGAGTACGCTTCTTGCAAGGATAGTCTGGAGCTTTTCTGCAAGTATCGTTTCGAGATTATATGACCATAGCTTTATCGAACGGTCATCAAACATCAGCTTATAATCATACTCTATTGCCCGCGGAGTAACCGCATCACCTGTTGAGATATCTATCTTCATTGGCGTGATGAGCCTGTCCATTACCGCATTCAATGTGACTCTGATACCCGGATATTCCATCTCGTCCATAATGTCAGAAATATCCTTAATCTCAAACCTCACTCCGTCTCCGAGATCAACAGCGGTTATATTCTCTATGATGCTCCTTGAATCAGCAGCTGAAAGGTTCTTATTTCTAATGCTTGTATCTATGTCCATTGTAGAGCGGAGTGCCACACCTACCATAGCAGTGACCAGCATTCCACCTTTTATTACGAAGTTGTCCTTGTATTCAGAGTTTGCGACACGCTCAAGGAAACGCTCCATCATATATATTCGCATCAGCACTCTGGCGTCTGCGTTTTTCACTTTTGCAAGATTCTTGATCCTGCCTTTTACTTGTTCGGGCGTTAATTGCATATTATAGTAACACCTCCATATATTTACGAACAACGTTCTGTATCCTGAACAATTTTGAATACTCAAATAGCTTGTTCAGGTCTTTATCTTTTCTTGCTGCATAGGCTTTCAATGCAGGCAAGAATTCCTGTATATCTATCGTGCTTCTGCTTCGTACAAGATCGCATATAGTCCTCTCAAGATCGTACATCGGTATCTCATTACCGCAGTTATCCTTGACGAAGACTTTTCCGACATCGAGCAATTCTTTCTTCACGGTGTATACCTTGCATCTTCCGTCTGCAGTCAGCCTGTGAGCATTATAACCGCTGTACACAGTAAGCGTATGAACTAACGGCTCTCTGTCCGTCAGACCGTAGAAATACAACGCTTCGTTATGCGAGAAAACGGCGTTGGGACATCTCTTATGAAGCACATACAGCTCATCTACCCATTCGTCTTGTGGAATATAGATACCGTGCTCGACCTGTTCCAGGTCGTTCTCACGCACATATTTATAAAACTTATATTTTGAAATTCCATTTTTTGCCGCAATTTCAGGCGTTATATAACCATACTCTTTTATAAGTTCTGCCATGTCCTTCATAATCATCACCAACTTTCGTGCTTATATTATAAACGAAATAAGCACGAAAGTCAAGTGCTTTTCAGGTTTATACAAAATGAAAATTTTTCCATATGCACAAAACCCGGAAACAACATTTACTTTTTGTAAAGCGTCAATTTTGTTCTTTATTTGTTCTTTATCAAACATGGCTGATTTCGATTTTGCACCGCAGGAAAGGCACGCTGAGACAAAATCTTGTTCTTTATTTGTTCTTTATTGGTGCAAAAAAGTAGGAAAAAACGGAAAAATCCAATTTTTCTGAATTGCTCTGAAACACCGTAATTTCGGCGTTTTCTCAATATTGCGACAAGCTTTGAAAACTCGCTGGGGACTTTCAATTCCCGTACGGGTCACTTCTTCAAAGTCTCGGAAGCAGCGTAAATACGTTATTTCCGAGTTTTTCTTTTATACTGAAAATGGGGTTTGTCCGCTACTTGTCCGCTATCAAAATCAATATCCTTCCATTCCAAGCGTGACGAGATACCTGTGGGCGAGTGCGTTTATTTCGACGAGGCATTCGAGCGCCTTACCAGATTGCAGGAGCTTGAGCTTGCGGAGATAGACGTAAATATGTTCAAGGCTATAAACAATCAGCTTATAAACGACGGCTGTGGACTGTTCAGAGGCCGGCAGATCCTGCCTTTCGAGCATTTGTCACGTTTCCAGAATGATCTTATTGACTGAAAATGCTACAAGAATCGGCGGCAAATAATAACCTTCACGGATGCTTGACAAATATGACCTGATTTGTTATAATATACCAAGTGAGCAACGGCGCTGAGAGATCAGTGCCGTTTTGTCGTTTAAGGTGGAATGTACACCTATTCAGAATTATTTAAAAAGGAGCAACCGATATGGATAAAACGCCGTTTCTTACCAAAGAGCAAGCCGAGAAGATAACTAAGGAATTTCCGACGCCGTTTCATATTTACGATGAAAAAGGTATCCGAGAAAATGCACGTCTTGTGAAAAAGGCTTTTGCATGGAACAAGGGATTCAGGGAGTATTTTGCAGTTAAAGCGACTCCTAATCCGTTTATACTGAAAATACTGCAGGAGGAAGACTGCGGTGTTGACTGTTCTTCGCTCACCGAGCTTCAGCTGGCAGAAGCCTGCGGTTTTTCAGGAAGCGATATAATGTTTTCATCGAATGTTACACCTGCGGAGGATTACAAGTTTGCATACAAGCTGGGCGCATACATAAATCTTGATGACATTACGCATATCGAGTATCTTGAAAAACTGACAGGTATTCCCGAAACTATATGCTGCCGTTTCAACGCCGGAGGAAACTTCACTATATCCACATTTGTTATGGACAAGCCGCAGGATGCAAAATATGGCTTTACCCGCAAGCAGATGTTTGAGGGCTTCCGTATGCTTATGGAGAAGGGGGCAAAGCATTTTGGCATACACGCTTTTCTTGCATCGAATACTGTAACCAATGACTATTATCCCACACTTGCCAAGCAGATGTTCCAGCTTGCGGCTGATCTCAGGAAAGAAACAGGTGCCGATATCACATTCATCAATCTTTCAGGCGGTGTAGGAGTAGCGTATAAACCTGATCAGACTCCTAATGACATTCTTGCGATCGGTGAGGGAGTACGCAGGGTATATGAAGATATACTTGTTCCGGCAGGACTTGGAGATGTTGCCATATTCACCGAAATGGGCAGATTCATGCTTGCTCCTTACGGTGCACTGATAACAAGGGTACTGCACAAGAAGCATATCTACAAGGAATATGTCGGCTGTGACGCCTGTGCCGCAAATCTTATGCGACCTGCAATGTACGGTGCATACCACCATATCACTGTTCTCGGAAAAGAGGATCAGCCATGCACCTATATGTGTGATGTTACAGGCGGTCTGTGCGAAAACAATGATAAGTTTGCCATTGACAGAATGCTGCCTCCTACTGATATCGGAGACCTGATATATATTCACGATACCGGCGCACATGGTTTTTCTATGGGTTACAATTATAACGGTAAACTGCGTTCTGCTGAACTGCTCCTCTGCGAGGACGACAGTGTGAAGATGATACGCCGTGCAGAAACAGCGGCAGATTATTTTGCAACATTTGACTTCTGCGGTATCATGGACAAGTATCTGAAATAATTCACAGCTTTAAGAACAGACTCAAAAAAAGTGCAGCAGTAAAACTGCTGCGCTTTTTGCTTATCGGATGTAATATCGCCGATACCATGAGTATATCATGAGATTTAATTGAAAAAGCTCTCCGGATATGGTATAATTATGAAAACAACCGGAAAGGAGCCGCGGCTGACTATGATAATACTGATAACAGGTGCTTCACACACAGGGAAGACTCTTCTCGCGCAGAAACTGCTCAAAAAATACAAGTACCCTTACCTGTCTGTCGACCACCTGAAAATGGGACTGATAAGAAGCGGTCAGACCGAGCTGACTCCTTATGACGACGATAAACTGACGGCGTACCTCTGGGATATTCTGAAAGAAATGATAAAGACCGCCATTGAGAACGAGCAGAACCTCATTGTCGAGGGCTGTTATATCCCCTTCAATTGGAAGGAAAGCTTTGACGCCGACTACCTGCCGCAGATAAAATACATCTGTCTCATTATGAGCGAAAGCTACATAAACAGCCATTTCAGCGACATTATGAACTTCGGGAACGTTATTGAAAAGAGGCTCTCCAACGACCTCAGTATTGAGGAGCTAATACAGGACAATCAGAAATATCTCCGCTGCTGTCTCAGGTACGGACTTGATCATTTCCTGATAGATGATGAGTATGATCTTGAAAAATGTTTCATTTAAAGGAGAAATATATTATGGAAAACATCATTCAAAGAGTACTTGATGATTTTGAGGACATTAACAAGATATCTTCAATTTTAAAATGTGATTATGAATTCGATCCACCTGCTTCATCTGAGGAGATATCGAATTGGGAAAAAGAAAATAACATTAGAATTCCTGATATGTATAAAAGTTGGCTTATGCTGACAAAATATGCACGTATCATGGACGGACAAATTGAACTGTTTTTCCCCGAAATAAGTTCTTCTGATAAAGAAGATGTTTATATCGGAAGCATTGGGTGTGGTAGTGACAATTTGTATTTCTCAAAAAATACAGGAGTATTTTACACAATCGGCGATGAAAAAGAAGAATATGAAGACTTTGTTGACTTTCTGGCTCATGTTTATATCAGATTAGAGGCTGAAGCTGAAGACGAATTTGGCGACAATTGGACCGATATTTATAATGATAAATTTGGAGATGAGTAAAACCAACTATATTACCACTAACACTGCTTATTGAGTACATCGGCTACGGAGCGTTTCAGCAAGCTTGTATCCCATAACTGCACTGCCGTTACATGGACTATGGCGACTAACTTTGAACCTAAAGAGCCTATAAAGCTCTGCTGAGAATAAAAATATCGGGAACGGCCTGTGAAGCTGTTCCCGATTTTATTTTACAAAAGCATAAAAAAAAGAAGAAGAAAAAGAAACACTGATAATATAAGCAGCATTATAAACGCGCTCAAGCATCCGGAGGACCGATTAACGCTCGGTCTCTGCTGTATAGTCTGCGGCGGCGGATAAACTGCTCTTGGTGATTGTTGAGGTATGTTTATAGTCGGAGGCTTGGGCTTATTAGAGGGTACTGTTTTTTCAAATGTTCTTAGTCCTCCGAGAGGATCGGTTGAAGAAAACAACCTGTTATAGAAATCCTTGAGCCACTCGTAATCACTCTCTGAGCATATATCACTGTCATAGCTTACTTCATGAGCAAGCTGATTCCTTATCCAGCGTATATGTTTAAGGTTATCGTAATCACTTTTCCAGCCTTTGATATTGGCGGTTCCCCTGTAAAAACAGGATTCCATTGAACGTATGTATTCCGAAACGCCCTCGGAAGAAGAATAAGCATCTTTGATAAAACGGTCTGTGCGTTTATACAGGTCCATAAAATCAACATTCAGATCACGCATTTTTCTTCCCCCTTTTACAGATTCATTCAGTTACTGTGGCTGCTTCCATGACTGCTTTATTACTTTTATTATATCACATTCATAGATAAATTACAATGTATTTGTATTTTTACTATCGCATATTGACCGCAGCGCGCAGATGTGTTATGATAAAACACGAACTGTCAGAACCCTGCCCTGACCAAAATAAAACCCTTGAAAAAAATTCTATGAAAAATTTTCAAAAAAGTGTTACAACCTGAAAATACAGTGTGTTTATATAAGTGAAGGACAGATCTGAACCTCAAAAACAAAGGAGGATGCGTATGACTGATAATGAGATACTGAGTCTGATGCGGGAAACACCGCCGCAGGGACAACGCGCACTTTTTGATAAATATTACAGCTATGTATATTCTATAGTGAACAGGATAATAAACGGAACAGGCAGTCCTGATGATGCGGAGGAATGTGTCATAGACGTGTTTGCATCGGTGATGATGAAGCTTGTCCCCGATGATGACTGCTCATTGAAGTCGTACATCGGCACTGTTGCGCGGAATGCCGCAATAAACATGAGACGCTCACTGTCAGCCAAAACGGGCAGGAACGTATCCGCAGACGATGAGAATATGGCAGAGATAGCAGATGAAGAGGATATCGAAGGAAATTCCGATAAATCCGAAACATCCGAACTGCTGCTGAAAAAGGTCTCCGAGCTCGGGCCTCCCGATTCAATAATAATTATTCAGAAATACTACTACGATAAAAGCTCAAAGGAAATAGCCGAAATGGTAGGACTTAACGCGGCAGCAGTAAGGATGCGCTGCGGAAGAGCAATGAAGCGGCTGAAAAAGCTCCTTGAAGCTGACGGTATCACTCTGTAAAGGAGAGTAAAATATGAATAATAAGGATATAATAAGAACTCTCCGCAATGCGGACAAAACTTCTGTCGAGAAGCTAATGGCGGAGGAATCAAAGAAAAATGAAATATTCGCAAAGGCACAGCATAAAGCAAATATCGATACATCCGAGTACACAGACAGTGTAAGCGGAGTTGAAAAGTACGAGAGGAGAATAAGTATGACAAGAATAGCAAGCATAGCTGCAGCAGCAGTACTCTTAATAGGTTCAATAAGCGGCGGAGCATATATGATGAGAAAAAACAACAATGATCCGGTGACTCCCGGACAGGTTGAACCGGCTACAACAACCGAGCCGACTACAACAGCCGGGCTGACTACCGGAACTGCATCAACAGTCAGCACAACAGCAGACACAACAACAAGTAATACTTCAACAGAGACAACTACCGCTGAAAATACCGCACAGCAGATCAGCGTTACAAAGGAAGACCTCATCGAAAAGGCTATGGATGATAATTCCGTGAAGTATTTTGATCAGTTCTCGGCAGATTATTCTATCCTCATAAACGAACGCCGTGAATTCCATACAGAGCCCGAGACTCATACAGGTAAAATATATCTTGATGAGGTGGGAATGACAGCTGCCGGAACAGAAGAGCGTTTTGTAAACGATAAGCTTATAAGCAGGTCGCTCTTTGCAGTAAAGGATGGCCAGGCGATCAACGGCGATGAATACTGTGCAGAAACAGATTATGTAAACGGCGGTTATAAATCCCTTGAAACTCCGCTCAGAAACTATTATACTCAACCTTTCACGGATAAAGTCATCATCAACAGAATGCCGACTGGCAGAAATATTGCGATAAACGTAAACGCTCCCGAAAACTGGGAAATAACAGGAGAAAGAACAGAAAGCGGCAGAAAGATAGTATCGATAAGCGGTTTTGAAAAAGGCAACAACAATTATGAAGGCGTTTACCGTGAATACACCTACACCGCCGAAATCGACGCTGCAACAGGTATTACGATCTCTTACGATGTTTTCGACAGCGAAGGAAACACGTCCTATTCATATAAGATGACAAACTATAAGTTCGATGACGATGCCGTAGAATTCAAATCAGCTTCGGACATCATCAGCGAAATTGAAAACGGCGGATTTACAAAGTTAGGAGACTGATGGGAGGTAAAGGCTTTTCTTACGGCTCAATCATCTGATAGGCACGATGCCTGTCCGTCTGCCATTATGAAAACGGACTTTACACATTGCAGCAGCATTATACACCGAAAAGATGGGAGCAGCTTGAAAACAAGCTGCTCCCATCAGAGTTTTATCACATTTTATGTTTTGCAGGATCATTCTTCGGATTGACAATTCACCCGCCATGATATATAATTATTATAAATTTATACAGCTATATGCTGTAGCAACTACTACATGATACAGGAAATACATCCATGAAATTTATAGTAAAGAAGATAATACAGTTTTACATGAGGGACTTCACCGCACTGTGCAGTCTCGATAATCCCCGATTCGCAGCAGAACTTGCAAGACTGAAAAAGAAGCTCCCCGGGACCTCTGCTCCTCCAAAAAGGATAAGAAGGGCTATGGACACAGAAAAGCACAGGGTAAAGGGCGGAGTTTACTTCACAGCCCGCGACAAGGTACACAGGAGCAATAAAAAGGTGCTTTTCCTCCACGGAGGCGGCTTTTTCCTTGAAGCCCTGCCCCTGCACTGGAAGCTCTGCCAGCGCCTTGCAAGAGATACAGGCTGTGAGATAATATTCCCACAGTATCCCATGGTGCCCGAAAGCAATGCCATCGAAGCACATAAAATGCTCATGGAGGTGTACAGGAAGCTAATAAAGACGAGCCGTCCCGAGGATATTACCGTCATAGGCGATTCAGCAGGCGGTACTCTTGCATTGTCCCTGTCCATGCTGGCAAGGGACAGCGGGCTCCCACTTGCCAATGAGATAGTACTTATCTCGCCGGGCTTCAGGACTGACGGAATGAACGAAAAGGAGCGCAGGAGAGCGGAGTACATAAAAGAGCATGACAGTATCTTAGGCCGCTTCCCCATAGATAAGATAAGCGAATTATGGCTCAGAGGACTGGACAGCGGTGACGCCAGAGCAAATGTCATCAGGACAGAGCTGAAGGGCTTCCCGCATATAACCATGTTTTCAGGAACGCATGATATACTGAATATACCTGCAAGACGCTTTGTCTCACGTATGAAAAAAGAGGGACACCCTTTCTCCTATTATGAGAAAAAGGGCGGAGCTCACGACTATGCTTTATTAAAGAGATACCGCAGGGAATACGAGGTAATGGTATCAAGAATAAAGGGCAGCGGATTCTGAGCCTAAAGCTCCCGTAAAGCTCTGCTGACAACAGAAAAACAGCTCCCGTAAATTAACTTACGGGAGCTGTTTTACATTACAGCCATTTTTTCTTTTTGAAGAAGATAAGACTGAAAACAACTATCAGCACGCTTATGGCAATGACCAGCGGATAAGCCCATTTATACTCCAGTTCGGGCATATATTTAAAGTTCATACCGTACCAGCCCGCAATAAGAGTCAGAGGCATGAATATGGAAGTTATCACCGTGAGCAGAGCCATTATGCGGTTCTGCTTTATATCCAGCTGAGACTGATAAAGGTCGCGTATCTGTATGGAGAAATCGCGCAGGGAGGTAGTAAGATCGTGGAGTCTGGAAACTCGCTGGCTGAACAGGTGGAAGTATCTCGTATTGTCCTTGCTGAAAAAATTGTTCTCGTTCTCCTCAAGTTCCTGACTGAGGTCAAGAAGCTGCTCATAGTGGACACGCAGGTCACGGAGATCACTCCTGATACGGCTGATACGCTGGGAAGGATCTTTTTCCTCCCCGTCAAGTATATTGGACTCTATGGTATCCAGCTCCTTGTCAACACGCTCGAGGAACATCTGGTCGTGAGCCACTATCTGCTCAAGAAAGTCGAATATAAAGCGTTCAAGACTTGGCATTGCCCATTTCTTGGTGCTTATGATATTGCTTATGGTCTTGTTCACAAAGCCGCTGTCGTCAATGAAAACAATGCCCTTTTCATCGAGAGCAAAGGCGAAACCGGTGGCAGGAGCCGAAATATTCTCTCTGTCGGGTACAGAAAACGTTCCTGTCAGCGAATCATAGTTCACCTCAGCCTTGGTCGAATGGATAATTGAAAGGTCTATGTCCATTTCTATTCCCATATCGAACTTGTCCCTGTTTTCCAGCCATTCCACCGAATTGAGGACTGCAACGTATTTTTCTTTTTTTCTTTTGAAGTCAAGCTTTTCTGCTTTTTCAAGCGTTTTTCTTATATAATAATACATGGTTTAAGCTCCTGTTATTCAAGATAGCTTATTATACCACTATTTCGGATATAATGCAATACGGATTGAAAAACTGCCTGAAATATGGTATAATCATAAGAAATCCAACGACAGAGGTGAAAGAATGAAAAATCCATGGGAAGAGATAAGTCTTGATGACTATGAAAAACATATGGGTCTGGACTCCGTAAGGCAGCTTCAGACCATGAACCTGATAATAAAGAAACAGCTCGAAGCTTATCCTGCCGATACCGCCATGATACTCGGCATAGCAGGCGGCAACGGCCTCGAACACGTCTCAGCAGACAAATACCGCACTGTCTACGGCGTTGACATCAACGAGGACTATCTCCGCGCGGTCTCGGAGCGATACAGCGGACTTTCGGGAGTGCTCAGATGCCTGCGTGCAGACCTGATAAATGAGGCAGAAAAGCTTCCTCGGGCGCAGCTGGTGATAGCAGACCTGCTTATCGAGTACATAGGATGCGCCGCCTTTGTAAACGTACTTCTGCACACCTCTCCCGAGTATGTATCCTGCGTGATACAGATAAATACCGACGATGAGAACTGGGTATCGGATTCGCCGTATATCCACGCCTTTGACGGCCTTGACAGTGTTCATCATCAGATGGAAGAAAAAGAGCTGACAGCCGCCCTGACCAAAGCAGGATATTCCCTTATATTACGAGAGTCTTATCCCCTTCCCAACGGCAAGGCTCTGACAAGACTGGATTACCGCAGAACAAAGCAGCCCCGTGGCTGATACAGCAAAAAATCCCGAAAGAAGACCTGTTCTCCTTTCGGGATAATATTTTAAAAACCGTCCTTCCAGCGTCGGATATTTTCCTTTTTAAAACTGAAGGAGCCGATGACGAAGGAATCCTTTTCAAGCTGCTCGGCCGTATACCACGGAGTGATCTTCTGACCCTCTGTCCTTGATATTATATGGAAACAGACCGAGGGGATAAAGCTCTGACCGATAAGGTAGCATTTCTCGCCGTCCTCGTTCACCGCCTCATCGACTATCATAACAACATGGGTGTCGTTGCAGATAATATCCCCTGTCCTGAGCTCGGCGGCGGGTATCACTTCCGATTCCTTCTGCAATGAAAGGGTGCCTGCATAGCGCATTACCTCCTTCAGGTAATTCCTGTACTGCTGTTCGCTGTCATCGGGAAGAGCCGCAGGTATCTCACATGAAAAACCTGCCAGCACCAGCATTCTCCTGCCCTTTTTCCAGCGTTCATAACTGCATTCATCTCCGTTTGAGAACAGGAATGATATCCTGTCAGTCTGTCCTGTCTCGTAAAAATAATCGCTGTAAAGTCTTATGACGCTGTCTGCGCACTGCTGATAGCCTTCATCTCCGAGGCTTATGTCAAATACAGCGGCGGCATCGGTGAAATCAATGGTGCTACCGTCATACACAGGGAGCTGTATATCATCGGGAAGAAGCGGATATTTCCTGAGATATTCGCCGAAGCTTCCCTCCTCTGCCGCAGCACGGGTATAGCCCTCGGGGGGAAGTATCCTCGTTTCCAGAGTCATGCCATGAGGATCCAGTGACTCCACCTGAAAATGTCTGTTTGCCTGGACCACAGAAAGTTCGGCAGCCTTCCATCTGGGATTGGTCCTGATATAAACAGCAGCAAGCAGCGCCGCAATAAGGATCAGCCATAAAACCGCACGAAGGCCGCGTCTTTTCCCCTTCGGCTTTTCAGCGATACTGTTGTTCTTTCCCATAGGCACCTCCATATCTGCGGGAATAGTTTTCATACGTTTTTTTAATTTTAGCACACAGCAGCCCTCTCTGTCAACACAAAAGGCTGATCCCGCCCTTTTCTGTATTGATAATACCTTCGGATTATGGTATAATATCCGTATACAACCAGAAAAGGAGTGATGTTATGAATCAGCATACAAGTTTCGATCTTCCCATATGTCTGGCAGTGGAGGAGGACGCTTTCTTCCACTCAGACGAGATAATCAAAAGGTATATCCCCGACATCATCGGTCAGAAGACTCTGGTCATCTCGGAGGAGTTCCTCATAGGGATATACAGGGAAAAGATAACGGATATAAGCCATGATTTCGGCAATGCGGAGATACTTGCAATGAAGGACGCCAGCTTCGACGAGGCCGTTGCCATTGCAAAGAAGGTCTGTGTTGAGGACATAAAGGTCATCATCGGCATAGGCGGCGGCAGAGTCCTTGATACGGCAAAATATGCCGCTCACATAAGCAAGGCGGTATATATCTGTATGCCCACATCTCTCAGCAACGACTCCCTCGCGTCGCCCTTCTCGGTGCTCGAGACCTACGGAAAGACGCGCAAGACCATCGAATGTAATATCCCCACAGCCATAATCGTGGACACGAATATGATAATCAACGCTCCCGAGACTCAGACTCTTTCGGGTATCGGCGACACCATTGCCAAGCACACTGCCCTCTACGACTGGAAGCTTGCCGCTTCAAAGGGCAGCGCAAGGATAGACGACTTCGCCTACGCCCTCAGCAGAATGAGCTATGATTCGGTATACCACTGCGACGAGAAGAACATGAAGAGCCGCGTATTCATAAGGATACTTTCAAGGGCTCTGGTCATGGGCGGCCTTGCTATGGAAATAGCAGGCTCCTCCCGTCCGTGCAGCGGCAGCGAGCATCTTTTTGCCCATGCCATAGAGGAATACTACACTGATGTAAAGATCTCCCACGGTATTGCGGTGGCACTGGGAAGTATAGGCGCCTGCATCTTCCAGAAGCAGGATCCGACAAGCATGATAGAGTTCTTCTCTGCCCACGGCCTTGATATAAACCCTCAGTCCTACGGCATTACCGAGGATATGTTCGCGGATATATGGAAGAAGGCGCGCACCGTCAGAGCAGGCAGAGTGACCATACTCGACGATATAAAGCACGACAGAGCACAGCTCAATGAAATATACAGCAGAATGGTGGAAGGAAAATGAAAAAAGGCCTGATATTCGATATGGACGGTACTCTCTGGGACTCCTCGGAAAACGTAGCCGCTTCATGGACAGAAAAGATAAGGGAGCTGGACTGCGGACTCCCTTATATAACCCGGAAGGATATTATGAACGTCATGGGGCTTACCATGGACAGGATAGCGGATATACTCTTCAGCAGTATCCCTGCGGAAAAGCGCATGGAGGTCCTTGATCTCTGCTGCAAGAACGAGAACCTCTACCTTGCAAAACACGGAGGCGTACTCTATCCCGACCTTGAAAAGACCTTCATACGCCTAAAAAAGGACTATCATCTTTACATCGTCAGTAACTGTCAGAGCGGATATATCGAGACATTCCTTGAGCATTACGGCTTCGGGAAATACTTCGACGATATAGAGTGTTACGGCAACAACCTCATGGAAAAGGGCGAGAACATCGCTCTGGTAGTAAAGAGGAACAATCTTGACAAGGCATGGTATGTAGGCGATATACAGGGAGACCACGACTCCGCCGTAAAGGCAGGCATCGGCTTTATACACGCAGCCTACGGCTTCGGAAAGATAAAGCAGACCGTCCCGGAGCTGAAAAAATTCAGCGATCTCCCGCAGCTCATGAAAAAACTGTCTCAGGATACGGACAAGCAGGTATAACACCCGTTATATTTGACAGACATTGCATATACAGAAAAAAGCCCCTTTTAAAGGGGCTTTTATGATATAATAAGAACATCTTTATAAGGAATACTGCATAAAGCAGTCTGCTGTCAAAGGATCATTCCTCGTCCTCCTGCCTGTTCTTGCTGATATCTTCCTTGAGGATACCCTCTGTATCCTCTGTCTTTACAAGAACATCGTTGATCTCACCTACCAGTGAGATAATGTCATTGATGGACTTATTGATAGTCTCGGAGCTCTCATTGGTGATACTCACGTTGTCATCAAGAGCACTGAAAGCGTCGATAGTGGTCTCAAGGATAGAAGTGAGCTGTGAAACGCTGTCGGCGTCCATAGTCGAGTTATCATTGCAGAAGCTTACAACATTTTCAAGAAGATCCTTTACAACAGCGGCTCTTTCGCTGGTGGCAGTAGTAGAGTCGCCTATGGTCTTCATATTCTCGTTGATATTCGCAACGTTTTCCTTCAGCTTATCCGAAAGCTCAAGACATTCTGCGGTTATCTCCTCAAACTTCTCGTTCTGTCTGTTGAGAGCCGAGTGTCTTGCAAGGAGTATGGATTTAGCATGTACGATACAATTATCGGGAGTATTGAGACCTCTGTATATAGCAATCGCCATATCGCGGCAGGTGTCGTATCCGCAGGCATGACAGTCGTACTTGCGGTCGTCCTCTGTATGCATACCCATTTTCTTGAATATGGGGTCAAGCTGCATATTGCTCGGTATAGGTGTAGGCATTGAGGGCTTGTAGTTTCTGAGGAAGTCGGCCACACGGAGCTCGTCATCGAACTTCTTGAAGAGCCTGTCGTCGCCTCGTCCCATGATACCTGTGGACTTGCGGCGTCCCTTTGCCTCGTTCTCGATAGCTCTCATAGTAGCCATCACATCGAAAACAGTCTGCTTTGTACCCGAAGCAGGACCGATATTGCAGCCGAACTCACAGGAAAGCACGTCAAATACCTTAGGATGCTTTGATTCGGGCATCCTGCCGTACATATTCATCTCGTTGAACACCTTATGTACGCCCTCGGAATTGGTGATATTTATATCGGGGTCATGGAACCAGAGATTATCCCTGAGTCCGCCGGGACGTGAATAGATCGCGCCGAGCTGTCCCTGCGGCTCGTCGAACTTGTACTCATAGTCCTCTGAGGTATCTATGGGTATGGTTATATCGTTTCTGTCGAAGTACTCAAGGAGCTTCTTGATAGTAACGTTATACTCAAAGAGCCCTGTATCCTTTGCCTCATTCTTTGCTCCGATGCAAGGAGTGATATAGGCAATGGGGTTGTTCCTTCTCAGATACTTCTTTATATATATAGCACTGCACGCAGCAGGGCTGTGTATAGGCGAGAGGTTCTGGAGGAGCTTGGGCTGGTAAATCTCCACATACTTTACTATGGCAGGACACTGCTGGGAAATGATATTTCCGATCTTATCCTGATCAAGGGTCCTGATATGCGCCCATGTGCATATATCAGCACCGAAAGAGGCATCAAATATAGTACAGCCCTGCTTCTTGAACCAGTCCAGCACGCCCTTCCACTTTGTGGGGAGGACAGCCTTCAATGCAGGTGAAGCCATAATTATGATCTTTTCCTTGATTATATCGGAGATACAGTCGTCTGTATCGTCTATAAAGTCTCTTGCGCCGTGGTTGCACTTCTTTACACATTCGCCGCAGGCAATACACTTGTCATGATTTACCATAGTGATAAATCTGCCGTCCTCCAGCTGCTTGGTCATATTTGCCTCGGGCGCAGGACATTCTCTTACGCAGGCATTGCAGCCCACACACTTTTCAGGTTTAACAATTATAAGTTCACTCATACTAAAAAAACTCCTTACTGCAATTCAGAAAGTAATACTCTGTTATTTTTTCCCTATTGAGTTTGCCTTTGCCGCAAGAGCTGCCAGGTCTATTTTTCCGCCTTTTTTCGCTTCGCCTGCCGGCTTGGCATCGTTGTCCTGCTGTCCGTTTGCAGTGGAATCTGCTTCTTTTTCGTCAACTGTATCCTTATCGGAGTCTTCCTTTTTACTCCCGATGGACTCTGCCATCTGCTTGAGTTTGTCAAGCTCCTCCTGTTTCTTGCGTCTTTCCTCTTCGATGCGTGAATCCTCGCGCATTTTCTCAGAGAGGCTTACGGGCTTTTCGGGAATATCGGGATCGAAATGCTTTGCAGTCTTGAACTGCGGTACACCGCCGCTCTTCAGGGTATTTTCGGTATCATCCAGAAGCTCTCTTGCCTTGGAAAGTCTTTCGATACCCTCATCACGGAGAGTCTCGAAGGCCTGAGCCATAAATTCAGCCTGTTTTTTCAGTTCTGCTATATCTTCAATAGCTGCTGCTCTGAGGTTATTTGAAGCTACCTCCATCTGCTCGTTCTTGTTCTTTGCTTCGGCGATGATCTCGGCAGCCTGACTTTCCGCTTCAAATATTATCTGCTCGGCCTCGGTATTCGCGTCCGAAACAATCTTCTCGGCCAGTCTCTTCGACTGGAACTCTATATCCGCAGCCTTTGCCTTTGCGGTACCCTCCAGCATAGCGGAGGACTTCTGTGCCTCTATGAATACATTGCTGAGAGCCATTGCCTCGTCCTGAGCCATAAGAGCTGCGCACTTGGACTCTGTTGACTTGAGCTTATCCCTGAGCTCCATGAGCTCTTTGCGGCAGTCCTTGAGCTCCTGCTCATAGTTACGGTTCTCGTCATCGGTAGCCTTGAGCTTGAGGTTAAGGGTATTATTCTGCACCTGTACCTGTGTAAGTTTAGCGCGTTCCTCTGATAGCACGGATTCCATAGCCTTCTCCTGATCCGAGCCTTTCCTGTATGCTTCAAGAAGGAGCTTTGTCTCTCTAAGTTCATTCCTGAGGTCGTGTACCTGTGTATTCAGATACTCAATTCTTCTGATAACGGTTTCCTTTTCATATCCGCCAAAAGTGACCGTTTTGATAAATCTTGGCTCAGCCATAACTATATCCTCCTTGTATCACCCGACCATATGGTGAACTGTATCCAGACAGAAGCACGCGCACTTATCGAGTATGATATAAAAATATTATACACCATATCGGCGATATAGTCAATAAAAAAACTGCACAAAAAAGAGGGCGGTTTTATGTAAACCGCCCAAAGCTGTATTTTTGATATTCACCAGTCGTTTTCACTGTTGGCAATGAGCTCCCTGACCTCCTCGTTATTGTACAGTCCCAGGTCAAAGAGGCGATCCGCCTGTTTTTTGGTGATCCTGCCGCTCTCTGTGAACACGAACTGTCCGTGATGGCGCTGTGTACCGTCCCACGAATCTATGACCTGAAGCCAGCCGTTCCTGTCGAGAGTCCTTTCCGGGAAGCGGGAATCAGGGTAAAAAGTTTTTGCTATCATCTTCGCACATTTATTATGGTTAGTGAAGGCACAGGAGTAGGTATCTCCCTCGGGAGAGATCCATCCCAGCTTGAAATCCGGATCATTGCGCTTGTACATCTCCTCCAAGGAAAGGGGCATTTCCTTGTCCGACTCGATTATCCTGAGAAAATTCGGCTCGTCCTCCCTGAAGCGTGAATAGCCTCCTCTGCCGTCGAATACAACAGGCAGCTGCTCCTCGGTAATAATGTCCTCAAAGCCCGTATTTTCCAGAGCTTCCACGCAATCGGCATACATATAGCAATAGTTTCCCGTAGGAGAACTGTACACCGCATATTTCTTCACCTTGAACACCCGCCTTTCACTATTCAGTAGGTATATTCTATCACTTTTCATACTATCTGTCAATATAAAATCTATATGTTTCCTTTATACCCGTGCCCTCAGCTTAAAAGTGACATTTCTGCTGGTGCAAAAAAACGGCTGCCTTTTCGGGCAGCCGTTCCGCTTAAAGCTTACATATTCATTACTGTATTGATCATGTTACCGCCGTTCATCTTAACGCTTCTCAGAGCTGTATCGAGTTTAACAAGCAGTGAGTTTACGTTGAGACAGTCGCCGGGGAGGTAATGGTAAACAGCGCCTGAGCAAGGAAGCTGTACAGCAAGGTTCAGCACCTCGTAAGGACTACTCATTACACGCTGGATATTCTGAGCGATACCCATTGCCTGGCTCTCGGAAACATTTGAATTGAAGACGAAGCAGAACTCGTTACCTGTGATATTGTAGATCTCGGCAACGTCGCTGAATTCTTCCTTGAGCTTCTCTGCTACGGCTGCAAGATACTCGTCACCGAAATCATAGCCGTATGTATCGTTGATGCTTCTGAAGTTATCCATATCGAAAACAGCGATATTGAATCTGCCTGTTTCCAGTCTGTCGCTTATATCTCCGTCGAGAGCGTAACGGTTCTTCATACCTGTAAGCACGTTTGTAACGGCAAGGTCTGTAGCCTTCTGACGTGTAGCCTTGAGCTTTGCGTCTACCTCTGCGAGGTTCTTCTCTCGCTCCTCGAGCTCGAGTCTTGCCTTCTTTGCTCTTCTTGCAAAGAGCCAGATAGCAATCTCACCGAGGATAGCAACGACCATCATAGCTGTCATGAGGGCGAATGCCTTCTTGGTATTCGCAGCCATGATTCTCTGGGTATCCTTTGTAACGGTATCAATAGTAGCTGTACACATCTCGGAAGCTGTTACCTGAAGAGGATAGATATCCTGCTTCATGATCATGCCCATCTGACTGTAGTCTCCGCTTTCAACATTCTTTGTACCGAGTGAATCAAGCTGACTCTTATAAGCTGTGATGATAGACTTTGTATAGTTGTAACGGTTCATAACCTCGTCGGAAAGACCGCCGATAGCTTCGAACTGATGCTGAGCCGCAATGATGTTTCCGTATCTGCGCTCTGTATCCATCATGATATAGGGCATATCCTTGGCATCTTTAAGACCTGCGGCAATACCGATACAGTCTGTATTGATAGCTGTAAGCTCACCGTTCATTCTGTTGAGTGAGTTCATAGCCATAGATGTCTGTCTTGAAACAGTCTGATTGCCCCAATAAATACTCTCAACGAGGAAGGTATTGATAACATATACTATTGCGAGCAGGATACCTGCAAAGATATATGCACCGGAGCCCTTGGATTTTTTATTCTTTGCCATTATTTACCCACCTCCGTATTTCCGTCTTCATCGTTCTTTCCTCTGGGGTAGATAAGGAGCTGTATAAAGTCGGTATTAAGGTTAGTCTGGTCAACATAGACCGTACCTGTATCGAGGATACTCGGAACATTATCGCCCTGAAGAGATCTTTTTGCGTATCTTACGCCAACGTAACCCATCATGTAGGGGTTCTGAACAACGGTACCGTCAAGTACGCCTGTTCTTATGTAGCCAAGCTCCTCTTCGTCGGAGTTGAAGCCTATTACCACTATATCATCCTCGAGGCCAAGCTCACTGATAGCATCGCATATACCAAGGGTGGTATTGGTGTTTGTTCCGAATATTACCGAGATCTCGTTTGCCGAATTTGTAAGGATCTTCATTGCCTCTTCCTCGGCAGCGTCACGCTTAGCGCAGGGAGTACCCTTGATGATGCCCTTCTTGTAGGCCTCTATCTTCTCCTGCTTTGCAGCAGCGAGCTTTTCGGGATTCTGATCATTCTCAACCATAACGTCGGGAGCGATAGCGCTTGAAGCCAGATTTGTGAATGAATCCACAAATCCCGATATACGATCCTCGGCTGTTGAAGCTGTATGACCAATAATAGCAATATTCTTCAGCTTTGTGAGGTTTTCGTCATTTTTCTTAAGAATTTCGACCGCGTGTCTTGCTGCAACCGAACCGCCCTCAGTATCTGATGAACGGATAAGGCTGATAACACCCGGGTAATCAGCTCTTGAGTTTATGTTTATGATCTTGATGCCGTTTTTTTCTGCCTGCTCAAATGCACTGTTGAGCTCTGTTTTTCCGTTGGGGGCAATAACAATAGCAGCCGCGTGTTCTTTTATAGCGTGCTGTATCGCTGCTTCCTGCGATACATAGTCGTTATCTCCGTCAGCTACCGAGTAGAGCAGCTCAAATCCGAGCTCGTTGCAGGCGTCCTCAGCGCCCATCTGAACATCAGACCAGAAGCTGAGTTTCTGCTTTGTGATAACTGCTATCTTGGATTTTTCTTCCTTTTGCTTGCCGCATCCGCCCGATAACAGCATAGCCGCCGTCAGCGTACAAGCCGTGACCGCTTTGAAAAAGCCCTTTCTTTTTTCTTTGTTCATTGATACTGAACCTCCTTTAATCAATTTAGCCCGAACTGCCGCTGGATATCTGCTGTGATTCCTTTTCCCTGAATAATGCTGCTGGACATCTTAGCTTGCGGCAACACCCCTGTCAGGCTATATATTGATATCCATACTTAATTCTATCACATTTCTTTACGAATTTCAACACTATTTTGTAAATACATCATTCACTTACTGTACAAAAAAATCAAAATTTTTATATGCAATTTAATCAATTTTATACCTAAAGTTGTTTTTGACAATATATTTACGGTTATGAAAAAGCCCCTTGCGGCAAATAATATTTTGTCCCGATATTACGCACTGTAAAAGGTTTTTCAATATTGCACAAACAAGCGGGGGTATTTTTGTAAAAGATAATTCAAATTTTGGTTTGTCCCCTCATTTCGCTTGACATTGATATTGAAAAGTGTTATACTATTCGTGATAACAATATAAATAACGCATATGTCATTATTGCGCTGCTATATTATTACGTCAGGAGGAGAGATCATGCAATGCGAGAAATGCAACGCGCCACTTGACCCGAAGCTTACTGCCTGCCCCGAATGCGGTGCACCCGTCCCGCAGAATATAGAAGGCTTTGAGAATACAATGGAATTCCAGAAAGAGCTTCGCTCCATAGTCGTTAATTACGGTGCCCGTGCCGTTATGAATAAGGACAGATTCATCGGACTTCTGAGCGATCATATCCCTGATTACGACAAGGAACGCCGTTTACTTATAAATATGTACAGAATGGGTGTCCTCAAGATCCTTCTCGAGGACAAGAACCGCGAGATAGCTGTCATGAAAGCCAAAAGCTTTATGCTTGGAGACCTTTTCCTTGCGGAAAATGCTTCCGAATTCGTAGTAGCCTGCTATACCTACCTCTTGGGCTGGCCCTATGAATCACATCTCAAGGTACTTCCCGAAAATGAGGACGGCAGTGAAAAGAAGGCCGAAGAAACAAGAAAAAGACCCGTCGATATCAACGAATCAGTATTTACTCCGCGTAACGCCTTCAGATACAGGCTCAGCGGAAATATCACCATTCCCGACGGATATACAAAGCTCGAGGCATTCTGCTTCGATAAATTCGGCTCACTCAGAACCATCAAGCTTCCGTCTACCCTGCTCGCGATCGGAGAATACGCTTTCTCCTCGTGCAAGCGCCTGAGAGGTCTTGAGCTTCCCGAAGGTCTCAAGATAATCAAGCAGGGCGCATTCAGCCAGTGTGCAAACCTCGTCGTGGTAAAGATCCCCGACGGAGTTCTCGAAATAGAAGACAGTACATTTTCATTCTGCACCAGCCTGGAGGTAATAGAGATACCGCCAAGCGTCAGCAGTATAGGTGCAGAAGCCTTCTCGGGCTGTGAAAAGCTCAGGAAGCTCTACCTTCCCGAAAGCATCAAGTTCATCGACGCCAACGCTTTCTCCTACTGTCCCAATCTTACTATCTACTGCATTGAAAATTCATACGTTCATAAATACTGTTTAGCCACTGGAATAAGGTTCATCCTCGTGACCTCGGCTGAAGAATATGAGCTTGACTAACAAAGGAAAGGATGAGATCATATGATAGAGCTTGAAATAGGTCAGGAGGTCGAGATGGAATTCGGCGGCAAAGCCAAAGTCCTCAGCGTCATCGGCAGCGGCGGTCAGGGTATAGTTTACCTGGTACGCTTCAACGGCCAGAAATGGGCACTGAAATGGTACGACATAAACAAGATGGCAAAGCCATCCGCTTTCCGCAAGAACCTCCAGAACAACATAAATGACGGTCCCCCGAGCAATAAGTTCCTCTGGCCCAAGTACCTCACAAAGGAAGCAGAGGACGGTACCTTCGGATATATCATGGAGCTCAAGCCGGAAGGCTTCGATTCCTTCGTGGATATCCTCAATACCTATAAGCTCGAGATAGATCCGCTGTCGGGACGTGCAGTAAAACGCCCCGTAAAATTCAATACCCTCAGCGCTATGGTCACCTGCGTTATAAATATAGTAAACGCTTTCAGACAGCTCCACCGTGCTGGTAAGAGCTATCAGGACCTTAACGACGGAGGCTTCTTCATCAACGTAAATACAGGTGCCGTTCTCGTCTGCGACTGCGATAACATCGCTCCGGACGGAAGCAACTTCGGTATCGGCGGTAAGCCCGGATATATGGCTCCCGAGATCGTAAGAGGCATCGCTCAGCCTAATGTACAGACAGATAAGTACTCACTCGCCGTGGTACTCTTCAAGCTCCTCTTCAGAGGAGATCCTATGGAAGGCGAAAAGGTCGTAAGAGACGTTTGCCTCACAGAATCCTCTGAGCTCAAGCACTACGGCCAGAACGCAGTCTTTGTATATGACCCGAACGACGACTCTAACCGTCCCGTAAGAGGTATCCACGACAATATCATCAAGTTCTGGAGAATATACCCCGATTATATCAAGGACGCCTTCATCCGCTCGTTCACCACAGGCATCACGGATCCTACAAAGCGTATCATAGAGAACGAATGGCAGAAGCTCTTCATACGCCTCAGATCAGAGATCATACAGTGCGGCTGCGGCAGAACAAACTTCAGTTCGATGTTCATCCATCAGAACGAAAAGACCTTCAAGTGCCCTAAATGCGGTATGGAATTCGTAACCATCGGATTCAGCAACCGCGATTACCGAACACCTCTTTACCTTGGCTGTAAGTTCTATACCTGCGAGATCATCCCCGAATCAGACGATTTCACAGCCGTTGCAGGCGAGCTGGTAGAGAATAAGCTCAAGCCTGGCGTACTCGGTATAAAGAATTGTTCAGACAGACAATGGAAGGCAAAAATGCCTGACGGAGTATTCTACGACATCGCCCCGGGAAAGGGCTTCCCCGTATGGCAGGGGCTCGAGATCGATTTCGGCGAAGTAAAAGCACAGATCTAACCTGCTAAAAAGCAGTACTACTGAAAGGATGTATGTAAATTATGAGCAATGAACATTTTACAGAACCGGAAGTGAACGAAAACCAGAACGTTTCTCCTCTGGACGATTTTGATAATGCAGAAACAGTTTCTGCACCTTCGGTATCCGACGATAGCATTCTTGACTTCGATGACGATCCCCTCAGCGCCACAAGCGTTTCCAAAAAGAGCCTTGTAATATTCTTCCTGATAGATACCTCGGGAAGTATGAAGGGAAAGAAAATGGGCGAGCTCAATACGGTTATGGAAGAGCTTATCCCCGAGATACGCCGCGTAGGCGAGGCAGATACAGAAGTCAAGGTAGCAGTTCTCACATTCTCTACCGAGGTAAGATGGATGTACTCCACACCTATCCCGATAGAGGACTTTGAGTGGGCAAGACTCCGCGCAAGCGGCGTTACCAGCATGGGCGCAGCTTTCAAGGAGCTCAACCACAGAATGTCAAGAAACAGCTTCCTCAGCTCACCGTCTCTCTCCTTCGCTCCCGTTATTTTCCTTATGACCGACGGTTATCCCTCGGACGACTATAAGGAGGGACTCAAGGAGCTCCAGACAAACAGCTGGTACAAGTTCGGCCTCAAGGCTGCCCTGGGTATCGGCCAGGAGGCTAACGATAATATCCTTGCAGAGTTCACAGGCTCAAAGGATACCGTCGTTCACGCTTATTCGGGCGGACAGCTCGCACAGATGATAAAGATAATCGCTGTTACTTCTTCACAGATCGGAAGCAAGAGTATGACTCTCTCCGACGATACCACCCACGAGCTCGGTGAGGAAGATGTATTCGCAGCTAAGCAGAAGCTTCTCGGTCAGCAGATCCAGGAGCTGGTAAATACCCAGACCGACGGAGATGACGTCCCCTTCGATACAGGCTGGTAATTCCCTAATATTTCGCAAGGAGGACTGAAAAAATATGTTCAACGGCTTCAGCCATTCAGTCATGGGCGCAAGCCATGAAAAGACCAATCTGGTTTGTCAGGACAGCTCTTCATATAAGATAGGCGACCATTATGCGATCGCCGTAGTTGCCGACGGCCACGGTAGTAAAAAGCACTTCAGAAGTCATCTTGGCTCAAAATTTGCCGTGGAAGCGACAATTGAAGCTATCGACAGGTTTTATGACGACCGCGAAGCACTGGAGGAAAACCTTCCAGCCAACCATAAGCTTATAATCAAGAATATCGAAAAGCAGATAATCTCAAACTGGAATATGAAGGTCGAAAAGCATCTGGCTGAAAATCCCGTTACCAATGAGGAGAAAAGCAATTTCGCCCCCGAAGAATTTGAGGCTATCCCACCGGAGTCGTATTACGGCTCTACTCTCGTTGCCGCAGTTTCCGGAGATAATTATACCTTCGGCGTGCAGATAGGCGACGGAAGCCTCGTTGCACTTTTCGAGGACGGCAAGGCTGTAATGCCTATGGAATACAACGAATCCGCCCCCGCTAATGTTACCGCTTCGGTATGCAATTCAAATGCAGCAGGTATGTTCAGCAGCTTCTACGCTCCGAACAGAAAGCTCATAGCTCTGTATTGCTCCACCGACGGACTCTATACCTCATTCGGAAGCGAGCATGACTTTCTCGACTATCATACCATTATCACAAGCCAGCTTGTGAATATCGAGACCTTCAAGGAGATCATTATGAATAATCTCACAAAGAGATCGCACTTCGGTACAGAGGACGATATTTCTCTCTCCTGTATCTACAGCGAAAATCTCCTTGCAGACAGGATAGACCTTATAAATAAAAGAGTCACAGAGAATAAAAAGGCTGCGGCAGATAGAAAAGCAGCCATGCTTCAGAAAAAAATATGATCCCTAAAACGCATAGGCAGCGTTTAATAAATTAAGAAAAGTGGTGTTTGTTATGGAAATAGGTTCTCTCTACAACACAGCCAAAAATTTCGCAGAAACCCTTAAGCAGGCAAGACCTGAGCTCGTAAGCTATGACGCTTGCCTTTGCTTGATCGTCGCTGATTCAGGCGATATTTATTCGGGCGTTTCAACTGTCTCAATAAATGAGGGCACCGTTGAGGACGTTCCCGCGGAAAAAGTCGCAGTTATGTCTGCTATCACCGCAAAGCACGTTATCGCAAAACAGATGATCGTTATCTCTCTTGACGATTACGGCTATTTCAAACCCGATGATGAGGCTATTGCACTGCTGGCCAACTCAAGCGTTGACAACAGCAGCTGTCAGATAGTTCTCTCTCCCGAAGAGGTAGTTTCAGCAGCAAGTCTTGCTCCCGCAGCTCCCGATTTCCTCAGCGGATATGACGAGGTTCCCGAGCAGCTGGGCGCTCCCGCTGAATATGCAGAAGGCTTTGACGTAGATAATTCAAATCCCTTCAATGCTGAACAGGGCAAGGACGAGACTCTCAACTCACTCTATGAGCATCCCGAAGAGGCTCAGCAGATGGGTGCAAGCGGCTTCCCGAACATCTACCCTCAGCAGCAGCAGGGCTATCCTCAGCAGGGCTTCCCGCAGCAGCAAGGTTATCCTCAGCAGCAGGGCTTCCCACAGCAGGGTTACCCCCAGCAGCAGGGCTATCCTCAGCAGGGCGGCTTCCCGCAGCAGCAGGGCTATCCCCAGCAGGGCTTCCCGCAGCAGGGTTATCCTCAGCAGCAGGGCTTCCCACAGCAGGGTTACCCCCAGCAGCAGGGCTATCCTCAGCAGGGCTTCCCGCAGCCTGCTCCTTACGGCGGCGGAACACATAACTCGATGTACCAGCAGAATATGAACGCTGCTCCTTACAGACAAGGCTATACAGGTCACTCAGTTCACGGCGGCGGCATGAACTCAATGTATCAGCAGCCTCAGAGCGTAAGCGTTACCCTTACTTCCAAGCCTAACGGCGAGAGCGCATTCAAGAAGCGCCTCAACAGCTTCCTCGGCGATGATGATTCTTCTGCAGCAGCAACAGAGGCAGCAGACGAAATGTCAAAGGAGGATATGCTCAAACAGGCAAAGGACAGAAAAAAGGTCGCTAAAGCTAACCTGAACTTCAAGAAGAAGATGTAAAATACGAGGGGGCATATGTGACTGATATCACTGTTCCCCTAATTTCCGAAGGGTATTATCCTGTTCGGAAAAGGCTTCTTACAGCCTGTTTTATATCTGAGAGCAAAGATGTGATTTTTGGTATTGCATTTTCTTTGCTTTTGTGCTATAATATTTTTATATGATTATAGTCGGTTTTAACATTTAAGTTATTGACCTGTTTTATATTCTCAGATACACAGTTAATATTACGTGTTTAAGGAAAGGGATAGCCATGAATTACTTGCTCAATATTGATGAAGCGATAGACCGAAAGTTCCTTGTGACCAAGCCCATGAAAGGGCAGGCTGATGTAGGCACCATAATCCACGTTATGGACGCCGAGCAGCAGGGACAGGCTGTCATAGTCTATTATCGCGTTACAAGATATAACGAGAAATTCCACGATTATCAGGATTATACCGCAAAATTTGAAAATCTTTCTGCGTTCTGCAAATGGGCACAGCCGGATAATTTCATTGCGCGTAATTATGAATGCTTCAGTCTGAAGGACATTCAGCACTATATCAAGATCAAGAACAGAAACTTTACTTCCTTCTGTCTCCCGATCATTATTATTGCAGCTCTTATTATATGGGCAGTTGCACTTATAGTGATAAAGGGCGTTCCGGGAATAATAGTCGGCGCAGTTCTTACAGTTCTTGTTGCTTTTGTAGCACTTTATCTGCTCAAGGCACAGAAGAAAAAGGAAAAAATGCGTCTGTACCGAAAAGTCAGCGCTGGTTGGGGCGTTGTATTCCAATAATTACCCCTGCATACTGAACAGCTTCATCGTTGTCCCGATTTGATCAATTTCCCTTAAAAACGATTCATCAATAATAAAAGTCCCGAAGTATCAAAGCTTCGGGGCTTATTCATTTTACTCAGCAGCGGTGAGGCCTTTACATTCTGTAACGGTTATCATGATTCAGTGATATCCACGGCAGCAGCCCCAAAAAAGAAAAAGCTCCGTGGACAACGGAGCTAACGGAAGGAATATAAAAGACCGAAGTTGTGCGCCTTCAGTCTTTTATTTATTGGTTATGCTGTCCCTTGATTCAGGGAAGGGGTCAAGGGCTCAGCGTTTGCGGATGTCAGTAAACCTGTATAGGCTTTCTTGCCGACAATTCAAGATGCTTGTATATTTCCAGCCAGATATTCTTGCTGGGCTCAGCTTTTCTGAGACGCTCTCTGCGGACAGGATCGAAAAAGCTTCCGAATTCTGTCAGTTCATTGAGGAAATTATCGTTATATTTATTGAGCATTACATCAAGATTGTTTTTCCACTCGGTATAACGCTTTATGTCAAATTTTTCCTTTTCGTACAGATGGAATACGGCCACATTGGGATTATATACGATCTGAACGCCGTTTTTCATCATACGGTAGCCGAACTCCCAGTCCTCGATCTCCTGTCCGCGGTAATTCTCGTCAATACCGCCGAAGCGTCTTACACATTCCATAGGCACCGACAGATTTGAGGTCTGAGTGAATATCATTTTATACTTTACCTTAGTGAAGTCATACCGGTAAGGTTCCATCATTTTAAGGCGAATATCCTTGATGTAGTAATAGCTCTTATGCTTTTCGAGGCCGTACTGCTCGGGTGCTGTGAGCCAGTAGCGGATACCGTTCCTGAGAAGCTCGCGGTTCTCGAAGAATACCTGATCGTTGTCCTCGAATACCTGCTTTGTAAGTCCGAACTGCATTACATTGCAGCCAAACCTCTCGTAGGTCTCATAATGTCCCGCAACGAAGTCCCTGGGAGCTATCTCGTCGCCGTTAAGGAATATTGCCAGATCTCCCACAGCCTTTCTGAGACCAAGGTTCTTGGCCTGTGCAACGTTGCCCCTCTGTATCAGGAAACAGCGTACTCTTGTCCTCTGGGATCTTTCTGCCACATACTCGGGAAATCCGTCCTTATCGCCGTAGTTGATAAAAATGAGCTCGTACTCACTGGACGGGAAGCTTTGATTTTCAAGTGACTGATACAATCTTACTACGCTTTCATAAGCGTGTGAATATGATATGATTATGCTGCATTTCATGTTATTTCTCCCATTAATTATTTATTTCCGCGGTTTCCCCAAACCGCATGATAAGATAAAGAATCCCCTGCTATGAAAGCAGTTGCATAACTGTTATGATTATACCCTATAAAGGCCATTAAATGCAATAAAAATGCGCCAAATGTAATTTTTGAGCGTGAAATGCACACTTTTGTTCATTTATTATTCATTTTTGTGCTAAAACCTTTCCGGAAATGATTGACAAAAAGTGTTTTTTATAGTATAATAAGTCCGTTATATGTTTTGAGACAGTTGCCAGTTCTGCGTCGATTAGTCAGATTTTTAAACAACTGTAAGTTATATGTCGGGGGGATTAATAAAGGTGAAGATCGCTATATGCGATGATGAGAATAAATTTTTAACTAAAATTAAAGAAGACCTCTCATCTTTGCAATCATATGAAAATGAATTCAGCTTTGATGAATTCAAGACAGGGCGTGAGCTCCTTGCGGATTTTTCCGAAGGAAAGTACGCCCTTGTTATACTCGATATCGAGATGCCCGGGCTGAACGGGCTGGAAACTGCGGAATTCCTGCGAAAAATAGACGACAAGGTGATAATCATATTCCTTACGGGATATGAGAAATTCGCCTGCCAGGGCTACGCGGTAAGAGCTTTCAGGTATATCCTGAAAAATCAGCCCCACTCCATCTACATGAAACAGCTGGACGACGCTATCCGTGAATATTACAGAAATACAAGATATATCATAGCTTCCGACGGAAGCAAGGAGGAAAAGCTGCCCACTGAGGATATTCTCTACATCGAGGTCTTTTCACACAAGCTGATGATCCACGCCAAAAACGGCAATTACGTGACCAAGGGGACTCTCACGGATATGGAGGAACAGCTCTCGGATCTGCTCTTCATGCGTCTTGACAAGAGTAATCTCGTAAATATCGCCAATATAGACTATATCAGGAAGAACGAGGTCATACTTACAAACGGTGATACGCTCTTCGCAAGCAGAAACCACATCAAAAATATCAAACAATGCTTTATGGATTACAGCCGAAGCAGATGGAGCTGATCATGACTTCAGAAAATATCATCGAGACCATTAATTGTATATTCGAAGCCTGTATCGTTATTTTCTACCTGTATCAGATAATGAAACAGAATTACCGGTACTCGGCAAAAACACTGCTTATCCCGGCATCTCTCATTTTCGGGATAATAGAGATAATAACCATTACCCACGCCAATCCGTGGCTGAAGCTGCTGGTAATGTTCGCAGCTATGATGATAACCTCGCTTATCATGTTTGAATGTAAGCTGCGAAGTATCATATTCTACTGCCTGATGTTCATAGTCGTCATACTCGCCTCGGAGATACTCCCCATGGGCGCCATTACTCTTATGAACCTCGGCACTCCCGAGACCACGCTGAATTCGGGCATGGGACGCTATATAGGCATGGCCTGCTCAAAGCTGTTCTGCTTCTGGTTCGCCATATATATCGCGGAATACCTCAAGCCCAAGCAGAGAGAGCTGCCCTTCAGGAACTGGCTGCTCATAATCTTCGTGCCGCTGCTCAGCCTTATAATACTCAACGGTATATTCATCTCTCACGAGACCTCGCCGAGAAGAACTATCGTATATCTTCTCTCGGTTTCGGGCATATTCCTGCTGAATATATTCGTTTTCGACTTCTTCGACACCTACTCCAACACCATAAAGCTCCAGCTCATGGAGCAGAGACTCTTGTCCGAGGAGGAGAATTACAGGCTCATCGAGGATAAATACACCGAGATACGCCAGCTCAAGCACGACATCAGTAACCAGCTGGCTGCCGCAAAGCGTATGTTCAGACAGGGGTCGGGTCCCGAGGCTGTCGTACACCTTGACAGACTTTACTCTAAGGTCTCGGAGGCAAGCGGCGTTTGCTATACCGGTATTTCCGCAGTTGACGCTATCGTTAACATGAAATGGAACCAGTCTCTCGAAAAGAAGATCCCCTTTTCATGCAAGGTAGTGGTAACAGATAAAATGGATACGGACGAGCTGCTGCTCTGCCGTATAATCGCCAATCTGCTGGATAACGCCATAGAGGGCGCTCAGCGCGTCTCAAAAGGCGAAAAATACGTATATATCTCAATAATCCAGAATAATCACAAGCTGAGGATATGCGTTATGAACTCATCCGAGAAGGTAGATGCAGACCACCTTACCACCCAGAAAAAGGGCTACGGTCACGGTATCGGCGTCAACAGCGTCCGCGAGGCCGTAAAGAAGCTGGACGGCATACTCTCCTTCAAGTGGGAGAACAATATCTTCACCGCAGATATTATGATAGCATATTAATTATAGCGCCCATAGGCAGTTATATTAATAAAAAGTGAACAAAAGCACGCATTTCACGCTAAAAAATTACATTTCACGCAAACTTATTGATTTTTAACAGATAACAGGTTATTATGTTATATGGTGCCTGTTCCGTCTGTAAACAGGCTTCGTCTGCGGTATAGGCCGCAGGTACTCCGCTTAAATGGGATTCGTCCCCTGCGGAGACTCCTTGTTTACTGCGACGTAATCGGAAAAACACCCCCCATATAACCGAAAAGGAGTCTCCGTGATAAGTAAATTATCGAAGAAAACTGCGGTTTTCTTCTCAAAATATAATATTATAAGCTCCGAAGACATAGATGCATATGCCTATGGATTTGAACTACTGATCTCCACTGCGGTCAATTTCGCAGCGGCGATTTTTATTGCCATAATCACAGGTGAATTCCTCTCATCCGCACTTTGTCTCGCAGCTTTCCTCTCTCTCAGGGTCAATGCAGGAGGCTATCACGCCGAAACACATATTGGCTGTGTAGCTATACTTGTTACCATACTGCTTTTATTTACAGCTGCCGTGAAGTTCCTGCCTGATCGTATCAAAGCATTATCCGTACCATTTATATTAATATTTTCAGCTGCAGTCATAATTCTATTTGCACCTGTACAGCATCCGAATCATCCTCTTTCTGAAAACTCGTCAAAAAGACTGAGAAAAAAATCTCTTTACTTACTTGTCGCATGGAATATATTCTGTATTGCTTTTTATTTCTTTATGCCTGAAATTTCTTTCTTCGCAGCTTCGGGAACACTGATCTCAGCGGGAGCGCTGATATCCGAAAAACTGCGGATAAGGCATAATAAAAATAAATAAATCTATGAAAGGAAAGGGAAAAATGAAGAGGATCCAGGGATATTTATTTAAATACGGTAACGTATTGGCAGCACTCGCAATAACGGCAGCTACAAAATCGGTAGCTAAAGCCTGTTGGTTCTGGTTCAACCAGCCAAAGGTGCCCGAAGGCTTGAACAAGTTCATTAAAGAAGAGAAATAATAAGAAAAAGGACGCGTATGCGTCCCTTTTTTTATTCTGTGAGCATATCCACCATAATTGATGAGATATTGTATCTTCCGTAGCTGTAACGCTCGTAGGATCTGTACTTGTTCTCATTGACCTCTTCTTTTGTGACTGCGTCCTCTCTGAGAGCTTCAAGAAGGCCGTCGTCGGACATTTCGAGTATGGAATCCTTATCCAGCTCTTCAAGCTGTCCCGAACGGTACATCTCAATATTATACTTTACTATGACAGCCTCGGGACGCGAGAAGCAGAGAACTGCAAACATAAGTGTGAATATGACAGCCATATTCCTTGCAAACTTCATCTCAAAGCGGAACTGCTTTATGATTATCATTATGAACACAAAGGCAAGAAGTATCATAAACCAGCTGGTATAGACTCTCAGCCTTGTAAGACCGTATCTGTTGATGTACATTACCATCTTGCTCATGGCAGTGGCTATGAGTATGATAGTGAAAACGCTGAGTACTATGCTGTAAAGCTTCAGTGCAAAGGGCTTTTCCTTGCCTGCCTTCTTTGAATGGAGGCTCATGAAGACAAGAACGCCGAGATTGATGAGAGCAACTGCAAAGAGCTCGAAAAATCCGCGTCTTGCATAGTCTGCATATGTAAAGCCCTCGGGAAGATCATTTGAAAATGCCGACAGGAAGTAGTTTGCCTGGGAAATAAAGAACATCACGTAAAGTATACATATAGGAGTTACCGCTGTGTATACCACCAGATTGCTCACAAAGCGCATATTGAATATCTTCTGCTTGCAGACCTGGGGATCAAGGACCTTTATATCCTTGCGGTGAGTATTCTTGTAAAGCATTCCGAACATATAAAGCGAACAGGGCAGAGCTAATGATAGCTGTATAAGTACGTTCCAGAACTCCATGCTGAATATGCTGTCTGCCAGGTTTGTAAGGATACGCTCCACACCGTCATCTGCTGACATGAGCAGAGCTGCAACGATAGCTGTAAGCGGCACTGTGAGCAGAAGTCCGATAAATATATACTTTGCATTTGAGCCTGCCTTTGATTTTGAAAGGGAATCAGAGGTTATGGCAGCCTGCTTGTCAAAGCATGAGAATGGATACTCAAACACAGCCTTTGTCAGAGCAAAGGGCAGATAGCGTTCAACTCCGCTGTTTCCCGCTCCTACGGAGTATACCAGATATGATATACCGCCGAAAAGGAATAAGGCGTTCAGTACCTTTATGAGATTGTTTGAGGTTATTGAAAATACTATGGTGAAAATGAAGAGTATCACCATGAGTACCTTATTGAATGCGGAGAAGCTGCATTCCTTTTTCTTCATATATACCGCAGATATTATGATAATGGCTGCAAAAACTCCCGTGGTGATAAAGCCCATTGCATGAAACAGAACATATCTGACAAAACAGAAGGCTGCTATCAGTATAAACACCGAAAGAACTATCTCTGCCTTGTTGTACTCGGGCTTTTCCTTTACCTTGGGAACTGCCGCAGACGCAGGTATATATGGCTGCGGGTACGGCTGGGGGTATGGCGGCGGCGGGCAGGGCGGTCCCTGAAAGCCTCCGTAAGTATTATTTCTATCCATTGTAGTCTCCTCCTTAAAACCATTTTAATCCCAGTGGGTCAGGGTTATCAAATATTTTCCATTTGCCTGAGATTCAACCTTCAGATCCTTTGACTCATCTTTATAATTATATAATAGGAAGCTCCTGTCGTTGCAGCTTTCGTCAGGCTCCAACACTGCATTGACATTTTCTGACATGAACCGCTCATAATTGTCTGTTTCAAGCTCAAGCTTTTCATATATCGCGGCAAGTATACTGTCATCCTCGTACCGTATCAGCTTAACACTGTCATCGACCCTTATATCGAATATCTCTTCCATAAGGGCTGTTCTCTCTGCGTTAAAATGCGTAAAATGCTTGTCAAGGTATTCTTTTATACATATACCTGTAAATACTATCAACAACAGGCTCAACAGCAGCAGCAGCTCCAGAACGATACGCCTGAGCTCCTTTTTAAATTCCTCGCTGAACTTCTTATCACGCTTTACAGCAGTCTCATTTTTCAAAATCTTACCTCCTTTAGTTTACTTACTATAAATATGTGTATAGTATATATTATATCTGCTGCAATACTGCGGGGATCTTTTATACTCCCCCCTTTTATCTCACTGTGACCTTTATGAGCTCAAAGGACATTTCCTTTTTTCCCTCGGCTCCGACTATTACATTGAGTTCGCCTTTTTTGTCCCCTATTCTAAGCGAACTGCCGTCCTCGCTGAGGTCGAGACAGCTTTTGTCATAGTCTGTCCAGAAGGCTTCCGAGATCTTTGCTGTCTCATAGTATTCTATATCAGCTATATCATGGCAGCTTATGATTGAATTCGGCGCAGCTGCCGCGCCTTTCTTCGGATAAATCCTCGGCACCCCTTTTGTATAGCTCACAGCACTCATTATTCCTATACCTGCAAATATCACTGCGATAATGACCGCTGCTGCCATACCTCCTTTTATTATCCTTATGATCCCCATTATCTCTCCCCCTTACTCCTTCCTGAATTCCAGTATATCCCCCGGCTGGCAGTCGAGCTCATCGCATATTTTTTCAAGAGTGGAAAACCTCACCGCCTTTGCCTTTCCTGTTTTCAGTATGGAAAGATTTGCTGTTGTGATGCCTACCCTTTCGGCAAGCTCCTGAGAGGAGATCTTCCGCTTTGCCATCATTACATCAAGATTTACTACTATCGGCATGGAAAGCACCTCCGTTATATAGTAAAGTCGTTTTCCGACTTTATCTCTACTGCCTTCTCAAAAACGTTCTTGAGCACGCGCATTATCAGTCCGAACATTACCGCAGCCATTCCTATAAATGCAAATATAGAGCTCCAGAGTCCGAATATCATAAGTACAGCTCCTGCGGCCATACATATCCAGGATATTCTCCTGAGACAGCTGGTATTCCTGGGTATGAACACCTGATCCCTGCTGATATTCCGCAGCAGCAGATGCAGGTTCCATAGCGCTGCAAGCGCCAGTGCGTCGCATACATACATAGTGATACACATGGGCAGGAACATTGTGCTCCTGTCAAATATGCTTGTTGCTTCAAAAGCCATTTCATACTTATACCATTCGGAAATGGTGGGAATGAAAAAGGCTATGAAAATGCAGACTCCCGCTGCTGTTATTGTAAGTATCCGCGAAAGAATGAGTGATTTGTCCTTATTCCACATCATTAAAGCTCCTTTATATTTTTTCAGCGCCACAGATCATAGTTTATACTGTTCCAGCCTCCGCACATCAAAAATATTGCCGAGAAAAGCAATATCACCGGCTTTGACAGCTTCATGCCTGCACCTCCGTGACGTATATATTTCCTACTGTGACTTTAGTATATCACATAAAATATCATTTGTCAATAGAAAATTATCGTTTTTCAATAATTTTTTTCTGTTTTTCAAATCAGCTTGCTTTTTTGCACTAAAAATGTTAGAATATAATGTCTGCTTTTGTGGCCATAAAACGATTATATTATTGAATGCATTCAATAAAGGAGGAGTTCCCGATGACAGACTATGAGCTGCGCGAACTCATGGCGGAATCGGTACAGAAATGTCACCGCGCCGTCTTTGATAAATACTGCAACTATGTCTATGCTATAGTCATCAATGTCTTGCGGAACTGCGGAAGCCGCGAGGATATTGAAGACTGCGTAAGTGATATTTTTCTGAAAATATACAAGAGATTCGATGAGAGCACCGATTTTTCAGGTAATCTGAAAGGTTTTATAGGTACGGTGTCACGTAATACAGCAATAGATGCTTTTCGCAGGATAAATGCCACAAATAACAGGTTTGTCTCTATAGACGATGAAATAATGGAAGAGGTTCGCTCAGATGAGAGGCTCGAGGAGAATACGGAAAAAAGAGAATTATCACGTATTCTCCTCGGTAAGATAAGGGATCTGGGCGAGCCTGATTCCACCATTATCATACAGCAGTATTTTTATAACCGGACAGCAAAAGAAATTGCCAAAAGCATTTCGATGACTTCCGCTGCAGTGCAGAAACGAAGCAGCAGAGCAAAACAGAAGCTTAAGGCACTCCTCATAGAAGCAGGGATTGGCAAGGAGGGATTGATATGATGAAAAATGATCTTTTTAAGGAGATAGATGACATGGAAATTGATAAGATCTCTCAAGACTTTCCCGTGCTCACAGATGAAGAAAAAGACAGAATCTTTTCTATGAGCGAAAGGAAGTACAATTTAAGCCGCACGCCTGATGAAAATGAAGGCTTCGGCGACGAAACGGTAGTAACGGGCGTTGAACGGTATAAGCGCTCAATATGGAAGAATTATGCAAGCATTGCAGCTGCTGCATTACTTATGATAGGCGGCATATCAGGCAGTATCATGCTTATGAGAAACGGCGAACACATGATACCCGGCACAGATACAACAGAAACAAATACAGAAAACGGTATAACAAAAGATCAGGATAAAACATATCCCGAAGGAAGCCGTGAAGCTATCGCTATGGATCTTTCCGACAGATTCGCAGAGCTCGTCAACAAGCTCGAGGGCAAGATAGATTACGATCCGAGTGATGTTCTTGAGTTCAATATCTACAGCTTCAAGGATCCTTCATACAGAGAAGGTCTCTGCCACTTTGCAAGAGTATCCGATCCTGATTTTCAGACTCCCGACGACTATGTAAGAGCTATCAGAGAGGTATGCACCGATGAATTCTATAACAGGCTCGAAGTTGACGGCGCCCATGAATCCGACGGAATAAACTACAATCCGGGAATAAATGTAAAGCCATCTGACAATTTCATCATTGACTTCAGTCAGTATGAAAACGGCTCTGATATCGATATGGCAAGCTATAATTTCCATAAGGAAGCATATATCATTTATAAGGATTCTCTGTATGTCCGTACTGACAATCTTCCCGATAACTGGAGATCCCACGATGATATGCCGATAGTTACGGAAAGTGAGGAAGACAGCTTCAGGGCAGTAAGATACGCTTTGTTCTCTCCTGTCTGTGATAACCCTTATTCAAAGATAGGTACTATGCTGACATACTACTGCGTGAAAGAAAACGGCATATGGAAAATAGACAACATAATCAACGGCGGAAATATAGAAAAGCTCGGCGCATATGCCATAAGCTTCTATCTGAATAATAAAGATACAGACCTTGATGACCTTAACATCAATGAAAATATTATTATTAAGGATGTTGAGATAACACGCCACGACTTCAACAGCAGCTTCACAGTCCACTCAGTATTAAGAGACGCTTCCGGTGATCCGGTATTCGACTTCACAGCTGACGCAGAACCCGTGCTTCCCGACGGAAAGCCCGATGAAAACGGCCATATAATGAATATCCATATTGATTTTGCAGAAGATTTCAATTTCAGCAACGTAGATATAAAAGAAATAAAATAAAAAAAGCTCCTGTATAAGTACAATGCTTATACAGGAGTTTCTTTATCCCGTTATCCTTTGTGTAAAGACGCTTCGCCCCGACATGGGATCCTTGTTTTTTACGCCCAGGATTATTGCGTCAATTATCTCGGGCTGAGTCTGCTTCAGCAGGCGGCGGTCAAACAGTGCAAGACCGAATGCGCCGTTAAAGCCGTTGTCCCAATACACAGGCACTATGCCGTTCAGCGCCGCCGTGCCTGCAATAAAACCGTCGTAATAAGCACGGTTCTCGGTTATGATGTCGGGTATCTCCGACTCTGTATGAGCTCTGTCGATACATCCGAATTCGCCTATAACAACGGGTATGCCCTTATCTACATACCTTTCCTTCAGCATGGCGAACTGAGCCCTTATATGTGCTTCGTCGCCCCAGTCTGCCTTATTCTGCGAATCCGCACTGCCGAGATCGACTATCTCCTGTCCCTTTTCACCCCAGAGGAATATGGTCTTTTCCTCCTCACCGCAGTAATCCCATGGATCATAGCAGTGAACGGAAAGTATCAGCCTTCCTTCATCGGCAGTATTGAACCTGTCGCTGGGGAAGCGGAAACCGTATCCTCCGCAGGTATAGTTTATATCCGTATTCCAGCCTGCTGCCATGAGCCAGCGGTGAGTATTGTTACCGCCTGTATTGCGGACCGTATCAACGAATATCTGGTTATAGTCGTTGATATTCTCATAATACTCCGCAACAGGTGTATGGTATATACCGTCAAAGACCTCGTTCATGCTCTCAAATATTAGATGCTCGTCATGCTCCCTGAAGCGCTCGGCTATCTGCCTCCAGACGGCAGCGTACTTTTCCTTGATATATTCCTGACGTGAGCTGTCGCAGAGCAGCCAGCCTCCCGTGATCGTATGATAACCGTCGCCGTGTATATTGATGATAGCAAACATTCCCCTTTTGTAGCAGTAATCCACTACTTCAGCTATCCTGTCCAGCCATTCCTCATTGATCTTATATCCGCATTCGTCATCTATCATACTCAGAAATGAGACAGGTATCCTTACCGTCCTGAAGCCTGCTTCGGCAACAGTGTCCACCATCTCCTGAGAAGCCGCGGGATTGCCCCAGACAGTTTCCGCGGGAGTTCCTCCCATATTCGCTTCAAGGGTATTTCCGTAATTCCAGCCTGCTCCCATTTCCTTTGCAAGATCCGCAGCCGAGACCGTATATTTTCCGAGTGTGACCTTTTCCATATAACGCATCTCTCCCCCTTTAACTGCTTTAAAACTATGATTATTATAACATAGGAAAATTACCATTTCAACATGATATATCATACAGAAGATTATTTGCAACAAAGAAGCGTTTTTTCTCCCCATGTATTGACACAGCCGGAAAAAGTATGATAATATAATATAAATCCCTTTCCATATCTGCGGGAGCTGTTTTTCCGCCGTAAACGGAAGAATCCTCCGTATCCGCGGCAAATAGCGTGAGCTCCCTGAAAACAGACCGGGATGCAGACAGCCAAAGGCTGTATATTGAGGTGATACAATGATATTTTATATGCCTGTAAAGGTATTCAGTGAAGAAAACTGCGTGACCGCTCACAGCGCTGAGCTTGCCACTCTGGGCACTCATCCCCTTATCGTAACGGGACGCAGCTCATCGAAGAAAAACGGGTCTCTTGACGATATTATAACAGCACTTGAAACTCACAAGGTTAAATATACGCTATTCGACGAAGTAGAGGAAAATCCCTCCGCAGAAACTGTTATGAAGGCACGTGACATTGGCGTAAACTGCGGCGCTGACTTCGTCATCGGCGTCGGCGGAGGCTCTCCCATAGATGCAGCAAAAGCCATTGCGGTAATGATAAAGTCTCCCGAAAGCTCATGGGAGCTGATGTTCGACAGCTCGGCATCTCCCCTGCATATCCCTGTTGCCGCCGTTCCAACCACCTGCGGAACAGGCTCGGAGGTTACAGGAATATCGGTCCTCACACGCCATGACATACACACAAAGATGTCAATGGTACATAAGGTATTTCCCGATATAGCACTCTGCGACGGAAAATACCTCATGAATGCTCCGAAAAAGGTCATAGCAAATACAGCCGTTGATGCTCTCGGACATCTCATTGAGAGCTATATAAACTCCGCGACATCTCCATTCAGCCGTATGTCAGTCAACGAAGGTCTTGCCCTGTGGAGCAGCTGCAAGCCATATCTCAGCGGCAAAGAGGAGCTGACAGCAGATACCGCAAAAAAGCTTCTCACCGCCTCGACCTTCGGCGGAATGGCCATAGCTGTAACGGGCACCTCTGTACCTCACGGCCTGAGCTATACCCTTACCTATGAAGGAAATATCCCTCACGGTGCAGCTGTGGGACTCTTCCAGAGCGGCTATCTGCGCCGCGCCGAAAAATCCGACAGAGAGCATATACTGTCACTTACAGGTTTCGGGAACACCGATGAGCTGGGAAGCTTCATCGCTGCACTGAGCCCCGTAAATGTAAGCAGACAGCTGCTTGAGAGAGCTGCGGAAAGTGTGCTCAATAATCCCCGCAAGCTGGCAAGCTGTCCGTATAAAGCCGACAAAGAGGTGATACTCGATATAATCGGAGGTGTTATATGTTCTGGCTGATACTGTTTGCAGTCCTTCTTATAATAGCTGTCAGCGGAACTGTATACCTGTTCACACGTTTTCACCGTTTCAGCTTCATAGAAAAGCTGGGCGAAAAGCATAAGCTCCTGTCATGGCTTGTATGTCTCCTTCCCTTTGCGGGACTTGCCTGCCTTCCTCTGATAAACTCCTATACCATGATAGTGGTGATAATACATCTTATCATATTCTGGCTGATAGCGGACATTATCGCAGCCATAGTCAGAAAAGCGGCAAAAAAACAGCGCCGACGCAATATCGAAGGAGTCGCCGTCATACTGTTCACAGCGGTATACCTTGCCATAGGCTGGTACAACGCCCATAACGTGGTAAGGACGGAGTATACCTTACACACGGACAAAGCAATCGGAGCAGAGCATCTGAAGGTCGCTGCCATTGCAGATTCCCACCTGGGAATAACCCTCGACGGCGAAGCCTTTGCAGCGGAAATGGAAAGGATAAAAAAAGAGTCCCCCGATATATTCATAATCGCAGGTGACTTTGTGGACGATGATTCCTGCCGCACGGATATGGTGAGAGCCTGTGAAGCTATCGGCAGTATCGCCCCGAAATACGGTACTTATTTCACATTCGGCAACCACGACAGAGGTTATTTTGAGGGACACCGCGACTTCACTGCCGATGATCTCCGCAGCGAGCTGAAAAAGAACGGCGTTACCGTACTTGAGGATAAAGCCGTGCAGATCACCGATGAGCTGTGTATAATTGGCAGACATGACAAAAGCAGCAAAGAACGGCTGAGTATGTCAATTCTTGCAAAACGTGCAGCCAAGGACAGCTATACCATAGTTATCGATCATCAGCCCAACGACTACAAGAACGAAGCCGACGCAGGCGCAGACCTTGTATTCTCGGGACATACCCACGGTGGACATCTCTGGCCGTCGGGATATGTGGGGCTGCTCATCGGCGCCAACGATAAGGTCTACGGCTTCGAAAAGCGCGGCAATTCCGATTTTATCGTTACTTCGGGCATATCAGGCTGGGCTATCCCCTTCAAGACAGGAACTGTCAGCGAGTATGTCATAATAAATATCACAGAGTGATGAGCTCACCATAAAAATAAAGCCATAGTATCCTGATATAACAGGAAATACTATGGCTTTTTCTGCTGTTACTGCTTTTCTGCAAGGTATATGCTCACACGGTTCTGTATGAGACCCGCCGCTTCTTCGGCAGACCGCTGTCCCATGAAGTAAGCTGTCGCCTCTTCAAAGCATATGGTTTTTATTTCAGTGGAATTGCTGCTTCCTGCGCAGCTTGTAAGGCTTCGGATATAGCCGTCAAGATAATCGTATTCATCACGGCTTAAGGTGGGAGATTCCTCATTGTAAGTCATTTTTTCTCCGTCATCGTCAATAAAGTACGGAGCCTCCATAGAAGCCTCAGTCACAGATCTGTAGGCCTTTTCCGTCACGGGAAGAGCTCCGCGGTAAATGCGGCTCTGGTTCTCGGGAAGGAAGTATGTCCGCAGAAAAGCCCATGCGCCCTCCTTGTTTTTTGAGTCCCTGAGTATCGCGTAATGAGCTCCCGTAGTAAGCACTCCCTCTGTGCCGGGGTAGCCTATGAGCTTTATTTCCGTTGTGCCAAGAGCATTCTCATCACCCCTGAACTCGCGGAAATCCGATATATAAGACTCCTTCATCAGAGCATTTCCGCTGACATCGTCCTCCATGCCCGAGTAGTATTCCTCAGATGAGGGGAAACGGCCGCAGAACTCAAGAAGCCTTATAAATCTGTCCGAAGTAAAATCACAGGTGTGATCTTTGTGATCCACGAAGGACTGCTCGTTCAGCAGCGAACTGAAAACAGCTTCCCTGTTGTTTGCGGAAACGAAAAGGTCCATACCGCTGTTTGCATCGAGTATGCTCTCCAGAGTATCAATATCCCAGTCTCCGTCGGGAGCAAATTCGGACTTTATTGCCATTGATCTTGCTCCAAAGATATTCGATATTCCATAGAGCTTTCCGTCGGTCTCCATGGCCTTCAGAACGTTGCTGAGAAATGTTTCACGTGAAACTTCATCATCATTATCCATGAATTCATAGAGATCCTCAAACATTCCCTTTGCCGCAAGCTCATTGAACGCATCATCGTCATACATTACAACTATATCAGGAGATTTGCCCGAAGATACGTCAAGAAACAGATTTCTCAGAGCATTGTCGTACTCTTCTCTCGGGCTGCCGCCCTCCGAACCGAGCAGATAATCCACTGTCTTTACAGTGTATTTTCTGCTTTTTTTATTGAACTCCAGAGCCATTCCGCTCACCTCGTCATTGCCTACAAAGGCCGCGGTTATCTCTGTTCTTCTCGTGTCTCCACTCATAGGATCACGGGTGATTCGAACTATCTTGCTTTCATTCTTTCCAGTGATTCCGAAGAAGTCTCCGCTGCTGAGAGCCGTCAGTCCGCGCAGCTCTCCAACGTTGAATCCAGCAGGCAGCATATCAACTACCTTGCAGCATTTCTCCTCCGTAATGCCGTAGACTCCTCCGATATAAAGACTGTATTCTCCGCTGCCGCAGAACATCTTTCCGCCGACTCCGCTGCTGAGGATATACCTCTCCCCCTTGAATTCCCGCGACACGGTGTCTATCTCCCTCAGCTCGGAATTATTCTTGCTGCTGAGCTGTACCATTATCCTGCCTCCGCTGTCAACAGCTGCATCAGTGAAAAAGCTGTCAACGGGCGCAGGAATATCACCTGTTATATTTCCGTTATCGTCTGCCGTCATAAGTTTTGAAGGCATACACAGCAGCAGGCCGCTGCCCGTGTATACCGCCGAGCATATACGCTCATCAGCTTCAACTGCTATCTCGCTTTCAGAGAGCAGCTTTCCGTCACTGCTTAATTTGTACAATATTGCGGAGTCTTCCTTGCTTCCAGCTATGTATATATTCCCGTCCTCTGCCTCTGTAAAAATCAACTCGCTGCCTTGCAGATCTACGTCATCAAAGACTATGCTTTCAAAGTATTCAAGCTTTTCGTCCGTCTTGTAAGCTATTATCCCGTCCTTGGCGTCTCTGCCGTAGATAAGGAGCTTATCGCCGCTGAGACGCAGTATTCCTTCTGCATATGACATATCCCCGGGCAGCTCTGTTTCCTGCGCAGCGAACTTTCCGCTGTCAGGACTTTCCTCATAGGCAAGCTCCGACACCTGCACTGCTTTATTTTCCGAATTCTTTTTATCTTTGACCGAACAGCCCGTAAAAGCAAGGGATACTGCAAGAAAAAGTGCTGTTGCCGCTCTTTTTTTCATTATATTGCTCCTTCCTCAGAATATAACAAGAGAAAGAGACATTACTCTATTGTCAGCATTACGGGGCAGTGATCGCTGCCCATCACATCTGTAAGTATCTCGGAATTCTTTACGCGCTCCATAAAACGCTCGGATACCACGAAGTAGTCTATACGCCAGCCTGCGTTCTTTTCGCGGGCCTTGAAACGGTACGACCACCATGAGTACGTCACCGTGTCGGGATAGAGCCTGCGGAAGGTGTCCGCAAAGCCAGCTCCGAGAAGCTCCGTAAACTTGCCTCTCTCCTCGTCCGAGAAGCCTGCATTTCCGCGGTTAGTCTTAGGATTTTTCAGGTCTATCTCCTCATGTGCCACATTCAGGTCACCACAGTACACAACGGGCTTTTTCTTGTCCAGCTCCGAGAGATACGCCCTCATATCGTCCTCAAACTCCATGCGGTAGTCTATGCGCTTCAGACCGTCCTGCGCATTGGGAACATAGCAGCAAACAAAGTAAAAGTCCTCATATTCGCAGGTTATCACCCTGCCCTCGTCCATATGTGTCCCGTTTATACCGTAGGTCACCGAAACAGGCTCTTTCTTGCTGAAAACAGCCGTTCCCGAGTAGCCCTTCTTTACTGCGCTGTGAAAATAAATATTGTATCCTTCGGGTCTGAAATCAGCCTGATCCGGCTGCATTTTTGTCTCCTGCAGGCAGAATATATCAGCATCTGCCGCCTTGAAGAAGTCTTCAAAGCCCTTTTGCAGACAAGCACGAAATCCGTTTACGTTCCATGATATAAGCTTCATTGTAATACCTCCGAGAATTTCTCCGCAGTCATAAAGGCTGCGGAGGTCTTTCTCTTATTATACCATATTGTCTTCAATAAAACAACATCAGTATTTCTCACTGCTCACCGTTAATTGCTGTTTTTACAACTGATACAAGTCTGCTGATCTCGTCCTTTGTATAGTATCTGTAATGACTGTCAAAGCATTCGTCAGCTGTGCCGAAGTGATCCTCCAGCATAACCGCGTTCTCTCCCCACTCTGCATTGCTGCTTTCGGGGATATACATAACGAACTCATGTTCATCACTGTTGAATACTACTGTGATATAGCCATCCATCATGCGTTCTCCGTGCTTTGAATTTTTCTTGAAGTTCGAACCGTGCATCAGCCATGAGCTGTCATCTGTGCTCTCTTTATCGATGATCGGGAACAGGTCGTATATATCCTTCGGGTTCACGCTTTTTGCAGCACTTCCCGAATAAACCGTTACATCCATTGCTTCAAACTTGTTTGAGAGCTCGGGATACAGCAAAGTATCTTCAGAGCCTTCCTGCATTCTTCTGCTCTCGGACTTTATGCCTTCATATATGGAAGCAACATTGACTCCATTGAAGTTATTGGAATCAAATACATAATCAGTGAGACTGAAGCTCTCATAGATATCGCTGTATTCCTTTTTCTCATATGAAAGAAGCTGTCCGCCCTTTGTGAGAACTATTGTATACTCCGCATTTGCTGAACTATAGTCCGTACTTATCCAGTGATACTCGGTATTTCCGTTAATATCCCTTACGTCAAGGTCGTCCTGATTATTATTGTTGTACATAGGAGTAAGAGCTTTCTCGATGTCCTTGCACAGATAGGTATAATGGCAGGCAGGCATAGGTATCATAACACTGCTGTAATGGTAGTCGTAGGCAAGGTCTGTTGCACCTGTTGACATTTCGGCAGTTTTGTATGCGGATTTATTTTCGCCATTCAGTACGATCTCTATGTTAACATCCTTTGAAATGAAATTACCCTGACCGGTCATATACATATATTCATTCTTTACATCTCTTGTGAGATGGCCTTCAAGGCTCACATTTGAAGCGGGTGAACTTTCGAAATTCTTCTTATAGGTAAAATTCGCTTCAAGATTCTGATAATTGTCTATGCCGCGTTCTATTTTGTCTGCAAGCTTTGAGCGCTCATTCATAATGAAGTGCTTTTCAAAAATATCCGTAAGCTTATCTATATCGCTTATATTCTTTAATTTACAGTAATTTCTTGAATATCCCAGATAACCGTTTCTGCTTACAGATAAGTCGTTTCCTATTGAAAAGCATCCGACTGTGGTATTCTTTTCCTTATCCTCTATGGTTTTTTCCTCATATTCCGACATATCGCAGGTTACCCATTCCAGATCAGACATTTCCTTTATAAAGCCTTCCGTATCTGATACATGGTAGTAACGCAGCACTGTATTATAATTGAGTTTTCCCTGGGGAATTCCATTAACGCCGTCCCAGCTCATTACAGCCGCATCATCGGAAATACCACTCAGCATAGTGCTTATATCCTCAACCAATAAGCCGCTGTTTTCACTTTTAAGTTCAATACACGACTCGATGACAGACCTGAGCTTCTCAGCATTCAACTCATCTTTGAGCTTGTAATTTCCGTAGGGGCTTTCGCCGTAATTCTTCATACAGCCGCTCTCGGATACTGCTATACCCATAAGATAGCAGTTTTTATTATCAAATTCACTTTCTTTTATCTTTATCCATTCACAGCTCTTTATAAAGTCTGCTATTCTGTTTTTATCTGTAACGGTATACTCTTTATTGCCAAAATTGGAATCCTTCATCAGGCTGTCCGTGAATAATGCGGAATCATCATCACTCTCAAGAAACTCGGTGTCTATGAAGCCTTCCAGTTCGTTTTCGGATACCTTGCTCATAGCCTCAGCCACATCGCTGTCTGCTTTTTCCATAACCATATCAAAAAGATATTCAAAGATATGCACTCCGAAATAATATTTCTCTTCCTTGAGATCATTTCCCGAACCCTTCTGTGATTCGCTGCAATAACCGTATCCGTTTTCATAGACTTCCAGGTTATATTCCTTGTCTTTATAAACGAACGAAAAACGCACGCTTCTGTATGATACATTTATTTTTTCGGTCTTTTCCTTATCATCATGCTCTTCAAGATATTTGAAAAGCTCTTCCTTGTGGTCATTTGCCTTTCCCACAAGCATAGTAGGGCCTGCCGAGAAATTCCATAGGTACTCGTTCATATCCGAATACTCTTTTATCGCTCTTATCTTGTCGTATACAGAATCGCCTGCTTCTTCTATGATCTGATCTTCCCTTACCTTTGAAAAATGGTAGACACCTCCGCCGACAGCTCCGCCAAGAAGAACGAAGGCTGCTGCGATAGCTGCTATCCTGCTCCAATTGTGCTTTGCGGTAATAACCTCTGTACCGCTTACGCTTTCCTCATAATCCTTTGTCTCAGCAGGCTCTGCACTGAGCTTTTCACGCATACGGCTGCGGAATTCATCACTGCATTTTATTTTGCCGAGAAGATCGTTATACTCATTAGGTCTCATATATGTATCCCTCCTTTTCCAGTTCTGTTTTAAGCTTTCGTCTGCCGCGCTGCAAGATCGAGCTCACCGTATTTTCATTCTTGCCGAGTATCTCCCCTATTTCCTTTATACTGTACTCCTCAAAATAGTACAGGAATATTACTGACGAATATTTTTCCGGAAGTTTTTTTATTTTCTCCCTTATCTCGTTATCTCTCGGTGTGAATTCACAGGAAAGTGTATTCGCAAGTTCTTCATCAAGGGGAGAATTATTCCTTACACGAGCACTTTTAAAATAGTTTTTACAACGGTTGATCGCCGATCTTATAAGCCAGGCCTTCATATGCTCTTCGGTGTCAAATTCCTGCGGCTTTGAATGGAGTGTTAAAAACACTTCCTGTGTGATATCCTCTGCGTCCTGATAGCTTCCTGTCATAGCAAAGGCTGTTCGCAGGACTGTATCGCCGAATCTGTTAAATGCGTACAGCGCTGAACTGTCATTCATTGTAATTCCTCCTTTCTGTCTGAAGCGTCGCTTCATAAATATAAACAACACAGAAGAGATCTTCCGTGCATTTTTTCAAAAAAAATTTCAGAAAAATAAAAAAAGTGCAATAAAGGTATTCCAAAAGGTACACACATCCCTTTAGAACGCCTTTATCCTGTTCCCATACCAATAAGCAAAAGCTCACCGAGAGTATCGGTGAGCCTTGTTTATCAAAGTCCTAACATTTCAATGATCGATTCCTTGGGACGAAGTCCTACAGCCTGATTTACAATAGCACCGTCCTTTACGACTACCAGAAGCGGTATGCTCTCAACTCTGAAAGCTGCTGCAAGCTCCGGCTCCTCATCTACATTGACCTTGCATACCTTTACCCTGCCGTCGTACTCGTCTGCTATCTCCTCGACTATAGGTGCAAGCATCATACACGGACCGCACCAGCTTGCCCAGAAATCAATAAGAACGGGCATACCCTTATAATTGCGTATCTCCTCATCAAAGTTTTCCTTTGTTATAATAACTTCGTTCATAATAGACCTCCTTTTAATCTGTTATTCAAGCTCTTTGACGTAAAGGCGGTCTGTCCCGCCACCGTAATTCACTATATCACGGATATATCTGTACCCGTAATGCTCGTAAAGTCCCGTGTATTCTGTCGGTATATATGTCTTTGTAAAGCCCAGCTCTTTTGCATACCCGTTGGCATGATCTATGAGCTGTCCGCTTATGCGGCGTCCTCTTGCACTCTCTGTGACAAAGATACAGGATATCCACGGATATATTTCCGGAAGCGGATAATAGTCCGTCTTCATTACGGAAACCATACCCACTATTTTTCCGTCCTCCAAGGCGGCAAACATACACTCCCAGTCTGTGAACTCCCACAATCTGAGCATATCAGCGATGTGATCCTTTACCTCATACCATGAGCAATTCTCAACGAATTCCAGGAGCTGCCGCGCAAGAGCTGTATCTTTATCAACTTTGCTTATCATCATAAGAATGCTCAGTCTTCCAGTGATTTATAATAAAGCATACAGTGACAGAAGCCCTCAAAATTCGGATCTGCTATCTGGTCGCGGAACTCCTTGCACATACACTTATTCTCCGGAGTCTTTGCCAGCCTGCACGGACAGTAGCCATCCTTCAGTTTAAGTCCCTCTTTTATTCTGTCAACTACTTCTTTGTCGGGATTGAGCGTAACTTTCATATTCAGTCCCTCCTTATGGTTTTTATTTCATCAGCTCGTCTGCAAGAGCCTCTATCTCAGCAATATTAGCAGTCTTTACAGCCGACTTTATCGATACTGTGGTATCTGTGAATGTGATATTCTTTGACTTCTCGAACATTCCCTTTACTACCTTTGCGGCTGTGGGAGCCCAGCTTCCGTTCTCGATTATACCGATGGTCTTGTTCTGGTAGTTCCTCTCGGTAAGGTCAAGAATGAAGTGCTTCATAAACGGGAATATATCAGCATTGTAGGTAGTTGTGGCGATGACCAGCTTGCCGTAGCGGAAGGCGTCCTCAACGGACTCGGCCATATCCTCTCTTGCAAGGTCTGCGATAGCGACCTTGGGACAGCCCTTTGCTTCAAGCTTTTCCTTGAGAAGCTCTGCTGCCTTCTTTGTATTGCCGTATACTGATGTATAGGCAATGAATACGCCCTCGGACTCAACACCGTAGCTTGACCATGTATTGTAAAGGCCGAGATAGTAATCAAGATTCTCTCTGAGGACAGGTCCGTGAAGTGCGCATATGATCTTTATATCAAGATCAGCTGCCTTTTTGAGAACATTCTGAACCTGCATACCGTACTTTCCTACGATACCGAAATAATAGCGGCGAGCTTCGCAAGCCCAGTCCTCCTCAACGTCCAGAGCACCGAACTTTCCGAAAGCATCTGCGGAAAAAAGCACCTTGTCAGTGCTGTCGTATGAGAGCATTACCTCAGGCCAGTGTACCATAGGAGCAAATACGAATGTGAGCTCATGCTTGCCGAGACTGAGCTTATCCCCATCCTTTACCTCGAGCTTGTTTGCGATAGTGAGATCCTCGAAGAAATTCTCTATCATGCCGAAGGTCTTTGCATTTCCCACAACAGTTGTCTCGGGATACTTCTCAAGGAAGCTTTTCAGGTTGGCGGAGTGATCGGGCTCCATGTGGTGTACTATTATATAGTCGGGCTTGCGGTCTGCCAGCACTTCTGTGATATTATCCAGCCACTGGTCAGTGAAGTTTCCGTCAACAGTATCACATACTGCTGTTTTCTCATCTGATATGATATATGAATTATATGCCATGCCGTTGGGCACATCGTACTGTCCCTCAAAGAGGTCGAGATCGTGATCGTTGACTCCGATATAGTAGATATCATTTGTTATTTTATTCATTGCAGATTACCTCTTTTCTTGTTTATAAGCACAGTTTTCCTGTGCATTACAGGTTTATTATAACACATAAATATTACCCTTGAAAAGTGGCATTTGCAACAAATAAAAACTTTTTTCTTGTAGTTTTTTTACTGCCTCAGGCTCCCGTATTTTGTTAAGATAAAATCACAAGTCACGTGACCGCCGTACAGGCTGCAACGTAAAACAGCCATATTCTCCGGCAGGGGAGTCCCTCTTCCGGGCGTTTTGCAGCGGGGGAGGGGCTGTTTCATGGCTTCATTTGTACAGAATTACTATTAGCATTTTTCAGCTGTATATTCATTTTCAAAGTGAAAAATAATAAAAAAGTCCGCAGAAATAATGCGGACAGAATGATTAAAGGAGCTGAAAAATGCTCATTATAATATTAAAGCGAAAGACCCTGCGCAGATTAATATGCAATAAAAAGAAAGGATGATATCATGCTTGGTTTTGTTCTGGGAAGTATGTTCGGCGGAACGGTCGGAGTCTTTGCCATATGTCTCTGCACGGCAGCAAAGTGGGGAGACGAGCATATTGACCGCAATTAATTGCGGCTTGCGGGCGGACAATATCCGCCCTACATAAAAAGGACGGTATAAACCGTCCTTTCTGTCAGAATTCAATTTTTATCTTGCTTTGTTCGCCTGTCCATATCTCAGGGATTCCAACCGTTTTGCTGCCACAGTAAGTTACAACGCCGTATTTGTTTTCTCCGATACGCCAGTAATATCTGACTATGCCTGAACCGACAGTTCCGCTGGGCTTGCCTAATTCCGATACAAGCTCATCATAGCTCCTGCCTTTAGCCAGTTCAAAAAAATCATCATCTGACATTCTTATTATCAGATTTGAATCTGCAAACGCTATCAGACCGCCGACTCTGAGAGTATGACTGGGATAAAAGAAATACAAAGCTGTAAATATCCCGATCGAAGCGGTCAGTATCAAAGTTGGTATAAAAATTGCGATTCTTATAAAGCGTTTCATATTATTTCTTTTCGGGTACCTTGATAAGCTCCTTGCGCATATAAGGCTGGAGAGCCTTTGGTATACGGATAGAACCGTCCTCGTTGAGGTTATTCTCAACGAATGCAATGAGCATTCTCGGAGGAGCAACAACTGTATTGTTAAGAGTATGGGGGAAGTATTTATTTCCGTCCTCTGTCTTTACTCTGATGCCAAGACGTCTTGCCTGTGCGTCGCCCAGGTTAGAACAGCTTCCTACCTCGAAATACTTCTTCTGACGGGGTGACCAAGCTTCAACGTCTATAGACTTTACCTTCAGGTCTGCAAGGTCTCCCGAGCAGCATTCAAGTGTACGTACAGGTATATCCAGTGTGCGGAAGAACTCAACTGTATAGCTGTAAAGCTTGTGGAACCAGTCCATGGACTCCTCGGGCTTACATACTACGACCATTTCCTGCTTCTCAAACTGGTGTATACGGTAAACGCCGCGCTCCTCGATACCCTTGGAGCCGACCTCCTTACGGAAGCAAGGCGAATAGCTTGTAAGAGTCTGGGGAAGATCAGTCTCGGGAAGGATAGTGTCAATGAACTTGCCTATCATAGAGTGCTCGGAGGTACCGATGAGGTAGAGATCCTCGCCCTCAATCTTATACATCATGTTAGCCATATCGTCAAAGCTCATAACGCCTGTAACGACTGCGCTTCTTATCATAAAGGGCGGAATATAATATGTAAAGCCCTTGTCGATCATGAAATCTCTTGCATAGGAAAGTATGCAGCTCTGGAGCTGAGCGATGTCTCCCTTGAGGTAATAGAAACCGTTTCCGCTGGTGCTTCTTGCACTGTCGATGTCGATACCGTTGACCTTTTCCATGATATCAACGTGGTAAGGTACTTCAAAATCAGGAACAGCAGGTTCGCCGAATTTCTCGACCTCAACGTTCTCGGTGTCGTCCTTTCCTATCGGAACACTGTCGTCGATAATGTTCGGGATCACCATCATTATCTCCTTGATCTCTCCCTCAAGCTTTGTTTCAAGCTCTTCCATAGCAGCGAGCTTATCGCCGAGCTCTGTTACTTCTGCTTTTGCCTTCTCGGCCTCGTCCTTCATGCCCTTAGCCATGTAGCCGCCGATCTCTTTACTTCTTACCTTGCGGACATTACGAAGGCTGTCGCACTCTGTCTTGGTCTCTCTGTACTTCTTGTCCAGCTCAACTACCTTATCAACGAGCTCCAGCTTTTCGTCCTGGAACTTCTTCTTGATGTTCTCCTTAACCAGCTCGGGGTTTATTCTTATAAGCTTAATGTCTATCATATCTATTCTCCTTAGTCTTCTTTAGCGAGCTTTTCAGCAAGTGCTGCAAGATCGTTTTTATCATAAAATTCAAGTATCAGTGCTCCCTTATTTTTGCCGTAGTCCACCTTGACCTTTCTGCCGAGGCGCTCATTCAACGAGAGCTCCATTTCCTTGAAATAGTTGTCGATTTTTTTGTTTGAAGCATTCACAGTAGCTTCTTCCTGATGCTCGGCAGACTTCTGCGCAGCCTTTTCCACCTGACGTACCGTAAGTCCTCCGTCAGCAGCTCTGAGAGCCGTTGCAATAAGCATTTCCTCGTTTTCAAAGCCCAGAAGCGCTCTTGCATGGCCTGCGGAGATGTCTCCGTTTTCAAGCATTTTCAGCACTCTGTCGGGAAGCGAAAGAAGTCTTACCGAATTGGCAACAGCAGAACGGGAACGTCCCACCATCTTTGCAACCTTTTCCTGAGTCATGCCGAATTTCTCGATAAGCTCATTGTAACCTGCGGCTTCTTCAACGGGATTGAGATTTTCACGCTGGAGATTCTCGATAATAGCTATCTGCATGGTCTCGAGATCAGTAAGTTCACGGATATTGACAGGCACCTCGTCAAGTCCCAGCATTCTTGCTGCACGCCATCTTCTCTCCCCTGCCACTATCTGGTAGCCGCCGGTGTCTATTGGTCTGACAACAATAGGCTGGAGCATACCATGCTCACGAATAGAATCCGCAAGAGCAGTTATTGCCTCATCGCTGAACGCCTTACGTGGCTGATCGCGGTTCGGCTCTATTTCAGCGGTGCGGAGAGTCTTTTTTACCTGCACATCGAAATTATTATCGCTGAGCAATGTGTCAAGACCTGCACCTAAACCACCTTTTGCCATATTTTATCCTCATTCGTCAAGACGAACGTTTTCCTTTCCTGTTTTTCTTGAAAGAGAAGATCTTTTTCTTCTTCGGGAGTTCCAATGGTTCGTCAAGTATCTCATGGCATACAAGCTCGTAGGACTCAGCACCCTTTGAAGCCTTGTCGTAATACATTACGGGCTTTCCGTGGCTGGGCGCTTCTGAGATACGAACGTTTCTCGGAACCTTTGTTTTGAATACCTTATCGGGGAAGTATTTCTCAACCTCCGCCACAACGTCGTTTGCAACGTTAAGACGTCCGTCGAACATAGTAAATAATATCCCCTCTATCTGAAGAGCAGGATTATAATTATTTTTAACTATTTTAATGGTATTTACAAGCTGAGAAAGTCCCTCAAGGGCATAGAACTCAGCCAGCATAGGAACAATGATACTGTCGCAGGCAACTATACCGTTGATAGTAATAGTACCCAGTGCAGGAGGACAATCAATAAGAATATAATCATAGTCGTCCTTACAGGTCAGGAGCTGCATTTTCAGTCTGTTTACCCTGTTATCGTTCTGTGCAAGCTCAAGCTCGCATCCTGCGAGAGCCTCAGTACCCGGTACAATAGACACATTGATGAACTCTGTTTCTATAATTGCTTCCTGGATACGAGTCTTCCCCATAATAACATCATAAGCAGAGGCGCTTACGGATTTTTTCTTTATACCAAAGCCCGTAGTTGTATTGCCCTGGGAATCAGAATCGATACAAAGCACCTTAAAGCCCCTTGAACCGAGATATGCCGCAATATTTATTACAGTTGTTGACTTTCCGACGCCGCCCTTCTGGTTGGCAACTGCGATTATCTTGCCCATATTATCTTCCTTTCAAGATTTACTTATAATATTATAGCACTATTTAAGCCTATTGTAAATAAGAAAAGGATATTTTTTTGAAAATGTTTCATGTGAAACATTTTTCAGGGTATAAAAAATCACATGAAACAACAAAAATGTTTCATGTGAAACAAATAAGTATCAGTTTTTCTTCATAATAGGGATTCGCACACGGTACTCTATATAGTCCTCATTCTGTATTTTACGCGAATCTGCGGATATTCCAGCAGCCTGCATGGTCTCTACAGCCTTATTAATGGTATTGACAAACATTTTCACATTCTGAAAAACAAGTGAACGCTTTTTCAGGCTTGCTTTGTTGCGGGCACTTCCGATAAACTCGTCAATAAGCTTTTCGGAACGTTCAACGTTGAGATTGTTCTTGATAATCTTACTGAGAATAAATATCCTATCCTCGGCACTGCCAAGTCTCAGAAGAGCTCTTGCATGGCGTTCTGTGAGACTGTAATTAATTATAAGCTCCTTTTCTTTATCTGTAAGCCTCAGCAGTCTGAGCTTATTTGCAATGGTGCTCTGAGCGCGTCCAAGCTTTGCGGCAGCGTCCTCCTGTGTCATACCATAATGAGAAATGAGCTTCTCGATAGCAGCAGCTTCCTCAAAAAAAGAAAGATCCTGCCTCTGAATATTTTCTACAAGCGCAAGAACTGCCGAGTGTCGGTCACTGACATCGTGAACGATACACGGAACAAAGCTCATACCGCACATCTTAGCCGCACGAAGACGCCTCTCCCCTGCTATAAGCTCATACTGACCATTCTTTTTCCTTACAGAAAGAGGCTGAAGAATACCATTCTGAGCAATTGACTCAGCAAGAGCCGTAATATCCTCGCAAAAATCCTGCCTTGGTTGGTAAGGATTAGGTATTATTTCGTCAATTCCGATCTCTACGACCTTATTTATAAGCTTTTCCTTTGTAAAATTGAGAAAACCTGCCATATAAAAACCTCCAATGATGTTCGTTAAGATAATTCTAACATCATCGGGAAATATTTGCCACATAAAAAAACAGCCGTTTTTCGAGAAAACGGCTGTTAAAGCGACATATAATCACAGCATCAAAGAGTTTTTTTCTTGATCTGACTGCTATTGCGCGGGTATTTTGACGGAGTCTGCGATATTTTCTTTACATTGACAATACGTCTCTTTTCATCGAAAAGATCATATTCCACAACTGAAGCAAGAGTTCCGCCAAGTATGTGCACAGCATTTTCGCCGAGACTTATGTCTTCGTTTGGACCCTTCATAGCAATGAATGAACCTCCAACCCTTACAAAAGGTATGCAAAGTTCGCTTAGAAGTGCCATATTTGCAACTGCGCGAGCACATGAAAAATCATATTTTTCCCTGTATTCAGGCATTTTTGAAACATCCTCAGCCCGGCCGTGAATGAATTCGGCCTCTATCTCAAGTATATCACAAAGCTGTCTGAGAAAATCTATACGCTTGTTAAGACTATCAAGAAGTGTCAGCCTGATATCAGGTCTGTAAAGCTTCAAAGGAACAGAAGGGAAGCCCGCACCGGTTCCGACATCAATAATCGCTGAATTTTCCGGAATATCAACTTGCTGCGACATTATGATACTGTCAATAAAATGTTTTCTGAGCACTTCAACAGGTTCTGTAATTGCAGTGAGATTGACTTTTTCATTATAATTCACAAGAAACTCTGCATATTTTTCAAGCTTCCCATAAAGCTCTCTCGTAAGAATAAGTCCTGCACTGTGAAAATCAGAGCAACATAATTCAAAATCAGGCAGCATCTTACTCTCCTTTCTCATGCATAAGCCATACAGCAAGCATAGAAACATCCGCAGGAGAAACCCCCGAGATACGTGACGCCTGTCCTATTGAAAGAGGCTTTATCTTATTAAGCTTCTCCACAGCTTCAAGCCGAAGCCCGTAAATAAGGCTATAATCCAAATCAGGAGGAAGCTTTTTTGACTCCATTTTTCTCATCTGTTCGATCTGAACAAGCTGTTTTTCAATATAACCTTCATATTTAATCTGAAGTTCAACCTGCTCGCAGACTTCCCATGGAAGCTCGGGACGATCATCATCAAACTGCGCAAGATCGTTATAATTAACCTGAGGACGTCTTACCAGATCAGACATTTTGCAGCCTGATGAAAGTGGGGAAGTGCCGCAGTTTTCAAGAAATTCATTTAGTTCGGCGGTAGGTGAGACATTAAGCTTTGAAATACGCTCGATCTCTTCAGCTGTCAAACGCTCTTTTTCAAGGAGCCTTTCGTAGCGTTCATGGGAGATTAGTCCCAGTTTATAGCCGATTGGAGTCAATCGCTGATCCGCATTATCCTGCCTAAGAATAAGACGGTATTCGCTTCTTGAGGTCATCATACGATATGGATCGGAGCATCCTTTAGTCACGAGATCGTCCACAAGAGTACCAATATAGGAGCTTGCACGGTCAAGTATCATGGGCTCCTTGTTCTTTATTTTCAGTGCAGCATTAATGCCTGCAACTATTCCTTGTGCGCCAGCTTCCTCATATCCTGAGCTTCCGTTAAACTGTCCTGCACCGTAAAGTCCGCTTACAGCCTTGAATTCAAGTGTCGGAAGCAGCTGATTAGGGTTGCAGCAGTCATACTCTATGGCATATGCAGGTCTCATGATCTCTACGTCTTCCAGTCCGTCTATTGTCCTTAGAAATGCCAGCTGAACATCCTCAGGCAATGATGACGACATTCCCTGCAAATAGTATTCCTCAGTTGAAAGTCCCATAGGCTCAACAAAAAGCTGATGTCTTGGTTTATCAGAAAATCTTACGATCTTGTCCTCAATCGAAGGACAGTATCTTGGGCCGACTCCCTCTATTCTGCCTGAGTAAAGAGGGGATCTGTCAAGGTTGGAAAGTATCACCTCATGAGTTTTACTGTTTGTATATGTAACGTAGCAGCTTACTTTATTCTCAAGGTGCTCCGAGTCTGTTTCAAATGAAAACGGAACGATTTTTTCGTCTCCGTCCTGTCTTTCCATTATATCAAAATTAATACTTCTTTTATTAACACGGCATGGAGTTCCTGTCTTGAACCTTCTGATTTCCACGCCGTTTTCAATAAGACTTTTTGATAATAATTTGCTCGGAAGTGCAGCATCAGGACCACTTTCATATGAAACTTCTCCTATGTGGATCTTACCTTTCAGATATGTTCCTGTTGCAATAATGACTGCTTTTACTGTATATTCAGCTCCAAGTGAAGTTCTCACGCCGACAATTTTATTATCTTCGACAATAATATCAGAGATCTCTGCCTGTTTCACAAGCAGATTTTTCTGATTTTCACATACTTGCTTCATATATTCATGGTAGCGGACACGATCAGCCTGAACCCTAAGACTGTGAACCGCAGGTCCTTTTCCGCGATTGAGCATACGGCTCTGAATGAAGCATTTATCGGCAGCTTTGCCCATTTCACCGCCCAGAGCGTCAATCTCACGTACAAGATGGCCCTTTGCCGTTCCACCGATAGACGGATTGCAGGGCATATTTGCTATCTGATCAAGTGATATTGTAAACATTACGGTCTTGCAGCCCAGTCTTGCAGAGGAAAGTGCAGCTTCCACACCTGCATGACCGGCGCCAACAACCGCAACGTCGAATTCTCCCATTTTATATGTCAAAAATATCCCTCCTTGTATGTTTCACGTGAAACATTATTTTCCAACACAGAAACGTGAAAAAACTTCGTCAACAACAGCTTCTGTGATTTTTTGACCTGTAAGCTGAAGAAGTGACTGTTCGGCATCATCAATAAGAACATTAACAGCGTCAAGCATTTCACCGATTTCAAGTGATGAAATAGCACTTTCAATACCTTCAAGAGCATTATCTATGCACTTTTTCTGACGCTCGTTTGCAGCGGTTGCCGTATCAAAATCAGCTTCATTCAGTCTGAAAATTTCTTCAATATGTCTATGGAGGTCATCAACTCCAGTATTTTCTTTGGCTGATAAATATACGATGTGTTTGATTTTATTAGTCAGCAGGGAAGTATCTATCAGCTGTTCCACATCATTTTTATTTATGACAGCAATAACTTTATCAGTGTTAATTTTGTTAATTAATTGTACATCGTCCTCGGTGAGCGTACAGCTTCCGTCAAAAACAGCAATAATGAGCTCAGATGATTCTATCATCTTTTCAGCCATTTCCACACCGATACCTTCAATAACATCATCGGTATCGTGTATACCTGCCGTATCTGAAAGCCTGAGAGTAATATCACCCACGCGCACAGTTTCCTCGATAACGTCACGGGTAGTTCCCGCTATCTCGGTAACAATACTTCTTTCGCAGCCGCTGAGACAGTTGAACAAAGTTGACTTGCCCACATTTGGACGTCCGATAATAGCAGTTGCAACGCCCTCACGGAGTATCCTACCGCTGTCATAGTTTCTGATAAGTGACCTCAGCTCATCACGAACCTCTGTAAGCTCGCTTTTTATATTCTCGGGACGCACCTCTGGAATATCCTCCTCGGGGTAATCCGCCCAAGCTGCAAGGTCGCCGAGTATCTTCAGAAGCTTCTTTGAGCAGACATCAGCCTTTTTAAAGGCAGCTCCCTCACGGAGATTTTCAGCCATTCTCAGCTCCCGCTCTCCCTTGGCGGAGATTATATCCATAACAGCCTCAGCCTGTGTAAGATCAAGCTTTCCGTTGAGGTAAGCCCTCTTCGTAAATTCTCCTCCCTCGGCATTCACAGCGCCGTTTTTCAGCACTGCACGCAGCACCTTCCTGCTCACATAAAGACCTCCGTGGCAGGATATCTCCGCAATGTCCTCGCCTGTATAGCTGTGAGGAGCTCTGAAAACCGTGAGTATGCAATCGTCAAGTCGTTCCTCGCCGTCATGGGCGATACCATAGGCGCAGGTATAGCCTGCCATATCCAATACTTTTTTATCGCCGTAAGGGGAGAACACCTTATCTGCAATACTCAGGGCATTCTCGCCCGAGATACGTATCACTGCGATGCCGCCCATTGCATTCGGAGTTGAAACAGCAGCTATCGTTGACATTTTATCACTCCTAAAAAAACAACGGCATAACGCCGTTGTTTAAGATATTAAAGTTCGATCTTTCCGTAGAGGCCACCCTCAATGCTGTCCTCGGGCTTTGGTCTCTTGTAGTCTTTTTCAAAGCTTGTTGAGAGATCCACGCTTCTGCGCTCCATATTTACCTCTCTGTCGCGGTTTCTTCTCTCGCCGCCGTTGTTTCTTCTGTCGTTTCTTCTGCCGCCGTCACGACGATTATCGCGTCTTCCGCCGCCTCTTCTGGGGTTATTGGAAGAAATGATTATCTTTCTGTAGGGCTCTTCACCTACTGAACGTGAAGAAACGCCGTCAATAGCAGAAATAGCAGAATGGATAACTCTTCTCTCATATGGGTTCATTGGCTCAAGGGGCTGTGATCTGCCTGTTCTGAGAACCGACTTTGCAACCTTTGCTGCAAGCTGTTCAAGAGTTTCTTTTCTCTTGCTTCTGTAACCGAGGCAGTCGATAGTGATCCTGTAGTAGTCCTTATCGCCCTTATTTGCAATAATTGAACAGAGATACTGTATAGCGTCGAGAGTCTCGCCGCGTCTGCCGATGATAGTACCGTTGTTGTTGCTTTCGATATTGATGACAGCGCCTGTTTCGTTCTGGTATACAACGAACTCTGCGTCAACGTCCATAGCTCTGAGAATACTTGTGATATAATCCTTTGCAAGCTTTACCTTGGGATTGATAAGAGCCTCGTCCTCGATGAGGGTAAAGTTATCGAGGGAATAAGCCTCCTCCTCCATATCCTCTGCCACATTCTCGGCAGGTGACTCCTGAGCTTCTGTCTTTACAGGCTCGGCAGCCTTTACGGGCTCAGCCTTTGTTTCGATAGTAACAACGGGCTTTTCCTCTGAAGCTGTCTTAGTTACAGGTTCATCCTTGGGTGCAGGGGCAGTAGTCTTGGGAGCTGTGCTCTGAGCAGCTGCGGAACCCTGATCTGCAATGGTCGCCTTTACCTTTGCTTCCTTGGCTCCGAGTCCGAAAAGACCTTTCTTACCTTCGTCGATGATCTCGAATCTGATCTCGCTGATCTTCTTTCCGAATTTCTTTGCGGCTAAATCCTTAGCCTCTTCAACGGATCTTGCTGTGAAAATTTCAGTCATACTTTTTACCTCCCTGAGGATTTAATCCTCATCATCATTATCATCGTCGTAAGAATCACCGTATTTCTCAGCCATGCGTCTTCTTGCTTCCTTGAGTTTATCGCGGTTCTGTTTGCTCTGTTCTGAGCGTGAGATTCCCTTTGACTTGCCTGAAGCCGAAGAACCGCCGTTCTGCTGATCGAGAGCAGCCTGCTGCTCCATCATTTTCTGCATGAATGATTTCTTATTCGGATGTTTTTCTGCATAAATTCTTGCTTTTTCTTTTTCCTTTTCATTTATCTCCTTTATGCGCTCGGGAGTAAAGTAGCAGTTAAGCGCAAAAGTTATAAGGAATGTGAATACAGATGACCATATCCAGTAGAAGCCTACACCTGCAGGCACCTGGAAAGCGAACCATACCGAAAGAAGAGGGAAGCCGAATGTCATTACAGTCATACAGCCGCCGGGTGTCTGTGAAGCGGCATTTGTTCTCTTCTGGTGGATCTGGCTGTATACTGATACCAGCATCTGTGAAAGACCTGCAAGTATCGGGATAGCAGCGAGTATGATATACTCCTTTGTCCATGACTCGGGATGGAGCGTAGGGCTTTTGCCAAGGTTAGCGCCGAATATAGTAAACTTTTCACCGAATTCGGATACCTTTGAAAGGAAGTTCTCGCCGAGAGAAGCGTACTTGTCGCCGTGATCTCTCAGATGCTCCATAGTAAGGAGCTCGCATCTCAGATTTCTCATATCGAGATTTTTAATATCTGCGCCTGCGATAGCAACAGCATCCTTTATAACGTCCTTGGATATATTAAGGATATGGGTTATTGGCTTATAGATAACGTCGATAACTCCGAAGAGCAGGAACATCTGTATGAACATGGGGAGACATGAGCCCATGGGGTTGACGCCTTCCTGCTGATACAGCTTCTGCTGTTCCTCCTGAAGTCTCTGGGGGTTATTGGCGAAACTTTTCTTGAGTTTTTCCAGCTTCGGATTGAGAAGCTGCATTCTTGCTGCGCTCTTCTGTGTCTTATAGCTGACAGGGAAGAGGAGTATCTTCGTAATTACCGTAAACAGAATTATAGCTACGGCATAGTTATTGCATAACGAATAAATAAGTCTCATCAGGTAGCCGAAGGGCACACCGATAATATCATAAAGTGCGTTCAATATTCATCCCTCTTAAATCTTTTTGTTGCCTTCATCTTCACTGTAATCAGGATCTATGAAGTTGTACTTTTTCACCCTGAAGGTGAACTTTTCGGGGACGGGGTCTATACCGCCCATTGACCATGGATTGCAGCGGAGTATCCTCCACACAGCCAGAGCCGAGCCCCTGACAGCGCCGAAGCGCCTGACAGCTTCCAGAGCATAAGTGCTGCAAGTAGGGTAATACTTGCATTTAGGGGGAAACAGCGGAGATATGATCTTCCGATAGAACTTTATCAGTCCGAGAACCAGATATTTCATACACGTTTTCTGCCGTTTTCGAAGCTTCTGAACATCTTATTGATCTCATTCACTCCGTACTTATCCATATAACCGCAGTATTCCTGTGATTTTATGCTGCATATGGCAGTCCTTGCCACTATTACTATATCCATGCCCACAGGGAGCTTCACCTCCGCATTGCGGTAAGCAAGACGTATGAGTCTTTTAGCTCTGTTGCGGCACACGGCATTACCTACCTTTTTGCCTGCGGTGATCCCGAGGCGGTTGAAGGGCCTGCCGTTTGGTCTGACGTATATGACCGAGTATTTTGAAGCAGAATATCTGCCCTTTTTATATAAGGCGAGAAAGTCCTTATTATCGTTCAGTATTTCCGTATATAGCATAATCGCACCTGCATAGCCGTCCTAACAAAAAAGACCACAAAATAAAGATTTTGTGGTCAGCCTCGTCAGTGAGTTAATCTTGCTCTGCCCTTAGATCTTCTACGAGCTAAAACCTTTCTGCCGTTCTTGGTAGCCATTCTCTTCATAAAGCCGTGCTCCTTCTTTCTGTGGAGCTTCTTAGGCTGATATGTTCTTTTCATATTCAGTGTCCTCCTCTCTTCCGATTGTATACAAGAGCGTGATGAAACGCTCTGACTGACGCGATTTACGTGCAGGGACACTTCGCCCCGCATTACACTAAATCATTATATATTAAAAAGATCTCTGTGTCAAGTAATTCGGGAAATTTTTTTATCGGGAAGATAATTTTCTGTCTTTTTGACAATATATTCTAAACGATGAGCCTTTAAATTTCAACACTTTGTCCGATTACAGCTATTTTCCTTATCTCTGTCCTGTGCGGACAGATCTATGTTGAATCATTTAAAAACTATGTGTAAAATTCTTATCAACCACTCGTTTTCAACATTTTAAAAGCCGAAAAATGCGGTTTTCACATGGTTCACGGTACATATTTTAAGGTGTTTCAACACAGTTTTCAACAATATGTCAATTTACGTGTGGAAAGAAGCTTCATTTTCTATTTCTTTTACATTGAAATTCCCTTGCATTTTTTCAACAGTTATGATATAATTGTCTTATATATTATTAATAGGAGAGTACGGTCTTTTTTTTCTCCAACTATACTTACATACATTCGGAGGTTACTATGAATTCATTTTACGAGGTTTTCGAAAAGGTAAAGAGCTATTGCCTCGAAAACGGAACAATACCGGAAATAGGCATCAAAACATGGATAGATCCCCTTGTCCCAATAGACTTCAAAGGTTCTGACGCAATATTCAGCGTACAGACCGATTTCCAGAAAAATATTGTAATGAACTCATATGCCAATGCCCTCAAGGACGCATTCTTCAACGTTGTCGGCCTCAATGTTGATATAACCATCAATGTTGAATCCGATGAACCCGAGAAGATAAAGGTCCCCACAGACGCAGAGCTTGAGCAGAAGCACGCAGAGCTCGAACAGTCCTACAAATTTGCCAATTACGATTATACCTTCGATACCTTCATCGAGGGACGTTCAAACGAATTTGCCCTTGCCTGCAGTAAATCAGTAGCAAAGAACTGCGGCTCAAAGGCTGTTCCGGACTATAACCCGCTGTTCATATACGGTCCTTCCGGAATGGGAAAGACTCACCTTATCACAGCTATCGCCAATGAGGTAAGAAAGAATCATCCCGATTTCAATATCGTCTATGTTACCAGCGAGACCTTCGGAAGCGATCTGGTAAGCGCTCTCAACAAGAGCAATATCTCCGATTTCCATGATAAATACAGAAATGCTGATATACTTCTCATAGATGATATACAGTTCTTCTCAGGCAGAGAGCGTATGCAGGAGGAATTCTTCCACACCTTCTACAAGCTCCATCAGGAGGGCAAACAGATCGTCATCACATCGGATAAGCCGCCGAAGGAGCTGCTCACCCTTGAAGAGCGTCTCCGCACCCGTTTTGAAGGCGGTCTTATCGCAGATATATCATCCCCTGATTATGAAACAAGACTTGCTATCATAAACAGAAAATCCGAGCTTTTAGAGCTCAAAATGCCCTGCGAAGTTGCTGAATTCATGGCAAACCGCCTCAAATCAAATATACGTCAGCTGGAAGGCGCAGTAGTACGTCTCAAGGCTCTCAACCACTTTGCAGGCAGCCCAATAACTATCTCTATGGCTCAGAGCGTTATGCGCGACGTGCTTGCAGACGAGCAGCCTATCCCGATCACTGTTGAGAAGATAATATCAGAGGTATCCACAGTTTACGGCGTATCTCCCGATGATCTCCGTTCAAGCAAGCGTTCGGCACAGATCTCCACAGCCCGTAAGGTAGCTATCTATGTTGTACGTGAGATAACTCAGATGCCCCTTGCTTCCATAGGAACAGAGTTCGGCGGAAGAGATCATTCTACCATAGTTTACTCGGTAACAAGCGTTAATGAGTCTATGGAAAAGGACTCTAACCTCAAAAATCTCGTAAACGATATCATCAAGAATATCAAGGACAAGAGCAAGGTCTGAGTCAACGTTAAAAAAGTTGAAAGCTGCTCATTCAACAGAGTTTTCAACACTGTGTTAAAAACATTTTTGAATGTTTCGCTGTGAAATTTTCTGTAAATAAACCAGTTCTCATGCTTTACCCACCAATGCTGTCGGAGATCATTTCAACACGGAAAACATTCAACACTCAACACCATTGTGAATTTTTCCGCTAAAAAATATTTCAAAATGTCTGTTTCCACTTTTTTCTCAACTTTTTTTCCATTTCAACTCCACAACTATAAACCTTTTGAACACAAAAACGGACAGGCATCATCGGTTTCTACAATTTCAAAAATTTCACAACAGTGGCCTGTGGACGAGTTTTACGGCGTATATCTTCAAAAAATACCTGTCCTAACTTTTCCACCGACACAATAACAACAACAATAATATTTATTCTTATCTTATCTTAGCTTTATAAGCTGAGATCTACGGAGGCTTAATAATGAAATTCATCTGCAATAAAACAGAGCTCAGTGAAGCTATAGGAAATGTTTCACGAGCTGTTTCACAGAAATCCACCATTCCTGCTCTTGAGGGAATCAAGGTCCGTGTATCTTCGGGAAGTGTTGAGCTCACAGCCTACAATCTCGAAATGGGTATACGCACCTCAATTGCAGCAGCTACCGAGGGCGAAGGAGAATTTGTAGTAAGCACAAGACTCTTCAGCGAATTCACAAGACGTATGTCAGGTGATGAGATCTCATTCGATATAGATGAAAATCTCGTTATCAACATCTCATGCAGTGCTACCGAGTGCAGCTTCCCCGCAATGTCTGCAAGTGAATATCCCGAGCTTCCAAAGGTGGATTCGGCAAGAAGCTTCTCCGTAAAACAGAGCATACTGAAATCAATGATAAATATGACCAGCTATGCAGCTTCCCTCAATGAGAGCAAGCCCGTTCTCACAGGCGAGCTTTTCGATATAGAGGACGGTAATTTCAATCTGGTTGCAATAGACGGCTTCAGACTCGCTATAAAGAGCGAGATCACCGACTGCACCGAGAATTATCATTTTGTAGTTCCGAAAAAGGCTCTCCTTGAGGTGTCCACACTTATCAAGGACGACGCAGATGAAAAGCTCTGCACTATCTGTACAAATGACAGACATATCATCTTTGAGATCGGCAATGTCTTCGTTATATCGAGACTTCTCGAAGGTGTGTTCCATAACTACAAGCTCAGTATCCCCAGCGACTGCAAGACAGAGGTCATCATCAGCAAGAGGGATTTCTCCACCTGTCTTGAGCGCTGCTCGCTCCTTATCGACGATAAGAATAAATCGCCCATACGCTGCGAGGTCGGAAACGGCGTGATGAAAATTAGCTGCAAGACGGGAATAGGCAAGATAAATGATGCTATATCCGCCGATATTTCAGGAGAGACTGTTACTATCGGTTTCAATAACAAGCTCATTCTGGAAGCACTCCGTGCTGCAGAGGGCGACAAGGTGCGCATACGCTTCAACGGCGCAATGAAGGTCATCGAGATACTTCCTCTCGAGGGCGAAAGCTTTATATTCCTTGTAATGCCCATACAGCTCAAAAACTGAGAACTTACAGAAGGGTACAGGTCCTCAGCTGCTCGAATAAAGCAGCTGAAATCATGTATCAATAAAAATTACAGCTGATATGTTGGGAAATGAGAACTTTCACCCAAAAAGGAAGCTGTTAGAGATATCTGTATGATAATTTACTGTAAGAGGTGATATATATGCCCGAAAACAGGATAAAGATAACCACAGAGTTCATAAAGCTGGACGCGCTTCTGAAGTTCGCTTCACTTGTGGGCTCGGGCGGAGAAGCAAAGCAGCTTATCCAGGACGGAGAGGTCCGTGTGAACGGAGAGGTCTGCACCATGAGGGGCAAGAAGATACGTCCCGGCGACAGTGTTGAGCTGGACGGTCAGAAGGTAATCGTAGAGTGATAGTCACCTATGCCGATATTGACGGCTTCAAGAACCTCAGCGGAATATCATTTGCTCCCGACCCAAAGTATAATATCATCGTGGGACCAAATGCGCAGGGCAAGACAAATCTCCTTGAAGCAATGTGGATACTTTCAGGCTGCAGGAGCTTCCGCGGCTCTAAGGAAAAGGACTATATATGCCTCGGAGGCAGCCGTATGGCGTCAAAGGTAAAGATACTCGACAGCTTGCGTGAGCAGAAGATCTCCTTTGAGATGACAAGAAGTGCGGCCAATAACAAGACAATAACCCTTAACGGCGTCAGACAGAAGGGAACGAGAGCTCTATTTGATGTTTTCAAGTGTATCGCCTTCATTCCCGACGATGTGGATATAATAAAGGGTTCGCCTGAAAAAAGGCGTAATTTCGTGGATATGGCTGCCTCGCAGCTAAATCCCGTCTTTGTTATGCACATAAACAAGAACAATGCTATAATGAATCAGCGCAATGCCCTTCTGAAAGGCATAATTCAGGGAAATACCGACAGATCTATCCTTGACATATGGGACAGGCAGGCTTCACAGGAAGGTGCAGTAATATCCTATATGCGACATGAATATATACAGAAGTTCAACGGTATCTGCGGTAAGCTTTACCGCACAATATCGGGAGGAACAGAGAAGCTGGAGCTGGAATACAAGTCGAACGTATTCCGTCCCGAGGATCTTGAGAAGCCCTGCGGCGCGGAAGCATATGAGCTTTATTATAAAAAGCTCTCGGAAACAGCAGATTACGACATCAGAACGGGAAGCACCCATGCGGGAGTCAACCGTGATGAGATACTCATAAAGATAAACGGCGTCAGTGCCAGGGATTACGGTTCCCAGGGACAGATAAAGAGCGCCGCACTGGTCATGAAGCTTGCTCAGGCGGAGATATATATGCAGAGATCCAAGGACGCTCCGGTAATATTCCTTGACGATGTCATGGGAGAGCTGGACGAGAATCGTCAGAGGTTCGTTTTCGACATGATAAAGGATATGCAGGTATTCATAACAACTCCCAACGAAAATGCGCTTCTGCCCGAGATAAAGGGAAAGATACTGCGTATCAGCGGCGGAAGGATAGCGGAGGAGGAAGAAAATGTATCTTCACATAGGGAATAATTACTCCGTTGATCTGAGAGACGTAGTCGGAATTTTCGACATTGAGAACACGACTGTTGAAAAGTGTACCAAAAGGCTGCTTGAAAGGGCAGAAAAGGAGCATAACTGCGTGTATACCACCTATGATATGCCAAAGAGCTTCATAGTTACCGTGAAAAAAGGCAAAGAGCGAGTGTATATCTCTCAGCTTTCGGCGGCAACATTGAGGAAGCGTCTGAAAGAAGGCGGCGGGTTCTGATGTATGAAAAAATGGAAAAATATACGTAAGTGAAGAAGAGTATCTGAATAATATCCATGAATTAGAAGAAAATGAGAGAAAAAACAAGAAACGCCGCATAAATATAATATTCTTTACAGATTTTGTATTATGTGTTTTATCATATTTGCTTGTAAAGTTTTTGGATTTTATTTTTGTTTTTCGTCAAAAATAATTATTTGATATGGAACAGAATGAACGCAAGCTGAACAGACTGGAAAATTATGATTATTCGCGTAATGGTCTGTATTTCATAACCATATGCACCAAAAACAGGGTACCTTATCTTTCTGAAATAACAGAGGATCCCTTATTTGTAGGGGCAGATATCATCCGCCCGATAATAAATCTCACGAATATAGGAAAAATATTGGATTATTCTATCAATGAAATAAAAAATCATTATGAAAACGTTTCTGTTATGAAATATTGTATCATGCCAGATCATGTTCATTTGATAATATCGATAGTGAATGAAATTGTTCCCGCAGATAGCGGGCGGATGGTATCCGCCCCTACAGTTTCAACAATCATCGGTTCATTAAAAAGATTTGTTTCAAAAGAAACAGGAATATCTTTATGGCAAAATTAATTTCACGACCACATTATCCGCAATGAAAAGGAATTTCTTGAAATTTGTTCCTATATAGACAATAATCCCATAAACTGGGTAAATGACATATACAACCAAAATTATTGGAGGTAAATCATGAGTCAGCAGAACAACAACTACGATGAAAATGACATACAGGTCCTGGAGGGACTTGAAGCGGTCCGCAAAAGACCGGGTATGTACATCGGTTCAACAGGTCCGGGAGGACTCCACCACCTGGTTTACGAGATAGTGGACAACTCCATCGATGAGGCGCTTGCAGGCTTCTGTACCGAGATAACCGTCGAGATACTCAAGGGCGATGTCATCCGTGTTTCCGATAACGGACGAGGAATCCCCGTCGGTATCCATCCGAAGGAGGGGATATCGGCAGCTACCGTTGTTTATACCATACTCCACGCAGGCGGTAAATTCGGCGGCGGCGGATATAAGGTATCAGGCGGTCTTCACGGTGTCGGAGCTTCCGTAGTAAACGCTCTTTCCTCCTGGCTGGAGCTCACTGTAAAAGACGGCGAGCACGTTTACTTCCAGCGTTTCGAGCGCGGTCACTACGACGAGGAACTTAAGATCATAGGCGATACAAAGGAAACAGGTACCAGCGTAATGTTCAAGGCTGACGATGAGATATTCGAAAGCACTGTATATGACTACGAAGTTCTTCTGAAGCGTCTGCGTGAACAGGCCTTCCTCAATGCGGGAATAAAGATAGTATTTTCGGATAAACGCGATGAGGATAATATTATCAGCGAAACTCTCCACTATGAAGGCGGTATACGCCAGTTCGTGGAGCATCTTAACGCTGTACGCGGAAATGAAGCCATAAGCGGTGATGTTATATACGTATCGGGTACTCAGGGAGACTCATTTGCAGAGATAGCAATGCAGTACAACGACAGCTACAATGACGTGGTGTTCTCCTTTGCCAACAATATCCATACAAAGGACGGCGGTACTCACGAAACAGGCTTCAAGAACGCACTCCTGAAGGTTATAAACGAGTACGGCAAAAAATTCGGCAAGTTCAAGGAAAAGGAAAGCTCAAAGAAGGGCAAGGATGCTCCTAAGAAGGAGATAGAAAGCCTGAGAAAAGAGGACGTTCTGGAAGGACTTACCGCTATCATATCAGTAAAGCTCACTGAATGCGAGTTTGAAGGACAGACAAAGGGACGCCTCGGAAATCCGGAAGTAAAACCCTTTGTGGAGAAGCTCGTCACCGAAAAGCTGATGAACTTCCTGGAAGAAAATCCCGAGACCGCAAATATCATCTTTGATAAATGCCTTTCGGCTTCAAGAGCAAGAGAAGCTGCAAAGCGTGCAAGAGAAGCCGAGCGTAAAAAGAACGCCTTCGGAAATAACTCCATGCCCGAAAAGCTTGCGGACTGCTCTGAGAGAGATGCACGCTATACCGAAGTATACATCGTCGAGGGAGATTCTGCGGGCGGCTCAGCAAAGCAGGGACGTGACAGACGTTATCAGGCTATACTCCCTCTCTGGGGAAAGATGCTCAACGTTGAAAAGGCACGTATAGATCGTATTTACGGCAATGACAAGCTTGAACCCGTTGTTACCGCTCTGGGTACGGGCATAGGCGAGGATTTCGACATTGAAAAGCTCCGCTACGGCAAGGTAATAATCATGGCCGATGCCGATGTTGACGGTATGCACATCAGAACTCTCCTGCTCACCTTCTTCTTCCGCTACATGAGACCTCTCATTACCAACGGAAACGTTTATATCGCACAGCCGCCTCTTTTCAAGGTCGAGCGCAAAAAGAATGTACGTTACGCATTTTCCGACGAGGAAAAAGAAAAGTACATCTCAGAGCTCTCCGAGGGCGGAAAGCATAATGACGTTGCAGTACAGCGCTATAAAGGTCTTGGTGAGATGGATCCTGAGCAGCTCTGGGAGACTACTATGGATCCCGAGCACCGCACTATCGTAAGAATTGGCATGGAGGACGCTCTCAAGGCTGACGAGACCTTCAGCATACTTATGGGCGACAAGGTAGAGCCGAGACGTAATTTCATAGAGAAAAACGCTAAATTCGCACAGGATCTTGATATATGACAGGAGCTGCAATGGAAGAAAATTATAAGCTTGAAAAAGAATACAAGGTGCCTGTGAGCATATTCAGCGAGGCTTACCGCGAATTTCAGAAGAAGTTCGTATATCCGAAAAACAGGATATTTGTAATATTATTCGCAGTCATGGCCGTTGTGGTGCTGTGCATAGGAGTTCTGAACGTGAAGGGGACGTCGGACACTGGAAAATACCTGTATTATCTTGCATTTATGGTGTTCGTGGCACTGGCTGCAAGAGAATGGTACAATCCCAGAAAGCTCCACCGCAATCTTACGGAATCCGTAAGAGCACTGGGCGAGCCTGTATACAAAATAGGCGTAAGCGACAAATATGTGGACATTTCCACAGTTTCCGAAGATCTCAGCGATATACCCGATGAGGAGAAGGAGGAAGTTCTGAAAGATGATCCTCTTCCCGAAAAGACCAGATTGAATATAGACGACAGCTTCAGGGTAATGGAATATGAAAAATTTTTCATGCTGATACCGGGAACGGCTATGCTTTATATAATCCCGAAGGAAGGCTTTTCCGAGGGCGATATGAGTATCATAAGAGAACTGAAAAAATAAAGATTACTGATAAAATTATTCTCTCAGGAGGAAAAAATGCTTTATACTGACAACTCAAAGGTAATAAATACCGAGATAGTTGACGAAATGGAAAATTCCATGCTCAATTATGCCATGTCGGTAATAGTTTCCAGAGCATTGCCTGATGTAAGGGACGGTCTGAAGCCTGTTCACAGAAGAATTCTGTATACGCTCCATGAAAACGGACTTACACCGGATAAGGCTTACCGTAAGTGCGCCGATACAGTCGGTGCGGTTCTTGGACGCTATCATCCTCACGGCGACGCATCGGTATATGACGCTCTTGTAAGACTTGCGCAGGATTTCTCCATGCGCTATCCCCTTGTTGACGGTCACGGAAACTTCGGCTCCATCGACGGCGACGGACCTGCGGCTTACCGTTATACCGAGGCTAAAATGGCTAAGCTCACCATCGATATGCTTACCGACATCAATAAGGAGACCGTTGATTTCACTTCAAACTACGACGACCGTCTGAAAGAGCCCGTGGTGCTTCCTTCACGCTTCCCGAACCTTCTTGTTAACGGATCGGTAGGTATTGCCGTAGGTATGGCTACAAATATACCTCCACATAATCTGGGTGAGGTAATAGATGCTCTCCAGCTTCTTATCGACGATCCCGACTGTACCCTTGAACAGCTCATGGAGCATATCCAGGGACCTGATTTTCCTACCGGCGGTATCATAATGGGCAGAGCGGGTATCCGCGCAGCCTATGCTACGGGCAAGGGCAAGATAATTCTCCGCAGCCGTACCCATTTCGAGGAGATCAAGGGCAGGAACTGTATCATTATCGATGAGATACCCTACATGCTCCGTAAGGAAAGACTTCTCAAGAGCATAAACCAGCTTGCAAGAGACAAGCGTATAGAAGGTCTTTACGATCTCCGCGACGAGTCCGACAAGGATGGTATGAGAGTAGTCATCGAGCTGAAGAAGGACGCTATTCCGAATATTGTCCTCAACAAGCTCTTCTCACTGACACAGCTCCAGGATACAGTGGGTATAATCATGCTGGCTTTAGTAAACAACGAGCCTAAGATACTCACTCTGAAGCAGATGCTCCGTCATTATCTCGATTTCCAGGTAGACGTTATCCAGAGAAGGACACGTTTCGACCTCCGCAAGGCTCTTGAAAGAGCGCATATATTACAGGGCTTTGTCCTTGCTGCGGATTATATCGACGAGGTAATAGACATCATCCGTTCCAGCTCTACCGTTCAGGAGGCTAAGGATCGCATGATAGAGCGCTTCAAGGACGTTGATATGTCGGCTCTCCTTGACCGCGCACAGTACGACCTTACAGGGCTTCACATTGAAGCGCAGACAGGTCTTTCACAGGAACAGGCCGAAGCTATCGTCCAGATGCGTCTCGGACAGCTCACAGGTCTTGAAAGACAGAAGATAACCGACGAATTGTACGGACTTCTTACAAAAATATCCGATTATGAGGATATTCTTGCAGATGTGAACCGTGTTTACGCTATAATCATGGAGGATCTCAACACTATCCGCAAAAAGTTCAGCGACAAGCGCCGCACAGACATAGAAAATGTCAGCGGAGAGGTGGATATTGAGGATCTTATCCCCGAGGAGGACTGCGTTGTTACTCTTACCAACAACGGCTATATCAAGCGTATGCCGCTTACTGAGTATAAGACACAGCACCGCGGCGGACGCGGCATCACAGGTATGAAGCAGCGTGAGGAGGACTTCGTGGAGGAAATGTTCATCTGCGGCTCTCACGACAATATCCTGTTCATATCCAACAAGGGTATCATGTACAAGCTGAAATGCTATGAGGTTCCCGACGGTTCAAAGGCTTCAAGAGGCTTCAATCTCATAAATCTGCTTCCTCTCACCGAAAATGAGAAGATAGCGGCTATGATGAAGACTACTGACTTCAATGATGACAAATTCATCACTATGGTCACAAAGAACGGCAAGATCAAGAGAACGAACCTCTCACTGTACAAGAATGTCCGCAAGAACGGTCTTATTGCTATCGGACTTGACGAGGGCGACGAGATAGCGGGAGTACGCATGACCGACGGCAATGCTCAGCTCTTCGTGGCAACTCATAACGGTATGGCTATCCGACTTGAAGAAAACAAGATGAGAGCACTTTCACGTTCAGCTCACGGCGTAAGAGCTATAAAGCTCCGCGACGGCGACTATGTTGTAAGTATGGCAAGAGTACGTGAGGGAGCTTCGCTCCTTACCGTTACCGAGAACGGTTACGGCAAAAAGACAGATATCGAAAGCTATCGTATCCAGAACCGCGGCGGCTTCGGACTTACCAACTACAAGGTTGACGAGATCCGCGGACACGTCTGCGGCATAAAGATAGTTGACGAGGAAGATGATATTATCCTCGTATCCAGCGACGGTATCATCATCAGGATACTTGCCAGCGATATACGCATTATGGGACGTATCGCAAAGGGCGTCCGCGTAATGAGAGTAAACGAGGGCGCAAATGTAGTTGCCTTCACACGTGCGGAGCACGATGACAATGCCGAGACCGAAAAGGTCGAGCAGCTCACAGAGGAACAGGCAAAGGCTGCTGAAGCCGAGGCTGCCCTTGAGGAGCAGAACGAAGTGGTCATAGAAGCTGATCCCGAGGACGAGGAGAATGAGGAATAATACCGGGAGGAGCTTCCTTAAATTCCGCGAGGGGCCGCTTTCGGGCCTGCTGATAACGGTGATAAGCCTTTTCTGTCAGTGGGCTGTCTGGTTCGTATATGAAAAAATAAACTACGCATGGGGCTTCACTTTGGTGACGCCCCTCGTGCTATGTATCATGTATCATTTCGTACAGCTCGACGGCGGACGGGAAGGCAGCTTTTCAAGGCGTTTCTTTTTCATATTCTCCGTACTCGTTCCCCTTCTGCTGGGAGTCATACTGACAGGGATAATGCTGCTGGCGGCTCCCGAAATAAGCGTATTCTCGCCTGATGCGGAGTACAGAGGGACAGTTCGTGAGATCATAGCCATATACGCGGGAAGGTTCGTGTTCACCTCCCTGTATCTTCTGGTATTTGCAGCTTTCGATGCACTGATACGGAAAAAACGGAAATAGGCACATTAAACTGTACAGAAAGGAAATGATATGCATGAGCGGAGTTATAGAGCGTAAGAAGATGCATCCGAGCAATACCATGTATGCGGGCTGGTCTCCTGCATTACAGATGTATGTGATGAATACACTGGAGAGCGACAGCTTCATGAGCTACAGTGATTGTTATGAGATAGATGAGTATACCTACGAGCATTTCTGCGACGAGGGCTTTGTGCCTCAGCCCGTAAGGCTGCTGTTTTCGGGAAGTCCGCGCTGCATACCCGAGGGCGAGCACAGGAGGCTTCATGACCTGTTTTTCGGAAAATAAACCATATAAACAATTTGGAGAGATATATTGATATATATTATACTTTTGGTAGTAATTCTACTTGCCGTATATGCTGCAGCGGAAAATCTGTACATCCTCACTGTCAGGCGGGAAAAGACAGGCAGCGGTATAAGGATAGCCCATCTTTCCGACCTGCACAGACGCCGCTTCGGCAGGAACAACGAGAGACTGTGCAGGAAGGTCAGAGCTGAAAAGCCTGACCTCATCATATTCAGCGGCGATCTTGTATCAAGGGACACTGACAGTCTGGCTGTCGCAGAAAAGACGCTGAACGAGCTTTGCAGCATCGCTCCCGTGTATATGATCTACGGCAACCATGAGCAGAGCATTTCCGCGGAAATGAAGCCCGAGCTTGAGACTATGTTTGCGCGCACCGACGCGGTATTGCTCAGAAATCAGCATACCACGGTGAATATCCGCGGCAGGGAGCTGATAATATACGGCCTTCTTGAAGGATACGGTGTGTATAAAAAGGCTGACGGCTATAAGCACCTTGATACGATAACCGCTTCCGATCTTGAAAAGCTGCTGGGACACTGTCCCGAGGGCGAGGTCCTGCTTATGGCGCACAATCCCTTTTTCGGTGAAGCCTATTCGGAATGGGGAGCTGAATATACCTTCAGCGGCCATGTTCACGGCGGAGCGGTAAGGCTTTTCGGAAAAGCTTTACTTTCTCCCGAGAGGAAATTTTTTCCGAAGAATTCAAAAGGAATATATACCTTTGGGAACATGAAGCTCTTTGTGTCGGCAGGTATGGGAAAGCTGAGACTTTTCGATCCTGCGGAGATAGTTATCTGCGAAATCTGAGCTTACAGCGTGAATATTGAGAAAAATATGAGAAGAACTCCTCCCAGCCACGAGAGATCGCGGTCAAGGGAGGATATTTTTCTGCCTGCCGCCGCTCCCAGCAGCAGAGCTGCTCCGCCGCATATCAAGGTAAATATTGATGAGTACAGGGGAGAAACATCTGTGCATCCGCAGCTGAGTCCCGCGGCGGCACAGTCAAGAGAACCTGCCAGTGCAAGGGCTGATGCTTCCCTTACAGAGAGCACCTTTGAGCTGTCCATATCTGCGGCAGTATCGTCGAGATAGAGCTTAAGCAGCAGGGAGCAGCTGCCGATCTTCAGCGATATACCTTTCTTTTCGGATAAATGTCTGACTATGCCGCGTATAAGGCTTTTTGATATGGTCACGATGCCTATGGTCATCATCATTACAGTTCCCGATAATCTGCATATCCTCAGTGGGATATATCCGCATATAATGTCGGAAAATGTCATGGAAATGCCCAGTATCGCTGCGGAGATAAGGTCTGTGACAAGTACCGAGAGCAGAGGTATTCTTATGGAGCTGCTGCTGCAGGCAGCTGCCGCAAGGAATAGATCCACGCTTATGATAACAGAGAGAAATATTTCTTTCAGCAAAACTTACACCTCCGCAGTATAATATGCGCGGAGTGAAAAAACTGTGAGATGTAGCTAAAAATAAAAAAATTTTTCGTTACTGTTGCATTATTACGAAATATATGATATAATATATAAAATCTACTAAGAACAGGAGATGAAAAACAAAATGGACGGTGCCCCCGACGGCAGTAATCCTGATAATTACACTGTATACTCCGCTGAATATATGGATCCAAGGCATGGTCTGCACTATCGTTTGTGTTAGGCTGTGCCTTTATGAGGTTATAAAGAAATAATATATTTACGGAGGATTTGAAAATGATAGGGCAGATAATTCTGCAGATTATACTTATTGCACTCAACGCAGTTTTTGCGTGCACAGAAGTGGCGGTCATCTCTACAAATGACGTCCGCCTTGACAAGCTTGCCGCAAGCGGCAACAAAAGGGCAGTCCGTCTTAAAAAGCTGACTGACAGTCCTACACGCTTTCTTGCGACCATACAGGTGGCTATCACTCTGGCAGGCTTCATCGGAGCAGCCTTTGCTGCCGACAGCTTTTCCGAATACCTTACCTCGGCTATCTTAAAGACAGGCATAGGTATCCCCGCAACTGTCATAAAGAAGGTATCCGTGATCCTCATAACACTGGTGCTTTCGTTCTTTACCCTTGTTCTGGGAGAGCTGGTCCCCAAGCGCGTGGCTATGAAGGATCCCGAGAAGATAGCTCTTGCCATGAGCGGAGCAATAACCCTTGTTTCAAAGATATTCGCACCCTTTGTATGGCTGCTGAACGCTTCCGCAAACGGCATACTGAGGCTTCTGGGCATTGATCCCGAGAGCGAGGACGATGCCGTTACTGAAGAAGAGATACTCATGATGTCCGACGCAGGTGCCGAAAAAGGTACTATCGACGAGGACGAGAACCGTATCATAAAGAACGTTTTTGCCTTTGACGATATGACCGCTGAACAGGTATGCACCCACAGAACAGATGTGGATGTGCTCTGGAACGACGATGATGTCAGCATCTGGGAGGAGACCATACACCGTACCCGTCATTCAGCCTTTCCAATATGCGGAGAAAGCGTGGATAACGTCATCGGCGTCCTCAACGCAAAGGATTATTTCCGTCTTGAGGACAAAAGCAAGGAAAATATCATGAAAAATGCAGTACGCGAGCCCTCGTTTGTTCATGAGAATATGAAGGCGGACCGCCTTTTCGACGAGATGAAGCAGCGGGGAGCAGATCATTTCGCAGTAGTCGTTGACGAATACGGCGGAATGAGCGGTATCATAACCATTACCGACCTTGTTGAGGAGCTTGTCGGCGATTTTGCAGACGATCCCGAGGACGAGCCTGCAGTAAGACTTGAAAAGACAGGCGAAAATGTATGGACTGTTCCCGGAATAACCTCTCTCAGCGATATATGCGAGGAGCTTGACGTGGTGCTTCCTGCCGATAAATTCGAGACCTTCGGAGGCTATGTAATTGCAGAGCTGGGAGAGATACCAAAGGACGGTTCGCAGCTCACTCTCAAAGCAGGCGGCCTCAGCATAGAGGTGCTTGAGGTAAAGCATCACCGCATAGAAGTATGCCGTGTGGAAAAGCTTGCTGACGAAGAGAAAAAGCAGTCTGAAGAGGAGTAAAAAATAATAATCCGCAATGTAAATTTTTTTATTGTTCTATTGACTTTCAGGCTGAATATGATATAATAAAATTGTATCGAAGATAAGCAAGGAGGGGTATTATTGATAGCAGGTATTTCAACGGCTTGCCTGTACCCCAAGCCCCTTGAAGAGGCTCTTTACGACCTTGCTGTAAACGGCGTTTCCTGTGTGGAGCTTTTTGTGAATACTCATTCTGAGCTTAAACCCGGCTTTGCACACGGTATAGCAAATCTTATGAAAAGATTTGACGTTAAGTGTCCGTCGGTACACCCGTTTACCTGCGAGATAGAACCGCAGATGTTCTTTTCGGAATATGAGCGCAGAGTAAACGATATGCTGGAATATTACAAGTATTACTTCCGCTTCATGAATATGGTGGGAGCTGATATATTCATCTTTCATGGCGGCAAGCCTACTTCCATATGCAATACCGAGCTTTACTGCGAGAGGTATTCAAAGCTCTTCCGCCTCGGGAGAGAATTCGGAGTGACCGTAGCTGTCGAGAACGTTTCCCGCTGCAAAAGCGGTTCATCGGCATTTATCAGGGAAATAAAGGATATGCTGGGCAATGAATTTGCCTTTGTGCTTGATACCAAGCAGGCTGTCCGCTCAAAGGAAAGCCCGCTGAAGTTCCTTGATGTTGCAGGCGATAAGACAGTTCATGTGCATATCAGCGATTCGGGCGAAATGGGAGATTGTCTCCTTATAGGCAGAGGAAGGTTCGATTTCAGGAGATTCTTTGAAAAGCTTTCCGGCTATAACCCCGATTGCAGCGTGGTGCTGGAGCTTTACAGGAGCGGCTGGGGAGCTATAAGTGACCTGATTTCCGGCTATAATAAACTTATCAGGATGACAGAGTCATACGGCAGGGAGCAAAAGCTATGAAATGTCCTTACTGCGGATTTGAAGATCTTAAAGTCATAGATTCACGTCCTGTTGACGATAAAACAAAGCGCAGGCGTGAGTGTACAAGATGCGGCGAGAGATTTACAACCTATGAGGCTGTGGAGATACCGCTGCTTATGGTCGAAAAGCGCGACGGAAGCGTTCAGCTATTCGACAAAGCCAAGCTTATAAACGGCATAGTTTCGGCAATAAAGAAGAGACCTGTCTCAGCCGAGAAGATCACCGAGATTGCAAACTATGTGGAAAATTATTACGCAAATGCACTCAGGACTGTGGCAAGGTCTACCGAGATAGGTGAACTGGTGCTGGACAGACTGAGAGATATAGATCCTGTTTCATATATCAGATTTGCTTCCGTATATAAAGACTTTACGGACGTTGACAGCTTCGTTGCAGCCATAAGCGAGTTTGATAAAAAGGATAAAACGGAAGACATTTCCGAAATATAAAAATGGAGGTTTTTATTATGAATGAGATCAACAATTTCCTTGAAAACTTCAACGACATCAACACTGAGAAGACTTTTGTGCCAGCTGAAATTGAAAAGAACAAGGTTTTTCCCATTCTTGCATACCTTATCCCGATTCTTTTCTTTCTTCCCATCTGCGGTGACGGCAACTCAACATACTGCAAATTCCATGCGAATCAGAGCTTCACATGGCTGGTATGTCTGCTAATTCTGGGCGTAATTATGCTTATAGTGGGATTTATTCCGATTCTCGGTGTCCTTATCGCAAGATTAATATATCCTCTTCTCGTGCTTGCTATCGATGCTATGTTCGTATACGGAAGCATCAAGGGCAAGGCATACAGACTTCCCCTCATCGGAAGCCTTATCAAGCTTTTCTGATCAGGATACAGGCATTTTTATGCTTATACCGTCCTCACTGTAAATAAGTGAGGCAACAGCATTTTCATTGCAAACAAGCAGCTCTGCGAGCATTTTCCTGCTTTCAGGGCTGTAATTTTTTACCTCATAGACATAAAGCTTTGCAATTTTGCCCGCATATTCTCTCAGAGGCAGTCCCTGACGATCCTGTATTTTGGCGTATTCCTCATAGATGCCCGAAAAATCCGCAGGTATGATCACATCTCCCACGGAGATCTCCTCAACCTTCCAGCCGTGAGAGGCAAAGTATGCTTCTCTCTGAGCGGCATCGGCAGCAGGAACGGATACAATGGTCTTTTCCTCTCTGCTTCGGCAGGCGGTCAGCAGAGAAAGGGCAGCTAAAATCATTAAAAACGGTCTTTTCATAATCTATTCTCCCATATTTGTGTATTGCGTCGTTTTTTGCGCTTAAAGAATACTATTCATGGGGCATGGCACAATATTCGGAAAGGAAATACTATGGCGCAGATTCGTCTTGATAAATTTATATCTGAAAGAACAGAATACTCAAGATCACAGATCAAGGATCTTGCCGCAAAGGGCAGGATAACCGTTGACGGAGCAGCTGTCAGGAGGTCTGATGTCAAGATAGATCCCGAGTTATCGGCTGTGACGGTTTGCGGTCAGGAGATATGCAGTTCCCGTTACCGTTACATACTTCTCAATAAGCCACAGGGCTATGTGTGCTCTACAGATGACAAGGACGGCGAGACTGTTATGAAGCTTATTCCGCCTGAAATGCGCACAAAAGGTATGTTTCCCGCAGGCCGCCTTGATAAGGACAGCATGGGTGCTCTTTTGCTTACGGACGACGGAGAATTAGCTCACAGAATGCTCTCTCCGCGTCATCATATACCCAAGATTTATATTGTTCAACTTGCCAGACCATTTGAAAACAATTATGTTAACAAATTTAGAGAAGGGCTTACCTTAGCCGACGGAGAGACTTGTCTGCCCGCTCTCGTAAAGTCTGTGGAAAACTGCGATAAACTGGCTTTTATTCAGCTCCATGAAGGAAAGTATCATCAGGTGAAGCGAATGTTCGCAAGCGTGGGAAATCATGTAGAGCTGCTTGTAAGAGTTTCTCTCGGAGCATTGGTTTTGCCCGAAAAACTGGCAATTGGTCAGTGTATGGAATTATTGCACAAAGATGTTGAAAACTTGTTTAAAGACCAGGATTTTGAGGACTTTTGCAAGCGATTTAACCCTGTTTTTTCGGCAAATCTAATAAACAACTTCTTTTAAGTTTGGCAATTTAGCAACTTGAAATTTTTCGGCAGATGTGATATTATATTATCATAGCTGATACTGTATCATTGATCGGCATTAAAATTTGAACTGGAGGACTGGATTAAATGGCAGGCTTAACACTTAAAGGCATTTATAAGAAATATCCGGGCGGAGTTGTGGCCGTTTCGGATGTTAATTTAGAGATAAGAGATAAGGAGTTCATCGTTCTTGTTGGACCTTCCGGATGCGGTAAGTCAACTACTCTCCGTATGATAGCAGGTCTTGAGGAGATCTCCGAAGGAGAGCTCTACATCGGCGATCGTCTCGTAAACGACATCGCTCCCAAGGACAGAGATATTGCGATGGTTTTCCAGAACTACGCTCTTTATCCTCATATGACAGTATTTGATAACATGGCTTTCGGACTCAAGCTCCGTAAGGTTCCTAAGGACGAGATCGAGAGAAAGGTTAACGAGGCAGCTAAGATCCTCGACCTTACACACCTCCTCGACAGAAAGCCTAAGGCAATGTCCGGTGGTCAGAGACAGAGAGTTGCTCTCGGTCGTGCTATCGTTCGTTCACCTAAGGTATTCCTTCTCGACGAGCCTCTCTCAAACCTCGACGCTAAGCTCCGTGCTCAGATGAGAACCGAGATCGCTAAGATCCACAAGAAGCTTGGTACTACATTTATATACGTAACTCATGACCAGACAGAGGCTATGACAATGGGTGATAGAATCGTATGTATGAAGGACGGTTTCGTTCAGCAGATCGATACACCTCAGAACCTCTATGAGAATCCTGTAAATAAGTTCGTTGCAGGCTTCCTCGGCTCACCTCAGATGAACTTCATCGACGCAGAGCTCAAGGAAGAGTATGGCCAGTTCATCGTTGAATTCGGCGCATCAAGCGGCAGAGGAAACAGATACCAGATCATCGTTCCCGAGTCTAAGGTAAACGAAGAGCTCGGCAACTATGTTGGCAAGGAAGTTATCCTCGGAGTACGTCCCGAGTCTATCCACGACGAAGAGATGTACCTCTCCAACGCTTCAACAGGTGTTATTGATACTAACGTTGAAATCACAGAAATGATGGGTGCTGAGACATACCTTTACCTCCTTTGCGAAGGTATTCCGCTCACAGCACGTGTAAGCCCAAGATCAACAGCAAGACCCGGTGATGACATCAAGGTTGCAATTGATCCCAACAGAATCCATATCTTTGATAAGGAAACTGAAAAGGCTATCGTTAACTGATTAATTCTTTTCATATTTATCCTTTCTTTCTTGGTGCACAGCGTCGGGAGACGTTGTGTACTCGCAAATCACCGCAGTATATTTACTGCGGTTTTTTGTGTTATAACAATATACCAGGAGGCAGAAATGACAGAGATCAGAGAATATCTTGAAGCACACAAACAGGAAATGATAGACCTTCTCGGTGAGCTTGTGGCTATTCCGAGCGTACAGGGAAAAGCAGAGAAGGACGCCCCCTTCGGCATCGAGCCTGCAAGAGCTCTGGGGCTTATGCTTGAAAAGTGCAGGGAATACGGTTTTTCTGTTGATAATGTTGATAACTATGCAGGCTCTGCGGATATAAACGAACTGCCTGCTCAGCTGGCAGTGCTCACCCACCTCGATGTGGTGCCTGTGGGCTGCGGCTGGACAACGGACCCCTTCATGCTGAGGTATGAGCCCGAGACAGATAAGCTCATAGGCAGAGGCGCCATTGACGATAAAGGCCCTGCCGTTGCGGCCTTGTTTGCGGCAAGAGCAGTTAGGGAGCTGGGTATATCGCTGAAAAAGGGCATACGCCTTATATTCGGCACCAACGAGGAAAATGGCTCTGAGGATCTTGCTTACTACCGCAAAAATAGAGAGCTGCCGCCCATGGTGTTCACTCCTGACGGTGAATACCCCGTTATAAATGCGGAAAAGGGTATGCTGAGAGTCTATTTTGCAGCTGATTTTGAAGATGACGAAATACTTGATATACAGGCAGGAACAGTGATAAATGCAGTTCCTCAGTTCTGTACCGTGACCTTTCTGAATGATGACGAGGAATCGGAGGAAGCTGTCTTTGAGGGAGTTTCCGCTCATGCCTCCACTCCTGAAAAGGGCGATAACGCAATAACTCAGTTCCTCGGCAGCTACTGTGATGAGAACCTGCTTTTACAGGGACTTTCGGATCTCTTTCCGCACGGTGAAACAGACGGAAGCAGCTGCGGACTCGGCTTCAGCGACGAATTATCGGGTAGTATGACCTGTGTATTATCTCTTCTGAGCACCGAAAACGGCAGGATAAACGGCGGTATCGACATACGCTTCCCCCTTGACCGTAGAAAGGCCGAGATCAGTGAGATAGTATGTGGAAAGCTTCGTGAAGCAGGCTTTGAGATAGTTTCCTGCGATGGCGTTGAGCCTCACTGCACCGACGAGAGCAGCAGCTTTGTGCAGGGGCTTATCCGTGTATATGAACGTGTTACAGGCGAAAAGGGACGCTGTATAGCTATCGGCGGCGGTACCTATGTACATGAGATCGAGGGCGGAGTTGCCTTCGGTGCGGAGTTCCCGAACGAGGACGGGCATATGCACAGTCCCGATGAGTTCATCACAGTTGGAAATCTGCTGAAGAATGCAGAGATCATGGCAGAGGCAATGGCTGAGCTGTGCAGTTGATTTTCAACAATTGATACCTGAATGTTGAAAAGGCGGACTTTATGTCCGCCTTGCTTTATCTGTCCATACGGTGAGTGGTAGTGGTCTTTTCACGGTCGTGCTCCTTTTTTCCGTCAAGACCGTCGATAACGTCATCAGCGGCATCCTTGGCACCGTCGATGATCTCTTTTCCTGCGTCACCTGCACCGTCGATCACATCTTTGCCCGCATCGCCGATACCGTCGGCAGCGTCGTCAACGCGGTCTCCTATGGAAGGATCTCTTCCGTCGGCATGGGATTCATACTTTTTATCGGTGTTAGTGTCCTCTACAACTGAGCCATTCCCGTCATCTGTATAATGGCCGTCGTTATTATCGCCGCAGCCTGTAAGAGTTGCACAAACCGTAAAAAATATGGAACATATTGCTAAAAGCTTTTTCATACAAATCATATCCTTTACAGTGAATTGCTGTGGAGTTGTTTTCCACAACGTATTTTTATTGTTTACTCATTTTCCCTGATTATCCACATAGTTTTCAACTTTTAAGAACTTCCAGAAAGTTAATTTACCGTTATTTTCCACTCTTTCAACAGGGTTATCAACAATCGAACATATGAATCCACAGCTATTTCAACAGCTTGTTGAAAACTTTTCCACCCGTCTGTGAAATATAAATAGGACGATATTGCTGTAAAAAGTTGGTTAAAAGATGTTTTGGCTTGAATAATGTCAGCCGCTGTGGTATAATAAATCATATTTGCAGAGACTCACGCAGGAAAAAACAAAGGAGAAAAAATGTTTGAAGGTTTTTCACAGGAGGCGCTGGAGTTCCTCCTCGGTATAAGGCATAATAACAATAAGGACTGGTTCGAGCCGCGCAAGGCGGTCTATACACAGAAGATATGCGAGCCTATGAAGGCTCTCGGCGAGGAGCTTTATACGCCTTTTGCTGATACAGAGGGTATGATTTACAAGGTGGGAAGGATATACCGGGACGAGAATTTTGCTCCCTATCTGCACTACCGTGACACTATGTGGATATACGTCCGCTATGAGGCGTGGTACTGGAACAAGACTCCCACGCTGTATTTTGAACTGTCTCCCGAGGGAGCGGAGTTTGGCTTCCGCATATCCAAGCCCGAAGCCGCGGTTATGGAGCGCTTCCGCAGCGGACTTCTTGAGGACGCCGAGCCTTTTTTCAACATTATATCAGAGCTTGTTGAAAAGTACGGGCTCACAGTGGGCGGCGATGAATACAAGCGTAAAAAGCCCTGTCCCGTACCCGAGCTGGAGCCCTATTTTCTGAAAAAGGGATTGAGCGTGTACACCAAGGTCAGCGGGCTTGAGGAGCTTTTCTCACGTAAAATAGCCGAACACGCACTCGAAGTATTCAAGGCTGTACAGCCTCTGAATGACTACTTCCACGAGATAGTCGAGGTGGAGGAGATGGCAAAGGCAATACTCAGAGAGGAAAAGGAGCAGCAGAAAACAGATCCCGAGCCAGAAATAAACATGGTAAAGGCTCCCGATGTTGAATTCATGTGGTAAGCAGCGTGACGCTGCACCCTTGCCACGTTGACGCTCCTAAAATATACAATTATTGCTCTTTTCGGTAAATATACTTGACATCTCTGGGGTAATAATTTATAATGAACACATATTATTTTAGGTTATAATACCTGACAAAAGGAGAGATTTTATGAAAAAAGCAAGATTTATCGGGGTTTTAATGGCAGCAGTCATGGCGATAGTTCCCTTTGCTGGCAATGCAAAAACTAGCTTTAATTCCATAAATGCTAATGCGGATTATTGGCTTGAAATTCCTCAAGGTACAGGTACGTGGAATGTATACCATAATGGTTATGGTAAAATTGTTTCTTACGAACCAGATTATGCGTGGAATTACGGTGCTTATATAAATACAGGTAACAATGGTGGTATAACATGGTATGATAGCGATAAAAGAAAGAATTTCTCTGGTTATCATTATTGCTTAAGTATTTATAATTCTAAAGAAAAAGCGTGGTATGATTTTAAGTTTTATAACGGTAGACTTACTCTTGAAAAAGATTTTAAGCCAAAGGGCGCTAAAGATTATACAACAATAACATTATGGAGCTTCAATACAGGCGGAGATATGATAGGCTTCCAGAAGGACGGAAATATGGTAGCCTATACAAGAAGCGGAAAGCCTGTTGCTCATACCAATACCTATAATACTCACATGACCACAGATCAGGGCTTTAAGTACGAATACTCACTGACAACAGACGGAAGATTCAGAATTATCCGTATCTATCCCGGCAGCGGCAAACGCGAGACTATCTGGGACAGCAGTAAAAATACAATGTACAGAATATAATGAAAAGGGCGCACATTGTGCGCCCATAAAATTCCAAATTCAGAACAGCCCTCTTACGTCCTCAAAGGTCAGGGTGGGCTGCAAGGCGAGATTTATGCCGAAGGCAAGGAGCTGTGAGGCTCTTTCGGTCAGGCGGTCTATATCACGGGGAGTTACCATCATGTTTGGCAGCTTCCCGTTTATGCTTTTCCCTGTGAGACTTCTTACTATGGTGTGCATATCCACGACTGTGGGTATCCCCACGGCTATGACGGGTACGCCGAATATCTTCTCCGAGAGCTCTTTTCTCTCGTTGGAAACGCCACTCCCCGGTGAGATACCCGTATCGGTTATCTGTATAGTCGTGCCGAGGCGGCTTATATCATTGCAGGCAAGGGCGTCAACTGCGATTATTGCCGATGGGCGCAGCTCAGAAGCTACCGAGCGTATCAGTTCGGCGGTCTCTATGCCCGTCTGTCCCATGACTCCCCCTGCGAGAGTACTCACGGGACGCAGTGACGGCACAAAAAGCCCGTCATCGGTGTTAAGATGTCGTGTAGCCAGTATCTTTGAGGCTGTCTGCGGACCTATGGCGTCAGGGGTTATATCATTATTTCCCAGTCCCGCAACAAGGACCTCTCCACCGGGGATAAGAGACTCTATCTCGTCTGCCAGCTCCTGCACCATAATGGGATAATCCTCCGAGTAACGGCTGAGTGAGCTTCCCTCCAGGGTGATATATCTGCCCTTCCCTTTTCCGATGGCGTCTATGCAGCTGTCATCGTCTATGGTTATTTCAGTGATGCGGAAAGCTCTTCCGCGCTGTGAGATGTGAACGCTTTCTGGCAGACTTCCGAAGGAGAAGCTTTCAAGGGCAAGATCTGTACGTATATCCATGATTTCCTCCATATTGTGCATTTTGCTTTAATTGTGGAAAATTTTTCTGACGATAATTTCACTTTTGGCTATTGAAAATAATGTGGAAAAATGATATAATTATATTTGTCTCAGTATGGCAGCTGTGCGTTGCAGCTGTCGGGAGTGAATGAACCCGTATTTGCTCCTATTATCTGTAAAATGCAGATGAATATTCGTTCTGCATAATTCAAGGAGGTGTAAGGTAATGCCAAACATTAAGTCTGCAAAGAAGAGAGTCAAGGTTAATGCTACAAAGGCTGCTGCTAACAAGGCAAGAAAGTCTAATCTCAAGACTATCCTCAAGAAGGCTGACACAGCTGTAGCAACAGGTGCTGCTGACAAGGCAGAGGCTATCAAGGTTGCAATCAAGAGAGTTGATCAGGCTTGCGCAAAGGGTCTTATGCACAAGAATAAGGCTGCAAGAAAGAAGTCTCAGCTCGCTAAGAAGCTCAACGCTGCTGAATAAGGTCTTTTGATCATATAAGAATTGAACCCCTTGCGGACAACTCACGGTCTGCAAGGGGGTTTTGTTTTCATGTGTAAATATAATACCCCGCTGCCGTGTACGGCAGCGGGGGTCATTATCTATCCGTAATTATTGAAGTCAGTTCATTTTGGTTTTTACTACTTCTTTTAAGATATACTCCATTACCTCCTCAGGGGTGGGAACAGTGCCTGAGCCGATATTGTTTATGGGAGCATTGGGATCCTTGCAGGCTTCTGCAATGGATTTTTCGATTTCACGTTTTACTTCTGCTTCTGTTGTACCGTTCTGAATTGCAATGTTTTTGAAAATGTCATTTTTCATCATATTCCCTCCGATTATAGCCTGTTACTGATGATTTATCATACAGAGTCTGTTTTGATTTGTGGTTAAAAGAATCTTATGCGGATAGTTTGTCACATTTTTCGTGGATTATTCCTTTACATATACTCCGGTTATCTCGGAGATATAGGCGCGGTGATAGGGATCCTTTGAAAAGAATTTCTCGGGTATTCCGTCATCTGTGAGGAAGCCGCTCTCCTGAAGGTCGTAGCTGTAGAGCTTACGGCAGACAAGCACGAGTTCGGCCTCTTCAAATGCCATACATCCGCCGATCTCAGCCGGAGTAAGGCCTGCTTCCTTTACCTTGTCGCAGTCTCTGCCCGAATTTGAGCCGCAGAAGGAAAGTGCCTGTCTGAACTCTTCGCCGAAAAATGAAGCTGTAAAGCATTCGCCTTTTTCAATGAAACCGTATGTATAGCGGTTTGGTCTTATATAGCAGGTGAAAACGTCCTTGTTCCAGAGAACGCCAAGCTGTCCCCATGAAGCTGTCATGGTATTGAAGCTGCTGCTGTCCCCGCCTGTGAGGAGCATCCACTGTTTTCCTATCTTGTCGAAGGGATTGAATGAAAGCTCGCTGATGCTGATTTTTCTGAAAGCCATGATAATACTCCTTTTCTTAAAGATTTTTTACTGCACATTGCTGTGCAGGATATGATATGCGGTATCATCACAGCTTATTCAGTATCAGTGAGTATTCAGAACGCTTTTATAGCGAAGTCTGAGCTTATCTGTGATAAGAGCGATGAATTCCGAATTTGTTGGCTTGCCCTTTCCCGTATCCACGGTATAGCCGAAGAAGGAATTGAGGGTATCCACATTTCCTCTGTCCCATGCTATTTCTATGGCATGGCGGATAGCGCGTTCTACTCTTGATGAGGTGGTGTCGTAAATATCCGCAACTGTGGGATAGAGGAGCTTTGTAACGCTGTCGAGAAGAGTCTTGTCCTTTATCGAGTAGAGTATGGCAGTTCTGAGGTAATGATAGCCTTTTATATGAGCGGGAACGCCCAGCTGGTGTATCATATCCGTAACGACGACCTCCATATCGTCGCTGAAGCTGTTTACTCTGTCGCCGAGAGAGGAATTTATTGCAGTGCAGAGGTCGTCTGCGCTGTAGGGCTTGAGCAGGAACTTTGATGCTCCGTTTTCCATCACCTGACGCTCAATGAACTCATTGTCATAGGCGGAAGTTATTATGAAAACGGGAGGCTTTATGCCTGATTCGCCTGCTGCTCTCATTACGGAGATAACGTCGCCGTTCTGAGAGGATATATCCATCACAGCCACATCCGGCGGATCCTTTTTTATGGAATCAAGGATGAGACCGCAGTCTCTGCGTCTGGTATACGCATACATTCCCTTTTCACGGAGCTTATTGGCCACGCTTACGCCTGTTTCGGCAGAATCGTCGCCGATGAGTACCTTAACCTTGTTATTCATTATTTATACCTCCTTTTGCTTGGCGGTTTTTACCGCTTAATAATGATAACACATGACAAAAGGAGCAGCAACGGAATATTTTAGGTTATACCACCGTTTCTTGCAGGGAAATGTAATAAGGTATCAGTGTAATAAAACGCCGTCGAATACGGCTGTCGCAAAAGGTGACAAAGAGCAGAAAAGTAAGATCATTTCTTCTTTTTTCTGTTCAGGACTCCTTCAGTGAGCTCTCTGACTCTTGTTCCTTCGGGGAAAAGCTTGTCGGCCAGCTTCTGAACGGGGTTCTTTCTGACGGCTTTTGCGTGAACCGGTGCGAGCTTGGGTTCACTTGCGGGCTTGCCCCATTTTTTTCTGCCGTTTTCCGAAAGAAGGGGCATTATATTGTTCCTGTCGCCGATATAGCTGTGTTTTTCGAGGAATTCCAGCGGCAGCTGACAGCCTTCGCTGCCATATTTCTCGATGAAATCACCGAAATGGCAGTACATCATCTCCTCAAAATCGCGCTTTCCGTCCATGATCTCCTTATTGCTTTCCATTGCGGAGATCAGCTCGCCCTGAAGCTCTGTTTCGGGAGAAAAGTCCTGTATAAGTGACAGAGGTCCAAGTATTATGAAGCCTGTCATATAATTGTCTCCGCAGAGGTCACTCTGAGGCTTTTTGTTCTGCGGCACGTCAAAGCCGTAGGCGGCATAGAGGCCGAAGGCACAGCGAAGAGCCATAAGTCTGCTGTCCTCCATGTCGTAGAGATGTTTTTCCTCGATAAAGCCTCTTATCCTGCCTGATTTTACCATAAGCGGCTGTACGGGCTGGAGCATGAGGGCTCTCATGCCTTTGACTATGGGTGCCTCCACATCTGCGGAGAAATCTCCGCCCACATGGAGAATATTGTTTGCTTCCACTCCCGATTTCTTTATCACCGCGTCAAGGTAGGCAGTAGGTGCCGAATCGGGTATATTCTGTTCCTCGGTGAGTATAAGCTTGTCATATCCGCCGTATCCGCAGTCGCAGAGTATTTTTACTATAACGTCGCGGGGATAGTAGGAATCAGAGGTGACGATTATCCTGTTTTTGCAGTCCTTAGCCTTGTCAAAAAGGAGCTTTCCTGTTCTTCTGGCAAAGGCGAAGTGGTGTATCAGGTCACATTCGCGGGCCATGAGCCTGTCTCTGCCCGCAGCGGTGATACCGCTAATTTTTGTGAATATATCGTATATTTTTTCAAGAGTAACATTGCTTTTGACGCTGTATTTCTTTTCCGCAGCCTTCTGAGCTTCCGTGCGCAGCTCCGTGAAGGTCTTGCCGCAGGTGCTCAGCAGGGAGAAATCCTCTTCCATGAAGAGAAACATATCCTCAGGTCTTGAAAAGGGAGTAATTACAAGAGTATCCCAAAGCTTGAAGCTTGTAGTCTTGTGGTCGTTCCTGCCGACCTCATTGAGCATTTTGACGATTATCTCGTCCTGTGCTGCGGAATTGGGACGTCTTGGTGTGAAATCGTCATTCATGCAAAGTCCCCTTTCTTATTCGGTATCTGTCTCGGGCTCCTTGAAGCCCCTCATCTTGCGGTATTCGTCGAGGGTAAGTGCGCCGTCGGAGTTATAGGCTCTTATAAGAGCGTCCTTGCTGGTGTATTCCTCGTTGTATTCGCCTTTTTCGGTACGTATATACTTGCCGTACCATACGCCGAAAAATGACCATACAGCGTTGTCTCTGAAGGCAGTATCCATATCGGGAACGCTTCCGCATTCGCTGATAGCTATGAGCTTGTCGCTGCCCACGAATTTCTGAACGGCTGCGAATTCCTCATAGAATCTGTCACCGTAGTCCTTTTCGCTGCTGAGGTAAAGATCTACGGAAGCGATGTCGAAGGTACGCTTGTCCACAAGAGAGCTCTCGCTCTGACCGTTCCATACCCATATGAGGTTATCCAGCTTGAAATACTTGGTAAAGCGGTCGTATATCAGCTGCCAAAGCCATTTGTAGTCGGCAGTGCCCTTTGCGCCCCACCAGTACCAGTTGCCGCAGCCCTCGGGAAGAGGACGCCACAGTACGGGAACTCCTCTGTTTTTGAGGGAGGTCAGCTGGCCTGCCATATTGTCTATATCAAGTATCAGACCGTAGCACTCCTTGGAAATATTTCCCTTGCTGTAAAGCTCTCTGATGTCTTCCTCGGTGAGCTCTGCGATCTTTTCTTCAGTGACGGCCTTGGAGAGGTCGAAATCCGTATCCTCTGTGCGTATGCCGCTTTTTTTGTCTGACGGAGCCTTCCAGAACCAGCTTACGCAGGAGATGCCGCCGTTAAAGTACCATTCTGCGGCAGCGTCCACCTCCTTGAAGCTATCGTCGAAGCTCTCGTCGGGTATCTCAAGGTTAGAGAATCGCATAACGGGGTATTTTCCCGTAGTGCGGTAGATCAGGTTAAGGTCGGCATTGTCCCCGCCGTAGGCGTACTGACCTGTAATGATGTATTTTCCGTAATTCTCGGACAGGAAGCTCATAAGCTCCTTTGCGGACTCGCCTGCGTCCTTGTTTACCAGCTCGCCGTTGGTATTGTAGGATATATCGCTGAGAGAGGTATTGTTCTCGATCTTCAGGTAATCCAGGAACATATCTCCGTTTTCGGGAGTAATGGTGAGCTGTTGTTTGCCCTTTGTAAGGAATACGCCGTAGAGGGTTATATAGGTGAACTGGCTGTTGTCAGTGGTCTTGAACACAGTCAGCTGTTGATCTCCGAGAGTTATGCGGCAGTTTACTGCCTTTGCGGCTGATATATTGAAGGAGAGGTCATAGTGCTGATTGGTGGGAACGTCTATCTCAAAGCAGACGGAGCCCTCTCCCTTGTCGCCGAAGCCTGTTACATAGCCTTCGCCGCTGAATTCGGGAAGGTCGGTAGCTGCCTTGACGCCGCCCTTGAGCTGGGCTTTTTCCGCTTCATAGAGGTTGCCCGACTGTTTCTTCTCTATTTCAGGGAAGGTAACGGGATATTCGGGAAAGGTCTCTACGGGGAGAGTAGTAGTGGGCTCGGCAGTAGTTTTTGCGGTAGTCTTCTCGATAATGGGCACCGAAGCCGTAAATGAGCCCTTTTTGTTCTTGCTGCAAGCAGCGAATACCGACAAGGCAGCAGCCGCAGCGGCTGCAACAGCAGTAATTTTGCGAATATACATTTGTTCCTCCTATGGATCAGGCTTTTATGGTATATGTTCTGCCCTGTTCCGTATCGAAAATGATGACGCCGTCTTCTATGCGTGAATTTACGGATTCGCCGCTGCAGGCGACGCTTACAACGCAGTTTGCCCTGATCCTGAGCTCTCCGCCGTACTCTGAGTATATCTCTGCACGGTCGAGAGTATGTTCTGTCCAGTAAATATCAACGGTAAAGCCGCCCTTTGCCCTGAGACCTGTGATATGGCCGTTGTTCCATTCCTCGGGGATAGCGGGGAGAAGATTGATCTCGCCGCCGCAGCTCTGCATGAGAGCCTCCGCTATGGCAGCGGTGCAGCCGAGGTTTGCATAGGGGCTGAAGCAGGGCTTTGAAGCCGTCATATTCGGAGAGGTATAGTGTGAGAGCATACGCTGAAGGTTTTCGTAGACCATGCGGCTGTCAAAGAGCCTTGCCCACATATTCGTCACCCATGCACAGCTCCAGCCTGTGCGTCCTCCGCCGTTGATGAGTCTGCGCACAAGGGTAGCTCTTGCGGCGTCGGCCAGCTTTGGCGTCTTGTGGGGATTTATCATATCAGCGGGGTGGAGAGCGAAAAGCTGGGAGATATGCTGATGACCGAGCTCGGTCTCGTCGTAGTCCTCCAACCACTCCATTATCTGACCGTATTTTCCTGTCTGAGGCATAGGCAGCTTTCTGAGCATAGCCTTCAGGCTTTCGGAGAGAGCTTCGTCCCTGCCAAGTATGGCGGCTGCCTTGATGACGTCGCAGAAAAGCACGGATATCATCTGAAGATCCATGGCAGGTCCCATGCAGAGGCTTGCCTTGTATCCGTTATTGTCTGTATAGGAATTTTCGGGAGATACCGAGGGACCTGTTACCAGTCTGCCTTTCTTGTCCTCGGTGAGATACTCCGTGAAGAACTCGGCGGACTCTCTGAGGATATGGTATTTTTCCTCAAGGAATTCCTTGTCCAGAGTGTATTCGTAGTGCTCGAAGATATGCAGGGCAGGCCATACGCCGCCCATAGGCCATAAGCTTGAGGTGCGCTCCTCGCCCTGAGGAGCCGTATCTCCCCATATATCGGTATTATGGTGACATACAAAGCCCTTGTGTATGCCGTACATTTCCTCTGCGGTGACTCTGCCGTTGCCGCATACGCGCTCCATAAGGTCGAAAAGCGGCAGATGACACTCGGAAAGGTTGCAGCTCTCTGCTGCCCAGTAGTACATTTCCGAAGCCACGTTGAGGGAATATCTGCTGCCGTCTGGAGCTGCGGAAAGCTCGTTCCAGAGTCCCTGTAAATTAGCAGGCTGAGTGCCTGTACGGCTGCATGATATGAGAAGGTATCTTCCGAAATTGAAGTAAAGCTCGAAAAGCTTGTTATCGTTGATGAGACGTCTGCACTCCTTGTTGTCAAGCTCATCGCCCTTCATGCGGTCGATACGCTCTGCTGTGGAAAGGAGGGACAGATCCTCGTCGCTGTTATCGTTGAGAGAAAGCTCCACACGGTCGAAAAGCTCGCGGTAATCATTCACATGGCGGTAGTAGAGCTCGTCAAACTCGCACTGAAGAGCCATTTCCGTATCCACCTGAGCGGATTCGCTGTAATTCTCGCTGTAAAAGCTTGTGCGGACGGAAAGCACTATCATTATCTCGTCGGCATTTTTAGCCACGAGACGGCTTCCAACGGTCTTCAGGCTGCCTCCCTTTACGGAGGCTCCGAGGCAGGCTGCAAAGAGTATACTTCCTCTGCCGCCGGTACCGCCGTTGAAGAGTATCATATTATTTCCGCAGGGACGGTTGTCGTCGTAGAAGTCCTCGGGGCTGTCGATACAGCATGAAAGGGACACGGAAGCGGGTTCCGATGCGTATATGCGAACTACCATGACTTCATCGGGTGCGGATATGAAGTATTCCTTTGTATATGTGACGCCGTTTACGGTAAAGGAAGAGTCTGCCACAGCGCTGCCGATATCGAGGCTGCGTGAGAATTCTCTTGCTCTGCCGCCGAGCTCCAGGTCTATCTTGAGTTCTCCGAGGGGCATATAACGCCTCATATTCGGAGTAACGCCCTGCATCTTGCTGAATGCTGCCTCTTCGGCTTCTTCTGTTCTGCCCTCTGCAAGGAGCCTTCTTGTTTCCGCGAAGCCCTCCTGAGCTTCGGGATTGATCCTGTGCCGCAGACCTCCTGACCAGACAGAATCCTCGTTAAGGCTGATAGACTCATTGACGGCTGTACCGTAGATCATAGCGCCGATACGTCCGTTTCCGATAGGGAGAGCTTCAGCAAAGCTCTCAGAGGGGGAATCGTATTTCAATATAGTTTCAGTACTCATTTTAATGCAACTCCTATGGAATAAAGTCGTCGTGTAAGCTTGCGGTTTTTCATATTATTATACCACAAAAAAAGACGCAATGCAAATTTCTGCTTGATTTATGGAAAAATTTTCAAAGAAATCATAAATAAAAATGGAATAAAAGCCTATGAATTGGGAAAAATACATGAATAAGCCGACAAATTACGACAAATGTCGTTTTGGTTGACAGTGGCCGGGAATATAGGATATAATTACAATACGAAGGATCGAAAATATTTTTTTTATTTTAACTTGAAAGATTTCGTCTTTTTTGTTTTCTGAAATCACTTATATATATACACTGATTTGGGAGGGACAAATATGAAAAGGATCACAGCATTTATCACAGCCGCAGCAATGGTTGCCTGCTGTTTTTCATGTGAGGACAAGAATAAGAAAAGCTCTGAGGCAAAGCCTGCCGCAGGTGATACCACCGTGTCGGACGGTTCCGTTGACGAGCCGGTAATACAGGATAAGCCTGAATTCCGCGAGTTCAAAGCGGAGGATTTCAAGACCATAAACGTAAATATAACCAAGACCGACAAGGAGCCGCCGTTCACCCTCCACAGCCTCAATATAACAGATCTGGACTTCGGTGAACGCATCTCACCTTGCAAGGGAGAGAAGTACCGTGACCGCTACAAGCCCGATTTCAGTATGAGCATCGATCACGGATCAGAAGAGGCTGAGGCAGACAGCGAACAAGTGAAGCAGCTTGAAGAAGAGTGGGAAAAGAAGTGCAGCCAGCCCTCAAAGGGCGTGACAACGAGAGGCTGGTATAAAGGCAACGACATTTATTATGTAGTTTCCTATGACGATTACTGCGGTTCGGATGGCTTTTGCGATGTACATGATCTGTCTGTATTCCGTGTGGACGGTCTCACAGGAAAAACAGAGGAACTCTACCGCCATTCCGATCCTGAATCGGCGATCTGGATAAATCAGCTCTACTGGTATCACGACAGGCTGTATCTTGTTATGGGAGATAATGAGCTCATGTACCTTGACAATGGCGAGCTGGTGCAGATGGACTATCTTCCCGATTATTCAAACCATTATTATCCGAATAATGCCGACAGGCTCATTGTAATGAGCCAAAAGGTAAATTATAAGGAAGTCGCCGACGATTATGAGCCCGGACCGGATGAAATAATACAGGTAGATGATGACGGCAGGAAATCCCTTTATACCGGCAGTGAAATAGTTATGAGCGAATATTTCCCCGATACCGATACATGGAAAGAGCTTTACAGAAAATCGGTAACGGCAGAAGAAGAACAAAATGAGGACGGGATAGATTTGCCTGACATACGCGGCGAGCTCTTTTCATGGACGGAAAGACAGGGGCGTTCACGAAAATTTGACGTAGTTACCGACGAATACAGAGTATCCACGGGACTTACCTCCTGTAACGTACTCTATGCGGGCCATGACAAGCTGGTGGTTGATTTCGGCGGAAATATCAACGGCAATACCGTTCATTTCTTTGACCTTAACAAAAAGGAGTGCTACGTACTTGACTGTTCATCACTGGGTATAAACTGCGAGTATTTCAACGGCGGACTGTTCGTATATCCGGAAGGCAACAGCGGAACCCTTTACTATATTATTCCCGAGCTCGGACTTACATTCCCGTTTTTCAAGCTCGGCGGCAATTTCGACGGCAGTGACTCCTTAGACAGGCTCTTTAACATATACAATGATGAAGGCTGTCTGAGCTTTGAGGAAAGCGTTGCAACAGAAAAAAAGGTGCACAGAGAAGGAAATAACGTTTATTATACCGGCCATAAGTATAATACTACCAGATACTGGATAAATGAAGATGAGATGCATGGATAAGCGCATTATTTCGGGAGCTGCGGCTCTGCTGGTATTCTCCTCCGTGACAGCGGGCTGTAATGAAAAAAAGAAGCCCGTACCGTCAGATGATACAGGCGTTTTCGAGAGCGAAAGCTCGGAGCCTCTGTTCAGGGAATATACCGACGAGGATTTCAGAGAGATAAATATCCCTCTGACCTATAAGGATAACGCTCCTCCCATGGAGATCGGCTGTATAGACATCAGCGGGTTTGACTTCGGCGAGAAAGTCCCCGTATGCAACAAGGAGGAATTTGCCGAGGAATACTACACCAACAGGTTTGAATCATACACCGGAACGCCCGTGTATAACTGGAAGAGTTTTGCGGGCAAGTCAGTAAAGGGATATTCAAATAAGTGTTATGTATGGAACGGCAAGTGCTATATTTATGTTACATATGAATGTTTTGAATATGCTGACTGGTCGCTGTACAGTTGTGACCTGTCTGGGAGCAGTTTAAAGGAGATATACAGCTGGACAGCAAAGGATCTGGACGAGCGCTGCTACAGGAACGTTTTCTTCAGCGAGGGCAGTATGTTCTTTACATATTACGGCAAGGACGGAAACATTCCCACAGCTGCGGCAAAGCGCCTTGACCTTGAAACGGCAGAGATAACGACTCTTTATGAAGCTGCCACCAAGGATATAAGTATATGGCTGAATGCCGATGATTCAGGGAATGCAGAGCTTCAGGAATACCATAATGTCAGCGAAATACCCACGGTTACCTATAAATACGACAGCGATAAGGACGAATTCGTGAAAGAGAAGGAGACAGAAGTTCCCGAGGGAAAAATAATGGCAAGCAACAGCTTCAACGGCGTTTATTCCTGCCTCATAAAGCCCGAGCACGGGCACAGATACGACCTTGTAAACGATTATTACCGCGTAAAGACATCTGTTACAACGGGACGTATAGTCTATGCCGACGAGAAGCTTGCGATACTCTATAACAACGTAAAGCTCCATATCTACGATCTTGAAAAAATGGAGCACTGCTTTCTGGATATTTCCGATCTGGGAAGCAGCATGGCCATGTATGACGGTAAGCTGTTCATCGGGTGCAGGAGCAATGAGATACGTATGCCTGTATACTGCATGATACCCGAGCTGGGCATAACCTATCCCATAGTTGAGGAAGGTATCTATTCCGATATCCGTGCCACAGCCGAAGGTGTTACCTTTAATGAGATAAGCCATCAGGAGAACGTAATAAGGTCGGGAGCAGTCAGAGTTGATGAAAACGGCGAAATACAGGAAGAATATTCAGTCATGGGTGAAAACGGCGGAGTATCTTATGTCTATGCGGGAGGCTATTCAAACCAATATGATAAGATAGATAAAATATACACAGTAAAGATGAAATAACGAAAGGGCTGCAATTGCAGCCCTTATTAATTTATAATAATATACTGAAAAGTTGGTGCGGATACTTTCCGCCCGCAGCTCTGATGATATTAACACGGACGTCTGACGGCGCCACTGCAAGCTAACGACTCATAACCGCAGGTATTCCTCGATAACGTCCAGCTCGCCGTAGGTGCGGAGCAGGGTATATCCCGTATTTGCCAGGACAGCGTTCACGAAGTCATCGCGTTCCACGCGGTCAGGGCGTGCATGGGAGGTGTCGTCCAGCTCGATAAGAGCCACAATGGAGGTATCATCGTCCGCAAGGGCAAAGTCGATATGCTTGGCCTTGATTTTATTGAAGCACTCCATCCAGAATGGGTTTTCCTCCTTGGGTTTGGGCTCGATCAGGTCGGCAAGCCTTACCTTGGTATAGATATTCAGACCGTACTCGTCGGCAAGAGGCTTCAGCTTTGTGTAAAAGTCGTATTCCCTGTCGGTTAGTATGGTCTTTGCGTTATAGAGCTTGGTGATATCGGGCTTATGGAGCCTTTTGTACAGCCATACCGAGAATACGGCAAGGGCTGCGATGATAATAAGTGCGATAAGTTCGTTTGCATTCATCTGTTTATAAAAATATATCTGAGATCCGATGGTTTAACGGCGGATCTCACAGGATTGCCGATATATATGAAATGGCATTAAGACTCATTGTCGGAGTATACCTTTTCTGTGATCTTTCCGTCCTTGTCCAGCTCGGAAAGGCATATATGGAAGGCTCCCGCGCCTCCCATTACAAAAAGGCGTCCGTCGGTGACTCTTACGCTTCTGATGAAGTCGCAGCCCTCAAGGTCTTTATAGGATATTAGCTCCTTCGGTTCACTGCTTCCGTCCGAGGAAAATACCGTTTTTCCGTCGGTAAATATCAGCTTGTCATCGTATATGCAGTAGCTTTTGCAGAGGGTGTCCGTGAGCTGTTGGGGCTCACCTCCCGAAAGGGGCAGTCTGTACAGCTTGTTGAAGTCTATGTAGTAAAGCATATCTCCCGCTGTCAGCGGCGAATAGCCAACTGCCAGCTCCGTGTATGAGTCTGAGCCGTCAAAGGCGATGATATGCTCGTCTGTGCCCTTGGGATATGAGCATATCAGGCAGAGACCGCCGTCAATATCCGCATTGCATATTATACCGGCGTTTCTGTGGTCTATATGGAAGCTTTTTTCGGACAGTTCGCCCGTATAGTCCATTATCCTTATCTCTGTGCCGTTTTCTCCGGGAACGGTGAAGAAGATATAGTTCTCCGCAAAGAAGAAGCTGTTCCTTTGGGGGATACGTTCCTCCGACTTAGTCTCACTGCATAGTAGTGAGGACTTGCCGTTATCGTATACACACAGTCCCTCATCGGGAGAGTAGTAGTAGAGCTTCTTGCCGTCGGAATAGAATATAACGCTGTCCTGCGGCAGACCGAGCTCTTCTGACCTGCCTTTGCGGTCGTCGCGGACATATACTTCATAGTGCGTATTTCCTTCCTTTTTTACAGCTGAGTAGATATAGTCCCCGTTGTCCATGATGTACAGGAGAGGACTGTTATTGAGCAGCATCTCTTCGGATGGAGCACCGAAGTCAGAGGCATTTTGCTTTTTTTCGTCGGAGGCTACTGTTTCGGGCTGTACAGTGGTTTTTTCAGCAGTAGTGACTTCTGCGGAAGATATAACGGCCTCACTGTCATAAGGGGTATTATTATCTGAGCAGCCCGAAATGATGGGCGCTGCAAGGAGCGCCCCCAAAACAGCCGCAACAATACGGTAATTCTTCATCAATCAAATCTCTCATCTATGACTCTTGCAGTCTTTTTCATACTTCTTGGCAGAACGCCCACTTCAACTACCTTTACGATGGGAGTGAAGCCTATCCTGCTCTTGACCTTTTCGGCTATCTTTCTGCTGAGTGCGTCAAAGTCTACATCGCCTGTCGATTCAACGTAGATACGCATTGTATCCTTGCCGTCCAGGTGGGATATACGTATCTGGTACTCGCTGGAGATCTCCTCAAAGCTTGCAAGGACTTCCTCGATCTGGCTGGGGAATACATTAACGCCCTTGATCTTCATCATATCGTCGGTACGTCCCATAATTACGTCTATTCTCGGGTAGGAGCGTCCGCACTTGCACTTGCCGGGAACTATCCTTGAAAGGTCGTGAGTTCTGTATCTTATAAGGGGAGCGCCCTCCTTGACGAGAGTGGTTATAACTATCTCGCCCAGCTCGCCGTCGGGAACGTTCTCGCCTGTCTTGGGGTCGATTATCTCGATGTAGAGGTAGTCGTCCCAGTAGTGCATAGCCTTTTCGCCGGGGCAGTTGATACCGATGCCCGGGCCGTAGATCTCGGTAAGGCCGTATATATCGAAGAGCTCGATGCCCAGCTCATTGTGGATACGCTCACGCATTTTGTCGCTCCAGCGCTCCGAACCGATAACGCCCTTTTTCAAGTGTATCTTGTCCTTGATGCCGCGCTTCTGTATCTCCTCAGCAAGAAGAAGTGCATAGGACGAAGTGGAGCAGAGAACGGTGCTCTCCATATCCTGCATCATCTGGAGCTGCTTGTCGGTATTTCCGGGACCCATAGGGATTACCATAGCGCCCAGCTTCTCGGCGCCGTTCTGGAAGCCGATACCTGCTGTCCAGAGGCCGTAGCCGGGAGTTATCTGGATACGGTCCATATTGGTTATGCCTGCTGTTTCGTAGCAGCGCTTGAACATTATTGCCCAGTCATCAACGTCCTTGGCTGTGTAAGGGATAATTACGGGAGTACCCGTAGTTCCCGATGATGAGTGTATACGTACTATCTCCTCTTCGGGCGCTGTCATAAGTCCGAGAGGGTAAGCGTCGCGGAGGTCCTTCTTCTCTGAGAACGGGAGCTTTGTGAAGTCCTCTGGTGTGTCAACGTGTGTGATGCCTGCTTCTGCAAGCTTTTTTCCGTAAAAGCTGCCTGCTTCAACGAGCGCCTTGATGCGGTCGTTGACCAGGTCGAGCTGCTGCTGTGATATCTGCATTTTAATTCTTTCCTTTCATTTAATGCCGTGTAGGGACGCCCGCAATTAGCAAAATGAATATCCCTTTTGAATATTTGTCATGGACTATATATGCGGACTGCCAGAGGCAGCCCCTACATTAGTGTAAGGCTAAATTATTTGTGTTTTGCGGGCGAACACTGTCCGCCACTACATGGCTAACGGCTTAATCCGTATAGCGGAGGGCTTTACTGTTGAGCTCCACAAACTGCGGTTTTACGGTCTTTTTCATGGTCTCCTCGATGTCGTCCACGGAGAAGGGCAGAACGTCGTTGCGGACGGAGGCGCCCAGCATTATCATATTGAGAACCTTCGGGGAGCCTATCTCCTCACAGGCTTTTGTGCCGTCAACGAGAAGCACGTTCTTCACGTTGCGCTTGAGATATTCTATCATTTCCTGTCCTGTGTAGTCGGAGCCGCTGAGTGTAGCTGTTACGGGCATTATGGGGTGGGTATTGACTACCACCTGTCCGCCGTCCTTCAGGTAAGGAAGCATACGTACAGCCTCCGCAGGCTCGAAGCCTATGATTATATCCGCAGTTTTCTCGGGAAACATGGGGCAGTAGATATCGTCGCCCAGTCTCAGGAAGCTGAATACACTTCCCCCCTTCTGTGCCATACCGATGGTCTCGGCGCTCATTACGGGGATATCATGCTCCATGGCAGTTGCTGCGATGAGCTTCGATGTAAGGACGATTCCCTGACCGCCTACTCCGCAGATAAGGATATTACTCTGCATCTTCGCCACCTCCTATTGCTCCGAATGGACATACCTGCGAACAAAGTCCGCAGCCAGTGCAGAGGGAATTTTCAATAGTAACACTACCGTCCCTGAGTACGATGCCGGGACAGCCCAGAGTATTTATGCACTTTTTGCATGAGACGCATTTTGCAGCGTCGATGACTGCGGGGGTGCTGCCTTTGATAAGTACAGCGCAGGGCGACTTGAACACGATGGCCTTTACCCCCTTTTCGGCTGATACGCGCTTTACCGTATCAATAGCCTTATTGAGTTCAAGAGGATTTACAGTCTCAACGGTCTTTACGCCCACGCCCTTGAGGACTTCCTGTATGCTTACCTTTTCGACTACCTCGCCCATCATGGTGCGGCCTGTGCCGGGGTGAGGCTGATGACCTGTCATGGCAGTTGTGGAGTTATCCAGCACTACGAGAGTCATATCTGCCTGATTGTACACGGCATTTACAGCGCCTGTTATTGCAGAGGCAAAAAACGTGGAATCGCCCACAAATGCAAAGCAGTTGGTGTCGGGCTCTATCTTGCCGATACCCTGAGTGATGTTGACGCCTGCGCCCATGCAGAGGCAGGTATCCACCATGTCGAGAGGCATGGCGTTTCCGAGAGTATAGCAGCCTATATCACCGCAGAATACGCTCTTTTTGCCTTTCATTGCTTCCTTTACGGCGAAGAATGAAGCTCTGTGAGGACAGCCTGCACAGAGAACCGGCGGTCTTACGGGAAGTGCGGGGGGAGCTTCCGTCTGGGGGGCGGCAGGCTTATCCCAGCCCATGAAATCGGCTATATTTGCAGCTACGGTGGCGCAGGTGTTCTCGCCTGCGGTCTTTACGTTATGTGTGAGCTTGCCCAGTATCTTAGTATTCAGATGATATTTTCCGCAGATATAAGTGAGCTCCCGCTCGATTATCGGATCAAGCTCCTCGATACAGAGCACCTCGTCAAGTCCTTCAAGGAACTTCACAGCGGCTTGCTCGGGGAAAGGGAAAGGCGTTGATACCTTGAATACTCTTGGAGTGTCCTTTCCGCGGAGAGCTTCCATAGTGTAGGTGTAGCTTATACCGTGGGTAGCTATACCCCTGCGGCAGCTGCTGTTGGCAGCCTCAGTGATGATATTGCGCTTGTAATCGGAGAATACCTGTGAAAGCTCCGCATTGCGCTCCTCGATATGTATGTGAGCATTATAGGAAAGACGGGGGAATATTACCCATTTTGAGGAGTCCTTGACGAAGCCCTCGGGTTTGTTTACCTTGTACTCCTCCTTGTCCTTGACTTCTATGGAAGCATAGCCGTGACAGACTCTTGTAGTAGGTCTGAAAAGCACGGGAGTGTGGTATTTTTCGGAATATTCAAAGGCCTCCTGTATCATATCGTAGGCTTCCTGAACGGAAGAGGGGTCAAAGCAGGGAAGTTTTGAGAATGAAGCAAAATGGCGTGTATCCTGCTCTGTCTGGGATGAGATCGGTCCCGGATCGTCGGCGACCAGTATTACCATGCCGCCCTTGACGCCTATATAAGCAAGGCTCATAAGCGGATCCGAAGCAACGTTAAGACCTACCTGCTTCATAGTGACCATTGAACGGGCGCCGCTGTAAGCAGCTCCTGCGCCAAGCTCCATTGCAGCTTTTTCGTTTACCGACCATTCAACGTATATTGATCCGTCATTGGCTTTTGCGGTAGTCTCAAGCACTTCCGTGGACGGAGTACCGGGATAGCCGGAAACGAGGTTCAGGCCTGCCGCAATGGCACCGCGTGCAATGGCAGCGTTTCCCATTAAGAATTCTTTGTGCATAGTATCTCTCCTTGTATTATAAAAAAGTCTATACGCATTTATTATAGCATTCTGCCGTTATATTGTCAATTATGAGTTGTTAAAAAAGGACTGCATATGCAGTCCTTTTAGGTTATGTAGTCGGTTCTTCTTCGCCTTCCGGGTTGAGGATTATATTCTCGTCGGGAGCTGAGCCGTCAGCATATGCGAAGTCGTATTCGGTAAATTCATCGACCTTGTGCAGCTTTGCAACGACGCCCTGCTCGTTGTCGATAACGAGCTTGTCGCCATCCTTCTTTATTACGAAGCCTTCATAGTAGTCCCACATATACAGTTTTTCCTTGGTCTCGGCCTCCCACTGATAGGTTATGGGCTCGCCGAAAACGCTCATTACCGAGGTGTTATCGTCGAAAAGCTCAAGCCTGAAGGCTACATTTACAGGATATTCGCCAATGGTGTCTGTGAAATCGCCGTCTTCAGAGATGATCTCGTCGGATTCCCATCTGCCCATATATGAGCTGAAGTCGACCTTGTCCAGACCTGCCTCCGTGGTGGATTCCGTGGGAGAGAATTCGCTGACGGGCATGAGGTAGTACAGCGAGCCGTCATCGAAATTGGCATATTTCATTATCATCTGTCCCTGCTCTACCGTGCAGTCGTATCTGTCGTCGGGAGTTGCCACATGGAGAGTGTCTATGCCGTTACTGCTGGTTATGTTCCATTTGAAGTCCTCGACCTTGTCTTTTCCGTGGGGATTGAGAGCTGTGGTGATCTTGGCGGTATTGTCATCAAATACCTCAAGCTTCATCAGGCGCGGGATAGAGAAGCCTTCGTATGTAGTCTCATAGGTCTCGTCGTTTACGAATACCTTATAGGCTTCCCATTTGCCGAGGAAGGGCTTTGCGGTATTGTTTGCGGGGACAGCCTCGGTGGTTGCGGCAGTAGTTTCGGCAGGCTCCGAGACATTGCTGCCCTTGCCCGGCTTTTTACTGCTGCAGCTAAATATACAGCCTGAAAACAGCGCGGCTGTCATACAAAAACAAATCAGTTTTTTCATAATAACTCCTTATCTTCAGTTGACGCCGAAGTTCTGGATAACGCCTGCGGCCGCATTCAGTGCATCGGTGTCTATCGGGGTGAATTCGTCGACCTTTACGAGGTTTATTGAAGAATCATCAGATTCAATAACCAGCATATCATCTATGTATTTTATATCCATGGTACGGGATTTTTCCTTGCCTTTGCGGTCTGAGACCTTTACTTGAATGACGTCTTTTTCTTTTTCTTTCCAGGTAATATCGGTATCGTCGTTGGCATTCTCTATGATTGTGTTATCCACCGCTGATTTCCATTCCAGCTTGCCGTCGCCCTTTATCTCGAACCTGAACACGGCGGATATGGGAAGTCCCAGCATATTTTCATATTTCTGGCCGCTTATTATCATGTATGACGCTTCCCACTTGCCGATATACTTGGGATCGCGTTTGCCGCAGCCTGTAAGGCAGCATATGAGCATGAATGCGGTTAAAGTAAATGTAAGGATCTTTTTCATATCATTTCTCCTTGCCGGCGCTGTCAGCCTCTGCCCCTTCTGTTTTATCGGGGACCTTGGTCAGGTGTGTTTCAACTCTGCCCTGTGAGGTATCCTCGTTGATAACGAGGTCGCCGCTGATAAATTCATAGTTTGCGGTGGTCTCTCCTGTCTCGACGTATATAAGACGTATTCCGCCGCTTTCGGTAATGCTCCACACCACCTGATGGGGCATATCGTTTTCATCGTAGAACAGGCCGTTGCCGTTGTCGGCGAAGTTGTACCTGCCCACGGGAGTTTCCTGTTCATTGCCGTTGATTGTTTTTGAGGAGATCTTCCAATCTCCCGCTACATCGGAGGTTATTTCCTCCGGCGTTTTGCTACTATGCATTTCCAGCGACACCGAAACATGGTCAGTTGGGGTGCTGTGACTTCCGCAGGAGCAGGCGAAGCCGGCCAGCAGAGCCGCTGCGGATATGCAGCATATGGTTCTTTTCATATATGTCTCCTTATGGTATTATCGTTACCGAAAAGGGCTGCCGCAGCAGCCCGTACTTATCTGGTTCTGGTCTTGTAGAGCATCCATATGAGCTCTCCGACTCCCACGCCGATAAAGCACAGCATAGTCCTCATGCTCGGCTTCTTGACCTTGAAGCGTGTGATGAAGGCAATGGCTATGACCAGCAGGGCACCGCCGTAGACTTCGGGAAACCAGTCGCCGATGTCCTTGTGGAAGCTGTATAAAAGAGGGAGTATCAGTGCGACGCTGGTCACAGGGAGTCCCTCATAGACCTTGCGGTTCTCGGATGTTTTTTTCTGTCTGTCCTCCTCTGCCACGTTGAAGTAGGCAAGCCTGATTATGGCACAGAGCGGGAACAGCACAAGTATGGGAAGATCCACCCAGTCCCTCATGCCTATGGAATAGCCTATGACAGAGGGCAGTACTCCGAAGCAGACGGCGTCACACAGTGAATCTATCTGTATGCCGAATTTCTTTTCGCTTTCGGTACGGTCTTTTTTGGTACGGGCGACCTTACCGTCGAACATATCACACAGTCCCGACACCATAAGGCATATTATGGCGTAATCGGGGTGAGAACTCACACCGCCGAAGCCTGCTGCAAAGAACATTCCCATTATCGACGATATGAGACTCATATATGTAAGAATAACCGTATAGTTATAATATCCTATCATTATTTTCAAAACCTCAAAAAACTTATTGCCGCTGAACCCTGATTTTCAGAGTATAAAAGATATTATATCATAAAAGCAGCAAAGTTTCAAGTATTTTCTTGCTTTTCGGAAGCTTTTTTCCGCAGGGACAGATCATTCCGTCTTTTTCTTCCTGCCTCTTTTAGCGGGAGTCCCGGCCTTCTGCTTGTTTTCGGCTGCCTTCGGAGCAGTTTTTTTCGCGGTCTTTTTTGTACTGCCCTTTGTGCGGTTTATACGGAGCTGCTCCTGACGGGAGCTCTTGTCCTCAAGGCGCCTGTAAGCCTCCTCGTAGAAGTACTCCTGCGAGTTGAAGGGGGTATCCGCGTTCCTGCGCTCGTGTATGTATTCGCCGCTGCTGAGCATTATCCTTGCCTTTACGTTATCGCGCATGAGTACGCGGAACATATCACGGATACGTTTTTTCAGGCGGCTGTCCTCTATGGGAGCTGCAACCTCTACGCGGCGGATGGTATTCCTGCTCATATAGTCGGCAGAGCCTATGTATATCTTCTGATCGGGGCCGTCCTCGCCGAATATGAATATACGGCTGTGTTCGAGGAAGCGTCCGACTATGCTGCGGACGGTGATATTCTCGGTATAGCCCTGTACTCCCGCGATAAGGCAGCAGAGTCCGCGGACTACCAGTTCCACCTTTACCCCTGCCTGCGAAGCCTCTACCAGCTTTTCTATTATGGCGGGATCGTTGAGGGAGTTGACCTTTGCGGCGATATAGCCCTTTTTGCCGTTCTTAGCCAGCTCTATCTGCTGATCCATCATTTCCAGCACCTGAGGTCTGAGAGCCAGAGGAGACACAAGGAGCTTGTTGGTATTTTCAACGAAGGTACCGTTCACAAGTCCCGAGAATACAGCCTCTGCGTCGGCAGCTATGTCCTTGTCCGCAGTGAGCAGCATGAGGTCTGTATAGAGAGAAGCGGTCTTTTCGTTGTAATTTCCCGTTCCAATCTGTGTAACGTGATCAAAGCTGCCGCCCTGAGCCTTTCTGGTTATGAGCAGGAGCTTTGAATGTGCCTTGAAGTCCTTGGGGCCGTAGATGACTCTTACGCCTGCCTCCTGGAGCTGCTTTGACCATTCGATGTTGTTCTCTTCGTCAAATCTGGCGCGTAGCTCGATCATTACCAGCACTTCCTTGCCCTGCTCGGCGGCAGTGCAGAGAGCATCGATCACCTTGCTGTTCCTTGCAAGACGGTAAAGAGTTATCTTTATGGAAGTGACCTTGGGATCGTTGGCGGACTCCTGAAGGAGCCTTATGAAGGAAAGATTTATGGACTCAAAGGGGAAACTGAGAAGTATATCCTTTGATTTTATCTGAGAGAATACAGTTCTGGTGTCGGAAAGCGCAGCGGGCTTTCTGGGCAGACGCTGTACATAGTGGAGCCTGGGATCGCTGTCGTACTCCTGAAGGGTATACAGGTAGGACAGGTCGAGGGGTATACGGGAAGTGAAAACGCTGACATTTTTCAGCTTGAGCTTTCTGCATATATAGTCAAGGGCGCTGCGGTTGAATACGTCTGATATTTCAAGACGAACGGGAGCAAGCTTCTGGCGCTTGTCTACCAGCTCCTCCATGCGCTGACGGAACTCGGGGCCTCTGCCCGATACCATGATGTCGGCGCTTCTGGTTATCCTGATGAGGGCGCGGTCCATGACCTTGTAGTTTTTGAACATGAGATGGGCGAAGCGGAGTATTACCTCCTCCTCGAGTATAAAGCGCTTTCCGTCCTTTCCGAGGTGTATGATACGCTCTGAGCTGCCTGTGGACGCAGGGACTATGCCTATGGATATGCCCTTTTTCGCGGCAAGCTGCACTACGGCGTATATGTCCTTGTTCCTAAGGAAGGGGAAGGGCAGGGCATCATTGACGACAATGCCCGATATGAATGGCTTCAGCTCGCGCTTGAAGTAGAGCTCGAGGAAGGTCTGCTCCTCCTTGGTGGCTCTCTCAAAGGTGACGTGCTCAAAGCCGTAGGGAGCCAGCTCCTTCATGGTAAGGCGGAGAGCCTCCTCCACCGAGGGCTGGAGCCTGCGTACAGCGGTGAATATGGCGTCAAGCTGCTGAGGAGGAGTCATTCCCGAGAATTTGTCCTTCTTTTTTGAGCCGTTTTTGACTTTATCGGTAACAGAGCCTACGCGGACCATGAAGAATTCGTCCAGATTGCTCTGATATATAGCGGAAAATGCCAGCCTTTCAAGAAGCGGAGTTTCGGGAGCTGTCGCCTCTTCAAGGACTCTTTTATTGAATCTGAGCCATGAGAGCTCTCGGTTTTCGAGGTATTCCATATGCAGTCTCCTATACTTGGTTTGATCGCGGATCAGTATTTGAATTGTCCGTTGCCTATGAATTCACATATGAGAGAATCCGGGCTGATATCCTTTTTGTCTATGGGATCAAGCTGCTCCAGCACCTTTACGGTCTCTGCTATCTCGGGTACGTCCAGCATATCCTCCAGCTGAGTGAGGAGATCGTTCCTGTATGCTGAGAGCTCATAGGTCATGAAGGTATCCACATCGTAGTCCGAGCGGTACTTGTAGGGCATGATGTATTTGTTCTCGCCTGCCTCTACGCTGTGGAACATATTCATTGTTTCACGGAGAGAGCGCTTGCGGAAGTTCTTGTCGCGTATCATACGGCGCATAAGGCGCACTCTTGAAGGGTGGAGAAGTATGCCGTCTCCTGATATTCTCGTTCTGACGCTGACGTATATCTTGTTTATCATGCTGTCGGGAACGGTTATTACCGAGGGATTGAGGGCGTGTATGCCTTCAAATATAACTATCTCGCCCTTGTTTCGCTTGAATTTCCTGCCCGAGCCCGTGCGGGTAGAGGTCTTGAAGTTGTATTTCGGCAGCTCTATCTCGCGGCAGGCGCTGATATCCTCTATCTGACGGTTGAGGAGCTGGCTGTCCACGCGTAGAGGTGATTCAAGATCCATTTTTCCCTCGGCGGCAAGCTTCTTTTCGGCTTCCGTGAGAGGACAGAACCAGTTGTCCATGGAGAGTGTGTGGGTCTCGTGTCCGCGCTCGTCGAGGAGCTTTTCTATCATCATAGCCGTAGTGGTCTTGCCCGAGCCCGAAGGTCCCGAAAGCAGAATAACAGGCTTTTCGTTGCGGTTTTCTGATATTTCGTCCACTATCTTTGTCAGTCTGTAAAGGTAATCCTCGTTAACGGATCTGATGTAATCCTTTACGTTTTTTTCTATTCCCTGATTGATTCTTGCGATCTCTATATTCATTTATATCTCCCTTATCTGCTGCCGACGGAGACATTTTCCTGACGGCAGACGTGTTATTGGTGACCGGGCAGAGCTTTTGTGAGGTTTTCGTAAAGTACACAGCTGCCTGAAGGTCAAAATTATTGTTCATAGTTATCTTCTTGTAAGTGTATTTATAATATTATATCACATTTTTTATCTCATTTCAACCCGTTTATTTGTGATTTTTAACGTTGGTTTCAACAGAATGTTTAATCCCGTGCGGAAAACTGCGCATTTTTCAGCATTTGATGCTTTTACCCCTTGACAAACTGAAAAATCTGTGATAATATAAATTTACAATATTCCGTAAAACGTCGATGAGGAAGGCTTTTCCGCAGCCGTTTCAGAGAGCAGCCGTCAGGTGCGAGGCTGCACGGTCAGGATAATACAGCATACCGCCTCTGAGTGCGCCCAATAAGCGTCGGGAGCTCCCGTTACAGAGCACTTGAGATACGGAGAAAGCTTCGTGTGAATCAGGGTGGAACCACGGTAGACTATCGTCCCTTGTGCCTGTTTGCAGGCGTAAGGGGCTTTTTTGTTATCCCAGCCGTCGGGAGGTGAGGATTTGAGCAATATCATTTATAACGAGCATGAGGAAGCTTATGAGCTGCCGTATAAGCTCTGGGACGGGATGACTACGGTGCGGTTTTATACCGAGAACGAAGAGACGATCATCAAAAATCTCTCGGATATAGCCGTGAAGCTTGCCCGTCTGGACGGCGGAAGAAATACCCTTGCAGCTATGCTTATCGACGACGGCTTCTATGAGGGCGGCAACGCCGATGCCCTTGCAAAGGGCATGAAACTGAGAAATGTCTATGTCGATATAGACGACGAGGAGACCGTGGTCTGTTTTGAAACGGGCACCGAGGACGGATATATGGAGGGATTTGTCCATGTGGAGCTCTTCGGCGAGCTGTTTGAGATAACAGGCTGGGCCGATTGATATGTACAGCCCCGTCCGTAAGGATATACGCCTTGATAATTATGATTATTCACGCAACGGTGCGTATTTTGTGACTATATGTACACGCAGCAGGGAATATTTATTTTGGAATGATTATGATATTCGTAATGTAGGGGCCGCCTCTGGCGGTCCGCGCGGTAAAATAACATTAACGGAATATGGGAAGATTGTTAGGGAAGAATTGAAAAAGATACCTTCGATTTATCCCGATATTGTTTTTGTTCCAAAATTCGTAATCATGCCAAACCATATACATTTGATTATTGTATTGAATTCGTTTTCGGAAAGCGGACCGCCAGAGGCGGCCCCTACAATCGGAAGCATCATCAATAAATTTAAAGGGGCGGTATCTAAAAAGTCAGGATTTAAGGTTTGGCAAAAGAAATTTTACGACCGTGTATTGCGGAATGAATGGGAATACCGCAATGCGTGGCAATACATCGGAAACAATCCCGCAAACTGGGAAAACGATGAATTATTCTGCAGGGAATAACCATCATCGTACAAACGAAAAATTATGCATCAAGCATTATGAAATAATAAAAAGGAGAGATCATCATGATCAAATTAACATTACCTGACGGCAGTATCCGTGAGATCGAGTCTGCTCAGTCAGCCGCAGAAGTAATCAAGGGCATCGGCATGGGACTTTACAAGGCTGCCTGCTGCGTAAAGATAAACGGCGAGGTCTGTGACCTCCGCACCGTTATTGACAGCGACTGCCATTTCGAGGTCTGCACCTTCGATTCCATCGACGGTAAAAAGACCTTCTGGCACACAGCCTCCCATATCCTCGCACAGGCTGTAAAGAGACTTTACCCTGCTGCAAAGCTTGCTATCGGTCCCGCTATCGAGAACGGCTTCTACTACGACTTTGATCTGGAGAAGCCCTTTACGCCCGAGGAGCTGGAGAAGATCGAGGGCGAGATGAAGAAGATTGTCAAGGAGGGCATCGCACTCGAGAAGTTTGAGCTCTCACCTGCCGACGCTATCGCTAAGCTCAAGGAAATGGACGAGCCTTACAAGGTCGAGCTCTGTGAGGAGCACGCTGACAAGGGCGAGCCTATCTCATTCTACAAGCAGGGCGAGTTCATCGACCTCTGCGCAGGTCCTCACCTTATGGACACAGCTCCCGTAAAGGCATTCAAGCTCCTTTCGTGCACAGGCGCTTACTGGCGCGGCAACGAGAACAACAAGATGCTCAGCCGTGTATACGCTATCGCATTCCCCAAGGCTTCACAGCTTGACGAGTATATCAAGATGATCGAGGAAGCAAAGCTCCGCGACCACAAGAAGCTTGGCAAGGAGCTCTCACTTTTCATGTTCGATCATACGGCTCCGGGTATGCCTTACTGGCTCCCCAGAGGCTGGAAGCTCTTCAACGCACTTCTTGAATACTGGAGAGGCGTTCACGAGGATCACGGATATACTGAGATTTCAGGTCCTGTTCTCTCAAAGAAGGAGCTCTGGGTTACATCAGGCCACTGGGATCACTATCAGGACGGTATGTTCGTTATCCCTGCTGAGGAGGACAACGAGGTTTACTGTGCCAAGCCCATGAACTGCCCCAACGCTATCAAGGTATATATGAACAAGCAGCGTTCCTACAAGGAGCTTCCTCTGAAGTTCAATCAGGTTGACGTTATCCACCGTAAGGAGAAGTCCGGCGAGCTCAACGGTCTCTTCCGCGTTCAGCAGTTCAGACAGGATGATGCTCATATCCTCGTAACTGAGGAGCAGATAGCTTCAGAGATAAATGACATCATGGATATCGCTACAGAGATATACAAGACATTCGGTCTTGAGTACAAGGCTGAGCTTTCCACACGTCCCGACGACTATATGGGCGATATAAACGTATGGAATAAGGCTGAGGCAGACCTCAAGGCTATTCTCGAGGAGAAGTACGGTCCTGACGGATACGAGCTCAACGAGGGCGACGGCGCATTCTACGGCCCCAAGATAGACCTGAAGATGAAGGACGCTATCGGCCGTGAGTGGCAGATGGGTACTATCCAGCTTGACTTCCAGCTCCCCCTCAACTTCAAGATGAAGTACATCGCTTCCGACGGCTCGGAGAAGCAGCCTGTAATGATACACCGTGCTATATTCGGTTCATTCGAGAGATTCATCGGCATCATCACCGAGAATTTCGCAGGAGCATTCCCCTTCTGGCTCTCACCTATGCAGGTAGGTATAGTTCCTATCAGGACTGACCATAATGAATATGCCAAGAAGGTAGCAGACCTCCTCAAGAAGAACCACATCAGAGCAGAGGCAGACTATACAGACGACAACATGAAGAACAAGATAAGAAAGTTCAAGGACTACAAGGATCCCTATGTTGTCATCATCGGCGACAGTGAAGCCGAGAACGAGCAGGTTTCCATAAACATCAGAGGAAACAAGCAGCTCAAGAACGTTCCTCTCGACAGGTTCATCGAAATGTGTCGTACAATGAACGAGGAGCACTCACTGGATATTATCGATACTCTTTAAGATCTGATATTTTTTGCGGAGATCCGCTGACAGCATTTTGACAACAGAACTTTTCTGACATAATTTTTCTTTTCAGATTTCTTAACAGCAGGCTTGTGACATATTTGCCGACAAAGCGCCACATACAGTTAAGATATGACATACCATAAGATCCGCTATTACGTCCAACTTTTTTATTTATTTTCTGTAAGGAGAAATATATGGAAAAAAAGAGAATAACCTGGCTTGATATTGCAAGAGCCATAGCTATTATCTCTATATCGAGCAATCATGCGGTAAACCGCGCATTCAGAGATGAAGGAAGCGTTTATGAGCAGTTTATGCAGCATTCAGGCGCAGTCGCCTTTATCCATTCGGTCATCTTTATTTTCAGCCGCATAGGAGTACCCATATTCCTGATGATAACAGGAGTACTCATACTTAATAAGTCCTTTGAGAATAAAGATGATCTGAAAAAGTTCTACAGGCATAATCTGCTGAGCATACTTGTGACTTCCGAGATATGGCTTTTTCTCGGGTTCTGGTACAGGACTCTCTTCCATGCAAATGATTTTCTGGAAAGAGGCATAGGCTATACTCTCGGACGATTCGCGGGAACGATGCTGTTCTTCAATCAGGAGACCATGGGAAATATGTGGTATATCCCGATGATCCTGTGCTTTTATCTGCTGCTTCCGTTTATTGCAGTGGCTTTCAGGAAGATCAATCCCGACTGGTTCTGGCTGCCTGTGGGGCTTGTCGTTGCAGAGGCAATGGTAGTTCCGACAATAAACCGTATCCTTCTGATAAACGGAGTGAAAGGACAGCTGGAATTCGGTCTCGGAAGCATGAATCTCTTTTCAAGATATCTGACCTTCATAATTATCGGATATTTCCTGAATAAGGGACTGCTGAAGAAGCTGCCTCTGATAGCGGTAGATATAATCGCCTTTGTGACTTTTATGGTCAGCGCGGCATACCAGTACTGGGAGTATACCCTTCCCGACGGAGAAAAGGTCGCTTATAATTTCTTTCCGCTGGCGTTCTGCAGTGTATTCGTCTTTGAAGCCATACGCAGACATTTCATGGAAGCCAGGGAACATAAGCATATCACCTGGCTGTCAAGGGCGTCCTTCGGAATATACTTTCTGCATATATTCATTACCGCTGCATTGTCGGGAATGTCGTTCTTCAACAGGTTCCATCCGCTGGTGCTGTTCGTTATTCTTGAAGCGGCTTCTGTCGGCGTAAGTATAATAATAATACTGATAGGTTCAAAGATACCCTTTGTAAAAAGAGTGGTATTCGGCATCAAATGATTACAGCTGTCCTGTGAGGGCTGCAAAGATCAGAAAAAATATATATGGAGGGATTTTTATGAACGAGCTTTGCATGATAATTAAAGATATGGTCATACCTAACTTTATGAACATAAGGACTTCACTGCGAACTTATGACAGAGACGCGCTCTGCTGCGGGGCTCCCTGCTGGAGATGGGCTTATCACGCTATACATTCGGCAGACAAGTGGTTCATAAATCCCTTTGTCTATGAGGAGCCTTCCTTCCATGAGGAAGGTATGGACAACCCCGATAATCCGACTTCGGTGGTGCTTTCAGATGAGCAGCTCTTGGATTATCTCGACTCTGTGGAGAAGAAGACTCTTGACTATCTTGATACCCTAACAGATGATATGCTGTATCAGAAGCCCGAGAAGTCGCGCTATACACGCATGGAGCTGGTGCTGAGACAGTTCAGGCATATCTCCTTCCATACGGGTATGCTCAACGGTCAGACGGCTCTGGCAAAGGGGCAGTTTCCTATGTGGGTATCGGAGAAGGAAAAGTATGTTGATGATGGTATATTCTTCGGAAGATACCGAAAGGGAGTCATTAAGCTCTGATACACTTAATATAAAGTGACCGCAGCCGCGGCATTTCCAGTCACTGGGAGATGCTGCGGCTTTTGTTATGCCCTTCGGGTGAACGGCGGAGCAGCTGCGGATAACAAAAAATATGAAAAAGATCACAAAAGGATATACAGCGGATATATCTGTGTGCTATAATATAGCCATAAGAGAAAAGGAGCTCCTGCCTTATGAATAATATACTTCTCATAGAGGACGATACACGTATAAGCGAGGTCATTACAAAGTATTTCTGCAACCGCGGTGTCAGTATCCTTCCGGTTTACAGCGGCGATGACGCTCTGGATACCATAAACGGCGGCCTGGAGGGATTTGACCTGATACTTCTTGACGTTATGCTGCCGGGCACTGACGGCTTCACACTATGCCGCGAGATCCGGCGGAAAAGTGATATACCCGTTATATTCATCACTGCAAGGGTGCGGGAGGAGGATATGCTCTACGGGTACGATATCGGCTGTGATGACTATATCATGAAGCCCTTTATGCTGTCAGCCCTCTATGCCAAATGCGAAGCGCTGGTAAAACGTGACCGCGGCACGATACTGGATACACTTCTTACCTGCGGAGACATAAGTCTCGATACAAGAAAGCTCGTCTGCTGTGTTAACGGTACTGAGACTGAGCTTGCGCCGAAGGAGTTTGAGATACTCCGCTATCTTATGAGCCATCAGGGGTGGACCATTGACCGTGACAAGCTGCTCAGTGCTGTCTGGGGAAGCGATTTCTTCGGCAATGACCGTATAGTGGACAACCATATCAAGAAGCTGAGAAAGGCTCTCGGAAGTGCAGGCGGTCAGATAAAGACAATTATAGGGAGAGGGTACAGGCTTTCGGAAAAATAAAGGGGTGATACCATGAAAAACACATTTCTTAAACGCTGCCGCAAGCGTACAAGCTTCATAAAGCTGTTCGGAAAAGCTATGATACCTGTGATACTCATTACTGCTGTATTCGCTGCTATGCTGCTTGCGGTAACGGAGTTCTTCATATACAGGGACGCACACGACCAGTTCATGCTGAACAGGCAGGAGATATGTTCAAATATACGTTCAAGAGATATTGATGCTATGGGCTGCGAGCGTCTGATGAGAATAACAGACCATAATCTCGGGCTTAATGGCTATGATGTAAGTATCAAGGAATATAGTCTGACTGATTCCTATGGTTCTTCTGAAGGAGCAGCATTTGCGGTACTCCTTGATGAGAATGGTGATGTTGCCGCATCGAGCCGTGAAAAGTTCTGGGTTATGGTAAAGTTCGACGCTGAGGAAAAGTACAAGGATTTTTACTCCTGTGATCTCGATATTCCCGAGACAGAGGAACTTCGCAATGAACTCGAACGTATATCGGAAGACAAGGAAAATATACAGTCCATTAAAGTGAATAGTTTGTATGTAAATAAAGAAACACTCAGAATGGTGCCTCATGAGGTGACCGTGGGTTTTCAGAAATATGCCGACGACGGAAACAAGCTGATAAATGAAGAACAAAAGGATATGATCATAAATTTTGAAGGGGAAGGCTACGAGCTCATTGAGGTAAAGGGAACTTCAATGATGAGCAAGAACACGGACGAACCTTATCCCCGCGCATCGATTGCGCATTATATAGGTACAGACAGCGGTCTGTTTGACGGCCTGCTGGAAAAATACAGATCCAAGGCGAATATGTCGACAGCATATTTTTCATCAGAAAACGTCGGCACTTTTGTTAATGAGGACTACTCCGTTGACAGCCTGAAAATAGATGGAAAGGATTACTGTCTGATTACCGTATGCAGGATAGACGGCTGGACTTCGCAGATACGCAGCCTGTACCTCCGCATTGTACTTTTATTCTTCGCACTTGCGGCAGTTATCGCCGCTCTGCTCTGCTGGAGGAAGGATATGTTCAACCGTTCAATGTACGCCTTTGAGGACTATCAACGTGACCTGACAAACAGTCTCGCCCATGATATAAAGACTCCGCTTATGGCAATAGGCGGCTATGCCGAGAACCTCCTTGACGGAAAGCTTTCCGAGGAGGAGCAGAGAAATTACCTCAGCTCTATCATAAGCAGCGTTAAGTATACCGACGATATTATACTCAATACCCTGGAGCTGAACACGCTGGAAAGCCGCTCGGGCGGCAAAAATGAGGAGTTCGGACTTCGTAAGGTCTTCGAGAAGGCCTTTGAGAAGTATATGCCCATTCTTGAGGAAAACGGCATAAAGCTCAGCTTTGAGGGGGATTCTCAGGTCTGTGCGGATAAGGCGGCAGTGGAAAAGATCATAGAAAATCTGGTCTCAAATGCCGTGAAATATACCGAGAAGGGCGGAAGCATTAAGGCCATCTCGGGTAAGAAGCGTATATCGCTGGTGAATACCATCAGCGGAAAGATCGACGTTTCAAAGCTCAGACAGCCCTTCGTCAAGGGAGACAGCTCCCGCAACGGCATGAGAGGCAGCGGCCTCGGTCTTGCCATTGCGGATAAGGCAGCAGCGCATATTGGCGGAAAGCTCTCCCTTTCGTGTACGGACAAGGAGTTCACTGCGGAGCTGAAGCTGTGAAAAGGTGCGGCTGCATCAGTAATTTATCGTAAATAAACAAAGAAAAGCCCCTTTTTCTGAAGGGGCTTTTCCGTTGGCTGCTGTATGGATGATGCACTTATTTTATGTCGAGAAGGTACTTTTGCAGTGAAACTGCGTCGGCTGTATTTGTCTGACTGTCGTTGTTCATATCCGAATTGGAAAGCGCAAGTCCGCTGAGACCGCTGCTGTTCAGCAAAGCCTTCCTCATGCGTATCATGTCAAATACGTCCACCTGTCTGTCGCAGTTTATATCGCCTGCAATGCCGTAAAAACCGAAGTCGCTGACATTGAAAAGATAGCCGTCACCGCCTCTGAATACGAGGTATACGTCGTTGACGCCTTCGCACTGTGAGGTTCTGCAGCTCGTTTCCGTATATTCGTCCCAGCCGTCCGTGCCTCCTACGGGACATTTGCCTATGAGCTCACCGTTGGCAGAGCCTATGCGTATCTCTATGGTGCCGCCGTCGGCAGCGCTGGCTGTTTTTGCGCGGAAGCTCTCTGCTCCGCTCTCAAAGTCCAGATTGCGGAAAACTATATATGAACCGTCGGTTATATAGCCTATGGCTGTGCTGCCGCTGTCGTCCTTGCGTATCTCGCCGCGCATGAAGTTATATGCGTTTCCGCCGTAGGTTTTAAAGGCTGTTTTCGGAACAGGCGGCTTGCCGTCGCTGCCCCATATCTCCAACTCGTATACCCTTGCGCCGCCGCTGTTGTCCTGAGTTGAGGTTAGCATTTCCAGCCGCACATATCTTGCCGATACTTTGCTCACACTGCGTCCGCAGCTGCTCTTGGTATTGCCGTATACCCTTGATATATCCGTCCAGCTTTCTCCGTCCGTGCTTCCTCTGAGCACGAAATCACGGGGATTGAAGCGGATATTCTCTTTTATGCCTGCGAATGAGGCGCTCCAGCGCTGAATGTCGCATACCTCGCCCAGGTCTATCTGAATCCATTCGCCGCCTATGCCGTCGTCGTGACACCATTTTGTGTTTTTGTCCCCGTCAACTGCCATGGCTGCGCTCTCTCCCGATCCGCTTCCCGATGCCGTTGCTTCCTTGCCTGATGCAAGATTTTTCAGCTCTCCTCCGGCTTCCTCCGGCAGGAGCTCGGGGCCGAGGGTATATTCCCCGCCCTTTTCCGTGTCGAAGCTTACCTCTGCGCCGCCGTATCTTACCGTGCAGGTGCCTCCCGACTTTGAGAGTATCACTGCCTTTTCAAGCTGTCCGTTCTTCCAGCTCATTTCCCTGACTTCAAAATTGCCCCTTGCACAGAGACCGTTTGCGTGTCCCTCCGACCATTGCTTCGGGATAGCAGGGAGCAGGGTTATTACGTCATTCTGACTTTGCAGGAGCATTTCCGCGACGCCTGATGTGAAACCGAAATTGCCGTCTATCTGGAAGGGGGGATGAGCGTCCCAGAGGTTGTCGTAAAGCCTTCCGTTCCTGTTTACGGGGGTTATGAGGAGCTTTATGAGCTTGTATGCGTGTTCACCGTCCTCAAGTCTTGCCCAGCAGTTGAGTTTCCATGCCTCTGACCAGCCCGTGCCGTCGTCGCCTCTTGCATTCAGTGATACTGCCGCGGCATTAGCGGTAGTCGGATTATCCTCGGGAGTTATCTCAAAGCCGGGGTAAAGAGCGTACATATGTGAGATATGGCGGTGCTTTTCATTTTTGTTGTCCCAGTCCTCCGCCCATTCCTGTATCTGTCCCCATTTGCCTATGGTCTCGGGACGTATAAGCGAAAGCTTTGCGTTGAGGTCGTTCCTGAGCTCAGTATCGCAGCCGAGTATCTCTGATGCCTCTGCCACGTCCTTGAACAGCTCACGAGCTATGCCGTTGTCCATGGTCACGCTGTGAGCTATGTATGTATTCGCATAGGGCGGCAGATTGAGCTCGGGAGAGGTGCTGGGGCTTATGACCATGTACTCCTGACCGTTTATATCCGCTGTTGTCATAAGACTGTTGAGGAACTGTGCACTTCCCTTTATGACGGGATATATGTCGGCAAGATATTCCTCGCTGCGGTTGAAACGATAGGCGTCATAGAGCATATTCGATACCCATGCACCTCCCACGGGCCACTGTCCCCATGTGCCGTCGATAGGACCTGTGCGGTTCCACAGGTCTGTATTATGATGAAGAACCCAGCCTTCGGATATGCCATAATGCACTCTGGCAGTCTCGTTTCCTGCCTCTGAAAGTCCCTTGGACTTTTCCGCAAAGGGCGTGAAGCACTCTGCAAGATTTGTGGTGAAGGCAGGCCAGTAATTCATTTCATAGTTAATATTGGTTGTTGCTTTGCTTCCCCATGCGGGCGCTGAGTATTTGTTCCATATCCCCTGAAGGTTCATGGGCTGAGCGTCCCGTGAAGCGCTTATCATAAGGTATCTGCCGTACTGGAAAAGAGTCTTTACCATTTTGGGATCATCGCTTGAGCCGAATGAGGCTATGCGCTGAGGAGCTGTCATGGTGCGTGCAGCCGCGCTGTCGCCGCCCAGCTCCACGTCAACGCGCTTGAAGAGCTCCTGATAGTCCCTGACATGGTTTTCGTAAAGGGTCTCGTAGGACATATCACTTGTCCTTTCGATGTCGGCCTTTGCCTCGCCCTTTTCGTCGCCGTTGCAGGTCTTGTAGTCCACAAAATTTGTGCGTACCGAGGTGATGATGAGGAGAGAATCAGCGTCGGAGACCGTTACTTTGCCGTTACCTGCGCTTACCCTTCCGCCCTCGGGGATGAATCTGCTTCTTGTGGAGAAATATACTGCCCCTCTGGTCCAGAGGTCTTCGTCACCGTGGCCGTTGGCAACGATGGTATCATTTCCGTCGGCAGTGACTGTTCCGTTGAGGACGCCTTCATATCCTGCCGTAAGGGATACGGAGGAAGGACTGTCGCAGGTTATGCGCGTTACCATTACCTGGTCGGGATGGCTCACAAAGGTCTCGCGGGTGAACCTCTTACCTCCGAAAGTGTAGGAGCTTCTGGCAACGGCGTCGTTCATGTCCAGCTCGCGTGAATAGTCCGAGACCTTTTCGTGTCCGAAGCTGAGCTTAAGAGCGCCGACTTTCTGGTATTTCGCCTCGCCTCCCGCTATCATTTCATTTCCGACTATGGCGTCGGCGTCGGTATACTTCCTGTCCCTGAGAAGCTGCTGTACCTTTGCCAGTCTCTTTGATGCGCCTTGCCTGTTGTTGTTTCCGGGACCTGCGCTCCAGACTGTACATTCATTGATGTCGAACAGCTCGTCGGGATAGTTGCCGTAAGCCATAGCGCCGATACGTCCATTTCCGAGTGGCAGTGCCCGATAAAAGGACTCGTCGTTGTTGAAGGCGTTGTCAATGCTGTTGAAGCCTGCCATGGTGTCATAGCGCAGTACCAGATCATCATCGTGCGGATAGGCGGCTTCTGCCGTAATAATGCCGCCTTTCATTCTGAATGCGGGAGCTCCCGTACCTGTGACAGGAAGCGCCATACAAGCTGAAATGAAAAACGAGATGAGTTTTTTGGCGGATGCGGATTTCATTTTTACCAACTCCCTTTTGTGTTTTGATACACGACCTTCTATATTTATACAGTTATATCTTTTTATTATTACTGTACTATTTAATTGTACCATGAGGCAGGCATCGGTGTCAATAATGATCTCACTTATTTAACGCAATAGCTTTATTTATGGTGCTTATTTTACGAAAAACGCAGGCAAAACATCAAGATTTTAATTGTATATTATTTATAAAAATATATGGCAAGTGGTAATGAACGAGAACTATATTGTCGAAGTACATCTTCCCGTCGGACTGAAAACAGTCACTTGCTGCATAAAAACTGAAAGGTGAATGGTTATTATTAAAATGCTCCGCGCCTATTGACTTTTAAAGTGTTTTATTGTATAATAAAAATGTTGTGAAGCTTTTTTATGCGTGCATGGTTGCCGCTGACAGCTTAAAACAGAATAAAAATTGCTTGTGTAGCACAGTTGGTAGTGCAGCTCATTCGTAATGAGCAGGTCGCAGGTTCGAGTCCCGTCACAAGCTCCAACAGAGCAACGTAGAATAGGCACTTTCTCAATGTGAGAGAGTGCCTATTCTTTTAACTGAATACGTTTAGGGCACTATTACATAAAAAAGCAGGGACTTTCCCTGTTCGGAGAGTCCCTTTTTGTTATCCTGTTTTCTGTATATTATACTGTTATGCTGCTCCTTTGAATGTCTGTGCTGACAAATAAGAATATTGCCAGGAACATTTCGCAATCACGTAAAACCCCCTTTTCTATTGTACATAATTCGGGATTAACGCAACAAATACTCCCGTTTGTACCTCAAAATGGTATAATTGGGAGTATTTTACTGATTACCGGTTATTATGATAGATTAAAGCTTCATTGTACATGAACCCGGACAATCTATTAACTTATTAAGCAGTTTAGAGATTATTTCGTCCTTTTTATCTATCTGTTTTTCTCTGAATATCAAATGATCTTCAAGCATTCCAATTTGTTTCTGCAAGTGGCTCAGACGTTTTTCATAGTCAGCGCGTATTTCCTCATTCTTCACTACGAGAATACTTATCATTTCATTTTTATCATGTATCAGCGCTTTAAGGGCGGCAATATCATCAGAACCGCTATCATCGTTGAACATATCCAGAAGTACATCTGCAAGCGGAACAATAGTGCTCTGATACTTAAAGCTTCCGGGATCATTGTTTTCCGAGAATATTTTCTTGATAGTTGCTTCGGAAATATAACAATTATTCTTTTCAAGCATATCCATTATCTGTGAATTGGTCAGACCGTTATCTTTTTTTACCTTGCGAAGCCTCTCGACAGTATCACGTTTTAGTTTGTTGATTTCCAATGTGTTTACTCCTTTGATGATTCTGAAACTATTATTTATTAATTAGGGCCATTTTTCTTTTTGAAGAATATAAGGCTTATTATAACTATTAGAATATTTACTGCAACTACAATAATATACCAATATAAATTTACATTAGTAATTATGATACCATAAATAAGAGAAATTGTCAAATGAAAAGCCATAGAATTCTGAAAGCCGGCTCAGAATTACTATGGCTTTTTTTAGCACACACTGTTTAAAATATCGCAGAGCTTACAAATAACGAATTGCCAAAAAACAGTATTTTCGGCAAAACTCGTTGTTTCTTTTACAGTCCATATGATATAATGATTATTATGAAAGGAGCAGTTTATATGAACATTGATGCAATACTGCAAATTGTTGCTGCACATAATAAAACAACAGTCTCAGAAGTGTGCAGGGAAAGGGAGTTGATATGATTCAATATTATAAGGAAGGTGGGAATAATCGGAATATTATTGCCTGAAGCGACAGATAAGATCGTTATTACTTAAAGTTCATAACGTATTGACTCAACTGCCATTGAAAGGACTTCAGATATATATGGCTTGTCTACTTTATAATAAAAAACAGATTGAATACGTTGCGGATCATACTCATAAGCGGATTCTATTGCTTTTCTCATATTACGCTCGACAGCTTTTACATTTTTACCGTAATCCTTTGCGATTTTGGGATAGAGTTCCTTTGTCAGGGATTTTAGAAGATTCGGCGATTTTATAGCCATAAGTATTGCTTTTATAAGAAGATGATATCCGATTAAATTAGGACGTATTCCGAGTTTCTGAATAAACCTGATAACAGTTCTTTCCAGCTGATCTGTATGCATCTCTGTATTTTTTACAGACTGATCAGCTGGAAAAAGATATTTCCCTTTTTCTTCTTTTTCATTAATGATAGTATTAGTTGATAGCATATTGATTCTCCTTTTTTGTTCTTTTGGCTGTCGACTTTTTCTATTTATAATGATTCTGTGCTTAATGTCAAAGATATTGACAGAAAATGCTATAAAACAGAAAAAATCGATATTTTTAAACCTATTTACTACATATGCATTATATCATAAGGCTATTTTTATGACAAGTTTTTTTCGGTATAATTTGAGTATATTTTGGGGCTAATCTAAATATACCAAAAATGTACCACAAAGTGCTAAATGCAACGTAGAAATCTGAAAATATGATATAATATAATCATACCAAGGACAACAAGTCCAAAAAACTTTTGGAATAAGGTTATTATGAAAAATGATTTCTTGTCTTGCAATACTCACAATGTTTACTGTAATGGTATCATGCGGAAAAACTGACAACAGTAATTTTTGATAAGCATATTAATGAGTTGGTTGTGCTGACATTTTTTCTGTTTAAAAAAATTCCTGCTTAGAATAGCTTTCTAAGCGGGGCTTTGATTTGTTTCTGTGATAAAGCTCTTGACAAATATATATTACTATGCTATTATGAAATCACCATAAAGAGTACGTGAGGGACAAGCCCGTTGACCGTACAGCAACCTGCAAAAATGTAAGGTGCTAAAGCTTGAACGATGGGACGTGAATTATGTTTACATTGCGATCCTGTCGTTACGATGGGATCGCTTTTGTGCTCTTATGGAATAATTTACAAGGAGTGTATAATTACGCGTACAATCAGAGAAATGTTAGGAAATGACGAAAAGGTGTGGGTATACCTTGACAGACGAGAAATATGGGATATGTTTGTCAGAATGGCAGCAAAAGAGCGCTTCCGCTTCGGTGAACTTCCTGCAGAGAAATGGAAATTCAGTTATGTTGTATCCGTTCACAGCAGCGGTGATATGGGGCATCTTCCGCTGTTTGTGTGGTGCAGATCATTTGAAGCTGATACTGATAATTGTCCGAAAAAGGTCGATTTCAGAAAGTTTACTGAGAATGGAAACGATTATTATTGTCTTCAGTCTCGGTTTTATCGAATGACCTTTTGAACCGTTAACTGTAAATCATTGAAATTCATAGTAAATTATGTTATAATATATTATCAATGAAGAGGGGCGATATGAGAATAAAGAAATATTTCAGCGCAGCATTCGTTTTGCTTATATGTATTTTTTCGCTTACAGCCTGTGTTCCTTATAATCCCATGGTAATTACGATAGAGGAGCTTCCGACAGATACTGATGTATATATTCTGCTGAAACCTGATGCCGAATATTTAAAGGAGCGTTCCGATGATGACAGTATGAAAGGCACAGAGATATGGGAATACAACGCTGACGGTTGGGTACCGGCTTCATTGGCGGTGCGGGATGTACGCGAGAACCGTCCTGATACTGATGCGCAGGGATATAAGCTTGAAGTTTGCTACAAGCGCGGATACGGCTTTGATGAAGTAGCGGATTTCTGTGAGACTTTCAGGTAAATGCGCTTTGCTGTAGTTGATAAAAAAGGAAATGTTAAGAACGTTTCGCAGTCATACAGTCTGATACCGGAGGATAAATTCGGTTATCCGGATGAAATGATATATAATGCGAAAAACGACTCCGCAGAGATCAAGTATTATTACGAAAGAGAATACAAAGGCCTCACACCGTCGGGGTGGTGGTTTTCTGTGGCACAGCTTTCCTGGATCACCGATCTTGCGATCCTTATCCTGCTTGCTTTGTCACTGGCGAGACAGCGTTCAAGGTTCACAAAAGGAGAGCGGACAGCACTTATTCTGCTGAGCATACCTGCTGTTGCCAATATTGTATTTGCGATAATTCTCCTGAACGTGCCTTATCTTAATGTTGCTGAAAAACCGTCGGTATTGTCCGGCGTCAATGAAAAGGTCGGATGTAACCTGCCTTTTGCCGTTGTTTTTTTGGTGTTTATAATTACAGTCTGCGTACATCGCCATAACAGAAAAAATGAAAAAAAGACTGACTGAACTTGTGATTGAAAATGCTGTATTAAAAGACATGAAGCGGCTGCCGGAAAGAAAAAATATACTAAAGACAAACTGCCTGAGTAACGGCTCTGTACCGTTGCTCAGGCAGTATTTTTGTATTCGGAGTTCGTTCTGTATCAGGAGTTGTCGTTCTTTTTCAGTGGAATATCGTATATTTTCTCTTGTGAGAAGTTATGCGATCTGCGGAGCCTGCTCATGATCAGCCAGTATATGAGCAGTAATATCAGCACTGCTGCGACAATGGCAGAATATACTGTCAGATCGTCTACCTGTACGGCGTCGGCGGGGACTCTCACGTTATGGGGGTACACCGTATCAATCCTGTGGGCCCGGACAAGGAGCCTGTGTGTGTTTACTCCGTAGGGAGTGCATGTCATAAGCGTGACCAGATCCATATCGTCTGCAGCTGTCAGTTCGCTGCGATCGGTGGGGAGCACTATGTTTATTTGATCTACCTCGTAGGTAAGGACCTCGTCGAGTATGGTAAGGGTAAATACGTCGTCCTCGATGAGATTGTCGATATCTGTGAAGAGCTTTGCAGAGGGAAGTCCTCTGTGAGCTGAGATAACGGTGTGTCTGCCTTTACCTCCCGTAGGGAGCGATGAGCCCTGAAGATGGCCCACTGCTATATTCAGCACCTCGGGACTAGTACCGTGGTATATGGGCAGATATACGTTGATCTTGGGTATGGTTATATATCCCATTATGCCTGTTCCCGTGATATCGAGAGTATCGTCATAGCCTGATACCGAGTCGTATTCATCGTATGGTGCGGCAAGCTCCGAGAGCCTGTCGTTATACTTTTCTGCTTCCGCAAGGATGCGCTCCTTGTCGGAATCGTTCATATTCGCAACTGCATGGTCGTAGTTCGCAATAGCGCGGGACTGATAGCGGGAGTTCCACCAGTTGCTGAATGAAGGATAGGCTATAAGGCAGATCCCCGATACAAGTGTGATGACGAATATAACGGTCGTTATAACGTTTCGTCTTTTGCTCATGTTTATCGCCTCCCGATACCTACTTTACCCTGCCGGCGTCGCTGAGGGGGAGTATTCGCAGAGTGACTCTGCCTATAACGTTCTCCTCGGCAATGCAGCCGACTGCCGATGAACGGCTGTCAACGGAAAGTGCACGGTCGTCGCCCATGACGAAATACCTTCCTGTGGGTACTGTGTAAGGGAGGTTTATGTCACATTCGCCCTCGGCGGAGAGGAAAGCATAGGGCTCGTCCGAGGGCGAGCCGTTTACGTACACTTTCCCGTCTTCCTTTATGTCTATAATATCACCTGAAAGGCCTATCACACGTTTGATAAGTATTTTTTTATTGTGGTAGAAGGCTATGACGTCGCCGCGGTCTGCTTTTGAGGACTTGCTGCACATTATTATCTGATCCTCTGACAGTGTGGGCGCCATGCTCTTTCCTGTCACTCTCAGCACGGGGAATACCAGCACCGAAAGCAGTACCGTTGCGGCGGCTGCTGCAATGAGAGCGCCAATTGTGCTGAAAAGTGTTCTTACGTAGCGGCGTTTGTAGCGGATGCGGTCGAGTTCGTTTTTTAGCTGTTCGGCAGTGGGGATATCCATTATTCTGTTCTCGTCCATGTTCAGCCCTCTTCGCCTGCGGAGGCTGCCGGTCTGCTGACCGCTTCGCCTACGAGCTTATCGAGCCGTTCACGCAGTTCCTTGTTCTCTTCACTGAGTCTGTCCACTTCTTTTCTCATATAATAGAGCATTTCTATCAGCTCGCTCTTCTTTGATCTGCGGAGCTGTTTGTCGGTCATATCCATCTCTCCTATTTATACATAATGTAAAACTATACAGTAGTGATACAAAAGATATAATTAATTTTTGTTGATATATTCAAACTATATGGGGTGCGCAAAACGCCTGTCCGTACATATATTATACTGCTTTTTGCTGTTCTGAGTCAATCGAAAACGAGAAGAAAAAATCATGTCAGACCAATTTCGGCAATAAGCATAATGAATCCGCAGTTGTTTGTGCGAGTTGCACATACGGCCTTAAAACGTCGGTAAATTGGATTGAGCTGTGGCTGGATATTAATAAATGTAATATATCGGCGCTATTAGACAGAATGTATACGAGTGGAACTTTGTGGAACAGTGTGAAGATGTAATACGTTATATACAATTAAAAGAAGCAGCTTCTGTTTAAATAAACGAATTATTGGATAAATTGTAAATAATAACTAAATTTGATTGACAGCAAGATTGACTGATGGTATAATAATGTTGTCAAAAGAACAAACATATGATACAGTATTAAAATGGAGAGAAAAATGACTGACAAGGAATTCAGAAAGCTTAAAAGAAGTGATCTTATATCCATTATATATGAATATCAGAAACGACAGGATGAACTCGTTGAAGAAAACAAAGATCTTCGGGAACAGTTAGACTCAAAAAATCTTAAGATCAGTAATTCGGGTTCGATAGCAGAGGCTGTTGTCGGGCTCGATTTGCTTTTTGAAACGGCTCAGAAAACTGCCGATGATTATATCGAGCAGGTAAAGGCTGCGAATACGGAGCTTGAAAGAAGAGCCGAGGAAAGAGCCACAGAGATCATAGAAAATGCCAGAAAAGAAGCGGAGAAAATCTTGTCGGAAGCTAAGAGAAAGTCTCGCGGCAAATAACAGGCGGCTTATACATAATAAAGAAAGAAAGAGAAACTATGGCGGCTAATAAGAACAGCTCGGTCACGATGCCTTCCAGGGAACAGGTCGAGACAGAGCTAAGCAAGATAAAATACAAGAAAAAGTTCAGAAGCACGCTGTTCAGCACCATATCCATTCTTATAGTTGTGGCGGCGGCAGCGGTCCTGATATCAACATTATTCTTTCCCGTGGTACAGGTGTCGGGCACAAGCATGGAGCCCGCACTGAAGAATGGGGACGTACTTGTGCTCATAAAGTCTGATAACGTGTCAAGAGGAGATATGTGTTGCTTTGCGTGGCAGAACAAGACTCTTCTCAAACGTGTTGTCGGCTTGCCGGGCGATGTGATAAGGATAGACGAAGAGGGCAATGTGTTTGTCAATAACGAACAGCTCGATGAGCCTTATGTTGCCGAGAAAAGTCTCGGTATCTGCGAGATCGAGTTTCCTTATCTTGTGCCCGATAATAAGATCTTTATACTTGGCGATCAGCGCGGCTCGTCTGTGGACAGCAGGAGCAACGCTATCGGCTGCGTAGGAAAGGATCAGATCGTGGGCCGTGTCATTTTTAAGGTGTGGCCTCTGAAATAGTCACGAAAGGAGGACGGTGATATAGAATGAAAAACTATATCGACGGTTTTTATGAATTGATCCATAAAAACAGTCTCAAGCGACGGCGTATGATATCGCTGCTGCTTGTCCTTTCATTATTTGTATCAACAGGCGTCCTCTGGGAGCTTCGTGATACAGGTATTACAATGGTCAATGACGCTCAGTGCGGCCTGAAGGAGCATACTCATACCGATGCCTGCTATCAGGATGTCCTGATATGCGGACTGGAGGAAAATGAGGAGCATACCCATACTGCTGAATGCTATGAAAGGCGGCTTATCTGCGGATATAACGAGCATATCCACGATATGTCCTGCTATGGCATAGATGATGAGCTCATTGACGAAGAAACGGACGATGAGCTTTTTGCTCTTAGCGGTTCATACGGAGACAGTGGTGAAGAGACTGATGAGGAGTTCCTTGTTGCTGACCTGCCTGATCTCACACTCGGTAACGAGATTGAGCTGCTGGCATCTGAGAATGTACAGAATGCTCCGTATATCAATCCTGGTTTTAAGACGACGATCGATAATATTGCAGAGGGCATCAAATTCACACTATTTGATTACGGCGATTCAAATCTGGAGTCACAGACTAACAATTATGGCTTCGCAGAGGATTGGGGACAGGGTGGTTCTGTGGTTAGAGTGCCGTATGAGCATAACAACATTGCAACTTCAGGTATCAACACTGGCAGAAATCCTGTTGATGATATCATGTTCTTTGCTTACGGTACACCTATACCGGCGAACATTCAACCATCTACTGATTATGTTTTCTATAATTATATGGACGGTAATGTTCATAAGTACAATCCCGATAAAAACAGTTATTCGGGTGACTACAATTCTACTCCTCATTATTCAGGAAACAGATCTATTTCAGGTATCGTAAAGACTGAACTTGGGGAAGACGGATATCCGGTTATGAATAATGCCACTGGCAATTCGTTGGCTTATCTTTTTGCTCCGACTACAGATGTAACAGTTAACGGTCAGCCAGTAGATCAAAGTGAGTATAAGACAGTTTATGAGGATGTAAATCATCTGCTGCAGAGAAATACGGAAAATGATCATCTTTTCTTCAACAGTGATGATAATTATGCTTATTATGATAAGGATTCAGGCGATTTTATCATATATGACAAAACATATCCTGTAATAAACCCAGACCATCATAAAGACACAGATACCGATTATCATCATCTTGATGAAAATGGAGAACCTACTGAATACGACGACAACAAGCCGGAATTCAAGATTGGTTTCTTCCCGTTTGATGAATATGATCCTACAAGACGTGATCCTAACTATAACGGAAACGGCTATAATCATCACTTCGGTATGACTATGGAGGCAAAGTTCGTTAATCCTTCACCTGAAAATCTGGTGAACGGAGACCCTGTATCTTTCAAGTACAGCGGCGATGACGATATGTGGGTATTTGTTGACGGAAAACTGGTTCTCGATCTTGGCGGTATTCATGAGCCTGCGGGCGGTATGATCGATTTCACAAACGGTCTCGCTTGGACTCAGGATAACGAGCTCGGCAGAAGCATAAGTGATGTAATGTCAGATCTTATTTCTACTGAGGGCAATGGCATTAACAGCGAGGCTGATTTTAATAAACTTCCAATGCCCATCGGTTCTGATACCACTGGTTCGGGAAACAAGTGGATCGTTACACCGTTAACTCAGTACCTTGGCGATGACTGGGACGCACTTGTAGATGGTAAAAAGCCAACTCATGAGATCAAGATGTTCTATCTTGAGCGAGGCGGTTGTTATTCAAACCTTGCAATGGATATGAACCTTCCAACATTGAAGCCTCTGACAATTAAAAAGAATGTTGATTATCAGAAGCACCTGGTAAAGGATCCTTTGATCGATGATATGGAATACGGATTCCAGGTATGGGAATGGAAGGACAATGAGTGGATACAGCCTGATCTTCCAAATACAGATCATGGTTACTTCACTATTAAGGACGGAGAAAGAATGACATTCGAAGATCTTGAGCAGCACAGACAGTTCAAGATCACAGAGATCGGTGTTGATCCGAATATCTTTGATCAGGTATCGGTCAACGGTGGAACTCCGACAGAACTTAATCCGGGCGGAGGCGATGCGGATATCAGCTCAAACGAGGATCCGGTTGCGCTCAGCACAAACAATTCATACATATTCACTAACAGAGTTATTGAGGACGATCAGACCAAGCTTTTTATCAAGAAGAACTGGTCTGGAGGAACCAAACCTAACGGCTTTAAGATGAAGTACAAAATAATGCGTACCGATTCTGCTACGGGTGAAGTCAAACAGATCGCTCTGAAGTATAAAACAACAGATCCGGATACAAACCAAGAGGTCGAGAAGAAGAGAAGAACCTTTATACTTGAAAACGAAAGCGGTGAGGAGATAACAGGTCTGCTTACTCGTTACGGAAATCATGTATATTCCTACAGGATAGAGGAAGTCAATGCTCCTGAAGGCTTCAAGGCTTCGTATAAAGAGTCTGTTGACGAAAATGGCAGAAGGGTCTATGAGATCACAAATATCGATATAGCCAATACCGATATTTACGTTAAAAAGGAATGGGGAAATACTCCGCCAGACGGACAGCCTGCGGTAAAGCTCATCCTCAAGCGTGAAAAAGTTGGATATTTACCAAGTCAGCCAACCGATCTCAGGGTCAATATTGTCGATGAGGGCGGAAACCCCATAGTAAGCAAAACTTACACAAATCTTTATGCCAACGGAAGTGCGGAGATTTTCTATGATCTTCCCGAAGGCGTGGAATTGTACAAGGGTGATCCTGATTATCCGAGCAAACGTATTAAAGTACTTACCTGTACCAATACGGATCCCGATCACGAGCATATTGACAGCTGCTACAAGAACAACAATGCGGAAGTGCCTCTTAAAATACTTACCTGTACTAATACAGAGCCCGATCACGAGCACACCGACAGCTGCTACCAGAATAACAATAAGGCTAATGAGACTCTTTACGTTAAGTTTGAAGAGGACGAGTACATTCTTGTTGTACAGAATCTGGCGGCAAAGGAGGAAGCAGGTGATACTGAACCTGCAAATGAAGTGACCTTCAAAGTAACTTCGGATAACGCAGAGGACAGCCTGCTGCTTCTGCACCATTCATTCACAAGAGGAACGAATGGCTGGAGCGTGCAGAATGATGCTTCAAAGGGAACAAACGCCAAGGTAGAACCAAGCGGATACAATGCATATGCAAAGGGCGACGCTCTTCGTGTATACGACAGAACAAAGTCCTTCAACGGTGCAACACTGAAGCTTGATCCTGCAAAATTCAAAATGAACAAGACATATACTTTCAGTACTTACGTTTATTATGATGATACCAATAACACTAATGCTCCGGATTCGATTCAGTTTAATTTTACTTTTAATGACGGATTGAATAAGGAGAATAACGGAAGTTATCGTGGTATATCAAGTAAAACAGTACAGAAGGGACAATGGACTCAGCTTACGGGAACTATAACACTTCCTGAATCTATCGATCCGTACAATATGTTCATTATTGTTGAAACAGCAAATCCTGATCAAAACAACGAACATGGACAATATGAGGCTCCTCTGATTTCTCAATTCTATATGGATGAGTTTACTGCTATCGAAGGAAATACCCAAGTTGAAGTGGAAGAGGATACAGGAAGAGTTATTGTAAGCGGCGCGTCAGTGGCAAGTAATACGGAAATAACCAATGTCACTTTCAACAGTACAACTCTCCCTGACGGTTGGAGCAAAAATAATACTCTTAATTTGAGTGTAGCAGACGGAAGCCTTTTACTTTCTGAACGTCAAAGCAATAATGCAGGTATCCAAAGAAGTGTTAGTTCGATTCTTCAGGCGGGGCATAGTTATAGATTTGAAGTTGGATATCAGCATCATGATGGACAGAATGGTGCAGGAAATGCACACTTAACGCTATACTATCAAAATAATGGAGACCAGTATACCTGGGTTTGCAATACTAATATTCCAGATACTTCAGGTGATCACTTCAAGCATTATGATGCATCTCAAGTGGTTGATATACCTGCTGGTGCTAATATGAGTAATGCAAGAATTTATTTTGAAACTAATAATGATACAAAGCCGTACAGATTAAGATACCTGAGAATCTATGATGTAACAGAAACAACGACACCTGTTTCTGGCAATAAGGACGGTTATGAAATAATCAGCGGCAAATATTACTCAGATTACAGCAACTACGATCTGGATCTGGACGAAAACTCTGTAACCAATCCGCTTCATCTGGACGGTCAGTATACTCTTGATAGCGCTTTCTCAAAAGAGATCACACTTCCTACTCAGGGTACGCTTTATGACGACGGAACCGGAAAGATGATGGGTTATCATTGGGGTAAAGCTGATCTCGGCGAGCAGAGCGGCTATCTTTACAGATACTGGGTTGAGGAAGTTAAGATAGGAGATGATGACGTAGAAACCGACGTCGTACTGAACGGCGAAGAAAAGACCGTTGAAAGTACACATGATGACTACATCATATCCTACGACAGACAGTTCGTTGCGACGAATACAGAAGACTCACCGATACTTGTAAAGAACAAGTACATCTGGTACAAGCTCCCCGCAACGGGAGGACGAGGCACGACGGGTATATATATACTCGGAACAGTGCTGACAACAATCGGTATATTGAGCGGATGCACCGCATACAGGCGTAGAAGGAGGCGTGATCGAAATGGCTTCCTGAAATGAACATTCGCATCCGTACAATAAATAAATATAATATGAAAAATGGAGGAAATCTTATGAAAAACTATAAACGTTCATTAGCGATATTAACAGCAGCATTACTGGCTGCTACACCTTTGGCAGCTACAGGATTAACTGCTCTTGAAGCAGTTGCGGCTGACCTTTCTATTACTGATTCTGATAAGCAGGCCCATGATTACAATGCATATCAGATCATTAAGGGTACATTAGATAACGGCGAACTCAAGAATCTGTCATGGGGCGCTAATATAAACTCAGATGCTCTTGTTACAGCTTTAAATAATGCTGATAATCAGGCAGCAATAGGTATATCAGGTACAGTTGCAAACTCTGTAGATGCCGTTGCAAAGGTATTGTCAGAAATTGATAAAACTTCTGATGATTATCCTAAACAGATCGAGAAACTTGCAAAGATAATAGCTTCTTGCAAGACCGGAACAGCTACAGATCTGGATCAGGGAAATACAGATGCAACAGCAGATACATTCTCTGCTACTGGTCTGGATACAGGCTGGTACCTCATTCTTGATGAGACACCCGCTCCTCTTGCAACAGGTGACGCCACAACAGGAGTAAGAGTAAAGAGTGCTGATATCCTTAAGCTGACAGGAGATACCGAGATCAACGCAAAGCATTCACTTCCTACTCTTGAAAAGAAGATAGTTGAGAACTCTTCGGAAGTTGATGCCAATACTGCTGCTATCGGTGATGTTGTTACTTATGTCATCAAGACTAAAGTGCCCGATATTACCGGTTATGACAAGTATTTCTTCGTTGTGGATGATACACTTTCACCAGGCTTAACATATAATGGAGATATTGCTGTCACGATTAAACCTCAGACAGGTGATGCGGTTACTTTGACAAAGGATCCTGATACTACATATACAAATCCGTATAACGGTGATTACTATGTTGATCCGCCTACTTATAACGAATCAACAGGAACAGCTATTAAGGTTGTATTTGAAAATGCAATTGATGTATTCGATGATTATAAAGCCGGTGATGATATCACTATAACTTATACAGCTACTGTTAACAGCAATGCTGTAATAACAAACCAAGGTAACCCCAATACTGCTAAGCTTACTTATTCAAACGATCCTAATACAACCGGAAACGGCAAGGACGAAGGTCACCCTGATGAGCCCGGTTCAGGTGCTCCTACAGGTGAAACACCTTGGGATACAGTAAAAACCTTTACAACAGCTATCAAGATCAAGAAGGTAGATCAGGATGGAAATAAACTGACAGGTGCTAAGTTCAAGCTTGAATGCAATTCTCTTAATGAGGTAAAGGTTACATCCGGTTATAAATTTGTAGAAGACACAAACGGAGATTATTACCTGTTAAAGGACGGTTCGTATACTACAACTGAACCTACAGCCACAAATGCAGATCTTTATGATACTGCTGCATCAGGCAAGAAGTTCAAGAAGACCGAAGCAGAAGACACATATACCGAAAAAGCTACAGGTTCGCCATTAGCTGTTGAGGCATTAGTTGACAGCAACGGTTATATCACATTCACAGGACTTAAGGCCGGTGAGTATACTCTCACTGAGACACAGGCACCTAATGGATATAATGCTGGTACACCTATAACAATTACAATAAGTAATTCTGCTGCTCCTTCATTGGAGGGCGGTCCTAACTGGACATACTCAGGCGGAAAGAACTTTGATACAACAGATAATACATATCTTGTTGAAGTTGAAAACAGATACGGTGCTACACTTCCTTCAACCGGTGGTATCGGTACAAAGCTGTTCTACATCTTCGGAAGCCTGCTGGTAGTAGGTTCAGGCGTTCTCCTTATCACCAAGAAGAGAATGAATACAAAGGAAAACTAAAGGTATATACTGACTAATCAGATATCAACCGAATCATAACGTGCAGTGGAGGAGTTCTCCTCCGCTGCACAGTCTTATCAATATCTTAGGGAGCTGTCAATGAAGCGTTTTATTTTAAGATCGCTGCCCTTCGCCGCATTCCTGATCGGACTGTTCCTGCTGCTGTATCCCACTGTCAGCGAACATATAAACGCCCTGCATCAGTCAAGGGCGATACAATCCTATAACAAGATCGCTGATTCAATGGATGACGAGCAGCAGAAAGCAGTTTTCAGAAAGGCTGAGGAATACAATAAAAGAATAGCTTCCATAGAGGGAGTCCTGTTTCATCCCGAACTCGTAGCGGGCTATAATGAAACACTCGATATAACAGGCACAGGTATAATGGGTTACGTGACCATTGAGAAGATCAAGGTAGAGCTGCCTATCTATCACAGCGTCAATGATGACGTTCTTCAGATAGCAGCGGGCCATCTTCCCGGGACCAGCCTCCCTGTCGGAGGTGCTGGTACCCATTCGGTGCTGTCGGGACACAGAGGACTTCCGAGTGCAAGACTTTTTACAGATCTGGATAAAATGGAGCTGGGAGATGTGTTCTGCATCACGGTCCTGAACGAAGTTCTGACATATCAGGTGGACCAGATCAGAGTAGTAAAGCCCTATGAGGTGGATGATCTTGCAATAGATCCGAACAAGGACTATTGTACACTCTTCACCTGTACTCCCTACGGTATCAATTCCCACAGGCTTCTTGTGAGGGGAACGAGGATAGAAACCGAGGAGGAAATGAAAATTTATGTGGCAAACGATGGTATAATCGTCTCGCCGATAATAGTTGCGCCGGTCATCGCGGCGCCGATACTTCTGGTTCTGTTAATAATGCTTATGTTCGGCGGCAGAAACAGCAGGAGCACACGCAAAACTCCCACAGAGCCTGAAAGAACCGTATCCGATGATGATGAAAAATAAAGCGAAAGGAGTGATAAAATGCCGTATATAATCAAAAGAGCACAGAAGCTGCTTATCCGCTTTATATGTGTGCTGCTGGTAATGGCTGCGTTTGTTCCGGTGCGGATAAGTGCAGACAGCGGCAAGACTATCACTCTTGAATGCAGCAAGGATGAAGTCATCATAGCAGGTATGCGTTGGAAGCTCTTCCGTACAGGCGAAAGAAACGGCAGCGGGTTCATATTCACAGGCGATTTTGCAGGCTGTCAGGCTGATATGTCGGATATGTCCGCAGAGAATATCAGCCGTGCCGCTCAAACTGTTGAGAGCTACGCGATAAAGAAGATGCTGGCTCCCATAGCTGAGGGGCTTACAGACAGCAGCGGAAAAATAAGCTTCGGAGGCTTATCTGACGGACTGTATCTTGCCATAGGCTATCCTGTGGATATAGCTCCATATTACTATGAGCCGTCGCCTCTCCTCATGGAGGTCAGAAGCGACAAGGATAGCTTCACATTTGACGCTTATCCTAAGATAATAAGGGTAACGCTCAGTGACAGAGTCGTTTCGTATACCGTGAAAAAGGTATGGCTGGACAACGACGATCTGTATGAAGCGCGTCCGACTTACGTCACAGTCGATATTTTCAGGAATGAGGAGCTGTACGACACAGTTATCCTGAATGAAGAAAACGAATGGAAATACCGCTGGGTAGAGAGTGATACGGGAGCGCAGTGGAGAGTTGCCGAAAGGGCAGTTCCTGTGGACTATGAGGTAAGGATAGAGCATAACGATACACAGTTTCTGGTAAGAAACCGCCACAAAACCGTGACGGACTGGGACGAGGGCGATAGGACAACGACTGTGACGCCCAATATAACAACGACAACAATGACGACGGCAGTCACTACAAGTGAGGAAAAAACAAAAACCACAGTCCCGCCCACAACGTCAGCTCCGCCTGTTACAACAACAGGCCTGCCTCAGACAGGTCAGTTGTGGTGGCCTGTTCTACCCATGGTGATAGGAGGACTGCTTCTTATAGCAATAAGTTTTTTTTTCAGACCAGGAAGAAAAAATGAATAAATGACCTTTGCAGCAACTGGCTGCGGTGTTCTTCTTAATAAGGGGAATCAGGAGGGATATGATGAAAGCTGTCGGTACGATTAAGTACCGGCAGCTTTTCGTTATGTGTGCCAGAGCAATTTCATCAGAAAGGACGGGCATTTTCAATGCTGCTGAGCCTGTTGTTTTTTTACTGCGGACAGGGCTCGGGATACGCTTTTTGCTTGACAAAGTAATCTTTTTAAATTATAATATAATTAGGCAATTTTATACAATTTTGCGATGTACATCGCATAATTCTCTAACATAGATCAATATAAAATACAAATTATTTTAATACATGGATGATCTGCCCAATGGGGTTTAATATTTTCAAAAAGGAAGAATGAGACGATATGATGATTTATGATCCGAAAAAAACAAAAATATGTAAAATATATTTCAAATGGTTTCAATGATAAAGAATAAGATCAGAAATCTGCTGAGTACAGGCTTCTTTCATATTTTCGGAGGCAATGTATTAAACAAAGTGATCTCTTTCATGAGCGGCTTTGTCCTTGTCAGGATACTGACCAAAACCGAGTACGGACGTTTCACTCATGCATGGAACATATACGGCTTACTTCTGATCATAAGCGGCTTTGGTATAGAATCAGGCGCACTTCAGCTTGCCAGCGAAAGGAATAATGACGACGGGTATTGCAGGAAGGTATTCAATTACGGCACAAGATACGGCCTGAAAGTCAATACTGTTATCGCAGCCGTATTGATGATAACAGGCCTTTTCGTTAATTTCAGGATCAAAGGCACAGGACCTCTCATAGTTATGCTATGCCTGCTGCCGTTTATTCAGCTGCTTTTTTCAATGAGCTCTGTATATCTGAGAGCGGCCAAGCGGAACCGCGATTTTTCGGCTTTGATGCTGATAAACACAACATCGGTGTTCATTTTCTCGGTAATTCTGTCCTTCTTTTTCAGAGAACGGGGGCTGGTAGTTGCAAATTATATTGCAGGCATCATTTCTCTTGCAGTGAGTTATTTCTTTTTCAAGGTCAGGCTTATACGCAGGGACGATGCACCTGATGACGCCGAAAAGAATGTATTGCTCAGGCTGTCGTTTATTTCAATGCTCAACAGCGGTCTCTCGCAGCTGCTGTATTTGCTCGACATATTTGTGCTCGGGATAATCGATCCCGATGAATCTATAATTGCAAGCTATAAGGTCGCTACCACGCTGCCGACAGCACTGGTTTTCATACCGACATCTCTTATAGTCTATATTTATCCGTATTTTGCGGAACACCGTAACGACAGAAAATGGTGCATAAGCCATTATAAGACAATGCTTCTGTGTTTTGGCGCATTTAATCTGTTTATTTCAGCAATAATGTTCATTTTTGCTCCGTTTATTGTAAAGACCTTGTTCGGAGCACAGTATTCGGACTGCGTAGAGGTTTTCCGTGTTCTTGCTGTAAATTATTTCTTTGCGGGTACATTCAGGATAATATCGGGAAATCTGCTGGTAACTCAGCGAAAACTGAGATTCAACCTGATAACTGCGATCGTATCAAGCGCCTGCAATATAGTTGCCGATTTTTTCTTTATACAGTGGTGGGGCTCAATGGGCGCGGCTTTTGCCACAGTTCTGGTGGTACTTATTTCAAGTGCCATGAGCACGATATACCTCATACACGTTTTCAAGCATATCCCTGAAAAAACCGCTGAAGAGACCACGGTAACCACACCGTAACCGCTTATTGCAGATACTTCGCACAGGTACGTCATTAAATGCAGAAGTACTTCGGTACCTGTCTGCTTTGTATGTGATCCGGTGTATGATGCTAAAAAAGCAGCAGATATACCTCACGGGACCGAAAACGAACAGACGCGGTTCGGAGAGTGGCATTCAGCTGAAAATACTATCGGCTATGGAAAAAGCTTTTTTCTGGAGGAATAAATAATGAATTACGCTCTGATAGGCTGCGGCAGGATCGCAGTTAATCATGTTAAGGCAGCTGTCAACAACGGCCTTGACTTTGTGGCGGCCTGTGACGCTGCCGCGCAGAATATAGATCTGCTTTTCGATAAAACAGGTTTTGCGGAAAGAGACAAGGTCGGATACTATACCGACTACAAAAAGCTCATAGCCGAACATCCCGAAATCGAGCTCGTTGCTGTGGCAACATCAAGCGGGACCCATGCCGAGATCGCTCTTTACTGCATAGAGCACGGCATAAACGTTATAATCGAAAAGCCTATTGCCATGAGTATAGCTGATGCAAATGAAATAGTAAGGAAAAGCAGAGAAAAGGGTGTGAAAGTAGCGGCCTGCCATCAGAACAGGTTCAATATCGCCGTTCAGAAAACGCGGAAGGCTCTTGAAGCCGGACGCTTCGGGAAGCTTTCACATGGCAGTATCCATGTTCGCTGGAACAGGAACAAGGACTACTACGAGCAGGCTGCCTGGAGAGGCACCTGGAAACAGGACGGCGGCTGTCTTATGAATCAGTGCCTGCACGGTATAGATCTTCTTCGCTGGATGTTCGGAGACGATGTGGATACAGTATACGGAGCGACACGCCGTCAGCAGCATCCGTATCTGGAAACAGAGGATATAGGCATGGCTGTTGTTGCTTTCCGTAACGGTGCCATTGCAACTATCGAAGGTACAACAAACGTTTATCCGAAAAATCTTGAAGAAACGCTTTATATCTTCGGAGAAAAAGGAACAGTGAAAATAGGCGGAAAATCGACCAACAATATAGATGTCTGGGATTTTGCGGACGAAACAGATGACGATATGGAAAACAAAGGCCTTGAAGAAGCTACAAGCAATGTTTACGGCAACGGCCATACCAGTCTTTATGCAGATATGATAGATGCCATAAATAATAACAGGGAACCGTATATCAGCGCGGTTGCAGGAAGAAATGCTTTGGAAATTATACTGGCTATCTATAAGAGCCAGAAAACAGGTCAGCCTGTAAGGCTGCCCCTTGAGGATTTTGCAAGCATCGATATGATCGGAGAATTTGAAAATGACTGATTTTTTTGTACACGAAAGCAGTTATATAGATGAAGACGTTGAAATAGGAAAAGGTACTAAGATATGGCATTTCTGTCATGTACAGCGCGGAGCTGTCATAGGCAGCAACTGCTCTTTCGGTCAGAATGTAAATGTATCATTCAATGTCAGGATAGGCAGCGGAGTAAAGATACAGAATAATGTATCTATCTATGAAGGCGTGGAGCTCGAGGATAATGTTTTCTGCGGACCGTCATGTGTTTTTACCAATGATCTTACTCCGAGAGCGCAGTATCCAAAGGAACATTCACGCTATAAAAGGACAGTTGTAAGGAATAACGCTACCATAGGAGCAAATGCAACCATCGTCTGCGGTCATGAGCTTGGTGAATACTGCATGATAGCAGCAGGTGCAGTCGTGACCAGAGATGTTCCTCCGTTTGCGCTGATGGTAGGAGTTCCAGCCAGACAGGCAGGATGGGTTTGCAAATGCGGACAGGTCCTTGACAAGGATCTCTGCTGCAGAGATTGTATGAAAAAATACAAAAAAGAAGCAGATACTATCACAGAGGTGAAATAAATGGAATTCCGCGATCTGAAAAAACAGTACAGCGTACTGAAAAATGAAATAGACATGAAAATAGCAGAAGTATGTACCTCTGCACATTTCATATCGGGGGCGCAGGTAAGTGAGCTTGAAAGGCAGCTTGCGGAATATGTGGGCGTAAAGCATTGTATATCCTGTGCCAACGGTACCGACGCAATCACACTTGCACTCAAAGCGTGGGGAATAGGCAGGGGCGACGCTGTATTTGTTCCTGATTTCACATTCTTTTCATCGGGAGAATGTCCTGCCGCAGAGGGGGCTGTGCCTGTATTTGTGGATGTGGATGAAAACAGCTTCAATATCGATGTAAAAAAACTCGAAGAGGCGGTCATACGGGTACTCGGCGAAGGAGAGTATGCTCCCAAAGCGGTCATAGCAGTTGATCTGTTCGGACAGCCTGCCGATTATGCGGAGATAAAGGAAATATGCCGGAAATACGGTCTCCTGCTTCTTGAAGACGGTGCCCAGGGCTTTGGCGGTTCCATCGACGGAAAGAAGGCCTGCGGTTTCGGAGATATTTCGACAACGAGCTTCTTCCCTTCCAAGCCTCTCGGATGTTACGGCGACGGCGGTGCGGTTTTTACAAACAATGACGAATGGGCTGCGATCATCCGCAGTCTTGCCGTACACGGAAAAAACTCCGAAAACAAGTACGATAATATACGTCTGGGAATGAACAGCAGGCTCGATACTTTGCAGGCGGCTGTTTTACAGGTCAAACTGAAAGCATTTAAAGATCATGAGCTTCAGGATATAAATACAGCAGCCCTAATGTATAATGAAGCCCTTGCCGATACAGGTCTTATCCTGCCGCATATAAAAAACGGCTATATCAGCAGCTGGGCTCAGTATACAGTACAGCTCCAGCGGGGAATTGACAGGAATGTATTGAAAAAATACCTTCAGGATCGTTCGATACCCACAATGATATATTATATGAAGCCAATGCACTCCCAGCAGGCATTTTCTGGAACACACAGCGCCGAAGCGGACTGCCCTGTTACCCGGAAGCTGTGTGAAACTGTTCTCAGCCTTCCGATACATCCGTATCTGTCGCGTGAGGATATATATACCATCCGGAATGCTTTGACAGAAGCAATGAATGAATCGAGGATGATCAGATGAATTTTAATGATATTTATGAGGGACTTATAAATGGTACCGAGAAACTCGCTCTCGTCGGTCTGGGTTATGTAGGAATGCCTATTGCCGTTGAATTTGCCAAGCATATCAAGGTCATCGGCTTTGATATAAACGAAAAGCGTGTTAACGAATATAAAAACGGCATTGATTCCACCAATGAGATAGGTGAAGCTATAAAGCATACGACTGTTGACTTCACCTCAGATCCTGCTGCTCTGAAAGAAGCAAGATTCATTGTTGTGGCGGTGCCTACTCCTGTCAAGGACGACAACAGTCCCGACCTCAGACCTCTGGAAAGTGCGTCAAAAACCATCGGTCAGAATATTTCTCCCGGAACCATCGTTGTATTTGAGTCTACTGTTTACCCCGGAGTTACAGAGGATATATGCGCACCTATAATCGAAAGCGAATCAGGACTGAAATTGGGTACCGACTGGAAGATAGGCTACAGTCCCGAACGTATAAATCCGGGAGACAGAGTTCATACGCTCACTTCGATACGAAAAGTCGTGTCGGGTATGGACATTGAATCCTCCGCAGAGATACAGAAGGTATATGACATCATAATCAAAGCGGGAACATTTATGGCTTCCGACATCAAAACTGCTGAAGCCATAAAAGTAATAGAAAACAGCCAGCGTGATATCAATATAGCATTCATGAATGAGATAGCCATGATATGCGACAGGCTCCATATCGATACTGCCGAAGTACTCGACGGCATGAATACCAAATGGAACGCTCTCGGCTTCAGACCAGGCCTTGTGGGCGGACACTGCATAGGTATAGATCCGTACTACCTTACAAGTGCAGCCGAAAAGCTGGGCTATCACAGCAGGATAATCCTTAACGGCCGAAAGGTGAACGACTCTATCGGAGCCTTTATTGCCGATTCGTCCATAAAAGAAATGATAGAAGCAGGAATGGCTCCCAAAAAGGCAGTGGTTATCATACTGGGCATCACTTTCAAGGAAAATTGTCCCGATACAAGAAACAGCAAGATAGTTGATATTATAGAACGTCTCAGGGAATACGATATCAGTCCCATAGTCACCGATCCCTGGGCAAACGCCGAGATCGCAAAGCAGGAATACAATGTGGATCTTGTACCCTTTGATGAACTGCCACCGGCCGACTGCGTTATAGTTGCTGTGGGACATTCGCAGTTCAGATCTATGTCGGTCATGCAGCTGAAGGAAATGTTCAAACCGGAGCTTGCGGACGAAGAGAAGGTACTCATAGACGTAAAAAGCCTTTACAGAATGGATGAATTGCGCGCAAGCAAAATGAGATTCTGGAGACTGTGATATATCATAATGGAGTGAATGCTTAATGAATATCTTGATAATAACTTCTTTTTTTGTCCCCGATAGCGCTATCGCAGCGATCAGACCGTATATGTTTGCGAAGCATCTTGCAGAAATGGGAGATAATATAACCGTTCTGCGCTCGGGTGAATTCGAGCTCGCACCATTCGACGAGTATGATAAGAATATGGATTTTGAAGTTATCTCAGCCCTCGGAAAGAACTGTGATGCCGAGAAATTCCTGCGCGGCGAATATGAGGGATTCGCTCCTGTTCCGAGAGGAAAATATTATTTTATCCCTGAAAAAATAAAAATGCCCTTGAAGTTTATCAGAGATCTGAAGAATATATGCTTCGGAAAGGCACCGAAATGTCTTGATCATCTTGTAACGGTCAATAACTGTCAGAAGCGGGTGATCGATGATCTGCACAGTAAAGGGAAAAGCTTTGATGTCGTTTTCTCCACCTGCGGCACTCTTGAAAATATCTATGCGGGAAGATATGCTGCCAGAAAATTCAATGCTGCATGGATAATGGATTTCCGTGATTCAATGATAATGAGCAAAAGTCTGCTGCCCGAATATATATGGAATATTTATGCCGCAAGAGCAACTGTCTGTGCGCTGAAAGAGGCCGACTGCATTACGGCTGTAAGCAGAGGACTTTGCAGGGAATTAAGATCGCTGCATCCAAAATCGGATATATATCTTATCTATAACGGATATGATGAAAACGAAGAGCTTCCAGAAGTTCCCGTATCAAAGGGATCGTTTGATTTTTGCTATACAGGCAGGATATATGAAGACAGCAAGCCTGCTCTTATAGCATTGGCAAAGTGTATTTCAGACCTCATCACCCGTAAAAGGGTCGATAGGGAAAAAATAAGATTCTGCTATGCAGGTTCAAGTTCAAAGGATTTTTCCGAAGTATTTGCTGCTGAAGGATTGAGTGATATCCTGATAGACAGAGGATACCTTTCAAAGGGCGATACATTGAAAATGCAGCTTGAAAGCGATGTGTTCACTGTTATGGCCTGGAATAAGACCGACAGTAAAGGGATACTTACGGGAAAGTTCTATGAAGGTATCAAAACAGGCAAGCCCATACTTGCTTTAATATCGGGAAATGAACCGGACAGTGAGCTTTTGCAGCTGCAGAAAAGGTTCAATTACGGTTTTTGCCATGAAACCTGCAACAAGGAAACTCCCGTGTCTGAGCTCGCAGACTATATCGAGTCGCTTTATAATGAAAAAATGTTCTGCGGAAGGCTGTCATATACGCCATCCGAAGAACTCCGCGGTACGTTCTGTTACGGCAGAACATCCCAAAAACTGAGATCCGTTTTTTTAAAAGCTCAAAAAAAGCATGGCTGAAAGAATGAACGATAATATGAAAAAACAAAAAATGCTCCTTATTACTCACGGATATCCTTTCGGTGAAAGTGAATACTCCTTTCTGTCATCCGAAATAAAGGTGCTGGAAACCAGCTATGATCTTACAGTTATGGCGGTTTGCCTGCCGGATGCGGATATATCAATAAAGCACGGCGGAAAAAGGAATTTCAGAACAGTCAGATTTATTTATAAAAGAAAGTACACGAAAAATTACATATTGAGAGTGATCGCAGACAAAGCTGCTGTTAAAGAGATGCTTTCGATGCTTCCGGATATTGCCCGGGGACGGAATGTTCTGGGCTTTGTAAAAAGAAGCATAGTCATAAAGGATGTTCTTGAAAAAATTATCAGAAAAAACGGTGCTGATATAATTTACACTTTCTGGTGTACGGAAGAAACCTATGCTGCTTTGCAGCTCAAAAGAAAATATCCTCATCTGAAGGTGATCTCACGTCTTCACGGATATGACCTTTATAAGGAAAGAAATTCGTTTTGTATACAGCCGATGCACAAAACAGCTGCCAGCGAAGCAGATCTCCTCGTTTTCATAAGTAAAAACGGTGAACGCTACTTCAAAAAGGAATTTCCGGGGACCACGGAAACTATGGTCTCATACCTCGGTTCCGGAGATTTCGGCAGAATAAAAAAAGGCAGTGAGTGTTCCTATACCATTGTCAGCTGTTCAAATATAATCGGATTAAAACGATTGGGCAGGATAACTGAAGCTCTCAGCAGATCCGGCGTCGGCCTCAGGTGGATACACATAGGAGAGGGAGAAAGGTCGGAAACCGAGCAGCAGTATGCTCATAAGCTTCTTGACGGAAGCAGCTGTACTTTCGAGTTCCTCGGAAGCGTTCCGAATGATAAGATAGCGGAAATATATCATAAAAATGCTCCAGATCTGTTTATAAATGCTTCGTCAACGGAAGGACTGCCTGTATCCATCATGGAAGCGTTTTCATGCGGAATACCTGTTATTGCTCCGGATGTGGGCGGTATTTCAGAGATCGTTTCGGATGGTATAAACGGATACCTGATGTCTGCCGAAGCAGATCCGGACGAGTTGGTTTCTGCAATAGAACGTTTTTATTCTATGTCCGACGAGGAGCGCATGGCAATGGCAGAAAACGCACATAAGACCTTCTTGACCGCATTTAACGCGCAGACCAATGCTGAAGAATTTGTAAAAGCTCTGAAAAAACGCTTCCAATAATTGAGCACAGATAGATATTAATAAGAATGGCTGCCCGAAGGCAGCCGTTTTTGCTGTTATTAATACCGTAAAATCCGCAGATGTATCCAATTACGGTTTCATCTGTCAAATAAAGTCTTATATAAGGCAAAGACCTCAGTGAACCATAGTTTTATCCAGAGCTTTCTTGTGCTTGTGGTCGTAATTTGATTCTGTACATGACGCAGATATCGCAATTCTTTCCTGTGCTTTTTTCTTTCGCTGCGATCCAGACGCAGATACAGCGTCATATATGCGTTGGCAGCATATACGATACTTAATTCAAGTGCATTCTTTTTCTGATATTTGGAGCATTTCTTCAGTTCTTTTCTGAATTCACTGATGCAGCAAAGCAGACTGAGAAAATGTTTTTTACTCGGGACCGATGTCATTATAGAGCTCTCCCGTATACGATAGATGTAGAAAGAGCGATCCAGGTAAAATACTTTTTCGGAACGTATATATGAGAGTACAGTGAACAACAGATCCTCGAAAAAAATACCTTTTTTAAACTGCCTTTTTTCTTTTTTCAAGAAATCCGCACTAAAGAAATTAAGTACCGCAGATGTCTGAAAATCATCATTATTTAATCCCTGTCTTAATATTTCGGCACCTGAATGAGAATCATACTTTAGTGAATGTTTCATTTTCTTTAAATTGGTATTCTTGGTTTCGTAAACGAGTTCGGAATCAAAAAACACGATATCCGCCTTACAAAGCTCAGCATATTTCAGTAATTCCCCGATAGTATTTTTTTTGATATAATCATCACTGTCAAGAAAATATATATACTCTCCCGATGCAGCGGCAAGTCCGGCATTTCTGGCATCGGACAGGCCTGCGTTTTTCTTGTGTATAACCGTGATGCGGCAGTCCTTTTCTGCGTATTCGTCGCAAATTGCTCCGCAGCTGTCAGTTGAACCGTCATCAACGAGTATTATCTCCAGATCGGTGTATGTCTGGTCCAGCACGCTGTCAATACAATCGTGCAGATATTTTTCAACGTTATAAATTGGGATTATTACAGAAACCATGTCTCCTCCTGTTAACTGTACATATTCTTATATCAGATCTTTTCCGAAGGGAAAAATATCTTCAGTATTCTCCAGAGCGTCTCATAGGACATATCCACCTTCAGCAGATACTTGAAGAATCCTATCTTCCATGATGAGGCGTAGAAGTCACTTTTCAGTTGACGCGGATGCAGCATATAACCCAACAGATCATGCTGAGGCTTTGCAAGGAAAGAGGATTCTCCTCCATTAAAAAATCTGAAATTATAAAAATGGTCAAGTATGCTTTTAGAAGGCCTCATCATGCAGTACCGCATAAGAAAGAAGGCGTCGCGGCTGCTTGGTTCAATGTCGGAAAATCTGCTCTGCTTTGCCTGACGGATAAGATCGAGTGCTCCGTCCTGTATTTCACGGACACAGCTTATCTCATCGACTTCTCCGATCTCGGAAAGGTATTCGTATTCATATCTTTCGGCTATCACTCTGTCGCCTGCTCTGACATACTTTTTTACCGAACCGTTCTGTTCGAGAAACGGTGCTTCAAACAGTCCGACAAAAGGCTTTTCTTCATAGACGGTATCTCTGCGGTTGTAATTATCCCATATATACCCTTTTATTTTCAGGGAGATGCCATCGGTATTCTTTTTAGCTCTTTGATCGAGGCCAAGATAGTATCCGGTTATATCCGGATCCATTCCATGGGATAATAAAGCCTTTATCAGTTCCTTCTGGATATTTGCTCCGTAGCCTATATCCACAAGAGCGGTCTTTTTGTCAAGATCAAAGCCTCTGATGTATTCAAGCATGGTCTGTTTTTCGGCAGAGGCATTTTTTATAATGGCTTCATCTACAAGTCCGTAAAGCTTTCTGACTCTTTGCTCCTGTTTCAGCAGTTTGCTCCAGAAGACCTCGTTTATATCTATTTCCGCCTCTCTGAGCTGAGGCATGAAATCTTCAGCTGTGAGTCCCCAGCAGTCAAATATCTGACGCACCGATATCCTGCTTGGCAGGATCATAAGGCTGAGAGCATTTTCGTAGGTCTGGGGCTGTGAGAAGGAAGAAGCCGTTCTTATGCTTCGGCGGGACATTTCCATATAACGTGACGGTATCTCGGAAGAATACCCCAGGAGGTCGTAGACCTCCTTCATTATGTAACCGTCTCTTGCAAGAAAGATCACCTGCTTTATGCCGTTGGCTCTAAGGTCCTCCATCATCCATTTTGTAAAGCCCAGAAGAAGTATGCCGAAGTTTTCGTATCCGAATCTGTAATAGAAATTGCGGAATCTTTTTGTTGAGCCTGTAGTTGTATTTATCAGCCTGTATATATCCGAAAAGCCGCCGCTTTTTCTGCTTTGTTTTTCGGGGATATTACCGAGGTACATATTTTCGGTGCCTGTTTTTGTTTTGACAGCACTTATACCGCATTTTCTTGCGCAGATATAATCAGCCATTGCATCATTTCCGATATGTACCATTTCATCTGCACGGATACCGAGATCTTTCAGCACAAAGCCGTACAATCCGCCGTCACGCTTGGAAGCTCCGACATCACAGGAGACATAAAGCTTTTCATAACCTTTTATACCGCATCCGGCGAGTATTTTTTCCATCATTTCGGACGGAAGATACATATCGCTGACGAGTATGACCTTCTTATTTTTCAGGCATTTCTTGTATGTTCCGATAAGCGCGGGATTTGGCCGACAGACCAGCATTTCATATGAAAGCTCCTGCATACAGAATCGTTCGGCATCCTTTTCGGATATGCCTGCAAAGCTCCTGTATATATCCCTTATATTTACTTCTCCGCCGTTTTTTTTCTTCCTTGCTTTTTGTTCGGCTTCGATACGCTTTCTGCTGAAATCAGGGAATTTTAGCTGTTTTCCCATAAGTCTGAAAACATCTGTCGGTTTAGCAACGTCCCTTACGATCAGCGTATCAAAAATATCAAAAGAAATATATTCTGCCGACTCAAGAAGCTGAGCAGAGCGTCGGCCGCTGCTTCTTGTCTTTTCGTCAAGGAAGGATTTGACGGCCTTCTTTGCTTTACTCATTTCAGTTCATCTCCGTTATTGCGCAGAGCCCGTATATAAAAATACGGCAGCTCTTTCCTTTCCTGTTATGCGAATATTAAAATTACTGTTTCAAACAGTCCTGCAGAGCTGATATCAGATGCGGATATGGTCTGCGATCTGCCGTATAATAGCCAAAATACTTTCTAATATTTTATCATAGAAGACGCAGTATGTCAACCGAAAGAGGTGTACAGCAGGCACGTTGTTTATACTATTTCAGATTACATCTGTTGTTTTCATTTCTGTTCTTTCTGTTTGTCAGTGGGTACCTCGTAAAAGAACAAGCCCTCGGAACAGGCAAGCTGAGAAAGCATATCCTTCAGCTTGCCGCTTACGTTGTAAGCTGTCATATACAGGTCGCTGCTGCTGAGTGAGAGCATTGCATCACACTCCGGCATTATGATATTGATGTATCCGATGTCTCCGCCGAAGCACTTTTTCAAAAGGACAAGCAGTTCTTCTGCCTGAGGATTTTCGGCCGCAGAGTCCTCTGTAATTACAGTGAAGTCATAGTAGCAGTATAGTTTCAGTATGATAGCAGTCAGTTTTCGCTCAAGCTCAGACCTGTTTTGCTGAAAGTATTTCTCAACGGCAAAATAGCGGTTATCAGCCTTCCGTGGAACTGTCTTCGGGAATATGTCTATCAGATATGTATTCTTATCTATGAGAGCGTCAATTCTGTCTCTTAACTCCATTGCTATGCTCCTTTCATTTTTCCATATACACGAATTCCAGTTCATCATTCACGGCTTTCCGTGCAAATATCGTGTAGCCCAACTTCTGATACAGACGGATATTATCAAGACTTCTCGTACTTGTGAAAAGCTCATACCGCTTATTCGGAAAACATTTCTCTATTTCTGACAGTAGCATTGTACCATAGCCTTTATGTTGATGGTCTGGGTGCACCATGAGCTTGCCGATATAAACCGTTCCGTCGATTTCTTTTGCACGAACTGAGCCGATAATAGTATTTGTATCGTCAACTATTTTAAGTATTACTCCGCTATTATATTCTTCAACAACTTCATCAAGAGTTTGTTTCAGCGGAGGAATGTCCCTGCTTCCGAACAGGTATGCTTCGCTCTGATAGGCAAGGTATTGAAGCTGTAATATCTCTTGAAGGTCGCCGCGTTCAGCTCTTTTAATTTCGCACATAACATATCCCCTCGAAAAATGTATTTACAAGATTATACCATATTTCGCTTTATTCATCAATAGTATTTGCAAATAAATACGTATTTTTGCAGCAAATATATAATACGCAAAAAGAGCCTGCAAGCTCCGGTGTGACCGGGCATACAGGCTCTGTTCTTGTTTTTTGTTATTTTCCGCTTTCGCCGTAGTTTGAAAGCACACGGGCAGAGGGATCGTTTACGTTACAGCCCTCCCATTCCTTGTTCGGCATCCAGAAATCAACAACCATTTCACTGTTGTTCGGATAATATTTCTCGAATATTTCACGGTAGAGCAACGACTCCTTGGTGAAGGGCTTTGCGTGAGAATACTTTGTACAATCCAGCTCGAATTCCTCGTCCAGATAATAGTTTTCGGCGTATTCCTTGAGATAATCCACCATTGAATGACCTACCGCATCGGAGAAAGCAGCCTTTTCACGGTAAAGAATATCGTGGGGGAGATAATCTCCTTCAAAAGCCCTGCGGAGCAGATACTTGCCCTTATTGTACTTGTTCAGCTTCATTTCGGGATCGACAGCCATTACATATTTCACGAAATCAAGATCTCCGAAGGGCACTCTTGCCTCCAGTGAATTTACGGATATACAGCGGTCTGCACGGAGAACGTCATACATATGGAGCTCGCGGACTCTCTTGACGGACTCCTTCTGGAAGGCCTCTGCCGAGGGAGCGAAGTCAGTATATTTATATCCGAAAAGCTCGTCGGAGATCTCGCCTGTGAGAAGCACACGTATATCGGTCTGTTCGTGTATTGCCTTGCAGAGCAGATACATTCCCATGCTTGCGCGGATAGTAGTTATATCGTAAGTTCCCAGGAGCTTTATGACTTCATCAAGAGCAGCTATAACATCATCTTTTGTGATTATGATCTCTGTATGGTCGCTGCCGATGTAGTCTGCGACCTGTTTTGCATATTTAAGGTCGATGGCGTCTGTGTTCATGCCGATAGCAAAAGTCTTTATGGGCTTATCGCTTTTTTTCTGGGCGATAGAGCATACAAGAGAGGAATCAAGTCCGCCCGACAATAAGAATCCCACCTTTGCATCGGAGTCAAGGCGCTTCTCAACTCCTGCCACCAGCTTATCGTGGATATTCTTGCATACCGTATCTATATCGTCGTGTATCACACTGTCAACGGCAGTTATATCGCAGTAACAGTGGAATTCGCCGTCCTTATAGTAATGTCCTGGAGGGAACGGCATTATCTTTTTGCATATCTTTACAAGGTTTTTGGGTTCGCTGGCAAAAGCCATCGTACCGTCGTCGGACCTGCCGTAATAAAGAGGGCGTATGCCTATGGGATCTCTTGCGGCAATGAATGTCTTTTCGGTGCTGTCGTATATCACGCAGGCGAATTCCGCATCGAGCATAGCGAACATATCTGTGCCGTATTCCCTGTACAGCGGCAGAAGTATCTCGCAGTCGCTGTCGCTTCTGAAAACATAACCCATATTTTTAAGACGTTCGCGGAGCTCGCGGAAGCCGTACAGCTCACCGTTGCATACCGCAAAATCTCCGTCCAGTTCAAAGGGCTGCATTCCTTCGGGGGTAAGTCCCATTATGGACAGACGCTGAAATCCCAGTATGCCGTCGGGCACCTTTACTATCCTCTGATCGTCAGGGCCACGTGAGACCGTAGCCTTTAATCCTTCCATTACTTTTCCTGTACCGCCGCTCAAGCCGCAGTATGCCATTATAGTACACATTTTCTTTTCCTCCGGATCAATGTAAATAAAAAAGACGTTTCAGCAGACAGATAGCCTGATGAAACGTCTTTGTTCTTGAATAATATATTAGCACTTTAAAACTGCATTGTCAAGAGGGATTAAAAAAAATCCTTGAATTTCGGATAAAAAAAGTGATTTTGTCATTTGCTCAATGCTTTTGGTGTTTAAATTGAAAAATTATGTTGATTTCTGACAAATTTCAAAAAAGCTATTGACAAATGCTGTGGCAGGGGCTATAATGGCATTGTAAACAGCAAGGGCGCTGCGGACGATAAGTCTGCGGCGCTGTTTTTGGTTTATAGCGCTAATTCCATACACAATGGGGTGTATGAAGTCTCTGTACTTCTGCACCCCGTTTTTTATACAATCTGATAACAAAGGCGTTTGAGGAAGCGTATAAAATGCTGTATATATATTAAGGAGGTATTTCTATGGACTCTCAGACAATCTTACAGCAAGCCATGGACGAAACAGGCGGACTTGTCTTCGGCGTATGGTTTCTTATCGGTGCCGCACTCGTATTCTTTATGCAGGCGGGTTTTGCAATGGTGGAAACAGGTTTCACCCGTGCGAAGAACGCAGGCAATATCATTATGAAGAACCTTATGGACTTCTGTATCGGTACAGTAGTTTTCATCCTCATAGGTTTCGGTCTTCTCTTCGGTGAAGATCTGGTAGGTATAATCGGACAGCCCGGATTTGACATCTTCACTTCCTACGGCAGCTTCGACTGGTCAAACTTCGTATTCAACCTTGTATTCTGTGCAACAACAGCTACTATCGTTTCAGGTGCAATGGCTGAAAGAACCAAGTTCCTTTCATACTGCGTATACTCAGCTATCATCAGTGCAGTCGTTTATCCTATCGAGGCTCACTGGGGCTGGGGCGGCGGCTGGCTCAGCCAGTGGGGTTTCCACGATTTCGCAGGCTCGGCACATATCCACATGGTCGGCGGTATCGCAGCTCTCGTAGGCGCAGCTATCCTCGGTCCGAGAATCGGTAAATTCCACAAGACAAAGAGCGGTGAGATAAAGGTAAACGCTATCCCCGGCCATAACCTTACAATAGGTGCTCTGGGCTGCTTTATCCTCTGGTTTGGCTGGTACGGATTCAACGGCGCAGCTTGTACATCAATAGATCAGCTCGGTTCGGTATTCCTTACAACAACAGTTGCTCCCGCTATCGCAACAGTAACCTGTATGATATTCACATGGATAAAATACGGCAAGCCCGATGTATCAATGTGTCTTAACGCTTCACTGGCAGGACTTGTTGGTATCACAGCTCCCTGTGATGTAACAGACTGTCTCGGTGCTTCAATTATTGGTATCGTTTCGGGACTTCTCGTATGCTTCGGTGTATGGTTCCTTGATTATAAGCTCCACATCGATGATCCTGTCGGTGCAGTAGCAGTTCACATGATGAACGGTATCTGGGGCACTATCGCAGTTGGTCTTTTCGCAAATCCCGAGGTTCCCGGTTATTCACTGGCGGATCAGAACGGCAATCAGCTTGCAGGTCTGTTCTACGGCGGCGGCTTTGACCTCCTGGGCAGACAGCTCACTGGCTTCGTAGCAATCGCAGTATTCACAGCTATCTCAATGGCAATAGTATTCTATGCTATTAAAAAGACAATCGGTCTCCGTGCTTCAGAGCAGGAAGAGATCATTGGTCTTGATGTTACAGAACACGGTCTTATATCCTCTTATGCAGACTTCGCTCCTGCACTTACAGATATCGGCATGAAGGGCTACACAAAGGACGACGCAAAGAGCGTAAAGAAGGTAGGCACTCCCGAGGCTCCTGCTGTTACAGTTGATGAAGCAGTAGAAGTAAAGAATTATTCCGTACCTGCCGCCGACGGCAGCACAAAGCTCACAAACATCGTAGTTATATTCAAACAGCAGAAGCTCCAGCAGTTCATCGAGGCTATGGAGGCTATCGACGTAAAGGGTATCACAGTGACCAACGTTCTCGGCTGCGGTATGCAGAACGGACAGACAAACTATTACCGTGGTACTACTGTTGAGATGAATCTGCTTCCCAAGGTAAAGGCTGAGATAGCAGTATGCGCTGTACCTGTGGAGAAAGTAATAGCTGCTGCAAAGGCTGCTCTTTACACAGGCAACTTCGGTGACGGCAAGATGTTCATTTACGACATTGAGAATGTAATTAAGATCCGTACAGGCGAGGAGGGCTACAACGCTCTTCACGATTCTGCGGAATGGGAAAAAGCATAAGCTGAAGAGGGCGTCTGCGGGCAGTACAATGGGTGACCGTCCGCAGACCGCCTGAAAAATCCAATATCAGGAGGTCATTATAATGGAAAAGATTACAGATTTTTTTGGTTCAATGGTATTTGATGACAGGATAATGAAAGCAACGCTTTCAGATAAAGTATACAGATCACTGAAAAGAACGATAGACAAGGGAACTCCCCTGGATATATCCGTTGCCAACGCCGTAGCGGCTGCTATGAAGGAATGGGCAGTTGAAAAGGGCGCTACACACTATACACACTGGTTCCAGCCAATGACAGGTGTAACGGCAGAAAAGCACGACAGCTTCATCTCTCCCGCACCTGACGGCAGGGTTATCATGGAGTTCTCGGGCAAGGAGCTTGTAAAGGGCGAGCCCGATGCTTCGTCATTCCCTTCCGGCGGACTTCGCGCCACATTCGAAGCAAGAGGATATACAGCATGGGATCCTACCTCATACGCCTTCATCAAGGACGGCACTCTCTATATCCCCACGGCATTCTGCTCATACACAGGTGAAGCACTTGATAAAAAAGTTCCGCTCCTGCGTTCAATGGCAGCTCTGAACAAGCAGGCGCTGCGTATCCTTAAACTCTTCGGCAATGACAAGGTAAAGAGCGTAAAGACTTCTGTCGGTCCCGAGCAGGAATACTTCCTCGTTGACCGTGAGATGTGGAAGAAGAGAAAAGACCTTATTATGACAGGACGTACACTCTTTGGTGCTATGCCTCCAAAGGGACAGGAAATGGACGATCACTACTTCGGTTCTATCAAGCCGAGAGTTGCCGAGTATATGGCTGATCTCGACAAGGAGCTTTGGAAGCTTGGTATCCTTGCTAAAACAAAGCATAACGAAGTTGCTCCCGCACAGCATGAGCTTGCTCCGATTTATGATACAACAAATATCGCTGCTGACCACAACCAGCTCACAATGGAGGTAATGCAGAAAGTCGCTCTCAGACACAATCTCGTATGCCTGCTCCACGAGAAGCCTTTTGCAGGTGTAAATGGCTCAGGCAAGCACAATAACTGGTCTATTTCCACGGATCAGGGTGAGAATCTCCTCTCTCCCGGCGAGACACCTGCCGAGAACGCTCAGTTCCTGCTGTTCCTTGTGGCTGTCATCAAGGCAGTTGATGATTATCAGGATCTGCTGAGACTTTCCGTTGCTACCGCGGGCAACGATCATCGTCTCGGTGCAAATGAAGCTCCTCCCGCTGTTATATCCATATTCCTCGGTGACGAGCTTTCGGCAGTTCTCGACGCCATAGAGTCCGACAAGCCCTACGGCGGAACAAAGAAGGAGAAGATGCAGCTTGGTGTTGATGTTCTTCCCAAGTTCAGCAAGGACTCCACCGACAGAAACAGGACCTCGCCCTTTGCGTTCACTGGCAACAAGTTCGAGTTCCGTATGCTCGGTTCTTCCAACAGTATCTCCTGCGCAAACATTCACCTCAACGCAGCTGTTGCAGAGGAGCTTAAACAGTTTGCCGACAAGCTTGAAAAGGCAAAGGATTTCAATAAGGCACTCCATGACCTTATCAGAAAGACAATAAAGGAGCACAAGCGTATCATCTTCAACGGCAACGGCTACGATGACGCATGGATCAAGGAGGCAGAAAAACGCGGCCTGATGAACCTTAAAACCACTGCTGACGCAATGCCTCATATCTGCGACAAGAAAAACGTGGATATGCTCACCTCTCACGGAATATTTACCGAAGCAGAGATACAGTCACGCTGCGAGATCATGCTCGAGAACTACATCAAGACGGTAAACATCGAAGCTGTCACCATGGTAGATATGGCACGCAAGGAGATAATCCCCGCTGTTGCGAAATTCGCTGCTGATACTGCTTTTGCGGTATCCGTAAAGAAGAGCGTATCAAAGGCTGCCTGCAAGTATGAGACGTCCGTGGTCACAGAGCTTTCGGAGCTCATTGACGAAATGGATGCGGCAACAGGCAAGCTCGAAAAGGCAATAGCTGATTTCAAGAAGCAGAGCTCTATCATCAAGGCTTCCGAATTTGTCCGCGACACCATGCTTCCCGCAATGGATAAGCTCCGCAGCGCTGCCGATAAGGCAGAGACAATAACAGCCGAGACATACTGGCCGTTCCCTGCATACGACAAGCTCCTTTTCGGAGTATGATATTATAAGAGTCCGAGAAAAGTCTTTTATATAGACATACCCTTGATATACAGCACACCCGCAGAGCCGGCAGCATCATGCAGCCGGCTCTGCGGCTTTTTAGCTTCAGGGCGTTTTTCATTCATAAATAAATATTGAAAATTTACAGTTTTTCGGTTATAATGATTGAAAGAGAGGTGAAGAGTTTGAGCAATATAGTAATACTTGTAGGCAGCGTGAGAAAAAACGGCAATACCGCACTTCTGGCGCAGAGCTTTGCCGAGGGCGCTGCCCTGCACAATAACGTGGAGACAATATCTGTAGCCGATCATAAGACAGCCCCATGCACAGGCTGCAACGCCTGTTTTGTGCGTGAGGGAAATGCCTGCTTTCAGAAGGACGATATGACGCAGATATACGAAAAGCTGCGCAGTGCGGATATTGTCGTTATCGCTTCACCTGTTTATTTCTACGGTGTCAGTGCGCAGCTGAAGGCTGTTATAGACAGGCTGCATAATCCCATAAGGAACACCTTCCGCCTGAAAAAGCTGGGATTGCTGCTTGTGGGAGCTGCTGATCTTCCGAACCTTTTTGATTCCATAATCATGCAGTACAGGATGACCATGGACTATTTCGGACTTGAAAGCATAGGCTCTGTCCTTGTGCGCGGAGTCAAAAATATCGGAGATATAAAAGGCGCTCCCGAACTGAAGGAAGCGTATGAGTTGGGAGCTTCGTTAAAGTAAGTCATACAATGTCAGGGGCGGAGGTGCAACTATGAGCAGATGGATCGCAGAATGCCTTATATTGTCGGCACTGGCGGCAGCAATGCCGGCTGCTGTGCCTTTTGCTGTCACTGCTGCGGAGCCGTCGGCGGAGCTTCCGAAAGGCTGGCTTCTGTGGCACAGCTACAGTGATTACTCAGCTCTTGACAGTCAGCTGTATCTGCGTGATCCTGACGGCAGGACGGAGAATATAAGCGGTGATTTTATTCACCCTATGAACGGCAGCTTCGGCACATCTCCCCATCAGATAACCTTTATGGCTATCGACAAGGAGACTGACGAGTGGGACATCTACATAAGAGAAAACGGCAGTATCACAAACCTCACGAAAAACAGCGGCTTCCGCAATGAGGATCCGAAATTCTCTCCAGACGGCAGGACTGTGGTTTTCAAGCGCGGCCGCTGGGACAATGAAAAAAACGATTTTGTGTACGATCTTGCTCTGCTTGAGCCGGAAACAGGAGACATCAGTATGCTTACTGCGGACTCCGACGAGGAAGCTATGCCCTGCTTTGACAGTGACGGCAGCGGCATATACTATGCGGATTATTCAGGCGGTATGAGCTCCATACGTTACTATGACACCGAGCGGCATGACACCTGTATTATTTATGGAAATAACAGCGTTTCTGCTTATTATCCCGTTGTCAGCGGTCAAAGGCTTTATTTCACAAAATGGTATTCTGCGGATGACCGCTGCGATCAGATAGTGTATTTTAACGGCACAGATGCGGTGCCTCTGCCGTTTGATTCGGCCGATTATGACTGCTCCGATGCCTGTCCCGTTGATGAAGACAGAATGATATTCAGCAGCACCATGAGTGGCGGCTATGATCTGTATTATTATGACGGAAGCAGCGTCTTTGCGCTGTCGGAGCTGAATTCCGACAAGAACGAACTGGGTGCGGACTTCTATTCCTATGAGGAGTATCTCGAAAACAGCTTCGTCAGAGGTGATGTGAATGATGACGGCGAGTTCGGTGTGGCGGATCTGGTGATATTTCAGAAATGGCTGCTTGCGGATAAGGATACGAAATTGAAGAAATGGCGGGCTGCCGACCTCTGCAGGAACAACAGGCTTGACGTATACGACCTTGTCCTTATGAGAAAAGAACTGCTGATGAAATAATATATCAAAAGCCTCGGGAGTAAGCTTCCGAGGCTTTGCTTTATTGTTCTGTTCACTGCTCTTTGGTGATGTTCCTTACCCACTTGTATTTCATATAGTGCCTGTAAACTGCGGGTATCTTAACGAATTCATCCAGAGTGAGGATGAAAGCGACCGCAAGCACGGGCAGCTTCAGCACAAAAGCGCCTATCATTCCCATGGGGACCACCACTACCCAGAGTGTTATCACATCACACCACATACCGAATTTAGTATCTCCGCCCGAGGGGAAAATACCTCCTATTATCGTGGAGTTCAGCGAATTGCCGATAATGTAGTATGCCGCCATGAACATCATGTATTTCAGATAGTGCTGAGCCTGAGGTTCCAGGTGTATGAAGTACAGGACGATAGGAGTTATTGCAAGAATTACGATTCCTGAAGCTGCGCCTATAAGTATGGAAAAGCGCACAAAGCTGCCGCCTGCCTTTCTGGCTTTTTCAAGCTCATTCCTGCCGAGCATACCGCCGAGGATGATGCCCACACCCGAAGCTATGCCCCAGCACAGGCTGGCGATGATACTGCGGACAATACTCGCTATGGAATTGGCAGCTACCGCGTCAGAGCCGAGATGTCCCATTATCACCGAGTACATGGTAACACCTCCGCCCCAGCCCAGCTGGTTTATCAGCAGCGGTACGGTATACTTCCAGTAGTCCTTATGGAGCTCCCTGTTTTCCGAATGTATCACAAGTCTCATATGGAGCGGAGGACAGTGTTTCCTTGCAACAGAGACCGCGACCATGACCGTTTCAAACGCCCTTGCAAGAACGGTTGCGAGGGCAGCTCCCTCTATGCCCATTTTTGGGAAAAAGCCGATACCGAAGATCAGCAGGGCATTGAGGATTATATTCAGTACCACCGAAAGAGAACCGATGACGGAGCTGAGCTTTGCCTTGTCGCAGACCTTCATCATTCCGAAGTAAGTCTGAGTGAAGGCTCCGAGCAGATAGGAAGGCGAGACGGCCCGCAGATAACGCGCTCCCGCCTTTATAAGCAGCCTGTCAGAGGTGAAGATGTGCATTATCAGATCGGGTATCAGAGCGGCGCTCAGTGTGAATACAAGCCCAGTAAGAAGAGAATAGCGCATTGTCACAGCCAGGACTTCCTCGGCTGTTTTTTTGTCGCCCTTGCCCCAGTACTGAGCTGCGAGGACAGTCAGTCCGAAGACGAAGGCTCCGAAAAACAGACTGACAACAAAAGAGGTCTGTCCTGCAAGAGACGATGCGGAAAGGGAATCCTGATCAAGGAATCCGAGCATAAAAGCATCACTGGCCGTAACAAGTGATGACATAAGGTATTGGAACGCTATCGGAGCAACTATGCCTGACAGCTTCTTGTATATTGCTTTATCGTAAGTCATATTTCTCCTTTTTCTTTGTAACTGTTATACTGTTATCTAATTGGCGGATAAGCAGTATTACTATAATAGCACAGATCATACGAAATGTAAACAGATTTTTTGCGGAAATGCTTTTCCCTGCGTAAAAAACAGGTACCAGCAGGCCATGATAAAGAAAGCTCCCCCGCAGGGAACAGCCTTCGGGGGAGCTTTCTGTACAGTATTATAAATATATTTCACAGCGGCAGTGAGACAAAGAAGGTATTGTATCCGTTTTCACTTTCGGCCCATATTTTACCGTTATGCTCACTGATGATACTGTCGGCTATGGAAAGTCCGAGACCGTAGCTCTGACCGTCATTCCTTGCTTTATCCACGCGGTAGAAACGTTTGAAGATATTCTGACATTCCTCTCTGGAAAGAGGAGTTCCGAGTCCTGTCACCGACAGCACGCAGTTAGCGGACTGACGCTTCAGCTTTATTGTTACCTTTTCGGCGGGATCGGAATACTTCAGGGCATTGTCGAGCAGGATATTAACCACCTGTCTGAGCTTGTCCTTGTCGCCCTCGATACCTATACCCTTGTCTATATCTGCCGAAAGCTCCGTATCGTTTTCATAGAACAGCGGCTCAAATGGCAGTATACTGTCATTTATCAGCTTGCTGAGGTCGATGCTCTCCTTCTTTACGGGAGTTCTGTTATTATCGAGCCTTGCCAGCTCAAGAAGGCTTTCCACCAGACCTCTCATACGCTTTGACGTAGAGAGGATATTTTTTGCGAAGCTGTTCCTGTCTTTTTCGGAATAGCTCTTATCGTTCATCATTTCAGCATTTGTCATGATGACGGTAAGAGGAGTTTTCAGTTCGTGGGAAGCGTCCGCTATGAACTGCTTCTGTTCGTTCCATGTTTTCTCGACGGGCTTTGTTACCCATTTTGCAAGGAGCAGGCTTATTAGGAAGAATATGACATACCCGATGAGCCCGATTATTACGGAGTTTCTTACGAGGCCTTTTATCATGGCTTTTTCGCTTGATACGTCGGCAAATACGATAGCCTTTCTGAATTCGCTGTAGGATTTGAAGTATCTGAGGTTATAGTCCGTCAGCACTCCTGTTTCCTTTGATGTTTCATCGGCCTTATCAACGAGCTTCCTGAGCATATCCTTGTCCGTGAGATCGAAATAATCACTGCCGAAGGCAGTTATCTCACCGCTTTCCGATATATTTACGGTGAAGAAAGGCAGCCTTATATTATCGGGGATATTGTCGGGCTTGTGCATGGGTGCCGAGGCAGGCGGACGGAACGCCATTGTTCTCATCATCTGTACGCTCTCTCTTTCGATATTCTGCTTTGTAAGGTGGAGCAGAAGACCGAATATCACAATAAACAGCACAGTGACGATACTCATGATGACAGCAATGAATTTTATTTTCAGACGTTTCAGCATTTTTCTTCACACTCCAGATGATATCCGAGTCTCCTTACCGCTTCTATTCTGACATCCGAGCCTATACTTGCCAGTTTTTTTCTCAGGAAGCCCACATACACCTCAACATGGTTTTCGACCGCATTCGAGTCATATCCCCAGACCTTTGTCAGCAGAGCTTCTTTTGAGATGTGATTTGTACCAGAGGTCATAAGTATTCGCATGACCTCAAATTCTCTTGCGGATAAGCGTATACTGTTCTCGCCGCATATCAGGGAAGCCGACTCCAGATCGAGACGGGTATTCCCGAAAGCCAGCTCATTCACCTGTGAGCCCTGTCTGCGCAGAAGAGCATTGACGCAGGCGAGGAGCTCCCTTGCGTCAAAGGGCTTTGTGAGGTAGTAGTCTGCCCCCGAATCGAGCCCCTGGACCTTGTCTTCAACATCAGACTTTGCGGTCAGCATAAGTATGGGAGTGGGATTGTGTCCCGCTCGGACTGCCTTTGCTACCTGATAGCCGTTCTTCTTCGGGAGCATTATGTCAAGGATAATAAGGTCGTATATACCGAGCATGGCGTACTGCTCTCCGCTTTCGCCGTCGTAGACTACCTCCGCCTCGAACCCCTTTGACTGAAGCATGAGCTTCAGAGAATCCGCCAGCACCTTTTCGTCCTCTATTATAAGTATTTTCAAGTCGATACCCCCTTATTGCTTTTATATTATTATAATACATCATATAACTGAATTCAAGCTGAAAAACAGGCATAGCTCTGTTTTTTCACTCAACTTTCACTTTGATGTTACATCATTCACACTTGTTTTCAGCGTCAATTCAGCGTAGAAATGTATAATTGAAGCATAGAAGGGAACAAACACGAAAAGAGGTGAAACTATGGATCTCAGACACGAGATAAAGCATGAGATCAACTATTCCGATTTAATTACCATCAGACAAAGACTCAGTGCAGTTGCTTATCCGGATCCTCACACCATAGACGGAAAGTATTTTATACGAAGTCTTTACTTCGATAATATTGCGGACAAGGCTCTGATGGAAAAGATAAACGGACTGAGCCGCCGCGAAAAATTCCGTATAAGATATTACAACGGAGATACCTCGGTGATACATCTTGAAAAGAAAAGCAAGATCGACCATCTCGGCAATAAGCAGAGCGCACCGCTGACGGCACAGCAGGCACAGAGTATAGTTGACGGTGATACGGAGTGGATGCTCAGCTCGGAATATCCGCTTGTCCGCGAGCTTTACTCAAAAATGCAGACGGAGGGCATTGCCCCGAAGACTATCGTGGATTACACCAGAGAGCCGTTCATTTATCCTGCGGGAAATGTCCGCGTGACTCTTGATTACAACATCAGGAGCGGTATGAGGTGTACGGATTTTCTCGATCCCCACTGTGTGACGATTCCTGTATCGGATTCCATTATCCTTGAAGTCAAATGGGACGGTTTTCTTCCCGATATAATCAGGGACGCAGCAGCCCTTGCAGACAGGCGCGAGGGAGCTTTTTCAAAATATGCAGCCTGTCGTATTTACGGATAAAACATAAAGGAGTAATTTATTATGAGTTTCAGTGATATTTTCAAGTCTAATTTTATAGACAATGTGACCAGCGTCAGCATTCTCGATATGGCAATAGCACTTGCTCTTGCCTTTGGTCTGGGAATGTTCATCTTTCTGGTATACAAAAAGACCTATTCGGGAGTAATGTATTCGGCAAGCTTCGGCACTACTCTCGTGGCACTTACCATGATAACAACTGTTGTTATCCTTGCAGTCACAAGCAATGTAGTTCTTTCACTTGGTATGGTCGGTGCGCTTTCCATCGTCCGTTTCCGTACAGCTATAAAGGAACCTCTTGATATTGCGTTCCTGTTCTGGTCCATCGCAGTAGGTATCGTGCTTGCGGCAGGAATGATACCGCTGGCAGTTATCGGCAGCGTTATAATCGGAATCATACTTCTTGTATTTGTCAACCGCAAGGCTCATAAGAACCCTTATATCGTAGTTGTACGCTGCGACGGTCACGACAGCGAGACAAAGGCAAAGTCATTCCTTGACGGCAAGGCAGAGAGATGTGTTGTCAAGAGCAAGACCGCTCAGAAGGGCGCAGTTGAGCTGAATATGGAGATCAGGCTGAAGGACGACAATACCGATTTCATAAATACACTTGCGGATATGGAAGGTGTACAGAGCGCAGTTCTCGTAAGCTACAACGGCGATTATATGGGATAAGGGTGTGATATAATGTCAGCACATAAGAACATAGACAGGATATGCATAGCCATTACAGTTCTGACTCTTGTTATAGCCTTTATTTTCTGCAACGGACAGGTGCTGGGCATAAAGAACCTAGCACACGCTGCGGGCTATGAGGACAGGATCTTCGATCATTCAAGGGTACATACAGTTGATATTGTCATAAACGACTGGGACAGCTTCATCGAGGGCTGCGAGAGCGAGGAATACTCAGCCTGCAGTCTTGTTATCGACGGTGAGGCTGTAAAAAATGTGGGTATAAGAGCAAAGGGCAATACCTCTCTCAGCTCCGTAAAGAACATGAACAGCAGCCGTTACAGCTTCAAGATAGAGTTTGACCAGTACGAAAACGGAAAGTCCTATCACGGACTTGACAAGCTCTGTCTCAACAATATCATTCAGGATAATACCTACATGAAGGATTATCTTGCGTATACTCTTATGAACGATTTCGGCGTGGACGCACCGCTTTGCAGCTATGCCTATATCACAGTCAACGGTGAGGACTGGGGACTGTATCTTGCTGTTGAAGCTGTTGAGGAGTCCTTCCTTGAAAGGAACTACGGCAGCAATTACGGCGACCTCTACAAGCCCGACGCTATGAGCTTCGGCGGCGGCAGAGGAAACGGCAAAGACTTTAGTATGGGGAATTTTATGAATAAAGACGGAGAAGATAGAGACAGCTCCGACAAATCAGACGATAAAAACAACAGTCAGCCCACACCTCCTGATTTCGGCGGCGGAATGCCCGACTTCGGAGGAGAGATGCCCGACTTTGGCAATATGCCGGACTTCGGCGGAGATATGCCGGATTTTGATCCCGAGAATATGCCCGAGGACTTTGATCCCTCAAAGATGTTCGGCGGCGACGGAGAAAACTTCGAAAAAGGCGGCAAGGGCGGTTTCGGTATGGGCAGTGAGCACCTGCGGAAAGAGCCTTTCCGCCGTCGTCGAGAGTTTTAAGGCCGCTCTGTAATGCAGCAGAGCCGTTCTGTGCAGCCTCAAGACCGCTGCTGAGCTGACCGAGGCCTCCTGATAACTGCTGAGCGCCCGTGCTGACGGAAGCTGCGCCTGCATTGAGAGCGCCTCCCTCTGCCATTGAAGCGGAGATCTGTTTCTGACCGTCTATGGTCTGCTGTAATGTGCCTATTGCCACAGCCAGCTCCTGTGAAGGAGACTGCTGATATAATGCCTGCAATGCTGCCAGAGCCTGTTCATTGGCAGCGATAGTGATATCAAGTGAAGAACTTGCCTGAGTGAGGCCTGCGGACAGCTGAGAAGCGCCGTCGTTAAGTGCGGCCGCACCGCCTGCCAGTGTATCTGCGCCTGTTTTTGCAGCGGTAATGCCCTCTGCCAGTGTATCTGCGCCGCTTTTAGCCGAGGTTATGCCCTGTGAGAGCTGACCTGCCGAGGCGGAGAGCTTTTCAGCGCCGCCGTTGAGAGCAGCTGCTCCCTCCGAAAGCTTTGATGAGCCGTCCTTGACCTGCCTGCTGCCGTCTGTGAGAGCTCCCATGCTGCCTGTGAGAGTATTCACCCCTGTCTGGAGAGCGGCCGAGCCCTCGTCCAGCTTGGTGAAGCCTGCGGTGAGAGCGTCGGAGCCTGTCTTGGCGTCCTGAAGGCCGCTGCTGAGAGCATCCGCGCCTGCCGTAACCTGTCCGAAGCCGCCAACCAGTGCAGCAGAGCCGTCCTTTGCGCTGTTTATGCCGTCAGAGAGCTGCTGAGCACCGCTGCTGACCTGTCCCAGACCGTCCTTGATCTTGGACGAGCCGTCTTTTGCGCTGCCCAGACCGTTTTCAAAGGTGCCTGTGGAGTCTGAGAGCGTCTTCGCGCCGTCAGCCAGCTTCTTAGCGCCGCCGTCCAGTTCGGAAGCACCGTTTTTCAGCTCCAGCGAGCCTGCAAGCAGCTTATCTATGCCGCCCGTAAGGTCGCCTGCACCGTTGTTGAGCTTCTTTATGCCGTCATAGAGTGCAGCTGTGCCGTTTGTTAGCTTCTCGGCGCCGTCGCTGAGCTCCTTCAGCTTATCCTTCAGATCTCCGAAGTCTGCGGCGTTGTCCACATCGAGCTGTGAGAATATCTCGTTGGATACCACCGTAACGGAGGTATTCATCTCGAAGTTGGTAACGTCTGCGGAAAGCTCGAAGCTCTCGGGTATCTCTATATCCAGACCTTCTATCCTGCCAAGGTCGAGGCTCTTTCCGAGTCCGGGGAATGCCATGCCTACTGATATGAGCTTTTCACCGTCAGAGATGACCTTTCCGTTGGTGACCTCAACATTGACGTAATGCTCTGTACTGAGAACCGCTGCACTTGCAGCGAGGAAGGGCACGTATATGTCCTTCTTCACGCCGCCGATCTCCTTTGTGACCTTCTGCTTGTTGGTATATGTCCAGCGAATGACCAGATGGCCGCTTTTGCCCTTTATACTTTCGGGAGTGACCTTCTTGCCGTCCAGGAAGTATTCCATATCCACCTGAACAGGGAGCTCCTTGTCGGTAGTGCCCTTGTAGTAGATATCATCGCCGTCGGCCTGCCAGCTGACCTTGTCGCCGCTGATGTCAAAGGTCTCGTCGCCCTTGACGTTAACTATATCGCTGAGGTCTGATATATCCTGTATGCTGCTGAGAGCGGGAGCATTTTTCAGCCAGTCGCTGACAACAACGTTTTTTACGGAAGAATCGCTGTTGCAGAGTACATAGACCGTCTCGTCCTTGTAAGCGTTATCTCCGTTACTCTTTCTTGATCCTGTTTCGGCAGCAGCCTCAGCGCTTTCGGTCTTTTTTTCGTTCTGGGATTTGCTGCTGTTATTTGCATAGGCGATAGAGCCTGTTGCACCTGCGGAAACTGTGACAGCGACCATGGCTGCCATGATCTTTGTAAGCTTTTTCATATCTGTCTCTCCTTTGATCACACTGTACCGAATATATGGCGGCGCTTTCCATGCGCCTTGTCCTTTGGGATGAAGCCTGCGCTGGTCCTACAGATGATCTTGTCAAAGACCATGAAAATGGACGGGAGCACGGTTATTACTATGAACATCGAGATGAGAGCGCCTCTTGCAAGGAGCATACACAGCTCGGATATAAGACCTATATCGGAGTACAACGCAACGCCCACAGTAGCTGCGAAGAAGCCCAGAGCGGAGGTTATTACCGACTTTATCGAAGCGGCAAGAGCTGTACTTACCGATTCCTTCTTGGTTTTGCCGCTGCTGCGCTCCGTGCGGTATCTTGTGGTCATCAGGATAGCGTAGTCAACGGTGGCGCCCAGCTGGATAGTACCTATAACGATAGGTGCTATGAACGAGAGCTTTGAGCCTGTGAAGTAGGCTGTGCCGAGGTTTATCATTATAGCCAGCTCTATTACCGATACGAGTATAACAGGCAGCGATAACGACTTGAAGGTTAAGGCTATAATAAGGAATATAGCGCCTATGGACAGGAGGTTTACTATCTTGAAGTCCCTGTTGGTTATGCTTATAAGATCCTTTGTGGCAGGAGCCTCACCTATGAGCATACTGTCGGGATCGTATTTAGCAGCTATGCTGTTGAGCTTGCTCACCTGTTCGTTGACCTCGTCGGAAGCAACCTCGTACTCGGAGCCTATGAGCATCAGCTGCCATTCATCGCTTTTGAGTATGCTTTTGATCTCCTCGGGTACTGCCTCCTCGGGGATAGCGGGACCGATGAGAGTATTGAGACCCATTGAGAACTGTACGCCGTCAACCTTTTTCATTTCGCCGAGCATTTTATTTGCGTCCTTGGGGCTCATATCAGCTCGTACCATGAGGATATGGGTGCTGTTCATATTGTAATCCTCTGCGAGCTTGGTATTTGCGATAACGCTGTCCAGTGTCTTGGGAAGGGTGCTGTCCAGCTTGTAGTATACATCGTAGTGGTTGTTGCCGAAGGCGGCAGGTATAAGAAGGACTATGCCCAGGGTAAGGAATACCCATGAATGTTTTACTATGAATGAAGAAGTGCGGCTGAAGGCAGGCAGGAAGTCCCTGTGAGAAGTCTTTGATATTGCCTTTTCAAATATGAGTATCATTGATGGGAGCACTGTTACGCAGGCGATAACGCCGCATACAACGCCCTTTGCCATTACTATGCCCAGGTCAAGACCCAGGGTGAATGTCATGAAGCACATTGCCAGGAAGCCTGCCACAGTGGTGAATGAACTTCCCACCACAGAGGTTATGGTCGCTGCTATGGCGTGAGCCATAGCCTCCTGCTTATCCTCATAGTATCTCAGCTGTTCCTTATAGCTGTGCCAGAGGAAAATGGAGTAGTCCATGGTAACGCCCAGCTGTAGCACCATAGCCAGAGCCTGAGTTATGAAGGAGATCTGACCGAGAGCGATATTCGAGCCCAGATTCCACACCACCGCGAAGCCTATGCTGAGCATGAAGAATACGGGTATCAGGAAGGAATCCATAGTTACTGTAAGGACTATGCTTGTGAGGATCACTGCGATAACAGCATATATAAGCGTTTCCTTCTGGGTTATGTTCTTCATATCCAGGGTGATAGCGGACATACCGCTGACGAAGCATTGCTTTGACGCTATGCTCCTCATCTCCTCCACAGCGGCAAGAGTACCGTCGCCCGAGGTGGTATCGTCGAAGAATACAGCCATCATGGTATTGTCTCCGCTGTTGAAGAAATCGTATATATCCTCGGGGAGCACTTCCTTGGGGATAGTGCAGTCCGTCATGGACTGATAGCATATAACGTCGGAAACATGGTCTATAGCCGCTATCTTATCGGCAGTGGCCGCCACGTCCTTGTCATTCATGCCCTCCACCATGACCAGCGAGAAGCCTCCCTGACCGAAGTCCCTGAGGAGAATATCCTGTCCCACCATCGTATTTATATCCTTCGGAAGATAGGAGAGGATGTCGTAATTGACGCGGGTATTTATGTACCCTATTGCAGAGGGGATCATCAGAACAACTGCCACTATGAGTATAAGTACGCGGTGTTTTGCGATCCATTCACCGAATTTCAGCATCATATCATCCCTTTTCATGTATTTTGCGTCTGAGTATATCTGACTTTGTATATAGTATATTACAAAAATGACCGATAGTCAACCATTGTGGAACAAGAAAATGACTTTCAGTCAATTTTTTGTATACCTGCACAATTCAAAACCTTCAAAGGCTTGACTGTTGGTCATTTTTACTGCCTTGACAGAGCCTGTTTTTCGGGATATAATAAGAATAAACCACAGCTTGCATTTGCATGGTACACAGTGTGTGCCCGCCGCGCAGGATAGCTGCGCAAGAAAGCCGCTCCGGACGGCAGGAAATTAAAAGCTAATGGCACAGGAAAGGTGTGTAGAAAATGGGAAAGGTGGACATCAACAAGAAGCATAAGGAAAGCTCACTGCTGAAAACAGCTTTTGAATTTTTCACAACAAAGGGCTTCAGCAAGACATCTATAACCGATATAGTAGAAAAGGCAGGAGTGGCAAAGGGAACCTTTTACCTTTATTTCAAGGACAAATACGATATACGCAACAAACTCGTATCGCATAAATCGAGTCAGCTTTTCAAGAACGCCATAAATGATCTGGGCGACAAGCTGAATGAACTTCCCTTTGAGGAGAGGATAATCAGTCTGATAGACAATATAATCAATCAGCTCAACAACAACCAGTCACTTCTCACGTTCATATCCAAGAATCTGAGCTGGGGCATATTCAAGAATGCCATAACCACGCCAATATCAGACGACGATGTGGATTTTGCCGAGATATACCAGAAGATGCTCGAGGACGCCCCCAACGGGCTGCGTGATCCCGAGATAATGCTGTTTATGATAATCGAGCTTGTGAGCTCTACCTGCTATTCGGCCATACTCTACAAGGAGCCCTGCACTATCGCGGAGCTGAAGCCTTATTTGTATGAGTCTATAAGGCTTATTATTGCGCAGCATGAGGGAAAAAGAAAATAATGCCAGAATAAAAAGGCGCTGTAATTGTGGATACTTACAATTACAGCGCCTTTTTTTGTATAAAACGCAGAAGCCGAAAATATATTTTTTGAAATTCAATGGTTTTCCGTTGAATTTCAGTCCGTTTTCGTCCCTTTACAGAGGGGCTTTTGTGCCGGGAATAAAAAACTGCCGCACATAAGTGCAGCAGTTATAATGCTTATTAAACAGCGGCCTTGTCGTTTTCGGGCTTTTCTTCGGCTTTATCGGGAACGCTGACCTTCTCGATGTCTGCGCCCAGTGCACGGAGTTTGCCTTCCATGCAGTCGTAGCCTCGTTCGATATGGAAAATATCCTCGATCTCGGTAACACCGCTGGCAGCAAGACCTGCAATGATAAGAGCTGCGCCTGCTCTGAGGTCGCAGGCCTTAACGGGAGCGCCCATGAGCTTGCCGGTGCCCTCTATAAGAGCCACCTTGCCGTTTACGGTTATATCGGCGCCCATTCTTCTGAGCTCGTCAACGTAACGGAAGCGCTGCTCCCAGATATTTTCTGTGATGATGCTTGTACCCTCTGCCAGACAGAGGAGAGTAGCGATCTGAGACTGCATATCCGTAGGGAAACCCGGATGAGGAGCTGTTTTTACGTCGGTCTTTACGAGAGGACCGTCTACCCATACTCTTATGCTGTCGTCGAACTGCTCTATATTCACGCCTATTTTTTCAAGCTTTTTGGTGATGGACTCAAGGTGCTTGGGGATAACATTCTTTATGAGAACATCGCCCTTTGTAGCAGCAACAGCTACCATGAAGGTACCTGCCTCGATCTGGTCGGGGATCACTGCGTAAGTAGCTCCGTGGAGGTGTTCAACGCCTCTGATCTTGATAACGTCGGTACCTGCGCCCATGATATTTGCGCCCATAGAGTTGAGGAAGTTTGCGAGATCAACAATATGCGGTTCCTTGGCGGCGTTCTCAATGACAGTAAGGCCTTCTGCCTTAACAGCTGCAAGCATGGCGTTCATAGTAGCGCCTACGGTAACTACATCGAAGAAGATCTGGTTGCCGCTGAGCTTGTCTGCGGTAAGGTCTATCATACCCTGGCTGAGGGTATACTTTGCGCCGATGGCTGTGAAAGCCTTCAGATGCTGATCTATGGGGCGGTCGCCGAGAGGACATCCGCCGGGCATGGATACTCTTGCCTTATTGTACTTGCCGAGGAGCGCTCCGAGGAAGTAGTACGAAGCACGCATTTTTCTTGCATACTCATAAGGAACGCAGAACTTATTTATAGTTGTGGGATCGATCCTGTAAGTATCCTTACCTAAACTTGTTACCTCTGCACCCATCTCTCTGAGTATCTTGATACAGATCCTCACGTCGCTGATGTAGGGGACATTTTCGATAACACATGGTTCGTCTGAAAGGATCACAGCGGGAAGTATGGCAACAGCCGCATTCTTGGCTCCGCTTATGGTAACTTCACCCTCAAGGCGTCTGCCGCCTTTAATAATAAACTTATCCAAAGACTTTCTCTCCTTATTTTTCGGGTTATTTATATCTGCTCCCGAATTTCTTTCTTTTGTTCCTCGGCGCATTACGCCGACATATAAATTAATAAGCACATGGCTTAAAAATCATCACTTATAATCGGAAATATTCCAGTGTATTTCCTCATTGCCGTAAGTAGTTACGGTCATTTTCTCGACAACGATGTCCTTCAGCGGTTTGCCGCTGCTGTCGGTTTCGGCGTTCTGTATATCGAAAACGATATCCAGACCGTCAAAGACCTGTCCGAAGACTGTATAGCTGCCGTCGAACCAGGGCAGGCCGCCGTATTCCGAATAGATCTTCTTTTCATCGTCGGTAAGGGCATAGCCGCCGTCCTCCAGCTCCTTCAGTTCTTTTTCGTCCAGCTTTTCACCTGTAACGATGAAGAATCTGCTTCCGTTTGTATTGGTAGAGCCTTCATTGGCGTAAGCAACAGCACCTGCGGCGTTTATAAGATGGGGATCGGCGTCGGCCTCGTAGCCCTTTTCAAATATAGAGCTGCCGCCTGTGCCTTCACCTGTGGGATCGCCTGTTTCCACCAGTTTGTCCTTGCGAACCTTATGGAAGATGAGATTATCATAATACCCCTGCTGTGCAAGAGTAATGAAGCTCTCGACGCCCTTTTCGGCATACTCGGGGAAAAGCTTTATCTTTATTTCGCCGTCGTAGCCCTTGACCTTCATGGTCACTATAGTTTCGCCCTCTCTCGGGGCAGTGAAGTTTTTGATGTCGATACTGTCCTTTGCGGAGGCTTCCTTTATCGCCTCGGGATCAAAGGCTTCGTATTCGCTGATGTACCAGTGTATATCCTCGCCGTTGTACTCGCCGACCTTTACGGAGTTGATAACAACATCCTTGAGGGGACTGTCGTTCTGCGGATCCACGGATACATTCTGTATCCTGAAGATCACATCAAGTCCGTCTATGACCTGACCGAAAACGGTATAGCTGCCGTCGAGCCACGGTGCGCCGCCCGCTGTCTTGTATACCTCTCTGGCATTGTCCGTGAGGACATAGCCTTTTGCAGCCAGCTCGTCCAGCTTGCTGTCGGTATACACAGTGCCTGTGACCACATAGAACTGGCTTCCGTCAGTGGACGTACTGCCGCGGTTGGCATAGGCAAGAGCGCCTGCTGCATGGATAAGGTGAGGATTGGTGCCTCCGTCGAACTTTCCGCCCCAGATGCTTTCGCCGCCGGTGCCGTTTCCGAGAGGATCGCCGCCCTGTATCATAAAGTCGCTGATGACTCTGTGGAACTTCAGACCGTCGTAGTAGCCTTTTTTAGCCAGCTCTACGAAATTCTCCACGCCCTTGTCCGCATATTCGGGAAAGAGCCTGAATTTAACGATGCCGTAGTCCTTTATATCCATTTCGATGATGGTATCGCCCTTTTCGGGGTCTGTGAAATTTGCAATGTCAACATTTTCGACAGTGGGAGACTGAGTTGTTGCCTGTTCTGTGGTGGTAACAGCCTCTTCTGTCACGGATAAGCTGCTTTTTTCAGTGGCAGAGCCGCCCTTTTTGTCTGTACATGAGACCAGTGCGGAAGCTGCAACAGCTGTGCAGACTGCGCCTGCCAGCATCTTTCCGAGCATAAATATCCACTCCTCAGAATAGATTATCATGTTGTTATTATGAGCAATTATACTTCAACTTATATATTATACATCAAAAAAACTGATTTGTAAATAGTTTCCGTGATTTTTTGTTATTTTAGGACAAAGGGTTTCTACGGTAAGATGATAAAAATCTGGAATATAACGGAAGAGAGAGTCTTATTTCTTTCCCGTATCTTCGTCCTTTTCGGAGTAGGTGCCTATGGTCACTGACTTTATAATAACGTCCTCTTTCGGGAACTTGTATATGCCTGCGTTGTTGGTTTCGAGGGAGGCCAGCTTCTCCACAACGTCCATGCCGCTGTAGGTCTGTCCGATAACGGTCATTTGCTGTGAGAAATTAGGCACGCCGCCGTGCTTGATAAAAGCTTCTGCCAGAGCCTCGCTTTCGGAGGACTCTCTCAGCTCCTTCTGGAAATCCTCGTCGAAGGTCACTGTATTCAGAGTAAGGAAGCGGCTTCCGTTATAATAAGTGCCGCCGCCGAAGCATTTTTCCTTGAAGGACTGCTTCAGGGTAGTGGTCATTACGCAGACAGCGCCCTTGAAGGGCCAGAGGTTCTGGTTGAGCTCGCGTTCCACCAGCTCATGGGAACTGTCGTTGGCGGAGCCGTCCTTGTTGGGAGCGCCTGCGGCAGAATAGACTCCGCTTTCCGAATGGAACACATAAGTATTATTATAGTATCCCGAGTTTGCGAGCTCGGTGAAATTTGCCACTGCATTGGGAGAATACTGGGGATAGAGCACGAATCTGTACTCGCCGAGAGAGGTGTCCACGACAGCGATGGGATCGCCTTCCTTGGGGGCATTGAGCTGCACCAGCTCGATAGTTTCGGGATCTATGGTGATGTAGCTGTTGTTTCTTGCCCTCATAGTGCCGCCCAGCATTACTGCCAGGGAGCTGACTCCCATAATGAGCGTGAATATCAGGACGAGCCTTACTACGTGGTTTTTCTTGAACATGGTATTATCCTTTCCGTTGCATACTATTTTCATTATACATACTGTGTCCTAATTTGTCAATATATAAATAAAAGGACTTTTTCGCAAAGCAGCGTAAAAAATAAAAAGGCTGCTATAAAAGCAGCCTTTTTATATTAGGTATAGAACCGGAACTGGCAAAATAATAACGACCTTCATTGACACCCTCTCAAAAGCCAATCAAGGTCGCTATTGAGTTGGCTTCTGCGCACCCTCTATACGCAGTTGCCTTACGGCAGGCACAAGATCCGTAGTGCCATATATCCCTTTGCATTGCGATCACTACTGTCAAAATGTTTTAAGCGTTAAGGAAACTGCCTTAGGCGATTAAACATATTATAGGCATTAATGTTTAATAACAGTTGTGAAAAGTAAGAAGTTTGCTTGGACTGGTTAACACATATACATACGGTGGAGTTTGAAACCGTATTGAGCAAATCAGGATATAATTGCCGATTTTGTTACAGGACACATAATATATCTAATTGTAATTATGTGGTGGGGAGAAGTCGATTTATCGACTTTTTCTCTTCCAACAATTGTATTATAAAACATAGAAGCGGGAAGTTCAATTGATTATATTGCTGAAAATTAGCACTATATTGCTAAAAATAATTCAATTATTTATATTGATAATATATGAACAAAATTGCTGATTTTGCTAATTAATAATTCAGAAATATGGCGTAATTTTTTAGGCGATTTGTACTGGTAGTATAATTTCGCCAAAAATGAAAATGCGGGAAATACGTTATTTTCGAGGATGTGCGGGTGTTCGTGGCCTAAAACGACATTTTTTAACGATAACCAAAAATTGCGCACCTCATTTTTGAAATGTTCTGAGGTTAAAAGATATACAAAATTCTTTGTGAAAATTTTTAGAGATTTTTTTGAATATTTTTCATATAATTTTTTGTTTTAACGATTTTTGTGCTGTCGTGAACACAGAAAAGCTCTGAAGCAGCAGCCCCAGAGCTCGTTATCATATTATTCCGTTGGCAGCATCTTCTATACGCTGATGGTAGTAGTCCGACTGCCACGGGAAGTCGAACTGCTTGAACAGCCCGAGACAGCTCACGGCATTCTGCAAAGCCCCCTCAAGGCCTTCCTCATCTTTGGCTTTGGCAAAAATATAGACTACAGTAATAAATATCTCCAGCAGGGTTGTGTCCTTTGCTCCCTGGGGCTTATATCCGAATTTCAGCAGCTTCAGCGCAGGGGGATAGTCCTTTGCCGCGCAGTCTGTCAAAGCCAGAGCCATATACAGATCCGCCTGTCTCTGCAATGAGACCTTGCTTGTCTGTTTCTGAAGGAAATTGATATTTTTGGTACGGAAATCCACGGCCTCGCGCCAGTTGCCGATCTTGCTTATTGTTTTCAGCATCTCTACGCAGAAAGCGAATTTTTCATCGCCGCTGAGTTTTTTATCTTCAAGTTTTTCGAGATAGAAATAGGAAGTCTTATAGTCGTGTATTCTGTCATAAAGCGAAGCAAGCTGGATAACATCAAAATATGAAGGCTTTTTGGCGTTATCTATAAATGCATCGGAATATGCCTCGCATAGATCTTTTGTATAACCCTTTTCGGCAAATAAATTATATACGTCAACGTACTTTTTCATGTCTGTTCCGGAGGACAGCAGAGAAAAGCCGATCTTTTTACGCTCCATAGGTGTTATCATATATCTTCCCTCCTATCATATGAGGATCATAATAACATAATATAATGAGTAAAAACAGTAAATTATTCTGTCCTGTTTGCATATTCAATTTTAACACAAATTTATTACTTAGTCAACATTTGTTGTCAGTTAAAAAATAAAACTGTTGATATGCACAAAAACGGCGCTGAATTTTTTCCTAATCAACATATTGAACTAAAGAATGTTTTAAGCTTATTTCAAGAATTTGTGGTATAATAATAGTAGAGTGGAATGGTATACGTTTATGACGGCCATTGTGTGGAACTCCTTTTCTGCGGATCAGCGCGGATAAGGTGCAAAGGGGGTAATTTTATGAGACTTCTCGTGGTTGAGGACGAGATGCAGCTTGCCGACGCTCTGTCGGAGATACTTAAACGTAATATGTACAACGTTGATACTGTATATAATGGGATAGACGGACTTGATAATGCAATGACAGGTGTTTATGATTGTATCATACTTGATATAATGCTTCCGGGAATGAACGGAATCGAGGTTCTCAGAAAGCTAAGACAGGAGCATATCAGCACTCCCGTGCTGCTGCTCACTGCCAGAAGTGAGATCGAGGACAAGATAAACGGTCTCGACTGCGGTGCGGACGACTACCTTACAAAGCCCTTCGTTACGGGAGAGCTCCTTGCAAGAGTGCGCGCTCTTACAAGGCGCAAGGGCGAGATCGTGGACGAGGCAAGGCTGGACTATAAAGGCCTTGAGCTCAATAAGAATACCTGCTCTGTTATGTGGCAGGGCAACGATGTGAAGCTTTCCCTCAAGGAGTACCAGATAATGGAGCTGCTTATCTCCAATCCCCATCAGATACTCCCCAAAGAGCGTATAATCGAGAAAATATGGGGCTATGAGAGCGACGTGGAGTACAATAATATTGAGGTCTACATATCCTTCCTCAGAAAAAAGCTTTCCGTCATCTCAGCCCCCATACAAATAAAGACCGCTCGCGGTATCGGATATTCACTGGAATAAAAAAGGAGGAATGCGGATATGTTCAAAAAAGCACATGATCAGATGTTCAGAAAAGCTCAGATGAGACTCTTCTCCATGATCGTGAGTATTCTCCTGGCAGTATTCTTGGCCCTTGTAATCTCTATCAACGTCATCACAAAGGCAGTTATGAGAGGACAGTCAAAGGAAGTCCTGCATCAAATAGCTGCGGGTATCGAATACACCGATAAGGAATTCAAGTTCACTCCGCCGGCTAACGGATTGGAGGTTAAGGTGGAAAAGTCTACATCTCCTCCCAAGCCTACAGATCCGCCCGCAACGGACGAGAGCACTACCGCTGAGGATGTCACCACCACAGGCAAGCCTGCAACTACTGCCAAGCCTACGGAAACCGATCCGGCCACCGAGGCTGAAGATAACAGGGATTACGACGAGCCCGAGAGATATGATGATTCTCAGGAGGATCAGCAGGATCAGGAGCAGGATCAGGAGCAGGATCAGCAGGAGCAGCAGCGTCAGGAACAGCAGCGTCAGGAACAGCAGCGTCAGGAGCAGCAGCGTCAGGAGCAGCAGCGCCAGGAACAGCAGCGTCAGGAGCAGCAGCGCCAGGAACAGCAGCGTCAGGAGCAGCAGCGAAAAGAGCAGGAATCAACCTCTTCTGCCACTAATCCCAATGGTGACTGGAACTACTGGGGCGCATGGGGGCAGAACGGCGATAATAACCAGGGCTGGGGCAACGGCGGTCAGGCCTGGGGCGCATGGGGGCAGAACGGCGAAAATAATCAGAACTGGGGCGACGGTCAGTATTACGGATACGGCGTATATCCTCCCGTAAATCCGTGGGCAGTCTGGCCATATGTTCCCTGGGGACAGTGGAACGGCGGCGCTCTCAAGGCATACAGCGATGAATATGAGAAAAGAAACTTTGATACAGAGGCTTACCGCAGGGAACACGGCGGCGAAGTAAATGACATCGCCGACGAAGAGGCAGATGAGGACACAGCCGGGGAAGAAAACGAGGAATTCGATGAACCGAGGCTTGAACTTACTGCATATGTTGACGGTACCGCTTCTCAGGGACTGGTGCTTCTTTCAAACAAAAAAGATGATAATACCAAAACTGTAAAAAATTCGGAGGATCCTGTGCCCATGAGCGATCAGAAGATAGAGCGCATACCCAAGAACTTCGGTTCTATCGACTATTTCGTTATCATGGCAGACCTGAACGGCAAGTACCTTGCAAAGCTCTACAATGAAGATCTTGACGCCGATAAGGCTCAGGACTACATAAACAATATTATCAACAAGGACCGCGATACAGGTATGTTCCATTCGTATCAGTTCTATCAGGCAGACAAGCCCAACGGAACCATAATGGTATTTACCGACAAGAGCGGCGAGATGGATATGCTCAGACAGCTCAGACGCACAACCATAATCATTGGCGGCATCGCAATGATTATACTTTCCATTCTGGCATATTTCCTCAGCAAGAAGAGTATCCAGCCTATCAAGGTCGCATTCTACAAGCAGAAGCAGTTCGTATCCGACGCAAGCCATGAGCTCAAGACTCCCCTTACGGTAATCTCCACCAATGCAGATGTACTGTCGGGAGAGATCGGAGACAATAAGTGGCTGGACTACATTAAGGCGCAGACCGACCGAATGAGCGTCCTTGTAAATGATCTGCTCAATCTTACCAGACTTGAAAACAATACCGAAGAGCCCGAGCACAAGTACTTCAACCTGAGCAAGGCCATAGAGAATACGGCTCTGCCCTTTGAGTGCCAGGCCTTCGAGAGCAATAAGAAGTTCGAGGTTAAGGTCGACGAGAGCATAATGCTTTGCAGCTGCGAAAAGCATATCAAGCAGATGGCTGCTATCTTCATCGATAATGCCCTGAAGTATTCCAACGAAGGCGGTACTATAAGAGTTTCCCTCCAGAAGATGGGAGATAAGAAGGTATTGTCCATATTCAATACGGGACAGGGTATCAAAGAAGAGGATACAGAGAAGATCTTCGAGCGCTTCTACCGCAGCGACGAGTCGAGAAACAGAGCTACGGGCGGCTACGGTCTGGGACTTGCCATTGCTAAATCCATAATAGACAGGAATAAATTCAAGCTCAATGTAATAAACCAGCCGGGCAAGAGCATATGCTTCGTTATTACGATGTAAACGGCGGAGCTGCTGTTCCCGTGGGGAATCAAACAGTCATTTATCGGGGGAAGCCTTTATTGCAGGGCTTCCCCCGAAATCGTTTCCCCTGCATTGCCCTTGATTTGACATTAGTGACAACGTACATTATAATAAATATAGTGTAATAAGATCCGAAAGGAATTGATGTATGGAAAAAATATTCGGTGTAAAGCTCGGCAGTGCAAAATGTGCTGTTGACCTCGGCGACGGCAGCGAGAGGGGTGAGTACGTCTGCCAGGACTATATACTCAATAAGCTCGGCAGACCTCACCGCAGCATCAGTCTGATGTACTGCTATTATCCCTTCGACAAGGAGTGGCCTGCGCGTATCTCGGAGGCTCACAGCGATAATGAGATCTCATTCCAATGGGATTATCCCTATGACGACTATTTCCCGTATCTCGGAGGATTAGGCGGAAATACCGATGGCGAGCCCTTCAGCTTTATGTGTGATATACGCCGCCACGGTCAGGACGTCACCCTTACCGTTACAATGGATCCGGCGGTCACCGATGAACAGCTTGCCGCCATAGGCAGGGATCTCAGGCCCTTCGGAAGGCTGTTCCTCAGGATAAATCACGAGGCCACGGGAAACTGGTTCTCCTTCAACCGCCGCGCAGGTTATCAGGAGGTGGCGGACTTTTACTGCCGTGCCGCGCGTATAATAAAGGAGCAGGCTCCAAATGTGCTTACAGTGCTTTGTATCGGCGGCATAGAGGATCCCGAAAGCGAGAAAATGGTCAGGGAGAAGGAGTTCGCACAGGCTGTCAGAGAGACGGATATATGGTCCGTGGATAAGTATATGTCCCTTAACTGGGGCTGGCCCTATGAGGTGGCCGAGAGGGGCGGCACCAAGTTCAGGAGGAGCTCTGTCCGTGAGATATATGAGCTTACAAAAAAGAGCTTCGATCGCTTCTGCCATCTGAACGGCGGAGCACCGAAGCCTATGGTGATGTCGGAGATGAATTCCGACGGAGATGTTACAGGTCCTTTTGATCAGGCAGAGACGGTCAGACGCTTCTGCGATATGCTCAGCGAAGAAAATGCCGACTGGTTCTCGGCGTTTACCTTCTATCAGTTCCGCGACAGGGGCAGGCTGGGGCTTGAAAGGCAGGATCCAAACAACGCTGATGTAGGTATCGAGCAGCCTGTTATGCAGACCTACAAGGAGATAATACACGAGGAGCGCTTCATGCCCGGGCTCGCTGTGGGGGGCGAGGTGAAGCTGCCCGTTAAACTGCGCTGGGGAAGCTCCGAGGATGCCGACGGCATAGCTGTGCCCCTTCATTTTGACGCTCAGCCCCATTTCTGCGAGCTTTACTTCGATGATGACAGCAATCTTATGATAGAGCTCAACGGGCGATGGTTCTACAAATCTCCCGGGGCAAAGGTGCTGGACCTTATGTCCGCATTCTTTGAAAAGCCTCTGGAAGGGTCTGCGGATATGACGATGAAGATATTTGCGCCTCCCGCAAGCGGAGAAAACGATCTTTCCGCCGAGGACGGTCTGTATAATTACTATTATACCCTAGAGAAGCTACCTGTGATAAGGATAAGGACAGCTCCCATACTGCCTGAGCCATGATCCCGAAACAATGTATACGTAAAGCTTTGCCAAGAGAGGAGACAGTGTGAGAAAGATTGCTGATATATTTAAAAAGGTAGGGCCTTTGCGGCTTCTCATGCTTACGGCGGCGGGAGTTGTCAATGCCTTTGGCATAACCTTGTTCCTTACCCCCGTGAAGCTCTATGACAGCGGAATCTCGGGCACATCCATGCTTCTGTCCCAGGTGACGCCTCAAGGTCTTTCACTTTCTGTATTTCTTATTATTCTGAATATACCGCTGTTTCTGTATGGCTTGAAAAAGCAGGGCGGAAGCTTCACATTTTCGGCTATATATACCGTGGCGGTGTATTCTATGACAGCATGGCTGATAACCGATGTGCTTCCTGTGGATGTCAGCATAGCCTCTCCCCTTGTAGGCACGGATCTCCTTCTATGTGCTCTTTTCGGCGGAGTTATATCAGGCATAGGCAGCGGTCTTGCCATACGCTTCGGCGGAGCTATGGACGGTATTGAGGTCATGGCTGTGATATTTGCGAAGCGTATGGGGCTGTCCGTAGGTACCTTTGTGATGATATACAATGTATTGCTGTATATCATATGCGGAGTAGTCATCCACAGCTGGATACTGCCTCTGTATTCCATAGTGACCTATGCAGCTGCCCTCAGAACTGTAGATTACATAGTGGAAGGCCTGCAAAGAGAAAAGGCAGCGATGATAATCACTGCCAGACCTGATGATATAAAAGAGCAGCTGATGAATGAATTCGGCTGCGGAATGACGCTTATAAAAGCTGTGGGCGGGTATTCGGGCGAGGAACGCACCGTGCTTTATTTTGTTGTGAACCGCTTTCAGGTGATGAAGATGAAGGGGATAGTCCAGAGGATAGATCCCTGTGCATATATAACCCTTACCGAAGTAGCGGATATATTCTCCATAAATCAGGACAGGACTTAAAGAGGCTTTTTCTCGAAAAGCAGTACGGGATAGCCCTCGTAGTAGGGCTTGACTATCTCGGGGTGCAGGTCTGCATAGGCGAATATGGTATCCGCCAGACCTTCCTTCAGAAGCCCCACCAGTTGGGAGAGTGGCCTGTTGTACAGTTCCTCGCATATGGAAGCGAAGGTTATGGCACGTCTGCCGCCTACCTCCATAATGCGGTAGGGCCAGATGCGGCAGTCGAAGGGCTTATCGTCCCCGAGCATACAGCCCTTTTCCGTAAGGGCGGGACATGAGAAAATCTGGTCGCCCTGCAGCTCGCCTACTCTGAATATGTAGCCGCCGTCCTTGGTGACGAAGCGCGTATCGGGGCGCAGCGATTTTATCCTTTCGCAGAGCTCCTCGGTAAATACGGGAGTCTCCCAGACGTCATAGCGGTCGAAAATACAGCACAGCCTGCATTCTGCGCAGGCTTCGCTGCTGAGTATCTTTTTCAGCATCATAAGCTCCTTTCGTACAAAAAAGGGGCATTTCCTGTTGAAAATGCCCCTTGCGCGATCACTTCTTGATCTTCTCGACGATGTCCTCGACCTTGTCCTTGACCTTTTCGATATTTTCCTTGGTAGCCACCTTGCTTATCATATCTTTAGCCTTATCGATATTTTCTTTTGTGGCAACCTTTGAAACTGTCTTTTCGATCTTTTCATCGGGGAGGTCGATTCCTGTTTTCTTTTCGACCATTTCTACTGCTTTTTTGATCTCCATAGGGGATACCTTCTTTCGTAAAAATTTGTACTTATATTATAGCACATTATATCTGAAAAATCAATAACTTTTTGACGCTTGCGGCATTGCAACCTCGGAATGTGCGGAATATCGGCAATTGCAACCGCCGATTGACAAATTGTAAAGCCCGCTTTCTTGTGTGTAACTGCGGAAAATGATACAATAAAGACACAGACCGAGGGAGTATTTCCACGGAATAATTATACAGGAGGGCAAGAATATGATCCTTGCAGATAAAATAATAGAATTAAGAAAAAGAGCAGGAATGTCACAGGAGGAGCTGGCTGAAAAGCTTGGCGTCAGCCGCCAGTCAGTTTCAAAGTGGGAGGGCGCACAGTCAACTCCCGACCTTAACCGTGTGCTGCAGCTCTCGGAAATATTCGGTGTAAGCACGGATACATTACTTAAAGACACGGAGGAGATACCTGCGGCAGGCTCTGATGTATCACAGGGGGCTTCCGTTGAGACCGAGCCGCCTCTCCGAAGAGTATCAATGGAGGAAGCAAATGAATTCCTTGAAGAGAATCGTCAGCGCTCCATGCGCACTTCACTGGGAGTTGCGCTTTGTATACTCAGTGTGGTGCCCATGCTGCTCTTTGAAGGATTTGCACCCTTTGAAAAATCGGACGAAATCATAGGTCTGCCTTTGTTATTCATTATTATTGCGGCTGCAGTGGGACTGTTCATTATCTCGGGAATGAGAATGAAGCCCTACGAGTACCTTGAAAAGCAGGGCATAGATACGGAGTACGGCGTTTCGGGTATGGCCGTTGAGAAGATGAAGAAGTATATGTCAAGACACAATACCCTGCTTATTTCAGGCATAATGCTGCTTATCGTGTCATTTGTGCCGATAATCCTGACTGATGCCTTATTCCCGATGTCCGAGCAGATAAATGGAGCAGGTCTGGCTCTGTTCTTCGCCCTGGTCGCTCTCGGTGTAGGAATGATAGTTCATACCTCCATACGCATGGGCGGCTATAAGAAGCTCCTTGAAATGGGCGATTTCTCAAGAGAGAAGAAGCTCAATACACAGAAGGGCGATCCTGCCGTAATGATTTTCTGGTGCATAATCATAGCAATATACCTGGGCTGGAGCTTTATGACAAACGACTGGCACAAAACATGGATAGTATTCGTAATAGCTGCTGTGCTTACACCTGTGGTCAGAATGATATCATCAAATATTTCAAAGCGTTGATTTATGGGGGAATATGTGGTATAATCAGTTCATAGGGGGTGTTTTCATGAGAAAAGATGAAAACGAGCAAATGAATTATGATGAAAACGGATATTATCCCGATGAGAAAAAGCAGGACACCAATGAAAATGAGCCTATCCTGTTCGACAAAATATTCGGCAAGATTATTATCGTATGGTTTTTTGTGACTATTTTCCTTATCTACAAGCTGGCGGGGACACCTAACGGCGGTTATAAGGCGCTCATAATGTTTATACAGCTGTTTGCTGTTTTTGGCATTGCAGGCATGATCTCCGACGGTATAAAGAAGCGTAAGCTGATGATACCGTGGCTGGTAGTGACCGCTTGCAGTGTTGCCGGCATGATAGCGGTCTACGCATATCAGATCGGTTCGGAGGATCTTAGGCATTTTCTGCGCAGGCTGGGACTGTTCCTGTTCTTCATGCTGTTCATTGTGATAGGATTGGGTGTGGTAATAACATCTATATGCGGTTCAAGGGGCAATCCTCAGAGATGTACGTTCGCCGTAACGGCAACCTGCGTCAAAGCAAGCACCTCTACCGAGACCGCAAACGGCGGAGTGATCGTATACTATAATCCCACATATGAATACACATACGAGGGCGAGACCTACAAGTCGACTGTGCTGAACGTCAGTCAGCTCCGTGAAAGCGGTATGAGCTACGATATATTTATAGATCCCGACAAGCCGAAGATAGTATATGATCCCGATTCGGTAAAAAGTTACCTGTTTCCCGTATTATTCGGTGCATTATTCGTGGCGATGCCCCTTATAATGATGATACTGATATTTAAATTCGCAGATATCTGAAAAAACTGCACCTCAGGAATATTATACCATATATAAGGACATAATAAAAAGGCAGACGCTTTGCGGCGTCTGCCTTTGATCGTTTTATCAGAGCTTGTTCTTCTCTTCCTCGATGAGCTTGAGGAGGTCGTCAACGGACATATCCGCAGCCTTCTTTTTACGCTCATTGTGGGCTGTCTTGCTGATAATATCCGAAATATCGGGAGTGCTGCTCTTCTTGGGAGCCTTGGGAGCTGCTGTGGAAGGAGCAGACTGGCTTCTCAGAGGAGTTGTCTTGGGAACGTCGTTTCTTGACATCTCGGCAAGCTGACTCTTGGAGAGTATTCCTGTATTATCGCTTATAGGCTCGGAAGCAGCGGACTGCTGAGGAGTGCTTGTGGTCTTGATATTGAAGGTGCCTGTGCGCTCTGCCTCTGCGGTCTTGCGGAGCATTTCCTCTCTGAGGGCATCAGCTGTGGGAGCTGTTGATGAAGAACCGCCTACATTTCTTGCGGCAAAGGTGCTCTCGGCACTGCGCTGAGCCTTGAACTGCATGGTGCGCTCCCTCTCCTTCTGGTATGGAGAATCGGGATTGACCTTTTTCTGGCTGAAATTCTCTGCAATGGACATCTTTTTGCGCTCAAACTCATTGCTGGGCTGGATCTCCTGAGAAGGTTCAAAGAGAGGATTTGCAGTTTTATCGTGGATATTCTTTCTGCTTTCGGAAATAGCCCTTTCCTTTTCCTTCTCGTCGTACTCATAGAATCCGAACTCGTCGTCATCGTCGTCCTTTGCGGAAGCGATCTTTGCAATGAGGAAGATCACCAGGAGTACACAGGGGAGAACGAGGAGTGAAAGGATTCCCCATACGCCCGAAGCGAATCTGATGAAGGAGCCGAGCTCCTGACTTTCGGTATGACCTGTGCAGAGAGCTGCAATCTTGTCCTTGGTTATCGACTCTTCGCTGCCCACATTGGAAGCGTCAGAGGTAGTGAACTTCTGAGAACCGTCCTCTGCTGTGACGATGTCGTATATGCTGAGGACATGGAGCTTGTCGGGATCGGCTGCGGGATAAGCGAGAACGATGTCTCCTCTTGCTATGGAGAGATCCGCTGCATCTGGAGCGATAAGAGCTGCGCCCTTGGTAACATTGGTCCCCATATTGTCCGATTCCTTGACTATATAGATATAATTGCCGAAGATCTTGGGTGTCTTTCCTCCCGAGAATGCAATGTTGACGATGATCGAGATAACGATCAGGATTATGCAAAGTACGATAAGAACGAATTTAAGTACTGAAAAACGTTTTTTCTTTTCCATAAACATCACCTTTTCAATTTCTTTTGTTGTCTTTTTTCTACACTGGTTTTAGCTGCGGCTCTGTTTTTCGGAAACCGCTTTATTTATTATATCACATAATAATACAAATTTCAAACATTTTCTAAGTTTTATCTTTTAAAAATATCGAAATATTTTCCAAAGTAAAATATTTCGTGTTTGTGCACAAATCTGAGAACAAATTTTCTGCTGATTGGTCACTGTGCACAATGGACAAACGGTGCTTCGGGAAGGGTAACAATGGTTTTTGGCGAAATCCCGCAATATATAAATTTAGTGGACAAATATTTGTTGAATTATGCACTTGAAATCTATTATAAATCATAGTATAATTAAGATATATACCGCTTGTAGAATAATTTCTCCCGATTTACCGACGCAGTTCCGTGATATATGGGAGCGATTATACAAAAGGTAATAAAGCCGCTTCTGCGGCAGAATGGAGATCACATATGGCTACAAAAAAAGCAAACCCTCTAATGGACAGGATCAAAGAAGAGTTCCCGAGGAAACTTCAGCTTTTATACAGCGTTTCTCCCGAGGAAGCATCAGACAAGCAGGTTTACCATGTTCTTTCCTCGATAATCGTGGAAATACTCGGTGCCAAGAGGCAGAGCTTCATAAACCACACCAATTCGGTGGGCGGCAAGCAGATCTACTACCTTTCTATGGAGTTCCTTATGGGACGTTCCCTGAAAACAAGCATTTATAATCTCGAACTTGCTGACGGCATAAAGACTATGCTCAAGCAGTACGACATCAATCTCGATAAGATTTACGAGCATGAGCCCGATGCAGGTCTGGGCAACGGCGGTCTGGGCAGACTTGCAGCCTGCTATCTGGACGGCCTTGCTACTATGGGCTTCCCTGCTATGGGCTATTCGATATGCTATGAGTACGGAATCTTCCAGCAGAAGCTGGAGGACGGCTGGCAGACAGAGCTTCCCGACAACTGGCTTCCCGGCGGTTCGGTATGGCTCGTCCCCAAGCCAGAGCTCTCGATAGATATACACTTTGAAGGAGATCTTCAGGAGTACTGGGACAATCAGTATCACTATATCTCCCATGTCAACTACAATACCGTTGTGGCTACTCCCTATGACCTTTATGTATCGGGTTACGGCGGCGACGGAGTTTCCGTGCTCCGTCTGTGGTCGGCAAAGGCTCCCAACTTCAATATGGAAATGTTCAACAAGGGCAGATACGAGGAAGCTCTTGCACAGAATTCCATTGCAAACGCTATATCCAAGGTGCTTTATCCTAACGATAACCACCTTGAGGGCAAGAGCCTCCGACTCCGTCAGCAGTACTTCCTCTGCGCAGCTTCCATAGGCGATATAGTAAACAGCCATATGAACGTTTACGGTACCCTTGAGAATCTTGCAGACAAGGTAGCTATCCACATTAATGACACCCACCCCACACTGGCTATACCCGAGCTCATGCGCATACTCCTTGACGACTGCGGCTACAGCTGGGAAAAGTCATGGGATATCGTTATCCGTACCTTTGCCTATACGAACCATACAGTTATGGCCGAGGCTCTGGAAAAATGGGACGTCAACCTTGTCAAGACCGTTATCCCGAGAATATTCTCCATAATAGTTGAGATAAACAACCGCTACTGCCAGTCACTCATGGAGAGAAACGGCGGAGACAGCGCAAAGACAACACGTATGTCCATAATCAAGGACAACCAGATACACATGGCTACACTCTGCGTGGCTGCTTCACACAGCGTAAACGGCGTATCAAAGCTCCATTCGGAGATAATCAAACAGTCAGTGTTCCATGATGAGTATGAGAATACTCCCGAGAAGTTCAAGAACGTTACCAACGGTATCGCTTACAGAAGATGGCTCTATCAGTCAAATCCTGAGCTCACAGCTCTTCTGAAGGACACTATCGGACCGAAATTCATCAAGGACGGTTCGGAGCTTGAAAAGTTCAGACAGTTCCAGGACGATGAAGAGATACTCACCAGACTGGCAGAGGTAAAGAAGGCCAACAAGGAAGCCTTTGCAAAGTATGTCAAGAACAGCTCCGACATCATACTAAATACAGACAGTATCTTCGACGTTCAGGTAAAGCGTCTCCACGAATACAAGAGACAGCACCTCAACGTTATGAATATCCTTACGGATTACGCATATCTGCTCAATAATCCTGATGCTCCGTTTACTCCCAAGACCTATATCTTCGCGGCAAAGGCAGCTCCGGGATATTATCTGGCAAAGCAGATAATCAAGATGATCTGGGCAATATCCGAGGAGATAAGGAAAAATCCGAGGATCAGCCAGAAGCTCTCGGTAGTATTCCTCGAGAACTACTGCGTTACACTTTCCGAACACCTGATGCCTGCTTCCGATGTTTCCGAGCAGATCTCTCTGGCAGGTACAGAGGCTTCGGGTACAGGAAATATGAAGCTAATGCTCAACGGCGCTATCACTCTGGGTACTCTTGACGGCGCCAATATCGAGATCAAGGAGGCCTGCGGTGACGATAATATCGTTATCTTCGGCATGACAACTCCCGAGGTCAACGATCTCAGGGCAAGAGGCTACAATCCTGTGGACTATTACAATAACGACGGACGCATACGCGAGGCTATCGACCGTATGTACCATGGCATTAACGGCTGTACCTTCCATGATGTGGCAAATTCACTGAAGGACAGGGATCCTTATATGGTCCTTGCGGATTTCGACAGCTACAGAAATGCTCAGCAATATATCACCGAGTGCTATAATGACAAGCTCAGATGGGCAAAGATGTCTCTCAATAACATCGCAGGCGCAGGTATTTTCTCTGCTGACCGCGCTGTTACGGAGTATGCTGACAACATCTGGTATTTAAGGTGATAAGATCATAAAATAAGGGGGCGTTGGTTTTTCGTCCCCTTTTTTCACGGTATACAGTATATCAGAAAACGGAGTGTTTTATATTATGAAACCTATCTATGATACATGGAATCTGGGGTATAAATCAATATTCGGAGCTGTAAGACAGTTCGAGACCTGCCGCTTCACCATAAGGCTGCCAAAGGACATAAATCCCGACTTTGCACCTGTGCTGGTGCTCTTCCGAACAGGCTTCAAGGAGCGCTTCATAAGCATGAACGAGGTTACGGAGGAGGATGACTGCTTTGCGTATTCCGCGGAGTACAATGCACGCTATACCGATGTGCATTACTACTACTTCTCCTATACCGAGGGAGGTATTCGCCGTTATATCAAGAAAATAAACGTCCATGAGGGCGGACTTGATCACGGCGAGATGTTCCAGCTGACGGTATACAAGAACCGCTATGAGACTCCCGATTTTCTGAAGGGCGGCGTGATGTATCAGATATTCCCCGACCGTTTCTGCAGAAGCGGCAAGCCGAAGGAGAATATCCCTGACGGCAGAGTACTCCGCGATGACTGGGACGGAACGCCCTTCTATAAGCCCGATGAGCACGGTCATGTATGGAACAATGACTACTTCGGCGGCGATTTTGCGGGAATACAGTCCAAGCTCCCCTATCTCAAGAGCCTCGGCGTTACCTGTATATACCTCAATCCTATATTTGAATCCCATGAGAACCACCGTTATAATACTGCCGATTATATGAAGGCCGATCCCCTTCTCGGCACCAACGAGGAGTTCGAGGAGCTCTGCGTAGAAGCCGAAAGTATGGGAATTTCCGTAATACTTGACGGTGTATTCTCCCATACTGGTGCGGACAGCGTTTACTTCAACAAGTTCGGACGCTATCCGGAGGCAGGTGCCTTCCAGTCAAGGGAGAGCAAGTATTACGACTGGTACTCCTTCATAGATTATCCAAATACATACGAGGCGTGGTGGGGCATTGACACCCTCCCCAATGTATGCGAGAACAACGAGGACTATACCGAATTCATCTGCGGTGAGGAGGGAGTTCTCCGCTACTGGCTGGACAGAGGCGCGGCAGGCTGGCGTCTTGATGTGGCAGATGAGCTTCCCGACCAGTTCCTGAATAACCTCAGAAAGTGCGTAAAGGGCTACGACAAGGACAAGATAATCATTGGCGAGGTCTGGGAGGACGCTACAAACAAGGAGAGCTACGGCGTAAAGCGCCGCTATCTTCTCGGCGATCAGCTGGATTCTGTTATGAATTACCCCTTCAGAGAGGCTATAATCAGCTTTATGAAGGGTGGAAAGCCCATAGACTTTATCAACTCTGTTATGACTATCGTTGAAAACTATCCCAAGCCGACAATAGATGTGCTTATGAATTTTGTTTCCACACACGATATTGAACGTGCGATAAACCGTCTCGGCGGCGAGAACTGCGACGACAAGAGCAAGGAATGGATGGCTGAAAGATGGCTCTCTCCCGAGCAGTACGCTCACGGCAAGGAGCTTCTCAAGGCTGCTATGGCATTGCAGTTTTTCCTCCCCGGCGTACCGAGCATATACTACGGCGACGAAGCAGGACTTCAGGGCTACAAGGATCCCTTCAACCGCCGCTGCTATCCCTGGGGACATGAGGACACGGAGCTTATCTCCTATGTTTCGGAGCTCAGCCGTGTAAGAAAGTCCATACCCAACATGAAGGACGGCAGGGTATACTTTGTCATAAACGAGAAAGAGGTACACGACAGCCGCCTTATCGGCTTTACCCGTCAGGGACAGAAAATGGACTATATCATCTTTGTCAACAGAAGCGGAGATACGGTCAAGCTGGGCAATATGAGCGCGATACTGTCAAGATTCGAGGAGCTTCAGCCCTTCTACGGCGAATTTATGGACGATACTATCACAGTAAAGCCCTACGGATATACCATTATAAAAGCAAGATTTGTGAAGTAGATCGTTATCGGCGCTCCGAAAGCGTCAGTAGTGAAGGCTGCTGCGGGGCGGCTGCCTGTTTTCAGGCGTTATATATATTGCAGGCGTGTGAAATACGCTCCCGAAAATATTGGATATGATTTGTTGACATAAGTCTGCCGCTGTGGTATACTGTTAAAAAACGACCGAAAGGATTCCATTATGAATCAGCCAGAAATACTGTATATGGTTGTTCCGTGCTACAACGAGCAGGAGGTACTGCGCGAAACTGCGGAACAGCTTAAAAATAAATACTCTGCCCTTATGTCGGAGGGGCTTATCTCCAGGGAAAGCAGGATAGTCTTTGTAAATGACGGCTCAAAGGATCAGACCTGGGGCATTATAAAGGAGCTTCACGAAAAGGCTCCCGAATTGTATTCGGGTATCGACCTTGCCCATAACAGCGGCCATCAGAACGCTGTCCTTGCAGGTCTTATGACCGTAAAGGATATCTGCGATATGTGTATTACCATGGACGCCGACCTCCAGGACGACGTCAATACCATCGATGAGATGGTCAAGAAGTACTACGAGGGCAATCAGGTAGTCTACGGCGTAAGAAGCGCAAGAGATACGGATACCTTCTTCAAGAAATTTACCGCCGAGAGCTTCTACAAATTTATGAAGCTCATGGGCGCAGATGTGGTTTATAATCATGCGGATTTCAGGCTTATGAGCAGAAGAGTCCTTCAGGAACTGGCAAATTTCAAGGAAGTTAACCTCTTCCTCCGAGGTATGGTGCCTCTTATTGGCTTCCAGAACTGCAAGGTGTACTACGAGCGCCATGAGAGACTGGCAGGCGAGAGCAAATATCCCCTAAAGAAAATGCTTGCCTTTGCGGTAAATGGTATAACCTCATTCAGCACCAAGCCACTTAAACTCATAACTACACTGGGCTTTGTAATGTCGGTCGCCAGCATACTGGCATTCATATGGGCATTCATTGCCAAGATAGGCGGCTTTACCGAGCACGGCTGGTCCAGTACAATGTGCTCAATATGGCTCATAGGCGGTCTGCAGCTGTTCTGTCTCGGTATCATAGGCGAGTACATAGGCAAGATATACGCCGAGGTCAAGCAGCGTCCCAGATATATCATAGCAGAGTTTCTCAATGATGCAGAGAACAAACAGGAAAAGAACTAAGATAAGGAGTTTTCAAGATGGAATCTATAATTGATCAGATAACAGGATTTCTCTCACAGTACTGGGCTATTATTCTGTTCGTTGTCGTACTGATAATACTGCTGAAAATAAAGCACAAGATTAAAAAAGCGATTTTCTTTGGCGTTCTTATCGGAGCTGCCCTGTTTGCATCGGGCATTACGGTCTTTAATATAAAATAGGCATATACCTCAGCGCAGGTTATCTGCGCTGTTTTTATTACACTTCAGTCACTTTTATTGACTATGCCATCTCCGAAAAGCTATAATAAAAGCAGAAAAACAATAGGAGGGAACAGTTATATGCTAATTTGGGAAACGGCTTTGCTTTTGGGGTTTTACTATGTAGTGCCTGCACTGGTAATTATAGGCTCGATAATTGCACTTATAGTCATAATAAAGAAAAAAGGCAAACAGGTATTTTTACCCTATGCCGTATTACCTGTGATATCATTATTGTGTATGTTTGTCTTGGGATTGCATATCAAAGAAGGCGCACCATATTCAAGAGAACCTAATGCGGAAAATGTTGAACTGGTAGCCGAAGAAAGAAACAGGGCGGAATATCCGATAAGCGATGATGATCTTAATGCTGTTTTTGAAACCTGCATTGATTATTTCAAAAACAGCGGAGAGTATGATTTTTGCGAATTGACCGGACTCAGGTATTTGTATATGTACTCCCCCGGAGGAAATGATGTAGCCATGATAGAAGCAAGCTATAAGAGTGGTTTTTTCAGTAATGTAACCCATTATGGAAAATTTTATGCGCTCAAACGCGAACAGAACAGTAACAAATGGGTGTTTGAAAGTGTCAACACAGGTCCTTGATATCGCACAGCGCAGTTTATCTGCGCTGTTTTGTTATTTTTTATGAAAGGCATACAAGGGCGAGCGGAATTCCTCCCTGCCAGACAATGCACTAATAACTAATCACTTGCGGACTGCCAGAGGCAGCCCCTACAGGCTAAGTCCTAAAAGGTCTTGACTTTTTTTCGCGTTTGAGTTACAATATAATGTGACTATTAATAAATAAAAGCGAGGTTGCTCATTATGCTTAAAAACAATGAAAAAGTAATGGATAAGATCGTTGACCTTTGTAAATCCAAGGGTTTTGTATATCCCGGCTCGGAGATCTACGGTGGTCTTGCAAATACATGGGACTACGGCCCCCTCGGCGTTGAGCTGAAAAACAACATCAAGAGAGCATGGATGAAGAAGTTCGTACAGGAGAACAAGTACAACGTAGGTCTTGACTCTGCTATTCTCATGAACCCCCAGACATGGGTGGCTTCAGGCCATATCGGCGGCTTCTCGGATCCTCTTATGGACTGTAAGGAGTGCAAGACCCGTCATCGTGCAGATAACCTCATCGAGGACTTCGACGGTACAAATGTTGCAGGCTGGTCCAACGAGCAGATGATGGACTACATCAAGGAAAAAGGCATCACCTGCCCTAACTGCGGCAAGCAGAACTTCACTGATATCCGTCAGTTCAATCTTATGTTCAAGACCTTCCAGGGTGTAACAGAGGACAGCAAGTCCGAGCTCTATCTCCGTCCCGAGACTGCACAGGGTATATTTGTAAACTTCGCTAATATACAGAGAACCACACGTAAGAAGGTGCCTTTCGGCGTTGCTCAGGTAGGTAAGTCCTTCCGTAACGAGATAACTCCCGGTAACTTCATCTTCCGTGTACGCGAGTTCGAGCAGATGGAGCTTGAGTTCTTCTGCAAGCCCGGTACAGACCTTGAGTGGTTCGACTACTGGAGAAGCTACTGCCGGAACTTCCTTCTCTCTCTCGGTCTCAAGGAGGAGAATATCCGTCTCCGTGACCACGATAAGGAGGAGCTCTGCTTCTATTCAAAGGCTACAACAGACTTCGAGTACCTTTTCCCCTTCGGCTGGGGCGAGCTCTGGGGCGTTGCCGACAGAACAGACTACGACCTCACACAGCACATCAATACCAGCGGAAAGTCACTGGAATACTTCGATCCCGAGACCAATGAGAAGTATATCCCCTACGTTATCGAGCCTTCTCTCGGCGTAGAGAGACTCTTCCTCTCTGTTGTTACAGAGGCTTACGACGAGGAGGAAATCGTTTCCACAGACAAGGACGGCAAGGAGAAGAGAGAGACAAGAACAGTTATGCACTTCCACCCTGCACTTGCTCCTTTCAAGGCTGCTGTACTTCCTCTCGTAAAGAAGCTCACACCTAAGGCTGAGGAAGTATATGATATGCTTTCCAAGAAGTTCATGGTAGACTTTGACGAGGCAGGTACTATCGGTAAGAGATACCGCCGTCAGGACGAGATCGGTACTCCCTTCTGTATCACATACGACTTTGATACACTTGAGAAGGATAACTGCGTAACAGTTCGTGACCGTGATACAATGCAGCAGGAGAGAGTCAATATCAATGACCTCGTTGCATATCTTGAAGCAAAAATGACATTCTGAGGCTGACTGTAAACCTCGCGGCACAGCTGCATTAATGAATAAAACGATAACCGGGTCCGTAATTACGGACCCGGTTTTTTCGGTGCATTTTCCTTATAAAAATAAAAATGCGGTGATTATGGGGATCACCGCATTAACTGAACACACTATTTTGCTTTGGTTTGGTTAATTTTGATTAATCTTCTGATGCAGCTGAGCTGCTGTCGTCATCAGTCGAGAAGTTGAATGACATTTCCATGTCATCGGGAATGGGCTTGAATTCGTCTACCTTTTCAAGGTCGGCCTTGAACTCGCTGGATTCATCAGAGAGGTCCAGGAGCAGACCGCTGCCGTTCTTTGTGAGCTTGAATGCATCTTCGTCAAAAATCTCTGACTTGCCCTTGATTATAACGGAACCGTCATCCTTGAGCTCCCATGTGATATTCTCGGGCTTGTTTTCATCGCTGAACAGGAACGAAAGGAATGTGCCGCTGTTGTCGTCCTTGAGCTCGATCTGGAACAGAGAGAAGGCATCCGCACCCCAGAGATTGTCTTCTTTCTTGCCGTCGATGGTAAGGCTGCTGCACTGCCACTTTCCTGCGAAAGCGGAAGCATCTGCCTCGGACTTTTCAGCTGCTGTTGTGTCTGCTGCTGTTGTCGTTGCCGCTGTTGTTGCAGCAGGTGTTGAAGTCTCTTTCTTAGTTTTCGCTTCTGCTTTACTGCAGCTCATAAGAGCAGCTGAGAGGCAGATGATGGCTGTTGATAAACATAATGCTTTTTTCATGGTTAAATCCCTCCTGATAATTTGCCGATAGGTTCATCGCAACCTGCTATGTGGTCGCCTGAACTTCTGACAAGCATATTATAGCACATGGTTTTGAAAATGTCAAGTTTTTCACAATTATTTTTTATGGCTGTATTTCGCCTGTAACAGGTTGAATTCTCAATTGTGGTTTTATAATGCTAACGATTTTATATTTCCATTTCAGTCTCACGGCATGAAAAAAGGTCCCGAGGCAATGCCTCGGGACTGAATTGTTTATTGGAATAATTTGTTTAAGTACGTATTATTATTCGTCTCCGCTCTCTGAACTGTCTCCGTTATCCTCGGTGTTGTCCTCGTCGGACTGTTCATCGATGTCTTCAAAGCTCTTGGTGGGATTCTCCTGCACAATGGGCTTCTGTCCCTTATATACTGTAACTATGAAGCCGTCAACGTTATTTCCCGATATTTCATATCTTGTACCTGTGGGGACAGGGACGTTGGTATTCTTTTCGCCGTCGTCCGAGGGAACGAAGTATACCTCGTATTCGTGGCCGTCAAGGTCAGTAAATTCCAGATGCTTTTCGTTATAGGGGTACTCGCGTAAGAGGTCGATGTACTCCTCAAGGCAGAGGTCGTTGCTGTCCATATAGTAAGCATGAGGTACGCCTACATAGCGGAAGTGCCAGGGCTCGTCCTGGAACTTGGTTATCTTTTCCTTGGCCGATGTATAGCGGACGATAAAGCCGTACTTGAAGCAGTTGGCATTGATCCATGCGAAATCGCCGGTGCCTCTGTAATCGTAGTTTTCGGTCTCGGAGAAGTCAAAGGCAAGTCCTGTTTCGTGCTCGCTGAAGCCTGGCTTGGCAACCTTTGTAGATTCACCTTCCCCTGTCTCAGAAAGGTCGTTTTCATAGAGCTGCTGCTGGAAGTCAGTATCTCTGTACGAGCCATATATGATAAGGCTGCCGTTATTGTACTTATCGTAGAAATCCTGTATCATCTTTGCCATAGGCTCGTAGACCTGTCTGAGGATGGTATATGTGGAGTCTACCGCAGTAAAGCAGCTGCAATCATTTTCGTTGTTCATTTCGATGATGCTGACAAGATCCTCATTGCCGCTGAAATACTGATGCTCTGAGTTTACGAGGATGAGGTCTCCGCGGTACTTGTCCTTTGTAGCGACCGAATGAGATTCAAAAATGAGCTGATTGGGATCGGGCAGAGTCGTTTCCTGCTCTATGTCATATTCTGTGGCTTTCTGTTCGAAATAGGACGAGGGTTCTACGATCTTTGCGTTGTTGAATGCATTTTTTACAAGAAAAGCGCATGAGCCCAGAAGGACAAGGCTTATGACCGCCTCTGTCATATTCTTGGTGCGCCTTATGCTCTTGGCTTTGCTAATATTCTTTTTCGACATACGTCTGCTCCATTCCGCTGCTGTGTACGCAGCTTCATCTTTCGGGAGTACCTATACTCCGATTGCTTTTGTTCTTTTTTCTATTTTTCTTGTTATCGGAACACTAAATCATATTATAACATATTTTTTTGTGAAAAAACAGGGGTTTGAAGGCATATTTGTAAAGCTGTAAAATATAGATTTACATAAAACAGGGCAAATTGTGCGGTTTCGACAAAAAAGTACTGCCCGTATGCAAAACACGAAAAGTATATATAATATTACTTTTCCCCTATAAATCGACCATATGAGGTTAATCTGTACAATGAGGCGACGGTTTTTAAAGCGCTATTGCACAATTTTTTATCAAAGCCCTTGAAAATATAGTTAATTAATGATATAATGTATATTGTGAAAGTATAGTAGGAGCTGTAAGGGGATAGTTTACTGTATGATTATTCTTTTCGTTTACAGCTCATTGTCTTCTTTATTTTCACTTTTAAGGAGTGATTTCTATGAAATGTCCCAATTGCGGAACTGAAAACGAAGCGGGTTTCAGATTCTGCGTTAAATGCGGCGTCAATCTTGAAAATCCGCAGGATGTCAATATTGAACAGTTAGAGATGGGCGGATTTCATTCTGAGGAGGATCCTGCTTCGGGAGGCTATGTCTTCGGAAGCGGTACTTTTACTATCAGCGATACACCTTCAAGGGAGTCTTCCTCTGATCTGTATACCGCCGATGAGCTGAACGATTCCGATGAGGAGTTCGACTTCAGCAGCTTCGATGAGCCCTTTATTCCCAAGCTTGATCCGGGAAGAGTAGCTCTGCCAGAACAGTCAAGAGCCGTCAGACAGGCTCAGATCAATAATATGAACGGCGGCTTGCGCCCTCAGGGCGGTATGGCCTCCATGCCTCAGCAGGGGCTTATGCAGGGACTTGCACCACAGGGCGGTATGCCATCCATGCCTTCTCAGCAGGGCATGATGCAGGGACTCCCACCTCAGGGCGGTATGGCCTCCATGCCTCAGCAGGGGCTTCCCCCCCAGGGCGGTATGCCATCCATGCCTTCTCAGCAGGGCATGATGCAGGGACTTCCACCTCAGGGAGGTATGCCTTCCATGCCTTCTCAGCAGGGTATGATGCAGGGGCTTCCCCCCCAGGGCGGTATGTCATCCATGCCTTCTCAGCAGGGTATGATGCAGGGACTTCCACCCCAGAACGGTATGCCCGTCTACGGCCAGCCTGTAATGTATGGTCAGCCTCCCGTTGTTGGCTACGATCAGAATGGTATGCCGATATACGGTCAGCCGGTGATGTACGGTCAGCCTCAGATAATAGGCTACGACCAGAGCGGTATGCCTGTTTACGGCCAGCCAATGATGTACGGTCAGCCTCAGATAATAGGCTATGACCAGAGCGGTATGCCTGTTTACGGCCAGCCTGTAATGTACCCTCAGGGCGCTGAACAGTCTGTAGGTATGCCTGTTCCGAATCTGCCCCCGTTGAATCCGCTGCCTCCCGCAGAGGATAAGGAGAAGGTCGAGGTCCCCGACGATTTCTGGGAGTTCTTTGACGGCGGAAAGGCTACGGAGCACGCCGAGGTGGATACAGGCGACTTCTTCGGAAAGCGCGGCGACGAGATCGACGGTATGAAGCGCTTTGAAAAGAAGAAGGACGCTTATATGAACGATACTCCTCTTGTTGATGCAAGCAAGCTCAGAAAGAATGAGCCTGCAAAGTTCAACAAGATGTACATGAAGTCGGCAGGTACTGCAAATCCGGAGGAGCTTGAAGCAAAGAGGCAGGAAAAACACGTTGACTATATGCGTGCCACCAAAAATGTTGACGCGGATAAGCTCAGGGTACGTGAGGAGAGTAAGGCATGGAATATTATGGGCAAGACCGATATGGCCAATGCCGATGATCTGGAAGTCAATGTAAGAGAGCATACCCAGGCTATGATGGCTCAGGCAGATCATGCTGTTGAGGCTATGCCCAAAAAGCCGAAGACCTATAACGATGAGATCGATGCTATTGAGCTTCCCGAGTCTATGAAGGCCAAAAAGACCAATAAACAACCGAAAATTCCCGGCTTGCCGGAAATTTAATAAACTATTTTTATATCACATTAAGGAGATGTTGTAAAAAATGAAGAAGTTTTTACAGGAATTCAAGGAATTCGCACTCAAAGGCAACGTAATGGATATGGCAGTCGGCGTTATCATAGGTGCTGCTTTCGGCAACATCGTAACTGCTCTCACAGAGGATTTCATCAATCCCCTTATTGCTTGTATCGGCGGTGCTGAAGTTGCAGGCAGGATTAAGCTCGGTGATACAGGACAGTATCTCAACTGGGGACATTTCGTTACAGCTATCATCAACTTCCTCATCATGGCATTCTGCATTTTCCTTATGGTAAAGGCTGTAAACAAGGTTATGACTATAGGCAAGAAGAAGGAAGAAGAAAAGCCTGCTGAGCCTCCGAAGGAAGAAGTTCTTCTTACAGAGATCAGAGATCTTCTCAAAGAAAAGAAATAATTACTTTTTCAGTTATAACATCAAAGCCCCCGTGCAGAACGGGGGCTTTTCGTATTATAAAGCTGTTAATAGATCAGATCGTATACTCTGATCTCTGCGGGAGTTGTATTTATCTCGCAGCTGTAGATGCCTTCCTTGAATGCTGTGATCTCGGGAGCGTTGATACCGATGTAATAGCCGTTCCTGATCCAACGGTGCAGAACCGCTGTTTATTGCTGTGGAGAGGGTATAGCCCTTGCCGGCGCCGAAAATGTTCTGAGTTCTTTGGTATGCTATCATTCTATCATATTTACGGGAGTTTTTGACGATGTCGTTTGTCATTACAGTAGTTACAATCCTTCTTTTCTGTGTGACAATCATCATTTTCCGGAGGAAAATGCACAAAAAAAGCCCCGAAGCAGCATTTGATTCCTGCTTCGGGGATAATTTATACGTTTTTTATCTGAGTCTCAGTATAACACCTGCAATGGAATTTATAAGCGATAAGCCAAGACCGATACTACTCATAACTATACCTGCAATAGCCATACCCCTGTTAGATGAATCCTTACTCTTTAAACCGAGAGTAAGACCTACTATAGAGCAAGGAATTCCGAGGATAGGAAGGCACCATGCAATAAGACTGCAAATGCCGAGCACCATTGAAGCGGTTGCTTTGCCTTTATTTGTGTCGTTTATGAACTGATTATTATTTACATTGCTGTAAAAATCCGGAGCGTTATAAGGGTTGTTGTAACCGTTCTGAGCGTTGCTGTAGCCGCTCTGAGCATCGCTGTAGCCGCTCTGCTCACCGTTGTTATTCTGTCCGTTATAATTATTTCCGGGATCGCTGTTGTAATTATTATCCATTTATACGTACTCCTTTACATTTGGATGAGTTTTACCGGGCGTTTTACCTGTTAAGGTCATATTTCCCTGATCACACCAATAATGAATGCGATAAAGAATGCTACGGCAGCGGCAAGGGAGATGCTTGATATTACTACACCTGCAATGCCCATTCCTCTTTTTGAGCCTTTCATGCCTCTTATACCGAGTATAAGACCTATAAGACTCATACAGATGCCTAAAACAGGTATACAGAAGGTCAGGCAGCTTATTATGCTGACCACAAGTGAAGCAATGGCATTGCCGCCTGTCGTATCGGGCATGGGCTGAGCGTAAGGATCGTTCAGCTGGCCGCCATAGTTGGGCTGACCGCCATAGTTGGGCTGTCCTCCGTAGTTAGGCTGACCGCCGTAATTGGGCTGTCCTCCGTAGTTAGGCTGACCGCCGTAATTGGGCTGGCCGTCGTAGTTGGGCTGTCCGCCGCTGTAGGGATCATTGTAGCCGGACTGGCTGCTGTTGGGATCGTTATAAGTATTCTGTCCGCCGAAGATGTCAGGATTGTTACCGTAATTATTGTCCATTTCCAGGTACTCCTTTTACTTTATATCAGCGTGATGTGCCTGAAGTGACTTTACTCCGAGATGTGTATTGTTCTTGATAGCCTTGATACCCTCTGCGCTTGCCTTTGCAGCAGCCATGGTTGTCATGTAAGGAACTCTGTGCTTGATAGCAGCCTTTCTGATATAGCTGTCGTCATGGGCACTGGTCTTGCCCGCGGGAGTATTGATTATCATCTGTATCTCACCGTTTGCGATCTCGTCTGCGATGTTGGGACGTCCCTCGTACATCTTGAAGATCTTGTCGCAGGGGATGCCTGCTTCCTTTATCATTTCGTAGCTCTTGCCTGTTGCGATTATGTGGAAGCCAAGCTCGTTGAATGATCTTGCAATATCTATAAGCTCGGGCTTGTCTCTGTCGCATACGCTGAGGAGAACAGTGCCTTCAAGAGGAAGCTTGTTCTTGGTAGCTTCCTGAGCCTTGTAGTAAGCCTCACCGAAGGAGGGGGAGATACCCAGAACTTCGCCTGTTGAACGCATCTCAGGTCCGAGGAGAGGATCTACCTCCTGGAACATATTGAATGGGAATACAGCTTCCTTTACGCCGTAGTGACCGATCTGCTTGTCGCGGAGCTCGGGAACGGGTGAGGGTCTGCCTGTAAGTGAAGACGTGATAATATCTGTAGCGATCTTTACCATGTTGATGTCGCATACCTTTGATACCAGCGGAACAGTTCTTGAAGCACGGGGATTAGCTTCGAGAACGTATACTGTATCGCCCTCGATAGCGTACTGCATATTCATAAGGCCGCATACGTTCATTTCTACTGCTATCTTCTTTGTGTACTCCTTGATAGTAGCGACCTGCTTCTCTGTCAGGTTCTTTGAGGGCAGGATACAAGCGGAGTCGCCCGAGTGAACGCCTGCGAGCTCGATATGCTCCATAACAGCGGGAACGAAGCAGTTTGTGCCGTCGGATATAGCGTCAGCCTCGCACTCTGTTGCGTGGTTGAGGAAACGGTCGATGAGGATAGGTCTGTCGGGCGTTACACCAACAGCAGCGTTCATGTATACTCTCATCATCTCGTCGTCGTGAACGATCTCCATGCCGCGTCCGCCGAGAACGTAGGAAGGACGAACCATAACAGGATAGCCGATCTTGTTTGCGATGGCGATAGCCTCGTCAGCGTTTACAGCCATGCCTGCCTCAGGCATCGGGATACCCAGCTTGTCCATCATAGCACGGAAGTGGTCGCGGTCCTCGGCAAGGTCGATGGTCTCGGGAGTTGTACCGAGGATATTTACGCCGTACTTCTTGAGGTCGTTTGCAAGGTTGAGAGGAGTCTGTCCGCCGAACTGAGCGATAACGCCCACGGGTTTTTCCTTCTCGTGTATAGCGAGAACGTCCTCGAGAGTAAGGGGCTCGAAATAGAGCTTATCAGATGTATCATAGTCAGTAGAAACTGTCTCGGGGTTGCAGTTTACGATAATGGACTCGAAGCCGAGCTTCTTGAGAGCCAGTGCAGCGTGAACGCAGCAGTAGTCGAATTCGATACCCTGACCGATTCTGTTGGGGCCGCCGCCGAGGATCATTATCTTTGGCTTGTCTGTATTTACAGGGCTCTTGTCCTCGTCAAGATGATATGTGGAATAGTAGTAAGCTGCATTCTGAGTGCCGCTTACGTGAACGCCTTCCCAAGCTTCCTTAACGCCTATAGCTGTACGTGCATTTCTTATCTCTTCCTCGGTAACATCGAGGATAGAGCTGAGGTAACGGTCACTGAAGCCGTCAAGCTTAGCCTGCTTTAATACATCGTTTGCGGGAACGCTGCCCTTGTTCTTGAGAAGAGCCTCTTCCTCGTCAACGAGCTCCTTCATCTGCTCGATGAAGTACTTCTTTATCTTTGTAAGGTCGTAGAGTTCATCTATTGTAGCGCCCTTGCGGAGAGCCTCGTACATAACGAACTGTCTCTCACTGGTGGGGAAGCGGAGCTGTGAAAGGAGCTCCTCCTTTGTCATATCATTGAAGTTCTTTGCAAAGCCGAGACCGTAGCGGCCTGTTTCCAGTGAACGGATAGCTTTCTGGAAGGCTTCCTTATAGGTCTTGCCGATGCTCATTACCTCGCCGACAGCTCTCATCTGAGTGCCAAGCTTGTCCTCAGCGCCCTTGAACTTCTCGAAAGCCCAGCGGGCAAACTTGATAACGATATAGTCTCCGTCGGGAACGTACTTGTCAAGAGTGCCGTACTTGCCGCAGGGGATATCCTTCAGTGTGAGACCGCAGGCCAGCATAGCCGATACGAGAGCGATGGGGAAGCCTGTTGCCTTTGAAGCAAGTGCGGAGGAACGTGAAGTTCTTGGGTTGATCTCGATAACAACGATGCGTCCTGTCTCAGGGTCTCGGGCAAACTGGCAGTTGCAGCCGCCGATAACTTCGATGGATTCGATGATCCTGTATGACATCTCCTGGAGCTCCTTCTGAACGTCCTCGGGGATAGTGAGCATAGGTGCAGAGCAGAAGGAATCGCCTGTATGAACGCCTATAGGATCTATATTCTCAATGAAGCATACTGTGATCTTGTTGTTCTCTGCGTCGCGGACAACCTCCAGCTCCAGCTCTTCCCAGCCGAAGATACATTCCTCGACCAGTACCTGTCCTACGAGAGAAGCCTGAAGACCTCTTGCGCATACTACCTTTAATTCATCTACATTGTAAACCATTCCGCCGCCTGCGCCGCCCATGGTATAGGCTGGACGGAGAACTACAGGATATTTAAGCTTTTCAGCTATCTTTACAGCCTCGTCAACAGAATATGCAACCTCACTCTTGGGCATACCGATACCGAGAGCGCTCATAGCGTTCTTGAACTCGATACGGTCCTCACCGCGCTCGATAGCGTCTACCTGAACGCCTATTACCTGAACGTTGTACTTTTTGAGTACGCCTTCCTTGTCCAGCTCGGAGCAGAGGTTAAGGCCTGACTGACCGCCGAGGTTGGGGAGAAGAGCATCAGGACGTTCTTTTTCGATTATCTGGGTAAGTCTTTCGAGATTGAGGGGCTCGATGTAAGTAATATCAGCAACATCGGGATCTGTCATGATAGTAGCGGGGTTGGAGTTTACGAGAACTATCTCATAACCGAGCTTGCGAAGCGCCTTGCAAGCCTGAGTACCTGAGTAGTCGAACTCACAGGCCTGTCCGATGATGATAGGTCCCGAGCCGATTATCATGATCTTGTTAATATCCTGTCTTTTTGGCATATTATTCTCCTGACTCGTACACTGAAAATGTACGTTGATATATTTGCCATGAAACGTCATGGCGCAACTTCTTACCTTATATAATAACATAAATCGCGACAAATTGCAATATAGAAAAAATCTTTTACGACCAGTACAATTTTAGGAAATATGCCGTAACCACCTGAGCCGTTGGCTATCAGCCTGTAGGGGCTGCCTTAGAAGTGTGGCGATAAAGAAGTGCTGTAAGCGATGTGTGATTATCAACACAAACGGTAATGTCCGGACATCGATGTTCTTCCTTACAAATCAGTATCAGGGCAGAGCAAAACGGTGACTATTTTATAACAAATATTTACATTTTTGCTGTTTTTGCAATAATCACTTGACAATATTTGAAAAGAATTATATAATATACTTGCCTTGGTGATACAGGGCGTTTAAATTTCGCGAGTTTAAACAAAAAGTAATCAAAAAGGAGTATGATTATGAAAAAAACAAAGATTCTTAGCGCATTGATGGCACTCACACTTGTATCTGTTCCCGCAACAGGCATTGCAGGCAGCACATTATCTTTCAGCAATAACGCTATAGTAGCTGATGCAGCATATGCACCGTCTTCAAGAAAGGTTGACGGCTCATATCTGGTCTTCAGATCCAACCCTGTTGTTCCTATTCTCTCCACAGGCGAAAACGGTTACAATCTGTATTATAGAAACGGCTATATGGTGATAACAAAAGCCTATTATGCACAGGGCAGAAGATATGAGTACAATGTAAAAATGTTTTATGTAGGCGGAAATTCCCTTTTATTGCAGGGAGATGGAAATCTTGTAGCATATAACTGTGCATCACCGAATGATTTTTCACGTCCTACTGCACATTCAAACACCTGGATGTATAATCAGCCTGATGTATATTTCTTATATGAATTATCTACAAGCGGTGTTTTGCATATATACCGCGTTCAGAAGAGCGGACAGTTTAAAGGCATGAAAGAGCCTCTCTGGAACAGCACAACAGGCAAAATGTATAGAATATGATCTGATGATCGGAGTAATGAAAAGGGACTGCACGAAGCAGTCCCTTTTGTTGTTATGTGAATCAAGCAGCTCAATTAGCATTGCATCTTGCAAGCATTGCAAGAGTGAGCGATATATTCTCGTTATGCACCGTAACGCCCTTGGGAGCATTGAGGTGTACTGCGGCGAAGTTGAGGATGAATCTTATCCCCGACTCTGCCATTCTGTCGCAGACCTCCTGTGCAGCGGTCTCCGGCACTGTTATAATGCCTATGCGTATATCGTTTTCTGTGCAGAAGCTTTCCAGCTCGTCGATATGACGGACGGGCTTGCCGTTTATTGAGCTGCCTACCCGCTTTTCGTTGCAGTCGAAGCCGCAGACTATATCAAAGCCATAAGCCTCAAAGCCGTTATATTCCAGCATGGCTCTGCCGAAATTGCCCATACCTGCAACAACTACCCTGTCATGGTTCTCAAAGCCGAGGAATTTGCCTATATCGCTTATGAGCTCGGAAGCAGCATAGCCTACCTTGGGTCTGCCGCCGCTGCTGACCGAGGCCAGATCCTTCCTGACCTGAACATCGTTCAGCCCGAGAGCTTCCGCGATGGCTGTGGCGGAGATATTCCCCTTTTTCCTTTCGCTGGAAAGGGACATGAGATAATTGAAGTACATGGGCAGCCGCAAAAGCGTCTGTGAGGTAATATTTTTTTCCATATTATACCTCCGTCAGAGGGCTTATTTGTTCTGCATATATTCGTCCATAGCTGCGGCAGCCTTCTTTCCTGCGCCCATAGCGAGGATGACCGTAGCAGCACCTGTTACAGCGTCGCCGCCTGCGTAAACGCCTTCCTTTGAGGTAAGACCGTCCTCGTCGGCAATGATGCCGCCCCACTTCTGTGTATCCAGTCCCTCAGTGGTGGACTTGATAAGGGGATTGGGTGAAGTACCGATAGACATGATAACGCAGTCAGCCTCGATGTCGATGAAAGCCCCATCTATCGGAACGGGCTTTGCTCTTCCCGAAGCGTCAGGCTCGGAGAGCTCCATCTGCTGACAGTGAACGCTCTTTACCCAGCCGTCATCTGTAGCCTGTATCTCAACAGGGTTTGTAAGGAATTTGAAGATGATGCCCTCTTCCTTGGCGTGCTCTACTTCCTCTGCTCTTGCGGGAAGCTCAGCCTCTGTACGTCTGTATACTATGTATACCTCAGCGCCCAGTCTCTTGGCACAGCGTGCTGCGTCCATAGCAACGTTTCCGCCGCCTACGATAACAGCCTTTGTGCCTGCCTTGATAGGAGTAGCACTGTCTTCCTTATAAGCCTTCATAAGATTGATACGTGTGAGGAACTCATTTGCGGAGTATACGCCGTTGAGGTTCTCACCGGGGATATTCATAAATCTGGGGAGACCTGCACCCGAGCCGATGAATACTGACTCGAAGCCTTCCTCCTTCATGAGCTCGTCAACGGAGATGGTCTTGCCTACGACTGTATTAGTCTCTACCTTTACGCCCAGAGCCTTGAGGCCGCCTATTTCCTTCTGAACGATGGACTTGGGGAGTCTGAACTCGGGGATACCGTAGGAGAGAACTCCGCCTGCAACGTGGAGAGCCTCGAATATAGTAACGTCATAGCCCTTCTTTGCAAGGTCGCCTGCGCAGGCAAGACCTGAAGGACCTGAACCGATAACTGCTGCCTTGTGGCCGTTCTTTGCGGGCACCTCGGGAGCTGTCTCGGGCTGTGCGTTGTGCCAGTCGGCAACGAATCTTTCAAGACGGCCGATAGCAACGGGCTCGCCCTTGATTCCTCTTACGCACTTGCTCTCGCACTGTGTCTCCTGGGGACATACTCTTCCGCATACAGCAGGGAGAGAGCTGGACTTTGTGATTATCTTGTAAGCCTCTGCGAAATTGCCCTCAGCCACCTGAGCGATGAAAGCGGGTATATCTATCTGTACGGGACAGCCTGTAGAGCAGGGCTTGTTCTTGCAGTTAAGGCATCTTTTTGCCTCATCTATGGCCTGTTCCTCGGTATATCCGAGAGCTACCTCGCTGAAATTCTTGTTTCTTACATCGGGAGCCTGTACAGGCATTTCGTTTCTTTTAGCAGACATATTAGGCATATCACTTTACCTCCTTGAACAGATTGCAGGCTTCTTCATAGGCGTGGCGTTCGAAGGGCTTGTACATAGCGCCTCTTGCCATAGCCTCGTCGAAGTCGATGAGATGGCCGTCGAACTCGGGGCCGTCAACACAGGCGAACTTTGTCTGGCCGCCTACTGTGAGACGACATCCGCCGCACATACCTGTGCCGTCTATCATTATAGGGTTCATGGAAGCAACAGTGGGAACACCGTACTCCTTGGTGAGCTTGCATACGAATTTCATCATGATGAGAGGTCCGATAGTGATAACTCTGTCGTACTTCTCGCCGCTGTCTATAAGCTTCTTGAGGGCGTCTGTAACAAGTCCCTTCTCGCCGGCGGTTCCGTCATCGCTCATGAGCACGAATTTTGAGCTTGATGCTCTGAACTCGTCCTCGAGGATAACGAGATCCTTGCTTCTGAAGCCTACTATTGAATGTACCTCAACGCCGAGCTCGTGGAGCTTCTTTGCAACAGGGTAAGCGATAGCGCAGCCTACGCCGCCGCCTACAACTGCTACCTTTTTGAGCCCCTCTGTCTCTGTGGCTCTGCCCAGAGGGCCTACGAAGTCCTGAAGGCAGTCGCCCTCGTTAAGGTGATTGAGTTTTTCTGTTGTAGCGCCTACTATCTGGAAAATGATAGTGACGGAACCGCTCTGACGGTCAAAATCCGCGATAGTGAGCGGGATGCGCTCGCCGTCAGCGTCTGTTCTTAAAATAATGAACTGTCCGGGTTCAGCCTTTCTTGCTACCTTGGGAGCGTTTATGCGCATAAGGGTAACAGTAGGGTTGAGGCTTCTCTTCTCAAGAATTTCAAACATAGTTCATACCTTCCTTGCCATAGATTTGCAATGCGGGAGCTTTCGGGGGGGGCGTCGCCGTTGACTTCCGCCGATACAGGCATTGCAGAATATATTCAATATTATATCACACAACGGTGTTCTGCACAAATATAACAGAGGAATATCGGTATTCCGCTATCGATATTTTTGTAACGATTTATATGCCGGCTGCTGTTGGATCACGGTTTGTTCCCGTGGTAATACAGCGGAAAATAACAAAAAAGAGCAGCGTATGCTGCCCTGATATATGTAATTACATAGTATACGGGCTGATGCAAGCATCAGCCCCTGCACAGCGCAGATAAAACAGTAAAACGCAGGGGGCGATGTTCACATCGCCCCGCAAATAACAACATATAATAATTATTCTTATTTAGAATGTGCACATATCTAAACGAATATATCACTTGTATTCTGCAAAGGCACTTTCGTTCCTTACCTCGTAGAGCCTGTTCACCAGCTTCAGTTCGTTTTCCGAGAGCTTGTGCCCCGAAGTATATATCAGCATATCCTTGAAGCTGTTGTCTGGGAAATGGCACTTTCTCTGTACCAGTCCATACTTTCCGCAGAGGCTGGCGGGCATAGGAGAGTCCAGCATGAATGCCTGTGGGACGGTGAGAAGGAAGTCCAGAGCGCTTCCGCGGTCGTACATACACACCTTGCGCACGGGTACGTCCGCAGGACGGTTGGCCGCATAGAGCTTCTCCACAGCTCCCGATACATATGGGACTGCGTCATCTCCCTGTCCCAGCTCGGTGTAATTGCAGGACAGGTCCGAATAGGTTATCATATCGGCATTTGCGGCAGGATGTTCGGCAGACATTACCGCCAGCATCTGGAACTCCCAGAGGAGCTTGCCGTCAAGGTTCTTTTCGGAGAGGAAGTCCGTGAAATACTTCTCATGGGCGGTATTATAGCGGATAACGCCGAAATCGTAGCCGTTTTCGCGGACATTTTCGATAGTTCTGAGAGAATTGGTCTCGCAGAAGAATATCTCCATATCTTCGGGAGTATTCAGAGAAGCGATGTAGTCCGAAAAAGCCTTTGAGATATAGCCCGTTCGCGGCACCGATATGCGCAGACGGCTGTTCTTGGGCTTATCGGGGGAGTGTATCGCCTCCATATTATCTATCTGTATAAGTATCTGCTTGGCATATTCAAGGAATTTCAGACCCTGATCCGTAGGGATAACGCCCTTGGAGGTTCGTCTGAATATGGTTATGCCGAGATTGCTTTCCAGTTCCTTGATGGCCTTGCTCAGATTCGGCTGAGCCATATAGAGGTTTTCGGCAGCCTGTGTTATTGAGCGTGTCTTTTCGATCTCAACTGCATATTTGAAGTGCAGGGTATTCATGGATCAGCCTTCTTTCTTTTACTTGTTTCTTCTGTCGGGAAAATCGTTTCTGTTCTGAGGTGTGTCCACTCTTGTGAGCTCTACGCGCTTTCTTACGGGAGCGTCAGGCTTTTTGAAGGTATGGTCTGCGCTGTTTCCGAGGATTGCCGCTCCTGACTGTGCAGGTGCGGCAGGTCTTTCAGCCTTCTGAGGTTCGGCGGGCTTTTCGGGAGCAGCTTCTATGGTCTTTACGGGAGCGCAGGGATTGCCTGCTGCAACGCAGTTTGAGGGTATATCCTTTGTAACTACGCTGCCTGCGCCGATAACTACGTTATCGCCGATGGTAACGCCGCTGAGAACGGTCACATTGCCGCCTATCCATACATCGCTGCCTATTTTTATGGGCTTTGCGTATTCAAGTCCCTGATTTCTTGTCATAGCATCGATGGGATGCTCGGAGGTGTAGAAACCGCAGTTCGGACCGATAAAGACATTATCTCCGAAGGTTACCTCTGCTGCATCGAGTATTACCAGATTGTGATTTGCATAGAAATTGTCGCCGAGAATAATGTTATATCCGTAATCGCAGAAGAAATTAGGTTCAATTACAGTGTCAAAGCCCTTGAGAGCGACTAATCTGTTGAGGAGCCTTTCTCTTTTCTGGAAATCGTTGAACTCCGAAGCGTTGAATTCAGAGCATAATTTCTTAGCCTTTATTCTGTCATTTAAAAGCTCTTTGTCAGCAGGACTGTAAAGTGCTCCTGACTCCATTTTTTCTTTTTCGGTCATTTTAAACCCTCCTTGTTTTTTTATTATGATATTTCACTGGACCTAAGTCCAGAAAAAACAGCCTTGCATTACACATGGTCTGCTATGAACTGGAAAAACCTGATGAGCCATATGGGCGACGAAAAAAGCAGGATAAAGAACAGCAGCAAGAAGGCGTTGTACATCTCTTTTTTATCCGCCCTGAAGCAGGGATTGTCCTTTATAATGAACCTTTCCGGTCTGTCGGGAGCTATATATATGTCGAAATAGTTGTAGTTCTCGGGATCGGTGCAGTACCGTTCGTTCAGTGTTATACGATAATACTGCTCTTCAAAGCTATAATTATAGACAAGTATATTGTCAAACTTCTCCTCAACTATTCTTCCTTGCTCTTCATAGCGCTGACGCACTTTTTCACTGAGCTCTTTGTGCGTTCTGATCTTTCGGAAAAAGTCTGCCCTTACAGGTACTGTGCACTGCTTTTTCCTTATCCCTGCGGCAACTGCTATGGCCAGCGGCTTTAAAGTCATTCTGAAAAGCGATCTGACCACCAGATAACCGAGAAGCACATATAAAGGATAAGCGCCCCGGGGATTGCCCTTGCTGCCTTCAATGCAGGCATAAAAAATAAGAAATACAGTCAGTCCCGCTATGGGGAGCGTCGTTCTTATCTTGCCGCCCTGATCCGAGGATACAGCTGCTATCCTTCCGTCGGATATGACTATCCTTATATCGGAAATAAATAAGATGAGCAGAAGCGGACCGAACATCGAGATGAATATCATTATCAGGGTATGCTGCAATGCACTGTTTTCTTCGATAAGACCGCCCAGCAGGCTCATACCCAGACCGAAGACTATCAGTACTCCGAACAATACGAGAACGACAGCAAACAGTGATTCCAGACCCAGAACACGGTCTTCCGTGTTTTTATTATTCTTTTCTGCGTCGGTTATTTTTTTTTGCAACAGGCAGTAATTTGATTATCATTGAGATCTCTAGCTTTCCAGCGCTTCTATTCCGAAAAGATGCTCGGCATAATAGACATCCGGTTTATCAGGATTAATGAATACTTCAAAATCCTTGCTCTTATTTGAAGAAACTGTATAGCAGTAGCGATAGTCCTTGGCGATAAACCGATATGTGCGACCGTTATAGTGATACTTGAACATGGGATAGCTGATATGCGAGTCGGCTTCACCCGATGTTGCAGTATATTCGCAGGGCTCGGCCTTCAAGAGCAGAGTACATCTCTTACGTCTTATGGAATTGGCTGCAAATACTCCGATAGTGTTTATCACCATTCCCAAAACTATCAATCCGAGTATTGCAAACAAGAACAGCATTATCTGTGCTATCGGAATATGGAGTTCAATTTTGAAGTACTTTATAAAAAAAAGAGAGACACCTGCCAGTACAAGGAGAATACCCGGAAGCCAAAAGAATGAAGAAACCAAGAAAAAACTCAGGCTGCTTACCTCGCTGCCCTCTTCGGTATCATACATATTGTAAACATCGCCGGTATCATGGGCAAAACCGTTTTTGCTGATAACTGCAATAATGAGCGTTACTCCGGAGAGAATCAAACCCAGAGGCGGCAAAAGGATTATTGTCGGAATCAAACACAGAAATAAGACAAAAAACACCTTGTTCGGAATATCCAAGCCTTTCATCCTTATTTTGAATACAGGTGTCGGTTCAGAGAATTCTGAGTCTGTGATGTCTTTTGCTCTCGGCAGAAAACCGATTTTCATTGTGATCACCTCCAATCATTGACAAGCATTTCAGCGCTTGCTGCCCTTTGAGCCGAAGCTGCCTCCCATGGAAAGGATATTGGTATCAAAGGTGTAGCTTATCTTCTCGCCCTGTCTGTAGCGTTTGAGAGCAAGCTGGATAAGTCTTTCGAGAAGCTCTGTGTACTTTACGCCCTTGGGCTCCCAGAGGTAGAATGCCAGTGAGCCGGGAATAGTGTTTATCTCGTTGATGTATACCTTGTCTGTTGCCATATCTATCATGAAGTCGATACGTGTAACGCCGTTGAGGCCGAGATAGCGGAATGCGTCAACAGCGGTCTTTCTGATGAATTCGTCCTGCTCGGGAGTGATATCGGCAGGTATCTTTCTCTTGAGGGTAGCCATGCCCTTGCTGCCGCCCTTGCCGCCGCCTACGTACTTCTGGTCATAGCTGAGTATGTCGTCGCCGCTTGCCTGTACGGGCTCCTCACATACGGAAGCCTCTGCGGACTCGCTGTCGCCTGCTACGGCGCAGTTTATTTCCTTGAGCTGTACAACGCAGGGCTCGATGAGGATACGGTCAGCAAACTCAAAAGCCTCTTCGATAGACTTTATAAGGCTGTCTCTGTCCTTGCCCTTGGATATGCCCACGCTGGAACCGAGATTGATGGGCTTTACGATAACGGGGTAGCCGAACTTCTTCTCAACTTCTTCAACCATTCTGTCCATTTTGTTTATCTCATAGGATGAGAAACGGCAGCAGTCAAGAACGGGGAAGCCTGCGTCTTTAAGGAGTATCTTCATTACGAATTTATCCATACCGATTGCGGAAGCCAGTACGTCACAGCCTACATAGGGCAGGTCAAGAGTCTGGAGATAGCCCTGCAAAGCACCGTCTTCAACGTTGGTTCCGTGAACTATTGGGAATGCAACGTCGATGTCGGAGATAAGGTTGGAGCCGAACTTCTTCATCTTCTGGCGGATAAGCTGAACCTTTCCCTCGCTGCGTACAAATACGCACTCGGTACACTCTTTGAGGAGAGCAGGGATATCCTTGAAGCTGTTGATATCCATGAGCTTTTCGCCTGTCCAGAATTCGCTCTTCTTTGTCATATAGACAGGGATGATGTTGTACTTTTCCTTATTGATGCTTGCCATAGCCTGAACTGCCGAGATAACGGATACCTCGTGCTCAACGCTTCTTCCGCCGAAAAGAACTGCAAGATTGATCTTCATTGTAATTACTCCTTATGATCTGGTGTTGGGGCGGCGTTCTGCCGCCCGACAGTTTTTGTATTCAGCAGGGGCGGCGGAATGCCGCCTCTACAAAGTCAATAATTAATGTGCTGTAAGCGATGTACAATTATCACTTTTAATGAAAGTGAACGAGTTTACGAGTGCCAACGTTAAGCTGTGTACCAAATCTTTGATTTGGATCTCACAGCTATATGCAGAGCTGGCAAGAATGCAGAGTCACGCTGCTTAATAATTATCGGGCAGGTCGTTTTCAAGAAGAACTATCTTCTTCTTGTCTGTCTGATATGCTCTTACGTGGTCGAGAGCCTCACCCAGACTGTCCGCAACGAAAACGTTGTCCATATCATAGCCTGCGTCCTTTATACCGTTATATATAGGCACTGTCTGAGCCTTGCCCACAAGAACTATATGGTCGCAGGCTTTAGCTGCCTCCTGACCGAACTCGAAGTTGAGCTCTTCCTGCTTTGCGCCAAGCTCTACCATACCGGGAGTTACCAGTATGCGGCAGGCGTCGAAAAGTCCCAGTACATTCAGTGCTGCACGGCATCCGCTGGGATTTGAGTTGTATGCGTCGTCGATAAAGGTCATATTGCCGCCCTTGTCGAGAAGCTGCAATCTGTGGGGAACTGCGGCGATACGCTTCACGGGGAGGGTCAGCTTTTCAAGGGATATGCCCGTACCGTGCGCGTAGGCGATAGCTCCGAGAACGTTCTGAACGTTATGCTCACCGAGGAGCTTCATTGAGAAGCGCTTTGTCTCGCCGTCGGGAGCAGTTACCGTGAACTCAGTACCTCTGTCGGATACGGATATATCAGTACCGCGGTAATGGTTGCCCTCCTGGAGTCCGTAAAGCACCGCATTGGGGTACTCGGGAGCTTTCTTTCGGATAAGCTCGTTGTCGCCGTTGAGGTAGATCTTACCGCCCTTTGCCTTGACATGGTCGGCAAGCTCGAACTTTGTATTCACCACGTTCTCGATAGAGCCGAAGGTCTCTAAATGCTGAGGACCAACGGAAGTGATGATTCCGTCGTGGGGGTCTGCAATGCCGCATAGCTCCTTTATCTCGTGAACTCGTCTTGCGCCCATTTCGCAGATGAAGTATTCGTGAGTGGGCTTTAAGTCGCGGCGTATGGTTATTGTAACTCCCATGGGAGTATTGAAGCTCTCGGGAGTTTTCAGTGTGTTGTACTGCGAGTTGAGAAGTTCATCAAGGTAGAACTTCATGCTGGTCTTGCCGTAGCTTCCCGTTATACCTACTTTATGAAGCGTGGGACACTCGGAGAGTATGCGCTTTGCGTCATTGATGTAGTGGTTCTGCACTGCCTTTTCCACGGGCTTGTTTATCAGATTTGAAAGGGGCACAAGCACGGGGGTGAGGCAGACTCCGAGATTCACAAGGAAGAATGGCATATTGGAGCGGAAGCGCAGAAGCTTTTCCGCTTCGCCGTCGGTGCCGATGGTGTGGAGTCTGGCTGACGAGAAGAAAGCTCCCGCAAAAATTATGGCGATGAGTATGCCGAAGGTTATCATCATGCGCTTCATTCTTGCTGTATAAACAAGGGGCTTCTTGAACTTCTTGCCGGGCTTGTTTGCCAGTGTGATTCCCAGATAAAAGAGTATCAGCAGTATGAGCAGTATGAGAGTTACGGTACCCGCAGACGATACATATACAGGATCGCCGATCTTCTGAGCATTTACTGGATCCAGCGTGTTTATCACGGGAAACAGGAACAGCAGCACGCCAGAGATTATAAGTATCAGCCCGTTGGGAAGATAGCGCCTTTTATTCTTTTTCATCCAGCGTGAATGCTCGGGAGTTTTGTAGCCGTTGAGCTGGAGCATATGGAACTCCCTCAGCCCCAGAAACACCGTCGCTGTCAGCGCAATGACCGCATATATTATCCATAAAACCAAATTCATATTTATCTCCTTGTAAGAGTGATTAGTGATTAGTTGTGGTGTCCGCTTGCACGGACGGATTTAAAATGAACGATCACTATGCACTAATCACTTATTTTCATAAAGCTGCACATCACGCGATTGAAAGTGAACTGCTGTTCGAGGAAGGAATAATGTCCTGCGTTTTCCAGCTTTACAAGACCTGCATCGGGTATGAGCTTCTCCATTTTCTCGCCGTCGGAAAGGGGAGTTGCGGTATCGTTCACGCCCCATACCAGCAGTGTGGGAGCCTTGATATTGGGCAGGTAGGGCTCAAGGTCCTCGTTGACAACCTTGACCATTACCTGACGCATCATGGGCGAAGCTGCGGCGTAGTCTGCGCTTCCCATTTTCTTGCGGAAGTTCTCCAGAGCGTCGGGGAAGAGCTTATTTACTATGCCCCATGAAAGGACTGTCCTGCCCAGCTTGTAATAGCGCTGACGCCATGTCTTTTTATTGGACTTTGGCGGCATGATGCCTGCGCTGTCCACGAGAATGACCTTTGTCACCCTGAAGGGCAGGTCATCGCGGCTGTGCATTTTGATTATGACACGTCCGCCGAAGCTGTGGCCGAGAAGCATTACTTCTTTTGTGTCGTAGTCTCTGAGGAAGTCGATAACGAACTGCACATAGTTGCTTACGTCCCATACCTCCTTGGGCTCATCACTCTTGCCGAAGCCCGGCATATCCATAGCCACGACCTTGTACTTCTTGGAGAGAAGCTCTATCATATTAGCGAAAAGGGTGATATTGCTGCCCCAGCCATGGAGCAGAACGATAAGGTCGCCCTCGCCTTTTTCCTCGTAGTTTATCTTTAAACCGTTAACTGTCTTTGTCAATGTTATTATCTCCACATATTTATTTTGTGTTATATATCATATACGGCATACAGCCGCAAATATACATATATAATTTATTATATCACTTGCGCTATTTTATGTCAACATTTATTTTACCCTTTAGCCATTAGCCGTTAGCCTGTAGGGGCGGATATTATCCGCCCGGGCCCTTAGTCATGTAGGATCGTCGTTTCGCCGCCCGTGCCTTACATAACAGGTAACATGAACCCATGTAGGGGCTGCCTTTGGGCGTCCGCAGGTTTTTGTGAAATTAAGACGGACTGCCAAAGGCAGCCTCTACAATGGCAGAAAAAAGGACGGACTAAAGTCCGTCCTGTGGTATTATTTTTGATTTTTGACAGTATCCTGATAGAGCTTATACAGGTCGATAGTCTCGGTCTTATCGCGGTAATGGATAGTTAGGGTTGAGCCTTCTTTTACGTCGTTTGTTCCCCATAAATACTGGTTCGGGTACTTGCCGCGGTCATCGAAAGGCAGCTTTACAACAGGATATATCCATAAATGCTCATGCAATATAAAGTCATTTACACCCTTATCATTTACAAAGGGAACATATTTTGAATCGGTGCGTTCATTTGTGCAGCTGCAATCGCCCGTAAATTCAAAATCGATCCATTTTTCAGTTTTAACTTTCACACCCTCGGGAATAGGGTAGAAATCGTCGCTGAACTCTGTGCGGTATTCCATGATATATTCACCGTTTTCGTCAAGTTCATCGCTTTTTGCCATGTATGTCTTTACTTCCTTGACTTCCACGGTATAGTGCAGCTTCTCCGAGTTTATTGGGACAACTCCCCAGAACACGAACATGAACACGCCGAACAGCACCACGGCTGTACCGAGTACAGTGGCAATTATCTTGAGTTTGGTGCGTTTTTTTACTTTTTTCAGCGGTTTAACGTCCTTTTCTGGGACTTCTATATTTTCTTCCTTTTTGTTCATGCTCTCATAGACAGCCTTGCAGTCTGCACATTCGCTGAGGTGCTTTTCTATTTCTTCGTTGCTGTCCTCCGATGTCAGATTATCGCAGTACAGCGGCAAAAGGTCTTTCACTATGTTGCATTTCATAATACCAACTCCTTTTTCGTGTAGGGGCGGCGGAACGCCGCCCGAATTCTTTGTTCATGTAAGTTTTTATAATAGGCAATGTTATTTCGTTGATCGCGGGCGCTGGTCAAGCGCCCCTACAATTATTCTAATGTTAAATATATGCAAGGCGTGGGCGAGCGAAACTCGCCCCTACGATTGGTGTATGTTGTGTTTTGTAGGGACGATCATTGGTCGTCCGTGTCGGAAATGAATACCGCGTATGCGGACGCGCAATGCGCGTCCCTACAGGCTATCGGCTGTCGGCTAATTTCTGCTTAGCGCGGTAATAGGTCACACGCGCCCAGTTCTCGGTCTTGCCGAATATCTCCCCTATCTCGCGGAAACTCAGCTCCTGTGAAGCTCTCAGGAGTATTATCTCCTTTTCCGTCTCGGGCAGGGAGTGTATCTTCTTCAGCAGCCGCATCCGCCCGTCCTCGCTCTCTGCTTCCTCGTCGGGACGGGGCGCTGTGTCCTCTGTGAGCTCGCTTATTTCTTCGCTTTTGTGTTTACTGCGCTTGCGGAGCTCCTCCAGCCATGCGTTATGAGCGATGCTGCACAGCCATGTATATACCGAGCACTCACCCTTGTATTTCTTTAAGGAGCGCAGAGCACGGTAAAATGTCTCCTGAGTGAGCTCCTCGGCGATGTCGGCGTTTCCGCAGAGAGCCATGAGATACAGAAAGACCTTCCTGCCGTTTTCCTTGTAATATCGTTCCATATCCGACGACACGACACCGCCTCCTTTCCGAACGTTCACTTATTAGTTGCACTGAGAGCACTTTCGTTACAGATTTTTTGAAAAAAATTCAAATTGACATTGCAAAACAATCGTGCTATACTGAAAAGTACCGAATATACGCTATTATATCATTTCTCACCAAATATATCAACTGTCACATTATGGTGTTCGGTATGCTGAAATATTCCCTCTTTACTTTTATGTACGAAATATGTTATAATAAGAAGATACCGATAGTATTCGGGAAGGATTTTAAGATAATAATAACTTCTTCTGAGGTGTACAATGGCAAATAAATATTCTTTGGGCATTGACGTGGGTTCTACCACGGTAAAGACAGTTATAACCGACGCTGACGGAAATATAGTTTATTCCAAGTATCAGCGGCATCTTTCCAAGGTCAAGGAGACCGTGACGGATCAGCTCAAAATAATACAGGCAGATTACCCGGACGAGACATTCACCGTGTGTATCACGGGTTCGGCAGGTCTGGGACTTGCCAATTCCGCTGGCATACCCTTTGTGCAGGAGGTCCATGCGGCATTCCTTGCAGTAAAAAAGAAGCAGCCCGACGCCGACGCTGTCATAGAGCTGGGCGGCGAGGACGCTAAGATTATATTCCTCACAGGCGGCGTTGAACAGCGTATGAACGGCACCTGCGCAGGCGGTACGGGAGCCTTTATCGACCAGATGGCAACTCTTCTCGGCATCACAGCAGACCAGCTGGACGAGCTCTCTCTCCACGCCCAGAAGATATACCCCATAGCTTCACGCTGCGGAGTATTTGCAAAATCCGATATACAACCCTTGCTCAATCAGGGAGCAAGACGCGAGGACGTTGCGGCAAGTATATTCCAGGCAGTTGTTGACCAGACTGTTTCGGGGCTTGCTCAGGGACGTACCATCGAGGGAAAGGTGCTTTTCCTCGGCGGCCCTCTCTTCTTCCTCAGCGGACTTAAAAAGGCATTCAAGAAGACTCTCGGACTTGACGACGATAACGCGATGTTTCCTCCCGAGGCTCCCGTTTTCGTTGCATACGGCTGTGCCATATATGCGGCAGCTGCCGGGGACTCCTTCCATATAGAGGACATAATAGACAAGATACGTACCGCAAAGGCTTCCGACGATATAGTTACGGGAGAGCCCCTTTTCCGTTCACAGGCAGAGTATGAGGGCTTTATCGACCGCCACAGGAAGTTTGATCTCGGATATGCGGATATACATACTTACAAGGGCGACGCCTACCTCGGTATAGATGCGGGCTCCACCACCACAAAGCTGGTGCTCATAACCGATGACGGACGCATACTCTACCATCACTATTCCTCTAATCAGGGACAGCCCCTTGACAAGGTGTCCGATCAGGTAAGACGCATATACAGCGAGATGAACCCGGGTATCACCATAAAGGGCTCTGCGGTAACAGGCTACGGCGAGGATCTTATAAAAGCAGGACTTTCCATAGATCACGGCATAGTCGAGACCGTTGCCCACTTCAAGGCGGCTGCTTACTTCTGTCCCGACGTTGATTTCATCATCGACATCGGCGGACAGGACATCAAGTGCTTCAAGATTAAGAACAAGAGCATCGACAGCATCATGCTCAATGAGGCTTGTTCCTCAGGCTGCGGCTCTTTCATACAGACCTTCGCTATGGCTCTGGGCTATGATATCGCCGAGTTTTCACAGCTGGGACTTTTTGCAGAGCACCCTGTTGACTTAGGTTCAAGATGTACCGTATTCATGAACAGCTCGGTAAAGCAGGCTCAGAAGGACGGCGCCACTGTGGATGATATTTCCGCAGGTCTGTCCTCATCCATAATCAAGAACGCGATATATAAGGTCATCCGTGCAAATTCTCCCGACGATCTCGGAAAGAACATCGTCGTACAGGGCGGAACCTTCCTCAACGATGCTGTTCTCCGTTCCTTCGAGAAGGAGCTGGGCAGAAACGTTATCCGTCCCGCTATATCGGGACTTATGGGAGCCTTCGGCTGTGCTCTCTACGCCAAGGAAAGAGCAGGGGACGAGCCCTCGAAGATCATTTCCGCAGAGGAGCTGGAGAACTTCACCTACACCTCCCGTTCTGCAAACTGCGGCGGCTGTACGGCTCACTGTCAGCTCAATATCATCAACTTCGGCAAGGGACGCCGTTTCATATCGGGCAACCGCTGCGAAAAGGGCGGCGGCATGGCCAATAAGAATACAGTCCCCAATCTTTATGAGTTCAAATATGACAGCATACTCAATACCGTAAAGACTCACCAGCCCAGGCGATACCGCGGTACAGTGGGACTTCCGCTGGCACTTGGCTTCTACGAGCAGTTGCCCTTCTGGCATATGCTCTTTACCACACTTGGATTCAGAACGGTTATTTCCGATGAGAGCTCCCGTGATATGTACTACCTCGGTCAGCATACCATCCCCTCGGATACGGTCTGCTACCCTGCTAAGCTCACCCACGGACACATCGAAAACCTTTTGGACAAGGGCGTTGACTTTATATTCTACCCCTGTATGAGCTACAATATCGATGAGGGCAACAGCGATAACCACTTTAACTGCCCTGTAGTTGCCTATTATCCCGAGCTTCTCATTGCAAACAACCCCAGGCTCAACAATGAGAACTTCATACACCCGTACATGGATCTCAATATCAGGAAGAACGTTATCAAGGTGATGGGACAGGCACTGAAGAACTACAATGTCAAGGGCAGGATTCCCGAGGCTGTGGACAAGGCTTACGAAGCCCTTCAGACCTACCGTAATTCCGTGACCAGGAAGGCAATGGAGATAATCACCCAGGCAAGAGCAGAGGGACGCAAGATAATCGTTATCGCAGGCCGTCCCTACCATATAGACAAGGAGATCAACCACGGCATACACAAGCTTGTATCCAGTCTGGGCATGGCTGTCATCACCGAGGACAGCATCGCAGGACTTGCAAGCACTCCCAAGCTGGGCGTTCTCAACCAGTGGACATATCATTCAAGGCTTTACCGCGCTGCCAAGTACGTCACCACCCAGCCCGATATGCAGCTCATACAGCTGGTATCCTTCGGCTGCGGAATAGACGCGGTCACAGGCGACGAGGTGAGACATATCCTTGAAAGCCGCGGAAAGCTGTACACTCAGCTGAAGATCGACGAGATAAACAACCTCGGTGCGGCAAGGATAAGACTGAGAAGCCTTGTTGCCGCTATGGAGCAGGCAGATCAGAAGCCTGCGAAAAAGCCCGTGGTCCAGCCCGTGTGACCTGCACAGACCAAGAAGTAATTATACGGAGGTTCTTATGCCCGAATATGCAAAGTTTACCGAGGATATGATAAAGACTCACACTATCCTCGTTCCCGATATGCTGCCCATACACTTCAAAATGCTCATATCCATATTTGAAGCAAAGGGCTATAAGCTGGAGCTGCTGCGCAACGACTCCCGTGCAGTAGTCGATGAGGGACTGAAAAACGTCCACAATGATGCCTGCTATCCTGCGCTCCTTGTAATAGGACAGTTCATGGACGCCCTGAAAAGCGGGAAATACGATCCCGACAAGACCGCTCTCCTCATCACTCAGACAGGCGGCGGCTGCCGTGCTTCAAACTACATACACCTGCTGAGAAAGGCTGTAGCAAAGAATTATCCCCAGATACCTGTGGTATCCCTTAATTTCAGCGGACTTGAAAAGGACAGCGCCTTCAGGATAACCGCGCCCATGTTCCTTAAAATGCTCTATGCCGTACTTTACGGCGATTTGCTCATGACCTGCTACAACAAGTGCAGAGCCTATGAGATAAACAAGGGCGAATCACGGAAAATGCTGGACAAATGGCACAGGAGACTGTGCAATATCTTCCTCAAGGGCAGCAGGATGTTTCTGAAGACCAAGAAGGTGTACAGGGATATCCTCGATGACTTCGCTTCCATACCGCTGAGCAAAGAAAAGAAGATAAGAGTAGGCATAGTAGGCGAGATATACGTTAAGTACTCTCCCCTTGCAAATAATCATCTTGAGGACTTCCTCATTTCCGAGGGCTGCGAGCCCGTTGTGCCATCACTTCTGGAATTCGTAATGTACTGCGCCGCAGGAACCTTCAACGACGCAAAGATATACGACCATACTACAAAGCAGTCCATATTCAACAAGATAGGCTACGACCTCATCTACGCAAAGCAGAAGGAGCTCATAAAGGTAATGAAGGAGCAGGGAAGCTTCGAGCCTCTCCACGACTTCGAGCACCTGAGAAAGCTTGCCGACAAGTATATCAACCAGGGCGTAGTAATGGGCGAGGGCTGGCTTATACCTGCGGAAATGGCTGCCCTTGCAAAGTCGGGAGTGGAAAATATCATCTGCACCCAGCCCTTCGGCTGTCTGCCCAATCATATAGTAGCAAAGGGTATGTCACGCGCTATCAAGCAGGACAACCCCAACGCCAATATCGTTGCCATAGACTACGATCCCGGCGCTACAAGAGTAAATCAGGAGAACCGTATCAAGCTCATGCTTGCCAACGCACGCCTCTGATACAGAAGGCTGTGATTCATAAGGAGCTTAACCATGATAAAGACCAGATCAGGAGAGACCATCGTCACTAACGAAAATCAGAACAAGCTGCTGAAAAAGCTCTACGGCAGCGTCCTCGGCAGGGTAATGCTGAAAACGCTGACTGCTCCCGCAGTATCAAAGCTGGCAGGAGGCTTTATGGATTCACGCGCTTCAAAGCTGCTCATAAAGCCCTTTATAAAGCGCAGCGGCATTGATACATCGGAATATATCATGTACGACTTCCGCTCTTACAACGATTTCTTCACTCGTGTGATAAAGCCCGGGAAGCGTCCTGTGGATACTGAGCCGTCACATCTTATAAGTCCCTGTGATTCAAAGCTCACGGTGCATAAGATAAGCAGGAACAGTATATTCCGTATAAAGGGCTCGCGCTACAAGGTGAAGGACCTTCTTCAGAACGAGTTCCTTGCAAACCGTTTCTGCGGCGGCTACTGTTTCATATTCAGGCTGGAGGTGGACGATTACCACCGCTACTGCTATATTGACGACGGCACAAAGACCGAAAATACCTATATCCCCGGCGAGTTCCACACCGTAAATCCCATAGCTCTTGAACGGTACAACATATACAAGCGCAACTGCCGCGAGTATACCATTCTCCATACCGAGAATTTCGGCGACGTTGTACAGATAGAAGTGGGAGCCATGATGGTGGGAAGAATAGTCAATCATCACGGAGAGGGAGGCTTCTGCCGCGGCGACGAGAAGGGCAAATTCGAGTTCGGCGGCTCTACTGTCGTGCTCCTCTTCGGCAGGGATACCGTTGTGCCTGATGAGGATATACTGCGCAATTCCGCCGTGGGTACGGAGACCGTTGTGAAATACGGCGAAAAGATAGGAGAAAAGTGCTGAAATGGCACAGAGGAGAATAATATGAAAAGAACAGCATTATTACTGCTTGCCTGCCTGCTCATGTGCTTTACAGCCGCAGGCTGTCTGAGAAAGGACAAGGTCGTGGTATCTCATATGGATATACCGCCTATCCCCGAGCCGTATACGGTCCCTGCGGGCACCTTTGATGTTGACGCCGTAAGAAGTAATATAATCATCAAGGGTCAGCATTTCGATCTGCCTCAGTACCTTACAAAGCTTGACAAGAGCTGGGAATTCAGGTTCTATGACAGGAAGGATTACGGACTCAAAGAGGGAAACGGCATGGCAAAGCTCTTTTATATGGGCACGGAAATGGGTACGGTCTCTCTGGAGAACTGCTATACAGGCCATGAGGAGGAAAGCGTCATGTACAGCATTTCCGTAAGGACATCAGACAGCAGTATCTACGGTATAACCCCTCTTGTCTCAAAGCTGTCCGAAGTTGAAGCTCTCATCGGCAAGCCTGAAAGCGAGGACAAGGTGGAAAAGCCCTTCACCCATACCTACCGCTACGGTATAATGCTTGGCAAGGACGAGCAGGGCATACTCAGAGGCCATTCCATAATGGTCTCCTTTAACGAGGAAGATGTGGTGGATATGATAAGCATAACCTACTCTGATATGTCGGCAGCGACACAGTAACTGCCATTTTTACGTGAAATTAGATAAAAGCGCTGCAATGCAGCGCTTTTTTTCGGCAATATACCGAATATGAATGAAATTTACAGCCGCCCCTTGACAAAGTATGGGATATGTAGTATAATGTGTAAAGTGATTTTGTATTACACCCGGAAGAGGTGCGCGAAAAATGGCTAAGGAACTTAAATTCGTAATGCTTCTTGACTGCTACGGAGACCTGCTCACAGATCACCAGCGCAGCATCATGGAGATGTATTACTGCGAGGATCTCTCCCTTGCGGAGATAGGTCAGCCTCTGGATATCACCAGACAGGCCGTGCGCAGCATCATAAAACGCACCGAGGAGATACTCCTCAATTATGAGGAAAAACTGGGATTTGCAGAAAGACTTGAAAAAATGCGGGTATGCTTCGGGAATATAGAAGCCGCCGCAGAGCATATAACCGATGAGGATACAAGAAGTATCATACTCTCCGAGGTCTCAAAGGGCGCGGAGCTGCTGTGAATCATTATAAAGGAGGTTCGGCATGGCATTCGAGGGACTTTCCGAAAAGCTCAATAACGTCTTCAAAAAGCTTAAATCAAGAGGAAAACTTACGGAATCCGACGTAAAAGAGGCTATGCGTGAGGTAAGACTTGCGCTTTTAGAGGCTGATGTAAGCTACAAGGTTGTAAAGGATTTCGTAAAGAGTGTTACAGAACGTGCGGTAGGAGAGGAAGTGCTTGCAAGCCTTACTCCTGCACAGCAGGTAATAAAGATAGTTAACGAGGAACTCGTTTCTCTCATGGGCAACAGCAATGCCCGTATAAATATGGCGTCTAAGCCTCCCACGGTCATCATGATGTGCGGACTTCAGGGTTCAGGTAAGACTACCCACGCCGCCAAGCTTGCAAAGCTCCTGAAGAAGGAAGGACACCGTCCCCTTTTGGCAGCCTGCGATATCTACCGTCCTGCGGCTATCAATCAGCTCCAGGTAGTAGGAGGAAAGGCTGACGTAAAGGTTTTTGAAATGGGACAGACAGATCCCGTGGTCATCGCAAAGAAGGCTCTTTCCTATGCAAAGGATTACGGTCACGATATACTCATAATAGATACGGCAGGACGTCTCCACATCGACGAGGCTCTCATGGACGAGCTGGTAAATATCAAGAAGGAGACTCAGCCAGATGAGATAATGCTGGTTGTCGACGCTATGACAGGTCAGGACGCCGTTAACGTTGCCAAGGCCTTCGATGACGCTGTCGGCATTACAGGCGTGCTCATGTCAAAGCTGGATTCGGATACCAGAGGCGGTGCGGCACTGTCCGTACTTTCAGTTACAGGTAAGCCCATCAAGTTTGTGGGTATGGGCGAAAAGCTTGACGATTTCGAGCAGTTCCACCCCGAGAGAATGGCTTCGCGTATCCTCGGAATGGGCGATGTGCTCACCCTTATAGAAAAAGCTGAGAACGTAATGACTCAGAAGGACGCTGAGAAGCTCACCAAGAAGTTCAAGGAGAACAAGTTCGATATGGACGACCTCCTGGATCAGATGAAGCAGATCAAGCGCATGGGCTCAATGAAGTCCATACTCAGTATGCTCCCCGGCGTAGGCGACAAGATAAAGGAAGCCGATATCGATGAGGGACAGCTGGGCAGAATAGAGGCTATGATAACCTCTATGACCAAGGAAGAGCGCTCAAAGCCTTCCATAATCAATCCTTCACGCAAAAAGCGTATCGCAAACGGTTCGGGAACCAAGGTAGAGGACGTAAACAGGCTCCTCAAGCAGTTCGACCAGATGCAGAAGGTCATGAAGCAGTTCACAGGCAAGAACAACAAGATGTCCCTGAGAAAGGCAAGAAAACAGCTGGCAGGCATGAACTTCGACAAGTATACAGGCAAGGGCGGAGGAAATATGCCGATATAAAAGCTTTCAATGCGGTCTCCCGCCGCTTGGATATACAGTAATCATATGGAGGTGAATTTAAAATGGCAGTAAAGATCAGACTGAGAAGAATGGGTGCTAAGAAGGCTCCCTTCTATCGTGTAGTAGTAGCTGATTCAAGATACCCCAGAGACGGTCGTTTCGTTGAGGAGATCGGTTACTATGATCCTACTAAGGAGCCCTCTGTTGTTAAGATTGACGCAGATAAGGCTAAGGACTGGATCGCAAAGGGCGCACAGCCTACTGACACAGTAAAGGCTATCCTCAAGAAAGAGGGAGTTCTTTGATCTGAAGCTTAATGGAGGAGGAGAGGCATAAGGTCCTCTGCCTCTGTCCGCAAGCTTAACGGAGGTTTTACTAATGAAAGATTTACTTTATGCTATCGCAGCAGGCCTCGTTGAAGATAAGTCCGCTATAAATATTACCGAGGATGAGCCTGACGAGGAGGGCGTTATCGTATTCCACCTTAACGTAGCTCCTGACGATATGGGCAGAGTTATCGGCAAGCAGGGCAGGATTGCAAAGGCACTCCGTACTATCATGCGCGCAGGCGCAGCTAAGAAGGACCAGAAGGTCTCTGTTACGATCGAATAAGCAGAAGCTCCCGTCAGGGAGCTTTTTTGTAGAAGACAGGGAGCTATAAATATATATATTGACAAATAATCATTTTTCTGATAAAATAGTATCATCATGATAAAGGGAGGTTTTTAACCATGAAATGCAATCAATGCGGTTACGAAAACAAAGTGGGCGACAGATACTGCGAAAACTGCGGAGCACCGATTGAGAACTCATCAGGGGTAATGAGCGATGTTTTATCAACAGTTCCGACACAGCAGCCTGACAGCAGTGGTCAGCCCAACGGTTACGGTCAGCCCAACGGTTACGGTCAGCCCAACGGCTACGGTCAGCCCAACGGCTACAGCCAGCCTAACGGTTACGGTCAGCCCAACGGCTACGGTCAGCCCAATGGCTATGGTCAGCCCTACGGCTACGGTCAGCCCAACGGCTACGGCCAGCCTAACGGTTACGGTCAGCCCAATGGCTATGGTCAGCCCTACGGCTACGGTCCTAACAGCGGCCCCGGATACCGCGGACCTATCTACGGCCTGGACAATATGGACTATAATATGGGCGATGGCAGTCCAAAGTATGTAGGCTTCGGAGAGGCTATAAAGCTTTTCTTCAAGAACTATGTTAATTTCACGGGGCGTTCCACAAGAAGCGAGTACTGGTTCGCATACCTGTTCGTATTTCTTGTAGGTCTTGGTGTAAGTGTTATCAATATGTTCCTTCAGACTGCGTTGGGCAGTGAAGCAACGCTTGTTGTAAGGATCCTGAATCTTGCTGAATCACTTGTTTTCTTACTGCCTAACCTTTCTATACAGGTAAGAAGACTTCATGATATAGGAAAATCAGGCTGGTGGGTAATTGGTTCATTAATCATCCTTATAGTGTCGATACCTTTATTTATTCTGACATCAGGTGATCTTGACGCACTTTTAGGCGTTCTTTGCTGTGTAAGTCTTGTTTTGTTGATATATGCAATTGTAATGATCATATTCTTCTGCCGTCCCAGTGTCGGACCTAACAAGTGGGGACCGCCCGCAAGACCTAATATCAGATATTAATAATAAAGACTTCCGGTATTTCCGGAAGTCTTTTCTTTTACAGGAAAGCCCTCATACCCTTTGAGAGCTGTTCCTCGACGCTTATTATGCGCTTTGCCATATCCTTTGAACGCTCGTCTGCGGCCTTGTACTTGTTGAGGTAACGGCTCAGAGACTTTACTCCCATATTGCAGCCGTCCACCATCAGGTCGGCAACTGTACTGTCGGAGCCGTTAAAGGTCAGTCTGACACTGGTTTTCAGCCATGACATACTCTTTGCCACAGCCGCAGGCTCCTTTCCCTCGTCGCCGTACTCGTCAAGAAGGCTCTGCAGCTGGGCTTTCAGCTTTTCGTGCTCGTCTGAGCTGTGGCTGAGCAGCTCTTTCAGATGTGCATCACTTACATAGTCTGTCACATCACCGATGGAGGATATTCCCATCTTTATCCCCGAGTCACATTCTCTAAGCAGTTTTATCGTGTCCTGTTCTATCATAAAAAACCTCCCTTTGCAGTAATTATGCCCGCAAAGGGAGGTTTTATACTTATTCGTCGTCATCATCTCCGTCGCCGAAGTAAAGATCGGTCATATCCTCTACACCGAATTTCTTCGTAAATCGCCTGAAGTCTTTACGTGCCATTACGGTGGTGTACCCATTTGCGGTAAAGAAGTCATCGTCCATATTGCTGAGCTGCGTGTAGAACTCCAGTCCGATCATAAGATTTTCCTTGGTATTGTTTTCCGAGAGCCTGTCCAGCTCCCTTACAGCTTCCAGGGGCTCACCGTTTCTCATCTGCTCAATGAGAGCGTAAGCCTTCTGCCTTTCCACCTCCTGCAGCATATAGAAGGAGGTTTCCACCTTTTGGCCAAATACGACTTTGGCAATAACGGCGGTAATTTCCTTTATCTGCCGCATGATATAGTCCTGTTCAAACATATTTTGTCCCCCATATCACTTGTGAAAAAAATCCTCAAAAAATTCCGCTGCCGTGTGATCTGCCGCTTATATTAAGACAGAGCGCTGATTATCAGAAATCAAGCTTTGAGCGGAGCTTCTCAAAGAAGCTCTGACGCTTTGCGTAGTTCTTCTCTGTAAGTGAAGCCTCGAATTGCTTCAGCAGATCCTTCTGCTTCTTTGACAGATTCTTCGGTACCTCAACGTATATCTTGACGTACTGATTGCCGCGGTCTGTGCGGTGGAGCCTCTGTACGCCCTTGCCCTTGAGGCGGAATATCGTACCTGTCTGAGTGCCCTCGGCAATTGTATATTTAACGTCGCCGTCAATAGTCGGAACGGTTATCTCCGCACCGAGTACGGCTTCCATATAAGTAACGGGTATATCGCAGTGTATGTCATAGCCCTCGCGTCTGAAAATGGGGTGAGACTTGACATTGATGCCTACAAGAAGGTCACCGTTGGGGCCGCCGTTGGCACCGCAGTCTCCCTGACCGCCTACGCGCAGTGTCTGTCCGTCATCAATACCTGCGGGTATGTCGATAGAAACCGTCTTCTGGACTCTGACTCTTCCGACACCGCGGCACTTTGCGCAGGGATTCTTTATGATCTTGCCCTTTCCTCCACAGTGAGGACACGGTTTGGAGGAGGATATTGCTCCGAAGGGAGTGCGCTGGGTGGTCTTGACTGAGCCTCTGCCCTGACAGTCGGGGCATATATCGGGAGTCGAGCCTGCCTCTGCGCCCGAGCCCTTACATGATTCGCATACGCACATACGATTTACTCTTATATCCTGCTTTTTGCCTGTGCAGGCTTCCATAAAGCTGATAGAAACGCTTTCCTGTATATCCGAGCCTCTTCTGGGGGCGTTGGCGTTTGAGCGCTTTGAGCCGCCTCCGAAGCCGAAGCCGCCGAAGATACTTCCGAGAATATCGTCCATATCCGCAAAGCCGCCGAAGCCGCCCATACCATCGGCACCGCCGCCGTAGCTCGGGTCAACGCCTGCATGACCGAACTGGTCATAGCGGGCACGCTTTTCGGGATCGGAAAGCACCTCGTTAGCCTCGTTTATCTCCTGAAACTTCTCAACGTAGGAAGGATCGTCGGGATGGAGGTCGGGGTGATTTTCTCTTGCCTTTTTACGGAAGGCTTTTTTTATCTCATCTTCTGTAGCACCCTTCTGGATACCAAGAATCTCATAGTAATCTCTTTTTTCAGCCATAGATAACTCCATTCTTCCGTTAAACAGCGGAAAGATCATGTAGGGGACGTTCTCGCCTGTCGGCTCGGTCGGTGCTTCTGCCTTTGGCAGAGGTGTCCCACGGACACCCACACCGTCCTCGCCGTCCCGCTTCGGATATAAATATTAATTCAAACACGGGCTGTCGGGGACGTCAGCCCCTACAAAAGCACTTTTTTACCGCGCCTGTAAATTCACATATAGGCCGGCGGAGAGCCGTCCTTCATTTTTTCGCGTTATATAGCCACAGAAACTGCGCTTTTTTCTCGCCTGTAAATACACCTTTAGGGCGGAAGGTTTTTCCGCCCTGAAGATCTTTATTAACTGTTCTCTATTGAATCCACATATTCGCCTCTGCCGCCGTCGTAGTCTCCGAGTTCATCGTTTGCCAGTCCGCCGAACCATCTGAGCCCGAACCAGAGTGCGGCGCCCAGTATGACCAATATGATGATAGTTTTGAGAAGCTTGTTGAGTTTCATTATCAAACCTCAGTGAAGTCTGCATCGACAACTCCGTCGTCATTGCCGCCCTGAGCGCCTGCATCGGCAGCACCGCCCATATTAGTGAACTGTGAAGGATCTATGCCCTGAGCGCCTGCTGCACCATTAGGAGCTGCCTGCTGGTAGATCTTTGCGGAGAGATCGTAGAATGCCTTCTGGAGGTCGTCCTTCAGTGACTTGATCTCGTCGTTGTTATCAGCTGCGATAGCAGACTTAAGAGCTGTACACTTAGCCTCAATATTAGTCTTCTCATCAGCTGATACCTTATCGCCGAAGTCTGTAAGAGCCTTCTCACACTGGAATACAAGGTTCTCAGCCTCATTCTTGTTGTCAACGGCCTCACGGCGCTTCTTATCCTCAGCAGCGTACTGCTCAGCTTCCTTTACAGCCTTGTCGATGTCGTCCTTGGACATATTTGTGGAAGAAGTGATGGTGATGTTCTGCTCCTTGCCTGTGCCGAGGTCCTTAGCGGATACGTGAACGATACCGTTCTGATCGATGTCGAATGTTACCTCAATCTGAGGGATTCCTCTGGGAGCGGGAGCGATACCGTCGAGACGGAAGGTACCCAGCTGCTTGTTATCTCTTGCGAATTCACGTTCACCCTGAAGTACGTTGATATCAACAGCAGGCTGATTGTCAGCGTATGTTGAGAATACCTGTGACTTCTTTGTGGGGATAGTTGTATTTCTTTCGATCATTCTTGTGCAAACGCCGCCTGCTGTCTCGATACCCAGTGAAAGAGGAGTTACATCGAGGAGGAGGAGACCGTTCTTAACGTCGCCGCCGAGAACGCCACCCTGGTATGCAGCACCGAGAGCTACGCATTCATCAGGGTTGATGCCCTTGAAGGGATCCTTGCCGATGAGCTTCTTTACAGCTTCCTGTACAGCAGGGATTCTTGAAGAACCGCCGACCATGAGAACCTTGTTGATCTCTGAGATATTCAGGCCGCTATCGCTGAGAGCCTGTCTTACAGGTCCCATTGTAGCCTCAACGAGGTCAGCTGTGAGCTCATTGAACTTAGCCTGTGTAAGTGTGAGGTCAAGGTGCTTTGGAGTACCGCTTGCATCAACAGTGATGAAGGGGATGTTGATATTTGAAGTTGTTGTGGATGAGAGCTCGATCTTTGACTTTTCAGCAGCGTCCTTGAGTCTCTGAGCAGCCATCTTATCCTGTGAAAGGTCGATACCCTCAGTCTTCTTGAACTCGTCAACGATCCAGTTGATGATACGCTGGTCGAAGTCGTCGCCGCCGAGGCGGTTGTTACCTGCTGTTGCAAGTACCTGCTGAACGTCCTCACCCATTTCGATGATGGATACATCGAAGGTACCGCCGCCGAGGTCGTATACCATTACGGTCTGCTCCTCTTCCTTGTCGATACCGTAGGAGAGAGCAGCTGCTGTAGGCTCGTTAATGATACGTTTAACGGTAAGACCTGCGATCTGACCTGCGTCCTTTGTAGCCTGTCTCTGTGAGTCTGTGAAGTAAGCAGGAACTGTGATAACAGCCTCTGTTACGGGCTCGCCCAGATAAGCCTCTGCATCAGCCTTTAGCTTCTGGAGTATCATAGCCGAGATCTCCTGAGGAGTGTAGTTCTTGCCGTCGATAGAAACTTTATAATCAGAACCCATATGTCTCTTGATAGAAGAAACTGTTCTGTCGTGGTTTGTGATAGCCTGTCTCTTGGCAACCTGACCTACGAGACGCTCGCCGTTGTTTGTGAAAGCAACAACGGAAGGAGTTGTTCTTGCACCCTCGCTGTTGGGGATAACAACGGCACTGCCGCCCTCCATAACAGCTACGCAAGAGTTAGTTGTACCAAGATCGATACCAATGATTTTTCCCATAATATATTCCTCCTATTATATAAGCCATTAGCTTTCAGCCAATGGTGTCCGTCATGCGGACATAATTGAATGTTCTTATTAATATTGCCTTAGCCAAAGGCTTGGAACGCCGAGGATGACTCCCTGTAGTACAGGGAGATGTCAGCAAAGCTGACGGCTAAACAGCCACTGCCACCATAGCAGGTCTTACCAGCTTATCCCCGAGCATATAGCCCTTCTGAAATACAGAGCATACATGATTGCTTGCGTAATCTGTTCCGTCAAGCTGCTGTATGGCGTTGTGTATATTCGGGTCGAATTCAGCTCCGAGGGCTTCTATCTCGGTGACATTCATCTGTGTAAGGAAGCCTGTGAGCTGATTGTATATCATGCTCATGCCGTTTTTGAAGTTCTCGTCTGTACATTCAGCCTCGAGGGATCTCTCAAAGCTGTCAAGCACGGGGAGGAGCTTCTCCACGCATTTTACGGAAGCGTTCTGATAAGTCTCTGTCTTTTCCTTTGCAGTTCGCTTACGGTAGTTGTCGTATTCTGCGAAAAGTCTCAGGTACTTATCGTTTGCCTCGGCCAGAGCGTCCTCGAGCTCCGAGAACTGAGTAGCCGTATCGTTGTACTCGCTGACCGCGTCTGCTTCTTCGAGTTCCTCTGTATTCTCATCCTCGGGAGCTTCGGTGATTTCCTCTTCGAGCTCCTCGGATACTTCACGGAGATCATCGTTCTTATCCATCGGTCATTTCTCCTTTCTATGGCGCCTGAAATTCATCAGGGGCGTTGATTATGTCATCTTCGTCGCTGTCCATGAGAGCAGAGATCTTCTGCGTCAGGTACTCGACGTAAGGTATTATCTTTTTATAATCGACTCTCATAGGACCTATTATGCCGAGAGAGCCTGCTTCCTTGCCGCCCTTGCGGTACTTGGAAACTATCAGGCTTGAATTGCCTATTGCGAAGCTGTCATTTTCGGCTCCGAATTTTACCTGTATGCCGCTGAAAGCGTTTTCAAGCAGTTCCGAGAGACCGTCCTTGTGTTCTATGAACTTGACGACTTCCATTTTGTCCAGCTCGTCGCAGGACAGTAGCTTTTCGCTTCCGCTGACTGTAAGCTCCTGCTGACGCAGGTCTTCCGAGAGCTCGCATATGCCTTTTACCAGCGGTGAGAGTGATACCATATAGGCACTTACTGCTGCCACCATCTTATCCAGCATTTCCTCCGAAAGCTCATCAACGGAGACACCGCTGAGGTTTTCTTCTATATAATGTGTAAAGAAATCGAGCTGTTCATGGCTCAGGTCGATCTCGAGTCTGCAAGCCTTGTTTTTTATGTTTCCGCTGGAGGTTATAAGGAGTATAACGTAGAGGCGCTTGCCTGTGGGTATGACCTCTACCTTGGAGATCACCGAGAATCGCGGAACGGCGTTTGTTACCACCGCAGCACACTGAGTTATCTCTGTGAGGGCGGTAGCTGCATTCTGTACCAGCAGCTCCTCGGGAGTATTCCTGTCTCCGAGCATCTCGTCCAGTCTTATCTTTTCTTCATCGGGTATATCGTGGGGAGTCATGAGCTCGTCGATATACAGCCTGTATCCCTTGAAGGTAGGAACGCGGCCTGCCGAAGTATGGGGCTGTTCGAGGTATCCCAGCTGTTCGAGTGCTGCCATATCATTCCTTATGGTAGCAGAGGAAACATTTATATTTTCGAGCTTTGAGATCGATTTCGAGCCGACGGGTTCGCCCGTCCTGACATATTCGTCAACCACGGCAGCGAGTATCTTCAGTTTTCTTTCGTCCACGATACTCCCTTCCTTTCCATCTATCGATCTGTATTTTTGTTCTCGTTAGCACTCTAACTCTTTGAGTGCTAAATATAATTTAACACTATTGTGGCCTTTTGTCAAGGGATTTATACATTTTCGGCTTTTTTTACTAAATTAATCTGCCTGTGATAACCATTTAGAGCATTTTGACAAAGAGTATTACACGGCGGTAAATAGTGCTCCTGACTATTGACAAACCAATTCCGTGATTGTATAATATAGGTGCAGTATGATGCTGCGATTATCATTGGTGAAGAGTAAAAATGCGTTCGTTATACCCTGCGGGTATTACAGTGTTGACCGAACGGGGAGTTGTCGGTCAAACGAAAAGCTTCGGCTTGCGGTTCGTATTTTGCATCCCGCTTCATAGGACAACTTAAAAGAGACTGTGCCTTCTTTTCTTGTCGTATGAGTGAGGAAAAGGAGGTATTTTTTATGACAAACAACAGAGAAACAGCAGTAAAGTCGGATATCAGACTCTTTGGCAGTACCAAGGTACTGGTGCTGGCCGCACTTCTCATTGCTATCAGTGTTGTGGGAAAATCACTGAGGATAGACCTCTTCAGTGTAATCCGCATAAGTGCGGAGACTCTGCCGATACTCATGGCAGGCATCTTCTTCGGACCGTTCATCGGTGCGGCAGTGGGTGCCGGGGCAGACCTCATAGGCTGTCTGGCAACAGGAATGACACCTATGCCAGTTATCACTCTGGGCGCAGCAGCCACAGGCTTTATGGCAGGCCTTGCATACAACCATGTCCTCAGAGGCAGGACTCTGCCGAGGATAGCCTTTGCAGTAGCTGCCGCGAGACTTGTGGGCTCTGTGATCATCACCACAACAGGACTTTATTTCCTTTTCCCTGCAATGAGACCTCAGCTTGTATGGAGACCTGTTGCAAATATCATCATGGCAGTAATTGAGACAGCTGTTATTTATATGCTCATGAGCAATAGTGCGTTTACGGCACAGCTTGAGAAGGTGAAGAGAAAATGAATTATGCCGAAGCTATCGGATATATGAAAAAGGCTGCGTTCCGCGGCAGCAGGCTCGGACTTGAGCGTATTGCCGGGCTCCTGCATCTTATGGGCGATCCCCAGGACAGGGTAAAGACAGTGCACATCTCAGGCACCAACGGAAAGGGCTCCTTCGGAGCTATGCTCACCTCTGTGCTGAAAAGTGCAGGTTATAAGGTGGGAGGCTTTTCCTCGCCTGCCATAACCGAAGTCACGGACAGCTTACGCATAAACGGTGAGGAGATCACCGGTGAGGAGTTCGCAGAGCTTATAGGCGATATTGCGCCCATATGCGAGAGCATGGATGATAAGCCCACGGAATTCGAGGTGCTCACAGCCGCTGCTTTTGAGCTTTTTGTGCGCAGAGGCTGCGATATTGCCGTTGTGGAATGCGGCATGGGAGGAGATCTCGACTCCACCAATGTAATAAAGGCGCCTCTGCTGTCGGTAATAACCAATGTGCAAAAGGATCACAGTGCATTTCTCGGAAATACCATAGCTGAGATAGCTTCTCACAAGGCAGGTATAATCAAGGCAGGCAGACCTGTGTACTTCGGCGGCGACAGCGAGGAGGCCTGCGAGATCATCGCAGCCAGAGCCGAAAGCCTCGGATCGGAGATTTTTCTTGCCGATGGCCGTAATATCTCGTGGACAGATGACAATTGCGGCATTGACGGCACATATATAAGCTTTGAAGGCGAAAGGCTGCATATACCGCTTCCGGGTACATATCAGACAGAAAACGCGGTCAATGTGCTGTGCTGTATCGGCATACTCCGCAGGGAGGGGCTGGATATACCTCATGAGTCTGTCCGAGAGGGACTTGCCTCAGTGAAATGGCACGGCAGATTTGAGATACTGCGCAGAGAGCCGCTGATAATATATGACGGAGCCCACAATCCCGACGGTATTCGCTGTGCAGCCGACAGTATACGCCGTTATTTCGGCGGACGGAAGGTGGCACTTTTCATCGGCGTCATGGCTGACAAGGAGTACGGGCTGTATGCGGATATGCTGGGAGAACTGGCAGAGAGAGCGTTTGCGGTAAAGCCCGCCAATCCCCGTGCCCTTGACAGTAAAATACTGGCAGAGGCTCTTACGGAACGGGGACTTTTCACCGAGTCCTTTGATGATTTTTCTTCAGGTGTAAAAGCAGCCTGTGATTATGCGGCAGAGCGGAAGATACCGCTTATAGCACTGGGTTCGCTGTATATGTACCGTCAGTTCACGGAAGCTCTTGGGAATATATGATGAAAAAGCCCGGAAGCGGTGGTGTATACCGCTTCCGGGCTGTATTTTTATTATTCGGTCATTATGAGAAGCTGTATGAGGAAGCCTTCCATTTGCCGTCCTCTTTGACTGCGTTTACAGTAAAGGTCTGGACTTCTCCGAAGTTGTCAACAGGTACCGTAAAGGTGAAGGAGCTGTCGTCCTCATAGGTGATGACAGGATCGCCGGTATAGTTGAAGCCGCAGCCTCTTGCGCCGAAGAGATAGTACAGCTTTCCGTCGAATTCCTTGAACATAGGCACATCTCCCACATAGAGCTCGTTGTACTTGTAGAGCAGGTCGCCTGTGATATGTCCCGTAACGAAGCTGATAACGTCGTCGATATCCCAGAAACGGGTGTCGGTAACTCTTGAATAGGAGTATATCCCCTCGGTGATAACATCATCTGAATCTGTGTCAACGGTTGCGCCGCCGTCCACGAGGTCGATGATATTAAGAGCGTCCATGAGCTTATTTGCATCGGATGTATGCTTTGAAGAGGTCTTTTTCTCCTCTTTTTCCTCTGATTTTATGGAAGGAGATTTTGAAAATTCAAGTATTTTTGTCTTTGCCTGAGCCTTGGCGGTCTCCTGTGGCTTTTCGGTGGTTTCTGTATTTTCCTTTTCAGTAGTCTTGGGAGTCTCCGCAGGCTTTTCTTCTGCCTTCCGGGTCTGGGGCTTATCTTCGGATTTTGCTGCGTATTCTGTGTCTGTACCGAAAGAGTAGTCGGAATTATTTGTGGAAAACTCTACCTCGCAGGAAGCAAGGGCGCTGCACATAAGAGCTGAGACGCATATACAGGCAAAAATGTTTTTTTTCATATTTAACTCCTTTTTCTGAAATTATACAAAGACCGTGGCTAACATTTCCATAAGATTATGATACACATTTTTATGTGCTTTTTCAAGAGGAAAATTTCACGAAATACAGGCTTCTAATGGCAGATTTTAGTGCATTTGCGAAAAAAGCCGATAAAAAAGCCCCTTCTGCGGAAGGGGCTTTCCCAATATTTATTATAAAACCTTCTGTACGGATCCGCGTTTACATCAGCGCATATCCGTGAATACACTTATTATTTTCAGCCCTCGATCTTGGGGAGGTTTGCCAGTGACTTTGCGATCTCCTCGTCTGTGGGGATGTAGTCGCTCATCTTGCCGTCGTTGTATGCGCCGTAAGCGTACATATCAAAGTAACCTGTACCTGTGAGACCGAAGAGGATAGTCTTTTCTTCGCCTATCTCCTTGCACTTGAGAGCCTCGTCGATAGCTGTACGGATAGCATGGCTGCTTTCGGGAGCAGGGAGTATTCCCTCAACTCTTGCGAACATCTCGGCAGCCTCGAATACAGCTGTCTGCTCAACTGAAGTAGCTTCCATAAGTCCCTGATCGTAGAGCTCGGAGAGTATAGCGCTCATGCCGTGGTAACGGAGACCGCCTGCGTGGTTGGGTGAAGGCATGAAGCCGCTGCCCAGAGTGTACATCTTCTGGAGGGGGCAAACCTTACCTGTATCGCAGAAGTCATAAGCGTAGGTACCTCTTGTGAAGCTTGGGCATGATGCAGGCTCAACAGCGATAATGCGGTAATCTGCTTCGCCGCGGAGCTTTTCGCCCATAAAGGGTGAGATAAGTCCGCCGAGGTTTGAACCGCCGCCTGCGCAGCCGATGATGATATCGGGCTTGATGCCGTACTTATCCATAGCAGCCTTTGATTCAAGACCGATGATGGACTGGTGGAGGAGTACCTGAGCAAGAACGCTTCCGAGAACATAGCGGTAGCCTTCCTTGGAGGTAGCAGCCTCAACAGCCTCTGAGATAGCGCAGCCGAGGCTTCCGTTAGTACCGGGGAATTCCTCAAGGATCTTTCTACCTATCTCTGTGGTAGTTGAAGGAGAAGGAGTAACATTTGCACCGTAGGTACGCATTACCTCACGGCGGAAGGGCTTCTGCTCGTAGCTTACCTTTACCATATATACGTTACAGTCAAGGCCGAAGTATGCACAAGCCATTGAAAGAGCTGTACCCCACTGGCCTGCGCCTGTTTCTGTGGTCACGCCCTTGAGTCCCTGCTTCTTTGCATAGTATGCCTGAGCGATGGCTGAATTGAGCTTGTGGCTTCCGCTGGTATTGTTTCCCTCGAACTTGTAGTAGATCTTAGCGGGAGTACCCAGCTTCTTCTCAAGGAAGTAAGCTCTTACCAGCGGAGAGGGACGGAACATTCTGTAAAAGTCCTGTATCTCCTGGGGGATGTCTATATAGGGAGTTGTCTCGTCAAGCTCCTGCTTTACCAGCTCATCGCAGAAAACGTGGCTGAGCTCTTCGGCTGTACAGGGCTTGCCTGTTCCGGGATTTACGAGGGGAGCGGGCTTTTTCTTCATATCAGCGCGTACATTGTACCACTGCTTGGGAAGCTCGTTTTCCTCAAGATAGATTTTGTAAGGGATTTTTTCATTTGACATAGTAATTTCTCCTTTTCGATAGATTTGAAATCGGTGTGTACTATGCCGAGAAGGAAATATAAAAAGCTCCTGTCCCAGCATTATTTCTGCCGGGACAGAAGCCTTGAAACTTCTGCGGTGCCACCCTGCTTGACGCTAAGCGTCCACTCGATTTGTACATACATACAATGGTTTTGTTAACGCAGTTCTCTGCGTCTCGCCTACACAATGCGCACGGGATACGGACGTATCAGCAGTCCGGCCTGTATCACATCTTCAGTTCGCCCTCGGAAGTCCATTCACTCTGCCGTACATACCTGCTTTCACCGGCCGCAGGCTCTCTGAAATGGATAAGCATGAGCTACTACTCTTCTTCAACGGTTTATTATAAGTGGATTATATCACAAAAAACTCGCAATGTCAAGAGAAAGGCTGATTTTTTCCCGATTTGCTGAATTAAGGACGTATCGGGCAGCAGAAACTGGTGTGAAATTTCCAAAAAAGCCTTTTCAACACGGCGGAAAAGTGGTATAATATGCGTAGGTTTATTTTATGTCGCTCCTGTATTTCGCACGGGTACGAGAGATACTTTCCTCGCTTCGTTTGATAAGGTTAAGGAGTGATGATGAATATTGAGCGTAATCCTTCTGGAGAGTTGCAGTGGTGACGTAAAGGGTATCGAAATTATCAACGCAGTCGTTGCCGTCAAGGGCGATTCCGCTGGAAGCGGCCTTGATATTGGCTTCACTCATGGAAACTATGGCATTTGCGCTGTCGTTTGCGATTACCTTGGGTATGCGGAAGAGCTTCTGGTCGTTATGGGGATTTGCGTTATATACGATACGGAAGAGCTTGTACACCGAAAGCATGAGGTATGAGGATACTTCCTTTATAAGGGTAATGCTGTTTGCCTTCTGGGCAAGGCTGAACAGAAGGCTTATGGAGTTGTTTACAATCCTTCTGTTGAAGTTGATGATCTCGGGCGAAGGCATCTTCATGCTGTTGTTTCCGTCATCATCGGGAATATCCTCGATAGTGATGGTCTTTCCCTCGGGTTCGGGGGTTCTTCCCAGCAGATAGTCACATGATACATTATAATAATCAGCGATCTTTACGAGGAAGTTAAGGCCGCATTCACGTATGCCCTTTTCGTAGTGAGAGAGAAGAGCCTGTGATATACCGAGGTCGGTGGCAGCCTGCTTCTGGCTGATATGTCTTTCCTTACGCTGTAAAGTGATTATTCTTGCAAAATCTGAATTCATTGAAAAAACCTCCCGGATAAAAATAAACGAAATGATTTGATACTATTATTATAATACAAAATGTATAATTTGTAAATATGCAGAAGTATGAAAGAATTTGTTGAAATTTATGCCTGTTTTCGTGAATTTTACTAAGAGTTAAAAAAACGGGCAGTAAATTTGTGCAAAATATCCTTTCTGTATGCTGGAGCTTCGGCTGTCAGACTTCGGCATAAGAAAAAACATATATCAAGGAGATAAATATGAAAGGTTACAGGATAAGTGTTCTCCGCCACGGCATGACGGAGGCCAACGAAAAGGGCATATATATCGGCAAGACCGATGTGCCCCTGTCCGATAAGGGCGCTGCGGAGCTTGCCGCAAAGATGGACGAATTTGACTATCCCACGGTGCACAGGGTATATTCGTCGCCTCTGCGCCGCTGCATCGAGACTGCCGAGATACTCTTCCCATACACGGAGGTATGCCCGGTGGACGATCTGAGAGAGCTGGATCTGGGCGAATTTGAAAATAAGAGCATCGATGAGCTGGTAAAGCGCGAGGACTACAACAAATGGATACGCGGCGGCAAGGACAATCGTCCGCCCAAGGGCGAGAGCCTTGAGGAGATGACGGCACGTATATACAAGGCTCTCCATACGGTGATAATGGATATGATGGAATCGGGTCTCACTCACTGTGCCATGATAACTCACGGCGGCATCATATCGAATATGCTCAGCTGCTTCGGACTGCCGAAGTACGATCCCAAGACACTGGGCTGTGATTTCGGCATGGGCTTCGAGATAATAGTAACAGCCCAGATGTGGCTGAATTCGCAGGCTTTTGAGATACTGGGCTATTGTCCCTACGACAAGATACCCGATCCGGAAGAGGAATACTGAGCCCTTCTGCATAAAATCCGCTGAAAAAGCCAATAATATCTGCAAAACTGGTTTTCGGAGGCGCAGATATGAAAATAAGGGAGCTTATACGCTATTCGGGAAGGCTGCTTGAGGGAAGGAAAACAAAGACTATGATAATATGTCTGCTTCCTCCTGCGGCAGAGCTGTTTTTCCGTTCTGCCGAGGCAGCAGTGTTCAGTATGCTGCTGTATTTCGGCAACCTTAAGCCTATGGAGCTCTTCGGCATAAGAAGTCCCGTCCAGCTTGGAGTAACTGCGGTATGTACGCTGCTGCGCTGGATAACGGCTGCGCCGCTGATGTATGCGGCTGCAAAGAGGCTTTACGGTATCACTGCCGAGCTTCCCGCAAAGCGTACCGAGTCTTTTTCGCGTTCCCTGCTGAGGAAGGCAACGTTCAGGCGCAGTCTTTCCGCTGCCCTCTGGACAAAGGTCATAGGACTTCTGGCGCTGGTACCCTGTATATTCTTCGGCACCATGGCATACAGGCTACTTCACGGCAGACTTCAGGCGGCGGAGGTGTTCCTTGCGGCAAATGCCCTGTTTCTCACGGCTGTATCCGCGGTGATGTGGCTGTCTCTGAAGCTCAGCTTTGCGGCAGTCCCCTTTCTGCTGGTGCGATTTCCGGGGCAGACAGCCTTCCGTATCGTGCTTTATTCCATAAGCTTCATGAAGGGGCGAAAGAGCGTGCTTATCAGGCTTGCGGCGGTGTATCTGCCGCAGATGCTCACTGTTGCGGGACTTCCCGGCGGACTTATGAAGTTTATGACGGCTTTTTCTTTGAGTACAGATATTTTCATCAGGGAGGACGAATACCTTGAAACTAATAGAGCTGACAGTGGACAGCGAAAAGCCCGTAACTCTCGGGAATTTTCTCACGGGAAGAAAGGGCGTGTCAAGGCGGCTGCTCACAAAGCTGAAGCGTCAGGAGGGCGGTATAACGCGGAGAGGCGAGACCGTCCGCAGCATAGATATGGTAGAGAAGGGGGACGTTATCGTGCTGGCTCTGGAGGATGACAGTTTCCTTGAGCCCAACGGCAGTCTCAATGTGCCAATAGCTTTCGAGAACGACAGTCTCGTGGTATTCGACAAGCCGGGAGGTATGCCCGTTCACCCTTCCATAAAGCATCAGGGAGATACCTTAGGGAATTATTTCGCTCATCTTTATCCTCAGCTGACCTTCCGTGCAGTCAACAGGCTGGACCGTGATACCTCGGGACTATGTATCATTGCCAAGGACGCCCTTGCGGCAAAGCTTCTTCAGGGCAGCTGCGAGAAGGTGTACTACGCGGCGGTGCAGGGGCTTATCCCTGACAGCGGCACCATTGACGCGCCCATAGCCCGCGAGAGGGAGTCCATTATAGTCCGCTGCGTCCGTGAGGACGGACAGAGAGCGGTTACTCATTATAAAAGGCTGCTTTGCAGCGATAAGTATTCCCTTGCTGAGGTGCATCTCGAAACAGGACGTACCCACCAGATAAGGGTGCATTTTGCTCATATCGGAGCTCCTCTAGCAGGGGATGACCTTTACGGCGGGCTCCGTGATGATATAACACGACAGGCTCTTCACTGCGGAAGTCTGAGCTTCAGCGATCCGCTGACAGGCCGTCTCATAACTGTTTCCTCGGAGCTTCCGGGAGACATAAAGGCACTTTTTTCCACAGGAGGTAAATTATGGAAAAAATAGCAAGCTTTCAGGTAGATCACACAAAATTCAGCGTGGGTATGTACATATCACGTATCGACGATGACATCGTTACATATGACGTCCGCATGGTAAAGCCCAACGGCGGAGTATATCTGGCAACCCCTTCAATGCACACCATCGAGCATCTTTTCGCCACCTATGCAAGAAATTCAGAATTCGGGAAAAATATTGTATATGTAGGACCAATGGGCTGCCGCACGGGATTTTACCTGCTCACAAGAGGAATTTCCCACGAAAATGCCATAAAGCTGGTGCGTGAGGCATATACTTTCATCAGGGACTATGATGGTGAGATCCCCGGCTGTACAGAGGTTGAATGCGGTAATTACCGCGAGCACGACCTGGCATCGGCAAAGAAGGACGTAGTGCCGCTGCTGGAAAAGCTTCAGGATTACACAGTAGAGATGCTGGATTATACATGGCATTTTGATAAAAATATATAATATTTTTGTGCAGAGTGATGAAATATCTCCTTGAATTTATATTTAAGGAGATATTTTCGTTGTATTATCACAAAAATTTGGTATAATATAATTTGTCAGTGTTAAGGCTTAAAACAGGGAAAGGAGCTGATGCGATGAGTACGGGACGCGGAAAATGGTCCGATATCTACGAGGATAAGCCCGAAAAGCCTGAAAAGCTGAATATATTCCAGCGCTTCGGCTGCTTTGCCGTAAAAGCAGGGGCTGCTCTGCTGCTCTGGCTCATATCAGCTGTAAAGTTTATAGTTTCCGAGCTTGTAAGTCTGGCAGTATCACTGCTCAAAACTCTGCTCTGGCTGCTGAAGGAGCTGACTTCTCCCCTGAGAAGCCGCTTCAATATCAACAAGGATATGCAGCGTAAGGTAATGAAGGCCAAAAAGGCAGGAAAAGAGGAGTATAACAAGGCTCTCTTCGATTTCTGGTGCTCCTATCTCTTCGGAGAGGACGGAGTGTTCTATACCGCCTTCAATTATATACTACCCATAGTTTCAATAGCCTTTCTTGTAGGAATAATCCGTTACGGCTCTGGACTGGAATACGGTCTCAGCGTTGAATACAAGGGCAGAGAGATAGGCATAATCACCGCGGAGGCCGACCTTGAGGCTGCCGAGCGCGAGGTAAGACAGAGGATATCCTACTCCGAGGACAAGGAGCCTGTGGATCTCTCAGCAAAATATTCACTGAGGATAATCAATGAGAACGACAAGGTGGTATCCTCGGTGCAGCTTGCCAACGAGATGCTTGCCGCTTCCGATGAGGATCTTACGGAGGCTTACGGCATATATATCGACGGAAAGTTCATTGGCGCGGTCAGGGACAGAGAGGCAGTACAGGATGCTCTCAACGACAGGATAATGAATTACCGTGTTGACGGCGTTATAAAGGATATTTCCTATAAGAATGACATAGAGTATTCCCACGGCATATATTTTGCAGACAGCGTGATGGAGACCAAGGACGCCATTGCTCTCCTGACCTCTTCAAAGGAGAAAAAGGCTGTATACGTTGCTCAGAAGGGCGACACTGCCGTTACCATATCCCAGAAATACAACATGGATTTTGACAAGATCGAGGAGCTCAATCCCGGTATCTCAAAGAACTGCCGCAAGGGTATGCTGGTAAACGTCATAGAGACCGAGAGCTACCTTCCCATAAAGTATGTCCGCGAATTTGATCCCATAACCTTCCTTGACTACGAGACCATAGAGGTCGAGACCAGCTCATTGAACGTGGGGGTAAGGGATATCCTCGTAAAGGGCAGACGAGGCGAAAAGGTAAGCCATATGGAGATAACCTACGTTGACGGCAAGGAGTATGCCCGCAAGACCATAAGCTCAAAAATAACCAAGGAGCCTGTGGTGCAGAAGATAGGCATAGGAATATACGCCGCAAGACCTGACAGTCCCACAACTGTGCTCACGGGCTCGGGCGAGTTCGGCTGGCCTGTTGACGGAGGCTGGGTAAGCGACGGCTTCGGAGGCGAGAGAAACCATAAGGGTATGGATATAGCGGCTTCCACGGGTACGGAGATATATGCCGCCGCAGACGGCGAGGTAGTTTCTTCGGGCTGGAACACGGGAGGCTACGGATATTTCGTACAGCTCGGACATACCGATGATTATCAGACAGTATACGGTCATATGAGCGCTGTCCTTGTTTCCGAAGGACAGTATGTATCAAGAGGACAGCTCATAGGACTGGTAGGAAATACAGGTAATTCTTATGGTTCTCACTGTCATTTTGAAGTAAGACATCTCGGAATATGTCTTGATCCCGCACATTTTCTCAATACTACCGACAGCTTCAATGCAGAGGCTGACAAGAAGAAGGAAGAAGAGAAAAAGTCGACAGACAAGAAAAAGAATTAAAATAAGCTCCGCGGTATGGCTGATACCACGGAGCTTTTCTTTATACATCACTTTTTATTCTTCCTGTAAATAATAGCCAGTCCCTTGATAAGTAGGTTATTGTCCAGGATTATCTTTCTCCTGCAAAGCGGTACTACCAGCTCGGAGAGACCGCCTGTAGCGACTGCGGTGCATTTTTCGCCCAGCTCGTCCTCTATGCGGTCGATTATTCCGTCAAGAGCGCTTGCGTTGGAGTAGAGTATTCCGCTCTTGAGGCAGTCGATAGTATTTGTGCCTATGACATGAGCAGGCACCTCAAAATTGACCTTGGGGAGCTGTGCGGTGCGTGCAGTAAGAGCGTCGGCTGCAACCTTCATACCCGTAAGGATAAGTCCGCCGCGGTAGTTTTTATTGCTGTCCACCACGGAAAGAGTGGTTGCGGTGCCCATATCAATGATAATAAGGGGGACGGGATACTGATTTATAGCTGCAACAGCGTCCACTGCCTGATCGCTTCCCAGCTGTGCGGGGTTGTCGATGAGTATATTGAGACCTGTCTTTACTCCGGGGCCGGCCATCATAACGTCAACGTTGAAGAGCTTGCGGACAGCCTCCTTGACTGTGTTTGTCACCGAGGGGACTACCGAGGACATAACGGCGTCGTCAATATCGGAGATATTGAAGCTGTTCATTTCAAGGATAGTCTTTATGAGTACGGCATATTCGGCAGCCGTAGCATTGTGGTCTGTGCTTATCCTTTCAAAGAGTACTACCTCGTCCTTTTCGTCAACACAGCCGAAAACAATATTTGTATTACCTATATCTACTGCTAAAAGCATGATTTTCCTCCTGAAAAATATTTGAGTTATGATCTGTCTGTGCGGAAGGGCGGCAGCGGCAGTCCGTTGACGCCGAAAAGTCCGACATCCGCATAGTTTGTCCATTTGAACCTTGCCGATACGGGAGTTTTTACCTCGGGGCAGCTGAGTTCTATATAAGGCAGAGATACCTTTGCCTGTGCGTTGTGGTAGACGCCGTCGCTGCCTGCGAGTTCGAAGCCTTCCAGACAGTGTTCGTCCTTGCCTCCCAGACCCTTCTCGCAGTTTCCGAGATGGATGAGCATAATGCCGTCCTTCACCTCATAGCTGTCGCAGTAAGGCGGCATGGACTCGCCGCGGCTCATCTGTAAGTAGACCTCGCTCATTGCCTGAAGGTACAGTCTGTGTCCCACAGGTTCCTTGTCCGCGGGGTGGATATTGTTGAATTCACCGCAGTCGAGGCATACTGCCAGTCCCGTATTCCTTACCGTGCGGAAGACTCTTTCCTGAGCCTCGCGGATCAGAGCCCAGCTCTGATTATCGGGAATGTCTTCGTATCTGAACATGGGGAGCTGTACAATGAGGAAACTCAGCTCATCGTCCTTCCAGTCCGAGCGCCAGTTCTCGATAAGAGCCTTCAGCAGGAACTCATAGGTGTCGGGGCGGTGGTCGTCGGACTCGCCCTGGTACCAGAGTACACCCTGTAAGGTATACGGAGCGATGCGGCTCACCATAGTTTCATAAAGGCCGCAGGGGCGCATGGGATTTTTTATACCGTGAGGGCCGGGATAGCGATTCTCGCCGCACTTTGCCAGTACCTCGTCCCATTTTATGTCGGGCTGCTCCGCAAAGCAGGCGTTAACGCGCTCCTGCCATTTTTCCTGATATTCAGAGTATTCGTCGTACTCTGCGATCATTTCATCGCGGGACCTGCCTGCCACTGCCTTGTCGTATTCGTCGATATAGGGACGCAGACGGCTGTCCTGCTCAAGATAACGGCGGCTCAGCCATGCTGAAGCGGAGGTGCCGCCCCAGTTGCAGCCGATAATGCCCACGGTGACGCCCAGTCTCTGACTGAGCTCCTTTGCGAAGTAATAGCCCACAGCCGACCATGAAGCGGAATTTTCCGCCGAGGGGAGAGCCCAGCCGCTGTTTTTCTCAGCCTCTGCCAGTTCTTTGGTCATCGAGCATTTTGGCGTATAGTAAAATCTGACGTTTTCCTCCGAGCAGTTCACCAGCTCGCGGATATTGTTCTTGTCATTGCGGAGCTCATACTCCATATTGGACTGACCTGCGGCCAGCCATACCTCACCAACAGCCACATTGCGGAACACCTTTTTTATAGCGCCGCAGGTGATCTCCAGTGTGCAGCTGTCGCACTCCGTCATGGGAGGCAGCACAGCTTCCCATCTGCCGTCCTTGATTACGGCGGCAGCGGACACAGACAGCTGTGGAACGGATACCGTGATAGTTTTTTCGTTATTGTTGCAGGTACCGAAGATACGGACGTTCCTGCCTCGCTGGAGCACCATGTTATCACTGAATACAGCAGCAGCCTTCATTTTATTTGATCTCCTTATTCATTAACGGTTATGATGTTGTTTGCGTTGCAGAAATCCACAAGGGTAAATCTTATAAAATCTGCATATTCGGGCTTGACCATGTAATAGACATAGGTCTCGATGAGATTGAAGAGCCATGCGGTCCTGCCCTCTATCTTGAACTGATTGAAGCCCATGGGCAGATACTTGTCCCATATATCGGCGGGCTTGATATTTGTGCTCAGCTCGCGGATCTCGAATATGTTTCTCGTGAAGAAGGGGCAGTTCTGGTTGGCGCCGTCGTCGAAGATAATGGGATCGTAGGGCTGATCGGGGTATTTGCGCATATGGTTTGCGTAATTGATCTGCTGAACGCCCACATTGTAGTAATGCTGAGCCCTGTTCGGACAGTTGGGGCGGCAGTTGGAATTCACCAGGAACTCGCACTTCTCTTTATGAGGGAGTTTTTCGAGTATATCGAATTTATTGTTCAGGTCGTAGTCGACCACGACTATGCTGTAATCCTTTTCCAGTTCGGCAGCCAGCCTGTCACCGTCGTTGAGGCGTTTGCAGGTGGAGCTTGTGAGCTTGAAATCGGGATAGTTCCTGCGTATGTACTCCTCCAGTATGGGAGAGACCACTATGGCCTCATTCATACCGTTATTTGCCAGACTCATTACCATATTGCAGAACTTGTCGTTCAGGTGCTTTTTTTCAAGAGCGGGGTTCGTGAAAGTGAATCTCACGGGTATACCCTTGTCATTGAAGGATTTCAGCACCATTTTCACGAAATTCTTGTCGCAGAGTCCCTCCTGAGTCCTGCCGCCGTTCCATATGGACTGTGGGAAGGCGCCGTAGAAGGAGGCGATCTCCACATCGCGGAAGTACTGAGGGTACTGTTCCATCACAGTGGCAAATACCATATTGAATCTGAAATGGGTAGCTATTCCCGGAAGATGAAATCTTGCTTTCATATTAACGACCTCTTATTTATCAACACGGATTATGCCGTTACGTTCAAGGTTGAAGAGGAGCATCATTCTTGCCTCGTCACGGCATTCGGGCTTAGCCATATAGTAAAGGTAACTTTCCGTAAGGAAGATCTTTCCGCCTGTTCTGCCCTCAAGCTTGAACTGCTCGAAGCCCATGGGGATATACTTCTCCCAGATGGCGTCGGGACTTATATGGGTAGGGAGCTTCATTATATCGTAAGCATTCCTTTTGTAGCACTGGCAGTTTATGGCATTTTCCTCATTTATCTCGTGGTATTTGTTTATATCGAAGGGTTCCAGGCTGCCGCTCTGCACATAGTCATTGTAGGCGATGTTGTATTCGCCTATGAGCCTGTAATGCTCCTTACGCATAGCGCATTTGGGATTGCAGAGGGTATTGCACAGGAATTCGCATCTTGATCTGTCTTCCTGGGGAATCTGCTCCAGCAGATCGAATTTGTTATTGAGATCGTAGTCGAGAACGACTATATGGTAATCCTTTTTCAGCTCGCTGACAGGTCCGTCTATGGTATCAAGACGCTTGCAGGTGGAGCTGGTGAGCTTGTAATCCGGGTACTTGTCGCGGATATAGTCTTCAAGGAGTGGCGAATTGACAATGACTTCGTTGAGGCCGTTGTATGCCAGCTCCAGTATCCTGTTGCAGAAGGGATCCTTAAGGAGCTCCTCTGTGATACAGGGATTTGTAAAGGTAAAGCGAAGCGGTATGCCGAGGTCGTTATAGGCCTTCAGCACCTGCTTGATGAAAGATTCGTCGCAGCGTCCGGTAACTACTCTTCCGCCGTTCCATGCAGCAGGGGGGAATGTACCGAAGAACGAGGCTATCTCAACGCCCTCACGGAAGTAGTAGGGGCAGTTCTTTATCATATGTGCGAAGATAAGATTGAATGAAAAATTCTTTGTCAGGCCGGGAAGGTGAAATCTTGCTTTCATGGTACTGCCTCCTTATTCAAACTGTATAACGCCGTGGTAATCGAGGTTGTAGAACAGCATCATTCTTGCTTCGTCACGGCATTCGGGCTTAGCCATATAGTACATATAGTTATCTATGAGATACAGATTTCCCGCTGTCCTGCCCTCAAGCTTGAACTGCTCAAAGCCCATGGGTACGTACTTGTTCCAGATAGCATCGGGAGATATATGTGTGCGCAGTTCTTTTATCTCATAGAGTGTGCGTTCACGGCATTTGCACTTTATGAGAGTGGAGAGATTCCTGTCGGTGTAGTCATTGATATTGAAGGGCTTGTCAGGATGCTCCTTCAGGTGCTGATTGTAGTATATCATCTGCTCGCCTATGAGATCGTATTCCAGCTTGCGGCGGGGACATTCGGGCTCGCAGCAGGCGTTTGAAAGGAATTCGATACGCGGTCTGTCCTCCATGGGGACACGTTCGAGCAGATCGAATTTGTTATTCAGATCATAGTCCATTACCACTATATGGTAATCCTTTTTCAGCTCGGCCAGGAAGTCGTCGATATTGTCAAGACGCTTGCAGGTTGAGCTTGTGAGCTTGAAGCTCGGGTATGTCTTGCGGATATAGTCCTCCAGGAGAGGAGAATTGACTATTGCCTCGTTGAGGCCGTTGTCTGCCATGCGCATGACCATATTGCAGAAGGGATCATAGAGATGCTCCTCCCTGAGCACGGGGTTTGTGAAGGTAAAGCGGAGCGGTATATCCAGTTCGTTGAAAGATTTTATTACGTGCTCCACGTAGCTCTGGTCGCACTGACCGCCGATGGTCCTTCCTCCGTTCCAGAGCGACGGCGGGAAGGCTCCGTAGAAGGAAGCTATCTCAACGCCTTCGCGGAAGTAATCGGGGCGACTTTTTACCATGTTCGCAAAGACGAGATTGAACATGAAGTGTCCCGAAAAATCAGGCAGATGGAATTTGACTTTCATATATGTCCCTCCTTATCTGAAAGACAGTGCACCCGAATTCTCCATGGATTTAAGCAGAGTGAACCTTGCCTCGTCCCTGCATTCGGGTCTTGCCATATAATACATATAGGTTTCGAGCACATTTATGGGACTTGCGGTCCTTCCCTCTATCTTGAACTGTTCAAAGCCCATGGGCACGTATTTCTCCCATATATCGTCGGGAGAGATATGTGTGCGGAGGCCTCTTATCTCAAAGAGTCCTCTCTGTGAGTAAGGGCAGTCCCTGAAGTGGTCGGGATCGTATTTTGCAGCGTCGAAGGGTAGATTAGGGTATTTCTTGATATGCTCGTTGTATGCGATCTGCTGAACGCCTATGGAGTGGTAGTGAGCAGAACGTCTCGGACATCCTGGTTCACAGCAGGCATTTGAGAGAAATTCTATCTTCGGCCTGAGCTCCATGGGTATCTGCTCCAGCAGTTCAAAGCGGTTATTGAGGTCGTAGTCCATGACTACTATATGGTAATCCTTTTCCAGCTCGCCGAGCAGTCCCTCAAGGGTATCGAGGCGCTTGCAGGTAGAGCTGGTGAGCTTATAGTCGGGGAAATTGCGGCGGATATAGTCTTCAAGAAGAGGAGACATCACAATAGCCTCGTTGAGGCCGTTATTCGCCAGATTCATCACCATATTGCAGAAGGTGTCGCTGAGGTGCTTCTTTTCAAGAGCGGGGTTTGTAAATGTAAAGCGGAGGGGGATTCCTCTTTCGTTGAAGGATTTGATAACGTTCTTGATGAATGCCTTGTCACATACTCCTCCCTGAGTTCTGCCGCCGTTCCATATGGAAGGTGGGAAGACTCCGTAGAAGGAGGCGATCTCCACGCCCTCGCGGAAAAACTCGGGACGGTGCTTCAGCATTTCCGCAAAAAGGAGATTAAGCTTGTAATTACCCGAAAAATCGGGAAGGTGGAAACGTACTCTCATGTTTTTATTCTCCTTGTTATGGTTTATTTTATGCAGTCTCCGCGCTCGGAGGCAATTTCATAGCCTGCTGATTCTATCCTTCTTTGCAGGCAGCCGCGGCATTCCGCAGCCTCCTCACCCGTGCATATCTTATTGTCATAAAGGTCGTATTTTTTACGTACCTTTACAGGTGAAAGATTGGGCATTACCACGTTGCAGCCTGTTTTCAGCCCCAGTTCCCTTCCGTTGGGGGCGATGGTGCCCAGAGCAGTTGTGGCAGGCAGAAGCACCTTGGGGAACATGAGCCTGAGTATACCCAGAAGTCTCAGCGTCAGCTCAAGAGTGCCGCCGTTTTCCCCGGCAAAGGGAGTATTATGATGGGGTATGAATGGACCTATGCCTATCATCTGAGGCTGCAGCTCCTGTAAAAAGCGCAGGTCTGCAATTATATGCTCAGTGTTCTGGAACGGAGCTCCCACCATGAAGCCTGCGCCCACCTGATAGCCCAGCTCCTTCAGGGAGAAGAGACATTCCTTGCGGTTTTCAAGGCTCATCTCAACGGGGTGGAGCTTCCTGTAAAGCTCCTCCGAGGCAGCCTCGTGGCGGAGCAGGTATCTGTCGGCGCCTGCCTCTCTCAGACGCCTGAAGCTCTCGTATGAACGCTCGCCAAGTGACAGGGTCACGGCGCAGTCGGGGTATTTTTCCTTTATTTCGGATATGACTCCGCATAGGAAGTCATCGGTGAAAAAGCTGTCCTCGCCTCCCTGCATCACGAAGGTACGGAATCCCAGTCCGTAGCCGTTTTCGCAGCAGCTGAGAATATCTTCGCGGGACAGGCGGTAGCGGTCGGCGTCCTTGTTGCTGCGGCGGATACCGCAGTAAAGGCAGTCGTTCTTACAGAAGCTGGAAATCTCGATAAGTCCTCTGAGAAAAACCTTTTTGCCGTAGCTTTTCTGCCTTGTTTCATCAGCGTATCTGCGCAGGAGCTCTGCCGTCTCTGTATCATCTGTTCCGATGAGGGCTTTCAGTTCTCCGTCTGAAAGGTCGCCTGTATTATAAAGCTTTTCGACGATACCGGTCATATCAGCCGCCCAGCCTTATCATTTCGTCTATGCATTTTCTTGCCTGTACTATGAGCTCGTCGTCCATGATTATTTCAAAAGCGTCGCCGTTTCCGCTGCCGATACCTGCAAGGGTGTTGTATATATCGGGGAGTGTGGTGAGCTTCATATTATGACAGACGAGGTCGCGGCTGACTGGATAGAATTTCTTGTCGGGGCAGTCGTACTGTAAATGCTCCACAATGGAGTTTTCGGTGCCGATGATGAATTCCTTCTTGTCGGACTTCTTTGCAAAGTCCATTATTCCCGTGGTAGATCCCACATAATCGGCAAGCTCAACGACCTTGGGAGTACATTCCGGGTGAACGAGGAAGAGTGCATCGGGGTATTCCTCCTTGGCAGCTGTTACTTCCCTGACGGTTATCCTTGCGTGAGTGGGGCAGCCGCCCTGTAAGAGCTTTATATCCTTATCGGGGCACTGTCTCCTGATGTAGTCGCCCAGATTGCAGTCGGGTATAAAGAGTATCTTGTCGTTGTCCAGGGCTTTTACGATGCGCAGAGCGCTTGACGAAGTAACACAGACATCGCAGACGGTCTTGAGAGCGGCAGTGGTATTCACGTAGGCCACTACCGTGCGGTCAGGCTCCTGAGCGCGGATGGCGCTTATCATATCCTTGTCCATCTGTTCTGCCATGGGGCAGCCGGCGTGTTTATTGGAGAGATATACGTGCTTCTGCGGCGAGAGCATCTTAGCTGTCTCGGCCATGAAGTGAACTCCGCAGAACAGTATATTTTCCTCTTTAATGTTTTTGGCGTCAACACTGAGCTTGTAGCTGTCGCCGACAAAATCGGCTATTTCGCATATCTCACGTGCCTGATAGCAGTGAGCGAGTATAGCGGTGTTGGTCTCTTTTTTGAGTTTTAATATTTTTTCCTGTAATTCACGAACTGTCATGATCTTATTTCCTTTCGTAAATCATAATTTAGCAGCGTGACGCTGCATCAGCGGTATATCAAAGGGAGAATATCTCCGTTGAAATGCCGATAATGCGCCCGGCAAGGCTTATGAGCAAATATAATTCACCTATTTTATCATTATACCACATATGAGATATAATTTCAAGCCAAAAAGAAACTCCCCTGTTCCTGACGGACAGGGGAGTGTTATGTTCAGCTGTACGGCGCAGGGTATGCGCCTTTTTAAAGTCAGGCTGTCAATAAGAATAATCGCAGACCTCGGCAATGACCTCGACCTCCACAAGGACTCCCTTGGGAAGAGTTTTTACCGCAACGCAGCTTCTTGCAGGGAGAGAAGTGAAATATCTGCCGTAGATCTCGTTGAAAGCGGCAAAATCATTCATATCTGCAAGGAAACAGGTGGTCTTGACGGCCATTTCAAAGCCTGAGCTTGCTTCGGCAAGGACAGCGCCGAGATTTTTCATTACCTGCTCGGTCTGTTCCTCAATGGTCGTACCCTTGACGGTATTGGTAAGGGGGTCGATTGCGATCTGACCGCTTGTGTATACCAGACCGTGTGCAACTACTGCCTGTGAGTATGGACCCACAGCTGCGGGAGCCTTGTCTGTGCTTATTATTTTCATATAGCCTCATCCTTTACTGTTTATTCTTCGATGGTCGTATCTTCGCCGTCATCATCCCAGCCCCAGTTCCAGTCGCTCTCGCTGGCTTCGCCCTGGTCCACGATGATGTAACCGAAATAGTTTTCTTCGCCTTTCTGAGTAAGGTATAAACGGTACTCTGTATAGGCGTGATCCTCGTCATTGATCGTCATATGCTGGACTGCACGCATGAAAGTACATGGGCCTTCATAGTCCTTGCTGCTGCAGGAGAAGGATGCCTTCTTGTATTTTTCAAAGTCAAAGCCGCTGCCTTCGATGCTGAATACAGCGTTCTCATCGTCCATTCCCTCGGCAGAGAGCTTGTAGTCCTTGCCGCAGAAGTGGAGAGTGCCGTCCTCTGATATAGTCATTGGATCGTTCTTGAGAGTTTCTTCAAGTTTTTTTGGATCAAGCTCACCGGGATATTCTCCCATTGTCATATGACCTGTTTTATGGTAAGGACCTGCAAGATCCTTAAAGCTTACTGACATTTCGGCAGCAGCCTTTGTGCTTTCTTTGTTATCCTTGCTTTCCTTACTGTCAACAGTGGTGGAAGCAACGGTAGTATCTGCCTTGTCGTTTGTCTTTTCCGCAGACTTTTCCTTGTCAGCGCTGCACCCCACAAGCGCTGCCGCAAAAATAAATGCAGAAAGCCCCATTAAAGTTTTTTTCATTTTTATACCTCCGATAATACCATTTAATATCATGTAATGCACCCTTGTGCATCTGAGAATATGATAATATTATTCAGGTAATTTGTCAAGAGATAAAAAATTAAATTTTTGTTACAACTAAAGAAATATATATATTTATTTATATCGCTTTTAATATTGCTTCGGTCATAGCGGTACATGAAAGTGGTGTATCCAGGCTGCTTCCCATAAGGTCGGCGGTTCTCAGTCCCTGATCGAGTACCTTGTCCACGGCCTTTTCGATAGTCCCGGCTTCTGCGGTAAGGCCGAAGGAATAGCGGAGCATCATAGCTCCCGAAAGTATGGTAGCTATAGGGTTTGCCATATTTTTGCCTGCAATGTCCGGAGCGGAACCGTGAATGGGTTCATACAGGCCGCGTTTTGAAGCTCCAAGCGAAGCGGAGGCCAGCATACCTATTGAGCCTGTGATCTGTGAGGCTTCATCTGAGAGTATATCTCCAAACATATTGGACGTTACTATGACATCGAACTGTTTCGGATCGCGTACCAGCTGCATAGCGGCATTATCCACGAACATATCCCTGTATTCCACATCGGGATATTTCTCCGCAAGCTCGTGCATGGTCTTTCTCCAGAGTCTTGATGACTCCAGAACATTTGCCTTGTCTATGCTGCAGATGCGCTTGCTGCGCTTCATGGCAGCTTCAAAGGCGACTTTGCCTATGCGTTCTATCTCGGTGACGCTGTAAGCCTCTGTATCGAAGGCCTCGGTGCCGTATCTGCCCTCGCGGTAGCCTCTTTCGCCGAAGTATATGCCTCCCGTGAGTTCGCGGACTATGAGCAGATCAAAGCCGTCTCCTACTATCTCGTCCTTCAGGGGAGAAGCACTTCTCAGAGCGGGATAGAGCTTTGCGGGACGGAGGTTTGTGAAAAGTCCCATGGCGGAGCGAATACCGAGAAGAGCCTTTTCCGGACGTATATCTCCTGCAAGGCCGTCCCATTTCGGACCGCCCACTGCGCCGAGGATAACGCTGTCCGAGGCAAGGCAGCCATCCACTGTCTCCTGAGGGAGCGGAAGACTGGTCTCGTCAATGGCGCAGCCGCCAATAAGGTATGGAGTGAATATGAATCTATGTCCGAATTTTTCTGCCGTTTTTTCAAGTACGGCAACAGCGCTGTCCACTATTTCGGGACCAATGCCGTCGCCCTTTAAAAGTGCGATCTTGAGTTCCATAAGATAATCCTTTCGTTTTTCGGTTATGTTGAGGCTGATAGTTTCCGGCGATCCATGTTGATTATCAGTAATCCGTCTGCATAGACTTCCAGCAGCGATACGCGGCATAGCATATGCCTGCTGTCAGAAACAGACGGATCGCCATTGAAACAGGCGTTATAAACAGCGCTCCTGAGAGATTGCCCAGAAAGTGGAGAAATACTGCTAATGGCAGCATTATCTTCGACTTGTTCATCTGTATGCCGTAGAATATGAGAATAGTCACGCCGATACAGAATGCCGCGCCTTCAAAGAAGCCAATTAAATTCACAGCGAAAATATCGGAAGCTGCTCTGCCTGTGCCGATGAGGTTTATGCAGGCAAGTCCCGAGCCTATCGCCTCGAATGAACCGTGCCCTATTGCGTAGGTAACTGCGTCCCTGCGATCGTCATAGGAAGTGAGGAGATACCGCAGCACAAGAAATTTCGCGCCCTCTTCAAATATGCCGTAGAGCAGAGCCTGCTGCAAATAGAACGAGAGATGATCGCTGCGGTCAAAGCCTGCCCGAATAGCTCCCGCAACGAAGAATACAGGTAAGCAAACTGCAAGCGCGACAGGTGCGGGAAGTATCCGTGCCCCTGTCTTTTTGTGCCAGAATATGAGCAGGAGCATTGGCCCCAGCAGATTTATAAGTCCTGCCAGAAGGCAGCTAAGATCAGTCATATTTATCTCCTTGATAAGCTGTCGGTGCCGATATGCCGCCGCTGAGAATGTCAAATACATTGTTCTTCTCGAAATCGCCGATTATCTCTGCGGGAAGCAAAGACCTGCACATCTGCTCGTCAGCCCATACAAAGGAGCTGTGTTCAAAGCTGAGCCTTATGTCCTCTTCATCTGTTTCGCACAGATATACTATGAGCAGATCGGGTATCTCATGGTGTAATATCGCAGCATAAGCGATATTGCCTATCCGGATATCCGTAATTCCTGTTTCTTCCCTGACTTCTCTTTTAGCTGCCTCCTTGGGAGTCTCTCCGCTCTCGATATTGCCGCCTGCATTCTCCCATGTATCCGCGCCGATGTCATCGTTTTCACAGCGCTTTATAAGAAGGAATCGGTTGAGCCTTTTATTGTAAATGATACATTTTACGATTATCTTTGCTATCATTTCCGCTCCCTCAGAAAGAGCCGTTGGCAATGGACTGCATAAGTCCGCCGTTTTCGATTATTTTCTGTACGAATTCCGGGAAGGGTGCTGTCCTGTACTCCCTGCCGGTAGTTAAATTGCGTATTATACCCTTATCCAGGTCGGCTTCCACCTTGTCGCCCTCGGAGATCTCCTCAGCAGCCGCAGGACATTCCACTATGGCAAGTCCTATATTTATAGCGTTCCTGTAGAAGATACGCGCAAAGCTCTTTGCGATGACAAGGGATACTCCGTTTGCCTTTATGGCTATGGGAGCGTGCTCACGGGAGGAGCCGCAGCCGAAATTCTGACCTGCAGCTATTATATCGCCGTTCTGTACGCGGCTGACGAAAGTCTTGTCAAGGTCCTCCATACAGTGGCTCGCCAGCTCCTTGTGGTCGCTGGTATTGAGGTAACGCGCGGGGATAATAACGTCTGTGTCAACATTGTCGCCGTATTTTATAACATTACCTGTGTATTTCATGCTTCCATTACCTCCCACGGACTTGTTATCCTGCCGGTTACAGCACTTGCTGCGGCAGTTGCGGGACTTGCCAGATATACCTCGGACTCGGTGTGTCCCATACGTCCCACGAAATTGCGGTTGGTAGTGGTGACAGCTCTTTCGCCTGCTGCCAGTATGCCCATATATCCGCCCAGACAGGGGCCGCAGGTAGGAGTTGACACAACAGCTCCGAATTCGATGAATGTGCGGAGGAGTCCCATTTCCATTGCTTCGAGGTAAACTCTCTGAGTGGCGGGGATTATGATGACTCTCACGTTTTTCGCAGCCTTTCTGCCTTTCATTATCTCAGCGGCAGCGATGAGATCCTCAAGTCTGCCGTTGGTGCATGAGCCGATGACTACCTGATCTATTTTAATATCGCCTATTTCAGCGAAAGTTCGTGCGTTTTCCGGCAGATGCGGAAAAGCAACGGTCGGCTCGATCTGCGAAAGGTCGATATTTATGACCTCGTCGTATTCCGCGTCCTCGTCGGCCTTGTATATGACGGGCTCTGCTCCGCCGTGTTCGCGGATATAGCCGAGGTTAATATCATCCACCTCGAATATGCCGTTCTTTGCGCCTGCTTCGATAGCCATATTGGCTATGCAGAGGCGGTCGGCCATGGTCAGTGAGGAAAGCCCCTCTCCCGTGAATTCCATGGAGCGGTAAAGAGCTCCGTCAACTCCTGTTTTTCCGATGATATGGAGTATGACGTCCTTGCCCGATACATACTTCCTGAGACTGCCCGTGAGGACTATCTTCATTGCCGAAGGTACCTTGAACCATGCCTTGCCCGTTGCCATTGCGCAGGCCATATCCGTGGAGCCCACGCCTGTGGAGAATGCTCCGAGAGCACCGTAGGTGCAGGTATGGGAGTCTGCGCCTATAACGGCATTTCCTGCGGTAACAAGACCTTTTTCCGGGAGCAGGGCGTGTTCTATGCCCATTTCTCCCACATCATAAAAATGGGTGACCTCCTGTTCCGTGCAGAAATCACGGCACATCTTGCACTGCTCCGCAGCTTTTATGTCCTTATTGGGAGCGAAGTGATCCATGACCATAGTGATCTTGTTTCTGTCGAACACGCTGTCCTTGCCAAGCCTGCGGAACTCCTTTATAGCTACGGGAGAGGTTATATCGTTGCCGAGAACGAGATCAAGGTCTGCCAAGATAAGCTCTCCCGGGCTGACCGAATCTCTGCCCGAGTGAGCCGCAAGTATCTTCTGCGTCATTGTCATTGCCATTTTTATCATTCCTTTCGATAAGCTGTACTTATCGGGTTTATTTTACTGTTTTGAGGCAGTTCTCACCGCGCTCTATAGCTACTATACCGGTGCGGCACATCTCCATGATGCCGTAGGGCTTGAGAAGCTCGATGAATGCGTCTATCTTTGAGGTCTCGCCTGTGAGCTCGCAGGTGAGTGCGGCAGGAGAGTAATCAACTATCTTTGAGCGGAATATCTCCACGGCAGTCATTATATCCTGTCTTATTTCCGCCTTGTTCCTGATCTTTATGAGGAGAAGCTCGCGTATTACCGTGTCCTTGCTGTCCAGCACCTCTACCTCCCTGACATCATGGAGCTTCTGGAGCTGCTGGAGTATGCGCTCCTTTATATCCTCGTCGCCGTGGAAGGCTATGGTTATGCGTGAAAAGCCGCTTGACTCGGTCTCGCCCACGGTAAGGCTGTCTATATTGAAGCCGCGGCGGGTGAACATTCCCGATACACGGGAGAGTACACCCGAAACGTTTGCTACTATAACTCCTATTACATACTGATCCATAGATCACACCTCATTTTTGTTACTGTTTATTACTGCGGAAAGCCATATATACTGAAATAAACTATCATAGATACAACGTCTATCAGAAGTATTGCCCCAAAGATTATTGCAGCTATTTTCAGACCTTTTTTTGCTCTTTTCCTGTTCTGTTCCGTCAATACCTTTTCCGCAACCTGATTAACTATATCGGACCTTGTACTGTTCCCGTCATTTTGTACGGGAGCCTTGTCCAGCACCAGCTCGTCCAGGGATATACCGAACAGATCGCTGATAGCGGCAAGCTTTTCCATGTCGGGAGTGGAATCTCCCACTTCCCATTTTGAAACTGTCTGCCTTGAAACGTTGAGACGATTTGCGAGCTCCTCCTGTGAAAAGCCCTTCTGCTTTCTGAGTTCGTAAAGCTTATTATTGAATCCCATTTTTACTCCTCCTGTCTTTCCGACCGCTGACTGAGCTGAAAAGATACTGCTCTGTCAGTATAGATATGTTACTTTTTCATCAGTGATATTTCCTGCATCCCTGATGAGACAATAGTATCATTTCCTGTGTGAGAAGTCTACCAATTACCTTTAACAATCTGTCAACGAGACCTGACAATGGTGTAAAAAGTCGTTGCAATGCCTGTTTTCAGGCAAAAACGGTGATGCTGCCGCGCAGTTATCTGACCTCGGTGATGATCTCGTCGATGGAACCGTTTGGCGGGAGCATTGGCAGTACCAGTTCGCTGCTGTCAACTGGGCAGTCTATAACGAAAGGTCCGTCACAGGCAAATGCCTCGGCGGCAAGCTTTTCAAGCTCCTCATTGCTGCAAGCGCGGCCGCCCTTTGCACCGAAGGCTTCTGCCAGCTTTACGAAGTCGGTCTTTCTGTCGAGTACGGTACCCGAATAGTGCTTTTCAAAGAAAAGCTCCTGCCACTGATGTACCATGCCGAGGACGTTGTTGTTCATAATAACTATTACTACGGGAGTATTCTGTGATACCGCCGTTGCCAGCTCGCATAGGTTCATGCCGAAGCTGCCGTCACCTGTGAAAAGAACGGCTTTCCTGCCTGTTGCAAGGGTGGCTCCTATGGCAGCGCCCAGACCGTAGCCCATAGTCCCGAGGCCGCCGCTGGTGATGAATGAGCGTGTCCTTTTCAGGGGATAGCGCTGGGCGGTCCACATCTGGTGCTGACCTACGTCTGTAGCCACGATAACGTCGTCTCCCGCATGGGAGCTGATAATATCAATTATATCATAGGGACAGAGCTTGCCCTCTATTTTTCTGTAAGCTGCTGCTGTGCGCTTTTTCTCCTCTTCCCTGAGCTGTGAGATACGCTCCGACCACTGAGGGTGTTTTTTCTCCTCCACCATGGATATGAGGCGTTCTGCGGCGTCCTTGATATCGCCGCGTATAGCCAGGTCGGCAGCTATGTTCTTATGGAGCTCCGCACCGTCGATGTCTATGTGTATTATTTTGAAATTCTTTGCATAGCGGGAGTTATTTCCCGTAGCCCTGTCGCTGAAGCGCACTCCGAGGGCGATTACCAGATCTGCTTCGTCCTCGGCGACGGATGCGGCGTAGTGTCCATGCATACCCTGCATACCGAGGAATTTCGGGTTATCGTCGGGAACAGCCGAAAGTCCCATAAGCGAGCAGCCCATGGGAGCGTCTATCTTATCGGCAAGAGCAGCCACCTGTCCGGAAGCTTTTCCGCTGATTACTCCTCCTCCGAAGTAGATATACGGTCTTTCGCAGCTGTTTATCATCTCCGCAGCCTTTAAAAGCTTATCCTCGGGGACAAAGGTCAGAGGATAGGGGATAACGGGCTGACGGTCTGCTTCGAATTCACAGACTGCAGTCTGGATATCCTTGGGAATATCCACGAGAACAGGACCCTGACGGCCTGATTTTGCTATTTTGAAGGCTGTGCGGATAGTGTCCGCCAGTTCGTATATGTTCTTTACTATGAAATTATGCTTGGTTATAGGCATGGTAACGCCCACAATATCGACCTCCTGGAAGCTGTCCCTGCCGATGAGATCACAGGAAACGTTGCCTGTAATGGCGACCATGGGAACAGAATCGAGGTAGGCTGTAGCAATGCCTGTTACGAGATTTGTGGCACCGGGGCCCGATGTAGCTATGACAACGCCTGTTTTTCCCGTTACTCTTGCATATCCGTCGGCTGCATGGGCAGCGCCCTGTTCATGGGCGGAAAGGATATGCTTTATGCGGTCGCGGGCGTTATAGAGCTCGTCGAATAGATCGATGACCTGTCCGCCCGGGTATCCGAATATAGTATCGCAGCCCTGTTCGATCAGGGTCTCGATAACGATCTTTGCACCTGATATTTTCATAGTATCAATGTCCTTTACTTTATTGAGATCATAATTATACTGGGTAAATTATGATTTTATATTAACATTTTACGGCGGTAAAATCAATAGGTGTGAAGGTTTTTAGGCATTATATACGCATAACCGAGTCTGTATTTGTGCAATCAGCCTGCATTGAGCATATTATTCACCGCGCTTACAAGGGCTTTGACCGATGACGTGATGATATCGTTATCTATACCCGTACCCCAGAAGCTCTTTCCATCGCCTGTGATTATCTCCACATAGGATACCGCCTTTGAAGCGGAACCTACCTCAAGAGCGTGCTCGGAATAGGTATTCAGGCTGTATCCCGAACCCGTATACGAGCGGATGGCATTGCTGACGGCATCAAGACGTCCGTTTCCTGTATCCGTGGCAGTGACTTTCCTGCCGTTGTAATCGAAGCTGATGGTAGCTTCGATGCCGTTGCGCTGTACGAAATGAGTCTCTGTTATTCTTATGGGAGAAACTATATCCACATAGTTGCTCTTGAAGATCTCGTATACCTCGTCGGGGAGAAGCTCCTTGTGCTTGCGGTCGGAGATGCTCTTTACCATATAGCCTACGCTCTCGCGCATCTTCTTTGGCAGATCGTAGCCGAAGCGGGTCTCCAGGATATAGCCTATGCCGCCCTTGCCGGACTGGCTGTTAATGCGGATAACATCGGATTCGTACTCTCTGCCGATGTCCTGCGGGTCAATTGGGAGATAAGGCACGTTCCAGATAGTCTCGCCGTGTTCCTCGCGCCATTTCATACCCTTTGCGATAGCGTCCTGATGAGAACCGCTGAATGCTGCGAACACCAGTTTTCCCGAATAGGGCTGGCGCTCGTAGATACCCATGCGTGTCAGGCGTGAATATGTCTCGGAGAGTGATGGTATATCGCTGAAATCCAGCTGCGGATCAACGCCCTGGGAGTACATATTCATAGCCAGGGTGATTATATCCACATTTCCCGTTCTTTCGCCGTTTCCGAAGAGAGTTCCCTCAACTCGCTCAGCTCCTGCCAGCAGGCCCATTTCGGTATCTGCCACGGCACAGCCGCGGTCATTGTGGGGGTGGAGGGAGACTATGACGTTTTCGCGGTATTTCAGGTTCTCACACATATACTCTATCTGGTTTGCGTAGATATGCGGCATTGAGAGCTGAACCGTTACGGGGAGATTGATTATTACCTTATCATCGTGAGAGGGCTGCCATACGTCCAGTACTGCATTGCATATTTCCAGTGCGAATTCAGGCTCTGTTCCCGTAAAGCTCTCGGGAGAGTACTCAAATCGGAAATTCCCTTCGTACTTCCCGCGGTATTCCTTGCAGAGCTTTGCACCGCTGACAGCTATTTCCTTTATCTCCTCCCTACTCTTGCGGAAGACCTGCTCGCGCTGAGCCAGCGAGGTGGAGTTATACAGGTGAACTATGGCGTTCTTGCAGCCTCTGAGTGCCTCAAAGGTCTTTTGTATGATATGCTCTCTTGACTGGGTGAGTACCTGTATAGTCACATCGTCGGGAATGAGATCCTGCTCGATAAGGGTGCGGCAGAAGTCGTATTCAGTCTCCGAAGCGGCAGGAAAGCCGATCTCTATCTCCTTGAAGCCGATGTCCACCAGCTTCTGGAAGAACTCAAGCTTTTCGCCTAAGCTCATGGGTATGATAAGAGCCTGATTTCCGTCGCGGAGATCAACGCTGCACCACATGGGCGCCTTGTCCACATAGGACCTGCCTGCCCATTTCATTTCGGTTTTCGGTGCTTCAAAGAATTGTCTTGTGTACTTGCTGACGTTATTCATATAAATACCTCCATTCCGATCCGTTTTGCCTTATGCAGGAGGGTAATAAAAAAGTCTCCTCCATGCGTCGGCATGGAAGAGACGAAGTTACTTTAATACTCCGTGGTACCACTCTTCTTGATGTAAGAATACACCCACTCGTCTGCGTCGGATCAACGCATATCTCTGTAACGGGAGCGCCCGTCCGAGCCTACTTGAATATGATTCTTTTGGTCGGCTGCTCGGGGAGGAGTTATTTCTCATACGCTGCTGCTGCCTTTCACCAAACGGCAGTTCTCTGTGGAACAATATATGAGCTTTGTTTCCCTTCATAGCATTTTGATTTGTTATCTGTATTATATAACATAAAAACAGATTTGTCAAGAGCTTTTCAGCTCCCGACAAATCTGCAAACAGAATTATAAGCTGACTGCTTTGACGTAACCCTGAACTGGTTCTCCAAGATGATTGACGTAATCATCGGTTTTTATGTATTCTGTTTTAAATACCTTGTCCGCCTTTGGATCCACTATATAAACGCGCCTGCCGCTTAAAACGGTTCCTTTCCCAAAAGCACCTATTACCTGAGCACCATTATCAGCGCTTTTACGTAAAGGCTGCCAGCTTGTTGTTTTGAATTCCTTACCATTGGGATTATACTCTCCCAATACTTCATAAGACTTTTTAGCTTTTGTACAGAGTTTTATTTCTTTGATTTTCATATACATTCCGCCGTATGCATCTGACACTTTATAATAATTGCCTTTTACATCCAGTATTGCAACATGAGTATCCTTTAATACATTTGCAGTGGGGAACGGTTTGAAATTTTTGTCATACATCTTTGCAACTTCTACATTTACTATACCTTCTGCCAGCATAGCAGAGTCTGCAGCTTCAGCTGTTATCGGAGTTGCCAACGATATTTTGCTGAAAGGCTGATCGACTGATGCGGGGAGCACTACACAAGCGGATAGTGTGACTGCTGTGAGTACAGCGCCGAGAGTTTTTTTGATAGGATTCTTCATTTTTATTCATTCCTTTATTATAGTTTTTTCTGAAAGATATATCTTCGCTTTACAAATACAACTGATAGATCATTTATAGTGAAGTGTATTATTCAAAATCAGATAAAACTGTCATGTTGCACATAAAGCAGATAGATCATAGTGTATTCTGCCAAAGAATAAGATCGGTCGGATTTACGGTGCCTTTGCACCGCAGTCAGGGCAGAAATTAGTGGTACAATCCCTGCCGCAGCTGCATTTCCAGGGCTTCACGGGAGCCTTTGCTCCGCATTCGGGACAGAAATTGGTGCTGTTTTCCGTACCGCAGAGGCACAGCCACTTGTCTCCGTTCCATACACGGGGAGTCCTGTTATCTGCGGCCATGCGGAAAAGCTCGTCAGCCCTTGTCATATACTGAAGTCCCATAACGGGGAAACCATAAATAAACATAAGCTTCACCTCAATACTTCAGGCATTTATCTGTTCTCAGCGCTTTACGCCCATTGAGAGGATCCTGCCTGCAAAATCGTTGAAGTTCTGAGTCTGGAGGATTATCTTTCCGGGACCTGTAAGGCGTGTGATGAAGAGTCCCTCGCCGCCGAGGAAGATATTACCCAGTCCCTTAACGGTCTCGACCTCATAGTTTACAGTGGGCTCGAAGGCAACTACATTACCTGTGTCCACCTTGAGAACTTCGCCGGGATTGAGGTAGCGTTCCACCATATCGCCGTCTACTTCAAGGAAAGCCATACCCTGTCCGAAGAGGTGCTGAAGTATGAAGCCTTCGCCGCCGAAGAGACCCGACATGAATTTCTTTGTGAATATAGCCTTGAGGTCAACTGTCTGTTCAGCGCAGAGGAAAGAGCCCTTCTGGCAGATAAGGTCGCCCTGTGAGATATTTACGGGTACGACTGAGCCGGGAACTGTTGAGCCGAAGGCGATCTTTGCGCCGGCAACTTCGGCGGTATAATTAGCCATGAAGATAGATTCGCCTGTGAACATTCTTCCGAGGCTTCTTCCGAGGCCACCTCTTGCGTTTGTTGACATTTTGATACCCTGGCTCTGCCATATCATGCCGCCTGACTGGGTAAACATTGATTCTCCTGCGTTGAGTTCACATTCAACTGCGGGAACGGTCTGACCGATTATAGTATATCTCATACAGACATACCTCCTTACGATTTTGATTTATTATATGCGCTCCGGCGCACATATGCCATATTATGCCTTTATCCTGCAAAGATTTGCTTCACCCGAGTTGAGGTTTCTTATCTCACCCGAGGGGAGCTGTACCACAAGATTGGCGTTGTCGTCGATGCCGAGAGCCTCGCCGACGATCGTATCTTCGCCTACATGGGCGGATATTATATTTCCTGTGAGCATTTCTCTTTCGCGGTACTGCAGGAGAAAACTTCTGTCCTCTATCTTGCCCAGATATATCTCCAGACGGTTGAGGAGCTCCGCACAGAGCTTGTTCCTGTTAACGGCTACGCCTGTTTCGTCCTCTATGGATGTAGCGGTCTTTTTCAGCTCCTCGTCGAAGCTGTCGGCGATACTGCGGACATTTATGCCGATGCCGATGGTAGCGCAGTCGAGGACGCGCATTTCCAGTCCCAGAGAGGCCTCGGTAAGTATGCCGCATATCTTCTTGCCGTTCATATACAGGTCGTTGACCCATTTTATCATTACCTTGCCGCCGCAGAGAGCTTCAACTGCTTCAGCGGCTGCACAGGCAGCTGCTGCGGTTATCATAGGGGCGAATTCAAGGCCGAAATTTGGTCTGACAAGTACGCTTACATAGAGACCCTTTCCCGAGGGAGATTCAAATTTTCTGCCTATCCTGCCTCTTCCCGCAGTCTGACGGTCAGCCACCGCAGTGGTGCCGCTTGGGGATTTTTCTGTTTCAAGCTCACGTACTACGTTATTTGTTGAGTCTACCTCGTCGAATACCTTCAGAGTCCTGCCTATAGTCTTAGTCCTGAGGAAGGGGGAGATAAGTTCTGCCGAAAGTCTGTTATTGTTTTTGTTGAGCTTGTATCCTTTTGAAGTCACGGAGCTGATCGAAAAGCCTTCCGCTTCAAGAGCCTTGACGGCTTTCCAGACGGCATTACGGCTTACACCGAGCTTTTCCGCAAGAGCTGCACCCGATATGAAGTCGCCGTCAGATTCGGCAAGAGTCGAGAGCAATTCGTTTTTGACGTTCATGGTAATAAGTTCCTTTCGGTAATATTGATAACATTGTACCATAAAAAAATGAATTTTTCAATAATAAAGGAATAAAAAGGCGAAAGGAATATCATAATTTTTTATAAAGTACAAAAAAGGACGGGATTCCCGTCCTTAAAAGCTTATAATATGATCATGGCACATCGTCCGTAACAGACGGTGCGGGAGCGTTTTTTTCAGCTTCCGCGGCTGCTTTTTTCAGGCGGCGCTGTTCCATTGCCTCATATGACATAAAATGCACTGCCGCGATAATTACAGTCAGCACTGCGGGGAGCGCACAGGGAAGTATCCTTCCCGTATACATACCGCTTATGGGATGAAGGGTGTATTTATCCGTCCAGCCGAAGCTGTCAGCGTGGTCGGTGAGCTTTTTCAGCATAGTCATGCAGAGTATAAAGCCTGTTCCGGAGAAAACTGCCGAGAGTATATCGCAGAGGCTCCTGCGGAAAAAGCACAGAATGGTGCCTGCTGTCATCATTGCCGCGGCAGCTATGAGGAATATCCCTGTTTTTGTTATTTCCTCGCCGTAGCTCAAGCGGTTGCGTATAAGTCCCGCACCCGAGAGCACGGGCATCGCGCACGAGTACCACAGGCACAGCAGCAAAGTTATTATTTTAAGGACCGCCCAAAACGCGGAATTGCGGCGAGGCGGTTTTTCCTGATTTTTCCTGCTCATAAATTTACTCCATATGTAGTTTTCGGCTGTACGAAATTCTCATTTATAATGCAGTCCGGCCGAAGCATAATATAATTGTTCCGTCAGGAACGCGAAAGGAAAAGAAAAATGTTGTTGAAAAGAAAGATCGCAAAAGCGGCTGCGGTATTATTATCTGCCGCTTTTCTTGGATTATTCGGGACGGCGGGGTATTATTCCTCACAGCTGCCCGATGTTATAACTGCCGATACTTCGGCAGAAATAAAAATAGCGGGATTTCCCGAGCTAAGCTGTTATCCCGATCCCGATGCGGCTGTTCCTGCCGCGCAGACCTGTTCAGGCACGGAAAGGGTAACTTTTTCGCTTTTCGGGGCGATTCCCGTTAAAAATGTGGAGATACGCAGAGCCGAAGCGCCTGTATTTGCGGTAGGCGGCAGACCTTTCGGCATAAAGCTCCTGATGGAGGGCGTGATGGTCACGGGACTCGGTGACGTTGAGGCTGAGGACGGTGTTCTGTCCTGTCCTGCCGAAAAGGCAGGTATACGGAAGGGCGACGTCATACGCCTTGCGGACGGTGTGGGACTGACCTCCAACGATCAGCTTCAGGAGCTTATTTCTTCGTCGGAAGGGCGGGCGATAGAGCTGTCTGCTGAGCGTGACGGCGAAAGCTTCACTGCTGTGCTGCGGCCTGTGTATTCGAGAAAAAGCTGCGGCTGGAAGGGCGGTATGTGGGTGCGCGACAGCATCGCAGGCATAGGTACTATGACCTTCTTTGACTGTGAGACAGGTGCTTTTGCGGGGCTCGGCCATCCCATATGCGATTCCGATACAGGAGGCATAGTTCCTGTCCACAGCGGCGAGGCAGTCCCTGTTGAGATAACCGAGGCTCGGCGGGGAGCCAGAGGCATACCCGGAGAGCTTCGCGGAAAATTCGTCCCGAATAAGAGCTTCGGCACGCTTGACTGCAACAGGACGAGCGGTATCTACGGACATCTTACAAAGGGAGCGCTCGAGGAGCTTTCAGAGTCCGCCGAGACATTTACCATGGCCTACAGGCAGGAGATAACCGTTGGTCCTGCGGAGATATATGCCACGGTATCGGGAGAAGCTCCCGAAAGGTACGCTGCCGAGATAGTCAGTGTGGACTACGGAAGCACAGGCTCTTCAAAGAATATGGTGATACGCATCACCGACGACAGGCTGCTTGACGCCATAGGCGGCATAGTTCAGGGTATGAGCGGCAGTCCCGTCATACAGAACGGCAAGCTTGCAGGTGCGGTGACTCATGTATTTGTAGCCGATCCCACCCGCGGATACGGGATATTCGCGGAAAATATGGCGGAAGGTCTTGGATAGGACTTCCTGAAATAAAAGCGGGCGTTACATTCGTAACGCCCCAAGTATTTGTTTTGATTGATTATCTGTTTTCTTCGCTGAAGCCGCTGTCTACGAGCTCAATAAGAGCATCTACAGCTGCCTTCTCGTCAGCTCCGTCAGCGATAACCTTTACATTTGTACCGCCTACGATACCGAGAGAAAGAATTCCGAGCAGGCTCTTAGCGTTTACTCTGCGTTCTTCTTTTTCGATCCAGATTGATGACTTGAACTCATTAGCCTTCTGAATAAAGAAGGTTGCAGGTCTTGCATGAAGTCCAACCTGATTCTTAACCATTACTTCTCTTACAAACATATACAACTCTCCTATTCTCTGTATTACAGCCCCTCTCAACAGGACTGTGTTGCCGTTTGCAAATTGATTCACTTGCTGATATCATTATACAATCATTTTCTCACCTCGTCAACGGATTTTTGCGATTATGATCCATGTTTTCGCTAAATTCTACATTTAGATTAAATGTGAATGAAATTTTATCAGCTTGCTTGTTTATTATCACCACAAAAAAATGTTGACAGTAATTGTTGAAAGTGCATATTATTCAACACAAGAATATAGCCATTTCTTCTAAACGGAGAAAGCATTTTTTTATATACAGCCAGTTAATATGTGGAACAGCAATAAAAGAAAAAGAGAAAATGACCAAAGCAATTTTTGGTCATTTATTTTCTGCGTTATATTTAGCTAAAAGATCAGGTCTTCTTTCAGCTGTCAGTTTCAGACTCTGCTCGTGCCGCCAGTTCTCTATGTTCTTATGGTGCCCCGAGAGAAGCACAGGCGGCACGGCCTCGCCCTCCCAGACCTCGGGACGGGTATACTGAGGGTACTCAAGGAGTCCGCTGTATATGCTCTCATCGGTAAAGCATACCTCGTCGGAGAGTACGCCCTCGCACATACGGGCAACTGTATCGGCTACAACCATTGCGGGAAGCTCGCCGCCTGTGAGTACATAATCGCCGATAGAGAGCTCCTCGTCAACGATCTTGTCGATGACGCGCTGGTCTACGCCCTCATAGTGGCCGCATATGATAAGGATATTATCCATTCCGGAAAGCTCCACGGCTCTTTTCTGGTCGAAGATCCGGCCCTTCGGGGACATATATATGGTATGGGGCTTTGTGCCCAGCTCCTGACATACAGCCTTGTAGCAGTTGTATATAGGTTCGCACTGCATCACCATTCCCATGCCTCCGCCGTAGGGAGTATCGTCAACGCGGCGGTGCTTGTCCAAGGTGTATTCCCTTATCTGGCGGCAGTGCAGGCTTATTTTTCCTGCCCTGCGTGCTCTGCCGACTATGCTCTCGCTGAGGACGGCTTCACACATTTCGGGGAAAAGTGTAGCTATTTCTATATGCATGGTATTTCTCCTTTTGAATAATTGAGGACCGCATAAGCGGTCCTGTAATATCATTCGGTAAGCTTTATACTCTCTGAAATGGCAAGTATTTCATTCCAGTCGGTAACGCTGAGCTCTATGGTATAGTGTCTGTGATTGTTTTTATCGGGGTAGATATTGATAACAGCGGTCTTTTCGCTGGGCATTTCCACAGTTTTCATGAAGCCCTTGTAGCCGACGCCGTCGCCGGAGTAGTACCTTACAGGGCAGTTGAGCCCCATGAATTCCTCATTTTTAAGGCTCATCAGCTTATAGAAGGTCTTGGCGTTTTTCATGTCGTGAATATCGAAATCCTCCATAGTCAGCGACATTATGAGACGTACAAACTCGTGATTCGTCTCGGGAGGAGTCTTTCCGACCTTTTTACAGTAACTGTTCAGAGCTTCATGGGTAATACCTGTCCTGTCCAGAAAATCGTAATTATCGCCGAGAGTCTCGGTTTTTACGTGTATGGTATGGCTCTTGTCCTCATTTTCCCAGAGCGCCTCGTTTTTATCCTCTGTACGTACAGCCTCCATATCGTTCCATGCGGTTATGCGTATGCCGAGGTTAGAGTAATCGGCATAGTCTGCAGGCAGCGGCGCAAGGTCAGCGGGGACCTCGGAGTATATACTGTCAAGGAGCTTGAATTCGTGTGTACATTTATAACGGTAGGGTATCCCTGGGAAGAAATAAGCGCAGATACCTATAGCTATGACGATGAGTAAAAACAGTATTCCTAAGATTTTTTTCATTTGGGGTGCCTCCTTTTAGCTGTGTACAGCTGTTTTTCTTTTGTTCTACATTATTATTTATATCTCTTTTCTGTGCATAAGGTGTATGCCTATATGGCCGATGCCGAGTATTATTGCTGCTGCAATAAGAAAGACATTGCAGGCGTAAACTCCCAGAAGGAGCACGGCAAAAACAGGCAGGGAAGCTCCTGCCAGGGGGAATCCGCAGTAATCCGAGTACATATCCGCAAGGGTATGACTGCTTCGGAAATATTTTATCCAGTAAAGCTCGTAAAGCACCATGAGCACCAGTGCTGTTAAAAGATAGCCTGTACGCGGCGAAGCCGAAAGCCTGTCCAACCGCCTGTCTGTCAGCACCAGTACGGATACCAGCACTTCGCCGGTGCGTTCAAGTGCAAGAAGCACTTTGTTTTCATGCTTTGAAGCTTCCTCGTAGCCGTCGGGCTGCATTTTGCTCCATATGATATTTGGTATGAACAGCATGACCAGGAAAACGATACCTGTTACGGAAATGTCCCATTTCGGCAAGCGGAAATATTCCTTCAATACATCTCCGCAGGTCATGCACGACCACAGGGCGATAGCTGCAAAGACAGCTGCCAGCGCCGAGAACGCTGCTATATTGCTTTTTCGCATATCAGTCGAAAAGGCCGTCAAGAGGGCGTATGGTCATAATGCCTTCATCAATGTCGGTAGAAATTACAACGTCGCCGATAGCGGGCACAAGGTATTCCCTTTCCTCGCCCTTTATGACATAGACGTCGTTGGCGCCTGTCTGCATGACATCGGCTATCCTGCCGTAAACCTGCTGTGTATCGGCGTCACGTACCTCAAGACCGATGAGGTCCTGAATGAAATAGGTGTCATCGTCAAGCTCCAGATCATCGCGGTGCATATAAAGCACCTTATTGCGGAGCTTTTCCGCAGCTTCGGGAGTATCGATGCCCTCGATCTTGGCGATAACTGTATTTTTGAACACTCTGGAGCGCTCGATGAACACTTCCTCATGGTTTTTTCCTATAAAAAGCCTGTCGAACTCCGCGAGGAGCTCGGGGCTGTCGGTGTAAGGCATTATCTTCACTTCACCGCGTATACCGTGGGTGGTGACGATCTTGCCTGCTTCGAGATATTCCTTTTTCATTGCTTTTCCTTTATTATTCAAGCTCTATGGAGCTGATTATCTTCCTTGCCGTTGTTTCGTCGGAGCATTTTATGGTCGCCGTGAAATGTTCGTTCTCATTTCCGTCGGGAAATATATTTACCGTCCATGTGTTCCCGTCGAAGCCGGAATACATTATCCGTCCGATATAGGCGTAGAAGCCTTTGCCTTTGGTTTTCCACATGGTCTCCATTTTTACGGATTCATCTTTTGAATCGGCAACATCAAGGAAAACCTTCCTGTCTCTGCCCCGCAGCTTCAGACAGTCCTTTGCGGTTACGTCGTCTCTCATATACCACAGCATACGGAGATTCAGCCCGTACTGCGGAGGCTCGATACCGATAGCCTTGTAGAAATGTCTGTAATCCTCTTCACTGAATTCATATTCGTTCCACACATCATATTCCGAGCCGAGAGTTTCCTCCGAATTTTTAAGCAGCTCCTCCTGTGCTTTGTAATTGAGATTAAGAACAAAAACAGTGGATTTATCCTTTGCACGGTAGGCATTCGGTTCAGCGCCTTCAATAGGGGAATAAGCCTCCCAGTCTGAGGGAGTACTGAATCTTACACCTCTGAGGGTATGGCTCACATAGTCGCCGGGGATATCCGATTTTTCAAATTCTGGGATCCTTTCGTCGATATGTTCGTATTTAAGCTTGACCTTTAAATATGTGGGAAGTCCGGGAAAGAATATGGATATTGCAAGCGCCGATATCAGCAGAAAGCCGATAATTCCGCCTATAGTGAGAGCTTTTTTCATGGTATCTCCTGTGTTCGGTAGGGGCGGATATTATCCGCCCGATAAATTCAATGAGTAAGTCTGCGCTTGCAGTAGGAACGCTTGCCGCACTTGGGGCAGGTAAGCTTCCTTCTTGTGATGGTATGGGGACCTGCAATATATGCGATACCCGAGGGAACAAAACGTGTTCCGCAGTGTTTGCACTCGTAAGTGCCGGCGGTCATATCCTCGATGGCTGCAACGGCTATTCCGCCGATCATAACTATAATGCCTATGGCTAAGAGCAGACCTCTCTGCCACGCTGCCATATCGAATACGCCTGAAACGACTATGAGCGTACAGCCTGCGAGTATGCCTGTGGCTCCTGCAATGACAGAAACGATTATCTTTCTGATGCTTTCTTCTTTTTCACGCATGATATTCATAATATTTTCCTCCGCTTTCTTCTTGTAGTCCTCATCGGGGATACGTTCGCCCGTGAGGAGCTCATTGACATTGATACCCAGCTTTTCACAGAGTGGCAGCATAAGGGATACCTCCGGCATACCCTTGCCTGTCTCCCACTTGGAGACTGTCTTATCACTGATAAGGAGTTCATCACCAAGCTGTTTCTGTGTAAGTCCTTTTTCTTTTCTCATCTGAGATATGAATTTACCGATCTTGACCTGATCCATTCATTGTTCCTCCCTTCTGAGAAAAGTGTATCATGCTGCGGAGAAAAAGTACACCCATGAGCCGTAGAATTATGTTTTAAAGCGGAGTCTACGCTTCGTAGAGTGCGTGAAATAGGCGAGTCTGAGCCTTCAGCCCTTAACTCGGCCTTTATCTTACGGGCGGAAAATATCCGCCCTGTAAATGGCTTGGGACGTCGAGAACGCCGTCTCCTACAATTCACCGTAAACGATGTACGGGTAACGTTTTCAATAATAGTGAGCGAGTTTACCAGCGCCAACGTGACAAGTCAGCGCGGGCTCCGCACTTAGTTCTTCATTTCAAAGCTTTCGCCGAGGATATCTTTGTTAGCTTCGAGGATAGGCTTGATGCACTCGGCAAGGAATTCGTCCACCTGCTGAGAGCTTCTGCCTGTGTAGTTCTCGGGCTTGAGAACGGCGTCAAGCTCCTCCTTTGTTACCATAAACATGGGATCGGCTTCGATGAGCTCGCAGAGGTTATTGTCCAGACCTTTTACCTTAACGTTAGCGCCTGCCTCCATGGAGTAATCCATGATACGGTCGTGGAGCTCCTGACGGTTTCCGCCCTTCTTTACGGCGTCCATCATGATGTTCTCACTGGCCATGAAGGGAAGCTCGGCCATTACGCGGCGGCGTATCATTTCGGGATATACCACGATGCCGTTTGTAACGTTCATCATGATATTGAGGATAGCGTCAACGCCGAGGAATGCCTCGGCAACGCTGATCCGCTTGTTAGCGGAGTCGTCGAGAGTTCTCTCGAACCACTGGGTACCTGCTGTGAATGCAGGATTGAGGCTGTCTATCATTACGTAGCGTGCGAGGGAGGTTATTCTCTCACAGCGCATGGGGTTGCGCTTGTAAGCCATTGCGGAAGAACCGATCTGCTTCTTCTCGCGGGGCTCCTCCATTTCCTTGAAGGACTGGAGTATACGCATATCATTGGAGAACTTGCTTGCAGACTGTGCAATATCGCTGAGGAGCTCCAGCACCTTTGAGTCTACCTTACGTGAGTAGGTCTGACCTGATACGGGGACAACTGCGTCGAAGCCCATTTCTTCTGCGATCATCTGCTCCAGCTTCTTGATCTTGTCAGTGTCTCCCTCAAAGAGCTCCATGAATGAAGCCTGAGTGCCTGTTGTGCCCTTTGAGCCGAGGAGCTTCAGTGTGGACATACGGTATTCGAGATCCTGGAAGTCCATGAGGAGCTCATTGAGCCAGAGAGTAGCTCTCTTGCCGACGGTGGTGAGCTGAGCGGGCTGAAGATGGGTATATGCAAGGCAGGGGAGGCTCTTATACTCGTCTGCGAACTTTGCCAGGTTGTTCATAACGTTTATGAGCTTTCTGCGGACTATTTTAAGCGCATCGCGCATGATGATAACGTCTGTGTTATCGCCTACATAGCATGATGTAGCGCCCAGGTGTATGATACCTGCGGCATCGGGACAAGCCTGACCGTAGGTGAAAACGTGAGCCATAACGTCGTGGCGTGTGATCTTTTCGCGCTCGGCAGCCATTTCATAGTCAACATCGTTGATATGCTCCTCGAGCTGCTTTACCTGAGCCTCGGTAACGGGAAGTCCGAGTTTCATTTCTGCTCTTGCCAGAGCCACCCAGAGCTTTCTCCATGTGGTGAACTTCTTGTCTGCCGAGAAAACGTACTGCATTTCCTCACTGGCATAACGTGTACAGAATGGGCTTTCGTAGCTGTTTATATTACCGCTCATTGAAATGTTCTCCTTTGAATTCATTTGCGTTCCCCGAATGTAGCTCGGGGCAATAACCGCTGTATGGCGGTTATTGCAGACACATTAATTATATCATCATACTTCTCTCATGTCAATAAAAAAGGCGGCTTGCAAGCCGCCTTTCTTTACAGAAAATTTTGTTCATTTTCTGTGAAAAATACCCATGTCCGGAATATGTGGGATATATTCAGATGCAGTCCATTCCCGCAGGGGGACCGCCGTCCTTGGATTTTGCGCTCAGGTCTGATGGAAGGCTTATATCTGCCATGGAATCCGAAGCAGTTCTCTGGCGTCTTTCCATTTCCGCCTGAAAGGGATCCTTGATCCTGGACTGTCTTATATCCATTTCCTGATCGAAGAAGCGCTCGTTGAACTGCGGGAATCCGTCAGCCTCCTCCAGTTTATGGTATGTCATGTTGGTAATGAAGTTCAATACCGCAACCGAGCCGATGATAAGCAGTATGATCAGGTGTCCGACAGAGCATTTTCCCATTATCCTGAACTTGAAGAAGCCTGCGTCCTCATAGGGAGCCAGCTTGACAAGCAGGAACTGATTTGTAAACAGCACTATGAATAAGAATATTATCATCAGGTCGTGCTTGTGGTAGAAGCTTCGCCATGCAAGGAAAGCCAGCAGGGGACATACAATAAGCGCGTCAACAAAGGGTATGAATGAACCTGTGATAAATGCAAAGCCTATGGTAACGGGAATGTATATCAGCAGCGGTACGAAGTAGAGAATACCCATGGTGTTGTAGCGTTTGGTGCATTTGTTCATCAAAGCGCGGTTATGGGCGAATTCCTGTGCTCTGATATTCCTGTTGCGAGCAAGATCGTTGGGATTTGTCATAGTATTACCTCCCCTGAGAGACGTATCTCATCAGTATACTCCCTTGTCCATTTTCCTTGCCATGAGGCAGTATGCAACGGAGAGAACCAGAGAGAATACAGCAGTTCCCTTGTTGTCCGAGAGAACGAAGGATACTATATTCAGTATCATGAGTACAAATGAGATCTTGAAGCACATATCGTATTTGCCTCTGAGACCGCAGATAGTCATGTATATAGTAACTGCTATTGGTATGAGTGCGAAGAGAATTGCCATGACGCCTACACCGCCCATGGCAGCGTCGGCACCTGTTTTGCCCTCTGTGAGCTTGGCGGCGGCGGATAAGCCCAGCACGCCTGCAATGCCTGCGATACTGTTTACTACGAGAATAAAGATCGTAAGCACCTTGAATGCGGTTTTCATGTTTGATTTTCCTCCTATATCATTTTTTAATATGATAAACTGTCTCCTGTATTCAGGAGAGCAGAAATATCCGTATACCATGGTTTACGCGGACGCGGTCTGCATATGTCAGTGTGAATTATAAAACTGACGGCAGGCATGAAGGTAGCACTGATATGCCTGATACAGACTTACGTCCTCATCGGGATCAATGCCCGGGTTTGTCATCCATTGCTTCTGTTTCCGTTTATAGTTTGTCGCATCGTCATTGAGGCTGAAGGCTCTGCCCGAATCAAGATAAAAAATGAGCCGCGAACGCATTCGGACCTTTTTATCGGCTGCGGCGTATTTGTACAGCAGTGAATCCGATCTCTGTTTGCGTTCGGTGTTGTCCCTCGTACATTCGTAATGAGTGTACTTTGTATCGGCTATCTCATCAAAACGGAGCGTTTTCTGTCTCAGCAGCATCTTTATCCTGACATGATCGTCGTTTATGATAACTTTTGTACCGAATATACGCTCGAGGAGATACAGTAATACGAATATGACCTCAGCAGCGGCACAAAGAATGAATATACCTCCGAGTATCAGTACAGGTGCGGCAGACTCGGCAGTTATTCCCATGATGAGAAAGATCAGGAGCGCAGCTGCAAAAACGCAGGCAGGGATAATGATCCCGCGGCGCAGAAAGTTGGTTATGTGGTTTATCCTGAATTCCATATCAGCTTCCTCCGCTCATAAGAGTAATAGGTGTTATTGATTTATTTCCGGCACACGGCTGCCGTGTCAGACTATCCTGTCAGAGGTATGTATTATAACTGTATTTTCCATCAGCTCGAAACCCTCTGCAGCAGCAGCCGCAGATACGCTGCTTATGCTCTCGGCGGCCGAGTTTATCTGCGGAGCGGCATTCCCCTTTGCCTTTCGCTCTTTCCGTGCGATAATGCTCCACATGATTATATTGATGATGACGAATACTGCCGCCGCAGCGGCGATGACCAGCATCTCATCTCTTGACATAGCATCACTCCCTTGCCGCTACATCTCAGCGCGGAAAACAGCGGCGGTGATATTATCGTTTTCGTTTCTGCTCTTGACGGTCTCTATAAGCTGCCTGAGCTGCTTCTGCATAGCGGCCTTGTTCTTTGTTTTTTCTGCCGAGAGCTCCTCATAGAGCTCTTTTTCCGTAAGAACATGGCGGAAGCCGTCGGAGCATATAAGAAAGTTGGTATTGTTTTCAAAGACGCCCAGTCTTACCTCGGGAGCTATTTCTCCCGTAACGCCCACACACTGGACAAGGGCGTTCCTTCTCGGATCGGTGAGAGCCTCCTCGGGAGTCATCCTGCCCATTTTCACAGCTCTGTTGACGAAGGTATGATCGTCGGTGACCTGGCTGAGCTTGTCCGAGATCTTGTAGATGCGGCTGTCCCCCACATGGAAGGTCATGAATTCGCTGTTTACGGCGATGAGACCTGTGGCGGTAGTGCCCAGCTGAAGGCTGTTTCTTGCGCCGTAGTCTATGAGCATGGCATTGAGCCTGCGAAGACGGCTGATGACGTTTCTTGCGGCTGTTTTCCAGTCCCAGTTGGGGAGCTCGAAGGGCAGCTCTGTATCGAACCATTCAGCGAAGCTGCGAATGACCTCGGCGCTGGCGAGCTCACCCTTTGAGAGTCCGCCCATGCCGTCGCAGACCATGACAAGAGCAGCTTTGCCCGTGGCAGTTCTGGCGGTCTTGACGCATACGCTGTCCTGATTTATTTTCTTTGAGATACCGATGTCGGTATCGCAGGCAGTAATGTAATCCATAAATATCCCCCCATAGGGCGGAATTATCCGTCTATAAAGTCGAATTCCTCATCTGAAAGCTTCAGCACATCGCCGCTTTTCAGCTTGATCTCCCTGTTCGGGAGAACGGGAGTGCCGTTTATGTATGTCCTGTTGGTGGAGTTGTTATCCTCAACGAAGCAGGAGCCGTTTCTGGTATAGATAGTAGCATGGAGACGGCTTACCGTTCTGTTCTCGGTAACGCAGAAATCTACCTTGTCCCGTTCCTTGCCTATGTGGAACACAGGTCTGTCGATATTGACCGTGACGCCTGTAGCTCGTCTTGTAAGAGTGGGATAGCTGACCTCGGGGCGTGCGAAATCCTTCTTTTTCAGCTCCGGCAGTCCCTGTCTGTTCTCCTCATTGAGAGAGGGGATTATCTTCGGCTCTGCTAGCCTGGGACCTTCGGTATGCCTGAACTGTTCCGAGCCTGCGTTTATGCCGTTGATTATGGTCTGGGCGGTACTCTGGGGACGGGGCTCTTTGGGAGCGAAGTCCGAAAGTCTCGTATCAGATGTCCTTGGAGCGGCAGAAGGTCTGCTGAATTCCGGTTTAACGGGTTTTGCAGCAGAACGTCGCTGTGGGAGCACCTCGGGAGCTTCCCTCCGGATATGCTCCATGGCTGATGATATGGTAAAGCCCTCGGCGCGGCAGACAAAATTCATGAATCCGTCCACGCTGTTGTAGTCCTCCTGAGAGTCATACTCTGCAAAGGTGGAGATGCGGCGGAGACAGTTTACCACACCGTCGTTGCAGCTCTCGTTGTACCAGAGGGGGAGATAGAACAGGTATAATTGGTTGTTTTCGGTATCAAAGGTGATGAAATCGGGATCCAGGACTATATTTTTCATATTGAATCCGCAGTTGGCAGCGGTATCAAGTATAGTCAGCAGCTGGGATACGATGGTATAATAGCGCTTTTTGTCCACACCCTGCTTCAGCACATTTATAAGAGGGACGCCCTGTGCGCCCGTATATTCGAGCTTGTCGGCGGATACGGCCTTGGGAGTGAGCCAGCCCTTGATAGAATTGTCCACGAAGTATCTGTATTCGGCTTCATTCAGCATTTCGCTGCCTGTTGTCCTGCAAAGGATGCATACGCCGCCGTTTTTTTCTGAGAATTTAAGCTTGGCCACAATACCGCCCCTTTCAATATTCTGGATTTTATTATACAATATTATGTGCGCAAAGTCAAGACGAGGGGAAGGCTTTACACCTTCCTGAAGGTAGAAAATATGCCGTTTTTCATTTTGCTTATGATACAAGCTCCGTCAGAGAGGAGGCCTTTGGCAGAACCCACAAAAACTGCACCGCGGATTTGTACAAAACACAGAACCACAAAATTAATTTTTGGAAATTCAATGGTTTTCCGTTGAATTTCAGTCCTTTTTGCGCTGTATACAGAAGGGGCACGGCATAAAAAAAGACCGCCCCGAAGGACGGTCTTTATTATAGATCACTTGCTGCTTTTTGCTTCCTTTGCTTTCTTTGCCTTCCTGTTCTTCAGCCATGACCATGTTACAGGTGCAACGAAGAGTGAGGAGAAGGTACCTGAGATAAGACCCATCATAAGCGGAACAGAGAAGCTGAGGAGCGAATCATAGCCTGTTACCTTTACAACGATGGTAACTATGAGCATAGTGCCGATAGTTGTAATGGATGTTCTTACAGAACGTGTAAGGGACTGTGTACAGCTCACATTGATAAGCTCATTAAGTGAAGCCTTAGGCATGAGCTTGCGGTTTTCTCTGATACGGTCGTAGATAACAATGGTGTTATTGATAGAGTATCCGAGGATTGTGAGTATAACGGCAACGATATTGGAATCGATATTGAAGCCGCATACTATTGTAGTAGTGAAAGCTACGAGTATATCGAGGCAGAGTGCAAAGATAGAGCATACACCTGCCGACCAGCCGCCGATGTTCTTGAAACGGATGGCGATATAGATGATAACGATGAATGCTGCGAAGAGCACTGCGATGAAGCACTTGAGGAGGAACTCACGTCCGGAAGAAGGGCTTACATCGTTTGAATCGTAGATAACGAGATCATTGTCGGGGAACTTCTCTCTGAGTGAGGAAGTGAGCTCTGTCTGTCTGTCAGCGGTAAGACCCTCATCCGAAGTGAAGGAGATGGTGATCTGTTTTCCGCCCGAATCGAGGCTCTCACCTGTTCTTACAACAACCGGGGTGCCAATGATGTCCTTGACGTTTGAAGCAACATCATTGGTATTGATGTCGCCCTGGTAGGTATAGGTGATAAGAGTACCGCCCTTGAATTCGATAGCAAGGTGGATACCTCTGATTATCGCGCCTGCCAGACATACAACGAGAACAGCAATAACTACGCCGAGGATCAGTCTTTTCTTGGAACAGAAGTCATATACCTTCTCGGGGGTAACAACGGTTTCCTTGTGAGTATTCTTCTTGCTCATTTCTCGTCACCTCCGTAAAGCTTTCTGTTTTTGAAGCACTTGAACTTGGAGAGTGATGTTACCATAAGTCTTGAAGCAAATACTCCGAAGATGAAGTTGCAGATAACACCTGCGAGCAGGGTAAATCCGAAGGAGTAAACAACGCCCTCAGCAGTAGCGCCGAATGCGAAGAAGATAGTCTTGTTGAGGATCTTCGAGAAGAAGCTGTCGGGAACACCGAAAGCTCCCATAAGGATAACGGCGATGATAACGTTTGTGATGTTACCGTCGAGGATAGCGGAGAAGGCTCTCTTGTAAGCGATCTTGATAGCCGCGTCAAGAGACTTGCCTGTTCTGAGCTCTTCCTTGATACGCTCGCCGGTGATGATATTAGCGTCAACGCCCATACCGACTGCAAGGATGATACCTGCGATACCGGGAATGGTGAGCGTAGAGCCGTTCATGAATCCGAACCAGCCTGTGATAGCTGCGATAGAGCCTGCAACCTGTCCGCAGAGCGCGATAACAGCCACGAAGCCGGGGAGTCTGTAAAGGAATATCATGTATATTGCAATGAATATGAATGCGATGAGAGCTGCAAGGAGAATAGCATCCAGTGAGCCTTCACCCATTGTAGGAGAAATGGTTCTGAAGCTCTTTGTCTCCATTTTGAAGGGGAGAGCACCTGAGTTGATCTGATCGGCGAGCTTCTTGGAAGAATCAGCGTCGAAGTTACCCGAGATCTCTGCCTGACCGCCTGTAATGGTGTTCTTAACGGTAGGAGCTGAGATCATGGTGTTATCCATCCAGATGGAGATAGGTGTATCGGAGCCTGAAAGCTCTGCTGTAGCTGCAGCGAACTTGTCGGAACCTTCCTTTGTGAGCTGAAGACCTACTGTATATTCATAATTCTTGCCGTCGTTGTCTTGTCTGAACTGTCTCTCAGCCTTTTCGATGTCGTCGCCCACGAGAACTATCTCGCCGGAGGGAACGGTATTTCCGTTCTCATCGGTAGTAGTATCCGTACCTTTGCGGAAAGTAAGCTCAGCCATTTCACCGAGCTCCTTAACAGCGGATTCGGGATCGAAGTCTGTCTCGCCGACCTGCCAAGGGAAGCGGACAATAATTCTGTCGCTCTTTTCATCGCTGTAAACCTCGTTATCGGTGATACCGAGGGATGAGAGTCTTGTCTTGATGATCGCAGTAGCAGCGTCGAGCTGAGCGAGATCGGCGTCGTATTCACCTGCGGGACCAAAAGTAACGTCAACGCCGCCCTTGATGTCGATACCAAGACGGATGTCGTCAACGCCCTTGACATAAGTGGTTCTCTTGTCGCCGAAGATCTTGTCGATACCGAATACCGACGAAACGGCGAACAGTGCGATAAAAGCAACGACAATGAAGAAAGTTGATTTGCCTGTCTTTTTCACAGTCATGCCTCCTATTATCGAACTCTTTGAGCCGATCCTCACCTGAGGGAGAAAAAGGCATGAGTTCTTTATTCCTGTCTCTTTGACAATTACAATTATTGTACTATATTTTTATAAAAAAGTCAAGTATATAAAACAAAAATATTCCTATTTCAAGAATATGCACAATTCCGTTTATTAAATTTCGGAATTATGAACAAAATACAGCAGTTAGCCCGTAGGAGTGGATATTATCCGCCCGCCGGCAGCAATGCAATGCCGAACCAATGCAAAAATGCACCCCGTATACGGAGTGCATTTGTCCTCACTTGAAATGCTTCTGTGATATTTTCAGACGGTTCATAGCGCGGTTGAGAGCAGCCTGAGTCTCATAGTACTCCTTGATGCTCTGCTTCTGCCTGAGCCTTTCCTCGGCACGTTCTCTTGCTTCCTGAGCGCGTTTTATGTCGATCTCCTCCGGGAGCTCGCAGGTATCTGCCAGTATAATGGAAGAATCGGGCATTACCTGAATAAATCCCTCGGATATGGCGGCATATTTCCACTCTCCGTCCACAAGGTATTTCAGCTCTCCCGTGGGGAGCGAGGTTACCAGGGGCTCATGTCCGGCAAGTATGCCGATAAGGCCGTCGATAGCAGTTATGACGAGATGCTCCACCTCGCCGCTGAAGAATATGCGGTCTGTGGCGATGATCTCAAGGTGAAAGGTCTTAGCCATATTCAGCCGCCTCCTTTAGTCCTCGTCCATCTGACGGGCCTTCATTATAACGTCGTCGATAGTTCCTGCCATAAGGAATGCAGACTCGGGATACTTGTCCATATCTCCGTCGATAATGGCTTTGAATCCCTCGATAGTGTCCTTGAGGGGCACGTACTTGCCCTTGAGGCCTGTGAAGTTTTCCGCAACGTTGAAGGGCTGCGAGAGGAACTTCTGTATTTTTCTTGCACGGTATACCGCCAGCTTATCGGACTCGTCAAGCTCTTCCATACCGAGGATGGCGATGATGTCCTGGAGCTCCTTGTACTTCTGGAGAAGCTCCTGAGTGCGTCTTGCCACGGTGTAGTGCTCCTCGCCCACGATCTCGGGTTCGAGGATACGTGAATTTGACTCAAGAGGATCAACGGCGGGGTAGATGCCCTGCTCGACTATCTTACGTGAAAGTACGGTAGTAGCGTCAAGGTGAGCGAAGGTTACCGCAGGTGCAGGGTCCGTAAGGTCGTCCGCAGGGACGTATACGGCCTGTACAGAGGTTATAGATCCGTTTTTCGTAGAGGTGATACGCTCCTGGAGCTCGCCGACCTCGTTTGCCAGAGTGGGCTGATAGCCAACGGCAGAGGGCATACGTCCCAGAAGGGCAGATACTTCGGAGCCTGCCTGTACGTAACGGAAGATATTGTCGATGAAGAGAAGAACGTCCTTGTGCTCACGGTCACGGAAGTATTCAGCCATGGTAAGACCTGTCTGAGCAACACGCATACGCGATCCGGGAGGCTCGTTCATCTGACCGAAAACGAGAGCGGTCTTTGCGATAACTCCCGATTCCTGCATTTCGTTCCAGAGGTCGTTTCCCTCACGTGAACGCTCTCCGACACCTGTGAATATAGAGTAGCCGCCGTGCTCGGTGGCGATATTTCTGATAAGCTCCTGTATAAGAACTGTCTTGCCGACGCCTGCGCCTCCGAAGAGACCTATCTTACCGCCCTTAGCGTAAGGAGCAATAAGGTCGATGACCTTTATGCCGGTTTCCAGTATCTCGACAACCGGGCTCTGATCCTGAAAGGTAGGAGCCTTGCGGTGGATCTCCCATTTTTCCTCGGTCTCCACGTCGCCCTTCTTGTCGATGGGCTCGCCGAGAACGTTGAACATACGTCCGAGAGTCTGCTCGCCTACGGGCACCTTGATGCAGGAGCCTGTGGGAGTGACCTCCATATTCTTGCTGAGTCCCTCGCTGGACGCCAGCATGATACAGCGCACAATGTGGTTGCCCATATGCTGAGCGACCTCCATGACGCGCTTTTTGCCGTCGATATCGACAGTGAGAGCGTCCCTTATCATAGGGAGCTTTCCCGTGCCGAACTCAACGTCTATAACAGGTCCGATGACCTGCGTTATTCTGCCTTTTTCCATTTTTTTCTCCTTTGTTTAAGAGAATTCGGGTATATCATTTTTCTGTAGGTGAGGGCGTCCTCGCCCTCCCGAAACATACATAATATTGTACCGTATAGCAGGAGCCCGAGGGCAGGCTTACCTACATTTCTTTATTATATTTGTGCAAATCGGATATTTTCGGTTTTTTATTATATTTATCCCATAATATCAGATCGGCGATCAATACCAATGCTGTCAGCGGCAGTATGATTATCAGCCAGCCCCTAAAAAAGACAGAGTGCGATAATGCCCTCATTATGGTATGATCCTTTAAAGTGTCTGCTGAAGCTATCACTGCAGCAATGAGCGTTCCGAGGCAGACCGCGCCGCTTGTGACCGCAAATACCCGATAAGGCTTCGGAGCCTTGCTGAGTTTGCCTGCAAGCCATGCCGTACCGAAGCATATGAAAAGATATATCGATATGCAGGCCAGTATGGGAAACAGCAGCGATGAGTGCTGATCCGCCAGGACCTCATTATAGAAATTGTCTGTATCAGAATTATGGTTCTCTCTGAGTTTTTCGTTCAGTCCGAAAGCACCTTCAAACGCAAAGAATGAAAAGACCAGTGCCGATATAAAAGAAAGGACTGTCAGTTTTCTGGCCATAAGCTTATTCCTCTACCGACTGCGCACCGCCGCAGACCTCGGTTATCTCCTGAGTGATAGCCGCCTGTCTTGCACGGTTGTACATAAGCGAAAGGTCCTTTATCATGTCCTTGGCGCTGGTGGTGGCGGCATCCATAGCGGTCATTCGTGACTGCTGCTCACTGCAGAACGCCTCTACCATTGCACCGTAGATTATGCCCTTTGCGTACTGTGGAATAAGGTAGTTCATTACCTCCTCGGGAGAAGGCATGAATGAAGCCTTCGGCAGCTTTTTCAGAGTACCGTCGGCAGCCTTTCCTAAGTGCTTTCTCTCAAAGGGGAGAAGACGCAGGGTTCTTGGCTCCATGATATTCGAGCTGACCATGTCGGTATATATTACGTGCACCTCGTCGAGCTCGCGGTTCTCGAACTTTTCGAGCACGAGCTCAGCGATCTCACGGGCTCTGTAAAGAGTGGGATTCTGTGTGGTATAGAGGAACTCTCCGTCAACGAAGCCCTTCTTGTCGTTCTGGATACGGCGCTGGAAGTACATTCTTCCCACCTGTCCCATGACAAAGAGGTAGCAGTTATCGATGTCGGCAGCCTCTTTGAGCTTCTGCTCGGTGAATTTGAGGATATTATGGTTGTAGCTTCCGCAGAGGCCCTTATCGCCTGTGATGACGATATATCCCTTTTTACGCTTATCCTCGGGGATATCGGCACGTCTGTCGAAGTAGAGCTGACGGGTGTGCGGAGTATGCTCCAGTACGCTCTCTATGGTGGACTGGAGCTTATAGAAGTAAGGCTCTGTACATTCAAGGGACTTCCTTGCCTTTTTCAGCTTGGAAGAGGACATGAGGTACATAGCGTTGGTTATTTTGAGTATCTGCTGTATGCTTCCGATCCTTTCGCGGATCTCTCTCATATTAGGCACAGAGGATCACCGCCTTATTCCTCGAAAGCTGTGAGTATTCTTTCGATACGTTCGGCAAGGTCGTCTGTGAGGACCTTGTTCTCCTCTATCTCGGTTATGATGTCCTGACCGTAGCTTCTTATGTAATTCATAAGATCTGTGCGGTATTCTCTCAGCTCCTTGAGGGGGATGCCCTTGAAGAAGTCGTGCTGAGCCGCATAGAGGAGTATCACCTGCTCATAGTGAGGAAGGGGATTGTAAAGAGGCTGCTTGAGCAGCTCGGTGAGCATACGGCCGTGGTCGAGGAGCTCCGTAGTGGACTGATCCAGCTCTGACGAGAACTGGGTGAATATCTCCATTTCCTTGAACTGGGCAAGGTCGATACGGAGATTTCCCGAAGCCTTCTTCATGGCCTTGGTCTGGGCAGCGCCGCCGACACGGGATACGGAAAGTCCGTAGTTTACCGCAGGACGGAGTCCCGAGTTGAAAAGCTCGCTCTCAAGGAAGATCTGACCGTCTGTGATGGATATGACGTTTGTGGGGATATAAGCCGATATATCTCCTGCCAGAGTCTCGATGATGGGGAGAGCTGTCAGTGAACCGCCGCCGTGCTCGTCGTCAAGACGGCTGGAGCGTTCGAGGAGTCTCGAATGCAAGTAGAAAACGTCTCCGGGGTAAGCCTCACGTCCGGGAGGACGGTGAAGCAGGAGGGACATGGCTCTGTAAGCTACGGCGTGCTTGGAAAGATCGTCGTAGACTATGAGTACGTCCCTGCCCTTTGACATGAAGTATTCGGCGATAGCCGTGCCCGAATAGGGGGCGATATACTGGAAAGGCGCAGGATCGCTGGCTGAAGCGCATACAACTACGGTATAATCCATAGCGCCGTACTTTTTCAGGGTATTTACTATCTGTGCGACAGTTGATGACTTCTGACCTATGGCAACATAGATACAGATAACGTCCTGTTCCTTCTGGTTGATTATGGTATCAACGGCGATGGAGGTCTTACCTGTCTGGCGGTCGCCTATGATGAGCTCACGCTGACCTCTGCCGATAGGGAACATGGAGTCTATGGCGAGTATACCTGTCTGGAGAGGCACATTTACGGGCTTACGCTCGATAACGCCGGGAGCCTCACGCTCAATGGGGAAGTAGTCGTCGGCTTTTATCTGTCCGAGGCCGTCGATAGGAGAACCCAGAGCGTCAACAACTCGGCCGAGAAGCTCGTCGCTAACGCCGATACCTGCTCTTTTGCCCGTTCTGATAACGGAGGAGCCCTCTGTAAGGCCGTGATCGTCTCCGAGAAGAACTACGCCTACTGACTTTTCCTCAAGGTTCTGAACGATGCCTCTGATACCTGTTTCAAATTCCACAAGCTCGCCGTACATAACGGAATTCATGCCGTAAACTCTTGCGATACCGTCTCCGAGGCGGGTAACGAAGCCAGTTTCGGTAGCTCCAGACTTTACCTCGAAATCGCGGACCTCTGTTTTCAGTACAGAGATAATATCGCTGTTGCTGCCTGTTTTTGCGGTCATGCCTCCGTCAACGTACTCAGCTGCCTTTGTCTGGAGGGTGTCCTTCATAAGGCGGAGGCCTGTACGGTAGCTCTTATCGTATTCAAGGTCGCCTGCATTGAGTATGAAGCCGCCGATGATGTCGGGATCATGCTTATACTCTATGTCAACGTCATCCTTGACGAATTTTTCCATGATGAACTGGCGGAGATCTGCCTGCTGAGCCTCGGTAAGAGGCGTAACATAGCGGACTACCGCCTTGATGCTTCCCTGCTTGTCTATGAGCAGATTCTCGTACTCGTCGAGTATCTCCTCAATACGTTCCGTTGCACCGCCGCGAACTGTGTTCAGCAGGAAATTATGCATGGACTGAGGGAAGAGCTTTTCGATTATACCGCGCTTCTCATCGTTGGTAACGAGAGGATTGGCGAGAGTATCTTTCACATCGGGGCAGGCCTCAAAGACCTTTCTTACAGCTGTGCAGTCTGTCTGGGAAATGTCCAGACGGACAAGCTCCTTCAGGAACTCCCTGTCTGTATCTCTCATTTGTCACCCTCCTCTTCGGAGAGGAACTTATCCACAAGCCGGCGGTTCTTCTCGTCGTCAACATTTTCGCCGATGATCTTGGAAGCAGCCTCGATAGCGAGGTCTGCGATCTCGGACTGAGCCTGACGGAGAACGCGCTTTCTCTCGTTTTCTATAGTCTTGTCGGCGTCGGCAACTATTTTTTCTGCCTCCTCCTGAGACTTCTTTATTATGGCAGCTCTTTCGGACTCGGCGTCCTCATGTGCCTTCATTATAATTTCGTTAGCCTTTTCCCTGGCCTCACTGATAGAGTCCTCGTACTGCTGGCGGAGCTCCTCTGCTTCCTCCTTGGCTTTCTGAGCGGAATCGAGGTCATTCTGTATAGTACGTGTGCGCTCTGCCTTCATTTTGTTTATAGGCTTGAAAAGGAAAATCCTCAGCAGAACAAACAGTATGATAATGTTTACAACTGCCTCGAAAATGCTCCAGAATTCAAAATCAAGCATTATTTGTCCTCCTTATGTATTTTTGTTTCGGCGAATTGTTTATTTGCTGCCGAGTATAAAGATTATAAGGAGCGCTATAACGAAGCCGTAGATAGCGGTAGCCTCTGCAAGAGCGCATCCGAGGATGAGCGAAGTTCTGATGTCGCCCTTTGCTTCGGGCTGACGGGCGATAGACTCAGTAGCCTTAGCTGTAGCGATTCCTATACCTATACCTGCGCCTGCACCTGTAAGAACGGCGATAGCAGCGCCTATTGCGATAAGTCCCATTTTAATATACCTCCATGTATGATTTTATTTGCTTCCGAGTATGAAGATTATAAGGAGCGCTATAACGAAGCCGTAGATAGCGGTAGCCTCTGCGAGAGCGCATCCGAGGATGAGCGAAGTTCTGATGTCGCCCTTTGCTTCGGGCTGACGGGCGATAGACTCGGTAGCCTTAGCTGTAGCGATTCCTATACCTATACCTGCGCCCGCACCTGTAAGAACGGCGATAGCAGCGCCTATTGCGATAAGTCCCATATTTATTTACCTCCGTGAAGTTTTTTGAGCTTTTTGACTTTTTTCCCTTCTGATTCTTCGTCCTCCAGAGCCTCAGCCAGATAAAGCGAGGTGAGGAATGCAAATACATATGCCTGAAGAAGTCCGTCGAAAAGGTCGAAGTATGCGCTTGCGACAACAGGTATACCTATTGCGGGAACACCGAGATTAGATGTGATAGCCACCTTTATGAGCTCCATAACTATGAATGCAGCCAGAACGTTACCGAAAAGTCGCATACAAAGTGAAAGCGGTCTTGTTACAAGATCCAGCAGGTTTATGGGGTTTAGCAGGCTTTTCAGCCATTTCAGCGGGCCTTTTTTGATTATGAAGGCTGCCTGTACAAGTATTATAGCCATTCCTGCCAGTGCAGCAGTTACGTTGACGTCCTTTGTGGGCGGTACGAATCCGAATACACCGATGATATTCGACACACCTATGTAGAGTATGAAAGTCTCAAGCAATGGGATATACTTTTTTCCGTTCTCTCCCACAGCACCCAAAAAGAAATTGTCGAGCCAGTTCATGAAGGATTCAAGTATACACTGTGAGCCCGTAGGCACTTTTTTAAGCTTTCTTGTAAATATTATTGAAAGCAGTACCAGTACTGCCATTATTATCCATGTTACCACACATGAATCGGCGATGGGTATATCCAGCCCAAATAAATGAAGTGTAAAGGCAGTTCGGTTGTCAATTTCTTTCATTAGCTCTTCTGCCATTAAAACACCCTCTTTCGGTACGGCATTGCGCCGGGAATAATAAAACGGAGACTGCAATTACACAAATCTCCGTTGATTGAGTCTTAATGAGGTACAGATATATGTCCTACGGACTTTTTCAAACTGCGGGGCATACCCTGTCCACACTATATAATAATATAACAAAAACACTCTGATGTCAAGACTTTGAGAAAAATTTCACATAAAATGCTGATTATTTCCCGTCGCCTTCAGCCAGCTTCACAGCGCGATCCAGACGTTCTATGGCACCCGAGTTGAGCTTTTCCGAAAGACGTACTCTGTCCAGCTCCTTTTTGAACTCTGCCAGCTCGTTGGCTATGCGTCTCATGACCTCTTCATTGCGGAGCTGCTTGTCCTCAAGAGCGCAGACTCTTTTGATAAGGTCGTTGATATTTGCAGCGAGAGCTTCGTTGGCGGCATTCTGTTTTTCGCCGAATTCCGTCAGCTTTTCTCCGGCCTTGAAGGTACCCACCTTCTCATGTCCGGTAAAGGTGAGCATTTTCTCCTTTGTAAGCTTTATATCGGACAATTTGTTCACTCCTTCTTTGTTCGTTTATCGGCAGGTGAGAGCGTATAACGCGCCCTGTCCGAGGTCTATTCTATGTTTCTCCAGTAGTTGAGGGTATCCTCGATGGTCTGCTCCATGGTTATCTGCGCAGACCAGCCCGTATCGGCGGCTATGCGCGAAACATCCGGCTCTATAAGCGGTATGTCCGAGGCTCTCATTCGGCCGGGATCCTGCTTTACCTCTATGGGCAGTCTTGCAAAGGAAAGAGCTGTATCGAGTATGAACTGTATAGGCACGGCTCTGCCCCTGCCCACATTGTAGACAGTGCCCTTCCTGCCCTTTTCGCCCAGGAGCCTGTATGCTCTGACAACATCGCGGACGTCGGTGAAATCACGCTTTGCCGAGAGATTTCCCACGCTGATGACGGGTTCCTTCATACCCTTTTCGATCTCCGCTATCTGACGGCAGAAGTCCGAGATAACGAAGATGCTGCTCTGTGCAGGTCCCGAGTGGTTGAAGGCGCGGACCATTACGATGTCCATTTTGTAAGCACGGGCGTATATCTCTCCGATCATGCCCTGACAGGCCTTTGTGGCAGCGTAGATATTGCCGGGATTAAGGGGCTCCGACTCGCCGAGAGGGCAGGACCCCTCGCGTATATAGCCGTATTCCTCACCCGAGCCTATGAGAAGTATCCTTGTATCCTGCTTCTTTGCTTCACGCAGGGCTTCAAGGACATTGATAGTACCTATCACGTTTATTTCCGCGGTGAGCTGCGGCTTTTTCCAGGATACTGCCACGGAGCTCTGGGCTGCAAGATGGTACACCACATCGGGAGCTGTTTCGTCCAGAAGCGGAGTTATATCATCTTTTCTGAGTATATCAAGTGTATGGACCGTGCAGTCTCCGCTTATGCTCTCACAGGGAAGGCAGGTCGCATGGACCTCCCAGCCTGCGGCGTTGAGCTCGCGTATGAGATAGCCTCCCACGAAGCCTGCGGCGCCTATTATCAATGCTTTCAAGGGTATATCCTCCCTTTGTTAGTCTTTTAGTATGCCTGACAGTCTGTCTATTATCCTATCCTCGCTGAATTCGCTCATAACACGTTCAGCAGCGGCTTTCCCGTATTTTTCCCTGAGCTCCTTATCCTCTGCCAGAAGGTTTATGGCTTCTGCCAGAGCCTTTGGCGAGCGGGGGGCTACTGTAAGTCCCGTCTGACCGTGAAGGCTCACATAGGGCACACCCGAGGGGAGAGCGGTATTTATAACGGGCTTGCCGTAGACCATTGCTTCCAGCTGCACTATGCCGAAGGCCTCGCTGGGAGCTACGGAGGGAAGCACGAAAATATCACAGTCCGCATAAGCCTGTCTCAGTTCCTCATCGGGGAGAAAGCCTAGAAAATGTATCTTGTTCTTCATGCCGTGTTCGGCGGCGTATTTTCTGAGCTGAGGCCCCATTTCGCCTGTGCCTGCTATGAAGAGCTCGCAGTTCTTCACTTTGGTGAAGGCCTTCAGTAGCACATCGACGCCCTTGTAGTAAACCAGCCTTCCCGTGAAAAATACCTTTACGCAGTTCTTGTCCGAGGCTTTTTCCGTGAGGAAAGGTCTTCTCGTTACCGAAAGGTAGTCCCCTGGGACTATGCCGTAGGGGAGAACGCGGCATTTTTCACTGTATGGCGGAAGGTAGAGCGAATGTCTGACATGGCCTTCCGTAGCGGTCAGTATGACATCTGCACGTTTAAGCAGATAATTCATGAAGGGCTTGTAGAAAAGCATGAGCTTTTTCTGCTTTACTATATCGCTGTGCCATGATACGACTACCTTGCCCCTGAAGCCCGAAAGCAGAAGAGCTGCGTCGGCAAGGGGAAAGGGTACGTGTATATGGACTATATCCGCATTTTTGGACATTCTGCGGAAATTGCGTATAAAAGAAACGGAAAGGGGACATGAAAAATAGGTGCCGAGGCTGCCCGAGCGCGTTATATCGACGCCGTGCATTTTTTCGTGTATGGTCCTGCCTCTGCCGTCGCGGCAGACAAGCACTCTGACCTCTGCGTCACCGGTCTTTCCCAGCTCCTCGGCATACTGGCGGATAATGGTCTCGATGCCGCCTATATGCGGATAATAAGCCTTGTTGACTTCAAGTATTCTCAGCTTTTTACTCATTTTTCAGCTCCCTGTATACGTCCATGAGCATTTCTGCCGAACGCTTCCAAGTGAAGTTCTTTGCTCTTTCCATGCCCTTTATGCCGAGCTCTCTGCGGAGCCCGCTGTCGCTGTAAAGCCTGTACATACCCTGTGCGATGCTCTTTGCGTCATAGGCGTCGCATATCACGGCGCAGTCGCCTGTGACCTCGGGAAGAGAAGCCTCTCCCGACGTGAGCACGGGTACTCCGCAGGCCATAGCCTCAAGAGGCGGCATACCGAAGCCCTCGTACAGCGACGGGAAAACAAATGCCAGTGCGCCGCACATAAGCGGGTTCATGTCCTCCGAGGGGACGTATTTGGTGAATATGACCTTGCCGGTGAGCTCCAGCTTTTCCACGCGGCTGTATATGCCGTTATCCAGCCAGCCCTTGCCGCCTGCCAGCACCAGCTTCGGGGAGCTGCCGCCCACCTTTCTGACAAAGGCGCCGTAGGCTGTGATAAGGCGTTCGAGGTTCTTTCTGGGCTCTATGGTACCGAGGTAGAGGAAGTAATCGCCCTCTATCTCAAGGGACTTCTTCACCTCGGGGATACGTTCGGGTTCACTGCACGGGTGGAATCTTTCGAGATCCACTCCGCAGGGGACGACCCTTATCTTTTTCTCGTGCTGCGGGAAATACTTTATTATCTCGGATTTTGAGAATTCCGAGTCTGTAACTATGAGATCGGCGCGTTTCATTGAGCGCTTCAGTCCCATTTCAAGCATGAAGCGTGTCCTTCCGCGGACGGTCTCGGGAAAGGCCTTATATACCATATCATGGACGGTAACGACCTTTCTGCCGTGTACAAAAGGCGGCACGATGTAGTTGAAAAAGTGTGTTATATCCGACTTTCTGCCAAAGAAAAAAGAGTACGGCACAGGGAGAAAGGTGCTCACGGCACGGTAAAGATAGCCCGAAAAGCCCGAGGTATTAAGCTTTATGCGCTTTCCCGCGAACTTCTCCACTCTCTTTGTTCTCTCTGCGTCGCCGCTTGTGAAGAAGCTGTATTCGTATCTGTTTCCGGGGTAAAGCTCTGCAAGTGCCTGAGTCTGTCCCACCTCGCACCAGCCTATGCCCGTTATCTTATCGCTGCATATAGGTACAGCGTCGAAGGTTATTCTCAAATCGACCTCTCCACCTTTGATGTTTTTTATATTATTCCCGATATATAGCGGTCTATATCCGCAAGGTATGCATCGGCAGCAGTCTTTTCATAGCCTTTTTTTCCGAAAAGGCCGTTTTTTTCGGTGCCGACAGGCATCTGCCTTATGTGTTCCAGCTCGTTCATTGCCGAGATCCTGTCAGCGCCGTCGCCGATCTTGCGTATAAGCTCATCGTAGGCATCAGCTTTGGCTGTAAAGTCTTCCCTGCAATAACCGCCCTTTGCCATTTGTATAGTGCTGAAAGCAACTGCCTTGTACCTCAGCAGGCTTTTTTCGCACTGTGACAGGTACTGATCCACGTCCTCTACAGATAAGCCCTGACAGCTGAGCTCGAGGGGGGCTGCTTTCATCATCATCACGGTATTTCTTATCTCGTCATCGGACATGGAACCTCTTTGCATTGCAAGTATAAGAGCATGGTATTCACGTATTCTTGCCATTGCAGCTTCTCTCTCATAGCCGTTTGCGGACGGGCGCAGTATCATAGCCATATATCTTTTCACCTTTTCGAATGTATCACGTTCAGAGCATTATTTTCTTCTTTGCTTCCTTTTCAAGGTCCGAGAAATACTTTTCCGTCTGGGGGATCGAAAAGCCCGAGCCGGGTAAGAAAAGCACCTTTGCCTTTCTTAAAGGCATACGCTTTATCTTTTCCAGTTCTGCGTTTATAACGGCGTCGGAAATCCTTCCGTCCTCGATCAGCAGGATAAGTGAATTATAAGCGTCTGCCTTTGCCAGAACGTCTTTTTTGTCATAACCGCCTCTTACGGTATCAAGTATCATCCCTGCCATAGCAATGCTCCTTTCCGGTGAGCGTTCTCAGTGGAACGCTTATTGTCAGCCAGTGATGTTTTTTATCTTTATCTCGTTCTCTACCAGTGCAAGGTCGTTCTTTACCATGCGCTCAACGAGCTGCGAGAAGTCTATCTCGCGCTTCCAGCCGAGAACGGTCTCTGCCTTTGTGGGATCTCCCAGGAGTATATCAACTTCTGCGGGGCGGAAGAACTTCTTGTTTACCTTTACTACTGTCTTTCCGTTTTCCTTGTTTATGCCGATCTCGTCAACTCCGCTGCCCTGCCACTCAATGTCAATGCCAACGTGCTTGAATGCAGTTTCAACGAATTCACGGACAGTTCTTGTCTCATTGGTAGCGATAACGTAGTCGTCGGGCTTATCCTGCTGGAGCATGAGCCACATTGCGCGCACATAGTCCTTAGAGTGTCCCCAGTCGCGCTTTGAGTCCATATTTCCAAGCTCAACGCAGTCCTGAACGCCCAGCTTTATACGTGCTACAGCGTTTGTTATCTTACGTGTAACGAATTCTATTCCGCGGCGCTCAGACTCGTGGTTGAAGAGTATGCCCGAGCAGGCGAATATGCCGTAGCTCTCGCGATAATTCTTTGTGATCCAGTGGCCGTAGAGCTTGGCTACGCCGTAGGGGCTTCTGGGATAGAAGGGAGTTGTCTCCTTCTGAGGGATCTCCTGTACAAGACCGAACATCTCTGATGTCGAAGCCTGATAGAAGCGTGCCTCGGGCTTGACTATACGGATAGCCTCCAGCATATTTGTAACGCCGAGAGCGTCTATATCGGCAGTTCCCAGCGGAGTGTCCCAGCTTGTGGCAACGAAGGACTGAGCTGCAAGGTTGTATACCTCATCGGCCTGTGAGATCTTCATTGCTGCGATAAGGGAGGCGGGATCGGTCATATCAGCGTAGATAAGGTTGACCTTGTCCTTGAGATGAGCGATGTTGCCGTAGTCAACGGTAGCCTTTCTTCTCCAGATACCGTAAACGTTATAACCCTTTTCGAGGAGGAGCTCTGCGAGGTAAGAGCCGTCCTGACCTGTAATGCCTGTGATAAGTGCGTTTTTCATTTATAATACTCCTTTGTGATGTAAAACTTTATAGGACAGCCGCAGCATAATGACTGCGGCGTGCATATCAGACGAGATCGTTCCTGCTCTCTTCCTTGAGCTGAGCGATGACCTTCTTGACGTCCTGGGTGTTGTTTTTCGAGCATACCAGCAGGACATCGTCGGTATCGACGATAATGATGTCTCTTGTACCGACTGCGGCAATGAGTCTCTTTCCGCCACATACGGTGGTGCGCTTTGAGTCTATGGCTATAACGTCGCCGTCGATGAAATTATTGTCGTCGTCGGTCTCGTTTATGCGTTCCACAGCCAGCCAGCTTCCCACATCGTCCCAGCCGAAGCTGCCGGGGATAGTATAGATGTGCTTTGCCTTCTCCATTATGCCGAAGTCCACGGACTCGCTGCGGAAGGCAGTGAACTCCTTCACGAGAGTCTCATTGAACTCAGGGGTGCCGAAGGCCTGTCCTATGCGGAGGGCGCCCTCGTAAATATCGGGCATGAAGGTCTTGAGGTTGAGCATTACGGAAGAGATCTTCCATACGAACATACCGCTGTTCCAGAGGTATCTTCCCGATGCAAGGTACTCCTTTGCAGTGGGAAGGTCGGGCTTTTCAACGAAGCGTTCAACGGCATATACATCGCCTTTTTCTTCGCCGAAGTTGATATAGCCGTAGCCTGTTTCGGGATATTCGGGAGTAATGCCTATGGTCACGAGACGCTTGCCTTTTTCGGCAGCCTTTATGGCCTTTCTCAGCGTATTGATGTATATATCCTCATAGCCTATGAGGTGGTCTGAGGGGAGCACCAGCATTATGGCGTCCTCGTATTTCCTGTTTATTACAGCTGCTGCAAAGGCGATACAGGGTGCTGTATTCCTTGCGCAGGGTTCGGCCAGTATATTCTCCTTAGGGATATCGGGGAGCTGGTCGAGCACCAGGTCGGTATAAGCGGCATTGGTGACGATATATACGTCCTCGGCATCTACCAGAGGGCGCAGCCTTTTTACGGTCTTCTGTATCATGGTCTCTCCGTCCTTGGTGAGGGAGAGGAACTGCTTGGGGCAGGCGTTGCGGCTCTTTGGCCAGAAACGTTCGCCTCTGCCTCCTGCCATGATAACTGCTGTGATCTTCATTCGCTTTTCTCCTTTTTATCATTGTCCTTCGGTACAAGTACGCTTTCGTCTATTTCTGCGTTGTTCTTGGGAGGGAAGAACATAGTCTTTATAGTCATGAGTATTATCTGAAGGTCCAGACGTATGGAGTAATTCTCTATATACATCAGATCCATTTTCAGCTTGTCATAGGGAGTGGTATCGTAGGCTCCCGTTACCTGCGCATAGCCTGTGAGGCCTGCCTTCACCTTGAGGCGGAAGCCGAATTCGGGCATTTCCTTTTCATATTCCTTGGTGAGCTCGGGACGTTCGGGGCGCGGTCCCACTACGGACATATCGCCCTTGAGTATATTCAGGAGCTGAGGAAATTCGTCGATACGGAATTTTCTCAGTATCTTTCCCACGGGAGTGATGCGGTCGTCCTCCTCCGAGGCAAGACGGGCCTTGCCGTCCTTTTCGGCGTCAACGATCATGCTCCTGAATTTGTATACATAGAATTCCCTGCCGTTGAGAGTAAGGCGCTTCTGCTTGTAGAATACGGGGCCGCGGTCGTAAAGCTTTACGGCGATGGCGGACAGTATCATGAAGGGAGCAGCAGGTATAAGGGCTATCAGTGAGAATATCACGTCAAATACGCGTTTTATTAGCTGCTGCTCGAAGTCGAGGCCGTAGTTGCGGCAGAGCATGAGAGGGGTATCGAAAAGGCGTATATCGTCTGCGCCTCTTATTATAATGTCCGAGATCTTGGGCGCTATGTATGCGCGTTTTGAATGTGCGAAGCAGAATTTGAGGTAATCGTTCCTGCGTTCGGCGGGAATATCGCAGACTATGGCACCTTCGTACTTCATTATGAGCTCGTGTATCTTTTCCTCGGGTTCATCAATGCTTATGGACTCGCATATCATGTACTTATCCACACGCTGGCTCATTTTCAGTACAAGAGCCGCCGCCTGGTGGCTTCCGTAGATGATGACCAGCTTTCTCGGGGGATAGATCATAAAGTAGAGCTTTCCCGCAAGCAGTGTCCACAGAGCAATGACGCCCATGTCCACGCAGGACATGACGATGACAGGGGATACCTCCATGAAATGGCGTCCGATAAGGCTTATGAGGAAATACGAAACCGTATTGACGCATATCATCGAGATCATCTGTGCATAGAACATATCGGTCTTTTTCAGGTAGCCCAGCTTGAAGCCGCCGTAGGCTCTGAAAAACAGCCATACCAGCAGGCAGTATATAGCGATGAGTACCCAGTTGCCTCGCCTGTAGTAGGGCAGGATTATCTGTTCACTGTAGTTCCTGTACCATATAAAGGCAAAAATGCCCGTTATCATCCCGAGAAGAAGTATGCCCGAGATGAAGGTGACAAATCTTTTATACAGATCCTTGTTTTTATTCATAATCTTTATCCGTTGTCTCAGCGGACGCAGTCTCCTTTTGTTTTCCGTTGTTTCTTTGTTTATATGGCCCGCAGAAAGCGGTACAGAGTAATTATAACAAATCGTCACCCTTATGTCAATAAGAACAGGCATATTCGGCAAGAAATGAAAAGCTTTTCTTGCGCTTTGCACAAAAAACTACAGTTGTGAAATAGTACAGTTCGGATAGTAATGGGCGATTATCTCGCGCCAGCTCTTACCCTCAGAGGCCATTGCATCGGCGCCGTACTGGCTCATGCCCACGCCGTGGCCATAGCCCTTTGTGGTAATGACTGCGCCTTCTTTTTCGTACCTTATGTCAAAGGCTGCCGACCGCAGGGAGAGGGCTTGTCTGAGGTCGCCGCCCGTGACGGTCATATCTCCTGCGGAGGCAGTGAGTACGGTGCCCGAGTCCGAAACGGTCAGTATCTTCAGCCATTCCGTCATATCTCCGTCAAGGTCTATCCCGTCAAAGGCGGCCTCCAGTGCAGCCTTCAGTTCGTCCCGCTCAAAGCGCTTGTCCTCGCGGAATTTCGGCGCGGTAAGGTCGAAGCGGCTGTCCACCTCCACAAGATAGTCCACAGGGGCGCCCCAGGCGTTTTCGGCGCTTTCCGTGAAGCCCGCCGACATGGAGTGGAAAGCGGCTATTATAGGCGTATCCTCGTAGGTTATGATATAGGGCAGTACCTCGTCGGCTGCAGCGGCTATCTTTTTGTAGTTCTTGTCAAAATTATCCCCGAAAAGCTCCTTTATCTGTTCTTTGGTGCAGTAGCCCTGATATTTCGAGGTATCATCGGAAAAATCCGCTCCCTTCAGTTCGGGGGAGGGTGCCTCTCTCTCCCGCAGGCGCTGACGCTCGGCATAGGTGTGGGCGGCGACTGCCTGGGCTTTCAGGGCTTCTTCACCGAAGGAAGCAGGCATTTCGGCACAGACTGCCCCTATGACGTAATCGCGGACGGGAACTGTGAGCACCTCTCCGCTTTCCGAGTCCAGCACCTTGTAGGGCTCAGGCGGATCACTGTTCTTTGCTCTGCTTTCTCTGCTGCCTTCTGACGGCACTTCTGCCGCGGACGATGAAGGGGACGGATCACCGTGATGCCTGTCCGTGAGTATTGCGGGCAGGGCGGGGATAACGGCTGCCGAGAGCATGAGCAGAAGAGCTGCTGCGGTTTTTTTCATATTATGACCTCCTTGAAGCTGATTTGCAACTAATTATCGTTGTTGGGCGGCCTGATAATTTAATAAGAAATAACGTTTGACATCAAAACGAATATGGTGTATAATTAATAATGAATATGTTTTAGGAGTGTGATCATGATGCCGTCATACATTTCAGGCGCCAATATTACAGATTTATGCGGGAGACTTGCAGATAATACCGCAATAGATCCAAAGCTTTATGAAAAATATCATGTCAAGAGAGGACTTCGCAACAGCGACGGCACAGGCGTTATGGCAGGTATCACCAATATCTGCAACGTACACGGATATGTTATCAACGAGGGCGAAAGGGAGCCTATCCCCGGACAGCTCATATACAGAGGATATAATGTCAACGACCTCGTTTCAAATGTTGAAGAGGATGACCGCTACGGCTATGAGGAGACTGCTTTCCTGCTGCTTTTCGGTCATCTGCCCAATGAAAAGGAGCTCAAGACCTTCAGCTCCTATATTTCTGTGAAGAGAGATCTTCCCAACGGCTTCGTTGAGGATATGATACTCAAGGCTCCGTCAAAGAATATCATGAACAAGCTGGCACGCTCCGTACTGGCTCTGTATTCCTACGACGACGAGTGCGAGAACAAGGGACTCGAGAACGAGATGCGCACAGCGGTCAGTCTTATTGCCAAGATGCCTGTCATCATGGCCAACGCTTACCAGGTAAAGCGCAGGGTATTCGATAACCAGAGCATGATAATGCATCCCATAAATTACGAGGAGAATACGGCACAGTGCATACTGTCCCTTCTCCGTCCCGACAGAAAGTACACCAAGGACGAGGCACAGATGCTCGACCGTCTCCTTATGCTCCAGGCTGAGCACGGCGGCGGAAACAACTCCACTTTTACCTGCCGTGTGCTGACTTCATCGGGCACAGATCCCTATTCGGCATACTCCTCGGCTATATGCTCACTGAAGGGCCCCCGTCACGGTGGCGCAAACCTCCAGGTAATACATATGCTCGACGATTTCAAGGAGCATATAAAGAACTGGGAGGACGAGGGCGAAGTAGCCGACTATATGCGCAAGACCATACGCAAGGAGACCAACGATCATTCGGGACTCATCTACGGTATGGGACACGCTGTATACACCATTTCCGATCCCCGTGCGGTGATCCTCAAGAAGAAGGCCTTCGAGCTGGCAAAGGGCAAGGACATTGAAGCCGAGTTCCGCCTCCTTGAGACCATAGAGAGACTTACTCCCGAGGTGTTCCTTGAAATGAAGGGCAGCACCAAGACCATGTGCGCCAATGTTGATATGTACTCGGGACTTGTTTACAGGATGCTGGGTATCCCCGATGAGCTCTTTACGCCTCTGTTCGCTGTTGCGCGTATGGCAGGCTGGGCTGCTCACCGTATGGAGGAGATACTCACGGGCGGAAGGATAATCCGTCCCGCATACAAGGCCATCGCAAAGGAAAAGGAATACATAAAGCTTTCAGAGCGTGAATGATCTAAAAGATATGAAAAAAATATCAGCGTTCATCACAGCCTTCGCAGCGGGGGCTGCATTTACGGGCTGTACCTTCGGCGCCAGCATAGATACTCTCATGGCTCCGCCGAAGCTGAGCGTCGAACAGGAACAGATATATTCTGCCCTGACTGCTGCACACGGAACAGCCATAAGCCTTAAATACCCGAAATCGGGAAAATATCTCTCGGCCTTCATCATCGAGGATATTGACGGTGACGGCGGCAACGAGGCTCTGGTGTTCTATGAGAGAGACAACCATGCAGCGGATGAAAATCCCTTGCGTATAAATATACTCGACAAGAAGGAAAACGGCGAATGGTGGTCGGTGGACGACATCGGAGCCGCCGGCAGCGAGATAGAAGAAGTTACCATCTCAAAGCTGGGATCCAACAGCAGAGTCAATCTTATCGTGGGAACCAGCCTTATGAACCGTTCCGAAAAGAACGTCAATATATATGTCTATTCCGACAATAAGCTTCAGGAGCCGCCTAAATTCTCGGATTCCGATTCCTATTCCTTCATAGACGTCAAGGATCTGGATATGGACGGTGAGCTGGAGCTCCTGCGCCTCACAAAGGCCTCCAACGGAGTGCCCGCCATGGCCGAGGCGTATAAGCTCGATGAGAACGGCGCCTATCACAGAGCTCCCCTTGAGCTCAGCGAGAACTTCAGCGAGTTCGATGTGAGCTACGGCAAGATGGGCAATTCCAAAATGGGACTTTATATCGACGCCATTTCGGGAACGGGCTCAATACAGACCGATGTCATATATATGAGCAGCGGTTCTCTCAGAAAGGTGTTCAGGAATCCCGAGGAGTCGGAGGCTACCATAAGACCTGCCGGCTGTACCTGCTTCGATGTTGACGGCGACGGAAGTCCCGAGATACCCGTGCCTTCGGTAGCTCCCGGCTACGAAGTCAAGGCTGAGGGCGAGCAGCTCAGGCTCACGGACTGGATGCAGATAAACGATAATTACAGGATGGAAAAGCAATACACATCCTATTACAGCGTGAATGACGGATATATCTTCCTTTTTCCCGAAAAATGGGTGGGAAGGGTGACGGTAAAGCGCGATATAGTCAATGATGAGATAGTGTTCTGCGCATATGACGGGAACGGCATGGGAAGAGAGCTGCTGCATATCTTCTGTGCCGAGGATCAGCCCTCCCGCGAGGACAGGATCTCGGGAGGATATATGCTCATGCATACCAAGGGCGATTCTTCGTATCTTGCCCTTATACCTTCAAATCCCGATGTGGACAACGACGGACTTACCATAACCGCAGGCGATGCCGCAGTCGGATTCAGGTTCAGAGACTGACAGCGGACAGGGGACTGCTTATTATAATACGGAACTCACACATAAAGGAGTGGATAAGGATGAAACGTATACTTATATGCGAGGACGAGGATACTATCCGCGAATTCGTCGTAATAAACCTTAAATGTGCAGGCTATGACGTAGTGGACGTAAACTGCGGCGAGGCTGCCCTCAAGACCTTCGAGACAGAGCACGGCAACTTCGACATCGTGCTGCTGGACATAATGATGCCGGGCATTGACGGCTTTACCGTATGCAAGAAGATACGCGAAAAAAGCTCTACTATAGGAATAATAATGCTCACTGCAAGGACTCAGGAGATGGATAAGGTCAGCGGTCTTATGATCGGTGCTGACGACTATATCACCAAGCCCTTCTCTCCGTCGGAGCTGACTGCCCGCGTGGACGCCATATACCGCCGTGTGTGCATGAGCTTCATCAAGAACGAGAAGCAGTCCGTTATAGAAAGCGGTCCCTTCGTTCTAAATCTGAAGAGCCGCACCGTCACCAAGGACGGCGAGCCCATAGAGCTTACACAGGTGGAATACCAGATACTTGAGTTCTTTATGAACAATAAGAACACAGCTCTTGACCGCGCAAGCATACTCAACCATATCTGGGGCGAGAGCTATTACGGCGACGATAAGATCGTCGATGTAAATATAAGACGTATAAGAATGAAGATAGAGGAAGAGCCGTCAAATCCCAAGTATATAATCACCATATGGGGCTACGGCTATAAATGGAATGATATGCAGTAATGGCTAAAAAGAGTATCACAAAGCGCTGGATATTCAACAATCTCGGCGTTGTCGTGCTGGCGCTTCTTGTAATAGATATGGCTATAGTCTATGCCATACAGAATTACTTCTACAGCTCTGCGAAGCAGTATCTCATATCCAAGATAAACGCGGTAACCAGCGTCCTGAGTATGCATTCACAGGACAGCTCCGCCAATTTCTCCTCGGAAATGAGAAATATGCTCGAGACCTTCAACGAGAAGGACAAGATAGAGCTTATGGCTATAAATTCCAAAGGAAGAGTGGTCCTTACCTCATCGGGCTTTTCTCCCGACGAGGACGATCCCATGCCAGACTATCAGGAGGCTCTGGTGAAAAACGAGGGTTCTCATGTGTATAAGCTGGGCGGAGGCGAAAAGGTGCTGGCAGTGTCCGTGCCCATAAACTCCATGAGCAAGGAGTACAGCGCAGTGAGAATGGTCACCTCCCTTACGGAGATAGACAATACCATAAAGACATATACCCTTGCGGTAACTATGGTATGTGTTGTCATAATACTTATTATAGTTATTACGGGACTGTATTTTGCGGGCTCTATCGTCCGCCCCATAAGACAGATCAGCGGCATCGCCCGTAAATATGCTCTGGGAGACTTTTCCACACGTATCGACAACGAGAGCGATGACGAGATAGGCGATCTGTGTACCGCCATAAACAATATGGCAGACGAGCTTTCCACTGCGGAAGCCATGAAAAACGAGTTCATATCCTCGGTGTCACATGAGCTGAGAACTCCTCTTACAGCTATAAAGGGCTGGGCGGAGACGCTTATGATAGACGGAGGAGGAAGTCCCGATACCATGAAGAAGGGCGTAGGCGTCATCGTAAATGAGACAGAGCGTCTTTCACAGATGGTTGAGGAGCTCCTTGACTTCTCGCGTATGCAGAACGGTCACTTCACCCTCCAGAATGCTAATATGGACATACTCGCCGAGCTCGGCGACGCTGTGCTCATATACAGCGACAAGGCAAGGCGCGAGGAAAAGGAGATAATCTACGACGAGCCCGAGATGCTGCCCTTCGTATTCGGCGACAAGAACCGTATACGTCAGGTATTCATCAATGTAATAGACAACGCGGTGAAGTATTCCTCGGCAGGGGATACCGTCACCATCAAGGCCTACGAAAAAGGCGATAATGTCATAGTATCCGTTAAGGATACAGGCTGCGGCATAAAGCAGTCGGACCTTTCAAAGGTAAAAACTAAATTCTACAAGGCAAACCACACACGCCGCGGCTCGGGAATCGGACTTGCCGTTGCGGACGAGATAATTAGTATGCACGGCGGCTCGGTGGATATCGACAGTGAGGGCGAGGGCAAGGGTACAACAGTTACCATTACTCTTCCCGCCGTCAAGCAGTAAGGCGTATACGTTACTAAATCCAACAAGGTGAAAAAATGGGAAAAAATAACACTTCACACGAAAAATTCAAATCAAAGATAGGCGGACAGGCGCTTATCGAGGGAATAATGATGCTCGGCCCCAATACCGGAGCCATGGCATGCCGTCTGCCCGACGGCACCATAGACCTCGAAACATGGGAGGAAAACAACGGAAAGAATGCTCCGTGGTATAAAAAGACTCCCCTTGTGAGAGGCTGTACCAGCTTCGTTACCTCGCTTACAAAGGGATACAAGTATATGATGAAGTCTGCCGAGAAGCAGATCACCGATGAAGATGAGGACGATAGCAAGGACAAGAAGAAAAAGAAAAAGCAGGAAAAGGCTGAGGAAGCTGTAAAGGCTGCCGAAACCAAAGCGGAAAGCGCTCCCTCGGCTGCCGATGAAGCTGTCAGCGAAGAAAAAGCAGCTCCCGCAGAGGCAGAAAGCAGCACCGCTTCTGCAAAGACTGCTGCCGCAGGTGAAAAGAAGGAGGAAGAAAAATCTTCCTTTGATATATTCATGTATATTGGAATATTCGTGGGCATTGCCCTTGCCATAGGACTTTTCGTGTTCCTGCCCAAGTGGCTGGTGGCATTCATACCCGGCATAAAGGAACACCGCATTATCCGTTCCTTCCTTGAGGGAATAGTAAAGATAGCGCTTTTTGTATCATATATGTATATCGTAAGCCTTACAAAGGACATACGCAGACAGTATATGTATCACGGCGCTGAGCACAAGACCATTGCCTGCCATGAGGCAGAGCTCCCGCTGACAGTGGAAAATGTCCGCAGCCAGACACGCTTCCATAAGCGCTGCGGCACAAGCTTCATATTTATCGTACTCATCGTCAGCATCCTTGTTATGTGTCTTGTTCCCTTTTCGGTAACATGGCAGCGTATAGTGGCTTCGCTGGTGCTTCTGCCTCTTGTTGTGGGAATATCCTACGAGTGCATAAGACTTGCGGGAAATAACGACAACCTCTTCACACGTATACTTTCCGCTCCGGGACTGGCTATGCAGCGCATAACCACAAGAGAGCCCGACGACAGCATGATAGAGATAGCCATTGCGGCTATGAAGCCCTGTATCCCCGAGGACAAGGAGGAGGACAAGTGGTAAGCCGCAGAGAGCTCTTTTCCGGGGTGCGCGGCATTATCGCAGAGCGTGACGAGGAGACTGCGGATTTTGATACCACCTGTATTTTTCAGGATCTTCTCGGTGAAAAGAACCCCATGTTCTCACCAGATCTCCCTGTTCCCGACGATAAGGCAGCAGAGATACTCTCCCTTGCAAAAAGGCGGTCCGAGGGCTATCCCCTTCAGTACCTCCTGGGACAGTGGGAGTTCTGGGGCTGCAATTTCAGAATAGGCGAGGGCGTTCTCATACCCCGCCCCGATACGGAGACTCTGGTGGAGCAGGTGCTTGACATCTGCCGCAGGGAAAAGCTGACAGCACCGAAGATAGCAGATCTTTGCAGCGGCAGCGGCTGTATCGCCGTAGCCCTGAAAAAGGAACTTCCCCAGGCCGATGTCTGGGCTGTGGAGCTGTCTGAAGCTGCGCTGGGCTACCTTAAAGAGAATACGGTGCTCAACGGCTGTGAGGATATACATATCATTCACGGTGACGTACTGAAAAAAGAAACTGCCCGTTCCGTTATGGGACTGGATATACTTGTGAGCAATCCCCCCTATCTGACAGCTGTGGATATGAGCGAGCTGCAGACAGAGGTGAGATATGAGCCGGCGTCGGCACTGTTCGGCGGCGATGACGGACTGGGATTTTACAGAGCCATCACCGGTCTGTGGAAGACCTCGGTGAAGGAGGGCGGCTTCATTGCCTATGAATTCGGCATGGGACAGCATGATGACGTAAGAAAGATACTCGAAGGCAGCGGCTTCACGGATGTGGAGCTGAGGCGGGACGGCGGAGGTATAATCCGCACCGCAGCTGCGCGTAATATATTTGAAAGCAAACCTGCATTGATTTAATGATCGGAGGAAACACCAATGGCTAAAAAAGAACTTGCTAAAAAGCCTACTGTTGTAAGAGTTACTACCAAGGAGGACAAAAAGTCCGCCCTGGACGGCGCTCTCAAGCAGATCGAGAAAAAATACGGCGCAGGCGCGGTAATGCGTCTGGGACAGACAAAGACTCTCAACGTTGACGCTATTCCCACAGGCTCCATGACACTGGATATGGCGCTGGGTATAGGCGGTGTTCCGAGAGGACGTATCGTTGAGATCTACGGGCCCGAGAGCTCCGGTAAGACCACAGTTGCACTGTCCATCGTGGCTCAGGCTCAGAAGGCAGGCGGCGAGGCAGCATTTATCGATGTCGAGCACGCCCTCGACCCCGTATATGCGCAGGCCCTGGGAGTCAACATCAACGACCTTCTGGTGTCGCAGCCGGACAGCGGTGAGCAGGCCCTTGAAATAGCAGAGGCACTTATCCGCTCAGGCGCTATCGACGTTATAGTTCTCGATTCTATCGCAGCCATGACTACACGTGCCGAGATAGACGGCGAAATGGGTGATCTTCATGTGGGACAGCTGGCAAGACTCATGTCTCAGGCAATGAGAAAGCTTACTGCCGCTATATCCAAATCCAACTGTGTGGCTATCTTCATCAACCAGATACGTGAGAAGATAGGCGTTATGTACGGAAATCCCGAGACTACCCCCGGCGGCCGCGCTCTGAAGTTCTATTCATCGGTACGTATAGAGGTAAGAAAGGGAGAGGTCATCAAATCAGGCACAGATGTTATCGGCGCCTGCACACGCTGCAAGATAGTCAAGAACAAGGTTGCTCCTCCTTTCAAGGAGTGTGAATTCGACCTTATGTACGGCAGCGGTATCTCCCGAACAGGCGAGGTTCTGGACCTTGCGGTGGATCTTGACATAATCAAGAAGGGCGGTTCATGGTTCAGCTACAAGGATCAGAAGCTTGGACAGGGACGCGACAACGTCAAGGAGCTTCTCCAGAATGACGAGAACCTTATGAAGGAGATAGAAGAGCAGATACTTGCCCGCAAGGACGAGCTGAAGGAAGCTGCTCCCAAAAAGGGCAGGAAGGAAGCGGCTCCTGCCGAAAAGCCTGCTGCCGAAGAGGGTGGCGAGGCTGCAAGCGAGGACGTTCTTGCAAGCTTTGATGATAATTTTGAGGAATTCACTCCTGCTGAGGAATAATGAAGATAACTTCTGTCACCCGCTATAAGGGCTCGACCTACGAGGCGGAGCTCGACGACGGGCGCAGGCTCTATCTCCATGCGGACATAATCACCGATTTCGGCATACGCCCGGGTATGGAGACAGACCGCGATACACTCAGGAAGATAGTCTATGCTTCAAATTTCCGCAGAGCCTATCAGAGAGCTCTGTATCTGCTGGATTACAGGGACTACACCTATTCCGAAATGTTTGGCAGACTCATAGACAATTACAAAAGCGAGCCGCTTTGCACGGCGGTAATGACAAGACTTACAGAACATGGCTTCATAGATGACGAAAGATATGCCGAGCGCATGGCGCGAAAGCTGGTAGAGGTAAAACACTACGGCTTCCGCCGCTCAAAACGTGAGCTCATGCAGAAGGGGATAAGCGAATTCATCGCTGAGGACGCACTTGCACCTTATTCCGATACCTTCGCGGAGAACCTTGCGGAGCTCCTGCGCACAAAGCATTCACGCTGTCTCACGGACCGTGAGGACAGAAAATCAATAGAGAAGGTCAAAAGCGCTCTTGTACGCTACGGATACGATTATACAGAGATAAACCGTGCCGTGAAGGAGTATTTCGAGAACGCTGATGATACTGAGGAGGAAAACTGATATGGCGATCAAGGTGGGAATGGTTTCTCTTGGCTGTTCAAAGAACCTTGTTGATTCGGAGCGTATGCTCTACAAGCTCAGGAGCCACGGCTACAAGCTGGTGACAGAGCCCGGGCTTGCAGATGTGGCGATAGTGAATACCTGCGGCTTTATAAAGTCCGCCAAGGAGGAGGCTATCGACACTATCCTTGAGTTGGGAAAGCTCAAGGAGGAAGGTACGCTCAAAAAAATAATAATCACAGGCTGCCTCGTTGAAAGGTATAAGGACGAGGCTGCCGAGCAGTTTCCCGAGGCGGACGCTGTCATAGGCATCGGCAGTACAAAGGATATAGTCGATGTTCTGGATCACGTTCTGGCCGACGAGAGATATGTGTGCTTTGCTCCTAAGCTTGAAGCAGAGCTCAGCGGCGAAAGGATAATCTCAACGCTGCCGTTCTTTACGTATCTCAAGGTGGCAGAGGGCTGCTCAAACTGCTGTACCTACTGTGCTATACCTTTGATAAGAGGCAAATTCCGCAGCGTACCGATGGAGGACGTTATTGCGGAAGCAAGAAAGCTCGCCGAAAACGGCGTTACAGAGCTGGTAGTCATCGCACAGGATACGGCGCTTTACGGAAATGATCTTTACGGCGAGCCAAAGCTTGCAGAGCTCCTTACAGAGCTTTGCAAAATAGACGGCCTCCGCTGGATACGTACTCTTTACTGCTATCCCGAGCGTATAAACGACGAGCTTCTGGACGTCATCGCCCGCGAGGATAAACTGGTGAAGTACCTTGAAATACCTATTCAGCACTGCAACGGTGAGATCCTCGGCCGCATGAACCGCTGGGGCGATACCGGCAGACTTGAGGCGCTTTTCGCTCATATACGCGAAAAGGTGCCGGGAATAGTGCTCAGGACCACTCTTATCACGGGCTTCCCCGGAGAGACCGAGGAGCAGTTCGAGGAGCTGGCAGAATTCGTCAAGAGGGTGCGTTTCGACAGGCTTGGCTGTTTTGCTTTCTCACGGGAGGAAGGCACAAAGGCCTATGATCTTCCCGGTCAGATCGACGAGGAGACAGCGGCTCACCGTGCAGATATAATCATGGAGCAGCAGATGCTCATAAGCTGTGAGAATAATGAAAAACTCATGGGTAAAGAATTTACCGCAGTAGTCGAAGGCTATGACAGGTTCGGCGAGTGCTGGTTCGGCAGGACGGCGCTGGATGCACCGGACATCGACGGAAAGGTATTCTTCACATCGGAGAGGCCGCTTCAGATCGGCGATTATGTAACTATAAGGATCACCGATACACTTGATTACGACCTGATAGGAGAGGTGATTAGCCAATGAATCTGCCAAATAAGCTGACTCTGCTACGAGTCATCCTTATTCCGTTTTTTCTGCTGTTTATGTATATAAACATACCGTTTCACTATGGCATTGCACTGATGATATTTGCGGCGGCGTCCATAACAGACGCCCTCGACGGAAAAATAGCACGAAAACGTAATCTGGTGACTAATTTCGGTAAATTCCTTGATCCGTTGGCGGACAAGGTATTGGTAATAGCGGCGCTGACCGTATTTGTTGAACTTGAGGAGGTGAGAATGGGAGCAATACCGCTTATAATAATAACAGCGAGAGAGTTTATGGTGTCGGGACTCAGGCTGCTTGCGGCTAACAGCGGAATCGTTGTGGCAGCAGGCATTTGGGGTAAGCTGAAGACCGCATTCACAATGGTAGCGATAGTAGCAATACTGTTCTGGCTGTTTATATGCTATGATTTCGGGTTTGAACTTCCCGGAGCATTCAGGAGCTTTGTGGATAATATCTTTGTACCTGTACTTGTATGGATCTCTACGATACTTACAGTTATTTCGGGCGCGGTTTACCTCAAGGGCTACTGGCATCTTATAGACTCAGATAAATAACACTATATGATATACTAAGGATTATTGAAAGGGATAATGATTATGAAAAATTGCACAGGCCAGATAAAATACTTAATAGCAATCAAGGAACTTGCCAATTCGGAGGAGTATGTACGCTGCGTGAATATATCACGTCATCTCGGCGTTTCGAGACCCAGCGTCAGCAAGATGCTGCGCTGCCTTGCCGAATGCGGATATGTATACGAGGACTTCTGCAACAGCGTGGTTCTTACGCCCGAAGGCGAAAGAGCTGCAGGCGAGATCTTTTCCTCCTTTGATGAGGTGTTTATGTTCTTCCATAAATTTTTGAAACTTCCTGAGGAAGAAGCTCATGATGAGACCATAAAGTTCATTACTGACTTTCCTCATGAGACCTGTGAGCGGCTCAAGGGTGTAGTAAAACGTACACTCAAAAAAAAAGAAGCATAAAATAAAACGGTACACGATGGGCAGCCGTGCTTTCCGCTAAGGGAAGCCGGCCAGAGTGTACCGTTTTTTTTTACTCTGCCTTGTGTGACAGTCAAAATGGCTAAAAATAGCCATTTGTTTATTACTAATCATACAAAAAGCTGTTAACCTGATGCAACAAATCAGTAATGTTCAAATATTTAATGTACAATGTTAAGCATAGAATGCGCGTTCTCGAAAATCTAAGAAAAGGAAATGAAAAAAATGAAAAAATCTATCAGAAAAATCGCAGCAGTTCTTTCGGCAGCAGTTATCGGCGTACTTCCTATGGCAGGTTCACTCACAGCTGACGCAGCTCTCCCGAATGACAGAGTAAAGAATTATTACGGTGATGTTGACCATAGCGGAGCTGTCGGCATCAATGACTATAATCAGGTTTATTACTGGGCAACACATCAGCAGTATCTGAATTCCGATCAGAGAAAGCGTGCAGATATCAACGCTGACGGTGTTATCACTGTATCTGATGCAGATAAGATCCTTGATTACTATGTAAAGAATGCAGCAGGTCAGAAGATACTTGGCGATGCCAACGGCAACGGCACAGTTGACCTTAACGACGTTTTAAAGGTTCAGACATTCTGCGCTACTCATTCAACACAGTCCAATATCAACCTTATCAGAGCAGACGTCAATGCTGACGGTGTGATGAATATGTGCGACTACAAGCTTATCTATTTCTATGTGCTCGGTAAAATAGATTCTTTGTATGTAAACTGGGGCGATGTTGACAGTGACGGATATGTTACGAATTCCGACGCTCGCAAGCTGGAAAGAGATATACTCAATAATTCCTTTACAAACCTCTCAGCTGCTGAAAGAAGAAGAGCAGATGTGAATATAGACGGCAAGATCGACAACGAGGACGTAGCAGCAATAGCATTTTATGTAAGCACCAGCTATTTCAACTGGTACAAATAAGATATATGAATAAGAAAACGGTACACAGAAGTGTACCGTTTTTTTTATTACATAAGCTCACAGATGAGGTTTGAGAACTCAACGGGATCGTCAATGCTCATGCCTTCGATGAGGAGTGCCTGATCGTAGAGAAGCTTTGCGTACTTGCCCAGCTTATCCTTGTCGCCGCTGTCATTGAGAGATCTGAGCTTGCCGAATATCTCATGATCGGGATTGATCTCCAGAACGCGCTGTGCGTGTATCTTCTGATCGGTAGGCATTGAGTTGAGAACCTTCTCCATTTCAAGAGAGATCTCGCCCTCGCTGGTAAGGCATACAGGGTGGGACTTCAGTCTCTGTGAAAGGGCAACCTTTGTTACCTTGCCGTTAAGAGACTCCTGAAGCTCCTTGAGGAGATCTGCGCTTTCCTCCTCCTTGGCTTTGAGCTCTTCCTTCTTTTCGGGAGTGTCAAGGCCGAGATCGTCAGCGGATACGGACTTGAATTCCTTATCCTTGTACTTCATAAGGGACTTTAATGCAAATTCGTCTATATTGTCTGTGAGATAGAGTATTTCAAAGCCGTTGTCCTTGACCAGCTCTGTCTGCGGGAGCTGCTCGATACGTGCAGCACTCTCGCCTGTTGCGTAGTAGATGTACTTCTGATCCTCGCGCATAGCTGTAACGTATTCGTCGAGAGTTACCAGCTTCTGCTCATTGGAGGACGTGAACAGGAGCAGATCCTGCAATTTCTCCTTGTTCATGCCGAAGTCGCTGTATACGCCGTATTTCAGCTGCAAGCCGAAAGCCTTCCAGAACTCCTCGTACTTCTCACGCTCATTCTTGAGCATTTTCTTCAGCTCGTTGCTGATGGTCTTTTCAATGCTCTTTGCGATGACCTTCAGCTGTCTGTCGTGCTGGAGCATCTCACGGGAGATATTCAGCGACAGATCCTCAGAGTCAACAAGGCCCTTTACGAAGCTGAAATAGTCAGGGAGCAGGTCTGCGCACTTGTCCATGATGAGGACGCCGTTGGAGTAGAGCTGCAAGCCCTTTTCGTACTCCTTTGAGTAGTAATCGAAAGGAGCCTTTGATGGTATATAGAGGAGAGCGTTGTATGAAGGCATCTCATTGCTGATGTGGGAATACTTCAGCGGTTCGTTGTAATCGAAGAACTTCTCGGTGTAGAAGTGCTTGTAGTCCTCTTCCTTGAGCTCGTTCTTATTCTTTTTCCACAGAGGCACCATGCTGTTGAGGGTTTCGATCTCGATGTAGTCCTCATATTCAAGGGGCTTCTTAGCTTCTTTTTCTTCCTCGGTCTGCTCTTTGGGACGGCTGTGGGAAACCTCCATCTTGATAGGGAAGCGGATATAGTCGGAGTACTTGCTTACCAGTGACTTTATCCTGTACTGGTCGAGAAACTCACCGTAGTTTTCGTCGTCGGTATCGTCCAGCATTTCAAGGATTATCTCTGTACCTGCGCTCTTTTTGTCTGCTTCTGTTATAGTATAGCCGTCAACGCCCTCTGATTCCCACTGATAAGCTTTGTCACTGCCGTAGGCCTTGGATATTACAGTTACCTTCTTGGCTACCATGAATGCGGAGTAGAAGCCAACGCCGAACTGTCCGATTATCTGGTTGTCCTCCTCCAGCTTGTTCTCATTCTTGAACTTGAAGGAGCCGCTGTTGGCGATGGTACCCAGGTTGTTTTCCAGCTCTTCCTCTGTCATGCCGATACCGTTATCGGTTATCTTGAGGGTACGGCTGTCCTTGTCAGCTGAGATCCATATTGCGAAATCGTCTTTATTAAGGCCGACCTTGTCGTCGGTAAGTGATTTGAAGTAAAGCTTATCAATAGCGTCGCTTGCATTGGAGATAAGCTCACGGAGAAAGATCTCCTTATGAGTATAGATCGAGTGGATCATCATATCGAGCAGTCGTTTGGACTCTGCTTTGAACTGTTTGGTTTCCATTAAAAACATCTCCATAGTGAAATTAGCACTCTATTGCTCAGAGTGCTAAACTTAGTATATAACTTTTGGAGCTCTAAAGTCAAGGGCAGGAGAAAATGTTTACAGTTTATTCATATTTAAGGCTTTTCATTTCTTTCTTGACAAAACCCTGCACTTTGGTATATAATTATTTTTAGAGCTAAGAGCTCGAATTATACAATTATATTCTAAGATCTTAGACCTAAGATCTTAGTTCTGATAAAGGCGTAGCAGTCAGAGTAGCTTTTCAGCGGACTTACAGAGAGTGTGCGGTCGGTGTGAGCACATGGTCGGGGATAGTGAAGTGCGGCTGTCAGCTTCGTCAGGGAAGCGCTTCGGCGTGTGTATCTGACGGCGTCTCGTCCGCGTTAAGGATAAGATGAGTTCAAGACGGAGTGGAAACGAGCATTTGCGCCTCCGAGGGTATGACCTCGGGGGCTTTTATTATTAAGGAGGGCAGATATGAATATAATTAAATATCCCTCGGATGAGGCATTTGATGAGGCAATGAAGTCCGACAGCCGTTTTCTCGGAGCTGTAAGTCTTGACGGCAGCACTGCATATGTGGGAGCCGCAGAAACAGCAGGTGACCATATAGCCCTTCTTGAAGCTTTCGGAGAGGAAAGTCCCTCGGGATTTTTCAGGCTCAGCTTTGACAGCATCACGGCGGAATGGACCTTCTCCTGTCCTAAAAGCTATAAGGGCATAGCGCAGGACAAGGAGCGTATGGAGGCCTATTACCGTGACGGACTGCGGCTGATACCGGAATTTCTGGTAATGCTGGGATATTTCTCGAAGCTGAAGATAAAGAATCCGCCCCCTGAGATATGGACGTTTTAGCCCTGTAGGGAACGCCGCCTCGGCGTTCCGCAACCCCTTAGCTTGTAGGGGCGGATATCATCCGCCCGTGCTATCGCTTAAATATGCCATGGAGTGATGCGGGTGACTCCCTACAGTGCAGGGAGATGTCAGCAGAGCTGACAGAGGGTACGGGTGCCTGTTAGGCATCACCCTTTACATACATAAATTCTGGAGGAAAGAAAAATGCAGTTATACAATTCATTGTCACACAAAAAAGAAGAGTTCGTGCCTTTCGTTGAAGGAAAGGTAAATATGTACACCTGCGGACCTACGGTGTACCACTATGCCCACATAGGCAATCTGAGAAGCTACATAATGGAGGACATACTGGAAAAGGCTCTCCGTTTTGAGGGCTATGACGTTAACCGTGTAATGAACATCACTGACGTAGGCCATCTTACCAGCGACGGCGATACAGGCGACGATAAAATGCTCAAGGGTGCAAAGCGTGAGCACAAGACTGTCATGGAGATAGCAAAGTTCTATACCGACGCATTCTTCGGGGACTGCGAGAAGCTCAATATCAAAAAGCCCGATACAGTAGTTCCCGCAACTACCTATATCGACGAGTTTATCCGCGTCATCAGCGTTCTCATGGACAAGGGCTACGCTTATGAGGCCGGCGGAAACATTTACTTCGACACCTCAAAGCTGGAAAAGTACTACGTTTTCAACGACTTCAACGAGGAGGATCTTGCCGTGGGAGTCCGCGAGGGCGTTGAGGCTGACGAAAATAAGCGCAATAAGGCTGATTTCGTGCTCTGGTTCACCAAGTCGAAGTTCGACGATCAGGAGCTCAAATGGGACAGCCCCTGGGGCATCGGCTATCCGGGCTGGCACATCGAGTGCTCCTGCATAAGCATGAAGAATAACGGCGAATACCTTGATATACACTGCGGCGGCATCGACAATGCCTTTCCGCACCATACCAACGAGATCGCACAGTCCGAGGCTTACCTTGGTCATAAATGGTGTAATTACTGGTTCCATGTGCTCCATCTCAATACAAACAGCGGCAAGATGAGCAAGAGCAAGGGCGAGTTCCTGACGGTATCCCTCCTTGAGGAAAAAGGCTACAAGCCTGTTGTATACCGCTTCTTCTGCCTTCAGTCCCATTACAGGAAGTCTCTCGTGTTTACCTGGGAGAATCTTGACAACGCAGTTGTTGCCTACAACAAGCTCATAGAGAAGATAGCTCCCCTCACCAAAGACAGCGCAGGCGACATCGACATGGCTGAATATGACCGCCTTATGGGTGCGTTCAGAGATGCTCTCGACAACGATATAAATACTGCAATGGCTATAACAGTACTTTATGATGTACTGAAGTCAAAGGCAAACGTTGCAACAAAGCTGGCTCTCATTGCCGAGTTCGACAAGGTACTGGGACTTGATCTTATTGCAAACGCCAAGGAGCTTGCTGACAATGCGGGTTCGGCTTCTGCTGATATACCTGCCGAGGTCATGGAGCTTGTTGAACAGCGTAAGGCTGCACGTAAGGACAAGAACTTTGCTCTGGCAGACGAGCTCCGCGACAAGATAGCTGCTCTCGGCTATGAGGTAAAGGAAACAAGACAGGGCACCGAGATAAACAAACTGTAAAAAGACAGAACGGAGAATATCCAATGGCAAGACTCTATCCCCTTTTCAGCTCCAGCAAAGGGAATTCCTCATTCATAGGAAATGAAAAGGGCGGGATACTTATAGACTGCGGAGTGAGCATGAAAAGGCTCTGTGCCGCTCTTGAGGCCAATCATATACCTCTTGAGGCGATACAGGGAGTATTCATAACTCATGAGCATACCGACCACGTTGCAGGGCTTGCAATGCTCACCAAAAAAACAGGAATGCCTGTATACGGTCAGAAGCGCACTCTGCAAAGACTCTGCGACAGCGGCAGGATAGCGGTGAATTCGCCTGTTATCGACATCACTGGCAAGACCATAAGCTGCGGCGAAAGTGAAGTCAGCTGCTTTGATACCCCTCACGACACCATACAGAGCTGCGGCTACCGCATACACACCTCTGATGATAAATACTGCGCGGTATGCACCGATCTGGGGCACGTTACCCCGCAGGTGGACGAGGCTCTCACAGGCTGCCGCATGGTGCTCATAGAGGCAAATTATGATGATTATATGCTGCGCAGAGGTCCTTATCCGCTGTATCTGAAGGAGAGGATCCTCTCGCAGAACGGCCACCTTTCCAACGACGACTGCGCCGTACAGGTGGGAAAGCTGATAGAGCGGGGCACCACTCACTTCCTGCTGGGACATCTCAGCCAGGATAACAACCGTCCCGATGTGGCCGACCGTACAGTACAGTGCAGCCTTCAGCGCTTTGCACGAGGCAGGGACTACCTTCTGGGCGTAGCTCCCGTGGAAACTCAGGGAGGAGCTGTGATATTCTGATGAATATAAATCTTATTGTAATGGGCAAGCTGAAGGAAGACTACCTCCGCAGCGCCTGTGCGGAGTATATCAAGCGTCTGGGCAGGTACTGCAGTTTTGAGCTCCATGAGCTGGACGAATGCCGTCTCAGCGATGATCCCTCGGACAAGGAGATAGCGGCCGCGCTGAAAAAGGAAGCGGAGCAGATAAAGAAGTACGCAAAGGGTATGATAGTGCCTATGTGTATAGAGGGGAAACAGCTCACAAGCCCCGAGCTCTCGCAGAAGATGACCGAGGCAGGCGTGAGCGGACAGAGTACGGTGACCTTTATTATCGGCAGCTCCTTCGGACTTGATGACGGTATTAAGTCAATGGGAGCACTGAAGCTCTCAATGTCGAAAATGACCTTTCCCCACCAGCTGGCAAGAGTAATGCTGCTGGAGCAGATATACCGTGCCTTCCAGATAGCCGAGGGCGGAAAATATCATAAATGACAAAAACGGACAAGACTGTCCGTTTTTTGCTTTATATGGGAGAATGAGCAGCATTGCTCTTGACAGTGCAGAGCGCTTGTGATATAATTAAAAGATACTATGGATTTTTATGCTCATTTGGCGGAAAACGCCTTTCTGAGCTTTTTCAAGGAGCGATCAATGAGTACTATAAAAGAGCTTTACGAGTACAGACAGATGATATTCAGCCTTGTTAAAAAGGACCTGCGAGGACGCTACAAGGGCTCCGTTCTGGGCTTCCTGTGGACATTTATCAATCCTCTTTTCCAGCTGATAGTTTATACGATAGTATTCTCGAAGATACTGCATAACGATATACCGAAATTCTATCTTTATCTGTTTGTGGCACTGATACCGTGGATATTCTTCTCATCATCCATAACGGTCGGTGCAGCGTCCATCGTGGCGCAGAAAGACCTTGTGAAGAAGATATACTTCCCGCGAATGGTCATCCCCATATCCTATGTTACCAGCTGTTTTGTGAATATGCTGCTGTGCTTCATAGTCATATTCGCGGTAATAATAGTAACGGGCGCGGGTATAAACTTTCTGGCGGTGCTGACCCTCCCTGTTATAATGATAGTCGAGTACATTTTCGCACTGGGCATGGCGATGATAGCTTCGGCGATAACAGTATATTTCAGAGACCTGGAACACATACTCGGCATTGTTTCAATGGCATGGATGTATCTTACTCCCATAGTGTACGATAAGTCAATCGTTCCGCCGAAATATCTGCCGCTGTACAATCTCAATCCCATGACACCTATAATCGACTGCTACCGTACTGTACTGTATGAAAAGCAGGTGCCCGATCTTTCAACGCTTCTCTGGGCAGCGGGGCTGGGTGTATTTTTCCTTTTATTCGGTGCAGTTGTATTCAATAAGCTGCAAAAGCATTTTGCGGAGGAACTGTAATGGCTGAAAATGAGAATGTTATAGAGGTCAGGGATGTGACCAAGAGCTTCAAGGTGTACCTTGACAAGGGCTCCCAGCTGAAGGAGAGACTGCTTTTCCGCAAGCGCAGCCGCTATGAGGAGCGCAGGGTGCTCCGCGGCATAAGCTTCGAAGTAAAAAAAGGCGAAGCCATAGGTCTTATCGGTCACAACGGCTGCGGCAAGAGCACCACACTGAAGCTTCTGACAAGGATAATGTATCCCGATTCGGGTACTATAAAGATGAGGGGCAGAGTTTCCAGCCTTATCGAGCTGGGAGCAGGCTTCCACCCCGATATGAGCGGCAGGGAGAACATCTACACCAATGCTGCTATATTCGGTCTGAACAAGAAGGAGATAGACTCGCGTATACAGAGCATAATCGAGTTTTCCGAGCTGGCGGACTTCATAGACAATCCTGTCCGTACCTATTCCTCGGGTATGTATATGAGACTGGCTTTCTCTGTGGCTATAAATGTTGATGCGGATATACTCCTAATAGACGAGATACTGGCGGTAGGCGATGCCAATTTCCAGTCAAAGTGCTTCAACAAGCTCAGGGAGATAAAGGCTCAGGGCACTACGATAGTCATAGTCTCTCATTCTCTGGGACAGATAGAGCAGATATGCGACCGCTCCATATGGATACATGAGGGACTTATAAAGGCTGAGGGACCGCCTAAGGAGATAGACCTTGAATATCTGGACTATATGAGCAGGAAAATGCAGGACAGCAGCCGCGGTACGGACGGAAATACAGGCGCAGAGAGCTCCGATGAGGAGCAGAGCAGACGCTGGGGCAGCGGAGAGGCACGTATAAAAAGTATACGCTCCTTTTCGGCAGACGGCACGGAACAGAATGTTTTCCGCACAGGCGAGGATATAAAGCTGACTGTGGAATACAACGTAAAGACTCCCGTTCCGGACGCGGTGATGGGCTTCGGCGTATTCGACATGAACGGGATACAGTGCTACGGCACCAACACAAGGATAGACAAGCTTCCCGAGTTCACTCTCGGAGAAAGCGGTACAGCGGAGCTGATACTCAGGAACGTACAGCTTATTGCGGGCGAGTACAATATAGACCTTGCCATAGAAAAGGGCGAAGGCATACCTGTGGATTACTTCCGCAGCGCATACAAGATACAGATATTATCGTCATACGGCGATGCGGGCATTGCACGTATCGATCACACCTGGGACTTGCAGAGGTAAGATATGAGTAATATTATTCGTTTTTTGGACAGTATCAGGGAACAGAAAGGCATTAAGGGCGCTATAAAGAGAAAGGTCTTCGGATTTATCCTCAAAGGCCTTGAGGCAGCCGACAGAGATATGGAGGAGCTTCGCAGCTCTCTCGGCGGAGAAGGCAGCATTAAGCAGGAGCTGGAATCGGTATGCGTGAATGTGCGCAACAACAACGCGCTTCTGGAGCGCATGACCAGCGAAAGCGAGTTCGTAAAGTCAAAGCTGGGCATAGTGGAGAAAAAGCTGAATTCTGCTTCTTTGTCCGACAGCACTGCGGTGCGTACAGTTACTGCTGCGGCGGCTCCGGAAAGCGGCTCGGACTATGACGATATAGATTACTTCGACTTTGAGAACCATTTCCGCGGCTCTATCGAGAGCATAAAGAAGTCGCAGGAATTCTACCTGAAGTACTTCAGCGGCAGGAAAAAGGTCCTGGATATCGGCTGCGGCAGAGGAGAGTTCCTTTCTCTCATGCAGGATAATGGCATACCTGCCGAGGGCGTGGACATATACGAGCCCTATACGGAATACTGCAATATGAAGGGGCTTAAAGCTACCTGCTGCGACGGAGTTGACTTCCTTGAAAGGACAGAGGGCGTTGACGGTATATTCCTCGGTCAGGTAGTCGAGCATCTGAAGCCTCACCAGATAAAAAGCCTCTGCAATGCGGCCTATGAGAGACTGGAGAACGGAGGCTGCATAGTAATAGAGACTCCCAATCCCACATCACTGTCCATATATACCAACGCATTCTACATCGATCCCTCACACATAAAGCCTGTTCATCCGCTGACCATGCAGTATTACCTTGAAAAGGCAGGCTTCAGGGACATCGAGATAATATATACAGAGAGCAGTAGACCGCCTTATGAGATACCTGCGCTGAAATGCGAGAGCGCTGAAAATACGGCGGAATTCAACGAAGCCATGAAACGGGTGTCGGATATGATATTCGGCAGTCAGGATTATGCTGTCGTAGCTGTAAAGAAAGGATAAGAAATGGAAAACGAGAACATCAATATAGAGGACATAATGACAGAGATCAGGCAGAGCATAAAGGATCAGGGACTTACTGCCGATATGCTCAGCTTTGAGGACGTTCCCTTCAGGAAGACCGCACAGGGCGGTTCCCTGTCCGAGGCTCTGGACTATATCACCTCTCATTACTATATACAGCCCTATAAGGAGCTCAGGGGCAATCCTCTCAAGGTATTCTTCAAGAAGGTGATACGCAAGATGGTAAAGTTCTACGTTGAGCCTGTTGTAATGGAGCAGAACGACTTCAACGCCAATGCGGTCACGGTTATGAAGTCCCTTGCCGACTCCGAGGCTGAGGATGTGAGCGGAAAGATAGAGACTCTTGAGCTGGCACAGAAGGAGCTTGTCATAAGGCTTGACAGGCTTGAAAGGGAAAATGCTGAGCTTCGCAGACAGCTTTCAAAGGAGCATGACTGATGAGAGTAGTACAGCTCCTTCCCACACTTTCCTTCGGCGACGCCATAGGCAATGACACCATAGCTCTCAGCGGAGCTATAAAAGAAATGGGCTACGATACGGATATATATGCCGAGAATATTGACAAGAGGCTCCCCGACGGCATTGCAAAGAAGGCGGACAAGCTCCGCGGCCTCGGCAGGGACGATGTCCTTATATATCACAAGTCAACAGGCACCGACCTCACCTTCAGGATAGAGAACTACAAGTGCCGCAGGGTAATGGTATACCATAATATAACCCCTCCCGAATTCTTCCGCCAGTACAGCACAGCAGCCACCCAGCTTACCGAGCACGGCTACAAGGGCGTGGAGTTTCTCAGGGACAAGGTGGACTATGTTCTGGCGGACTCGGCCTTCAACAAGGCTGAGCTGGTAAAAATGGGCTATACCTGTCCCATTGACGTCCGTCCCATACTCATAAAGTTTTCGGACTATGAGCAGGCTCCCGACGGGGAGACTGTGAAGAAATACAGCGACGGCAGGAAGAACCTTGTATTCGTGGGAAGAATAGCTCCCAACAAGAAGCAGGAGAACGTTATAAGAGTTTTTTACTGCTATAAGAAGCTCAATCCCGATTCAAGGCTGATACTTGTGGGCTCTTCAAAGGGCATGGAGAACTATCACGAGCGCCTTGTAAAGTATGCAGCCGCTCTCGGCATAGGCGACGACGTTATTTTTCCTGGGCATATAAAGTTCAGCGAGATACTTGCCTATTATCATATCGCGGACGCCTTTGTCTGTATGAGCGAGCATGAGGGCTTCTGTGTGCCCCTGGTGGAGGCTATGTTCTTCGATACACCCATAATCGCATATGACACCAGTGCAATATCCGATACCCTCGGCGGCAGCGGAGTGCTCCTTGACAGCAACGATCCCGTTTTTGCGGCAGCTGTCATAGACAGAGTGCTTACCGACAACAGCCTAAGGGAGAGTATTATAGAAGGACAGCGGAGACGTCTGGAGGATTTTTCCTACGAGCGTATCAAAAATGTATTCGAAAAGGAGCTGAAAGGCTTCATAGAGGGCAAATAACCAAGCAAAGGACAGGGAAATGAAAAAGATAGGATTTGTTATTCCGTGGTACAGTGAAAAAATACCCGGCGGTGCGGAGATGGAGCTCCGCGGACTGACCACTCACCTCCACGAAAGCGGAGTGGAGGTGGAAATGCTCAGCACCTGCGTTAAGGAGTTTTCGGCAGACTGGAACGAGAACTACTTCAGCGAGGGTAAGGAAATGGTACACGGCTTCCCCATAAGGCGATTCATGGTCAGGAAGCGCGATGTGCAGGCCTTTGACGCAGTAAATGCCAAGCTCATGAGAGATCTGCCCGTTTCCGGCGAGGAGCAGCGCATATACGTGGAGGAAATGGTCAACAGCCCCGGTCTGTGCGACTATATACGTGAACACAAGGACGATTACAGCCTTTTTGTGTTCATTCCCTATATGTTCGGCACCACCTATCACGGACTACAGGTATGCCCCGAAAAGTCCGTGCTGATACCCTGTTTCCATGACGAATCCTATGTCTATATGGATATTTTCAAGCCTGTTTTCGAGAATATCGGCGGTATAATATACCATGCAAAGCCCGAGTACGATCTTGCAAACCGCGTGTTCGACATGAGCCGCGTAAAGCAGGGCTGCCTCGGAGAGGGAGTATACACCGACCTCACAAGCGACGGTGAGGCCTTCCGGAGCAAATTCGGCATAGACAGCCCCTTTATCATATATGCGGGCAGAAAAGACGAGGGCAAGAACGTCCATACCCTTGTAAAGTATTATTCCGAGTATATAAAGCGCCGTGATACCGACCTGAAGCTGGTACTCATAGGCGGCGGAAATATCGACCTGCCTGCGGAGCTTGTAAAGGACAGGCGCATAATCGATCTCGGCTTTGTGGAGCTTCAGGACAAATACAACGCACAGGCTGCGGCAGAGTTCCTTTGTCAGCCCTCTCTGCATGAGAGCTTTTCGCTGGTTATCATGGAAAGCTGGCTCTGCGGCCGTCCCGTGCTGGTACACAGCGGCTGCGAGGTTACCAGGAATTTCGCCTCTGAGTCCAACGGTGGACTTTATTTCAGTGATTATTTCGAGTTTGAGGGCTGTACGGACTGGTTCCTGAACAACAGGGAAAAGGCTGCACAGCTGGGCGAGAACGGCAGGAAATACGTGCGCAGCAATTTCGCATGGGACGTTATAGTCGATAAATATATGAAGTTTTTCAGAGAAGTTAGCGGAGATAGTGAAGAATGAAAAGGATAGCTCTTGTAAATCAGAGATACGGACTTGAGGTAAACGGCGGCTCGGAGTATTATACACGACTTATAGCCGAGAGGCTCACGGGAGATTTTCAGGTAGACGTCATCACCACCAAGGCGCTGGAGTATACCACATGGGAAAATCACTACACCGCCGATGAGGAGGAGATAAACGGAGTAAGAGTCCTCCGTTTCCCCGTGGCAAAGCCACGTGCAAAGGATTTCAATGACTTCAACGGCAGATATCTCCGTTCAGGAAAATACAATACAGAGGAAGAGAAGATATGGTTCGAAAAGCAGGGTCCATATTCTCCCGCAGCCATTGACTATATCCGCGAAAACAAAAATAAGTACGATGTATTTATCTTTGTGACCTATCTGTATTACCTGACGGTCACGGGGCTTCCCGAGGTCGCCGATAAAGCCATATTCATACCTACGGCCCATGAAGAGCCCTTCATACATTTCAAGACCTATGAGAGCTTTTTCAGACTGCCCAGGGCTTATATCTTCCTTACGGATGAGGAAAAAGCCCTTGTACAGGGGCTTTTCCACTGTGAGGATATTCCCTGCCGTGTAATGGGAACGGGAGTTGAGGTGCCCTGCACCCCCGATGAAAAGGACTTCCGCAGCAAATTCGGCATAGAGGGCGATTATCTCATATACGTGGGACGTATCGACGAGGGAAAGAACTGCCCTGCTATGTTCAGGTACTTCCTTGAGTACAAGAAGCGCCGTCCGGACAGCAGCCTGAAGCTGGTGCTCATGGGCAAGCCCGTATGTGATATACCTTCGCACAAGGATATCATAAGCCTCGGATTTGTCAGCGAGGAGGACAAGTTCAGCGGTATCGCAGGAGCAAAATGCCTTGTTCTGCCGTCAAAGTTCGAGAGCCTGTCCATATCCGTCCTTGAAGCCATGACGCTTTCCGTGCCCGTTATAGTCAACGGAGTGTGCGAGGTCCTTAAGGGACACTGTGTAAAGAGCAACGGCGGACTTTATTATACTGATTATTTTGAATTTGAAGGAATACTCGATTATATATTCTCACATGATAAGGAATATGCCTTGCTTTGCAGGAACGCGGAAAAGTATGTTGAAAACAACTACCGCTGGGAAGTTATAATGAAAGGCTTCAAGGAGGTCATAGACAGTATATGAACGAAAAGACAAAGCAGAAGCGCAGGCTGCCTGCATTTGATCCGCGGTACATAGTAACGCTGATCCTGGCAGCGGTGATATTTATACTGAATTACCGTATAGTCGGCAAGTGCTACAGCCCCTTCGTATATAACGACGAGATGGGCTACTGGATGCACGCGGCGGAATTTGCGGGACTTGACTGGCGGGGCGTATCCGGTACTGTTGCATGGTACTCCTACGGTTACAGTCTGCTGCTGGCACCTCTCGTAAAGCTTATAAAGGATACGGTGGTGCTTTACCGTGCAGCGCTGATAATGAATATACTCATGGATGAGATATGCTATTTCATGTACGTCTATATCATAAGGCGGCTTTTCCCGAAGCTGGGTATAATCCCTGCCAGTGTGGCAGCAGCGGCAGGTATGCTCTATACCTCCTATCAGTTCAATGCGGGAGTGGCATTTTCCGAGACTGCACTTCTTATGGCAGCCACTATCGTGGTATTCCTCATGGTAAGGATACTCGAGAAGCCCACATACCTCAATACGGCGTGTCTGGGCATAGCTTCCGCGTATATGTACATGGTCCACAACAGGACCATAGGTATAGTTGCCTCGGTGGTATTCGTGGTATTCATCGCAGCAGTATGCAGGAAGATAAAGCTTCGTCACAGCGGAGCCTTCCTGATCACGCTCATTGCAGGCTTCATAGCCGATAAGCTCATAAAGGGACATCTTGTAAGCGTACTGTGGGACAGCGGCGCTTCGGGCAATGATGCAGGCAGCGTATTCGGCAGGATGAAAACGGCTGTCTCTTCTGTTTCGGGCTTCAAGAGGCTCCTGGGAGTGATGGCGGGACAGGGCTTTGCAGTATCTGCGGGCAGCTTCTGTCTGGTGCTCTTTGCGATACTTGTAATGGTAAGAAAGGGCGGCATAGGCTTTTTCAAGGCAGGAAAGGCAGTAAAGGGCGGAAAGAAGCTCTCGGAGGTCGCCGACAGCAGATTTCTCATGTTCCTGTTCATATTCTGCGCCTTTGCAGCAACATATCTCATAAGCTGCATATTCATGATAGAATTCAAGCGCATCGACCATGTGCTCTATACAAGATACTTTGATATACTGGTAGGACTTTTCATAATGTCGGGCATATGCTTCCTGTTTGAAGCCGAGAAATGGGATCTTTTCCTTATGATGCTTGTCCCCTTTATCATGAGGATAGGCGCCAGCGGAGCCAACAGGACCATGCCCCTTGTGGAGGATCTCACTTTCAATAAGGTATGCGCACCGCCCATATGCAAGCTTTTTGAGCTCAGCGAGCGCAATTTCCACGCCTATATCAGCTATGCAGTGTCATGGTTCTTTGTACTGGCTGCAATATCATGGTTCCTGAGATGGAAAAAGCTGAGCATATATGTCTGCTCGGCAGTATGTGCAGTGCTTTTCATTGCCAATACTCCCAGTGCGCAGCTTGCCATAACCGTGAACCAGAAGGCCTACGAGGGCGACCGTGCTCTCTGTGAGAGAGTGAAGGAGCTCCCCGAAAAGCATATATACGTAATGCCGGACGCAGGCACCTTCATTTCCTTCCTTCAGTACGAAATGAACGATGTCCGCATCGATATAGCCAAGTCCCCCGAGACCTTCAGTGAGGACGGATACCTCTTTGCCTCCGTGGGCAATGTGGTAGACCTCATGGGACATGAGATCATAGACCGCTCCGACAGGCATATACTCTATTCCGCAGAAAAGACCGGCAGCTATGACAACAGGATACCTCTTGATATGATGAGCGTATTCGACAGCAGCTGCTATGTGGAGTCGGAGGATATGATAGAGAGTGCTCCCGAGTTCAATTATCTGTGCTACGGACCTTATATGCACCTTGATAAGGGCAGCTACACCTTCTCTCTGGACCTTGATTTCGACGATATGAACAAGGCTGAGGAGATAGGCTATGCAGAGATAAACAGCGACGGAGGCCAGACTGTATACGTTCATGAGGAGATAACTCCAGATATGCTGGATAAGGATGGAAAACTGGAGCTGGAGCTCGATGCAGACCTTGACAGGGACGTCAGCGGCGTTGAGATCGTGGTATTCCTGTACGATCCCGAGACTATTTATGCACAGCTCAATTCCATTGAAGTGAAAACGGAGGATTAAGATTATGAAGCTTATCATTCAGATACCATGCTATAACGAGGAACAGACTCTTGAGCTGGCCTATAACGACCTGCCAAGACATATAGACGGTATAGATACCATAGAATACCTTATCATCAACGACGGAAGCAAGGACAATACCGTGCAGCGTGCAAGAGAGCTGGGCTTCCATCATATAGTATCCTTCAAGCGCAACAAGGGACTTGCAAAGGGCTTCATGGCAGGTATTGATGCCTGCCTCCACCTGGGAGCTGATATAATAGTCAATACCGACGCGGACAATCAGTACTGCGGTGCGGATATTGAAAAGATAGTACGCCCCATACTGGACGAGAAGGCAGATATAGTAATAGGCGAGAGGCCTATTGACAATACCGAGCATTTCTCGTGGAAAAAGAAGAAGTTCCAGCACCTTGGCAGCTGGGTGGTGCGTGTTGCTTCGGGCACCGATATACCCGACGCTCCCAGCGGCTTCAGAGCCTATTCCCGCGACGCGGCGCTGAGACTCAACGTTGTCAATGAGTATACATATACTCTTGAAACTATCATACAGGCAGGAAACAACAAAACTGCTATGACCTCTGTGCCCATAAGAACAAATCCCGAGACAAGACCTTCCCGTCTTTTTTCGAGTATGTGGCGCTACATGAAGCGTTCTTCCACAGTTATCACACGTTCATTCGTTATGTACAAGCCTCTCAAGTTCTTTATGACCATAGGATTTGTACTGCTCCTTATCGGTGCCATACTCGGAATCCGCTTCCTGATACTCATGGCAATGGGCGAGGGTGACGGACACGTTCAGTCGCTTATACTTACGGCTATAATGGTAATGATGGGCTTCCAGACCATAACCATCGGACTTCTGGGCGATACCATTTCCGCCAACAGGAAGCTCATTGAGGACGTTCAGTACAGAGTAAGAAAGATGGAATGCGGAAAGAGCGACGAGGAAAAGAAGAATGAAAAATAAGAAGAAAAAGATAGTTATGATAGGTCCCGTATTCCCGTACAAGGGCGGTATAGCCCACTATACGGGAGCAATGGTCAAAAATCTGAAAAAGGATTTCGACGTTGAGACCGTTTCATACAAGATGCAGTACCCCAAGCTGCTTTTCAGGAACGAGCAGAAGGACTTCGAGAACGATCTCTTCAAGATACCCGGTACGAAGTACCTTATAAATACTGCCAATCCCTTCAACTGGATTATTTCGGCGCATAAGATCAAAAAAATGAAGCCCGACCATATAATAATGCAGTGGTGGCATCCTTATTTCTCGCCGTGCTACAGTTGCCTGTCCTTTATGCTCAGGAAGATACCGAGGATATTCGTCTGCCATAACGTTTTTCCTCACGAGCGCTTCCCTATGGATCGTTTTCTCACAAAACGCGCTCTGAAAAGGGGCTCTGCATATATAACCCACTCCGAGAAGGAGGCCTCGGATCTGAAGGAAATAACGGCTTCTCCCGTTTATGAGGCTACGGTGCATCCCGTATACAACGCCTTCAAGATACAGGATATGAGCAAGGAGCAGGCAAAGCAGGAGGCAGGCATAGCTCCCGACAAGAAAATGCTGCTGTTCTTCGGGTTCATACGCGATTACAAGGGACTCCGCCATATCATCGATGCCATGCCCGAGATAGTGAAGTTCGATGCAGATATAGAGTTGTGGGTGGTAGGAGAATTCAGAAGCGACAAGGAGTCGTACCTTGAGCAGATAAAGAAGAGCGGTGCTGAAAGCAGCATAAAGATAGTTGACGGCTATATCCCCGACAGCGGCATAGAGAAGTATTTTGCGGCTGCGGATATAGTGGTGCTGCCTTACGAATCCGCTACACAGAGCGGCATCGTACAGATAGCCTACGGCTTTGAAAAGCCTGTTATCGCTACAGATGTAGGCGGACTTCCCGAGGTGGTGCTCAACGAAAAGACGGGATATATCGTGCCGCCGAAGGATCCTCATGCCCTTGCGGAGGCTGTATGCCGCTTTTTCCGTGAGAACAGGGCAGAGGAGTTTACAGAGAATGTCCGCAAAGAGGCCTATAAGTACTCATGGGACAGAATGAACGAGGTCGTTCAGCGCCTTGCGGAAAAGACGGGTGCCCATGAAGGATAAGATAAACCTGAAAAAGCTGCTGAAGCTGGCAGGACATCTGGTGGTCATACTGGCACTGGCTTTTGTAGTCAAGAAGATAATCGATATGGATATAAAGCTCAGGGATCTCAGCGCTCCCCGTGTTATAGGCGCTTTTGCGCTGAGCTTCGTAATACAGACCGCACAGATAATAATAGCCTGCTTCCCGTGGCTGATGTTCACAAGATCGCTTTCGGGCAGAAAGATACCCTATTCCGCGGCAATGCCCGTGTATACACAGTCGAATATATACAAGTACCTCCCAGGAAACGTTTTTCAGTACGTGGGACGCAACAAGCTGGCAGCAGATATGGATATAAGCCATGTGGACGTAGCCTGCGCGACGATACTTGATGTTTTCTTCTGCGTTTTCTGGACAGGCGTGGTATCTGTGATACTGCTGGGTGGCAAGATAGCGGAGCTCCTTGAAAAGTACGGCAAGAACCTGCTTATAGTAGGGGCGGCGGGGATACTGCTGCTCATAGTCGTATTCGTGGCGGTAAGGCTGAAATTCCGCGACAAGGTCAGGAGCTATCTTTCACGCTATTCAAAGGCCTTTGAAAAGAGCAACAGACCGCAGCTGCTGAGCGGTATATTTTACTATTTTGTCCATAACTGTGTATCCGCAGCAATGTATCTGGGCTGTGTGGCGCTTATAGTCCCTGAGGCAGGCACAAGGGAGCTTTTTGCTCTTACGGGTGCATTTCTGTTTGCATGGATAATAGGCTTTGTTACTCCCGGAGCTCCCGGAGGCATAGGCATACGCGAGGGCGTTATGCTTTTTGTATGCGGAGATCAGTATGCGGACAGGATAGTGCTTTTCGTGCTGGTAATGCGCATCGCCTCGGTATTTGCTGATGTTACTGCGTTTATCATCGGAAAAATATACGGAAAAGCAAGAAAAGATGTCCGCTGCGGATAATATTATGATAAGTCCTTTACGGCTGTACAGTGCTCCTGTGCAGCCTTTTTTGCTGTTACAGCCGCGGTATGCGTTGATTTGAAAGCGGATATGTGGTATAATCCTATATACAGAACAGAAAAGAAACCGTTAAGAATTTGATAAGAAAAAGATATTATTGCGATAAAGATTTTTCCGCCGGGATAGTTTATAATATAATTACAGTCAGCGATGCGGCTGTAAATCAACGGCAGAAGGTCTTATGAGAAGGCCTTTGCCGCAAGAAGGAGAGTATAATAATGAGTTCCTCAGTACTTCATACCGAAAAGCTGTGCAAGACCTTCTCAAACGGAGGTGTTCAGCAGCACGTTATAAAAAATCTTGATATAGAGATCAGAGAAAAGGACTTCACCGTTATCATGGGTGCCTCGGGTTCGGGAAAATCCACACTGCTGTATGCTCTTTCGGGCATGGACAAGCCTACCCTCGGAAAGGTATTCTTCGGAAAAGAAGATATTTCGGGATACACCAACGATCAGCTGGCAGTTTTCAGACGCAGGAACTGCGGATTTGTATTTCAGAGCATACATCTGCTTGAGAATATGACAGTCTTTGACAATATCATGACCGGAGCCCTCGTAGCTCAGAAGAATTCTCCCGAGCTTGTTAAAAAAGCAGAGGAGCTTCTCAGAAAGGTGGGCATAAAAGAGGAGATATGGAAGAAATATCCAAATCAGCTCTCGGGCGGCGAATGTCAGCGTGTAGGCATCGTCCGTGCCGTAATAAACGATCCTGCCATACTCTTTGCCGATGAGCCCACGGGAAGCCTGAATTCCTCATCGGGACGTGACGTTCTGGACATATTCACGGAGCTCCACAGCAAGGGACAGAGCATAGTAATGGTAACTCATGATATAAAGACAGCTCTCCGCGGCAACAGAGTCATCTTCATCAGCGACGGTTCCGTGGTGGGCGAGCATGAGATGCCTGTATACGGCTCGGACGATCTGAAAAAGCGCAGGGACGGACTTCAGGATTTCCTTGACAGGATGGGATGGTGACGGTTATGAACAAGATCGTCAGACTTTCATGGGCAAACATAAAGAAGCACAAGCTTGAAGCAGTAGCCCTTATGATACTTGTAATGCTGTGCATGATGCTCATGGGCTCAGCACTGGCAAGCTTCGGGGGTATAAAAGAGATATTCCCGTATACCATGAAGAGCACGGAAAGCTTTCAGAACTATCTGCTCATGACCGAAAATGCATACGATGAGGAATACGAGGATATTATCAGGGAGGACGAAAGAGTCGAGGAACTGGTACGTTCTCAGGCAGTATACAGCATGAGCACCAATTACCTTGACAGGAGCGGCAAGGAGCAGGCTCTGTATATGTGCTTCATTACAATGGACAACAACAACAAGCTCCAGAAGACCAATATAGAGACCTCTCTCAGTGACGAAGAGATAGCTGCCCTTGAGCATCCTGTATATATGCCATATGCTGTCCAGGATACCATGGGCTATAAGGAAGGCGATAAGTTTGATATGGTATTCGGCACCAGAAAGTTCTCATTTACCGTAGCGGGCTTTTACGATACACTGCTTTTTGACTCGGCAGGCGGCGGCTTCAAAATGATAATCAGCGACAGCGACTATCATATTCTCGAGACCGTGCTGACCAAGTATGAGATCATAGGCTACAACGACTGTAAGGGTGAAGGCGGAACAGAACTTCTGATGGATCTGATAAACAAGTGCACGGAACGCTCCCATAAAGACGTTTCCAGCGGCATAATCGCGCTGACCTACAACAGCATAGATGAAGGCATAACCTATGGTATAAAGCTTATGCTCAAATTCCTTGTGATCATGGCTGCGGTGATAATAATATCTGTTGCTGTAATGATCAGATTCAGGATAGTCGGGGATATAAAGGAGCATATCGTATCTATCGGAGTGCTGGAGGCTCTGGGATACAGATCGAGAGAGATAACACTGTCATACGTTATCGAGTATCTCATCATCTCACTGGCAGGCATAGCTGTGGGAACAGGCGGCTGTATGCTCATTACTCCCGTGCTGCTGCACATCGGAGAGATCATAGCCGGACATCACGGAAGCGGCTCTGTGGCCTTAGTGCCCATGGCTCTGACAGCTCTGGCAATATTGGCTTTCGTGGCTTTCATAGCCTTCATAAAAGCAAATATGGTAAGGAAATATCCGCCTGTACGCGCACTTCGCAAGGGCATAGGGGATAACCACTTCAAGAAAGAGCGCCTGCCTCTGAGAAATACCAGAAAAAGCGTCCATCTCCGTCTTGCTATGAAGGGATTTTTGCAGAACTTCAAACAGAATCTCGGACTTACTCTCTGCATAACCATTTCTTCCCTATCAATAGTCGTAAGCTTCATAATGTTCAGCTTCTTCAGCAAGGATATGAATGCTATATCCGCCAGCGCAGGCATGGAACTGAGCAATCTGCGCATAGAGCTGATGAGCTCGGTGAACGCCGAGGAATTTGCGGAGGAGCTTATGGAAATGCCCGAGGTCAGAAAGGCTGTTCCCACATCGAGTATGAATTTCCTTGTGACTGCATCGGATTTCAATGAAAAGATGCTCCCTCTGGCATTCAGCGATTACAGTGTTACCGAGAATATATTCCCCTTTGAAGGACGTTTCCCCGAGCATGACAACGAGGTAATGATCTCGAGTATGTTCTCGAAGGTGTACAAGCTGAAAACAGGTGACAGCATGACACTGGAATATCTCAACGTAAAGAGGAAATATATCGTTTCAGGTGTGGTAACTTCGGTTACCAACGGCGGTGTCAACCTTTATATCACCGATGACGGACTGAGAAGGATCATACCTACATACAGTCCCGATACCATAGAGCTCTATCTCAACGACGGAGTTGAGACCAACGATTTCAGATACGTCCTTACCGAGAAATACGGCAGGAGCATCGCCGATGCAAGTCAGGGAAGCATTCAGAACGGTACCTATGAGGAAAAGATAAAGGCGGCTGCCGAAAAGAAGATCGCCGAGCTCATGGCAAACAGCGGAGCTTCGCATATCGAATATGCTATACGTTCCGGGGATACTGTGATAAAGGGCAACAGCGACGGATTTATAATCCGCTCGATAATGAATATAGGCGACATATTGAAGACTCAGCTGGGCGGACTGGCACTGGCAATAGCCATACTCACTTCACTGTTCATGGGAATATCTGCTCTGGTAGTAATGATAATACTCTTTATACTCATGGAATCCAGCGTAAGAAAGCAGCGCAGGGAGTTCGGCATAATGAAGGGAATGGGATATACTTCAAGAGAGCTCATGCTCCAGCTGGCATTCAGGATAATGCCTGCGTCGGTATTCTCTGTGGCGATAGGAACTGTTGTGGGAGTATCATTCATAAAGCTTCTTACAAGCTTCCTCGGCAGGATAAGCGTAAATATCCCTGCAGTGATAGTGCTGGACATCATACTGCTTATGTTCTGCTTTGCCTGCGCTTATATCGGTGCAAGGAAGATCAAGAAAATATCGGTCTGCGAGCTTATGGCTGAATGAGGAGGATAGATATGAGAAAAACAAGGATAGCTTCATTGATGGCGGCGGCGCTTCTTGCCGCTCCTGCAATGACGTTTGCAGCTGCGGAAGATACGGGGAATGTTGGGGTAAACAAGACATATGAGAGCAGCGATACGCTGTCCTGTATCGGTTCTGTGAGCAAGATGTTCGCAACAACTGCGACTATGCAGCTTGCAGAGCAGGGCAAGATAGACATTGACGCTCCTCTTACGGATTATATACCCGAATTCCGCATGGCTGACGAGAGATACAAGGATATAACGGTGCGTATGCTCATGAATCATACATCAGGTCTCATGGGCACGACCGCAGGGGATTTCATGATTTTTGACGACAGGGACACAGCTCCCCACGATACTTTGCTGAAGGAGCTGGGCAGACAGAGACTCAAGACCTTTCCCGGGGATTACGGCGCATACTGCAACGACGGTTTTGAGCTGCTGGAGCTGCTTGTGGAGCAGGTGAGCGGTGAGAGCTTCACGGATTATATCGAGAAAAATATCTGCAAGCCTCTTGATATGCAGCAGACAGGTACTCCGTGGAACGCTTTCCGCACTGATGAGATGGTCGGGACCTTTCTGAACGGCAACGTGAGGATAGCGCAGGATTACTGCATGGATCTCGGCTCGGGCGGCATTATGTCCACAGCTGAGGAGCTCAGTACCTTCGGAAGTGCCTTCTTCAAAGGGAACGGCAGTCTGCTCTCTGAGAAGTCAAAGAAGGAGATGTCTGAGACCAAGGCAACCGACAAGTACGAGGACGGCTTCGGACTGGGCTGGGATCAGGTGGATTATGATGACTATAAGGTGGCAGGCGTCAAGGTGGTAAGCAAGGGCGGAGATATTATGAATCAGCACGCAGAGCTTCTGGTGGCTCCCGATGAGGAGATAAGCGTTTCAGTCCTTTCATCGGGAGGAAACAGTTCCGTCAACAGTCTTATGGCAATGTCCCTCATGGATATTGCCCTTGAGGAAAAGGGCATAAATATCGAGCACAGGCTTCCGGAAAAGAAGGAGACTCTCGATACCGTACCCGAAAGATACCTTGCCTTTGAGGATCTTTATTTCTCCGGAAACGGCCTGTATCTCGTATACTTCCCCGAAGGGAAGTATATGGAGATAAGCTGCATCACCGGCGACAGAAAGGATATAAAGCACTATATGTACACCACCGAGGACAGCTTCGTGCAGGTGGAGGGAAATATCAGCGCGGGAAAGGCTGTACAGGGAAAAAATCAGAGTGTGCTGACCTTCCGCAGGAGAGACGGCAGGGACTATATCTGTGAAGACGTTTCCATGGATATGAACGGCTGCGGAAATGTATCCATGTCCCACTATTCTATGCAGAGAGCGGAAAAGTCTTCGGTCAGCGCCGAGATGCTGGCAGCCTGGGACGCAAGGAACGGAAAGAAATACTATTTATACAGCGGAAAGTACTCCAACACCTACTATGCGGAAATGCCCAGTGTGAAGGTACAGACCTATCCCGAGGCAAGAGGCTATATCAAGGAGGGCAGGATCATTGACAGCGCTCATGTAAAGTCCGATCTTGTAATGCCGGGAGGACGAGATGTACAGGATATAGAGATCAGAAAGGAAAACGGCGTCGAGATACTGGACATTACCAACTGCGCAATGGAGATGATCTCGGAGGACGCAATCAAGGAGCTTCCCGAGAATGTCAGCGAGATAAAGCTGCATACAAAGAAGGCTTCATGGTACAGGATAGGCGCTCAGGCCAACAAGACGATAACATTGGATATACCCGAAAATGCAGCTGTATATGTATACGATAAGTTCGATCGTATGATATATTCAAGCTACTTCAAGGATTACGGCAGCTCTGTGCCCATGCCCGCGGAAGGCAAGATAGTATTCCTGGGCGAGGACGGCGGCACCATCGGAATAACCCAGTAAAAGGAGGAGCTTCATATGAAGTATCAGTGTCTTATGATAGACGATGATATAACCATAGCAGAAACAACAGCAGAGTATTTCAATATCTTCGATATAAAGACAGCATATGTGACGGATTACGACGGGGCGGTCAGCTTCCTGAAGGAAAATCAGGTCTCGCTTCTGCTGCTGGATATAAACCTGGGAGAGCGGTCGGGCTTTGAGCTTTGCAAGCAGATAAGGGCGGAGTACGATATGCCCATACTCTTCATAAGCGCAAGGACCAGCGATGACGATGTTCTCACGGCGCTTAATATAGGCGGAGATGACTATATCAAAAAGCCTTATACACTGAACATACTCCTTGCCAAGGTAAAGGCTATCCTTAACCGATACGAAAAAGCAGCGGAGGCAGCAATTGCTGTCTCCGCCAAAGCTGTTTCTGCGGGGACAGGCAAGGATATGCGCGAGATACGCATCACAAAGGACATTACCCTGGATACGGGCGCTCATAAGCTTTACAGGGACGGCAGGGAGACTGCCATTAAGGCTATGGAGTTCAAGATGCTGCTTTACCTTCTCAGCAACCGCGGCAGAGTGGTTACCAAGGACGAGTTCCTGAAAAATGTCTGGGAGGACGAGTACATAGGTGAAGGCACGCTGGCCGTGCATATACGTCATCTGCGCGAGAAGATAGAGAAGGATCCAAATGCTCCCGATATCATCAAGACCGTCTGGGGCGTGGGCTATATCATAGAGAATATGGAGGAATAACAGCGCAGCTATGAAGAATTACAGCAGGATCATTGTGGTACTGACGGCTGTGATGATCGCAGGTCTGGTACTTTTTGCAGGGATAACGGGCTCTTACCGAAGCAGCGGAATAGATACGCTATATGTGAATAATATAGTTCAGACGGTCAGGGAGAAATGGAACAGCCCCGAAGCCCTTGACAGCTGTGAACTCGGCACTGAACTGCTGGTATTTGACAGCAGCGATATTCTTTGGTATTCCTCCGCAGACAGTGAGCTTGAGGAGGTGGAATGTCCCGAGACAGCCCTCAGTAAGGGCTATATATGCCTTGCTGTCAGCGACGGCACCCGTTTTCTGGGGACGGTGGTCATGCCCGATCCCGATAAGAGCGAATACGACATAATCAGAAGAAAGCTCCTCATGGCGGGAGGTGTTATGATAGCGGTAATGCTGCTGTCAGTGGTGCTTTACGGTCTGTACGTCCGCAGGACTATTGTTAAGCCCTTCAGGAATATGGAAAAGTTCGCGGGAAAGGTGGCGGCAGGCGAACTGGATACGCCCATTATCCGCGAAAAGGACAATATGTTCGGTGCGTTTACGGAGAGCTTCGATATTATGCGCGAGGAACTGAAAGAGGCCCGGAGCAGGGAAAATGCCCTGAAGATAAAGGAAAGGGAAATGGTGGCTTCCCTGAGTCATGATCTGAAGACTCCCATAACGGGAATAAAGCTCATCTGCGAGCTGCTCAGCGTTAAGGTGAACGACAGCTACGTTATGGACAAGGTCAATAATATCCATCAGAAAGCAGAGCAGATAAACATACTCGTCAGCGACCTGCTGTCCTCTGCTCTGGACGAGCTGGGAGAGATGAATGTAGAGTGCTGCGACGAGGTTTCGGGCATACTACATGAGCTGGTCGCAGAGCACGATACCCGTTCTCTGGCAAGGGAGAAGGATATACCCGAATGTATCATAAACGCCGACAGGATACGTCTTTCACAGGTCATAGGCAATATCCTGAGCAACTCCTACAAGTACGCGGATACTCCCATAGATGTGGATTACAGGCTGAGCGGCGGCTATCTTGAGATGTCGCTGAGAGACTACGGCAGCGGAGTTCCCGAGGAGGAGATAAGCCTCATAACCAATAAATTTTACAGGGGTAAAAACAATTCGGCAGGAAAGGACGGAAACGGCCTCGGACTGTATATCTCAAGCGAGCTTATGGCAAGAATGGGCGGTGAGCTCATTTGTTCCTGCAGGGGACAGGGACTGACGGTTACCCTTATGATACCTCTGGCATGATGAATTCTGCCGAAGCCTTCTGTATAAGGGCAGAAAAAAGCTGAAATTCAACGGAAAACCATTGAATTTAAGAAATAAAATTTTTCGTTTCTCCGATATATACAAAAATACCCGCCCGAATTTGTAAAATGTTACAGATACGGGCGGGTGTTATTATGTCTGTTGGTTGATGCGGTCAAGCAGGTCGAGAGTTCTTATCACCTTTCCGCAATTTCTGCACTGCCAGTCGCAGTCACTCTTCTTTGCCTTTTTATGGAGCAGTTCAAGGCCGCTGCCGCAGAGAGGACAGGGAGCTCCCTCGCCCTTCCACAGCTTTTTCAGAAAAGTAAGCATCTCGCTGCGTGAGTTCATTTTCAGTTCTTCAAGTGTTATCTTTTCCATGATATTTACCTGTTATCAGGCGGATAGTATCCGCCCTTACAAAGGCAGACCCTACAAGCTGACAGCTCAGGTGCCGTAGACCTGTGAGGCTATATCCACGGTCTGTTTTGCGTCCTTGGCGTAGTATGTGGCATTTATCTGCTCCGCGTAGGAAGCCGTGAGAACAGCTCCGCCGACAACGGTCTTGCATTCGGGGTACTTCTCGTTGAGCTGACGGATAGTCTCGGCCATAGCGCCGAGAGTTGTCGTCATAAGGGCGGAAAGTCCCACAAGGCTCACCTTATTCTCAATGGCGGCATTTACGATAGTTTCGGGCGGTACATCCTTGCCCAGGTCTATGACCGTGAAGCCGTAGCTGTCGAGGAGAACTTTTACAATGTTCTTGCCTATATCGTGTATATCTCCGTGTACCGTGGCAAGCACCACCTTGCCCTTTGATACGCTTTCGCTGTTTGCTGCGGAGAGCTTTGTCTTTATTATCTCAAAGCAGGCCTGAGCCGCTTCTGCGGTGAGTATGAGCTGGGGCAGGAATATCTTACCCTTTTCAAACTTAGCCCCTGCGTTGTCAAGAGCGGGGATAAGATAGCCGTTGATTATCTCCATGGGGTCAACGGTATTCATAAGCTCCTCGGCGGCTTTTACGGCCTGGTTTTTCAGTCCGTTCTCCACTGAGTACATTATATCGGGAGCGCCCTTGTCCTGAGCAGGTGCGGGAGCTTTGGGAGCATTGTCGTCCTGAGCGTATATGCTTATGAAATCCGCGGAGTTGCGGTCTATGCCTGCCAGCAGGCGGTAGGCTCTTACAGCTCCGATTATGCCTTCGATATTCGGGTTTATGATAGGAAGGGTGAGACCGCTGTGGAGAGCCATTGTCAGGAAGGTACGGGTTATGAGCTCGCGGTTCGGCAGACCGAAGGATATATTCGATACGCCGAGGACGGTATTGAGTCCCAGCTCGGTCTTTACCCTGTGGAGAGCGTTGAGAGTTTCCATGACTCCGTCCTGCTCGGCAGAAGCCGTCAAGGTAAGGCAGTCGATGAATACGTCCTCCTTTGGTATGCCGTACTCCATAGCGCGGCGGAGTATCTTCTCCGCAATAGCGAATCTTCCGTCGGCAGTTTTGGGTATGCCGCCCTTGTCAAGAGCAAGTCCCACAACAGATGCGCCGTACTTCTTTACGAGGGGGAGTATTGCTTCAAGGGACTCGTCCTCGCCGTTTACGGAGTTGACTATGGGCTTTCCGTTGTATACTCTCAGACCTGCTTCCAGTACCTCGGGGATAGTGGAGTCCAGCTGAAGAGGAGTATCGCATATGCTCTGAATGGCTTTTACAGCCGTTACCATCATTTCCTTTTCGTCGATACCGGGGAGTCCCACGTTTACGTCGAGTATCTCAGCTCCTGCGTGTATCTGCTCAACAGCCTGTCCCAGGATATAGTCCACATCATGGGCAAGGAGAGCCTCCTTGAAGCGCTTTTTGCCCGTAGGGTTGATACGCTCGCCGATAACACGGGGCTGGTTTATGTTTACGCAGTTCACAGCCGAGCAGGCTATGCTTGCGCGGACTATCTTTCTTGTCTGTCTCTCCATGCCCGAGAGAGCTTCTGTAACAGCCGAGATATGTTCGGGAGTAGTTCCGCAGCAGCCGCCGAATATAGTAACGCCTGCCTTTGCCAGCTTTACGGCGCTTGCGGCGAAATCGTCAGGATCAACGTTGTATTCATTGGTGACGGGATCGGGCAGACCTGCGTTAGGCTTAGCAATAACCGGGAGATTTGTAAGTGCGCATATCCTGTCCAGAACAGGGAAGAGTTCCTCGGGACCGAGAGAGCAGTTTACGCCGATCGCGTCTGCGCCGAGACCTTCCAGCACAGCTACCATACATTCGGGGGAAACGCCCGTGAAGGTTCGCATATTCTCCTCAAATGTCATAGTTACAAGAACAGGCTTGTCCGAGTTCTCTTTAGCTGCGAGAACAGCGGCTTTTACCTCGTAGAGGTCGGTCATGGTCTCGATGACTATGAGGTCGGCGTCATTCCCTGCAAGAACCAGTTCCTTGTAAACGTCATAGGCCTCTTCGAATTTAAGGGTGCCCGCAGGCTCAAGAAGCTGTCCTATGGGACCAAGATCAAGGGCAACGAGAGCCCTGCCTGCAGCGGCTTTTTTTGCGTTGGCAACACCTGCGGAGACCACTTCCTCTACGGTGTGGCCGCTTTTTGCCAGCTTGAAGCGGTTTGCACCGAAGGTGTTGGCATAGATTATATCTGCGCCGCTATCCACGTAAAGGCGGTGTATCTTTGCTATGGACTCGGGATCTGTGATATTCAGCAGCTCGGGAACGTGCTCGGTCTTGATGCCGTGAGCCTGCAGCATGGTGCCCATGCCTCCGTCCAGGAATACGAAGCTGTTGTTTTCAAGCAGGGAATAGAATTCTTGGGACATGATTATCTCCTTATCGTCATTCGGACTTGAATGTGCCTATGCAGCGGAAGTCTTCAAGGTTCTCCTCAAGGTCGCGGAGGACCGCTTTTACGCTGGGATCAGAGAGCTTTCCGCTGAAATCAAGAAAGAACATGACGTCAAAGCTTCCGTCGCGTATGGGACGGCTCTCGATCCTGAGAAGGTTCATATTGTTTACGAAGAATTTGGTCAGCAGACGGTACAGACTACCTTCGGTATGCGGTATGGTCAGCATTACGGAAACAGAGTCGGAGTCGTTCGCTACCTGAAGATCACGGGAAATGATTATGAACTGGGTGCGGTTTATGGTGCAGTCGGCAATATCCCGGGCGAGTATCTCCAGTCCTAGCTTTTCGGCACAGTCCACAGAGCATATGGCCGCAATGGGCTCTTCGCTTCTCAGCACCTTTTCCGCAGCAGTGGCAGTATTGCTGTACTCATGCTTTTTCAGGCCTGTCCTGCTGAGGAACACCTCGCACTGGGAAAGAGCTTGCCTGTGAGAGTAAACACAGGTGATGTCTTCGAGCATGGTGCCTTTTTTTGCGGCAAGACAGTGATTTATCTCAAGAGTTACCATTTTCACTATGTAGAAAGGATACTTTGCCATAAGGTCATAGGTGCTGTCCACGGAGCCTGCGGTGGAGTTCTGCACGGGAAGAACGCCGTAATCCACCTCTCCTGCCTGTACGGCCTTGAATACATCCTCGAATGAAGGATAGAAGGTGAAAGCCCTGTCTCCGAACACCTTTCTTGCAGCCGATTCGGAATTTGCTCCCGAGGTGCCCTGGCAGCCTATAGTTCTGGCTCCCGCAAAATCGGGAGAAGTATAGATGTAGTCGGGAGCTGCCGCGTGGATAGTGCGGTTCTGGAGTATCTTGCTTATATCCATGATGGTGGTGAAGAGGGCTGCCGTGCCCTTTTCAAGCTCCTTGTTGCCTGTGAGCTCCTTGATGCGGTCGATGACTTCCTGCTCTCGTCCGCCCTGGAATACGGGCATATTATGTTCCTTCTTGAAGTCTGCAACTCCCTTGCAGAGCTCCATGCGCTTCATAAAAAGGGAAAGGATACTGCTGTCTATGTCATCTATTCCGTCACGAAGCTGTTTAAGATCCATATAAAAATACCTCCGATTTGAGCCGCAGCCCGTCAGCAGCAGGTCTGTGAGGTCTGTGACCGAGGGGCGAAAGGCTCTATTGATATACCTCACATATTATAGCATTTATTTTTGTAGAAATCAATAAAAAAGGGGGAAATATATTGCAAATCACAAGTGTTATGTGGTATAATGATATAGAATATAGTGAGAAACTATATCCGTGTGAAGTTTTTAACAAACGTACAGGAAAAAACAGTGAAAAAGATAAGGATTTTAGGCATAGACCCGGGCTATGCCATAGTAGGCTTCGGCGTACTGGATTACGACGGCATAAGATTTGAGCCCGTTGAGTACGGTGCAGTGCTTACAGAGGCGGGTACGCCATTTCCCGAAAGACTCAGAGCCATACATGAGGACATAGAATTCATATTCGGCAAGTTCTCGCCAGACTGTATGGCCATAGAAAGACTTTACTTCACCACAAACCAGAAAACTGCCATAGATGTTGCACAGGCACGCGGCATTACTGTGCTCTCGGCGGCTATGAGGAATATCCCCGTTTCGGAGTATACCCCTCTACAGGTGAAACAGTCTGTTGTGGGCTACGGAAAGGCTGAAAAAAAGCAGGTCATGGAGATGACGAAGCAGCTGCTGGGACTGGCGCAGATACCAAAGCCCGACGACGCTGCCGACGCTCTTGCCATCGCTATCTGCCACGGGCACAGCACAAGATTTGATTTCCGCTGATAAGGCGTGAAAGGATTTTAAGATGATATACAGTGTAAGAGGAAAGCTGACAGTCAAGGAGCTGGGCTTCGCCGTGGTGGAATGCGGCGGAGTAGGCTATGGCTGCCGGACTTCATACAATACAGTGGCGCAGCTCGGCGATATAGGAAGCGAGGCCGTGCTGTACACTTATCTCTATGTCAGAGAAGACGTCGTGGAGCTCTTCGGCTTTGCGACATTGCAGGAGCTGAGCTGCTTCAAGCTGCTCATTTCCGTATCGGGAGTAGGACCAAAAGCGGCAACGGCCATACTTTCGGACGTCACACCCGAAAAGTTTGCATTCCTTGTGGCTTCGGGCGACAGTAAAGCATTCACCAAAACAAAGGGTATAGGAGCAAAAACTGCTCAGAGGATCGTACTCGAATTAAAAGACAAGATAACATCAGAATCTATAAGCGGCAGCATCGGCAGCGATGCGGCAGAGCTTGCAAATATCCCGTCAGGAGCGGCATCCTCGGCGGTATCCGAAGCTCTCGAAGCACTTATGGTGCTGGGCTATTCGCAGGGAGAGGCTGCACCTATACTGGGAAAGCTTGATCCTTCACTCAGCACACAGGAGCTCATAAAGGAAACTTTAAGATTAATGGCGGCAAAAAATATGCGTTAAAGCAAAATAATATAAAGCAAGGATGGTTACTGTTATGATGAATCTTGACGAATTGCTGAAAGCAGCGATAAAAGACCCCTCACAGCGCGCGCTGTTCCTCCAGACGCTCATCAAAAGCGACGTCTATGTTATCTGCAAGAACCCTGTCCAGCAGGAGCGCGGCAGAGCAGAAGGCGGTATTCAGCTTGAGCTGATAACCACCCAGAACCCCGACGGAGATATTTTTATCCCCTTCTTCACAAGCTACCGTGCGCTTCAGCAGTTTGCCAAGCGCTATGTGGACTGCTATAAGATAAACTGCCTGAGACTTTTTGACCTCATACAGTCGGTATCTGCTGTCCTTAACCCGAATTCCTACGGCAAGGAGTTCTCGTCGCAGGAAATAAAGAGCATACTCATGATAGCCCGCAATCTGAAGATAAAGGCTATCTCTTACAATGAGGCGGACATAATCAGCTACCGCCCTGTGGAGCACTCTGTGAGCCATATCACAAGAGCTGCCGCAAAGTTCCTCTCAAAGCAGCCGAACGTTGACCGTGCCTTCATCATGGAGATGATAAAGGGCTGCGAAAAACCGCAGATACTCATGGTGCTGGATATGATGGGCAGCACAAGAAAGCTCTTTGTGCCCCTTTCAAAGTACCTCTCCAAGACGGTAAAGGCCAACGAGCATCTGTGCTTCATAAGCTATGAGCAGGACATGGGCAAGAAGGCTGCGGAGACAGTAGAGCCCTTCTATGTCCGCAAGAAGAGATTTTTCGAGAAATAATTCAGAGGTGTTTATTTGATACAGACAGAGGATATGGAGTTCGCTCCGAGAATAGTTACCCCCGAGAATACCGCAGAGGACAGCGACGCGGAGCTCAGTCTCCGTCCACAGACTCTCCATGAGTATATCGGACAGGACAAGGTGAAGGAAAACCTTGCCGTATATATCGAGGCTGCAAAGCGGAGGAACGAACCCCTCGACCATGTGCTGCTGTACGGACCTCCCGGACTGGGAAAGACCACCCTCTCGGGCATTATCGCCCATGAGCTGGGCGTGAATTTCCGTGTTACCACAGGTCCCGCTATTGAAAAGCCGGGAGATCTTGTGTCACTGCTGACCAGCCTCTCGGACAACGATGTGCTTTTCATCGATGAGATACACAGACTGTCCCGTGCGGTGGAGGAGATACTCTACCCTGCACTGGAGGACAGAGTTATAGATATTATAATCGGCAAGGGCCCTTCCGCACGTTCCATCCGTATGGACCTGAAGCCCTTTACGCTGATAGGCGCTACCACCAGGGCAGGACAGCTCTCGGCGCCTCTCCGCGACCGCTTCGGCGTTGTGCAGAGACTTGAGCTGTATACGCAGGAGCAGCTTACGGATATAGTCAGAAGAAGCTCTATGATACTGGGTATACCCTGTACCGCCGACGGAGCCTCGGAGATAGCAGGCAGGGCAAGAGGTACGCCGAGAATAGCCAACAGGCTCCTCAAGCGTGTCCGCGACTTCGCAGACGTCATGGGCAACGGACAGATAACCCAGGAGATAGCCTCCATAGCACTCAGCCGTCTTGAGATAGACCGTCTGGGACTTGACAGCCTGGACAGGCGTATGCTGGAAATGATTATCAAGGGCTACGGCGGAGGACCTGTGGGACTTGAAACCCTCGCTTCCGCTATAAACGAGGAGAGCGTTACCCTTGAGGACGTATGTGAGCCCTTCCTCATGCAGCTGGGATTCCTGGGAAGAACTCCCCGCGGCAGAGTTGCCACAAGGCTTGCCTACGAGCATCTGGGCATAGCTCCGCCGGAGCAGGCGGCAGGACGCGAAGAGGGACAGTTGAGCTTCTGACACCTTCCCCCTGACGGGGGATATGAGGAAAGAAAAATGCTTATAAAAGGTTCAAGGAGATATAATCTCAGACATAATACAGAAAGGACAGAACAGCCTACCTTCGGGGAAATGATAAACGGACAGGGCAGAGGTGTGGTCTCAAAGCTTCGCTACGGCATCTGTCATATGAGCTTCAACGGCTGTGAGGTCATAGCTGTCCATAATGCACTTGTTTACCTGAAAAAGCCCCATCCGCTGAAGGACATCGCCTTCTATATGGAGCGATTCCGATTGCTGCTGGGGTTTTTCGGCTGTAATGCGTACAGTATCGGAAAGGCGCTGAGGCATTTCGGTGCCGATTTCCAGCGTGTCAGAAGCACAGAGGACGCTAAGGCGTTCATCGTGGCTTTCTGGACGAAAAGGCCCTTCCTTTCCAGTATACATACAGTCTTCTGCGTGCGCTGCCGTGAAGGCATAATGGTCTATAACAGGTACAATACCTGCATCCATGAGGAATTTTGCGGGACCATTGAGGAGATCGTCGGCAAGCGCCGCCCCATTGCGATATACAAGATCAGTTGAGAGCCGTTGACAGGAAAAAGGCAGGACAGATACGGTTCCCTATCCCATACTAAACCCAAGGAGATTTTCAATGGCAAAATTATTCGGTACTGACGGGCCGAGAGGCATCGCGGTCACGGATCTGACCTGTGAGCTTGCCATGCAGACAGGCAGAGCTGCCGCTCTTGTTCTTGCCAACAAGAAGGAGGGCGGAAAGACCAAGATACTCATAGGCAAGGATACGAGGCTTTCCTCGGACGCGCTGGAAGCAGCGGTCTGCGCGGGAATATGTTCCGTAGGCGCTGACGCTGAGCTGCTGGGAGTAGTCCCTACCCCTGCGGTCACATACCTTATCGGCGCTCACGGCGCCGACGGCGGGATAATGATCTCGGGAAGCCATAACAGTGCGGAATATAACGGACTGAAGCTCTTTACCGCCAAGGGTCATAACCTCATGGAGGACGCCGAGGAGGAGATAGAGCGCCTGGTGCTGAAGGCTCCCGAGGAGATGAAGCTGAAGTCACATGAGGAAGTGGGAAGGATAATCCACGGAGAAAATGCTGTCGGTGAATATACAGAGCATATCAGGTCACTGATAAATACTGATCTCAGCGGCATGAGGGTAGTTCTCGACTGTGCCAACGGCTGCGCGGCCTATACTGCGAAAAAGCTCTTTACCTCCCTTGGAGCGGAGGCGGAGATAATCGCAGACGAGCCCGACGGTAAAAACATAAACAAAGAGTGCGGAAGCACCCACGTTCACAGACTTATGGAGTTCGTTGCGGAAAATGACTTCTGCTGCGGACTTGCCTTCGACGGTGACGCAGACCGCTGTATCGCTGTTGACGAGCAGGGCTGCATGGTGGACGGAGACAGGCTCCTTGCGGTGTTCGCGGGAGTGATGAAGGAACAGGGCAGCCTCGGTGACGATACCGTGGTGGTGACCTCAAAGAGTACTCTGGGACTGAGGAGATATGCGGCAGACAAGGGAATAAAGCTGGTCAGCTCGGGGGCAGGCACGAGATACGTCCTTGAACGTATGCTCGAGGGAGGCTTCAAGCTAGGCGGCGAGCCTGACGGCCATATCATCTTCCTTGATGATGCGGTCACAGGTGACGGCCAGCTTACAGGGGCGCGTCTCCTTGAGATAATGAAGAACAGCGGCCTCAAGCTCAGCAGTCTGGCAGGGGATATGCCCAGCTATCCGCAGGTAAAGCTTAATGTGAAGATACATCCCCACTATAAGGAGCTCTGGAAGAATGAAAAGGACATAACCGACCTTATCGAGAAGTATTCCGCAGAGCTGGGTGAGGAAGGCAGAGTGCTCGTCCGCGAAAGCGGAAAAGAGCCAATAGTCCGCATACTCGTTGAGGGCGGAGATTTCGGAAGGATAAACGACATGGCTGTGGATATAGCACAGCATATCAAGGATATATGTGCGTTCAGAGGCTGAACCGTGACGCACGCTGATCGTAAGGAGCATAGAATTTGAGAACAGCAGATAACTGGAATGATTATAAGATACTGGATACATCCGACGGTGAAAAGCTGGAAACATGGGGCGGAGTAAGCCTTGTTCGTCCCGATCCCCAGATCATATGGAAGACAGAACGCACCGATCCCCTGTGGAAGAATGCGGACGGTCATTATCACCGCTCCAACCAGGGAGGCGGCAAATGGGAGTTCCGAAAAAGGCTCCCCGAGTCGTGGAACATAAGCTACAGAGAGCTTACCTTCAATATACGTCCCACAGGCTTCAAGCATACGGGGCTTTTCCCCGAGCAGGCCGTGAACTGGGACTTTATGGCAGATAAGATACGCAGTGCAGGACGCGAGATAAACGTGCTGAACCTCTTTGCCTATACAGGCGGAGCAACTCTTGCCTGTGCGGCTGCGGGAGCTTCCGTATGCCACGTTGACGCCTCAAAGGGCATGGTACAGTGGGCAAGAGACAATGCGGCTGCTTCGGGGCTTACCGAAAAGCCCATACGCTGGATAGTGGACGACTGTGAGAAGTTCATAGCCCGCGAGATACGCCGCGGACGCAAGTATGACGCGGTAATAATGGATCCTCCCAGCTACGGAAGAGGCCCCGGCGGCGAGGTCTGGAAGCTGGAAAACTGCGTATACGACCTGGTAAAGCTCTGTTCGGGAGTTCTCTCCGACGATCCGCTGTTTTTCCTTATAAACAGCTATACTACAGGACTTTCGCCCTCCGTAATGGGCTATATCCTCGGAAGTGTGCTGACGGAAAAATTCGGCGGAAGCGTAAGCTTCGATGAGATAGGACTTCCTGTAAAGTCCACGGGAATGACGCTCCCGTGCGGCTCAACTGCCATATGGCAGGCTGAGTAACGCTTTCAGCCCTGCGGAAGCGGCATCTCCGCTTCCGTTAACGATATACAGCCATAAGCCGAGCTGCTGCAAGGCTTGCTATAAATGTAAAAATATATTTATCAGACATCAGACTACACATTACAGAAAAACAAAGGAGTTTAATAACCATGGCAAAAAATGAAAGATTTATCAAGATATACTCACAGGGCAAACTGGTTGAATCGGAGATATGGGTGGATTCAGTGACAGGAGTTAACTACTTTTATCGCAAGGAAGGCTATTCGGGCGGACTTACCGTGCTTGTGGACAAGGACGGCAAGCCTGTGATCTCGACTCCTGCTGAAATAGAATCATTAAGCAAATAACAGGAGAATAAAATGAAAAAAACATTTATAGCTGTCGCGGCAGCAGTTTCAGCGATGGCATTTACTGCCGTGTCATGCAGCAGTAAAAAAGAAGAAAACGCTTCTGTTGCCGGGAATACTACGGCTTCCGAAACGGTTTCAACAGATGAAACTGCCGAAGAAGTGACCGTAGATGCGGAAGCGGAAGAAAACAGAAAATACATGAAAGGGAAAGCCGAGGAGGGCGTTGATATAACCGTGCAGCCTTTTCCAGAGTGCGGCGATATTCCCGATGACTGGAAAGAGATATCCTATGAGAGCGTAAGTATGCGTATCCCGCCGAAATTTGAGGAGGAAGAAAATGCTGCGCACTACATAAAGAAGACATACGGCAAGAAAGACAGTTTTGAAACGGCTTATATAGTTGAGAAAATGAAATTCGACAACGGATTGATCAAAAACTATACTTATCCCGAGATAACAGAGGAAGTCGTTGCAAACGCTTTTAAGGAGCTTGGTATCGATTATGACGGAACTCCTCTTTCAATGTATAAGGCAGTTCTTTCGCTGACAAGTGAAATGCGTACCGATCAGAACGCCGAAAGCTTTGAGCAGGCTATGCTTGCAAAAGAGATATTTCTTTCGGATAGTTCGGAAGTATTTTATAAGCAGATCAACGGACATGAAGTCTATATCAAGAAGGCAGAAAACGGCAGCGATGGTTTCTGGTGCTTCAGTGCAGAGCTGTTTGTTAACAGCAAAGAATCCTATAGCGTTGAAGTTATAGGTGATACACTTGAAGATGCACTTAAGATGTGCTCGACCATATCTATTAGTTAAAGAACAGGGATAAATATGGAAAATATAATCGAAATAAAAGGGCTGCATTTCTCCTATGAGTCCGACGACGCGGAAAAAAAGCCTGTGGAAGTACTCAAGGGCATAGACCTTGACATAAAACAGGGCGAGTTCGTGGCAGTGCTTGGTCACAACGGCTGCGGAAAATCCACCCTTGCAAAGCATCTGAACGCTATACTGCTCCCCACAGAGGGCACAGTCATAGTAGACGGCATAGACACAAAGGATAACGAAAAGCTCTTCGACCTTCGTCAGAGAGCTGGAATGGTGTTCCAGAACCCCGATAATCAGATCGTTTCTTCGGTAGTTGAGGAAGATGTGGCCTTTGCCCTTGAAAACCTCGGCGTCCCCTATGAGGAGATGCGCAGACGTGTGGACGACAGCCTCAAAGCTGTGGGAATGTACGATTACAGGCTCCACTCGCCCAGTCAGCTCTCTGGCGGACAGAAGCAGAGAGTAGCTATCGCCGGCATAATCGCTATGGAGCCCAAGTGCATAATCCTTGACGAGCCCACTGCCATGCTGGATCCTCAGGGACGTAAGGAAGTTCTGGCTACTATACACCGCATGAACCGTGAAAAGGGCATAACCATCGTTCTCATCACCCATTATATGGACGAGGCTGCGGACTGCGACCGCGTTGTGGTAATGGACAAGGGAATGGTAGTTCTCGATAACGTGCCTGCGAAGGTGTTCTCTCAGGTGGATAAGCTCAAGGCCATAGGCCTCGATGTGCCGCAGGTCACCGAGCTGGCGTGGGAGCTGCTGAAGGCAGGCTGTGACATATCCCCCGAGATAATCTCGGAGGAGGAGTGTGCTGCGGCTATAGAAAAGCTGTTCAACAGCTGAGAACAGGAAGAAAAGGAGAATAGAATTGGCTATCCTTGAAACACAGGAGCTCACATACACCTACAGCGTGGGTACTCCCTTTGAAAAGACCGCTGTGGATCATGTGAGCCTTAAAATAGAAGAGGGCGAAATGATAGGCGTAATGGGCCATACAGGCTCGGGCAAATCTACGCTGATACAGCATTTCAACGGGCTTCTGAAGCCTACGTCGGGCAAGGTCCTCCTCGACGGCAAGGATATATGGGCAGATAAGGACAAGATACGTGACGTCCGCTTCAAGGTGGGACTGGTCTTCCAGTATCCCGAGTACCAGATATTCGAGGAGACCGTATACAAGGACATCGCCTTCGGTCCGAAGAATATGGGACTCGACGAGGCGGAGATAAAGCGCCGCGTGTACGAGACAGCCCATGATATAGGACTTTCCGAGGAGCTGCTGGAGCGTTCGCCCTTTGAGCTCTCCGGCGGTCAGAAGCGCCGCGTGGCTATCGCGGGCGTAATGGCTATGGAGCCCAGGGTGCTTATCCTTGACGAGCCTACCGCAGGCCTCGATCCGGCGGGAAGAGACAAGATACTCGATCATATCAAGAGCTACCATGAGCGAACAAAGAATACCATACTCATAGTTTCACATAGTATGGAGGATATAGCTACCTTTGCGGACAGGATACTTGTTATGAGCAAAGCAAAGCTCTTCTGCTGCGATGAAACGGTAAAGGTGTTCGCAAGAGCAGACGAGATCTCTCGGATAGGTCTTGATGTACCTCAGATAACCAGAGTCTTCGGAGAGCTGAAGCGCAGGGGACTGGACTTCGGCAAGGAGGTCTATACCGTGGGCTATGCCCGTGACCTGCTGCTCCGTCAGCTGAAGGAAAGGGAGGTACGCTGAATTGCTGAGAGATATAACTATCGGACAGTACTTCCCGGGAAACAGTGTGATACACAGACTGGACCCCAGATTTAAGATAATCATAACGATAATCTATATTGTAATGCTTTTTACGGGAGACAATTTCCTTTGTCTTGCCGTAGGAGCAGTGTTTACCTTCGGAGCAATACTGCTCTCGAGGATACCGCTGAAGATGTTTTTCAAGAGCGTGAAGCCGCTTTTCATATTCCTTATCATAACTTCACTGATAAATCTGCTCTTTATGAGCAGGGGCGACGTGCTCTTTGAATGGAAATTCATCAAGATCACAGATGAAGGACTGACTACCAGCGCATTCATGGTCATAAGGATAGTTCTCCTCATCATGGGAACATCTCTGCTGACCTACACAACTTCACCGATTACACTGACGGACGCAATAGAGCGGCTGCTCTCGCCGCTGAGAAAGATAAAATTCCCGGTACATGAGCTGGCTATGATGATGTCTATCGCATTGCGCTTCATACCGACTCTTATTGAAGAAACAGATAAGATAATGTCCGCTCAGAAAGCCCGCGGAGCTGAAATAGATACAGGCAGCTTCGCAGTGAGAGCCAAAAACCTCGTTTCCATACTGGTTCCGCTGTTCATATCCGCATTCAGACGTGCAGATGAGCTGGCGACTGCTATGGAATGCCGCTGCTATCACGGCGGAGAGGGCAGAACAAGACTCAGACAGCTTAGATCCGCTCCCCGCGATTATATCGCGCTGGCGGTAACGGTACTTTTCCTTGCGGCGGTGATCGTACTGGGGAAACTGTTCTGAGTAGAACACAAGAGAGGGTAACAATGAACAAAGAGGAAAAACGAGCTGTTGTCCATACAAAAATGGAACGGTTCAGAAAAGGTAAATTTTACGGGATATTGTTTGAAAAGGGCGTGCTTTTCTTTCTGCTTTCATTCCTTATCCCATTTCTGATAATGCTTTACGCCTTCGGTGTGTACGGTGTACACCCCTTCGGCGACAGGCAGATACTTGTAGTCGATCTCTGGCATCAGTACTACCCGTTTTTCAGGGTAGTGCGCGAAAAGCTCATGAACGGCGGTTCCTTCCTGTATTCCTGGGAGAACGGCATGGGCACAAATTTCCTGTCAATGATCTCCTATTATGCGGCAAGTCCGCTGAACTGGCTTTCGGCATTTTTCAGCGACGGTCACGAGCGTGATGCCCTGACCTTCATACTTTGTGCGAAGATAGGCTTCGCAGGTGCCTTTTTCAGCACCTTCCTGAGGTATACCTTCAGGCGCAGGGACTTCTCCATATGTATGTTTTCGGTGATGTACGCTCTTTGCAGCTATACACTGGGCTATTACTGGAACGTTATGTGGTTCGATACCGTAGCGCTTTTCCCGCTGGTCATGACCGGTATAGTTATGATATGCAGAGAGGGCAGATGGAAGGTATTCACCTTTGGGCTGGCTCTTTCACTTGCAGCCAATTACTATGTGGGCTACTTCACCTGCATTTTCTCGGTGATAATGTTCGCGTCAGCAGGCATTATCGAGTGCAAGGGCATAAAGGACTGGTTCAGGAAGCTTCTGATAATGATACGCTCGTCTCTGTTGGGCGGCGGTCTGGCAGCATTCATGCTGCTGCCTGCGTATTTCGGCCTTCAGCTCACATACAGCGCAAACAACACCATGCCGAAGACTATGACCTTCTACGAGGACTGGAGGAAGATCTTCGCAAATCTCCTGTCCTATAACGCTCCCGCAAAGGTCGACGGCCTGCCGAACTTTGCCTGCGGTATGCTGGCTGTTATGCTGTTCGGAGTGTTCCTGTTCTCCTTTGGCATAAAGATAAGGGAGAAGATCTCAGTGCTGATAATGCTCGGTATCATTACCGTCAGCTGCAATATGAACATACTCAACTTCATATGGCACGGCTTTCACTTCACAAATCAGATACCCTACCGCTTCGCCTTTATATTCAGCTTTGTGCTGGCAGCGGCGGCCTTCAGGGCCTTTGATATAATACTGTCCAGGGGAATAAGGATATATCAGCTGGTGCTGATGATAATAGCTCCCGTGACGGTATTTGTCCTGAACAAGATGGTCAAGGGAGAGGAGTTCAGATTCGAGGGCGCTATAAGAAGCTCGGCAATAATCACTGGTGCATTCTGGCTCATATTCCTTGCTGCGAAGGTATTCCCCTTCAAAACCAGGGAAAAGCGCAGTGTTATGCTGATAATCGCTCTTTCTGCGGCAGTATTCAGCGAATTCATAAGCAACGCTCAGCTGGGCGTGAAAACTGTCGATACTACGGGATATTATGATTATCCTGCCAGCTACGGCGAGGTGCGCGAGCTTCTGGACGTTACGAAAAAGACGGAAAAGTCGCTGTTTTACCGCACCGAGATGACCAACACCTATACTCTCAATGACAGCTCGCTCTACGGCTATTACGGAGTATCACAGTTCTCGTCGGCTGCAAATGTGTCGGTGACGACTCTGTTCAAGCGCCTTGGCCTATATGCTTCCGAGGCAGGAAACAGATACTATTACAGGACATCTACTCCCGTTGTGAATTCACTTCTGGGAATAAAATACATAATAAAGAAGGGCAGCACTCTAAATTCCGAGGCGTGGGTGCTGGAGGAGAATGACAAGGCAGGAGAGTCTCACTGCTATAAGAATCGTTACCCCCTTTCACTGGGCTTCATGGTAAGCGAGAATATCCTCAGAATGGAGGACAACGGCGCAGCCAATCCCTTTGAGTACCAGAACGCTCTCATTCGCAGGGCAACAGGCATCGAGGATAAGATGTTCGTGCCTCAGCCCGTGGCTCTGGCAGAATATGACGATCTGGAGGTCACAAAGAACGGCTACGGCAACTATACCTTCAGGAACACCTCGGATCAGCCTACAGGCAGCGCTACCTACACCTACGACTGTCTTGACGGAAGCTACCTTTACGGCTATGCCAACGGTACAGGCGGCACCTGCGATACTGTGGAGATAAAATGCGGCGAGGATATAGTGGATTCTGGCAAGCTCATAGAGAGCTATCCCATAGTTTTCCCTATGGGCAACGGTCAGGCAGGCGAGACCTCCACTGTAAAGCTCACTTCCAACAAAGATCACCAGACAGGCAACTTCAAGCTGATGGTATATGCTCTCAACCGCGAAAATTTCGAGAGAGCATACTGTGCTCTTGCAGATGAGCAGCTCCATATCACCGATTTTACTGACAGAGACATAAAGGGGGAGATAAAGGTAAACGAGGACGGAATCATGTTCCTTTCAATCCCATTTGAAAAGGGATGGAAGGTGTATATAGACGGCGAAAAGGCAGAGACCTTCAAGCTCCTACAGTCCATGACGGGCGTAAGAGTGCCAAAGGGCAGCCATAGTGTAAGGCTGAAGTATACTCCCGAGGGCTTTCCTCTCGGAGTGACCATAACCTTCCTTAGCCTGGGACTGGTGCTGCTCACCGTGTTCTGCGATAAGCGCCGCAGGATAATGCAGCGCAGACATTCGGTGCCTGCTGTGGATAATATACGCGATGAGATACCTTCGCCCTATACAAACAGGGCTGAGATATACGATCAGGTGAGAGAATCACTTCTGGGTGAGGACATAGGCAGAGTCGAGGACACCGAGGTAGTGCTCTACGACGGAAGCAGACCTGAAAAAAAGGAGGGCGAGAATGCGCAATCTGAAAGTGACAATAGCATATAGAGGCACAGCATACCACGGCTTTCAGCGGCAGAACAACGCTGTGACGGTACAGGAGGTGCTTGAACGGGCACTGTCAAAGGTACTTAACGAGCCTGTGACAGTAACAGGGTGCTCACGGACGGATACGGGAGTCCATGCAAATATGTTCTGCTTAAATGTAAAGACCAGCAGCAGTATAGGCTGTCTTGGCTTTTGCAGAGGCGTGAACGGCGAGCTTCCCGATGATATATCAGTACTCAGCTGTGAGGACGCCCCCGAGGACTTTCACGCGCGTTTTGACTGCAAGGGCAAGGAGTATATCTATAAAATACACTGCAGCGAGTCGAAGAATCCCTTTGCGGCAGATCTTATGCTCCATTACAGGAGAAAATTCGACATTGAAGCGGCGCGCAGGGCGGCACAGTATTTCGTGGGGACTCATGACTTTTCCTCGTTTTGTGCCGATTGCACAAATGTTTCCACGACTGTAAGGACTATTTATTCCTTCAGAATAGAAAAAAGTGGAGATTCTGTGATAATGCTTGTAAAAGGCAACGGTTTTTTGTATAATATGATTAGGATAATAGCGGGTACTCTGTTGGACGTCAGCGAGAAGCGTATTGCCCCTGACGATATACCTGCTATCCTGGCCGCAAAAGACCGTCTGAAGGCGGGCAGAACAGCAATGGCTCACGGGCTGTACCTGAACAGGGTGTTCTACAGCGAAGAGGAATTGCAGAAGGAGAATTGAGAACAAAGGATTAAGGAGGTGTCAGCGTGCCGAAAATGTATGACGCCGATGATATTGTCGATCTTAAAAATCGAAAAAAGCGGCGTAAACGACGGATGCGGTTTCTGACGATCCTGCTCATAGCGGGCATTGGAGCGGGGCTTTATTTTACCCGTGACAAGTGGTATAATAAAATAAGAGGAATTGGCCAGCAGTACAGAACTATCGTCAATTCCGGAAAGCTGGCGGAAGGTAATTTCCCTATCGAGATCAGCAGCAGCGGAGAGTATCAGCTGGCACTGACCGACAGGAAAATGGTAGTTCTCAGCGATGCATATACCTATTTTTACGATTCCGACGGTGCCCTTCTGAAGCGCCGGCAGAATACATATACCAATACCGTGCTCAGAGCGGCAGGTGGAAAAGCCCTGCTGTATGAGAACGGAGGAAATGAACTCAGCGTAGAGAATGAGGATGAGGTGTTCTATAAAAAGGAATTTGCCGAGAATCTCATACTTTTCGCAAGAATAAGCGAGGAGGGCTACACAGCAGTAGTCACTACCTCGGACAGCTACAACTGCGAGCTGATAGTATATGACAAAAGGGGAAAGGAAATTTACAAGAGAAAATGTATCGAAAGAGTGAGCGACCTGAGCTTCATAAACGGCAGCAAGGGATGCGTGCTCAGCGATATATCTGCTGAAAACGGACAGCTCGTCACTAAGGTGAAGGAGATAGATTTCAGCAAGAAGGGCGAACGCTGGACTTCGCCCGGACTGAATACTTTGGGATTGAATGTTTACGGCTATGGAAAAGGGGCTTTTGTACTTGGTACTGATGCCTGCGGATACGTTGATGACAACGGTCAGATAAGCTCTTACTACTCCTACGACGGAGAGCTTGAAGCGGGTGCCAGTGAAAAGGGCAATTCGGCTGTCATAGTCAACAATATTGACAGAAGAAAATACGTAATAGCACTTTTCAAGGGGGGCAATACCGAAGCTCGTGTGATCGAGCTGGACAAGCCTTCCATAGATGTAACAATATATGAAGATCTGGCTTACGTTATGTGTCAGGGTAAAGTAATGGCATTTGACTTTAACGGAGGCCTGAGGTCAATAGCGGATGTGAGTGACTCCTATACGGAATTTTTACGCAGCGAGGATCATATTTTCCTTAAAGGCTATAATAAAATAGACCGTATAGACTATGAAAGCTGACTTTGGATAATATTTTTTAATAATTCGAAGGGAGGCAGCGTCATCGCTTCTGATGGCGCAAATATATATGGGAGAACAATTCTGGTGGTTTTACGATGTTGTGGCTGTCGCCGCCATACTTGTCTGCATTTTCATAACAGTGAAGAAGGGGCTGCTCAAGGCAGCGTTCTCACTGGTAGGATATGTGCTGGCGATCGCTATCGCAATATCTCTCAGTTCATCCATAGGCGGATCTATCTATGAGAAATCCGTAAAGGAAAGCAATATCAAGAAAATGGATCAGGCTCTTACAGAGCGTGAATTCAACGGCGAGCTCGCTAAATATCTCGAGTCGCTGGGGTATAATATCTATGTGGACCGCGACAGACTCGAAACCATATGCGAAAAAGGCGAGAAAGTCGATGAGAATCTATATAATTATGTAAATAATATCAACGGCAAAAAGGTCGATGAAGAGGCTATATTCTACAATAAGCTCCATGAGGGCTATGCAACTGTTATGAGCGGCATAATCTCAAGGCACCTGAGCGAATATTCCGCAGAGTATGCGGCTGTTCAGATCGAAGGGGATCCGCTGAAGTTCTGCGAGTTCATGAAGCTGCTGGAGGACAAGGAAAGTATGCGTGCTCCTGCTGAATTCATAGTTGAGAATTACCTCGGCAAGCCCTACAGGTCACAGGTGAGACTTATCACTCTCCTGGCACTTCTGGTGATATTTATCCTGATAACCGTATTCATATCTTCCTCTGCGGGAAGAAATGACAATATGGAGCCCGGTGTCGTATCGCACCTGCTCAGCGGACTTATCGGTGCCTTCAAGGGCTGCGTGATAGTATTTGCAATTGCGGTAATGGTCAGACTCTACGTCATATTCGGAAGCAACAAGATGCTTTTCTTCAATCATGACGCTATTGATCAGACCTACCTTTTCAAGTTCGTTTATGACTTGGTAAAGAATATGTAAATTACCTCGCTCTGCAAAAGTATGAGCGTACAATAATTACAATTGGAGGAACTGCCTGATGATAATGTGCAGTAAATGCAAGAAAAGACCTGCGGTAGTGTTCATTACTTCCGTTCAGGGCAACGAAAAGAAGAACGAAGGCCTCTGCCTGTCCTGTGCAAGAGCACAGAATATTCCGCAGATAAAGGAATATATGGATAAGCTGGGCATCACTGACGAGGAGATAGATCAGCTCTCGGATCAGATGATGGGTATGCTCGACGGAGACAGCTTTGAAATGGGCGGCTCAGGCGTTCTGCCCGATTTCATTACCAATATGTTCGGCGGCAATGACGGCGACGGCGAAAGCTCTGAGGAGGGCGGCAAGAGCGGCTTTGATCCGCGCAGCCTCTTCGGCGGACGTTCCGATGACAAGCAGTCGGACGGCAAGGAGAAAAAATCCGGCCTTTTCGGACGCAATAAGGATAAAAAGGCAAAGGAGCCCAAGTTCCTCGGAAGCTACTGCACTAACCTTTCACAGAAGGCAGCTGACGGCAAGCTGGACAATATTATCGGACGCGATAACGAGATCGCACGTGTTATTCAGATACTTTCAAGACGTACAAAGAACAATCCCTGCCTTATAGGCGAGCCCGGCGTCGGCAAGACTGCTATTGCCGAGGGTATAGCTCTGCGCATAAACGAGGGAAATGTGCCCTTCAATCTTGCGGATAAGAAGGTATACCTCCTCGACCTTACTGCTCTCGTTGCGGGAACTCAGTTCCGCGGACAGTTCGAGAGCCGTGTAAAGGGACTTGTGGACGAGGTAAAGCGCGAGGGCAATATCATCCTCTTTATCGATGAGGTCCATAACCTTGTGGGTGCAGGAGATTCGGAAGGCTCCATGAATGCCGCAAATATCCTCAAGCCCGCTCTTTCAAGAGGCGAGGTGCAGGTCATAGGTGCCACCACCTTCGGCGAGTACCGCAAATATATCGAGAAGGATTCGGCTCTTGAGCGCCGTTTCCAGCCTGTTACCGTAAATGAGCCCACTATAGAGGACACCGTTGATGTTCTTGTGGGTATAAAGAAGTACTACGAGGCATTCCACAAGGTCCATATCTCCGATTACCTTGTGAGAGTATGTGCTGTGCTCTCGGAGAGATATATCACAGACCGCTTCCTGCCAGACAAGGCCATAGACCTTCTGGACGAAAGCTGTGCATATGCCTGCATACGCAGTCCCGAGATAGGCGAATACGAAAAGCTCAAAAAGGAAATAAAGGTACTGGAGGATATGGAAACATCCATATCTGAACAGGAAGAAATAGACTATAAGGCTCTGGCTGAGGTCAAGGGCAAGCTCATCCATCTCCGCGACAGTGAAGCCGAGCTCAGGGAAAAGACTGAAAACGTCAATGTGGAGGAGTCGGATATCACTAAGGTCATCGAGCGCTGGACCGGTATCCCTGCGGCTAAGATCGCAGAGACAGAGTTCCTGAAGATCTCACGTCTGGAGGAAGCTCTCAGAAGGAGAGTCATCGGTCAGGACGAGGCAGTAAGCGTTCTTACCAAGGCTATAAAGCGCACAAGGGTACAGCTCAGCAAGCGCCGCAGACCTGCTTCATTCATATTTGTAGGTCCTACAGGTGTGGGCAAGACCGAGCTGGTAAAGTCACTGGCCGAGGAGCTCTTTGATTCGCCCGATCCGCTTATAAGACTGGATATGACAGAGTATATGGAAAAGCACTCTGTTGCGCGTATGATAGGCTCGCCTCCGGGCTATGTGGGCTATGACGAGGCAGGACAGCTTACTGAAAAGGTACGCCGTAAGCCATATTCGGTAATACTTTTCGATGAGATAGAAAAAGCTCATCCCGATGTAATGAATATCCTCATGCAGATACTTGATGAGGGCAAGGTGGACGACGCTCACGGAAGAACTGTAAACTTCGCAAATACCATAATCTGTATGACCTCAAATGCAGGCTCTACGGATAAGAGTATAGGTGTCGGCTTCAACCGTACCGAGAGCGAGATCTCAAGAGACAAAGCTATGAAGGGACTGAGAGATTTCCTTCGTCCCGAGTTCATCAGCCGTATCGACGAGATCGTCGTATTCAAGGATCTTACCAAGGAGAATTTTGCAGACATCGCCGCTCTTATGATAGACGAGATGAAGGAACCCCTTGCAGAAAAGGATATTTCCGTTGAGTATACCCGCGAGGCTCTTGAGCTCATCGCAGATAAGTCCTTCGGAAAGCCCTACGGCGCAAGAGATATACGCCGTGTTATCCGTGACGAGATAGAGGATCAGGTGGCTGACATTATACTCGAACGCGGCTCTGAGATAAACAGGATAAGCATATCCTCAGAGGGAGATAAGCTCGTTGTTACGGGCAGTAAGGAGGCTTCCGGCAATGAAGCATAAGTTTTCCGCAGCTCTGCTGGCACTTGTTATGTCAGCGTCTGTGACAGGCTGTCTGGATTCGGGAAAGAGCAGCAGTAAAGTGGCAGAGATCCCGACGCAGGCTACTGTTTCGGCAACCGAGGGAGAAACTGCTGCTGAAGAGGGCGGCAGCGCCGAAATATCTGAGAGCATGGAGCTCATGCGCCTTAAATACGCCGACACTCCCGCACTGGAAAGCGGTCCCGTTATTAAGCTCAGCAATACTTCCGCAAAGCCCGGAGAAATGGCTGAGGTCACTGTATCAATAACCGGTGCCGAGAAAAAATGGAATATGTGCGGTATCCATATAACCTACCCTGAGGTACTCAAATGCAAGCTTGCAGACGAGGAGGAACTCATGGCAGACTTTGAACCCGGCGAGGCTATAAAGGCAAATGCAGGCTTCATCGCCATGGACTGGCAGAAGAACCTTGCTCCGGAGCTGGAAAGAGATCATAAGCGTTCTGTGTTCTTTACCACCATGTTTACGGACAACGGCGGCAAGGACGGAAATATCGTAACCTTCTTCTTTAAGATACCCGATGATGCACAGCCGGGTACGGTCTACGATCTTGGCTATTACTACATGGATACTGATATGTTCAGAAATCAGGAAAATGATATGTCGTTTGAGAAATACGCCTTTGAACACCTCGAGGGCGGAAGTATAACAGTAAGATGATGATACGGAGCTGCGGCGCTTTAGTGCGGCAGCTCCGTGTGTTTCCAAGAAAGGATGTACATAATGAATAAAAAGGAAACAGCAGAGATAAAGAAGAATTTTTCGGATAAAAGCGGCTTCTTCATAATGGACAGGGTGCTCACAGCCTTTATCGACGCGGAAAAGAACCTGCGCTACCACCATGTGAGCTCATGTCTTACCATGCCTGTTGAGGAGCATGACGTTTATGACGAGACGCTGAAAAAGGTCCTCAATACCAACGTGGGCAAGGCTTTTGTGGAGTATGAGTTTCCCAATGAAGCCTACGACGAGGGACAGCCTCAGAATATCCTCTACAATCTGCTGACCTCAGAGCTGAAGGACGATATCGCCTGCGAGGAGTTCCTTAATCATATCGCCAATAATATCGCGTATACAGGTCCTTTTGCGGTAATAACGTCCTACTGTACCTATACTGTCCGCAAAAAGGACAAGAACGACGAGTTCGCAGACGGTGAGGACGAGATATACCGCTATATCCTTACGGCTATATGTCCCGTGAATACCAGCAAGGACGGATTTGTTTTTGACAGCTTCAATAATGAGATAACCAAGAAGCTCAATACAGAGCTCATTATCAGCAAGGCTCCATCGGACGGCTTCCTGTATCCTGTGTTCAGCAACAGGAGCTCGGATATAAACCATGTGATGTACTATACAAAGAACGTGAAATCGCCCAATGTGTCCGTGGTCGAAAATGTTCTCGGCTGTACCTTTGTCATGTCCGCAGAGAGCGAGAAGAGCAGCTTCCAGAGCATACTCAAGAATGTTGTGGGCGATGATCTGGACTATATGCTCATTAAGACAGTCAACGAAAAGATACAAGAGGTCGTGGAGGACAACAAGGATGACACCGACAGGGTTGTTATCGACAATGCAAGGCTCAAGGATATACTCGTTGATGTGGGACTCCCCGAGGAAAGAGTGAACATGATAGAGCCGGTATACGAAAAGGTATGCGGCACAGCGCCCCTTACGGCAGCCAATCTCGTTGAGACAAAGACCGTACTGACATCTCCGGGCATAACCGTGAATATAAAGCCTTCGGCGGCAGATAAGGTACGTACCAGCGTTGTGGACGGCAGAAGATGCCTTCTTATAGATATTGACGATCCCACCATCGAGATAAACGGCCTTCCCGTCACTCTTTAAGCAGTAAAAACGGAGAATAGCATCTCAGACAAAGCGATATAAACAGAAAACGCCCCCACTTTTGTGGGGGCGTTCCGTTTTTCAGTGATTTTCCTTTATTGCGCTCTTTGCCTTGGCTACAATAGTCCGGTCGTTCTCATAGGAGAGAATATTTCCCGCATAGGAGATGTCTACCCAGCGAATCTCCGCAATTTCTCCTTCCTGAGGTGAAAAGTCAACATTCTTTGCCTTTGCAAGAAAGTAGACAACGACCTTTACCGTGTCTTTTTTCGGTGAATAGGTGACGGTCTCTCTGAATGTCGGATCAATGATAACATCAATGGAGGTCTCCTCCATTATCTCACGACGGGCAGTTTCAATTTCGGTTTCGCCCTTTTCAACGTGCCCTTTTGGAAAGGACCAGTGACCGCTGTTGATATGCTTTATCAGCAGTATTTCCGTATTGCCGTGGTATTTCCGATAGACAATGGCGCCGCATGATTTCTCGTGAAGCATATACCTTCCTTTCTTGTCCGATTTTCGGGCAGAATAAAAGCAATTCACCCTGCTTCAGCGGCTTTGAGGTGCTGCTTTTTTATGTAGTTCACAAATATTATATCATATTTTGTTCAATTTGTCTATACCCGATTATGTAAAAAAGAAATGAATTTTATATTTTTCTGCTGACAAGGGGCAGCTTTTATGTGAAAAACACATCATAAAACAAGAAAGCCGTGCTTGTTCAGCACGACTTTCCTGTTCTGATTTGTCCCTTACAATTTATTTTTGGAATTATATCAATCTGTGCGGCGCTTTGTGCAGATGCACCGCACAGATCAACATCGGAAAAGAATTATGACATTGACCAGCTGTCAAAGCTTACGTCGCCGTTAGCTATGAAGTAGATGTCAGAAGCTCCGCTGGGGAGATTTGTCATAGGTGTTATGATTTCTTCCATAGAGCCGCCTGCAGGCACCTCTATGTATGTGATAGCATCGCCTGTTCTTGAACCTGCAACTACCTTGATGATAGCGCCGTTCTTTGAAGAAGCCTTTGCTGTAAGTGTTCCGCTTACATTAGAGAAGTCAACCTTGCTGACCTTACCCCACTCGCCCTTCTTGAGCTCAAGTGTTGAGTTGCCTACGCCAGCTACGCTGATGCCCTTTGACTGATTGGACATTGTAGTTGCACGGATTGTCTGTGTAGGATCGAGGTTCTCGAGCTGGCTTACACCGTTCTGTGAACCATTACATGTGATCCTTCCGTTGCTTATAGTTGCCTTATCGATACAGGGTGATCTGTAGTTAAGACCTCTGCCGCCGTTAACACCCATATTCATTTCGAGTCGGCGTGAGTGGTAAAGTACGTAGTAGTTGCCCTTGAATTCGATAATTGAGTGGTGGTTGTTACCGCCGTTATCAAGTCTCTGTGAACCTGTGTTCTTGAATACAACGCCCTGGTATGTGTATCCCTTGAGCGGATCTGTTGATGTCATGTAACCGATATCAGCATTGCTGAATGACTGGCCGTTTGAACTTGCGCCGCCGGGAACATCCCAGTTGTGGCAGAATGAATAGTACCATGTGTTGCCGATCTTGATCATGCTCGAGTCTTCAAAGAGGTAAGGCGCACCGGGATCAATAGGTGTACCCTTAATTGAGATCATGTCATCGCCCAGCTCAACGATACGTCCCTGCTTTGTCAGAGCTTCCTGTCCCTTGGGAACGCCGCCGCCGTATGCCATGATAGCTCTGTCTGTTTCAGGATCATAGTAAACGCCGGGATCGAAGAGCCATGTTACGTTACTGTTAGGTGTATTCCTCGAAATGAGTTCATGGCCGAGAGGATCCTTTACATTCTTGGTGAATGTCGGGTCATCAGCTGTGATAACGCCGATACCTGAACCGTTGTTTGCAAAGTAAAGGAAGAACTTATCCTGTCCCTTGATATTTTTCCATGCAGCATCAGGTGCCCATGCGTTGTTAGCCCATTTTGCAATAGGAGTGCCGTTTACTCTTGTTTTTGCAACCGGGATCTGACCGTGGTCTGTCCAGTTTACAAGGTCTGCTGTTGATAAGCAGTTGATATAGCCTGAAGAATAATCGTTTTCGATCATCTGGCCGTTCTTGTATGCGAATTCATCAGCTGTTGTGTAAACGTAAAGTCTGCCGTCATATACCAGCCAGCCGGGGTCAGCGCCGAAACGCTGAGTATAAATAGGATTGTTCTCGTTATCCTTTTTCCATGTTTCTGCCAATGTTACATTACCAAATTTACTTGCCAGAGCTGTAAGATCAACTTCTGGAACGGGTGGTTTGTTTACGGGGAATTCTGTTATCTTCTTGAGTACGTACTGCTGGAGGAGTACCAGGTCTGCGACCTCAAAGGTCTTGTTCTGGTCAACATCGGCAGCCTTCTGAGTCATTGCATCGTCGAAGCCGCCCTTGATGAGGCCCTTTCTTGCAGTTATCATATCAAGTGAATCTATGCACTCGTCAAAGTTTACGTCACCGAGTACGACCTTGCGTACCTTAGGCTGTCCTGCACCGTCGATCACTGTACCTGCGGGAGCGCCGATAGCTTCGTCGATGTAGAAGTTTCCGTATACGTTCTCGTCGGTAGTCTCAACGTAGAGCTGAAGGTCTGAAGCGTCAGCGGGTATCTTGAAGTTTGTATTTGCAAGCTGTACCCACTCGCCCTTAGGTGATGAAGCGATAGCAACCTGATCGTAATGAGGATCGTTGGAGCTGTCGTTGTACTGGAGAGTGAGCTTGAATTCCTGTGTTTCCTCGCTGCCATCCAGATAGCAGGCATTTACTGAGAAGCTGTACTCCTCACCGTTCTGGAAGATCGAAGGATCGAGACTGATAGCAGCGCCGTTCCATGAAGCTGCACGGTCTGTAACGTAGAGAGACTTGCTGCCTGCGTACTTTGTGGTGCTGCTTGTAGCAACTGAGGATGAACCTCTGCCTGTCCAGTTGTCTTCCGAGTCCTCAAATGTGCTGTGGAACCAGTATCCCTCGCTGCTTACCTTTGGAGGCTCAACAGGTGTGGGAACGAATCCGCTGCTTCCGGGTCCCTTATAAGGAAGGCCTACGCCCCACTGGCTGTCGGGGATGATGGAAGTAACAGATGAGTATGCAGCCTTGGGCTGATTGTTTCCATCGTAGAGGAGAGGAGCATTGCTCTTTCCTGTAGCCTTGTCTGTTCCTACCCATGAGTTATTGTCGTTAGGGCCCCATACCTGTACGAGAGTTACATTGCCCTTGTACTTGCCACTCTTGTTAGCTTCAACAGCGTGCTGGAAAATAGCCTTGTACTTTTCAGCCTGCTGCTGTAATGAGTACTTGCCGCCCTCTGTGGAGATATCCAGCTCTGTTACCTGTACATCCAGGCCGAGGCTGAGGTAATCGTCCATTGCAGCCAGGTAGGAAGGTGTTCCGCCCCAGTCATACTGACCTGAAGCTGCACTGACGTGTGACTGCATTCCCATGCCGTCGATGAGTCCCTTTTCCATGAGAGGCTTGAGGATCGTATTGATTATGCATCTCTTCTTGTCGCCTGAGAACTCATTATAGTCATTGTAGTAGAGCTTACAGGTGGAAGGAGCATATTTTCTTGCATATGTGAATGCCTTCTCAACGAAGGAGTTGCCGCCGTATACCTGTACCCATGATGATCTGTCGTTGCCTGTGGTAGGTCTTGCACCGCCGTTGTTGGCTGTGCCGTCGTAAACTACCTCGTTGCATACATCGTATGCGAAGAGATCAAGGTCGGGGTATTGTGTCTTGAAAGCGGCGAACATATTCTTTATGTAGCTTTCCATACGCTTATCCATTGTGGAAGCGTTTACATAAGCGCCGTTATCGTTGAAGTTCTCTTTGAAGAACCACTCACGTGTCTGGCTGTGCCATACGAGAGTATGTCCTCTGAAGCCGAGGCCGTTCTTTACGCAGAAATCGCAGATAGCTGCGCAGCTGTTGAGAGATACCTTTACATTCGTATCTGTAGAACCGCTCTGTACGAGAGTATCCCAAGGCTTTGTCTCGTTCTCGCACTCGATAGCGTTGCAGTCCTTGAGCAGTATGCCCTGGATACCGCTGTTTCTGATGGTCTGTCCGTTGAAGATATTACCTACACGGAAATAGTCTGCGAACTCGTCCTTAAGGCCCTTGCCTGCGGGAGCAGCGTGTGCTTCGAGCTCGGCCTTGTTGCCCTTGATAAGGAAATCATCAAAGAAGAAGTCCTCAGTGGAATCGTTGGTGAGCTTTACCTTGAACTCGTAGCTGCCCTCGGGAGCGGTATAAGTGCTCTTGAGCTCTGTCCATTCGCCTGCGGGAACGTTCTTGGAAGCAAGCTCGACTGTGGTCTCCTTTCCTGTTTCTTCGTCGATAGTAAGAAGTGAAAGGCGGAATTTTTCAGCTGTATTGCTGTATACCTTCACACTGTAGGTATAGCTGTCACCGCCAAAGAGGTAAAGACCCTTTGAAGAAGCAGCACCGTCTTCGGGTGAAGTACGTCCTGATACCTTCATACCTCTTGACATTCCGGTGCCTGCTGCAGGCTGCGCAGTCAGCTCGACTGTTTCTCCGTCGTTATACCAGCCTTCGTAATTGCGTTCAAAATCGTTGTAGACGATCTGAGCAGCATATGTACGCTGTACTACTTCCGGGAATACAGTAACTACCCCTGAAAGGCAACCTGCAGCCGTAAGGCTTGCAACTATTCTTTTGACTTTCATAAATTCTCCTCCTCGTAAAAAATTTTATATTTTTCGGACAACGGAATGATAGTGTGCATATCATTTCATTCTGTTACACTCATTTTACTTCAATAAAATATAGTTTGCAACTCAAAAAATACAGATTAGGTGTACAAAATGACGGAAGTCTTAAAAAAAGGGGCAAAAATAAAAAAATAGGTCACGATATTACTATTAATAGCATAAAAGTGTTATATCGCTAAACGAGTGACATTTTGCATATTATGTTATGTGGTGTTCTGCTTTATGTTATGATTAAAAAATGCCAAAATGATGATATAACCATAAATTGCGGTGGCAATCGCAATTTTTGAACAAAGAGCATTTTTCAAACATTATGCTCATATAAACACTGAAATCACAGAATCTTAAAGTACCATTTTATATTTTGCGAAAATTGCCTTAAGCTAAAAAAAAGAGTAGTTAAGCGGATTGAAAAGTTCATAAAAACATGATATGATGATACTATCATGACATTTTGAACATATGGGGAAAGGGTGTTGAAAAAAATGAAGGTTTCCGACGGATTCTGGCTCAGCAGACCGGGCTACAATGTGCACTGGGCAACACAGATATACGAGGTGCGGACTGATGAGAGCTCAGTGACTGTGCTGGCTTCTTCTCATATCATATTAAATCGCGGCATGACTCTGGGCGGTCCGGTGCTGACGGTGAGGTTCTCTTCGCCTATGGAGAACTGTATAAAAGTGAGTATCGGACATTTCTGCGGAGAGCCTGACAGGCAGCCGTCCTTTGAGCTCAATGAGGGCAGCGGTTTCCTTCCCGTGATAAGACGCTGTGCAGATGGCTGTACTGAGCTCATTTCGGGGCTCACCGCCGTAAGGATAGGCAAAGAGGGCAAGGAATGGGATATTTCATACAGATATGACGGAAGATACCTTACCGGTTCCGGCAGGAGGACTACATCCGTCATAACCGAGGAGCCGTGGCACAGAAAGCTCACCGAGGAGGAGCAGTCGGGACACAGCTTCTTTGCTAAGTCGGATAACGGAGGCAGCACCTATATACGCGAGATGCTCAATATCTCCGTGGGAGAATATATATACGGCTTCGGCGAGAAGTTCACAGCCTTTGTGAAAAACGGTCAGACCGCTGAGATATGGAACAATGACGGCGGCACCTGCACCGAGCAGAGCTACAAGTCGGTACCCTTTTTCGTTTCGTCGGCAGGCTACGGAGTATTCGTTGACACCCCCGAAAAGGTAAGTTTCGAGACAGGCAGCGAGAATGTGTCGAAAACCGCCTTCTCGGTGCAGGGTGAGTCCATGAGCTACTTCCTTTTCGGCGGAGAAAGTATCGCGGACGTGATAGAGAGATACACCGTCCTTACAGGAAGACCCGCGCTTCCGCCGCCCTGGTCCTTCGGACTGTGGCTCTCGACCTCCTTTACCACGGATTACGACGAGGAGACTGTCAGCTTTTTTATTGAGGAGATGAAACGCAGGGATATCCCCCTTGATGTTTTCCACTTTGACTGCTTCTGGATGAAGGAAATGGAGTGGTGCAGCTTTCAGTGGGACAGTGGAAAATTCCCCGAGCCCGGGGCCATGCTTGCAAGGCTGAAGGAAAAGGGGCTGAGGATATGTGTGTGGATAAATCCCTATATCGGGCAGAAATCCCCTGTATTCCGCGAGTGCGCCGAAAAGGGCTATTTCATAAAAAACAGAAACGGTTCGGTTTTTCAGTGTGATATGTGGCAGCCCGGCATGGCTGTGATAGACTTTACCTGTCCGCAGGCAAGAGAGTGGTTCGCAGATAAGATACGCGGCCTTCTGGAAATGGGCGTTGACGCGGTAAAGACCGATTTCGGCGAGCGTATCCCCACGGATGTGGTCTATTCTGACGGCTCGGATCCTTTCAGGATGCACAACTACTATGCTTATCTCTACAATAAAACGGTCTTTGAGGCAATAGAGTCCGTGCGCGGCAGGGGCGAGGCCTGCGTTTTCGCAAGGGCGGCCACCGCATGCTGTCAGCAGTTCCCCGTACATTGGGGCGGAGACTGCTTCTCGGACTACGAGTCCATGGCCGAGACTTTAAGAGGAGGACTTTCCCTGTGTATGTCGGGCTTCGGATATTTCTCCCATGATATCGGCGGCTTTGAGTCCACAGGCACTCCCGACCTGTACAAGCGCTGGACAGCCTTCGGGCTCATGTCCTCACATTCGCGCTTCCACGGCAACAGCTCCTACCGTGTGCCGTGGCATTTCGACGAGGAGAGCTGCGATGTGACGAGGCATTTCGTGAAGCTCAAGGGCAGGCTGATGCCATATCTCTGGTCAAATGCGGTAAGGACTCATCTTACGGGCATACCGATGATGAGGGCTATGGCTGTGGACTTTACCGGCGACAGGAGTGCCCTTGCCGTGGATACTCAGTATATGCTGGGCGATTCTCTCCTTGTGGCTCCCGTTTTCAGGGAAGACGGCGAGTGCAGCTTCTACCTTCCTGCTGGAGGCATATGGACGGATATCCAGACAGGGGAGGAGCTCCGCGGTGGAAGCTGGTACACAAGAAAGTATGATTATTTCGGACTTCCGCTCTATGCACGGCCGGCCTCCATTATCGTTTACGGAAGCTTTGAGGATACTGCCGATTATGACTATACCTCGGCCATGAGGATAGTACTGTACGGCTTTGAGGACGGGGATTCCGCAAAGACCTGTGTATATGACCGTAGCGGTGCCGAGGCTGTCAGCATAAGGGCTGTACGTGAGGGGAATGCGATACGCCTTTCCGTAAAGGGTGCGGCAGAGCCATTTGCTGCCGAAAGTACGCAGGGACTGGGCATAATTGTCACAGAGTGAAATATTGTTTTTTTCTCTTTACATTTGTCGGCATTTGTGGTAGAATAGGTTCAGATATATATGAAAGGCAGGACAATCACAGATATGAACGATACACAGGGTTACAGCGCAGAGTACGCGGCGCTTAACCATGAGATATATAATCTGACGCGGCAGCTTGAAGCCAAGGAAAAGGAATGCCGCGAGTCAAATAAGACCGATTTGCTGGATCCCTTTGATAATCCTACCGAGTACCGCTGGTACAGGGACGATTATTCGGAGATACTGCCGTGGATAACCATGCCGGAGTTTTCTGTGCCCTTCGAGCCTGCAAAGGTGGAGAGGAACGCTATCAGGAGATTTTACAATATAGGCGGATTTACGGCGCTGTTCCAGTTCATCGTATCAAATGTTCTTGCACTGGTGCTCATTGTGGGCATACAGGCCATACTCAAGAGCATGAACCCCGAGGCGGCTTCGGGAGCCATCTCCCACTATATGGAAAAGGGCGCTATCTTCGTTTCTATAAATATGCTCATATTCCTGTCAGCAAATGTGGGATTCGGCTTTATAGGACTGAAATGGGCGAAAATAAAGCCTTCATCGCTGATAAAGACGCGGGATTATTCATTGAGTGATGTCTTTATTCACTGTATGGCGGGTCTTTTCATCTGGACGGCGGCAGCTTTTCTGGCAAAAGGCATTGAAGACGTCTTCTCTCAGTACGGTTTCACTACGGACGTTATGGATTCCGATTACGGCAATACGGGACTGGGAATCGCGGTGCTCACGCTTTACACCTGCATCATCGCTCCCGTTACCGAGGAATTTTTCTTTCGAGGCGCTCTGATGAAGATCTTTGCCAAGGCGGATCAGAGATTTGCCATAATTGCTTCTGCAGTATTCTTCGGACTTGCACACGGAAATATCCCGCAGTTCATGCTGGCCTTTCTTATCGGCATATTCATGGGACATATCGACATGAAGCACAATTCGATACTTCCTTCGATCATCGTGCACATCTTCATAAATACTATGGTAACTGTATTGTCACTTCTTGACGGATACGATACCGCAAAGGCTGCGGTTGCTCTGGTCGTTATCATTGCTGCGGTGGCAGGACTTATATTCCTGATCATATTCCGCAAAGGCAGCAGACTTCCAATGTCCACTCCCGCACAGAAGCTGAGAGGCTTCTCCATAGCAAAGACCTCTGTGGGCTGCATACTGGCCTTTGCTTTCCAGCTGACCTATCTTGTGCTGCTCATACTTGAAACAAAGGAATAAAAAGGCTGTATGCACAGCCTGATGCAGGAGAGACGAAAAATATCCTTCGTCTCTTTTTTTGCGCCAAAAAGCCCGTAAGCAGTTCTGTACCGCTTACGGGCTGTGTTTTTATGCCTGAGGCTGCGCTGCTTTTGACGCTGCCGAGGATTTTTTGTAAAGTGCCGCAAGAACGGCTGCAACGCCTATACCAAGGGCGATCGTCGTGAACAGGCTGCCTTCGATACCGAATTCGCCGCCTGTGATGTAGTCCTTTGAGGAGACTGCTGTGGTGCGGAATACCGACTCGGTGTCTCCCGAGCCGCTGACGCTGATGCCGTAGAGATTTCCCTGAGTGAAGTTCCACATGGAATGTATAGCGGAAACTCCCCAGATATTATCGAAAAGTATCATGTAAAGAGCTGCAAATGCGCCGAACAAGGTAAGATTTATGAAGGGGACAAGGCCAAAGCCGGGGTTTGTGGCATGGGCAAGTGCAAATCCCACTGAGCTGATACCCACAGCAAGGGCGGTATGATGTCCGCTTCCTCCGATAGTAGTCATGAGGTAGCCGCGGAAGATGAATTCCTCGCTCATACCCTGCACCACAAAGCCCAGGAAGAACATCGCTATGACAAAGTAATTGACATTTTTGCAGGCAGATGTGCTGCTTGCGCCTGTGACACTGCTGAGAAGCACTATGACAGACATGAGTGCCGCGCCTATCAGCAGGCCAAGGAAATAACTGCCGAAAATGCCCTTTTTCCTTGCACCCATGGAGCGTACAGGTCTGAGCTCTATGCAGCGGCAGTAGAAAATGGCTGCCAGAGTGCCGAATATGGTACTGAAAAGCGTGGGCACCATTATCTTTGGATCCATTGAGACTATCTGCGATGCCTTCATGGAGAGTTCCCATTCATTGCCCGAAAAGCCATCTGCCGAGAGCCTTGCCATTTCTTCCTTCATGGCTCCCCATGAGATGATGGCGGGGGGAATGGTCTCGAGTATGAGTATCACTATGAATACCAGTATAAAGCTTATTATTATCTTGAAAATGTTCTTTGAAGCGTGGGAGCCTGCTGCTTCATCGAACATTTTTGGTCTGTAATTCAGCATCAAAACACCTCCGTTCTCTATTTTACAATAGTAATCGGCTCTTGTCAAGGAGTAAGGCGTTTTTCTGCCGATTTGACAAGATACATTATAAATGGTAAAATTAAATTTAGACTGTTTTTCAGTCTGAAAGGGGAATACAGATGTACAGTACTATTTTTTCTCATGTAGGAAAGTATAAAAAAGAGGCTTATCTCTCACCTTTGACCATTGTGGGAGAGGTACTCATGGAGGTCCTGATACCAATGGTAATGGGACTCATAATAGATCACGGAATAAGGAAAGGCAATATCGGCTATGTGGCAGGAATGGGCGGCCTTATGGCAGTCATGTCGGTCTGTTCCCTTTGCTTCGGAGCTCTTGCGGCGCGGTTCAGCGCAGTGGCGGCAATGGGCTTTGCCAAGAACCTGCGCAGCGCACTTTTCCGCAAGGTGCAGGGCTTTTCATTTGCCAACGTGGATAAGTTTTCCACGGCCTCGCTGACTACCCGTCTTACAACGGACGTTACAAATGTACAGAACGCCTTTATGATGTTCATACGCATGGCGTTCCGTTCGCCTATAATGCTGGTATGCGCCACGATCATGGCAGTAAGGCAGAACAGAAGGCTTTCCGTGGTATTCCTGTTTGCCATACCCGTTCTGGCTTTTGCGGTGTTCTTCATAATCTCAAAGGCTCATCCGCGGTTTGAGAAGATGCTGAAGAAGTACGATGAAATGAACGGAAAGATACAGGAAAACCTCGTAGGCATACGTGTGGTAAAGGCCTTTGCCCGTGAGGAGGACGAGAAGAAAAGCTTCGGCGAGAATACTAACAGCGTCCGTCTTGCGCAGTTCGCGGCGGAAAAGCTAGTGGTCATGAATATGCCGATCATGCAGCTGGTAATGTATGCCAGCATAACGGCTATACTCTATTTCGGCGGCCATATGGCTGTGAACGGTAACATAGAGACAGGCGAGCTGTCCAGCTTCATCATGTATGTGAGCCAGATACTCATGTCGCTGATGATGCTTTCCATGCTCTTCATAATGTTCGTTATCTCAAGAGCGTCCCTTCAGCGTATATATGAGGTCCTTGCAGAAGAGCCCACCATTACAGCTCCCGAGGGCGCCGGTGCGCGGGCAAGAGACGGCTCCGTCCGCTTTGAGAATGTGAGCTTCAGCTACTATGACGATATGGGTAATCTTGCCCTGGATCACATAGATCTGGATATACATTCGGGCGAGACCATAGGGATAATCGGCGGTACGGGCTCTTCAAAGACATCTCTGGTACAGCTCATACCCCGTCTTTACGACGCTACGGAAGGAAAGGTATTTGTGGGCGGTCACGACGTCAGGGAGTATTCTCTTGATACCCTGAGAAGTCAGGTCGCTATGGTACTTCAGAAAAACGTGCTCTTCTCGGGAACTATCAGGGACAATCTCCGCTGGGGAGACGAGAATGCCACCGACGAGGAGATCATCGAGGCCTGCCGCTCAGCCTGTGCTCACGATTTCATAATGAGCTTCCCCAAGGGCTACGATACCGACCTCGGACAGGGTGGCGTGAACGTTTCGGGCGGTCAGAAGCAGCGTCTATGTATTGCAAGGGCACTGCTCAAAAGGCCGAGGATAATAATACTGGACGACTCCACCAGTGCTGTTGATACCGCTACGGACAGCAGCATAAGAAAGGCATTCCGCGAAAAGCTGGCGGATACTACCACCATCATCATAGCTCAGCGTATAACCTCGGTAATGGACGCTGACCGCATTATCGTCATGGACGGCGGCAGGATAACCGATATAGGTACCCACCGGGAGCTCATGCAGTCCAGTGAGATATACCGCGAGGTATATGACTCACAGCAGAAGGGAGATGATGAGTAATGCCTCCCAAGACACAAAGAGCAGCGGCAAAGCCCGAAAACGCCTTTGCGGCTCTGAAGCGTATATTCGGTTATATGTACGGTTTCAGGATACAGTTCGTACTGGTGGTCGCAGGCATATTTTTCAGCTCGGGCGCGGGCATAGCGGGAAACTACCTGCTGAAGCCCATATTTGACAATATCGGTGATGCACTTAAAACGGGGCACTGGAATTACGGCAGATTCATAGGTCTTCTCACGGTAATGGCTGTGATATATGCTATAGGAGCTGTCTCGTCATTCTTCTATCAGCGCATGATGATGAAGATCTCAACGACTACGCTCATGCGCATAAGGAACGATCTCTTCAACAAGATGGAGATGCTGCCCGTGCGCTTCTTCGACAAGCATACTCACGGCGAGTTGATGAGCCTCTACACAAATGATACCGACGCTGTACGCGAAATGCTGAGCAACAGTATCGCTCAGTTCATAAGCTCCGCCATAACCATCGTGGGAGTGTTCATCGTTATGGTGGTATACAGCTGGCGTCTTACCATTATAGTGATAGCGATGCTTTTCGTGATCATAAAGGTCATCGGCTTTGTGGGTTCGCGCAGCAGCAAGGGCTTCATCGCACAGCAGAAGGCTCTCGGCAGCGTGAACGGCTACATCGAGGAAATGATAGACGGACAGAAGGTAGTAAAGGTATTCTGCCACGAGGAAAAGGCAGGCGAGGAATTCGATGCTCTCAACGAGGAGCTGTGCAGGGCGGCTACCCATGCCAATACCTTTGCGAATATACTCATGCCCATAATGAACAATCTCTCGTATATACACTATGCAGTTACGGCCATAGTGGGAGGTATCTTCGCAGTAAAGCACATAGGAGGCATGACTATCGGAACGGTAATATCGTATCTTCAGTATACCCGTTCCTTCTCGCAGCCTATAACACAGGTATCCCAGCAGCTGAATTCGGTGCTCACCGCTCTGGCAGGTGCCGAGCGTATATTCCGCGTTATAGACGAGGAGCCCGAGACCGATAACGGCTACGTTACTCTGGTAAATGCCGAGATAGCTCCCGACGGCAAGATCACCGAGACCGACAGGCGCACGGGACACTGGGCGTGGAGACATCCCCACAAGGCTGACGGGACCGTTACTTATACTGAGGTGCGGGGCAACGTTGAATTTGACGATGTGGTGTTCGGATACGAGCCCGGCAAGACAGTCCTCAACGGCATCTCCCTCTATGCCAAGCCCGGTCAGAAGATAGCCTTTGTAGGTTCTACGGGAGCAGGCAAGACAACTATCATCAATCTCATAAACCGCTTCTATGATGTGCCAGAGGGCAAGATACGCTACGACGGCATAAACATAAACAAGATAAAGAAGGCCGACCTGCGCCGTTCGCAGTCCATAGTTCTTCAGGACACCCACCTTTTCACCGGCACTGTCATGGAGAATATCCGTTACGGAAAGCTTGACGCCACCGACGAGGAGGTCTACGCTGCTGCAAGGCTTGCCAATGCGGACAGCTTCATCAGGCACCTTGAAAACGGCTATGATACAATGCTTACTGCTGACGGAGCCAATCTTTCCCAGGGACAGAGGCAGCTTCTTGCCATTGCGAGAGCAGCTGTTGCGGATCCGCCTGTGCTTATCCTGGACGAGGCCACAAGCTCTATAGATACCCGTACAGAGGCTCTTATCGAGAAGGGCATGGACTCTCTTATGGAGGGCAGAACGGTGTTCGTCATAGCTCACAGGCTTTCTACTGTACGCAATTCCCATGCGATCATGGTACTTGAGCAGGGAAGGATAATCGAACGCGGCAGCCACAGTGAGCTCATAGCGCGGCAGGGCAAGTATTATCAGCTGTATACGGGTATGTTTGAACTCAGCTAATTATACAATTCAAAAATCGGGGGAAGTACAAAGTTTGTTCAATTATAATCTTGAATCCCTTGTATTTCTCATGTTATTATTATTACAGAAAATACTGAAGTGAGGTCAATACTATGAAGATCAAGGGATCACTGGCAGTTATACTGGCTGCCGTGACTGTATGCGGAGGAGCTGTTTCGTGCAGCTCAAAGAACAAGAGCACCAAGGCGGAAAAGAACACCGCCGCTGTGGAGGAAGAAACAGAGGCAACTACAGCTCCTGTACCGGGAGTTGATTTCAGTGAGGCTGTTGAGCCGGCCAGCGGCGATGCTTACCTTGCCATCGTTGACGCAAACTGGGAAAAACAGTATCTTGGCAAGGCAGATCCCGCCAATCAGCTGGCATACAAGGCAGGCACTGCTCATATTGAAGGCAACGGCGACTATACTGTAAGCGTCACTGCGGACAGTACGGCTTTCCAGTATCTTGCAACGGGCGATTCCAAGGGCACGTACAAGGTGAACGGCATAGGCTTTGCAGCCGTTATCATAAATGACGGTGAAAAGCAGTTTCCGAATGCTATAATAACCGTAAAGAGCATAAAGGTGGACGGCAGGGAGATAGAGCTGAAAAAGAAGGGCTACACCAACACCGAAGCTGAGGCTGTACGCTCCAATATATTCAACGAGTGGATCAGCGACGACTCTCTTCCGGGAGATGCAAGGACAGCAGAGGGCGCCCTCTTCACAAATTACGATATGAATACTCCCTCGGAGCTCAATGACGGAAGCTATTCCGCTCAGATAGTCAGCTCGGAGGATTTCAAGGACTGGACTACCGTGGAGGTAGGATTTACGGTATCAGGGCTCTGATATAAAGCTTATACCGAGGGAAAGGAGGAGAGGAAATGGCTGAGAAGACGGCAAAGCACGGCGGCAAAGGCAGAATAAAACTGCTTTGGCGCGACATAAAGCGCAATAAGGCCTGCTACGGTATGATAGCGCCGTTTATGATATTCTTCATACTTTTCACAGTTGTGCCTGTTCTCATGTCGCTTCCCATGGGCTTTACGGATTTTGATATGGCAAGGCCGCCGAAATTCGTGGGGCTTTCCAACTTTACCACCCTTTTCCTTTCGGACAAGGTGTTCATACGCTCCATAAGAGTGACCATAGTTTTTGCCCTGCTGACAGGTCCTGTGAGCTATGTGCTCTGCTTCCTGCTGGCATGGCTTATAAACGAGATGCACCCCAGGCTGAAGACGCTTTTCACGCTTATATTCTATGCCCCGTCCATGGCTAATGTATACGCGGTGTGGAAGCTCATATTCAGCGGAGATATGAACGGCTATCTAAATTCCTTCCTTATAGACTTCGGCTTTATCAGCGCTCCCGTACAGTGGCTCACCGACGGCAGATACGTGCTGGGAGTCACCATTGTGGTGCAGCTCTGGATCTCGCTGGGAGCAGGCTTTCTTGCTCTGCGTGCAGGCTTCCAGAACATAGACCGCTCCATGTACGAGGCGGGAGCTATCGAGGGTATACGCACTCGCTGGCAGGAGCTTATATATATCGTTATCCCTTCCATGGGACCGCAGCTCATGTTCGCTGCGGTGATGCAGATAGTAAGCTCCTTTACCGCAGGCACCGTCGCTCAGAACCTTGTGGGCTTCCCCAGCACGGACTACAAGGCGCATACGATAATGACCCACGCATTCGATTATGGCTGGCAGCGCTTTGAAATGGGCTATGCATCGGCGATATGTCTGATACTCTTCGTCGCCATGTATCTTCTCAGCAGGCTCATAAGCAAGGTGCTGGGCAAGTATACGGACTAAGGGGGCGGAGCTTTGGCACAGATAAATACTGCGAAGCTTCGTGCTTCAAACAGACAGGCAGGCAGAAAAGCAGGCGGCAGCATAGCCATATTCCTTCTGCTGCTGATACTGGGGCTTTTTATGGTATTTCCCATATATCTTACGGTGATAATGTCCGTAAAGCCCGTGGAGGAGCTCTTTGTGTTCCCTCCCAAGCTCTACGCCGTAAGGCCTACACTTGATAACTTCCGTGATATGTTCAGGGTGCTGCATCAGAACAGAGTACCCTTTTCGAGATACGTATTCAACAGTATCTTCGTTACCGTAGCTGTTACGGTGCTCCAGTGCGTGTTCTCGTCTATGGCGGCATTCGTGCTGGCTAAGTGTAAATTTCCCGGAAGCAAGCTCATAAACGGCGTGATTGTGGTTGCTCTCCTCTATCAGAGCAGCGTTATCTACATAATGCAGTACATCATCATGGCAAAGCTGCATATGATAGACACCTATATGGCACTGATACTTCCTGCGGTGGCGTCGCCCATGGGACTGTTCCTTATGCGCCAGTCCATAAGTCAGGTGCCCGATTCCATGATAGAGGCGGCAAAGGTGGACGGAGCAGGACTGTTCCGCATATGCTGGCAGATAGTGATACCCAACCAGAAACCCGCCCTTATGACGCTGATGATATTTGCCTTCCAGGGGGCTTGGAATATACAGACAGGCTCTGTGGTGCTGAAGGAGGAGTACAAGACGCTTCCTACGGTAGTGTCCCAGGCTGCCTCGTCGGGACTGGCGAGAGCAGGTGTGGCTATGGCGGCAGCGGTATTCCTACTGGTGCCTCCCATAGTGTTCTTCATGCTCGCACAGCGTCAGGTAATAGAGACCATGGCACATTCAGGAATAAAGGACTGAGACCTCACGGCTTTAACGTGAGGTTTTTTCTTGCAATTCAGTATTCTATCACATAATAAACATATCAGGGGGGTATAATTCAGACAATGAGTGAGGGAGAAAATACTCCGGGGCTCATACTGAAAACGTAAGCTTCATTTTTCATATAAACCACCCTAAAGGGACAGGGCACCTTCGCAGGTGCCTTTTCTCTTTATCATTATTGACAAATTATTGCAGCTGTGATATAATGTATTTACGCAAATTCACAAAATATTACCGTATACGGAGGAAATAACCATGTCAGATAATATTAAATCAATGCATCCAGTGATCGCAGATTTCTGCGGCCTTCTCGAAAGCAAGAACGTTCCTTATCAGCTCAATGATAATGATGAGAATATGATAAGATTCCGCACAAGGCTTCCTCACCATGAAGCTACACCTTATGTTATCATACATATGAATCCCGCTAATCAGGCTCTCACATTATCCCTGAGCAATGTATTCCGTTTCACAAGCCTCGGTCCCAAGATATTCCAGCTTATGAACGTTTTCAACGGAGACGCAGGAAATTTTGCCTGCAAGATGTTCGTTGACCAGCAGGGCGAGCTTGTGGTGCTTGTAAGTGCTATCGTTGCAGGAGAAGATCCCCGCGATCAGGTGGAGGACTATCTCAATGTTTCTATCCTTGCTCTGGACAATTACTATGCTCAGATCAAAGAGATAATCGACGAATCACAGAAGGATTAACGATATATTGCAAATAATTGAATTAATTTTCGGATAATCGCAAGTTAAAACTACTATAAGTATATTTTTTATTGTACAAAATGTAGATTTTTGTTGTGAGATCTGACAAAACGCATCTCATCCTCTTTAAAATTATATAAATTTGTGCTAAACTATAATTGGTTAGCATCATAGTTTTTTAAGAGGAGGTGTTTGCATGAGAAAGATCAATAACAGAGTTATCAGATATGTCTCGGTTGTTCTTTCCATGGTTATTTATTTAAGCTTTGCTTTTAATAAACCCGCTGATATTCATGCAGACATCAATACCGATCTTGAAGCTATGGCGCAGGAGATACTGTGGCTTACAAATGAAGCAAGAGCAGATGCAGGCGTACCGCCCCTGAAGGTCGTGCCCTATCTTTGTGATGTTTCAAATGTGCGTTCAAGAGAGTGTATCTTCAAGTTCAGCCATGACCGAATAGATCCTGTGATAATGCCCGACGGTACAGAGGAATACAGATTCTTTACAGTCATCGATGACAGTCTTGTACCGTGGGAAAAGGCTGCCGAGAATATAGCTGCCGGCCCGGAAAAGGCAGAGGACGCATTCGCACAGTGGAAGGGATCCGAAAAGCATTTTGCCGCTATCCTCAATCCGGAATATACGCATTTCGGCGTTTCCGTAACCTATGATCCCAACAGCGAATATAAATACTACTGGGAGCAGATCTTTGTCAGGGTGGACGGAAGTATTGACGGCGAATACGTTCCCGAGCGCTATAAGGTAGTACCCGTGGATACGGGTGATATTAACGGAGACAAGCAGATAGACCTTTTTGATCTTATCACTATAAATAAGTATATCGAAGGTAAGATCACATTCAACGAGCTTCAGCTCAAAAGTGCCGATATGGCTAAGGACGGAGAGGTCGATGAAGCTGATATATTCGTACTGAAAAAGTACATACTCGGCGACTGCAGTAAGCTTCCCGTTAATATGAAAGAATATGGTGAGTTGATAAAGGAGAAGAAAATATAAAGGTGTGTTCATGATAAAAGCGGCTGATATTATTTCAGCCGCTTTTATTTTACATATGAAGCGGCGCTGAAGAGCATACATAAAGTTAAATATAAAAATATTATTTTCTTGCAGCACTTTTGCATCTTCCTTCGTAAGTTATTCATGAAAGGTCGATCTTATTACATAAAAGGAGGGATGAGTATGACAGGCAGTGAACTGAAAAAGCTTCTGGAGGATTCTCCTGAGGAATGTCACAAATTGCTTATGAAAGAGTACGGAAGATATGTTTATGCAATAGTATACAATAAGCTGAGATGCTGCGGTTCACGGGAAGATGTGGAAGAGTGTTTCAGTGATATATTCGCGGAAATATTCATAGATTTTGAGTACAGAGAGGCCTATAAAGGCGATATAAAGAACTATATCGGCACCGTTTCAAAGCATAAGGCCATAGATTTCTGCAGGAGACTGAATACCGTAAAAGGCCGTTCTGTATATACCGAAGAGGAGGATATACGGCAGCTTGCTTCTGATTTCAATGTTGACGAACGTGTTGACAGCTCTGAACTCCGCCGTATTCTCCTTGACAAGATAGATGAGCTCGGCGAGCCCGATTCCACCATACTGATACAGAAGTTCTATTATGATATGAGTTCAAATGAAATAGCAAAAAACGTCTCAATGACAGCTTCGTCGGTGCGTTCCAGGTGTTCGAGAGCAATGGAAAAGTTAAGAGTAAAGCTTGCCGCAGCAGGTATAACAAGGTAAAGGAGGTGCGGTCATGGAAGACAGGAGATTATTTGATATACTCGGAAATGCAGAGGATGATTCTATGGAAAGACTTTCCGGCAGATGTCCCGGAATAATGGACACGCAGTTTGACAAGCTGCTGGCGATGAGCGAAAAAAAATACAGCGTAAAAAAGAGAGAGATAGAAGCAAACAGAACCGAGAAGGAAAAAGTAAGCGGCGATGTAACAGGAGTTGAGCTCGGCAGGCGTCCCGCGTGGATAACACCTCTTTGCACGGCAGCTTCAATTATACTTGTGACAGGACTGGTGATAGGCAGCGTGACGTTTTTCCGCAGAAACAGCAAAGGCGGCGGAGATATTCCGCCTGTTGCCGCTGTTACTACCACAGCTGCATCAACAGTAACAACAGAAGAGATAACTGCTGCCGCGAATACCTCGGAGATCTCAACAACTACCGCTGCGACTACCGCAGAAGAGTATGTTTATACCACAAAGCCTTATAAAGAGCCGGATGAAGTGTTTATCAGCGAGTATTACGGCGATACGGCTGCGGGATTATTCAGAAAAGACGAAGAGATCCTTGGAGCTTCCGGAATAATCGTTAATGGGTATGATACTGATGACCGCCTGAGATTTCAGACAGATCCGGCTTTGGGGTTATATCTGTATGATATCGAAAATAAAGGAGAAATGGTAAAAGATACAGCATTTTATGTTCATATAACCGACAGCCGTTTCCATAGTATCAATGATCTCAGAAACTATTTGAGGACTGTATATTCCGAAGATAATGAGCATATTAAAAACTTCGATGAAAATGTCGGAAGGGCGGGAGAAGACTTCAGTAAGGACAGCGTTCTGAAAAAGATCTACAGGTACATAGAATATAACGACAAGCTCTATCAGTTTTATCCGGGCGGAGTTTCAAGCTGTCTGCCACGTGTTTACAAGGATGATGAACCGATACTGATCGCAGATGCTACAGATAACTCATTTACAGCGTATATCCATGTGTGGTACGGAGAGATAAATGAGAATGATCCCGAGTGGGGTGCGTACTGTGAGGAAGTGGAGCTTGTGCTTGATCCCGAATATAATGAGTGGCGTATTGAATCGGTAACAGAACGTGAGCCTTCGGTTTATGTCAATCTCAGAAGCAAGCTTGTATATGACGGCTGAGCTCCGATATACAGGCAGGTACAGATCAAACGGAAAATTTTTCAAAAAATCTTCGGAAAAAGTGTCACCTTTCGTATTTTTGCATCGTTTCTGTTTATGAGAGACAAAAAAAGAAAAAGATAAGGACAAAAGGAATAAATATAAAACGAAAGAAGACGATGAAATGGGAAGAAAACTGTTCTGTGAGATCTCGCCGTTTACATATGCGATCTCCGAAAAAAAGTGCATAATGATGAGAAACCTCATAAATGCATTCACAGCAAGAAATCTGGCAGATACAAGGCAGGAGAAGGAGCTGGAGTACGTGATCTGCCGTCACAATTCACTTATACGCCGCAGACTTGGCAATGTGAATATGCAGCTCCAGGAAAACAAGGCAGTGAACCTGTCCATTGCAGCTCCCAAGGTAAACAAGGTCATCATACGTCCCGGAGAGATATTTTCCTTCTGGCACCTTGTGGGAAAGATAAGTGAGAAGAAGGGCTACAAGGAAGGACTGACCATATTCGGCGATCATGCATCTTCGGGTATAGGCGGAGGTATGTGCCAGATGACAAATCTTATCCACTGGATGATACTTCACTCGGATATGGAGATAGTAGAGCATCATCACCATGACGGGCTTGATCTGTTCCCTGATTTCCAGCGCAAGATCCCCTTCGGAACAGGCACTTCCATTATGTACAATTATCTGGATTACCGTTTCAGGAATACCACTGATAGGACCTATCAGCTCATAGTTTATACCACGGACGAGTATCTTTGCGGTGAGCTGAGAGCAGACAGCCGTCAGAGGTACAAGTATCATATATCTGCCGAAAACGTGTATTTTTCCAGAGAAGGAAAGGACGTTTACCGCAACAGCGAGGTCTATCGCGACAAGGTCGACCGCATAACAGGCGAGCACGTCGGAAAGGAGCTCATACGCCGCAATCATGCGAAGGTGCTTTACGACACCGCCGGACTTGAAATAAGAGACGATAATGCAGCGGCAGGAGCTGCTCATGTGCTCTGCGCATAAGGAATACCATAAGTCCCGAAGCGATAAGTATTGCTTCGGGATTTTCCGTAAACAGACAGCCATTGACATTTTTGCGCAGGTAACATATAATATAAAGCATAACGGTGCATCTGCGGAGGAAAGTGGAAAAAATGAAGGTCTTTGATTTTGACAACACGCTTTATCACGGAGAAAGTGCAGTTGATCTTGCACTTTACATGATAAGGAACAACAAGAGGATAATACTTTATCTGCCTAAGATATTCTATAATCTTATGAAGTACAAGCTGTGCCTTGCGGACAAGAAAAAGATGGTCAGAGCCATCAATGATTTTATGAAGAATGCTGTCCGCAGCAGGGAGGAGCTCTTCGGCTCGGTGCAGGGCTTCTGGGAGGAAAACAGGCACAAGCTGGACAGGGATATGCTTGCAAGGATAAAGAGTGATGACGTGATAATCTCCGCAGGTCCTGATTTTCTTTTGTACGGTATAAAGGAGCTGCTTTCCACGGATAATATAATATGCAGCCGTATCGATCCGGAAAAGCTGCGGGTAAAGTATCTTAATTTCGGCGGGAACAAGGTCAGGAGATACAGGGTGCTATACGGAGACAGGCCTGTGAACTGCTTTTATACCGATTCCTATAATGATAAAGCCATGATGGACATAGCCGAAAGGGTGTATATAGTCAGAAAAGGCAGAATTAAAAGGATAAAATGATAAAGCAAGCCCCTGAGCGTTACAAAACACTCAGGGGCATTGTGTTTATCAGGCTGCTGATCGAAGTCAGGATCCGTCACTCATCTCTGTACCGATATCCGTCCGGTATCCGGATATACGCACGAATATGATCGTCAATGGGACGCTCGATAATTCCGGAAATATTATTCACATTTCCTTCAGCAGCAAGGATTGTACGCCGCCGTTTTTCAAGAACGATCCCTATATGGTCATGTTCTTTGTTCTCGAATACCCTGTCATAGAGAACAATGTCTCCCGCTTCCGGAGCGTAGCCTTCCGCGCCTTTATGGTATTCGATCCGCTGATCGCCTATGGCATACTCCTCCCAGCCAAGGCAGCCTGCGAGATGACAGGTTTTACATTCCGCAGGTCTGTATGGGATCCCGAATCCCGCTGCCGTGCAGCAATAGTAGACAAATGCCGCGCACCATAACCCGTCAGCTTCCTTGAGATCCCATGTCGGAAACAATCGCACGATCGGCGCAAGATTGGACGCTGTCCCATCAATATCTCCGTGAAATGGGACCTGCGCCATATCCTTTGCAATCCTCGCCAGTTTTTCTTTTGTTGGTTTTTCCATAAATACCTCACTGAACTCCGGTTTATGTTTTTAACGATTATAGCACGACATGGGAGTCCTGTCAATAGAAACGCCATAATACTTCCGACTGTATATCAGAAATATTATGGCTGTAAAAAAATCTATATCAGCACCCGTCTATACTTCCGGGGCTGTTTTTTATTTTGCGGAGCCTGTACCGTTTTCAAGGAGCTCTTCGTTTATTAGCCTGTCATTTTCCCATTTCTGGAGTTTTTTTCTGCCGTCGGGGTAGGTAAAGACGCCCTTGCCGTGACGCATATCCCTGTCCCATTCACATTCGAGAATGCTGCCGTTTTTATAGTAATAGATACCGTGGCCTTGTCTGAGGCTTTCGGAATAGCAGCCGTCATAGCGGTCGCCGTTGCCGTAATAGAAGACGCCGTGGCCGTTTTTGACATTGTCCTTCCATTCACCGTCGTACCTGTTGCCGTTTATGTAGGAGTACACGCCGATGCCGTTTCTCATATCGTTTTCGTATTCGCCTTCGTAAACATTGCCGTCAGCCCAGGTGAAAACGCCTCTGCCGTGCTTGACGCCTTCCTTGAAGCTTCCCTCGTACTTATTGCCGTTGGTGTAGGTGAACACGCCCTTGCCGTGGATCTTTCCGTTGAAATCCACCTCGCCGATATAGGTGCCGTTGTCAAATTTCAAGTTCCTCTGCGCGTCGGGAGATATTCTGGGAGTACCGCTTATAAGCTCTTCGCTGAGCATCCTGCCGTCCTTATATATGCGCTTGTAGACGCAGTTATCGTGCATTTTCAGCATAGCCTCGCCGGTGAGCATACCGTCTGCCCATTCGCCCTCGATAACGTCGCCGTTCTCGTAGGTATACACGCCTTTGCCCTGGTATCTGCCCCTGTTCCATGAGCCAACGAATTTAGGTCTGCCGTTCTCATAGTATTCGGTGCCTTCGCCGCAGCGCCAGCCGTCTATCCAGTCGCCGTCGTATTCGAGCTTGCCGGTTTGTCTGTACTGTTTGCCTTTTCCGTGAAATCTGTCGTCCCTGAACTCCCCTGCGTATACCAGGGACTTGCTGGCGTCGTCGTCATTTCCCTGAACGACGTCGTAATAACCCTTGGCATATTTTCTGCCGAAGCCGCAAAGCCTGCCGTTCTGCCATTCCCCGTCATATTCAATTTCCAGGGCGTTAATGAAAACACCGCGGCCCTCGGGCAGCCTTGAGGAGTTTACGTGGCCTGAATAAAGGCCTGAGCCGAGAGTATCGCTTGTAAAGCGGATATTGTTTGCGATGCCGTTGCTAACCTTCAAAAAATCCAACATTCCCATAGTATCATTTCCTCATAATCAGTTTATATCTTTAACGGAGGAGCTAACGATCAATTTATATGATATATTGTATCATATAACAATGACAAAGTCAATAATATAATGTGTCCCAAACAACCGCCGTACAGCGGTCATTGCCCGGACTTCGTCCGGTGAGTGAGATCCTTTTATACGAGAGTAAAAGCTTGCTGACATTTCTATACAGGGCTCTGACAGTCGCCCTGCCTGAAGAATGCCGAAGCCGGAATTCTTGACTTTTGACGGCAGTGAAGTGTATAATATGGATAGTACAAAGGTTACTTTAACAGATCGGGATTCAGAGGTGTGTTATGAACAGAATAAAATTTTCCGTAGTTATACCTGCTCACAATGAAGAAAAGTATATAGGCAGATGTCTTCGTGCAGTTATCGGTGCATCAAAATATGTCAGACCTGATAACGTGGAGATAATTGTTGTTGCAAACAGGTGTACCGACAAAACCTGTGCGATAGCCGCGCGCTATGGTGCAAGAGTGCTTGAAAACAATGACAAATGTATCGCTGCCGTCAGGAATACGGGCGTGAGGGCGGCAAAAGGCGAGATAGTGGTAACGGTAGATGCAGACAGTCTGATGACAAAACACTCGCTTGCGGAGATAAGGGAAAAGCTTGAAAGCGGGAAATATATCGGCGGCGGCACTAATCCGAAGTTTGAAAGAATGTCATTGGGGATAGCATTTTCTTCTTTGTATGTAGTTTTCAATCTTTTGCCTGTTATGATAAAAAATGGCGGTTACCTCAGCGGAGCTATGTTCTGGCTTTACAAGCGTGACTTTGATGCTGTGAACGGATTTGACGAGAGTCTGGTAAGTCTTGAAGATATGGATTTCGCTGCACGGCTGAAAAAATACGGCAAAAAGAAAGGAAAGAAATACGGAACGCTCAAGCGCTCCTATGTTTTGACTTCATCGCGCAAATTCGATGAATTCGGTGACTGGTATCTTATTAAGAACCGAAAACTTACAAAACGTATCTTCACAGGAAAAGACCGTCAGGCTACGGATAGTTTTTATTATGATGTACGCTGACTCAAAAGCTCATGACAAGGCAGTATATTAACAAAAATTGTGTTAGCGCGTACTCACATTTTGTTATTATGTACAAACTTCGGATTTTTCTTTTCTTTATGTCTTGACAAATGAAACGCAAAGTGATAATATTTCATTGTTATAGGACACTAACTTTAATGAAAAGGGTGAGAAAATGATGCCGCTTAGTTTAGCAGAACCCGAAAAGGAACTGACTATCAAGAAACTGGGAGGAAGTCCCGAGATACGTCAGCACCTTGAAAATCTCGGATTTACCGTGGGCGGAACAGTTAAGCTCATAAATGTACTTGGTGAAAACGTCATTGTCAAGGTCAAGGAGTCACGTATCGCCATCGGTGCGGATATGGCTCGGAGAATAATGGTCTGATAGAGGTGAGTATAATGAAAACGCTTAGAGAAACGGCTGTGGGAGCAACTGCAAAGGTGAAGAAGCTTCACGGAGAGGGTGCGATAAAGCGCCGTATAATGGATATGGGACTTACAAAGGGGACAGAGGTGTTTGTCCGTAAGGTGGCACCTCTCGGCGATCCGATTGAAATAAAGGTGCGCGGCTATGAGCTTTCACTGCGAAAGGCAGACGCCGAGCTTATTGAGGTCGAATGATTAGGGATAAGGACTTTTTTAGTCCTTATGTTTTTGATTTTGCGTTAGCTAATAATAACCTGAAAGGAAGATATACATGGAACTGCGAATAGCACTTGCAGGCAACCCGAATGCAGGCAAGACCACCCTGTTCAATGCACTGACGGGTTCAAACCAGTTCGTCGGCAACTGGCCCGGAGTTACTGTTGAGAAAAAGGAGGGAAAGCTGAAAAAGCACAGTGATGTCATTATTACTGACCTGCCCGGAATCTATTCATTGTCGCCGTATACTCTCGAAGAAGTCGTTGCAAGAAACTACCTTATCGAAACCAGACCTGACGCTATACTGAATATCATCGACGGCACAAATCTTGAAAGGAATCTCTACCTCACAACGCAGCTCGTAGAGCTGGGAATACCTGTTGTCTGTGCCATAAATATGATGGATGTCGTGAAGAAAAACGGCGACAAGATAAACATTCCTCAGCTTTCAAAGCAGCTGGGATGTCAGATAGTTGAGATATCCGCGCTGAAAGGCACCGGAGTTGATGAAGCTGCGGAGGCTGCAATAAACGCTGCAAAGAACAGCAAAACTATCCCGCAGCATACCTTCAGTGGCCCTGTCGAACACGCTATCGCTCATATTGAGGAGGCTGTTCTCCATGATATGCCGGAGGAGCAGCAGCGCTGGTACGCTATAAAGGTATTTGAGCGTGACGAAAAAGTTCTTGAAAAGCTGAATATCCCCGAGGGTACAATGAAGCATATCGAAGAAGATATAGCTGCTGCTGAAAAAGAGCTTGACGATGATGCTGAGAGTATCATCACAAATGAGCGCTACATCTACATAGCCGATGTTATCAAGGCTTCATACAAGAAGAAAAACGCAGGCAGTCTTACAGTCTCCGATAAGATAGATAAAATCGTTACCAACCGCTGGCTGGGACTTCCTATCTTTGCGGTCATCATGACACTTGTATATCTTATTGCTATGAAAGGCCCGGGAGCCTGGGCTACTGACTGGACAAACGACAATCTTTTCGGTGACGGCTTCCATCTGTTGGGTATCGGTTCATCAAAGTACTCAGAGATAGCTGACGAGTATGCCGGCGCACAGCAGATAATCGACGGCTATGACGCATACATTGAGGAAAACGGAAGTGCTCCCGTTGGAGAGTTCACCTACTCTGTAGAAGACGAGGAAACTCTTGAGACCACCGATGAGACTGCAACTATCGAGGATTACAATGATGCGCTTGCCACTGTTGAGCGTATCGGCGAGGAGCCCGATCCCGCGGACTACGGCGTGTTTGTGCCGAGTATCCCTGCACTGGCAGAAAGCGGACTTGACAAGATAGGCGCAGCTGACTGGTTGAAGGGTCTTATCATCGACGGTATCATTGCAGGCGTGGGCGGTGTCCTCGGATTTGTACCTCAGATGTTAGTGCTGTTCTTCCTGCTTGCAGCTCTTGAAGCCTGCGGATATATGGCACGTATTGCATTCGTCCTCGACCGTGTGTTCAGAAAGTTCGGTCTCTCGGGCAAGTCCTTCATACCTATGCTCGTAGGCGTAGGCTGCGGAGTTCCGGGTATCATGGCAAGCCGTACGATCGAAAACGAGCGCGACAGACGTATGACTATCATGACTACCACATTCATTCCCTGCGGTGCGAAAGTACCCTTCATTGCAATGATCGCAGGAGCGATATTCGGCGGCTCTCCGCTTATCTCGGTATCTGCGTACTTCATCGGCATGGCTGCTATAATCGTTTCGGGTATCATGCTCAAAAAGACAGCAATGTTCTCAGGCGAGCCTGCACCCTTCGTTATGGAGCTTCCCGCATACCATATGCCTACACTCAGCAACGTTCTCCGCTCGATGTGGGAGCGCGGTTGGTCATTCATCAAAAAGGCCGGCTCGATAATCCTGCTTTCCACTATCGTTATCTGGTTCCTGTCACGGTTCGGAACAGTGGACGGCAACTTTAAAATGCTTGATGAGGATCAGCTTGACAGCTCTCTCCTTGCAGGCTTCGGTTCAATTATCGCATGGATATTCTCGCCTTTAGGCTGGGGCAACTGGCAGGCAGCCGTTGCTTCTATCACGGGACTTGTGGCAAAGGAAAATATCGTCGGAACAATGGGCGTTCTTTACGGCGGCGGAGACGGCACTGTATGGCAGACCCTTGCTTCAAAGTTCACAGGTATCACAGGCTTCTCGTTCCTTGTGTTCAATCTGCTGTGTGCTCCCTGCTTCGCAGCTATCGGAGCTATCAAGCGTGAGATGAACAACGCAAAGTGGACAGCATTTGCTATCATTTATCAGTGCGGTTTCGCTTACGCTATCGCGCTTATGATAACACAGTTCGGCGGACTTTTCACAGGCGAGTCAAACATAATCGGCGTTATCGCAGCAGCTCTGATACTTGCATTCATGTGCTATATGCTTTTCATTAAGAAGTATCACGAGGCCTCGACATTCAAGGGCGATGTAAAGGTAAAAGCTTAAAGGAGTGATATTATGCTCGCATGGCTGGCTGAAAATCTCGGAACTATCATCGTATCGCTGATACTCATTGCTGTAGTGACGTCGGTAATAGTAAAAATGGTAAAGGATAAGAAAAGCGGCAAGGGTTCTTGCGGCTGTGGCTGCGAGCACTGCGCTATGCACGGAAAATGCCATAAGTAAAGATCACATAAAACATAATAACGGGGCGGTGCAGGCATCGCCCCATATAAAAACATTGGAATTAGCATCAACTAACAAAAAGGAGGAATTATGAGCATAGTAATCGTTGGCGGCAATGACCGCATGGCAACACGTTATCAGGATATCTGTAAATCATTCAATCACAAGTCCAAGGTCTTCACACAAATGCCTGCGGACTTCGAGAACAAGCTTGGTACTCCTGATCTTATGGTGGTTTTCACAGGGACCTGTTCACATAAAATGCTGGGAGCTGTCAAGAAAAGCTCCGAGAAAAACGGCGTGCCTGTTGAGCACGTCCACAGCTCCAGCGTAAGTGCGCTGAAGCAGCTTCTTACTGATATAAAGGGGAGGAAATATGTCCGAAGTTGAGCGCAGAAGTATTGATAGTGACCTTGCTTTCCACAGTGCTCCCACGCTTCTGGGAGTAAAGTGCGCAAACCTTATTTCCTTTGATATGAGTGAGGGAACTATTAAGGAATATCTGCGTGAATTTGCAGATAATATGGCCGGAAACGGACTTACAGCAATTCAATTATGCAGATGCCGCAAGCGTACACTTGTATATATCTACAACAAGAAAATGCTGACTGCATGGCTCGGTATGCCAAAGATTCAGCAATTCCTTTCAGAATACGGCTATACCTGCGATATGAGCCTTGAACAAAAGCTCCGCAGGCTTTCGGGCCGTATAATCTGCGGCAGCTTTCCACATGAGATAGGGGTATTTCTCGGCTATCCCGTTGAGGATGTCAGAGGATTTATAGGCAATCACGGCAAAAACTGTCTGCTGTGCGGCTACTGGAAGGTGTATGAAAACGCTGAAAAGGCACGGCAGACATTTAAAACTTACGATCGCTGCAGGGCTATCCTGTTCGATAGATTAAAAATCGGTCTGAATTTGTTTCAGGCTATTTCCAAGGAGGAAAATATATGAAAACAGCAGTAATTTATTGGAGCGGCACAGGCAATACCGAGGCTATGGCAAAAGCAGCAGCCGAGGGCGCAAATGCAGAGCTTTTTGAGGTATCAGAGTTCAATGGCAATGCAGCAGACTATGAGGCATTTGCTTTCGGCTGCCCTGCAATGGGTGCTGAGGTGCTTGAGGAAGATACATTTGAGCCTTTCTTCACAGGTATTGAGGGTTCACTCAGCGGCAAGAAGGTTCTTCTCTTCGGCTCATACGGCTGGGGCGACGGCGAATGGATGCGTAACTGGTACGACCGCACAAAGGCAGCAGGTGCAGAGCTTATCGGCGATGAGGGCTTTATTGTTAACGAAGCAGCTTCCGATGATGACCTTGCAAAGCTGAAAGAGCTTGCCTCAAAGCTTGCGTAAGGAGATACCGAAATGAAGAGATTTACATCAATTCTATGTGCCGCAGCCTGCATGGCAGCTGCCGCAGTTCCCTTTACAGCTAACGCTGCCGAAGGCGATAAGGTATACGGCACTATGAATATCCCTTACGCTGATTTTTACGCTGCAGAGCTGAATAACAGTATTCCAGTTGACGCAGTTTCTTCCGCAACTACAAACAAGTGGAAGGGCAATAATACGGGAAGCATGGGCGAAGACGGAAAATGGCAGAGCGGCGGACTTGCAGCAGGTACTTTCAGTACCGAGACTGAAAACGGCGGCGGAAAGATTCTCGGTGTCACTTATCCTGTAGAGATAGCCAGGTCAGATCTTGACAAGCTCAGCGACAAAATGGGATTTACGGAGCTTTCAGAGAAGCCCAAGGCATACAAGCCTGTTACGGTCGAAAACGGCAAGGCTGCTTTCGGCAAGCTTGTAGACGCTGACGGTGAGGAAGCTCTCAGCGGAGAAATGACAGTAACAAGCCTTTCAAGTTGGGGTGACTATCAGATAAATGTTAAGGGGATACCTGCAAACTGTGATATCTACGGTGTTATTGTAAAGACAAAGGAGGGTACGGACTACGGTATGCGTGCTCTTGAAAACATCTGGCGCAACGGACAGATAGCATGGGGCGCAGGCGTAAAGGAGAAGGAGCCCCACGGCAATACCCTCTCCTCCGAGCACTACAAGAGCTCCAAGGGACAAACTATCAGTGAAGTAACATTCATTACGCTCAACGGCTACAGCACTCTTTCGGGACAGAACGGCTATCTGCCGATCAAGTTTACAGACAGTCTTACAGTTGAAAGCGGCAAGTCAGGCAAGGGCTCTGTTACCTTTGATAATTCAGTATTCCCTGCCGATTACAAGATAAAGGGTACAGTTGCAGACGGCTTTACAGTATCGGGAAACACTGTAAGTTACAATAACGCACAGCCCGGAAATTATACGCTTACTGTTTCCGATGATGGGGGGAAATACTCAGATGTCAGAGGAAGCTTCACACTTACAACAGACGCTGTCCCTGTAAAGTATTCCGACGGAAAGCTTGTTGCAGCTGACGGAGCTTCATTAACAGACGCAGCAAATTACCTCAAAAACATCACAGCCGTAACAGTTGGTGACAAGAGATACGCTACAGGCAGACGAGGAGTTACCGTAATCGACTCTCAGACTGGCGAGATAAAGCTTGACGCAAAGTCGGGTGAGGAAAATGTATTCGACGGCTCCGGCAAGTACAAGCTCACAGTTGAAGCAACAGGATATGAGAAGAATTATGAGTTCGAGATAAACGATCAGGCTGCAGTAACCACAACTTCCACAACATCAGCTAATTCAAATTCAACATCCAAGACAACAGCAAAAGCAACAACTACTACAGCTAAAAAGACAACAACAGCTTCAAAAACAGACAGCCCTAAGACAGGAGCAAACGGCGCAGTACTTCCTGTTACATTCCTTGCACTTGCAGGAGCATCTGCATTTGCATTCAGAAAAAAGAGATCCTGATATACTCTCCAATAAATCACGGCCTCTGCAGCTTATGCTGCGGAGGTCAACTACTGCAAAGAGGTAAGTTTTATGTTATTTTTAACTGCAATTCTCATAGCGGTTCTTGTTGCTTTTTGTCTTGATAAGCCGCTGAAAAAATGTCCTGCGGCATTTTATATCACGGCAGCTGTGCTGACTGCTGCTTCTGTTGTGATTACACAATCAGATGTGACAATATCCAGCAGATTTGTCCGTGATTATGCTTTGGGGATATTCTCCCGCGGAGCTCTCGGCACTGCATTCTGGGCAGTTGTCATGTGGGCAGGAGCGCTGCCCGGCGGCACGGCTCCCATAAAGAAGCTAATGCCCATACGCGGGGAACTTTCCATAACTTCGGCTATACTTACATTTTCCCATATCATCATATACGGTATGATGTACATATCCAATCTCATCAAGGGCAGAACAGGTTCGGACTTTGTTATTACAAGCATCGTATGTATCGCAATGGTGCTGATAATGACACCGCTGACTGTTATGTCCTTAAAGAAGATACGCAAAAAGATGAACGCTAAAACATGGAAAAAGATACAGCGTCTTGCGTATGTGTTTTATGCGCTGATATATGTACATATAATGGTGCTTTTGGTACCGAAGGCTCGGAAAGGCAGAGATGGCTGCTTCCTCAGTATCCTTGTGTACAGCGCAGTTTTCATCGGTTATGCCGTAATGCGTATCAGAAAGTATTACATTATGCGCAAAAAGCCCGAAAAGAAGCTCGTACCCAACACGGTATGCGCCTGTGCTTTTGCGCTGCCCGTAGCTCTTGCAGGAGCTGTCTCTCACGGTACAGGTACACAGTCTGAAAAGCCCTCTGCAGTTACCGGGGAAAAGGCGGCGACATTTACATTTGCTTCCGAAACTACAACTGTTACGGAAGCCTCTGTAACTACTGTCAATGGCAGTAAAAAGTCCTCCGTTACCACAGCTGTCACGACCACGGAAACTACTGCCACAGAGGCTGTAACTTCCAATAAAAAGGACGAAAAGAAATCCTCAGATGATGAAGAAAAGCAGAATGAACAGGAGCATAACGACGAGCCCGAACATGAGCAGCATGAGGAAGAAGCTGCCGCAGTCGAGCCGCAGCCGAGCTATAAATACCGAAACGGCGAATACGAGGCGGAAGCCGAGGGCTACGCAGGCAAAGTACACGTAAAGCTTTCTATAGAAAATGATGCCATAACAAGCATTTCCGCATGGGCTGACGATGATGATCCTGAGTATTTCGGAGATGCCATGAACACAGTTATCCCGCAGATAGGTGCAAAGGCAAGTGCCGACGGTATAGATGCCTGCTCGGGAGCAACATACAGCTCAAACGGTATAATAGAAGCTGCGCGCAAGGCTTTGGAACAGGCAGTGAACTGAAGAAAAGATATCAGATCGGTATCGACAAAAAAGAATAATAATACAATAAGCCACCGCACTCGCGGGGGCTTATTATTTTAGAACTTGCTATGTTTAACCAAAATTTTATATATTCAAATACTTATGTTATTAAAAACTTACATTGACACATATGGCTGTTTGTTGTAAAATAAAATATGTATTTGTAATTCTTTTATAATACTATTTATTCTATATTTTTACTACAAAAGGAGAATTTCACATGAAAAAGATCAATTCTATCATCAGTGCAGCTGTCTGTACATTAACACTTACTGCTGTTCCGCTTTCGGTATCTGCTGCTGAAGAAAAAGTATACGGTACTATGAATATACCCTATGCCGATTTCTACAAGGCAGAGATAGAAGACGCATATGAAGTTGACGCAGTTTCCTCCGCTACAACAAAGGGCAAATGGGGAATGAACGGTCAGGGTGAGATCGTTGAAGGTACATACAATAATGGAAACGGTACTATCCTCGGTGTAAACTTCCCTGTTGAGGTATCGGCTGACGCTGTTGATGCTCTCAAGGAAAAGTATAATTTTTCTCCCCTTGACAGCAAGCCTGCCGCATATAAGGAAGTATCGCTTTCAGGCGATTCCCTTAGCGTATCAAAGCTTGTTGACACAAACGGCGAACAGACTGTTGACGGCTCGGCAACTGTTTCAACAAACAGCTATTACGGCGACTATCAGATCAAGGTAACGGGTTATCCCGAGAATACCGTTCTGTACGGTGTAATTGTAAATACAAAGGAAGGTGACCGCTATGCTATGCGTCATCTTGAAAATATCTGGAGAAATGGTTCATACGCATGGTCAGCAGGCATCAAGACTGTTGAATATCACGGAAATCATGTCAGCTTCGAGGATTATGAAAGCTCAAAGGGAAAAACAGTGACTTCCGTAACATTCATCACACTTGACGGCTATACTACTGTCAATGTTGGTGAGCAGTATCTTCCTATCAGATTTGCAGGCGAAGTAAAGGCAGAGGATGCTTCGGCAGGCACAGGCAAAACATCTCTTTCACTTACGGGTTTCCCAGAAGATTACAAGAAGGTCATCACTGCTGATGAAGGACTTAATGTTACTGAAACAGAGATCAGCTATACAGACGCAAAGCCTGGTAAGTATAATGTCAATGTAACAGACGAGAGCGGAAAGTATGCTCCTATGACAGCACAGTTCATTCTTTCAACTGATGATATTCCTGTCAAGTTTGCTGACGGTAAGCTCAAAACAGCCGACGGATTTACAGACGATGACAGGGCAAACTTCCTGAACAATCTTGCCACTGTTGATATAAACGGCACTTCTTACAGGGCAACAGGCAGCAAAGCTATAAAGCTTTTCAAGGAAGACGGTTCTATTGATTTTGACGTGACCGTAAGCGATGCAAAGGTATTCGAAAACAACGGCACTTATAATATCACTCTTAACTCAACAGGCTACAATTCACCATACAGCTTTGAGGTAAAGAAGGATGTTCAGAATACAACTGTAACAACTACAGCAAAAACAACTGCAAAAACTGCCAAGACTACAACATCTGCTTCAAACAGTCCTAAGACAGGTGTAAACGGAATGGCTTTACCTGTAGCAGTTCTTGCTCTGGCAGGTGCTACAGCGTTTGTACTCAGAAAGAAAAACGATTGAGATATCAATTCCTGACAGATAAATTTTAATGCAGATGACCCCTGGAGCTTTTTGCACAGGGGTCAAGTGCTGAAAGGTCGTAATATATATGTTATTTATTATATCACTTGTTATCGCGTTTTTTATTGCATTTTGCCTTGATAAACCACTGAAAAAATGTCCTGCTGTGTTTTATATTGCGGCAGCTGTTCTTACGGCTGCTTCAGTAGTTGTTGCACAGTCTGATATCACTATATCAAGCAGATTTGTGAGAGATTATGTACTTGGAATATTCTCCCGCGGAGCTCTCGGAGCAGCATTCTGGGCGGTTGTAATGTGGGCAGGTGCGCTTCCTAACGGTTCAGCTCCTATAAAGAAGCTCATGTCTGTACGCGGAGAGCTTTCAATAACAGCAGCTGTTCTTACACTGGCACATATCATTACATTCGGTATGCAGTACATCAGGAATATTATTGACGGCAGAACAGGAAGCGGAGATGCATACAGAGACTTTGTCATTACGTGTATTTTATCTATTTCAATGACAATGATAATGGTACCTCTTGCAATTATGTCATTCAAAGCTGTAAGAAAGAAGATGAATGCTAAAACATGGAAAAAGATACAGCGTCTTGCTTATCTTTTCTATGCAATGATATACATTCATATCATGGTGCTTTTTGTTCCGAAAGCTCAGAAGGGCAGAGAGGGATATTTCCTCAGTGTTCTTGTATACAGCGCAGTGTTTATAGGTTATGCGGTTTTCAGACTCAGAAAGTATTATCTTTCAAAGAATGAAAAATCATCAAAGCTTATCCCGAATGCAGTCTGCGCCTGTGCTTTTGTTATCCCGCTATGCTTTAGCGGAGTAATATCACGAAATACAAATACAAAGACAAAAGCTGTAAGCGCATCACCTAAAGCTGCTGTTGAAGCTCCTGAAAAAGAGACTACTCAGACTTCAACTACCGCAGTTACAACAGCTGACGGAACAAAGACTACAACAACAGTAAAGTCGGGTACAACAGTTACAACTTCCGTCGATAAAAAAGAAAAAAACACCGAAACAGTGACTGATGCGGCAAAGGAAGAAGTTACAGAAGCTGAAAATACTGACGAGCAGTCAGGCAACAATGAACAGGAAGAAGCTCAGGAGCAGAGCTGCAGATTCAAGAACGGTACCTTTGAGGGCACAGGCGAAGGCTATTCAGGAAAGGTACACGTTTCGATAACTATTGAGAATGACACGATAACTTCATTTTCGGCAAATGCTGACGATGATGATCCGGATTTCTTTGATGACGCCAAAAGCAAGGTGATACCTCAGATAAAGGACAGTCTCAGTGCGGACGGAATAGATGCCTGCTCGGGCGCGACATACAGCTCAAACGGTATCATAGAAGCTGCAAGAAATGCTCTTGAACAGGCAATGAACTGAAATAGAGATATCATATCGGTACTGACAAAGAAGAATAAACAAAGAGCAGGTGCTTCTTATAATGGGAGCACCTGCTTATGTTATACATACTTGCTTATCACTTCTCATGGCAGCAGCCTTGACTTTGGGCGGCAGTGTAGTGTATAATTTTAATGTGAAAGAATAGTATGGAGCTTATGTATTATTAAAGCGATGATTTATATGAAGAAAAAATGATTTTATGATTTTGAGTAATAAGGTGACGATAGTATTCGATTTTGATTGGATATATCGGCAAAAATTGTACAAGACAAATCATGTCCGGTAACAAAACACGGCATTTCTCACTTTGTGTCGTTGACTGTTCCGGGACGGCATGGTATTCTTGTGACGAAAGGAGGCGACGGAATGGATCAGATTAGGATCGGCAGCTTCCTGAAGGAGCTTAGAAAAGAAAAGGCTCTGACTCAGGAGCAGCTGGCAGAGCATTTTGGGGTATCCGGCAGGACTGTAAGCAGATGGGAAAATGGTAATAATATGCCGGATATCAGTATTCTGGTAGAGATCGCAGATTTCTACGATGTTGACATTCGCGAGCTTATCGACGGTGAAAGGAAAAGTGAGACTATGAACGGAGAGATGAAGGATACTCTTGTAAAGGTAGCTGACTACTCAGAGACTACCAATAAAAAGAAAACGGTGAGGATAGTTGTACTGATGTCACTTGTGTGTGCAGTAATGTTATTGTCTCTGATAGTTGTGTTGACAAGCAGGGAAGTTGCAATATTGCCGGACAGGTACCCTGCGTATGAGCGGGTATATATAGACGAAAAAACAACCGACGGCTTGTTGAAGGACCATATTCTCAGCGAGGTGCTCGCGCCAGAGTATTATGTTGTTGATTCGGAAAATGCTGCGAACTTCTGTTCAGTATCGGTGTTTTCTTCAGAGAAGGCGGCGGAGAATCGCTATTATGTGTATGCATGGGTGAATGAATGCATATATTCATATGACGGTGGAGTTCTGAATGAAGACGCAGGTGGTTCTTATCCGTGTCGGTTTGAACTTGTAAAGGAAAATGATTCTTTAAGAGTAGTTTCCTCAGAGAGCCCCGGGGATGGTGCCCAGTATAATGAAGATATAGAAAAATTGTTCCCAAGATATGTAAGGGATAAGATCTATAGTGTTCATGATGACGGTACTGTCGAAAATCTTATTGCGGAAAACCTAAAACAAGCAAAGCTGTACTTTAATGTAGGATAGGTTGCATACATATCGAACAATAATCGATCTACAATGAAATGAGAAAAAGATGATATAAGACTTGAATTGAGTGACTTTGTTGAGACGATTTAAAGCAGGTAAATAATAATGATATAGAAAGTCCCCGCGATTGCGGGGACAATTTTTGCTCATATATGATTCAAGCCCCTCGGCTTTTGCCGAGGGGCTTTGTTAGAGGGTGGGAGATGGGATTCGAACCCACGGTCTTCGGGACCACAATCCGACGCTTTAACCAGCTAAGCTACACCCACCATATAATAAATAAAAACGAAGCTCTCCATTAGATGGAGTCAAGTAACGGAGAGTCTCGGAATGGCGCGCCTTGCTGGATTCGAACCAGCGGCTTACTGCTTAGAAGGCAGTTACTCTATCCAGCTGAGTTAAAGGCGCACAGAAAACTTTAGCAGCGAATGCTGCTAATAAAATGGAGCGGGTGATGGGAATCGAACCCACGTAACCAGCTTGGAAGGCTGGAATTCTACCATTGAACTACACCCGCACGGCGTTTCAACAGAAAATATTGTATCATAATAAGAGCGAATTGTCAATAGCGGTTTTGAAAAACAGTCACATTCACTAAAAAAAAGCAATAGTCGCCTTTTATCAATGGCAAAATGCCGATTATGGCAGCTGTCCGAAAAAAATATGTCACATTAGAGCCTGAATTAACGTCTAATATAGTAGTAGAAGGGGAATTGCAGCATAAAAAAACAAAGTGACGGATTTGTAATTTAAAAGTCACGTTAATGTCATCTTGACAGTGTAGAATATAGGAGAACTGTGAAAAAGGACACTGTGAAATGCTGCATAAATACCTGCCGCAGACCTGCACTTACAGCAGATCTGCGGCAAAGGTAAAAAAAGAGTAAAAATGCAGCGGCGGATATTGACAAGTCTTTGTCAATGATGTATTATATTAAAATGGAATGGGGAGAACCCTGTAACGTGCTTTCTTTATTCATAGTCCGCTGCAAAAAAATTTCTGTCTTGTGCACTGAAATGAACTTTTCGGTTGTTTATATAATGTGTAAGCAGCTCCTTGCGGTCACTATGGGCAAAGAATAACACGGCTTTTTTATGGACAGGAGCTGTTATACTTCGGTGGGATCATAGTTAAAATAAAAAAATATTTCTGACCTTCGTCTTTTTTCCGTCTTTCAGGACACTTATATACAGAGGCAGAAACATGAATATAATAATCAGAGCAAAAGAATTATTTTGTGAGGTAGTATCCAAATGAAAAACAAGACAAAAAACCAGTGCGGAAGGAAGGGCGAAAGGATATTCAGCAATGTATGTGTCCTGCCGAGCTTGATAGGCGTAATGATATTCTTTTTTGTTCCGTTCTGTATCGTAATATACTATTCACTCATAAACAATCCGGTCATGAAGGAATTCGTGGGACTTGAAAACTACGGCAAGCTTTTCAAGAATGCGGCGTTTATGAAGTCTGTAAAGAACACGGCGTTCTTCTCGCTGGTATCCGTACCGCTTTCGGTGATACTTTCACTGGGGCTGGCAATGCTCCTTGAAAGGAAGATTCCCGGAAAGAGCATATTCAGGACCTTTTTCCTGAGCCCGCTGATGGTGCCTACCGCATCGGTAGTGCTCGTATGGCAGGTGCTCTTCCACAATCACGGAACCATAAACCAGATAATCGAAAAATTCGGCGGCCAGTCCGTAGACTGGATAAAGTCCCCATACGGACAGGTAATAATAATATGTATGTTCCTGTGGAAGAATCTGGGATACAATATGATACTTTTCATGTCGGCGCTGTGTACCATCCCCCGTGACATAATCGAGGTCGCAGACCTTGAGGGTGCAAGCTCATGGTACAAGTTCGTACATATAAAGCTCAGATACCTTTCACCCACAATACTCTTCGTGCTTATCCTTTCATTGATAAACTCATTCAAGATATTCCGCGAGGTCTACCTTCTCACGGGAAATTATCCGCAGGATAAGCTGTATATGCTTCAGCACTTTATGAACAATACCTTCAACAGCCTGGATTATCAGAAGCTGTCTGCTGCGGCAGTACTCTTTGCGCTGGTCATGATAGTGATAATGGCCATCCTCCTTATCGCGGAGAATATCTTCGGAAAGGATGTGGAAAGCTGATGAACATCAAAAAGCGCAGAAAGACACTGGATATAATAGTGTTTGTGTTTATACTGTTTGCAGCGTTCATGTTCCTGCTGCCTACGGTACTGACCATAGCCAACTCATTTATGACGTCCAACGAGATCTCGGCCAACTACGGAGCCATGTTTTCAAATATGACCGAATCCAAGAAGGTGTTTATCTCCAAGGATGTAAACCTGAAATTCATACCCGATAAGGTCACATTTGAACAGTACAAGGCTGTACTGATACAGAATTCCGACTATCTTATGAAGTTCTGGAATTCCGTTATGCTGACAGTACCCATAACGGTGTTTCAGATGATAGTAGCCATACTTACTTCCTATGGCTTCTCGAGATACCCGAACAAGTTCAAGGGCATAATCTTTTTCTCATACCTCATACTTATGATAATGCCCTATCAGGTAACACTTGTACCTAACTTCCTTGTTGCGGAAAAGTTCAATATGCTGGATACGAGAAGAGCGATAATACTTCCCGCAATATTCTCGCCTTTCAGTATATTCCTGCTGACAAAGGTAATGAAGCGTATCCCCATTTCCTATGTTGAGGCCGCCAAGCTTGACGGCGCGGGAGAGCTGAAGATACTCACAAAGATATACATACCCCTGTGCAAGGGTGCCATAGTTTCCATTGCCATGCTGGTATTCGTTGATTACTGGAACATGGTGGAGCAGCCCATAGTTCTTATGAAGGAATCCGCACTGCATCCTCTGTCGGTGTTCCTGTCGCAGATAAATACCGAGGATGTGGGCCTTGCCTTTGCGGTGGGCGTCGTCTATATGATACCCACAGTGCTTATGTTCCTGTACGGAGAGGATTATCTCGTGGAAGGAATAACCTATTCGGGCGGCATAAAGGGCTGATCCCGGGCAAAGATCACAGCAGATCACAGATCAGAATCATTCTCTCAGAAGGAGTAACATAATATGAACGAATCAAAAGAACTAAAGGAAATACTTGCGGAGGACGATGAAAAAGAAAAAAAGTCCCCTGCAAAAAAGAGAGAGCTGATAAAGACTCTCATAATCATTTTCCTTGCAGTAATGCTTATACTGACATTTTTCTCGAATACCATAATGAACAAGTCGCTGCCCGAGATCACTACCGAGACCGTAAGTTCCGGAAAGCTTACAGAGCGTATCAGAAAGGACGGCACAGTCGAGTCCAATCAGGCCTATGACGTAATGATCGACGGCAACAGAACAGTTGAGAAGATACATATAAAGCTGGGTCAGGAGGTAAAGAAGAACGACGTTCTCTTCACTGTCAGCGCTGTTGACAGCGATACCCTCGAGGCAGAGGAAAAGTCCCTGGACGAACTGAAGCTGGCCTATGAGACCGCTCTCCTCAAGGAGCCCCTTGATTATTCAAAGGAAGACCAGGCAATAAAGGCTGCCCGTGCGGAGCTCAACGAAGCCATTGCAAAGCGTGACGCCGCAAGGAACAATTCCGGCAATGCAGCTTACGAAAAGGAGCAGTACAACCGCAATAAGAACGAGCTCACAAGGCTCACAGCCTTACAGACAAAGCTTGAGGACACCATAAAAGCCATAGACAGCGATTCCTACTCCGAAGCAGCTCCTGAATTCAGCGGCGACCTTGCTTCACTCTGTTCCGAATTCAATGCGGCAGAGCAGGAGTATGAGACAGCCAACAGCCTCCTCAAGGTGGCTATGGAAACAGGCAACGGCATAGAAGAGGCAAGAGCAGACAGTGATGCCAAAGAGGCTGTAAGAAACGAAAAGAGAGATGCCTACAACAACGCTAAGAACAGTATCCGCGGCGACCTCATCTCAAGACTGAGCGATGTGAGCAATTCCGTAAACGATCTCACAAACGCAGTTAATTCATACAGTTCCGACAGCGGCGAGGGCGGAACTTCCGATAGCTATGAAACTCTTGCGGCAGCAGTTACCGAGAAGCAGAATGCCCTTGAAGTACTGATAATAGAACTCAACAAGACAAAGCGTACCGACTCCATTACAAACCAGAAGGAAGCCCTTGATCTCGAGTCCAAGAAAAAGGCTGTAGACAAGCAGAAGGAAAAGGTCGACAAGCTCAAGAAGGAGGCCAAGGCCACCGAGATCAAGTCAAAGTATTCGGGCATTGTAAGTGCTATAAATGTACAGCCCGATGACAAGACCACAGAGGGCAATCCTGCCGCTACCATAGATCTTGCCGATGAGGGGTATACAGTATCCATATTTGTTGAACCCGAAAAGGCAAAGAAGGTCAAGAAGGGCGCAGAGGCTGATATAGTAAACAACTGGAACGGTGATATAACAGCGGTTCTTAAGGAGATAAAGAACGACAATTCAAATGGTTCGAGACAGAAGAAGCTCATATTCAGCGTCTCTGGCGACGTAAAGTCGGGCGAAAGAATAGACCTTTCAGTCCCCTGCGGAGGCGGCAACTATGACGCTATCGTTCCGAAGAGTGCGGTAAAGCAGGATACAGAAGGATATTATGTGTACACTGTCCGTTCAAAGAGCACTCCTCTCGGCAACCGTTATTACGCCGATAAGGTCACTGTTGAGGTGGCAGCCTCCGATGATGTATCAAGCGCTGTAATAGGCAATATCAGCAGAGGCGATTATGTTATAACTGCGGGAAGCAAGGTTTTCGGCGCAGGTGATCAGGTCCGCTTGAAGGATAAATAAGGCGGTGGACCTTATGAGAGCAAAATTCAAGAAATGGCAGATAGTAACAGCGGCTGTTAACGCCGCAGCCATTGTCGGCGCTCTGGTGCTGACGGCTGTGGGAGCCTCAGCGGCAAAGTCGCAGAGCTACAATAACGCAGCAGACCGCTGGAGAAACGGCACCAAGGGAGAATACACCCAGATCAGCTGCTTCTTCAGCAACGATGCAGGCTTTGATATAAACAGCATGAATAACCTCAGGGGAAAACTGCTTAACAAGCTCAGTGAGGCTTCGGTGACTGCCGAGCCGGGCAGGACACTTGTCCCCGACGGCTACAGCCTCAGGGCGGGAACAGCTCAGGTCACCTGTGACGTGACGGGGCGTTCCGAAGCTGAGATAACAGCTGTGGGCGGGAATTTCTTCCTGTTCCGTGATTTCAGGCTGGCAAGCGGCGCATTTTTCTCTGACCGCGATCTGATGCAGGACGGAGCTGTCATAGACAAACGTCTGGCCTGGTCGCTTTACGGCTCGGAGAACATCGTCGGAAAGAATATATACATAAACAATGTCCAGCTGTTTGTTTCCGGAGTCATAGAGACTCCTTCAACAGAAGCCGAGGAGCGCTGCGCAGGCGACGTTCCGAAGGCATATATATCTTACTATGCAGCAGGCCGTATATTCGGCAGCGAACTCACCTCCGGCCGGGATATGGGCATGGAGGGGGAGCAGTCCGCCGAGGTCACTAAGATAACCTGCTATGAATGTGTAGTTCCCGATCCCGTTGAGAACTTTGCATACAACTGTATCAAGGAGAATGTGGAAGAGACTAACAAGGGCAAGGTGAGCATAGTAAACAATACAGAGCGCTTCCGGCCAAAAAAATACAGGAAGCCCCTGGAAAAGCTTGACGGCTATGCGGTGCAGAAGGACGGGATATCCTACCCCTTCTGGGAAAACGCTTCAAGAATGGTCGAGGTCAGGCTCTCATTTATCTACGGAGCACGAAAGCTGCTCCTTATCATACCTCTGCTGACGCTGATATGCCTTGTGATCACGGCATTCAGACTGTATCAGCGGAAAAAACAAGACCTTAAAAAAGCCGTTGTTTCTTTCGTATCGGCGAAATGGAGAGCGCTGAGGAACAGAAAGGAAAATGAGGCGGTAAAGGCAAAAGAAAAAGAGACCGAGGCATTAGCCGAGGCAGACAAAAGAAAGCTTAAAATAAAAAAATCTGAAAAAGAGGGATTATTATGGAAAAAACAATCTTCAAAAGAATCACAGCATTCACAGCAGCATTAATGGTCATCACAGGGGCGGCAGCGTCCTGCTCAAAGAAGAGCGAGACCGAAAAGGGCGTTTCCAAGAATTCTCAGAAGCTTATGAATGCGGCATACCGTGCTGTTGAGGTAGAAACAGACATCAGCAATGTCCGCAGCATAAAGAGGCTCAGTGACGGTTCTGTACTGGTTACTGCGATAGCAGATGGAAACAGTCAGCCTACATTCTATATCACAGATGATAATTTTGCCGAGACAAAAGAGATAAAGTATGATCTCGGTGAGAAACTGGAATCCGATACTTACGTTTCTGCTTCTGTTGCTCCCGACGGAGACATCTTCATGATGGCTACCTTTGAGGATGCAGGAGATATGGAAAAGCCGAATTACGATGATCCGAACTTTGATTACGAGAAGTTTGACTTTGAAGAGTATTACAATAACATAAAGTATACCTACAAGCTCTACGTTGTGGACATCGACGGCAATGTAAAGACCTCAGGCGAGATCTCAGGTCTTGACAAGTATATCTCCGAAGACGACGGCAATGCAGGTGTAGGTGATCTTCAGGCTATCGGCGGCGGAAAAGCTTTAATGACCATATACAATGAAGATTCAACAACTGTCATTGTCAATTCGGATGGCAAGATCGAAGATGAGCTCGGACTTGATGTAGACTATATCATGGGAATTGCTCCCCTCAGTGACGGAACTGTCGCTTTAAGCGGATATTTCGGCACAAAGGACGCTGTAAAGTTCGTTGATACTTCCACTATGAAGGAAACAGGCAGTGAAATAGAACTGGATAATATGAGTATGATGGGCGGCCCCAGCTCTATCTTTGAAGGAACAGGCGATTACAAGCTGTTTATGAACAGCAGCAGTGCTCTCTACGGCCTCAAGGAGGACGGAACCAGCGAAGAGATCATCAACTGGGTAGACTCTGATATGGGAGAAGGCGGCGTAGAAGGCCTGCTTCCCCTTGATAACGGCGAATATATCGTAAGCTACAACGATTACAGCAAAGGCGACGGCATGATGAGCGGCAGCAAGCTTTACAGACTTACAAAGCGCGATGCTTCCGAGCTTGAGAACATGAAGGTCATCACTGTCGGCGTAATGTACGACGCTTACGCTATGTCAAGCAAGATCTCGGAGTTCAACAAGTCACATGAGGGCGTCCGCTTCAAGATGGTGGATTACAGCAAGTATGATGAATACGATGAAGAATCGAGAACAGCGATCAATACAGGCGCTTCGCAGCTCAAGAAGGACATAATCGCAGGCAATGCGCCCGACATCATCGTTACAAACGATGCAGGTCTTGTGGCAGGACTCCAGAACAAGGGACTCTTCTGCGACCTGTATGAGTTCCTTGACAAGGATTCCGATCTCAGCAAGGAGGATTTCCTCGAGAATGTCCTCAAGTGCGGCGAGTACGACGGAAAGCTTTATTCGATCACTGATTCCTTCAGCATAGAGACATATGTAGGAAAGAGCAAATTCGTCGATAAGGAGAACTGGACACTGGACGACCTTATCGAAAAATATAATAACCTTCCCGACGGTAAGAGACTGACAGAAATGGATTACAAGGAGCAGATCCTTTCACTCCTTTTATACAACTCAACAGATTTCGTTGACTACAAGAACGGCGTATGCCACTTCGATGATCCCGAATTCAAGAAGCTGGTTGAGTTCTGCGACAAGTTCCCCTCAATGGAAGGAACTATTGACTGGGAAAATCCCGAAGATCAGGAAATGCTCATGGAAATGTTCAGCGATGACAATATCGTAAACGACAAGATACTTATCACAAGTATGTGGATAGGCAATTTCCGCAGCTATACAGAAGATCTCAAGGGCAGATTCAAGGGCGAGGATATTACATTCGTAGGCTTCCCCTCCAATGACGGAAAAGGTGCTCTTATCAGCCCCAACCAGAGTTTCTCTATACTCCGCAACTCAGACGATACACAGCTTTGCTGGGAGTTTGTAAAGTCATTCTTCTCCAAGGAAGATGACGATTCCAATACCTATAGATATAGTTCCGGACTTTCTTCACTCAAGGTTAAGTTTGATAAGGCTGCTGAGGAAAGCACAAAGAAGCCCACATACAAGGATCCCAACGGCAAGGAGATCGAGGAGGATCTTACCTACTACGATTCAAAGAGCCAGAAGGAGATCAAGATCCAGCCCCTTACAAATGAAGAGAAGGACAGGATCGTTGAATACATCAAGTCTGCAGACAGATGCGCCGGCAGCTTTGACCCCGACGTAGAAGCTATAGTTCAGGAAGAAATCACAGCTTACCTCAAGGGTGAAAAGAAGTCGGATGAGATCATCGGCAATATCCAGAACCGTGTATCTCTCCTCGTAAGCGAGCAGAGCTGATTGGTTCACGCATAAAATACATGATTTTCAGATATTTTCGTATATAAATACAACCTCCTTAATTTTCGCGCTGCCGCTGCCAAAAGCGGCGGCGCATTTTCCTTTTTATTGGGATTTGTTGATAAAATAAATATATGAGTGTATAATTTTTTCAAATATTTTTCCGCTAACTATTGACAAAAAAATGTAAAGATGTTATACTTTAGATATTATAATACCTTTAGGGAGGATTTTAACATGGATAATAATTACAACAACAACAATCAGGGTGGATACGTTCAGGATCCATACAACAACGGCGGCGGTTTTGAGCCCCAGGGAAGCAAGGGTATGTCAATTGCTTCAATGGTACTCGGTATCTGCGCTGTAGTTTTCGGCTGCTGCATCACTGCTTATGTAGGTCTTCCTTGCGGCGTTGCAGGTCTTGTTCTCGGTATCCTTTCTCGTAAGAAGGATCTCCCCGGCAAGGGAATGGCTATTGCAGGTATCGTCTGCAGTATCGTTGCACTCGCACTCAGCGTTCTTGGCATTATCATCGCTCTCGTTGTTGGTGACAGCCTTAAGGAGTGGGCTGAGAGCCTTCAGAATGCAAGCGCTCTTTTCATCAAGTAAGATATGTCTAAACGTCTGAGAATAATCATTGGGGCGGCGGCTCCTCTTGCTGCTGTTATCCTTTTGTGTCTCAGAGATCATATAATCGGGCTGGAAAAGTACTTTCCCGAATGCGCTTTCCATAATGCTACGGGTCTGTGGTGTACAGGCTGCGGAAATACCCGCAGTGTAAATGATCTGTTCCATGGCCGTATACTGACGGCTTTCCGCGATAATGCGGCAATGCCCGTCATAGCTCTGCTTCTGATATTGCTGTATCTGGAGACAGTTATCGGCATATCCGGAAAAGATGTAAAGCTTCTTCCGCGCAAGGGGGCGTTCTGGGGTTGCTTTCTGGGAGCTTTCGGAGTGTACTATATACTGAGGAACATTTTTCCCGTGCTCGGTCCGGTATCTTAAAGATGACTCATAAGTCTCTGCTTCGTGCAGAGACTTGTTTTTTATTGACAAAATCCGCCTAAAATGGTATAATTAGGCTGTTAGTACAATTTCAAGGAGGATGGTTTATGGATAACAACTACAATAACGGACATAATGACGTTGATCAGAATGTAACTGACAATAACGATAACATTACGGGATATATAGACGGCCCCGATCCCAATGCTCAGGCAGATCAGCAGGGAGGCTACCAGAACGGCCAGCAGGGAGGCTACCAGAACGGTGCTGCACCCTACGGTCAGGGCTATCAGGGACCTAATCCCTATGGTCAGCCGGGCTATCAGAACGGCCCCAACCCTTACGGTCAGCCTGGATTCCAGAACCCTAACTACTATGGTCCCCAGAATCCCTACGGCGCTCCCGGATACGGACAGGATCAGGGCGGCTCGGGAATGGCTGTGGCTTCAATGGTGCTTGGTATAATCGCATTCCTGGGAGTATGCTGCTATCCTGTATCACTGCTGCTCGCAATCATCGGACTTATTCTCGGTGGAGTCGCTATCAAGAAGAATACTCCGGGCAAGGGTATGGCTATCGCAGGACTTATACTCAGCCTTATTTCACTGTCAGGCGCAATAATCCTTATCATTCTTGCTCTTTCAGCAGGTTCTTTTGCTGCATGGGAAAATCTGGCAATGTTTATAAGATAAGTACGTTAAAAGCTTCGGTATCGGCACTTTGCCACTATCGGAGCTTTTGGCTTTATCAGTGCTGATAAACAGGGGAAATATTGATTTTTGCGGTTTTGTGTGATATAATATTTTTATATTACTTTATTCGGAGTGTGGAAAATGAATAAATATAAAAAGCTGGTCTTTAATACGGGTATCTTTGCCATCGGTACTTTTGGCTCAAAGATACTGGTGTTCCTGCTGACAAGACTGTATGCTCACAACATAGATCCCGAGAACAACGGCGTCAAGGAGCTCCTCGAGACTACGCTGTTGCTTCTCCAGCCCGTATTCACCTTTGCTCTTCAGGAGTACCTTATCCGATTCGGACTGGACAAGGAATACGACAAGCGTGAGGTGTTCACCACATCGGGCGCAATAACTATGATAGGTATGCTGATAATGGCCTTTACGGTGCCGTTTCTGAGAGTTATACCCGCACTGGATTACCTCAGGGGTTACACCGTACTGTTCATATTGTATGTGGCCATGTCCTCCATACGAATGTTATGTCAGAACTTCGTACGCGCAAGGGATATGGTGAAGCTTTTCTCCATTGACGGAATACTTGCCACACTTACCTTCTTCATATTCAATGTTATATTCATACCCTGGATGCATATGGGAGTAAAGGGCTTCCTGCTGGCGGTCATACTCTCCGACGGCTGTTCGGCACTATTCCTGTTCATAGCGGCGAGACTGAAGGAATTCGCAGGTGCCGAATACTTCAACAGAGCCCTCGGAAGGGAAATGATGCACTTTGCTATGCCGCTGATCCCCACTATAGTAATGTGGGCCATAACCTCCCTGTCGGACAGAATGTTCATCAAGCAGATGCACAGCGACTATCATGAACTTGGCAAGGGAGCGGTAGCTATATACGGCTTTGCAAACAAGATACCGAACCTTATCTCTCTTGTCTCCACCATATTCTTTCAGGCATGGAGTATGTCAGCTATAACGGAGAACGCCTCCGCAGACAGAAACAAGTTTTATGAGAAGGTCTACTCAGCTTATGAGGCCATAATGTTCATGGCGGCGGCAGGACTTCTTCTTATAGTCAAACCCGTGACGGCATTCCTTGTGCCCTCGGACAAGCACGCAGAGTACGCGGATGTGTACATCTATACCCCTGTTCTTATAGTAGCGGTGGTGTTCATGTGCTTCAATCAGTTCCTCGGAAGTATATACTCTGCCACAAAGCACTCCAAGAACTCCTTCTGGACTGCATTTGTAGCCTGTGCGGTGAATATCCCGATGAACTACTTCCTGATACCTGCATGGGGCATTCAGGGGGCTGCTGTGGCGACCTTCCTCAGCTATGTCATCTGCTTCTGGGCAAGGATAATCGACGCAAGATACTATGTGCCCTTCAGGTTCGATGCGGTTAAGTCTCTGGTAAATACGGGAATACTCCTGATAATGAGCGTACTCATTATCGGTTCTCCGAAATTCGGCGGAGTATTTGTGTTCCTGCTGTTTGCAGTTATTATGGTTATGAATTATCAGGCTATCATAGATACTGCAAAGAAACTGCTCAAACGATGATCAGCAGGCGTTGTCGGGCAGGAGCTGCGTGCACACTGCGCTCCTGCGTATACTATATATAATACAGCGCTGTATAAAGGCCTCCGTGTAAAAATGGGAGAGCCGTTTATCACCCCTTTCTGTATACAGGCAGAAAAAGGCTGAAATTCAACGGAAAACCATTGAATTTCAGAATGAAATTTTCAGATTTCTATGTTTTGTACAAACCGCAGGTCAAGGATTTGTGCAATCTGCGGATATGATGCTTTACGGCGGACGCCGTTCCACGATAATATCAAAAAAGGAGGGCTTATTATGCCGACACCTCACAACAATGCTAAAAAAGGCGATATTGCCAAGACTGTTCTTATGCCGGGAGATCCCCTGAGAGCTAAGTTCATTGCCGAGAATTACCTGGAAAATCCCGTATGCTACAACGAAGTCAGAGGTATGCTGGGTTATACCGGCATCTATAAGGGCGTTCCCGTGTCAGTTCAGGGCAGCGGTATGGGTATGCCGTCTATCGGTATATACTCATGGGAGCTTTTCAACGAGTACGGCGTTGAAAATATCATCAGAGTAGGCACGGCAGGTGCTGTGGCTGATAATGTTCAGCTCCGCGATGTAGTCATAGGTATGAGCGCAAGCACAAATTCTGCTTACGCTTCACAGTACAGGCTCCCCGGTACTTATGCGCCCACGGCTTCGTGGAATCTTATCTCCGCTGCCGTAAAGGCTGCTCAGGCAAAGGGCAAGGCCTTCCATGTGGGAAATATACTCTCAAGCGATACCTTCTACGATGACGCTGACAGCCTTGCGAACTGGCAGAAGATGGGTGTCCTCGCCATCGAGATGGAGGCGGCTGCTCTTTATATGAACGCTGCAAGGGCAGGGAAGAATGCGCTCTGCATACTTACAGTTTCAGACTGCCCGCTGAAGGGGCTCTCTACGACTGCCGAGGAGAGACAGACTACTTTCCGCGATATGATGGAGATCGCACTTGAGGCTGCGTACTCGGTTAACTGATGGAAAAATTTTATTTTATTTTAAGGTAACTTTAAGATTATTTTAAGGTTGGGGCGGTATATTATAAATGGATTAAGTAATCCCCCAATTCCCCTTCTATATTTATTCATTTTATTTTTGCTTAGCTATGCGATATCGCATAGCTTTTTACTTTTTATGGTAAAATGGTGATATTTTGCCCTCGTACAATGTACAATAATGCAGGTATAATTGAAATATAAAAAGGCGCAGCAGCTCCCAAGCGGAAACTGCTGCGCCTTTTCATGGGGAAAGGGAAGAGGATCAATCCTCGTTGGTTTTGCTTGATCTTCTGAATCTGGACTTCTGTCCGAAGTTCAGTGACATCGTAAGTATCTTGTCCGACTTGAAGAGTCTGAGAGCAAAGAACATTACGACTGCGAATACTATTATCTGATACCCGAGACCTATCCAGAATTCGGTGGTATTTCCGAACATGAGATTCGGTATCGCGGTAAATGTGTGTGTGAAGGGGATGGCATATACGATGAGCTTGGGTACTGTGGAAAGTGAGTTCACATCTGTGAACATTGATACGAACCACGGTATCATTACCATCATCATTATGGGCAGAAGCATTGTCTGCGATGACTTGGAGTCATTTACCAGTGCTCCCAGTATTATGGAAATGGCCAGACATATCATTATTGTAATGAAAAGCTGTACTCCCACAAGTATATAATCAGTTACGCCCAGATTGAGCCCCAGCTGTCTGAAAGCTTCGTCAGTGGAAAGATTATCCTGAAGGATGCCGTTTACATTGAGGTCGCTGGTGACAGCTCCTGTCATACCCTTTGAGTATGCCGAGAAGCCGAACATCATAACTCCTGCGTTTACCAGTGCGACTATTGCTGCTGCCAGCATTTTCGCTGTTATTACAGAGCCTCTTGAAACAGGTGCGGAAAGCAGTGTCTCCAGAGTCTTGTCGATCTTTTCGTTTGAGATAGACGCTATGAGCGACTGTGAGGTCATCATTATGAGGACCAGAATGATTATGGGAAGGAGAAGGTTCTGTGAGGTTATCTTTCCGATGATAGCGCTGCTTGAGATCTTTGCCGACTTATCGGATACCACCGTCTGATCCACCACATTTATGGCAGATTCGATAACGCCCAGTTCTTCTTCGGTAACGCCCTGCTGACCTGCCAGCTTGCCGGTCACGAAGTTGTTTATGAGGGCTACCGATGATTCCGTACCGCCTGTCATTCCGCTGAATGCGGAGGCTGACTTGACTTTTGTAACGGATATGAGCTCGGGCTTCTTTCCGCTTTCAACAGTATCGGAAAAGCCCTGGGGTATAATAACGAAGCTCTTGAAATCCTTACCCTTCAGCGCTGCGGCGTAATCATCACCGTTTACGGTGACTCTGTTCACCTTGGCGCCGTCCGATTCAAGCTTGCTGAGAAGCTCTCTGGTAAGATCGGAGTCGTCCATATCACATACATACACGTTTGTGTTTTTGGAATCCTCTGCAAGCTCTTTGGTAACGGACTGCATTACATTTCCCATCAGCCAGAAAAGGGAGAGGGACACTACAAGTCCGATTATCATCTGTGCATTTATGAGCTCCGAGAGCTCTTTCTTGAGAAGGTTAATGAACTTCATTCTCTTTCACCACCCTTTCAAATACTTCCTCGAGGTTGGGAGCGCTGTAGCGTTCCTTGAGTTCATCGGTGCGTCCCGTTACCATGAGGTGACCCTTGGATATGATACCTACACGGTCGGAAACGAACTCGATCTCGAGCATATTATGTGATGAGAGAAGGAAGGACATTCCCTCTTCTTCGGCGAGCTTCTTTATGGTCTTGCGTATCTCTATGGCGTTGAGCACATCGAGTCCGCTGGTAGGCTCGTCAAGTATGGCAAGCTTCGGCTTTGTCATTACTGCTCTCGCAAGGAGGAGCTTTCTTATCATGCCTCGGCTGTAGCTTCCTATTTTATCGTTAAGGCGGTCTCCGAGTCCGCAGATATTCTTTGCGCGATCCACATAGGAATTGAGCTTTTCAATGTCCGATGTGAAAAGTCCCGCCATGAATCTGAGGTACTTGATGCCTGTCATCTGTTTATATGCGCCTGCCTCGTCGGGGAGGTAGGTGATGGATTCCCTTACTTTTTCGGGCTCCTTGATTATGCTGTAACCTGCCACCACGGCATCGCCCGATGTAGGCTGGAGCAGAGTAGAGATCATTCGTATCGTAGTGGTTTTACCTGCACCGTTTGGACCGATAAGTGCGAATATCTCGCCCTTGCCTATCTCAAATGATACCTTGTCGGCTGCAAGTACCTTGGAGTATTGCTTGGACAGCTCTTTTACTTCGAGCACATTTTCCAAAGTTATCTCCCCTTTATTATGTTGAATTTTATGTTATATCTGGTAGTTTTCTACACTTTTATCATAACACAAAAAAATTCGGATGTCAATACAAAACGTAAAATCCCGATAAGATTTTACAGTTTTTTAATATTCGCGATTTCAGGTGGTTTCGGTTGACGTATGAGGGGAAGATACTTGTAGGAAGTTACAGTTATCAGATTATATTATTGTACAAAGTATATGCATAAAAACATAATTTAGCTAAATGTTCAGTAGTAAAATATATTATTTATAATGTAAAGCTGCTGCATTTCTTGACATTCCACCTTGAATTTGATATACTGATTTTGATAGAAATATGCAGTTTGACAATACTGCGGCAGGCTGACTTGGCGCATGATCCCGACGCAGGGAGCCTGCGCATTTTTATTTATTTTACGGAAAGGCGGTGAGGGCGCAGTGAAGATGTCATTCGGAAAAACAGCGGCAGCTGCCGCTGCTCTTGTGATAATGTTTCAGGCGTCCTTCACGGCTGCGGGCAGCGCCTGCGCTTACGGGGCTGCTGCGGAAAAAGCAGCCCTTGCAGAGGATTACTATTCCTTTGAGGCTCCCGACAGCGAGCTTATGTCCTTCGGCAGGTATTACGACAAGTATTCCGCCGAGGATCGTCCCGACAGGAGGATAACCATAAGCGGCGGAGACTTTTTTCCTGCAGAGGACGGAGATGTGAAAAAAGGCAGCTTTACCGACGATAACGGCGAAAAGCGCGATGATGTCCTGCTGTGGGAGAGCAGCGGCGGAGAGGTGTCCTATCGTTTTGAGGTGCCAGAGAGCGGAAATTACTGTCTTGCCGCTGATTACTGTCCCATGATCTCAAACAGCACGGATATAGAGTTTTCCATGGAGCTGGACGGGAAACTGCCCTACGATACGGCTTCAAGGCTCACTCTCGGAAGAGTGTGGGTGAACGAAAAAGATATTTACACGGATATGCGCGGAAATCAGGTCCGTCCCGCGCAGGTGCAGAAGCAGCTCTGGCAGAGCTGTTTCTTCGGTGATGTTGACGGACTTTTCAGCGAGCCTCTGTTCTTTTACCTTGAAAAGGGCAGCCATGTGCTGAAGCTCTCCTCGGAGCGTGCTCAGCTGGCGTTGGACAGCCTTTGCTTCTGCAACAGGGAAGAGCTCCCCTCGTACCGCGGATATGCGGACAGTGCGGGGGCTGAGATAAGCGCGGAGGAGACTCCGTCGGCGCTGATCAGGATAGAGGGGGAGAATGCGGCCTTCAAGTCGGATCCCACACTGTATCCTACATTTGATAACAGCAGCTATCTTGCTTCACCGTCGGATCCTACAAAAATGGTGTACAACACCATCGGAAGCGGCAACTGGAAAAAAGCACTCCAGACCGTCACCTGGGAGATACCTGCGGAACAGATCGGCGCAGGGGGCTGGTATAAAATAGGTATAAAGGCAAGACAGGACAAGATAAGAGGCTTTGACTCCAACAGACGCATATATGTGGACGGGAAAGTGCCCTGTCAGGAGCTGGAGCGCGTCAGATTCGGCTACGATACGGAATGGTCGGTGACTGTTCCGAAAAGCGGCAGTGAGCCGGTATACATCTGGCTGGAGGGCGACCGCAGCCATACGCTCTCGATGGAGGCTGTCCCCGGAGAGATAGGCGATTATCTGCGCAGACTGGAGGATGTGGTCAGGGAACTGAACACCTACTACCGCAAGGTACTGATGATAACGGGACCGGCTCCCGATAAATATACGGATTATTATGTACATGAGAAGATACCCGGGCTGGTGGAAAGGTTCGGCGAGATCTCGGCGGAGCTGAAGGACGTCAGGGCAGGCATAGAGTCACTGACGGGCCAAAAGGGCACCGAGGCCGCTGCCATAGAGAATATGGCGGTCATACTGGATAAATGCACCGCAAAGCCCCTGAGGATACCTTCTTATCTGAAGCAGATAAAGGACGGCAGCGCTTCCCTTTCGGCATGGATGAGGGATAACCGCGATCAGCCACTTGAAATTGATTATATAGAGCTTGCCTCTGCGGACAGGAGCTTCTCAGACTGCAGGGAAAAGCTTGGAAAGTCGCTGAAATTCGGCTTTGACGCTTTTATAGGCTCTTTTTTTGAGGATTATACCACTCTCTCAGATGTTACGGGAGAGGAAGCGGTCAATGTCTGGGTGGCTCTCGGAAGAGATCAGGCTCAGGCTGTTAAGGAAATGACCGAAAATCAGTTCATGCAGGAAACAGGTATACCCGTTTCCGTAAACCTTGTTACAGGCGGTATCGTGGAGGCTTCTCTTGCAGGCAAGGGACCCGATGCGGCTCTCTTTCTGGGAGGAGAGTTCCCAGTGAATCTGGCTGCCAGAGATCTCCTTGTTGATCTTTCGCAGTTCGATGACTTCGGCGAGGTAAAGGAGCGTTTCCAGGAGAACGCCATGACGCAGTACAGCTACAACGGCGGCTGCTACGGCCTGCCGGTTAGCCAGAGCTTCCCGATGATGTTCTACCGCACTGATGTGCTTACGGAGCTGGGATACAGCTCTCCTCCCGAAACATGGGACGGGCTCAGGGATATGCTGCCGGCTCTTCAGAGGAACTATATGTCCGTGGGACTTGTACTGCCTCCGAATGATATATCTCCCGCCACCGAGTCGGGCCATACCTTTGCGCTGCTGATGCTCCAGAAGGGAATGACCTACTATAATGAGGACCTGTCTGCGTCTGTACTCGATTCGACAGAGGCGGTGCAGTCCTTTGAGGAATGGACGGATTTCTATACCAAATACAGCTTTGAGCAGACCTATGACGCTTTCAGCCGCTTCAGGACAGGTGAATACCCCATAGTTATTGCCAATTATACGTTTTTCAATCAGCTCACGGCGGCTTCTCCCGAAATAAAGGGGCTGTGGGACTTCTGCCCGGTGCCTGCAACCGCGGGGGAGGGCGGCAGCCTATCCCATGCGGCCAATTCCAACGGCTCGGGAGCTGTTATATTCAAAAAGGTGAAGAATAAGGAAAATGCCTGGAAATTCATAAAATGGTTCACGGATAACGATACCCAGGCACAGTACGGTGCTCAGACAGAGGGACTTATGGGAACTCTGGGACGTTTCGATACGGCTAATACCGAGGCGCTGGGCAAGCTGTCATGGTCGGAGGACGAGTTGGCAAGGCTCCGCGCTCAGCAGAAAGAACTCAGGGAGATACCCGTTACTCCTGCTTCCTATGCGGTGACGAGAAATATCATGAACGCCTTCCGCGAGACCATAAACGAAAAACAGAACCCGAGAGATACCCTTATATGGTACAACAGGGACATAAACGACGAGATAGCACGAAAACGCAGAAATCTCGGGCTTGACAGATGATATGAAAGGAGTGAGGCAAGTGCATAGATTTTTTAAAAGGGCTGCAGTCGCTGTACTTGCCGCACTTGCAGCCTCGGTGTGCTCCCTGGGAGCTTCGGCTTCGGGAGAGCCCTATGAGAGCTATAACTATGACCGCTGGGGCGACGCTGTCCCCTCACAGGCAGGCTATACCGCGGAACGTGCGGTATCGGGCTACGATCTGGGAGTGGGAGCTCTCAGCGATCCTCAGGATCTGTTCTTTGACAGCGATAATGTGCTGTATATCGCCGATACGGGCAACAACAGGATAATCGCCGCAGACAGTGAGCTGAGGGAGACTGTCCATGTATACGACAGCTTCACTATGCCCGATGGCTCGGAAACAAGGCTGAATAAACCCATGGGCATCTTTGTATCCGCTGTGAACGGCAATATCTACATTGCCGACAGCGATAATTCCCGTGTGCTCATTTCCGACAAGGACGGCAATGTTCAGGGGGAGATCACCAAGCCCCAATCAGAGGTCTACGACCAGAGGCGTACCTTCCTGCCTCAGAAAGTCATCGCCGACAAGGCGGGAAATGTGTATGTGGTGCTGGGTAATATAACCACAGGTGCTGCCATGTTCGCTCCCGACGGCAGCTTCAGCGGCTTTTACGGTGCGAACCGTGTGGAGCCTACGGCTGCGATAATCGGGAATTATATCAGGAGCATATTCATGTCCGACGAGAAAAAGACTCACAGGACAAGAACAGTCCCCACAGGTATTACAGGCTTTGATATTGATAGAGATTTCATCTTTACCTGCACAGCTTCGGGCACTCAGACTACCGATACGGTCAAAAAGCTCAATGCGGCAGGAAAGAACATATTCGCCGACCTGGAGCTGTCCTTCGGGGATAATACTCCCATGTACGCCACCACAAAGAACAAGATAATGGCGCCTTCCATAGTGGATATAGATGTATCCACGGACGGCTGTATAAACTGTCTCGACTTCACCACGGGCAGAGTCTTTCAGTATGATGAGGACTGCAACCTGCTGTTTATCACCGGCACCCTTGCCAAGCAGACAGGAGGCTTTGATCATGTGGCGGCGGTGGAGTCACTGGGCAGCGATCTCTATGTTCTGGACTCAATGAAGGATACGATCACCGTATTCAGGGAGACCTCCTTCGGAAAGATCGTCCATGAGGCGGCGGCTCTCCATAATTCGGGATATTACGAGGAAGCCCTCGGTCCGTGGCAGGAGGTCCTGAGACGGGACGGCAACTACAACAGAGCCTATGAGGGCGTGGCTGCCGCTCTTCTTCGCAAGGGCGACTACAAGGGCGCTATGAAGTATGCAAAGCTTGCGGACGCAGGCAAAATATACAACAAGGCCTTCGAGGGAAGGCGAAGAGAGTTCCTGAAGGAACATTTTACAGCCATTGCCGCTGTGCTTGCGCTGATGGTAGCCGCTTTGTTCGCAGGAGGCAGATACAGAAAAAAGCACGGCAGCAGATCTGACGTGAAAGGAAAGGAGGAGCAGCCATGATGGATCTCACACAGAAGCAGTGGGTGAAGCACGCAGTCATGCACCCTGTCGAGGGCTTTGAGGATATGCGCTGGAAGAAGTCGGGTTCCCTTAAAATAGCCCTGTTCATCATATTGCTGCTCTTTTTCGGAGAGATAGCCTACGGCAGGCTGTACGGCTTTCAGTTTTATATCTCCTATGACAAGAACTTCAATATAATCCCGTATATCGTCAGGAGCTTTGTGCTCTTCGGTGTGTGGACGCTGGGCAACTGGGCTGTGTGTACCCTCCTTGACGGTGAGGGCACTCTGAAGAATATCTGTATTTACAGCGCCTATGCCCTTATACCCTATACGGTGCAGCTGTACCTGAACGTTATACTGTCGCATCTGCTCATACGGGACGAGATGGTCTTTATGGATATTATAAAGATAGCGGGGGTGTGCTGGACGGCGATGCTGCTGTTCTCGGCGGTAAAGTCCGTGCATCAGTATTCCTTCGGCAAGACGGTATTTGCTATAATACTGACGGTAGCGGCAATGTTCGTGATGCTGTTCCTGCTGGTGCTCTTCCTTTCACTGATACAGCAGGTGATAATATTCATATCCACCCTTTATACAGAGCTCTCCTATCGGGCGAGAGTCTGAGAGGCGGTGCGTATGAGCAGAAGTATAAAACAGCTCCTGCTGTGCCTTGCAGCGGCTGCGGCTATGACTGTATCGGGTACCGTCTATGCAGAGGATACCACGGAGAATACTGCCGCTGATACCGCGGCGGAGGAGGAAAAGCCCGCCGAAAAGGCAAAGCGGACGGAAACAAAGGAGAAAGCGGAGCTCTCGGCAGAGGACGCTGAGAAATATCTGGATAAGATAGGCTCTGCCGACGGCTTTGACGTTTATCACAAGGATAAGGACTTCGACGATGCACTCTGGGAGAAGGCAGGCGGCAAGCCCGAAAACAAAAAGGACTATACCGAGGAGCAGCAGCTCCTTGCGGATAAGATCACCTCGCTGAAAAAGCTGGGGGAGCTTGTGATCATAGATAAGAAAACAGGAAATGCCGCGGCGTCCTTCAAAAGCGGCAGCAAATGCAGCGACGGGAAGTTCTGGCTCAGTGAAGCGGGCAGATTTTTCATTGTCACCGACGAAAAGGCTTCAAAGGTGGTAAGGCTGCGTCAGATAATATCGTCTCTGGACAGCAGCTGCGCCTTCCTTTCGGAGGACAGAAGGACGCTGGAGCTTCTGGACAGGGATATGAAAGGCAACGGCGAGGTGTTCCGCTTCGGGGGCACCGAGGACGGCAGGCGTGTATACAAGTCCGACAAGGGCTTTGCCTGGGTGACTGAGGATAAAAAGCATTTCCTCGGTGCCTTCAGATATGGTGCGGAAAATGATGAGCTCCGCATGATAATCGACGACAGGAGCGCCGTCTTCGGCATAGAAGTCAGAAAAACAGGCTATATCTGGTGGTCGTCCCCTCTGGAGGCTTCGCAGGACAGAGCTGCCACGGGACTGCTGGCAGAGGAACTGCGCTCCTCGAATATGCTCAGATACGGCGTACCTCTGAGCCGTTCGGGCAACAATGTGCTGCGCTCGGGCAGCGATAGCGACTGTAAATTCACGGTGAGCGACATAAAAGACGGCATAAGGATAGTTTACGATTATAACGGAGCAGGCTTCAGTGTGCCTGTGGAGTATACCCTTGAGGGTGATCATCTCAGGGCTGCTGTGAAGGTATCTGAGATAAAGGAGACAAAATCCTCCAATGTGGCCACGGAAATGACCGTTCTGGGCAGCTTCGGTGCGGCTTCGGACAAGGAAGAGGGATATTTCGTCGTTCCCGACGGCTGTGGTGCGCTGATACGCTTCAACAACAACCGCTCCTTCCAGAACAATATCTATCAGCAGAGAGTTTACGGCGGAGACGTCACGGCTGTCCCCCAGACCAGAGGAGCTGTCACGGAGCAGATATATCTGCCTGTATACGGCATCGTCAAGGAGGACAACGCTCTGCTGGCTGTGGCTGCAAAGGGCGATTCCAACGCCTATCTTACCGCCAATGTGTCAAAGCAGTCCAACAGCAGCTATAACATATGCAATTTCACCTTTGTGCTCCGCGGCACCGACAGCTTCTATATGTCGGGCAGCAGCAACGAGAGATATACGGTATTCGAGAGCGGCGGCATAAAGTCCGACGATATTGAGATGCTCTATTACCCTATCTCTGAGAAGGGGGCGGATTACGCGGATATTGCCGCAAGATACCGTCAGTACCTCCTGGAGGAGCAGGGTGTGAGGATAAGGAGCAGGGCGGATGATGTCGCAGTGTATCTCAGGCTTTACGGCGGAGTTATGAAGAAAAAGCCCATACTCGGCATACCCGTTGCACAGAAGACTTCCGTTACGGGCTACGGTCAGGCGGCTGATATTATCAGCAGTCTGAGCAACGGCGGAGTTGACAATATGGTGGTATCCTATAAGAACTGGACCGACGACGGTATCAGGAACAAAGTGGATACCGACGCAAAGCCTTCGGGGAGACTGGGAGGCAAAAAGGACTTCGGAAGGCTCACCGGCCTCATGGAGGAAAAGGGCTTCAGCTTCTATCCCGTGTCAGACAACAGGGATTTCTGCTCGGGTAACGGCTACTATTCCTTTACGGATACGGCTGTGAGGATCTCGGGCTCCTATTCAAGGATAATGAGCTACGACAGAGCCTACGGCATACCCAACGGGTTCAGGAAGAATATGTCTCTGCTGTCACCGAGGTATTTCGGCAGGGCCTTCGGCGATATAGAGAAGAATTACAGCAAAAAGGGGCTGAAGGGAGTATCCCTTTCCAGTCTGACCACTTCGCTGTACGGAGATTACGGCAAAAAGAGCATTTCACGCGCAAAGGCCGAGACTATGCTTGAGGAGGGCTTCTCGAAGCTTGACGGCAGTCTCGGGGAGGGCATACTTGCAGAGGGCGCCAATGCCTACGCTCTGCCCTATGTGAGCCGCATATCGGACGTTCCCGTGAGCTCCAGCCGTTTTGACCTTTTTGATGAGGATATACCCTTTTATCAGATGGTACTCCACGGTGTTATACCCTATTCCGCGGAGGCTGTCAACAGCAGCCCCGATCCCGAAAAGCTGGCGCTTCTGGCAGCTGCTTCGGGAAGCTGCATAAGCTTTGACATGATCTGTGAGGACGCTGACGTACTGAAGGACACGGAGTTCGATGGCCTGTACTATGCAAATCACAGGTACTGGACCGAAACGGCGGCCAAGGAATACAGCCTGCTGGAGCCGATGCTGGCATCGGTGTCGGACAGCTTCATTACAGATTATACCAGAGACGGGAATACCATAACCACGGTCTATTCCAACGGCACGGAGACCGTGACCGATCTCGATGAGTGTACAGTCAGCTGGCAGGGCGGAGTAATCGATCTTAACGGAATTTCATAGGAAGGAGGAGAGTTCTATGAGCGGAAAAGCAGGAGCTCCTGCTGAGAAAAAGGAAAAAAAGCACCGCCTTATTTCGTATGAAAGGCGGAAATCGCTGTATGGCTACGGCTTTATAAGCCTGTGGCTGGTGGGGACTGTAATATTCTTCCTTATACCTCTCGGCAAGTCATTGTGGTACTCCTTCTGCGATGTTTCGGTTGAGCCCGGAGCCCTCCGTACAAAATATATAGGCATGAAAAACTATTTCAGCGTACTCAGTGAGGATCCGTACTATACGGACTATCTGCTGGATACTCTCCTGGAAACTCTGTGGAAGACCCCGCTGATACTTATTTTTTCACTGTTTATCGCTGTCATACTCAATCAGAAGTTCAGGGGAAGAGCTCTTGCGAGAGCAGTATTCTTCCTGCCCGTTATCATAGCTACGGGACCGGTATACAGGATAATCAGCGGCGATATGGAGTCTACGGGCAATTCGGGAGCAGAGCAGTTCTCGACTATGTTCTCCACAAATATGGTAGGGGATCTGTTGAGCTTCCTCGGCGTATACGAAATAAGCCAGAGCATGACCGAATTCATAATCGCTGTTGCGGACAATATCTTCGGCATAGTGTGGAGCTCGGGAATACAGATACTTCTGTTTCTGGCGGCATTGCAGAACATCCCCTCCTCCGCAAGGGAAGCGGCTCAGCTGGAGGGCGCCACTGCATGGGAATACTTCTGGAAGATAACCTTCCCGTATGTTACTCCGTTCATTCTGGCAAATCTCATATTCACGGTGATAGATTCCTTTACAAATCCCATGAACAGTGTCATGAACCGTATCGTGGCAATGAAGAACCAGTGGGAATTCGGCGGCGCTTCTGCCATGGCATGGGTGTATTTCCTTATAGTTCTGGCAGCTGTCGGCATAATATCGGCAATAGTAAATAAGTTCATTTACTATGAGAATGACTGAGGAGGTGCGTTATGGCTGAAAATATCAATGCACCTGCGCCTGTGCAGGAGAAAAAGCACCCCGGCAGCAGGGAGGCAAAGCGCATACGCAGAGAGTCCATGTCAGCGGAGGAGAGGAGCTATCTCCGCCGCAAGGCTGTAAAGGACAGGATATGGCCTTTTTTCAGAACTGTCATTCTCCTGGGACTGGGCTTTGTCATAATGTATCCTCTTATATATATGGTAAGCTGTGCCTTCAGGGAGCGGAGCGATATGAGCGATCCCACCGTAATGTGGATACCCCGTCACTATACTCTTGACGTCATACGCGAGACCATGGACGCTATGGACTTCCGCAGGACACTGTTCAATACACTGGTACTGAATGTGGGCTGCTCTCTGGTGCAGGTCATCTCCTGTGCGGTGACGGGCTACGGCTTTGCAAGATTCAGATTCAAAGGCAAGAAGATATTCTTTGCAATAGTTATCATGATGATACTGGTGCCGACACAGGTAATATCCCTGCCGCTGTATACCCAGTTCAGGTATTTCGGAATAAAGGGACTGTTCTCGGTGAACCTCATTGACAGCAGGCTGACCATGTACCTGCCTGCCCTTACTGCCAACGGCATACGCGCGGGACTTATGATACTCATATTCAGACAGTTCTTCAAGGGACTCCCCCGTGAGATAGAGGACGCGGCATACATCGACGGCTGCGGTCCCTTCAGGACCTTTGTGAGAGTCATGGCGCCCAATGCGGCCCCGGCCTTCCTTACGGTGTTCCTGTTCTCGGTGGTATGGTACTGGAACGACTACTATGTGAGCAATACCTTCTTTACGAACACAAAGACAATGGCACTGATGCTCACGAACCTTGACAACGAGTTGAAAATACGTCTTTTCAACGATCCGACAGTACAGATAAGTCCCAGGGAGCAGATCGTCTGGAAGGAGGCGGGCTGTCTGCTTTCCATAGCTCCCATACTTCTCATGTATGTATTCCTCCAGAAATATTTTACCGAGGGAATAGAGCGTTCGGGCCTTGTGGGATAAAAATGATCCGCTTTTCATGTGAAAGGCGGATTTTTTATTGACATCGGAGCCCGTTGGAAGTATAATAGAAATATATCTGTTTTTCGGAGTAAAGTGATGAAGAAATATTTCAGATCTACGGGAGTTTTTCTGAGGGCGGCTCCCCATTTCCTTGCTTTTGAACTTGTTTTCAAGCTCCTGCTGCTGGCCATAGGCACTCCGGTGCTGGCTCTTATGCTGAAGCTGACTATGAAGTTCTCGGGCATAAATTATCTAAACGATGAGAATCTGCTCGTTTATCTCAAACATCCCTCAACCATTATTGTCATTATAATGATGCTGTTCTGCTATGCGCTGTTCTCCTTTGTGGAGCTTTCTGCACTGGCGGCCTGCTTTTCGTGCTACGAAAAAGGGAAACGCATATTTATCGGCGGAATGTTCCGCACGGGTGTGCAGACCTTCAGAAAGGCCTTCAAGGGCACGGGAATACTGAGCTTTCTGGCTTATATGGCTCTTATGCCTCTGGCACAGTTCTCGCTGTCCTCAGGTATGTTCATGGCTCCGCTTATGCCTGTGCTGAGGAGGATATTCTACTCGGTGAACGCGGGTATGGCTGTTGCTGCCTATATCCTCATACAGCTGCTGTTCATAATACTGATGATCGGCGGAAGCTACAGTATCCACTATCTGCTGCTCACAAAGAATTCATTCCGCGAAAGTGTGAAGAAGAGCAGGGAAAAGATCGGCGGTCATCGCTTCAGAATGATCATCTCACTTTTCCTGTGGACTCTGGCGGTAGTTCTGATAATAGGCCTTGCGACCTTCGGACTCAGCTTCCTGATAATATTCATTATCAAGGGCTTTTCGGCTCCGAGAGCGGCCTTCGGTGCGGCTCTTAAAGTGCTGAAATACGCCTGGAGCGTATTTACTGCCATATCTGCCTTTTTCTCGGCTCCTGCGGTAATGTGGTGGCTGACGGAGAAGTTCCTGAAGGATAACGAGAAAGAAGAACTGGTACTGCCCGACAGGAATGAGAACAAGATCGGCAGGAAACGCGGTGCCGTCATCGTATGCTGTCTGACAGCTGCGGCACTGGTGATGAACATATCCTACCTGAAGGCGCTCAGCCGCGGCAATATCAGCCTGAACGTGGGCGTTATAAGCCGTACACAGGTAACGGCTCACAGAGGCTTTTCAAAGGTCGCTCCAGAGAATACCATGCCTGCCTTCAAGGCTGCTATGGACAGCGGTGCGGATTATATAGAGCTTGATGTGCAGCTTACAAAGGACGATCAGCTGGTGGTCTTCCACGATGACAAGCTGGACAGGACTACGGACGGAAAAGGTCTGCTCAGCAGGTATACCTACGAGGAGCTGCAGCAGTTTTCGGCGGGCTCGTGGTTCAGCAAGGACGGCGAGTTCGATGACGTAAGGATACCTCTGTTCAGAGAGGTTCTTGATCTTGTGGGTAAGGACATAATGCTGAACATAGAGATAAAGCGTTCGGGAGATCCCAAGCATACCGCTGAAAAGGTGGTAGAGCTGATAGAGGAGTATGGCATAGTCAATTCCTGCTATGTGACATCCTTCTCTTATCCTGCGCTGAAAAAGGTCAAGCAGCTCAATCCCAGGATAAAGACCGCTTTCATAGCAAATCTTGCAACTGCAACGTCTTATGCGCAGCTCCCGTATATCGACGGAGTCAGCATGAATTACCTCTTCGTCAATCAGAGCGTTGTCAATTCAGCCCACCATAACGGAAAGCGTATTTTCGTCTGGACTGTCAACCGTCAGAGCGAGATGCAGAAGATGATGGCGCTGGGCGTTGACAATATCATCACGGATCGTCCCGACAGCGCTCAGGAAGTGGTCAATTCCAAGAAGGTAGGCGACACTGTCCTGACTGTGCTGAAATATATTTTCGGAAGCTGAGAGTTCCGGAGACTTCATTCGTCAAATAAATGTGTGATATGTGCGGACATTCAAGTCGGGACATAAAATTATATTAATAAAAACCAAGGAGGTACAGTAATGAGTAAGTCTGTAAGTTCTGCTGAAACTGCCGAGAAGGCGGAAAAGCAGATAAAGAATACAGGTGAAAAGACTGTAAATAAAGCAAAAAGTACGGCGGCGAAGTCTGCTGCCAAGACCGGTACAAAGAAAAAAGGTGCAGCCGACAGCAAGGCTCCTGCGGCGGAAGCAGTTCCCGCAAAGCCGTATTTCGCAGGTATAGACATTGTAAAGATACTTGCGGTATTCTTAGTAATCTGTATCCACTTCTTCCTTTACAACGGCTTCTACTATACGCCCCTGACAAATACCTCGGCATACGGTCCCATCGCTTTCAGATGGATAGCTTATACCTGCGTGCCGCTGTTCATGATCTCAACGGGCTACCTTATGAAGAACAAGACCTTCAGCGGAAGCTACTATAAGGGTCTTATAAAGATCATAGTGATATATCTCATCATCAGTGTGATATGCCTGAAATTCAAGCAGAATATACTCCATTACAATCTCACCGGCTGGGATATTTTCAAGGGCTTCCTTGAGTACAACAACGCACAGTACGGCTGGTACATCAGCTACTATATCAGCATATTCCTTATAATACCATTCCTTAATCTTGCGTTCAACGGCTGCAAGAGCACAAAGGAGAAGCTCATACTGGTGCTTACAGTTACAGCCCTGACTATATTTGCAAGAAGCCTGGTCCTCGGATTCAACAGGGATACTCAGGCCAAGCTGTTACCTGATTACGCAAATCTTGGTTTCCCTCTGGCTTATTACTTCACAGGTGCTTTCATACGCGATTGTCCGCCTAAGAGAAATGTAAAGAACAAGCTCATAGTTTTTGCGCTGATGTGTCTGTCCATCTGGTTCATTACATACAGCACATACAAGCAAACCGTAGCAGACGAGGTGAACGATCATCACTTCGTTTCATGGCACTTCAACGACTACGGAACATATCCCGTATATATCATTGCTACCTGCATATTCCTGCTTCTCTTTGATATAACTACGACCAACAAGGGCGTGAAGTTCGTGCTCCGTCAGCTCTCGGGAGTTACTCTCGGCACATACCTCATTTCATATTGCTTTGACAATACGTTCTATAACTCGTGGCAGAAGTCGCCTGATTCGGTGCGCTATATAGGCTTCAACGAGAAGTACCTTGAGGTGGGTGACCGCCTTGCACACTGGTATGAGGCGATCCCGAGGATATTCATCCTCTCGCTGATCAGCGGTATAATCATACATAAGGTGTACGACCTCGGCGCTTTCCTTGTAAAACAGGGCGTGGAGGCTGTAAAGGCCGAAAAAGCCGCTACCAAAGAAGAATAACAATGCTGTTCCCGGGGATCTGTAAAGGTTCCCGGGAGGCTGTTTTATGCAGATGAACATATATAGTAAAAACATAATTATAGTTCATCAAAAATTTACAAATACAATTTCTGCAAATTGTTGATTTATCCCTATATATGTGGTATAATGGTTTACGTTGAGTGCGCTGGTATGCGCACTGACTGCAGAAGATATGCGTTGAAACGGAAGGTTGCTGTCGGTATGACAGGTAATTTCCGTGGAGTATGTCCGATTTTAAACCGGGCGAATGGGATATCGAACACAGTTTGTGGTTATTCTTCACGCAGCTTGCGTATGCGTGGATTATGCTCTTTTTGTGCTCATATTTTGTTAAGACGGCTCGGAAAACATCGGTTTTTCGAGTTTTTTTATCAGATGAGGCATGAAACACACGGAAACGTGTGATATTCCAATCTGCGTCCCCGTAATTAATTCCAAGGAGGCGAAAATAATGGCAGTCAACGAAAAGATCAGATTCAAGATCAAGGGCTACGATCACGCTACTGTTGATATTGCAGCAGCTAAGATCGTTGAGGCAGCTAAGAGAAGTGGTGCAAGAGTTTCGGGACCTATCCCGCTCCCCACAGATAAGGAAGTTGTTACTATCCTTCGTGCTGTACACAAGTATAAGGACAGCCGTGAGCAGTTCGAGATGAGAACTCACAAGAGACTCGTAGACGTTATCCGTCCTACAGAGAAGACAACAGCTGCTCTTGACAAGCTTGAGATCCCCGCAGGCGTAGACGTTGTTATGGAGGTTAAGTAATTAACCGATATTACGCTTGGAACTACCGCAAGGGAAGCGGAATGACGGTGATCCGTCGGTCATGTTGATGTGTAAATCATCAACCAATAACCTAACAGGAGGAAATGAAAATGCAGAAAGGCATTATCGGTAAGAAGATCGGTATGACTCAGATCTTCGACGAGACAGGAAAAGTTGTTCCTGTAACAGTAGTAGAAGCCGGCCCCTGCGTCGTTGTACAGAAGAAAACTGTTGAGAACGACGGCTATGCAGCACTTCAGCTGGGCTACGGCGACGTAAAGGTACAGAGAGTTAACAAGCCTATGAAGGGTCACTTCGATAAGGCTGACGTAGCTTGCAAGAAGGAACTCAAGGAGTTCAGACTTGACGACTGCGACGCTCTTAACGTAGGCGACATCATAAAGGCTGATACATTTGCTGTTGGCGACGCTATCGACGTTGTCGGCACCAGCAAGGGTAAGGGATTCGCAGGTGCTATCAAGCGCCACAATCAGCACAGACTCAAGGAAACTCACGGTACAGGCCCTGTTCACAGACAGGCTGGTTCAATGGGTGCTTGCTCATCCCCTTCAAGAATCTACAAGGGCAAGGGCATGGCAGGTCACATGGGTGCTGAGCAGGTAACGGTTCAGAATCTCGAAATCGTTAAAATAGACACTGAGAACAATCTCATCGCTATCAAGGGCGCTATCCCCGGTCCTAAGGGCGGTATCGTTTATATCGTTGACAGCGTAAAGGCTTAAGGAAGGAGGAAGCGTAAATGTCTACAATTTCAGTTTTTGATATGACAGGTAAGCAGGTTTCCGAGACAGAGCTCAACGATGCAGTTTTCGGAATCACTCCCAACGAAGGTGTTATGCACGCTGCAGTTGTTAATTACCTTGCAAACCAGAGACAGGGTACACAGTCCACACTTACAAGAACAGAAGTAAGCGGCGGCGGAAGAAAGCCCTGGAGACAGAAGGGTACAGGCCATGCAAGACAGGGTTCGACCCGTGCTCCTCAGTGGGTACACGGAGGAATCGCTCTCGGCCCCAAGCCCAGAGATTACAGCTATTCCCTTAACAAGAAGGTAAAGAGACTCGCAATGAAGTCTGCGCTTTCTGCTAAGGTTCTCGATAACAACATGATCGTTCTTGACGCTCTCACACTTGAGGACTACAAGACAAAGACAGTTGTTGAAATGCTCAAGGCTCTCGGCGTTGAGGGCAAGGCTCTCATCGTAACAGCAGAGACTGATGCAAAGGTTGTAAAGAGCGCAGCTAACATCCCCGGTGTTAAGACTGCTGCTGTAAATACACTTAATGTATACGACATACTCAACTATGACAAGTTCATCGTTGTTAAGAATGCCGTTGGAAAGATCGAGGAGGTGTACGCATAATGAAAGCAGCTCAGGACATTATTCTGAAGCCCGTTATCACCGAAAAGTCAATGGATGAGCTCCAGAACGGAAAGTACACCTTTAAGGTTGCTAAGGACGCTAACAAGTCTGAGATAAAGAAGGCTGTTGAGCAGCTCTTCGGCGTAGAGGTTGCTAAGGTAAACACAATGAACTGCAACGGCCGTCAGAAGAGAGTCGGCAGATTTGCCGGCAAGACACCTGACTGGAAGAAGGCTATCATCACTCTTACAGAGGATTCCAAGTCAATCGAGTTCTTCGAGGGCATGGTCTGATCCGCTAACACAAGTCAGAAAGTATGGGAGTAATGCTCCCGCGAAAACGCATTAAAGGAGAAAGTTAAAATGGCTATTAAAACATATAAGCCTACGACACCTTCGAGACGTCAGATGACTGTAACTGACTACTCGGTTCTGTCAAAGGTTGAGCCGGAGAAGAGCCTTCTCGAACCCATGAAGAAGAAGTCGGGAAGAAACAGCTACGGCCGTATAACAGTTCGCCACAGAGGCGGCGGTAACAGAAGAAAGTACCGTGTAATCGACTTCAAGAGAGACAAGGACGATATGATCGCAGTTGTACAGACTCTTGAGTACGATCCTAACAGAAGCGCATTCATCGCTCTCGTACAGTACGAGGACGGCGAGAAGAGATACATCCTCGCTCCCAACGGCCTCAAGGTAGGCGACAAGATCGAGTCCGGCGCAGAGGCTGACATCAAGCCCGGCAACGCACTCAAGCTCGCAGACATTCCCGTTGGTACATTCATCCACGCTATCGAGCTTTATCCCGGCAAGGGCGCTCAGCTCGTAAGAAGCGCAGGCAACCAGGCTCAGCTCATGGGTAAGGAAGACAATTATGCACTTATCAGACTTCCTTCCGGCGAAATGAGAAAGGTTCCGATCGGATGCAAGGCTGCTATCGGTCAGGTTTCCAATATCGATCACGAGAATGTAAACTATGGTAAGGCAGGCCGTGTAAGAAACATGGGCTGGAGACCTACAGTACGTGGTTCTGTTATGAACCCCTGCGATCACCCTCACGGTGGTGGTGAAGGTAAGTCACCTGTCGGCCGTCCCGGACCTGTAACTCCTTGGGGCAAGCCTGCTCTTGGTTACAAGACTCGTAAGAAGCATCACAGAACAGATAAGTTCATCGTAAAGCGCCGCAACGGCAAGTAATCTGAAAGGAGGAACTGATTAAATGAGCAGAAGCGTTAAAAAGGGACCTTATGTCCAGGAAGTTCTCCTGAAGAGGGTCGTTGCAATGAATGAAGCAGGTGAGAAGAAGGTCCTCAAGACATGGAGCCGTTCTTCAACAATATTCCCTGATTTCGTAGGTCACACATTTGCTGTACATGACGGTCGCAAGCACGTGCCGGTATATGTTACAGAGGATATGGTAGGTCACAAGCTCGGAGAGTTTGCTCCTACAAGAACTTACAAGGGCCACGCAGGCTCAAAGACATCAAACAACGGTAAGAAATAAGCGGAAGGAGGAGTTCACAGATGGAAGCAAGAGCTTATTTAAGAAATGCTCGTATATCACCCAGAAAGGTGCAGATCGTTCTGGATCTTATCAGAAACAAGCCTGTTGATCTCGCTTTAGCCACTTTAGATCTTACTCCTAAGGCTGCAAGCCCTATCGTTGCAAAGCTTGTTAAGTCCGCTCAGGCAAACGCTGAAAACAACTTCAGCATGGATAAGGATAACCTCGTAGTATCCGAGTGCTTCGTAACACCCGGACCTATCATGAAGAGAATCATGCCGAGAGCACAGGGCAGAGCATATAGAATTTTAAAGAGAACATCACATATCACAGTTGTTCTCAAGGAAAAAGAATAATCCCAAGGAGGTTTGAATAATGGGCCAGAAAGTTAATCCACACGGTCTTCGTGTCGGCGTAATTAAGGATTGGGATTCTCGTTGGTATGCAAACAAGTCCGATTTCGGCAACACACTCGTAGAGGACTACAACGTTCGTAACTTCATCAAGAAGAGCCTGTACGCTGCAGGCGTTCCGAGAATCGAGATCGAGCGTTTTGCTGATAAGGTAAGAATTCATATCCACTGCGCAAAGCCCGGTATCGTTATCGGAAGAGGCGGCGCAGAGATCGAGAAGCTCAGAGCACAGCTCGAGAAGATGATGAACAAGCAGGTTTTCATCAATATAATTGAAGTAAAGCAGCCCGATATCGACAGCCAGCTCGTTGCTGAGAAGATCGCTCTCGACCTCGAGAACAGAGTATCATTCAGAAGAGCTATGAAGCAGTCTATCGGCAGAACAATGCGTCTTGGCGCAAAGGGTATAAAGGTTAAGGTATCAGGCAGACTTGCAGGTGCCGAGATCGCAAGAAGCGAGAGCTACCACGAGGGTACAATTCCGCTTCAGACAATCCGTGCTGATATCGATTACGGTTTCGCTGAGGCTGATACAACATACGGCAAGCTTGGCGTAAAGGTATGGATCTACAAGGGCGAAGTTCTCAAGGGCGATGCTGCAAAGGCTGCTGCTCAGAGAGAAAAGAACGAGCGCAAGGCAACAGATCAGAAGAAGTTCGACAAGCGCCGCAATGAGCGAGCTAAGGATAATCGCAGAGATTTCAACAAGACTCGTTCAATGAAAAGAGAAGGAGGTAATCAGTAATGCTTCTTCCAAAGAGAGTTAAGTACCGCAGAGTCCACAGAGGACGTCTGAAGGGTAAGGCATACAGAGGAAATAAGGTAACTTACGGTGATTACGGTCTTCAGGCACTCGAGCCCGCATGGATCACATCCAACCAGATCGAGTCTGCCCGTATCGCTATGACACGTTACATCAAGAGAGGCGGTCAGGTATGGATCAAGATATTCCCTGACAAGCCTATCACAGAAAAGCCCGCTGAAACACGAATGGGTTCAGGTAAGGGCTCACCCGAGTACTGGGTAGCAGTAGTAAAGCCCGGCAGAGTTCTCTTTGAGATCAAGGGCGTAGCTGAGGAAACTGCAAGAGAAGCTATGCGTCTGGCTATGCACAAGCTTCCTATCAAGTGTAAGTTCGTAACAAAAGCAGAGCAGGAGGTTGAGCAGTAATGAAGGCATCGGAAATCAGAGAAATGTCAGTTGATGAGCTCAACGAGAAGCTCGCCAGCCTCAAGGAGGAGCTCTTCGCTCTTCGCTTCCAGCTGGCAATCAATCAGCTTGATAATACAGCTCGTCTCAAGGCTGTAAAGAAGGATATTGCACGCATCAAGACATCTCTGCGTGAGGCAGAGCTTGCTGCACAGCAGTAAGAAAGGGAGGATTTAGCTAATGTCTACTGAGAGAAACCTTAGAAAAACAAGAGTAGGTAAGGTTGTAAGCGATAAGATGGATAAAACCGTCGTAGTTGCTATCGTTGATAACGTTAAACACCCGCTTTATAAGAAGATCATCAAGCGTACCGTTAAGCTTAAGGCTCACGATGAAAACAATGAGTGCAGAATCGGTGACCGCGTTGAGGTTATGGAAACACGTCCGCTTTCCAAGGACAAGAGATGGCGTGTAACAAATATCATTGAAAAGGCTAAGTAATTTTGATAGAAGCTTAAAGCTTGAAAGGAGGAACTCGCTGTGATACAGATGCAGACTTATCTTAAAGTCGCTGATAACACAGGCGCTAAGGAGCTTATGTGTATCAGAGTTCTGGGAGGTACACGCAGAAGATATGCAAATATCGGCGATGTAGTAGTTGCTTCAGTTAAGAAAGCAACACCCGGAGGCGTTGTAAAGAAGGGCGATGTTGTAAAGGCAGTTATCGTTCGTTCAGCAAAGGGTCTCAGAAGAGAGGACGGTACTTACATCCGCTTTGATGAGAACGCTGCTGTAATTATTAAGGAAGACAAGAACCCCAAGGGTACCCGTATTTTCGGACCTGTTGCTAAGGAGCTCCGTGAAAAGGAGTACACAAAGATCCTCAGCCTCGCCCCTGAAGTTCTTTAATGGAGGTGTCATTCGATTATGAATAATTTACATGTTAAAACCGGTGACACTGTAATCCTTCTCACCGGCAAGTATGAGGACAAGTTCGACAGCAAGGGCGACAGAAAGACCGGCAAGGTCGTAGAAGTAAGCCCCAAGGAGAACAAGGTCATCGTTGAGGGAATCAACATGATCACAAAGCACGTAAAGCCTACAAGAATGGGCGAAAAGGGCGGCATCATCAAGACAGAGGCTCCCGTTTACGCCTGCAAGGTACAGCTTGTATGCCCCAAGTGCGGCAAGCCCACAAGAGTAGGTCACGTTATTGAGGACGGCAAGAAGCTCCGCGTTTGCAAGAAGTGCGGAAAGTCTTTTGAATAATAGTAAAGGAGAAACGACATGGCAAGTTTAAAGGATTTATATGTTAGCGACGTTGCTCCTGCACTTATGAAGAAGTTTGGCTACAAGAGCGTTATGCAGATCCCGAAGCTCGACAAGGTAGTAATCAATGTCGGCGCAGGCGAAGCTAAGGACAACGCAAAGGTCATCGATGCGATCATGACCGATCTCGCAGCAATCACAGGTCAGAAGCCCGTAGTGTGCAGAGCTAAGAAGTCTGTTGCTAACTTCAAGCTCCGTGAGGGTATGCCCATCGGTGTAAAGGTTACTCTCAGAGGCGAAAGAATGTATGAATTTGTAAACAAGCTCTTCAACGTTGCGTTCCCCCGTGTACGTGACTTCAGAGGAATCAGCGCAAATTCATTTGACGGCAAGGGCAACTACTCAACAGGTATCAAAGAACAGCTCATCTTCCCTGAGATCGAATACGACAAGATCGACAAGGTAAGAGGTATGGATATAAACTTCATCACAACAGCTAAGACCGATGAAGAGGCAAGAGAGCTCCTTTCACTTATGGGCGCTCCGTTCATCAAGTAATCAGGGAGGAAATAAAATGGCTAAGAAGGCAATGATCAATAAGCAGCAGAGAACTCCCAAGTATTCCACAAGAGCTTACAACAGATGTAAGATCTGTGGCAGACCGCACGCATATCTCAGAAAGTTCGGCATCTGCCGTATCTGCTTCAGAGAGCTTGCACACGACGGTCAGATTCCTGGTGTTAAAAAGGCAAGCTGGTAAAATACAAGAAGGAGGTCATTCGGCATGCAGATAACTGATACAATCGCTGATCTTTTAACAAGAATTCGCAATGCGAATACTGCAAAGCACGCCACTGTTGACGTTCCCGCTTCAAGAGTAAAGAAGGACATCACACAGATCCTCGTAGACGAGGGCTATGTAAAGGGCTTCCAGCTCATCGAAGACGGAAAGCAGGGTGTTATCAGGATCACGCTTAAATACGGCGACAACAAGTCTCCCGTTATAACGGGCCTCAGAAGAGTTTCTAAGCCCGGTCTGCGTATATATTCAAGCTGCGCAGATATGCCTAAGGTAAGAAAAGGCCTTGGTATTGCAATCGTTTCAACTTCAAAGGGCATCGTAACAGACAAGAAGGCAAGAGAGCTCAATGTCGGCGGCGAAGTTCTTGCATACATCTGGTAAGGAGGAAACTGATAATGTCAAGAATCGGTAGAATGCCCATCAGCGTTCCTGCAGGTGTAGAGGTAAAGAATGAGAACAATCTTCTCACTGTAAAGGGACCTAAGGGCCAGCTTTCAAGACAGTTCAGTGCTGAGCTCGGCATAGAAGTCGACAATGGCACTATAACAGTTACAAGACCTAACGATGATAAGCGTCTTCGTTCACTTCATGGTCTTACAAGAACACTTATCAACAATATGGTTGAGGGTGTAACAAACGGATATTCAAAGACTCTCGAGATCGAGGGTGTCGGCTACCGTGCTGCAAAGAGCGGCAACAAGGTAACACTTAACCTTGGCTTCTCACATCCTGTTGTATTCGAGGATACAGACGCTATCAAGCTGGAAGTTCCTCAGCCCAACAAGATCGTGGTAACCGGTATCGACAAGCAGGCTGTAGGTCAGGTTGCAGCAGAGATACGTGAAAAGCGTCCCCCTGAGCCGTACAAGGGCAAGGGTATCAGATACGAAGGCGAGCATATCATCCGCAAGGAAGGTAAAGCTGGTAAGGGCAAGAAGTAATTAAAAGGAGCAAATTGCTATGATTAAGAAATTTGACAGCAATAAGGCAAGATTAAAGAGACATCGCAGAGTTCGCGCAAAGATCTCTGGAACTTCCGAGCGTCCCCGTCTGAATGTGTTCCGTTCAACAAAGCACATCTATGCTCAGCTCATCGATGATGTAAACGGTGTTACTCTTGCTTCTGCATCAAGCATGGATAAGGGCTTTGAGGGCAACGGCGGCAACGTTGAGGGTGCCCGCAAGGTCGGCGAGATGATCGCTAAGAATGCAGCTGATAAGGGTATCAGCGAAGTAGTTTTCGACAGAGGCGGCTACCTCTACCACGGCAGAGTCAAGGAACTCGCAGAGGGTGCTCGTGAAAACGGATTAAAGTTCTAAGAGGGAGGTTAAACAATGGCTAATATTGAAACACAGGCTCCTGAGTTCGTTGAGAAGGTTGTAGCTATCAACCGTGTATCAAAGACCGTTAAGGGCGGCCGTATCATGAAGTTCTCCGCACTCGTAGTAGTAGGCGACGGAAATGGTACAGTCGGCTTCGGACTCGGAAAGTCAGGAGAAGTTCCCGATGCGATCCGTAAGGGCATCGAGGACGCAAAGAAGAACCTTGTAAAGGTCGCTCTCAAGGGAACAACAATCCCCCACGAGATCGTTGGCGCATTCGGCGCAGGCAGAGTTCTCATGAAGCCCGCTGCACCCGGTACCGGCGTTATCGCAGGCGGTCCTGTTCGTGCCGTAATCGAAGTAGCAGGCATCAAGGACATCAGAACAAAGTCTCTTCGTTCAAATAATCCCTGCAACGTAGTAAGAGCTACAATCAACGGCCTCGTAAACTGCACTTCCGCTAAGGATGTTGCTGCTAAGAGAGGCAAGACCGTTAAGGAAATTTTAGGTTAAGGAGGCAGTAAGAAATGGCAAAGAATATCAAGCTCGTAAAGAGTCTCATTGGTAGAAAGCAGGACCAGATCGCTACTGCTCAGTCACTTGGCCTCAAGAAGGTCGGAGATGTAACAACACAGCCCGACAATGAGCAGACAAACGGAAAAATAAAGAAGATCTCACACCTCGTTGAGGTTACAGAAGCGTAAACAAGGAGGTGCAACCAAATGAAAATTCATGAATTAACACCTGCACTCGATTCCAACAAGGCTGTAAAGCGTATAGGCAGAGGCCACGGTTCGGGTAACGGCAAGACAGCAGGTAAGGGACACAAGGGTCAGAATGCCCGTAGCGGCGGCGGCGTAAGAATCGGCTTTGAAGGCGGTCAGATGCCCCTCGCAAGAAGAATCCCTAAGAGAGGCTTCAATAACATCTTTGCAACAAAGTATGCTATAGTTAACGTTTCTGATCTTAACAAGTTCAAGGATGGCACAGTAGTAGACACTGAGCTTCTCGTAGCTTCCGGTCTCGTTAAGAAGGTATATGACGGAGTCAAGATCCTCGGCAACGGTGATCTTTCCGCAAAGTTAACTGTAAAGGCTGCTAAATTCTCACAGAGCGCTATCGAAAAAATAGAAAAGGCTGGCGGGAAAGCAGAGGTGATGTAATGTGTTTCAGACCTTGAAAAAGGCATGGGGTGTCCCCGAGATCAGAAAAAAGATCTTATACACATTATTCATGATAATTGTTTTCAGATTCGGATGCGCAGTTGCGGTTCCCTTCCTCAATACGGACGTTGTTAAGTCCTGGATGGATGCAAGCGGTGCCAATAACGGCGGCTTCCTCGATTACATGAATACAATCACTGGTGGCGCTATGTCACAGGCCACTATGTTCTCACTTTCAATCACACCGTTCATCAACGCCTCCATCATCATGCAGCTGCTGACCTATGCACTGCCTCCTCTCGAGCGTATGCGCGACGAGGGCGAAGAAGGAAGAAAGAAGATCGACAAGATCACAGCTTTCGTTGCTATGGTTCTTGCAGTAGTAATGTCCTACGGATATTACCTCATCCTCAAGAACAGGGCGCACGTCGAGAACGAGAACGGTATCACCTATGCTCTTAAGTATTCGAGCGGCGGAGAAGGCGTATTTGCTGCCTTCGTTATCATCGCCTGCTTCGTTGCCGGAGCACTCATCGTTGTATGGATGGGTAACAGGATCAGCGACAAGGGCCTCGGAAACGGTATCTCTGTACTACTCTTTGCAGGTATCGCAGCAAGATTCCCTACCGATGCAGCACTTCTCGTTAAGCTCACCAAGGATAACCCCAGCAAGTACCTCTTCGTATCACTGGGTTACCTTTTATTCATCATCTTCGAGATCGCTTTCATCGTATTCATGAACGAAGCAGAAAGACGTATCCCGATACAGTACGCAAAGCGCGTAGTCGGCAGAAAGCAGTACGGCGGCCAGAAGACTCATATCCCGATAAAGGTAATCATGAGCGGCGTTATGCCTATCATCTTCGCAATGTCGTTTATGTCACTTCCCCAGACAATTGAGCTCTTCGCAGGTGACCCCAAGAAGGCAAGCGGTTTCTATTACAACTTTGTAAAGTTCTTCAGCACAAGAGGCTGGGGCTATGCAACAATCTACTTCCTGCTCATCATTGCGTTCAACTACTTCTACGTATCGATACAGTACAATCCTGTTGAGATCGCAAACAATCTCCGTCAGTCAAACGGCGGTATCCCCGGTATCAGGCCCGGTAAACCCACTTCCGATTATATCCAGAGAGTACTCAACAAGATCTCTCTCGTGGGTGCGATCTTCCTGGGCTTCATAGCTGTAATCCCGATCTTCATGGGTATGGCAGACAAGCAGCTCCAGGCACTTTCAATGGGCGGTACTACGATCCTTATCGCAGTAAGCGTTGCGCTTGAAACAACAAGAACACTTGAATCACATCTTATGATGCGTCATCATAAGGGCTTCTTACAGTAAAGGAGGACCGAGACATATGAACCTTATCTTTTTAGGCGCTCCCGGCGCAGGCAAGGGTACTCAGGCTGAGGTGGTTTCCGACGCTCTGAATATTCCTCAGATCTCTACAGGCAATATTCTCCGCGAGGCCGCTAAGAACGGCACAGAGTACGGCCTTAAGGCTAAGGCTGCTATGGACGCGGGTGCTCTCGTATCAGATGATATCGTTATCGGTATCCTGAAGGAGAGAATTGCTGAGGACGACTGCAAGAACGGTTTCATCCTCGACGGTTTCCCGAGAACGGTACCTCAGGCAGAAGCTCTTGATAATATGAACATCCGTATCGACAAGGTAATCGAGATCCACGTTCCCGATGAGACTATCAAGCAGAGAGTTTCAGGCAGAAGAGTCTGCCAGGGCTGCGGAGCTTCTTACCATATCGAGTACAAACCTACAAAGGTAGAGGGTATCTGCGACAAGTGCGGCGACAAGACTATCGTTCGTAAGGACGATCAGCCCGAAGTCGTTCTCGACAGACTCGCAACATACCACGAAAAAACAGCTCCTCTGAAGGACTATTACGAGAAGCAGGGCAAGCTTGTTACTGTTATCGGTCAGGAAGAGGTCGCTGATACTTCAAAGCTCACACTTCAGGCAGTAGGAGTAGAGAAGTAATGAGCATAACCATTAAATCAAAGTCCGAATTAGCCATAATGCGTGAAGCAGGTAAGATTACCTGCGGCGCAATATGGTATGCGGGCGAAAGATTAAAGCCGGGAATGTCAACACTCGATGTTGACAAGCTGATAGGCGAGTATTATGCCCGCCATAACAGCAGATCCTGCTTCAAAGGGCTTTACGGATTTCCTGGGAACGCTTGTATCTCTGTAAATGAAGAGATAATCCACGGTATCCCTAAGGCGAGCCACAGATTAAAAGAAGGCGATATAGTAAGCATCGACACGGGAGCTGCGTATAACGGCTTCAATGCGGACAGCTGCTGGACCTTCCCTGTGGGTAAGATTTCTGATGAAGCTAAAGCATTGCTTGAGGTTACAGAGGCAAGCCTTTTCGAAGGTATAGCCAAAGCTCAGGTTGACGCAAGAGTCGGAGATATTTCTCATGCTGTTGAAGAGTATTGTGCTTCACGAGGCTACGGAATCGTAAGAAATTACTGCGGCCACGGAATCGGCAGAGAAGTCCATGAATCACCCGAGATACCGAACTGGGGCAAGGCCGGTCACGGTCCCCGACTGGTAGCGGGTATGACGATATGCATCGAGCCGATGATAAATGTCAGGGGCGACGATGTAAAAGTCATGAAGGATAATTGGACAGTCGTCACAAAAAGTGGTTCACTTTCAGCTCACTTTGAGCATATGATCGCAATAACTCCTGACGGTCCCGTTATATTGACACAGCCCTGACGGAGGACAACATTGTGAAGCTGCTGAAAGGCTCTGTTGTAAGAGCGGCGGCAGGAAGGGACGGCGGAGGATACTTCGTTGTTACCGATGCTGATGAAAAATATTGCTTTATAGCGGACGGCAAGAGCAGAAAGCTCGTAAAGCCCAAGCGGAAGAATATAAAGCATATCCGCGTTACAGACAGTATGATTGATCTAAACGATATAACTGATAAAAAACTCAGGAATATACTGAAAGAATTCGGTGCTGAGTAAAGGAGGTTATGCAAAGTGTCAAAAGAAGATGTAATCGAGGTTGAGGGCGTTGTAACTGACGCTCTGCCGAATGCGATGTTTAAGGTTCAGCTTGAGAACGGACATGAGGTATTATCTCATGTATCAGGCAAGCTCAGAATGAATTATATCAGAATCGTTCCGGGTGACAAGGTAAAGCTTGAGATGTCACCATACGACCTGTCAAAGGGACGTATCACCTGGCGCGTTAAGTAATATTTACAGGATATAACATATATCCGTTATCCGCTAAAGGAGGTATTTTCAATGAAAGTCAGACCTTCAGTAAAACCTATTTGCGAAAAGTGCAAGGTTATTAAACGTAAAGGCAGAATCATGGTGATCTGCGAAAACCCAAAGCATAAGCAGCGCCAGGGCTGATAACCCCGCGCATTAATGGAGGTGCAATTATAATATGGCAAGAATAGCCGGTGTTGACCTTCCCAAGAATAAGAGAATCGAAATCGGTCTCACTTATATCTACGGAATCGGTCGTCAGACTGCAACAAATATCCTCGCAGCAACAGGCGTAAATCCTGACGTAAGAGTAAAGGATCTCGCAGAAGAGGATGTAGCTAAGCTTCGTGACTATATCGATGAGCATTACACAGTTGAGGGTGACCTCCGCCGTGAAGTTGCTCTTAACATCAAGAGACTTGTTGAAATAGGCTGCTACAGAGGCGTTCGTCACCGTAAGGGTCTGCCTGTAAGAGGTCAGAGAACAAAGACAAACGCAAGAACCCGCAAGGGCCCTGTAAAGACTATCGCTAACAAGAAGAAGTAAGGAGGTCATGAGCTTTGGCACAGCAGAAGGGTAAAAAAGTTACTACTGTCAGAAGACGTAGAGAACGTAAGAATATCGAAAGCGGCGCTGTTCATATCCAGTCCACTTTCAATAACACGATCGTTACGATCACAGATACAGCCGGAAACGCTATCTCTTGGGCAAGCGCAGGCGAACTCGGCTTCAGAGGCTCAAAGAAGTCTACTCCTTTCGCAGCACAGACAGCTGCCGAGACAGCTGCAAAGGCAGCTATGGAGCACGGCCTCAAGAATGTTGAAGTATACGTAAAGGGACCCGGTGCAGGTCGTGAAGCAGCAATCAGAGCACTTCAGACTGTAGGCCTTGAGGTAAGAATGATCAAGGATGTAACACCTATCCCGCACAATGGCTGCCGTCCGCCTAAGAGACGTCGTGTCTGATCAAATTGGAGGTGTATTAATATGGCAGTACAGAAAGAACCAATTCTTAAGAAGTGCAGATATCTGGGCATCAGCCCCGCTGTAATGGGCGTTTCCAAGAAGGAGTCAATCCGTTTCAAGAACGCTAACAACAGAAAGAAGATTTCTGAATACGGACTCCAGCTCAAGGAAAAGCAGAAGCTGAAGTTCATCTACGGCGTACTCGAAAAGCAGTTCAGACACTACTTCTCGATCGCTGAAAAGATGGAAGGTAAGGCCGGTGATAACCTTATCACTTGTCTCGAATCCAGACTTGACAGTGTTGTATACAGAATGGGCCTGGCTCTCACAAGAAGAGAAGCAAGACAGCTCGTTGTACACAGCCACTATACAGTAAACGGCAAGAAGGTAAACATTCCTTCCTATAGAGTTAAGGTTGGCGACGTTATCGCCCTCAGAGAAAAGGACAGAACTTCCGAAAAGTTCAAGGCAACAGTAGAAGAGACTAAGGACAGACTCGTTCCTGTATGGCTCACAGCTAATAAGGACGACTTCTCTGCTACAGTAAATCGTCTTCCCTCAGCTGAGGATATTGACTACGAGGTAGCTACTCACCTCATCGTCGAGCTGTACTCCAAGTAATCAGAAAGATATACTTGAGACGTCAGTATTCGAAATCAACATTAATTGCGAAATAGGAGGGTTTTTATGCTGGAAAAAATTAATAAGCCTGATATTGAGATCGTCGAGCTTAAAAGTGACGGCAAATACGGCAAATTCGTTTTAGCACCGCTGGAGCGTGGATACGGTATTACACTTGGAAACAGCCTCAGACGTGTGCTGCTCTCCTCACTTCCTGGCGTAGCTGTAACATCTGTAAAGCTTTCGGGCAAGGATGGTACGGTACACCATGAGTTGTCAACTATTCCTGGCGTAAAAGAAGACGTTACGGAAATAATCCTCAGTATCAAAGGACTGACTGCCAAGCTTTACGGCGAAGGCCCTAAGACAGTATATATAGAGGCAGAGGGCGAATGCGAAATTACCGCCGGCGATATAAAAACCGACTCTGAGGTAAATATCCTCGATCCCGGTATGCACATTGCTACACTGGGTAAGGACGCAAAGCTCTATATGGAAATAACGATCGACAGAGGCAGAGGCTACGTTTCAGCAGAAAGAAACAAGAAGCAGATCAACCTCCCCGTTGACGTTATTGCCGTAGACAGCATCTATACTCCTGTACTCAAGGTAAATTATACCGTAGAGGATACGCGACTCGGTCAGGTCACCGACTATGATAAGCTTACCATGGAGGTATGGACAGACGGTACCATCTCCGCAAAGGAAGCTTTATCACAGGCAGCCAATCTCCTCAACGAGCATCTGAAGCTGTTCATTGACCTCTCTGAAGAGGCAGGACTTGCTGAGGTCCTTGTTGAAAAGGATGAAAAGGGTAAGGAAAAAATCCTTGAGATGACCATTGAGGATCTTGACTTATCTGTACGTTCCTTCAATTGTCTGAAGCGTGCAGGAATCAACACCGTGGATGACTTGATCAATAAGTCTGAGGAAGAAATGATGAAGGTTAGAAACCTTGGAAAGAAGTCCTTCGACGAGGTCAAGGAGAAGCTCCAGTCACTGGGCTTTGACCTCTCCTCCGAAGAGGAATAAACCATAAAACGTGCGTACAGCGCACCACTATAAAAAGGAGTGAATACAATGCCGGGTACAAGAAAACTGGGCAGAACATCTGATCATAGAAAGGCTATGCTCAGAGGCATGGTTACTTTCCTGCTTGAGAACGGTCAGATCGAAACAACCGTTACAAGAGCTAAGGAAGTTCGTGCAGTTGCAGAAAAAATGATCACTATCGGTAAAAATGATGATCTGCACTCCAAGCGTCAGGTGTTCTCTTACATCACAAAGGAGTCCGTTGCTAAGAAGCTTATCGACGAGATTGCTCCCAAGTATGCAGAGAGAAACGGTGGTTACACACAGATCGTTAAGATCGGTCCCCGCCGCGGAGACGCTGCTGAAATGGCTATCATCAAGCTCGTTTGATCGCAGATATAACAATAAGAGCCGTTCCCGGAAAGGGAACGGCTTTCTGTTTTCTTCTGTGCAAAAAAATGCGGGAATTCGATGAAAAATACTTGCAAAGTCAATCTATATGTGGTATAATAGCTATTGTATGAAATACAATCCGGAACGATAGGAGAAATATCATGAAGAAAAAAATAGTAAGTTCTCTTGCTGCAGCTGTATTTACATCGGCTATGGCAGGTTTTACATCTCTCAATGCTTTTGCTGAAGATGCTGCAGCTGCATCAGGTTCGGCAGAGGGACAGCAGGCCGGTTTGGGAAGCCTGCTCTCGATGCCTCTCATGCTCATCGTAATGTTCGTGCTGCTCTACTTTATGGCTATCAGGCCTCAGAAGAAGCGTGACAAGGAAATGAAGGAAATGCAGGAAAGCCTTCAGGTAGGCGATGAGATCGTTACAGGCGGCGGTATCGTCGGTATCGTTGTAAGCGTAGGCGAGGACACAGTCGTTATTGAGACAGGCGGCGCAAAGCATAAGCTCAGAATAAAGAACTGGGCTATCACAGAGAATGTATCTGCTGCCGAGCGTATCAAGGAAGCAAAGGCTGCGGGCAAGAAGTCTTCATCAGTTGCTTCTGCTGCTGTTGTAGACGATGATGACAGCAAGCCAAAGAAGAAAAAGAAAGACTCCGAAGAGGAAGAATAAGTATAATGACCTCCGCATAGGATTAATAAGAATTCTATGCGGAGGTTTTTTATGCGCAGACATCGTGAAAGCATATGGACTAAGGCGGCTGTGAGCATGGCTGCGGCAGTGAGCTGCGGACTGCTCTGTACCATGGCGGCATTGCTGCTGTCTGCGGCGGTGATATTCTATGTGCTGAAGGATATAGGCACCGCAGGTGGCTTTGCAGCTGTGTCGCTGGCAGCAGGAGCATATACGGGAGCCTTTATATACGGAAAATACAGGCGGAAGAGGGGAATGCTCTGCGGTATGCTCTGCGGTGCTGTCATGTTTGGAGTGATTGCAGCCTGTACTTTTGCAGTCATCGGTGACATACCGGGTATAAAAAAGCTCCTTCTGCTGACCGTATCCGGTGCAGCAGGAGGAGTTGCAGGCGTCAATTCAAAACGCCCTAAAGGTCTTATGGATCAGTAATTTCCGGAAGTGTCTTCCATAAGCTTGAACTTTATCTGATAGTAGCGGAGCTTGCCGCCCTTTTCAAGATGAGCGCAGGTAGCAGGTACGGTGTCGCCTGCCTGGAACTGGCTGCTTATGGTGTCGTAAAGCTCGTCATAGGTGCTGACGGTCTTACCGTTTATCTCGGTGATGAAATCGCCTTCCTTCAGCTCGGACTTGGCTATGTCAGCATCCTGATCTATCTTTTCGATGTATACACCCTTGAAGTCGTCGGGAAGCTCAAAGCCGAGCTTTTCCTCGATAACAGCGATCTTTGCGTCGCTGGCCATATCCCTGAGCTGTATGCCTATCCTGAAGCGTCCTGCCACAAAGCCGTTCTTTACCAGCTGCTCGATAACGGGATAAGCCTCATTGATGGTGATAGCAAAGCCAAGGCCTTCAAGGTCGTTGCTGACGTATTTTGAAGAGGTAATGCCTATTACCTGACCGTACATATTTACAAGTGCTCCGCCGGAGTTGCCGGGGCTTATCTCGGCATTTGTCTGGAGACAATCCATTTCAAAGCCCGAGGAGTCGCTTTTTATCTTACGGTTTACAGCCGAAACTATACCGTCCGTAACAGTACTGGAGAGGTTAGCAGGGTTTCCGATAGCGATGACCTGCTCGCCGACCACAGCCTCGTCGGAGTCACCGAGAATCGCGGGTTTCAGGCCCTTTGCGTTGACCTTTATCACGGCGATGTCCGTTTTGGCATCTCTGCCGACTATCTTGGCGTCGTAGAAATCGCCGTCCATGGTCTCTATCCTGTGATAGCCCTCGGCCTCGAGAACATGGGCATTTGTGGCGATATATCCGTCCTCGTTGAGAACGATGCCCGAACCTGTTCCCATAGGTCTCTTGGCTGAATATGCGGAATAATCGCTGTAGGTATATATCTTGACTATGGAAGGTCTTACCAGTGCGGCAGCACCCTCGGGAGTGTATTTGCCGTTTTCGTCCTTGTACTTTTCCGTGTCGTCATAGCCCTTGGGTTTTGACTCCTTATAGAGCACCACCTGCTGCTGAGGGCCTATCTTTTCCACTATGCTCTTGCTTGTTACAATATCGTGTACAATACCGAATATACTCAGACCTCCCGCTACTATAAGGAGGGCTGCAAAAAGCTTTACAGCGGCAGTCTCGGACTTGCGGCGCTTCTTTCCGGAGCTGAGCTCCTGATCTGCGAGGGGAGCCTTTGCGCGTTCAAGTTCCTCAAAGCCTATGGGCTCATACATGAAGCGGTCGTATACGGGACGCCTTGGCTGATCGTAGCCATTTGGCTGATTATAACTGTTCTGACTGCCGTAACTGTTCTGCTGACCGTAGTTATTCTGACGGCTGTAGCTGTTCTGCTGATTGTAACCGCCGTTATAGGGACGATCGGAGTAACCGTTCTGCTGCTGTTCGTAGCTGCTGCGGGGCTGTTGCTGTCCGTAGCCCTGACTGCCGTAGCCCTGCTGAGGCGGCGGAGTCTGGGTGCTGCCGCAGGACGTTTCAGTAGCAGGTTTCTCATGCTGTGGAACATAGGGCTGCTGAGAGTCATTCCCATAGAAATTGTATCTGTCGTCCATTGTTTATCCTTTCTTTTTGGGTTGTTTCTCGGGTATCTGTATGAGAAACTCCGTGTATTCTCCGTAAACGCTTTTGACAACGATATGACCGTGATGGAGATGAACGATCTTGCGTGAGATGGCAAGTCCCAGTCCCAGACCTGTGGTGTCCTTGCCTCGTGATGAATCTGTCTTGTAGAATCTGTCGAACACCTGCGAGATCTCATCGTTTTTGAGTCCCTCGCCCGTGTTCTTTATACCTATGGTACATATACCGTTGATAGATCTTTCAAATCTGAATGAGAGAGTACCGCCTGTATTTATGAATTTTACGGCATTTTCCACCAGATTGTACACTACCTGCTGTATAAGGTCGGGATCCACTTCTGCTGACATACGGTCGCTTCCCAGGCCTTCCACCTCAAGGTTCTTATCCTCGATCTTTTTCTCGAACATGAGTACGGTCTGGATAACTATTTCCGTGAGGTTTACATCGCGGAAATTAGGTCTGAGGGTACCTGTTTCGAATCTTGACATATTGAGCATTGAGGATATGAGTATTCGCAGGCGCTTTATTTCCTTTGAAACGAGCACAAGGTACTCGTTCTGTCGTGTTTTGGGGATAGTACCGTCAAGTATTCCGTCTACAAAGCCGCCTATGGTAGTGATAGGCGTTCTGAGCTCATGGGATACATTGGCGATGAAGGTCTTGCTGGTCTCCTCGCTCTTTGCGACATCCGCGGCCACGGCATTTACGTAGTCTGCGATCTCGGGAGTGGTATAGGGGACATTTGTGGGGATATGCTCTGAGAAATCGCGCTTTGCATACATCTCGCTTATGCGTCTGAACTCATTTTCATAGGCAGAGAGCTTGTTGAGCCTGCGTTTGATAATGAGGAGCTGTCCCGTAACGCTGAATATGCAGAAGATAGTATAAAAGAGGGCTATCTTTATGGAAAAATCATCAATGGAATTGGATTTTCCATATATCTTAGCAAACATTCTCGTAGGGATAAGGTCGTTCTCGCCCTTCAGGAAAAAGAAGGTGCCGTAGAGCATATACGGTTCATTGGCGGATATACTTTTGGTCTCAATGCCAAGGTAATCCTTCTCGTTAAGTGAATTTATCTCTGCTGCCGAGATCCTGTCGCTGTTCTTAACGACCTTTTTAGGATCCGGATTATAGTCTGCGTCGGAAAGGACGCAGTTTCCGTTCTCGTCATATATGTATATCATCAGGTGATATTTCGTCGAGAATTTTTTGTGGAGGTTCTTGGTCATAGCAGAACGGGTATCCCTTGTTTCGGCATAGTCGTCCTGCATACAGTTTATAAACAGGTCTCCGATGGACTGGAGCTCGTCCAGCTTGGTCGATTTATACACCGAGGAGCTGACGGTTATAAGGATAACGCCCACAAGTATATTTATAGAGAGAACGATGAAAACGATGAATATAAAAAGCTTGTAATAAGAGCTTTTTTTGCCTTTCAAGGAGATCACCTCTATACAAAATAAGGGGACGGAGCGTCCCCTTCAGGCTTTGAAGTTAATGAGAGCTTATTCCTCTTCTTCAGCTTCGAACTTATAGCCGACTCCCCATACGGTCTTGAGAGTCCACTTGTCGGAGACGCCCTCAAGCTTTTCACGGAGACGTTTGATATGAACATCTATGGTTCTTGAGTCACCGTAGTACTCAAAGCCCCATACTTCATCAAGAAGCTGATCGCGGGTATAAACTCTGTTGGGATTGGAAGCAAGGTAGTAAAGAAGCTCAAGCTCCTTGGGAGGAGTATCGATATTCTTTCCGTTGACCTTCAGCTCATAGCTGTCCATATTCACAGAAAGCTTATCGTAGTGTACTTCCTTGGACTCGGGCTCGGCCATACCTGTACCAACGCGGCGTGTAACGGCATTGATACGTGCGATGACCTCCTTTGCGTCAAAGGGCTTTACTATATAGTCATCAGCGCCCAGCTCGAGACCGATTACCTTGTCTATGGTCTCGCCCTTGGCGGTTATCATTATGATCGGAACGTTTGAGATCTTTCTGATCTCGCGGCAGACCTGCCAGCCGTCCTTTCCGGGGAGCATTATATCAAGAAGCACCATATCCGGGCTTAAAGCTTTGAATTTAACAACAGCATCGTCGCCGTCATGGCAGAGCAGGACGCTGTATCCGTCTTTTTCAAGATAAAGTCTGAGAAGATCGCATATGTTCTTGTCATCATCTACGATCAGTACCTTAGGATTTTTATCGTTGGCCATTGTTTTATACCTTCCTTCCGTATCAAACGTTACATTAAGTTAATTATACCGCAAAGAGAGAAAAAAGTCAATCATAATCCGCTAAATTTTTAAATTCAGTAAACTTTCTGAATTCGGTCTCGTGCAGCATCGCAAACATATCGCAGACGGCACGGAGAAGCTCGGCATTCGCAGGTTTTTCGGCAAATCTGCCCTCGGTCAGCTCCATAAGGATGCCGCTTTCACCGAGATGCTCGCCGAGGTTTCTGAGCGATCTTTTTGTATCTGTATGTCATAGCTTATACAGTGCGCTGTGAAATACCCTTGATATTGCTTACAGCCCAGTCAAAGGTATCGGTATGCAGTACTGAACCGCAGTACTCGCAGACAGCAGACTGATTTATATCCACATTTGCGCCGCAGTAAGGACAGGTCTGTGATGTGGTGCCCGAGGAGTGTCTTGTCATTACTCCGGCAGTTCTTATCAGTGACCATTCATAGGTCATAAACTTCTCTCTGGTATTGCTTCCGCGGATTATCCTGCCTGTGCGGTCGTCCTTAACGTAGTCGACTATTCTTGTATTAAGCCTTGCAACCATGACGTCGTAGCCGTTTTCTTCCTTCCAGCCGAGGAGATCTACGCCGAGCACGGCTATCCTCTCAACATAGTTGGTCTGACAGCTCCTGCGGTAGTTATCCAGCTGTCTGTCCATCTGAGCGAACATCGCATCAGTGAGGTAAGGACGGAGGGAGGATATATCCTTGCGCTGCCATTCATTCTGGAAGCGTACATAAAGATTTGAGAGCTTTTCCCTGAACTCGGAGGGGGAGAAGTCTGGATCTTTGGTCAGATATGAATCTACCGGACGCAGAGGCTCTTGTCTCTGATAGTTTGTGGAAGGACTCTGATTGCCGAAATTTGAGGTGGTTTTATTGGCCTTCACTATTCCGTATACGATGAGAGCGCCGATAAAGATGATGAATATCAGGGCGCTTCCGTCAGCCGATCCGCTGCCGCCGCCTCCGCCGTATGAGTAACCGCTGTCATTGTCCCAGCCGCCGCTGTCCCAGTCGCTTCCGCCGCTGTCCCAACCTCCGCCGAAGTCGGAGTCACCCGAGAAGTCACCGAAATCCATTGCTCTGCCCTTTAACGGCAGTATGACAAGTCCCAGTATCATAACGATAACAGGAATAAACCTGAGTATTTTTTTCATAGTATTGATCCCCTTTTCAAGTTTTTCAGAGCGTTCTCTGAGAGATTCCCTTTATATTGCTTACAGCCCAGTCAAAGGTATCTGTATGCAGTACAGAACCGCAGTACTCGCAGACAGCAGACTGGTTCATGCTGATCTTTGCGCCGCAGTGCGGGCATATCTGTGTCCCTGCCGGACTCTTGCCCGATGATGATCTCACCAGTGTCCATTCGTAGCACATGAGCTTTTCGCGTGTAGTACTTCCGCGTATCAATGCGCCAGTGCGGTCATCACAGACATAGTCCACTATCCTTGTGTGCAGTCTTGCAATGATTATCTCAGATCCGCTTTCGGACTTCCAGCCTGTCAGGTCGATATTGCTTACTCTTATATTATCAACATAGTTTGTCTGGCCGTTCACGCGGTAGTTATTAAGCTGAGCGTCCATCTGAGCGAAATAGGGAGCGGTGAGATACTGCCTGAGAGACGATATATCCTTTCGCTGCCATTCTTTCTGGAACAGTACGTAAAGCTCCGCCAGCTTTTTCTTGAAGTCCTGAGACGAGAATTCGGGATGCAGTGAACGGAATTCGTCCATACTGCGCATATCCTGATTGTCAGGGTAGGTAGCGGTATGCTTGATTTCGTTCAATCCGAGCTGTTTGAAGATGTAAGCCAGTGATGCCACAGCTGCCAGGCAAACGCCTATAAAAGACACCGTGAGTATCATTGCGATCTCTAATTCCTCCGGATCGCTCAGATCCGTACTGCTTCCGCGGCTTCTTCTGCTGCTTCCGCTGTCACTGTCCCAGCTGTCATCACTGTCCCAGCCGCTGTCCCAGCTGTCGTCACTGTCCCCCCAGTCGGAATCACCCGAGAAGTCACCGAAATCCAATGCCCTTGAACTCATCGGAATGCTCATTAACCCCAGGATCAGAGCGATGACAGGAAGGGCTCTTAAAAAACTTTTCATAGTGAAAACCCCCGTTTATATCACATATTGCCTATATTATAGCATACTTTTATTGATTTGTCATTTGACATACCCTTGTCACTTTATACAAAAAAATCTCCGATGATTTGGCTATTGCTATAAAATAAACGCCTGTTTAACGAAATACCGTTGTTTCTGCACTGCCAATGACTTGACATTTCAGAGGTTATATGGCATAATTTATTATGTATAGCTATGGTATACTCGTGAGGAAGCTCCGTTTTACGGGGCAAAAAATAATGAGAGGAGAGTTTTACTATGCTGAAAAAAATGGCAGGCGGTATATTATCCGCTGTCCTTCTTGCTTCGTCCACTGTTTCGGCGATGCCCGTAGATGTTATGAGCACTGCTGTTGCTGCGGACAGTAAGTATAATTATGCCGACGCACTGGACAAGTCACTGTTTTTCTACGAGGTGCAGCAGGCAGGACCGCTTCCGGAATGGAACAGAGTAGAGTGGAAGTCGGATTCCACCATGAGTGATCCCGTTCTCGGCGGCTGGTACGACGCAGGTGACCATGTCAAGTTCAATCTCCCTATGGCCTATTCGGCTTCAATGCTGGCCTGGGGAATCTATCAGTATCCCGACGGTGTTGAAAAGGCAGGACTGAAGAAAATATACGAGAACAATCTGGAGTTTGTACTCGATTATTTCGTTAACTGCGATAAGGGCACCGAGGTAGTCTATCAGGTAGGCATCGGTAAGCACGACCATACATGGTGGGGAGCTGCCGACCTTCTGGAGTACGGTATGGAGGACAACTCACATTCCATTGCAGAGTCCCGTGCGGCTCTGAAGTCATCAAAGGGCTGCTGTGCAGTATTCGGTGAAATGGCAGCTGCTCTTGCATCGGGTGCCGTTGCCCTCGACGGAAGCATATCAGCTTCAAAGAAGGCCGACTATCTGAAGCACGCAGACAGCATCTATGAACTCGCTAAGTCATCGCCAAATGATACGGTATATAATGAGAGCGACGCTCAGGGCTTCTATATGTCCCATCACTGCTACGATCAGCTCTTCTATGCAGCTAACTGGCTCTATATAGCAACAGGCGATCAGTCCTACCTTGACGACGCAAAGAGCTTTATCCCTAAGCTTGATAAAATGCGCGGAGAAGGCGATGTTATCGCATACGGCTGGGGACACTGCTGGGACGATAACCTCCAGGGCGCAATGCTGCTCTACGCTATAAATACAAATGACGCTGACGCTATCGCACACGTAAAGAAGCACTGCGACCGCTGGGTAAACTACGGAGAGCCCAAGAAGTGTCCGGGCGGCCTTCGCTGGCTGGACAGCTGGGGATCTCTCAGATATGCAAATGCAGCAGCCTTCATTGCGACTGTTGCATCAGATACGGTACTCAAATCAGAGGCTGATACATATATGGAATTCGCAGAGACTCAGGTTAATTTCGCTCTCGGCGACAACCCCGACAAGCGCAGCTATCTCATAGGCTTCGGCGATAACTATCCTCAGTATCCGCACCATCGTACAGCTCACGGTTCATGGAAGAATTCGGTATACGATCCTGTTCATACCCGTCATATCCTCTACGGTGCTCTTGTAGGAGGCCCCAATCAGGACGGCTCATACAAGGACAGCCGTGATGACTTCATCAACAACGAGGTCGCTACGGACTATAACGCAGGCTTTACAGCTATGCTCTGCAAGATGATAGACAAGTACGGCGGCACAAAGGATCCTTCCTTCCCGCAGCCCGAAAAGCATGACAGTCCCGAGTTCTATGTTGAAGTGCTCTCAAAGGGCGGCGATTCAAGCGGACAGACTGTCAGCTTCAAGATGACCAACCACTCCGCATGGCCCGCAAGAGTTCAGGATAACCTTTCCTTCAGATACTTCATGGATCTCAGCGAGGTAATCGCAGCAGGCAAGAAGCCCGAGGATCTCGTTATCCGCTGTGACCGCGATCAGGCTGGTATGTACGCAGGCAAGGGCTATAAGCCGGCAGAGATATCCAAGCCCATACAGTACAGCGGCAATATCTACTACATCGAGGTAACATTCCCCGACGGCCGTGTAGTTCTTCCTATTTCCGAAGGCCAGCAGCAGTGTGAGGAGCTCATTGCATTTGTAATGCCCGATTACGGCAGCGGCTGGGATTCATCAAATGATTTCTCGGCAAAGGGACTCGGCAAGACAACCACAGGCGCAGACGGTTCTTCAAAGGGCGTTATGTCTCCTTATGTGCCCGTTTATATAAACGGTAAGCTTTACTACGGCGAGGAGCCTGACGGCACCAAGGCTGACGGTATGGGCAGCACAGGCAGCGACGCTCCCAAGACTACAACGACTACAACAACAAGTCCTGTTACTACTACAACTACCACATCAGACAGAACTACCACAACAACTACTGAAACAACAACTACGACCACTTCTGATACAACAACTACAACCTCTACTACTTCAAACCATGGCGGCAGTACAAATGTCACTTACGGTGATACCAACTGTGACGGAAAGATAGACCTTGCTGATGCTATCCTCATCATGCAGGCTCTGGCTAACCCCAACAAGTACGGCGTTGGCGGAACAGCTGATAAGCCTCTCACAGAGCAGGGCAAGCTCAACGGCGACGTTGACCTTACTACAAAGGGACTTACAGGTGATGACGCAGTAGTTATCCAGAAGTATCTGCTTCACGTATATACAACGCTTCCTGTAAACGGTTAAGCAACAATAACTTATCAAAGCTCCCCGATAAGGGGAGCTTTTTCTTTTGTCCCTGCAACAGATCAGTATTGGCCTTCAACGGCTCATCTGATCAAATATCAGTATTATAACTGCGCTGTTTGCGGCAGAAGACTTGGAAAAACAGGATACTGTCAAAGAAAGACGGTATCCGCATTTAATTACCTTATTGGCAATTATTGATAAAGAAAAGCTCCGAAGCGTTATGCCTCGGAGCTTTTATGTTTTTATTCAGATACCGCAATCCTCATATTCCTTCCATTTTTCATAATAGAGCTTGTTGCTCCAGCTGCGGAAAAGGATATATGCTACGGAAACCATTGCAAGGAAGATCGCACCCAGTATGGGCAGCGAATCTCTGAACATTTTTTTTGCGGGATAAGTATTGTCTTTTTTGCGGCTCATAATAAAATTCCTTTGCTGTTAGTCAGCCGAGATCAGTTGGAGCTGCCTCCGTTCATCTCAGCCATAAGTCTCTGGAGCTCTGCGTCTACCTTAGCGTCAGACTCGAGCTGATCGAATGAATCTGTGAGCTCGTCACCGCTGCCGCCGTTGAGAGTACCGCCTGCGATCTCAGTGAAAGCGTCAGCCTCAGCCTCCTTGCGCTCAATCTTTTCTTCCATTCTCTGGAACTTATCGAAAGATGAGTTAGGATCGAAAGCACCTGCTGCCTTAGCGAGGTTCTTCTTGGTATCAGCCATCTGTGAACGCGCGATGAGCATAGCCTGACGGCTCTTAGCCTCTTCGAGCTTGGACTTGAGCACCTCTACCTGATCGCCGATAGCATCGGTCTGAGCAGAGATGGAGTCATACATTTCCTTATAGTTTGCGAGGTCCTCATCAGCTCTGACTTTTCTTGCGAGAGCCTGCTTAGCAAGGTCCTGATCGCCCTTTGAGAGAGCCATCTTAGCCTTAGCCTCCCAGTCAGAAGAGATCTTCTGAGCTTCGAGGTATTTCTTCTCGGCGAGGCGTTCGCTTGCCTTAGCCTTACCGTAGTTCTGAGTAGCCTTTGTGAGCTCGGTCTGCATATCGATGATGATCTGCTTTACCATTTTCTCGGGATCTTCAGCCCTGTCGATAATGTCATTAACATTTGCCTTGAGAAGATCGCTTAATCTCTTGAATACACCCATTTTCATAATCCTCCTGTTTCATGTAATAATGTTTCAGGCACACCCCTTGTGCCACAACCATATTATATGGCAAAATATTGCGGTTGTCAAGAAATTTGCCCCCGATTTCATCTGATTTTCATCAATGAAGCGGCTTTGTGAACGCACTATTACAAAATTATTCCTCGTTTTTTGACAGTTCATTAATGATCCTTCTGAGCTTGTTGAAATCTGTTGATTCCGTACTCAGTTCCTCATCGCCGTCAGCAGCGAGCATTTTTTCACGGAGATCGAGCTTTTTCTTTCTGCGTTGGAAAGCATCAGCGGTCATGACTATCATATCCTTGCAGTTAGCATTGACAAGCTTCAGCGGTTCTGAGGTTATATCGCAAAGCTTTGCGAAGAGCTCGTAATTTTCCGCGAAATCCTCCTGCTTGATAGAAATCATGATAAACGCTCCTTTCGATGCAAAATATGATCCCCTTATTACTATTTTAACCTGATTTGAGAGATTTGTCAATATTTTTTAGTGAAAAAGCTGTATACATCAAAAAAGCTCCCCGATAAAGGGAGCTTTTTATTATTCATCGAAAAATGTACTTTTATATTCCGCAACGCGGGCTTTGTCACCGTGGCAGTCTATTTCTATCTCCTCACGCTTGATATGGCGTATGATGAAATAATAAAGTATCGAATAGGCGATGCCGTTGACGATGATACTGAAGTATATTCTCAGACCGAGGATATTGCCCAGCATACCGGCGAATATTATCGCTATGCATATGACCACCGAAAGCTCGAGTTTTTTCTTGTTGGGATCGAGCTGAAGAAATGTAAGGCATACAAATCCCGATACAGATGCGTGAACTATTGCCAGTAATAGAGAATAAGGTTTGTAGAAGGAGATCTGGTAGGAATTGAGCTCAAATATCATCATTACCGCCTCAAGGATGATATACAGCAGGTAGCTGACCTTCATCAGCATCCTGAATCTTGCGGCAGTAATAAACAGCCAGTGTCCCCAGAGCAGCAGTGCGAATCCGCCGAATTCGCAGGCGTATGCGATTATCTCTATGAGCTTTGAGAATGCCGAGTCCGGAGAGTAGACGTTGTAGTATAAGAGACAGACCAGACCGAATGCGATAAACAGCAGGTTTCCGAAGAGGCAGTTTTTAAACCCCGTATTTAACCTATCATGCATAAAACGCTCCTTAGCTGAGAGCCTTCAGTGCTCTCTGTCCGATATCTTTCCTGTAATGAGCGCCCTCAAAGCTTATTTTTGAGACGCCCTCGTAAGCCTTATCAAGTGCGGCCTGAAGGTCATTGCCCTTAGCGGTAACGCCGATGACTCTGCCGCCGTTGGTGAGAAAATCACCCTTTTCGTCAAGTTTTGTGCCTGCATGGTAAACGAAGCAGCCCTCGACCTGACCTTTTTCGTCGAAGCCGTTCATTTTAATGCCCTTGGGATAGCTTTCGGGGTAGCCGCCGCTTGCCATGACAACGCAGGCGCAGCTGCCCTTATGCCACTTTATGTCCACCTTGTCCAGCTGGTGGTTGTATATAGCCTCGAATATCTCATAAAGGTCGGCGTCCAGCATGGGGAGAACCACCTGTGTCTCGGGATCGCCGAAGCGGCAGTTATACTCGATGACCTTGGGACCCTTGGGAGTTATCATAAGTCCGAAGTAGAGGCAGCCCTCAAAGGTGCGTCCCTCGGAGTTCATAGCGTTCATAGTGGGGAGGAATATCTTCTCCATGCACTCCTTGGCGATGTCCTCTGTATAGCAGGGATTGGGAGAAACAGTACCCATACCGCCGGTATTGAGGCCCTTGTCGCCGTCGAGAGCGCGCTTGTGATCCATAGAGGAGATCATAGGCACCAGAGTCTTGCCATCGGTGAAGCTGAGAACGGATACTTCGGGACCTGTGAGGAATTCCTCGATAACGATACGGGCAGAGCTCTTTCCGAACTTGAGCTCATCTATCATCTCATGAACTGCGGCAACAGCTTCCTCCTCGTTCTGAGCTATGATAACGCCCTTTCCGAGAGCCAGACCGTCAGCCTTGATAACAGCGGGGTAGCTGTTCTGCTCTTTCAGATAAGCAATAGCCTTTTCCGATTCGGTGAATACCTCATAGAAAGCAGTAGGTATGTTGTATTTCTTCATGAGCTCCTTGGAAAATACCTTTGAGCCCTCTATTATAGCCGCATTGGCTTTGGGACCAAAGGTCATGAAGCCTTCAGCCTGCAAGCTGTCGACCATTCCGAGGACCAGCGGATCATCGGGAGCAACAACGACCATATCAGGTCTGAGCTGCTTTGCAAGAGCGACGATCCCGTCAACATCAGTGGCACCTACGCTGAAGCACTCGGCATACTTTGAGATGCCTCCGTTGCCCGGAGCGCAGTAGAGCTTTCCCACATGGGGGCTCTCTGCCAGCTTCATGATGATGGCGTGTTCGCGTCCGCCGCCGCCTACTACTAATACGTTTTTCATTGGGGTATTCCTCCTGTATGTAAAATAGTTATTTATCAATATCCTTTATGGTGATATTTCCGAGCATTTCACGTGCGTCTGCTTCTTCCGAACTGTTGCGGTAATTTGCGGTCACGTTGTACAGATACTTGCCGTTCCTGAAGAAGTACAGATCATAGAAGTGGATAATAGTATCGTCGTCCGACGACGGCTTTGTCTCATAAAAAAGGCGTTCGCAGTCATAGCCGAACATATTTACCTGTTCTCTCTTGATGGAGTTATACTTATCCTTGTTTTCCATTCGTTTGTTATAGCTGTCATCTGCAAGGTCAGCAGGGGAGGCGTCGGCTTCCACTACGGTCAGTGAGATGGTGGGAGAGTATGTTTTCACATAGGTGTCCGCTTCTGCATAGACCTCGTTCATTACGAACTTTATGATGGGCTTTTCCTTTTTTTCCTCTTCGGTCTTATCCTTGCAGGTGTATTTTTTGCCTGTATTTACAGTTGCCCATTTGAAGTCATAAGTCTCGGGTTTGTCGGCTATACGGAAATCCGAGGTATATACTGCGGACTCTGCGATCTTGTCCATTGATTTTTTCAGGAGCTTTGATTTTAAAGAGCCGCAGATACAGGACACGTTGAAGTAATGGGTGTCTGTTCCGAGGATGTAGGAAAGACCGGTTTCTTTTTTGCCTTCGGAATTGTTGTCCGATGAACGGAAGAAGCCTGTATACTGAGAACCTGTAAAGGATTCCACCTTTATGTTTTCATCACCGTCATAGTAATAGAGAAAAGCCTCTGCTGTTTCGGGAGTACAGTTGTAGGTTATGTCTTCCACATATATTTTTTCACCAAGGCATCTGAATACGTAGGTATTGCCGTCCTTCATGGTGTCGAGGCCGAATCCGCCGGGGACGCTGAAGCTGAAGTTTTCCGTGGTGTATTCATCGGAGGGGTGAGTCATGTAATATGTCACACCGAAGAAGGATGCGGCTGAAATAGCGATCAGAACTGCGAGAATTATAAGAAATTTTTTCATGGGAAAGTATCTCCTTTCATGTTGACCAGTCGCCCATGCGATAAGTTCTGCTATTATCCGATATCTTCGGGCAGGGACTTTTTTTCTCCGCCGTAAATCTCCACAGCCGCGCAGCTTATCATCATAACTGCTGCAGCGTGTACGAGGAAATCGGTAACGCCGAGGGTGCCGTTGAGTGAAATTACATAGCTGAGTATTTTGTCACCGTAGAATCTTGATGTCAAAGAGAAGAGAATGCTTTTTATAAGCGGAAAGCCTAAGATATAGACCGCATAGAATATGCCTGTTACGATAACAGTGGAAATACCGCGTTTCTGGGACATATCCTCCTTTTTGTAGTTGATCGCGGCGGCTATTCCGAGAGGAGCCGTAGCCAGCAGGGATTCGGCGATGAAGAACATTTTTATCCCTATGGGGAGGACTTCCTTGCCGAGATTGCCGACAACAGCGGTATAAAAGGTTATATGGTTATTGATGATGAAGAATATATCAAGAGCCAGCTTGACTGTACAGAGTAATGCTGCGATAAGTAGTGTGTTTTTTAGTGCGTTTGGTTTTTTCATTTTGATGCTCCTTATTTATATTTTAGATGCTTTACATGACGGTCCTCATCAATACCGAGAGCGGCAGCGGTGCATATGAGCACCAGAGCTCCTACCAGGATAATGCTGAAAAAGAAGGTAACGTATTCGGTGCGCTGTATAAGCCATGCCTCAGATGTATGCTTCATCATTGAGGAGTGTGATATAAGGAGCGCTATGATATGTTCGGCGATGAAGCCGAGGAGCCACAGTGCAGGAGCTGCTTTAAGAGTTCTTCTACATCGCTTTGCAGAGAAAGCCCAGCCTGTACAGCTGAAGATGTATATGATAAAAGGCAGCCATACCACTTCCGAAAGGCACAGAAAAGCCTTGCATTTGCCTGAGATAGCCATATCAGGGTGAGCTGCACGGAACGAGTCACCCGACAGTGCATTGAATAACGTACCGGAAAGAATATAAGCGAGGATAGATGCTATGATATACAGCCCGCAGAATACAGCGGCTGTAATGTACAGTTTTTTCAGTGATATTGAATGATAGCTGCTCATAAGTTTTCCCCCGTCCCGGAAATAATATAACTTTCCGTACAATTTGTAAAATTATAACTGTACATTATAGTATAGCACAATGCGGTCAATATTGCAAGAGATTTATTGCCTGTTTTTCTAAGAGAACTGACAAATGGCGCTGCAAAAGGCATACACGTAAAAAATAAAGTTGTTAACAGGGGTTAATGAGCAGAAAAAAGCGGAGAGAGCGGCACTTTCCGGCCACAGGAGCTCCCTGTAAGAAAATACGGATAAGTCTTTGTTTTTCGGACACAGGTATTATGGTCACAGCGTACAAATGTCTGCGGATTTTTTTGTGCACAACATAGAAACGCAGAATTATTTTTTTGAAATTCAATGGTTTTCCGTTGAATTTCAGCACTTTTCCGCTCTCTTACAGAGGGGGATGAAGGTGCGGAACAAAAAAGCTGCGGTCAGTTCATGGCCGCAGCTGTAAGAGTTATTGTTATCAGTGGTGGAAAAGACGGATGCCTGTGAATGCCATAGCGATGTTGTACTTGTTGCAGGTCTCGATAACGTTGTCATCACGGATAGAACCGCCGGGCTCTGCAATATACTCAACGCCTGACTTCTTTGCTCTTTCGATATTGTCGCCGAAGGGGAAGAAAGCGTCAGAACCAAGGCAGACGCCTGTATTCTTGGCAAGCCATGCCTTCTTTTCCTCGCGGGTAAATACAGCGGGCTTGACCTTGAAGATGTGCTGCCACTCGCCTTCGCGGAGAACGTCCTCGTACTCGTCGCCGATGTATACGTCGATAGCGTTGTCACGGTCGGCACGGCGGATGTCGTCAACGAACTGGAGCCCCATTACCTGCGGAGACTGTCTCAGCCACCAGTTATCGGCCTTCTGACCTGCAAGACGTGTGCAGTGGATACGGGACTGCTGTCCTGCACCGATACCGATAGCCTGTCCGTCCTTTACGTAGCAGACAGAGTTGGACTGAGTATACTTCAGAGTGATGAGAGAGATAAGGAGATCGTCCTTCTTGTCGTCGGGGATATTTTTATTCTCAGTAACTATATTTGCAAGAAGCTCGCGGTTGATGTCGAGCTCGTTGCGTCCCTGCTCGAAGGATACGCCGTAAACCTGCTTTGTCTCGATGGGAGCGGGCTTGTAGTTCTCGTCCATCTTGAGTATGCAGTAAGTGCCCTTTCTCTTGGACTTGAGTATCTCCAGAGCCTCGGGATCGTAGTCGGGAGCGATAACGCCGTCTGATACCTCGCGCTGTATCATTTTTGCTGTGCAAACGTCCACCTTGTCGGAAAGGGCGATGAAATCACCGTAAGAGGACATTCTGTCAGCGCCTCTTGCTCTTGCGTAAGCGCTTGCAAGGGGAGAGAGCTCGCCCAGGTCGTCTACCCAGTAGATCTTCTTGAGATCATCGCTGAGAGGTCTGCCTATAGCAGCACCTGCGGGCGAAACGTGCTTGAATGATGTAGCTGCACACATACCAGTAGCAGCCTTCAGCTCCTTTACCAGCTGCCAGCCGTTGAAGGCATCAAGAAGGTTGATATAGCCCGGCTTGCCGCAGAGCACCTCGATAGGGAGCTCGCTGCCGTCAGCCATATAAACTCTTGAAGGCTTCTGATTGGGGTTACAGCCGTATTTTAACTGCATTTCATTTGACATTGTTAATGTCCTCCTTATATTGATTCATAATTTGTTTATTTAACGGTCTCATATTCGTATAAGGTCTCGGAATAACCGTCAGTCTCGCGTATTTTGCGGTTATGAGCATCATATTCATAGGATATGACCTTATCTGCTCTGCCGTCGCTGAAGCTTGACTCTTCCCTGATAAGATTGCCGCGGCTGTCGTAATCACATTTGCGGCTGCTTTCAAAAAGAGTTTCTTTTTTTGAATATCTTCTGCGGTTTTCTGTAAGCATATTTCCGTCATCGTCATAGGTATACGTATACTCTTCTGTCTCATGTTTTGACGATGAATCATCCTCGGTTTTTTTGGTGATATTGCCTTTGTCGTCAAACTCATACGAATACTTGCAGACACCGTGAATGCCATTATCTGCTTTGGCTTTGATCCACTCGGTCTCATTGCCGTGCCCGTCATACTTCATTTCATAGTAGAGGTACTTTTTGGGTTGACCGTCATAGTTGTAATACACAGCTATACTTGTTCGGTTGCCGTTTTCATCATAGGTATTGATAAAAACTCTGTCGACAGTTTTTTCGTCCGGACCATACCATATACCCTTTACCCAATTACCGTCCACGTCATACTCATTGACGTGTTTTCCATGCATAGCAGGTATTGTTTCACCTGTATCTACATTGAATTCGTCACTCGATATCATATGGTCATGCTCATCATAGAGCCTTTCTTTTTTTTCTTCAAGTTTGCCATTCATATAATGCGATTCGATGCATTTGTAAGACGGCTCGTTCTCAGCAATGTTCAATTCGTCATCAGAAAGAACATCAGGCATAGCAGCAAAGTTTTTTGGCATTTCTTTTTTACAGCCCGAAAGCGAAAGAAGCAATGACGCAGCAAGCAATATACAGTATTTTTTCATTTCCCCAAAAATATCCCTTGCAATTACTTGTTCTTGTTTACGATGCGAGTTTCCTCGGCGTTTGTTTCGAGGTCAACATAACGTACAAAGAGAGAAACCTTATTGTCGGCGTTGAGATTGTTCCAGAGCATATCAGTGAACTCATCTATATTTCCGCTTATGCCGACCAGCTTGGGCTCGCCCTCAAAGCTGGGCAGGGGAGAACCGTCACCCATATATGTGTGTATGAAATGTCCCTCGCCTGCAATGGGATTTGTATAGCTGAAGGTATATCTCTGACAAGACTCGGGATTGCCGTTAGCGCTCTTGAGTATGGACATTGCGTAGTTGAAGCCCTCCTCGCCGAAGCGGAGTATACCCGAGATACGGGGAGTGAAGTTCGGAGCGTCGTCCTCGAATTCACGTGTGCGGAGAGCCTGCTCGAAGGTGTACTGCTTGTCCATGAGCTCGTAGATAGTATCGGTCTGGTCGCCGTTGGTAACGATGAGCTTGTTGCCGAGAACTCTTACGGGAGCATAGATTATAAGGTGGGGATCGGTGAGCTTGGAAGGATCGAAGGCCTCAGTGCGGATGCCTCTGCCCTCCTCGATGAATACGCGGTTGCGGCTGTTCTCGCTTCTTCCCATGATGAAGTAAGCTGTAACAGCAAACTTTCCGCAGTCCGACTTACCGATGACGATACCTCTTCCGGGGTAAGCGTTTGTGCTGAGTTCCTTTGCCAGATCAAGCTTTTTCATAATAATTACTCCTTTCGGATAATGTTTTAGTATCTTAAAATAAGTGTGAGTATGAAGTCTGTCACAACGATCACCAGCACTGCAAGGGTGATGATGTTGAGGGTTTTGCGTTTCGGCTTTGCAAGAAGCCAATCGTAGAAGGGCTGTACGAAATACAGGAACAGCAGTCCGCCCATACCGAATCTCAGTGAGGGAGAGAGTGCTATTCTTGCCTGAAAGTTTATATCATAGTCCGCATAGGTGTTCCACGGCCATGAGCCCGTGAAGTATTCAAGGATATATGTGCCTGTGAGCTCCACGGCGGTTGCCACGGCCATACTTCCGAAGAATATTATGAACGGACGGGTTATCTGCAGGAGACGTCCTCCTTCTTTTTTCATCAGCCTTCCGAAAAACAGCAGGAACAGCAGTGCTCCCACCGCGTATATAGGGCAATAAGGCCCGAACATTATGCCAAGGTTGGTGAAACCCCATTTATAGACCACTACTTCGAGGAAGACCTCGTAGCACCAGCCCAGTATCGCATACATCCAGAAGCATAGAAAGAGCTTCTGAACAGTTTGTTTTTCCAATAATTCCTTTATCTTAGTCATAGCTAAAAAAACAGATGTCTTCCGGCTTTTTGTCGGATCATATGCCGCAAGACGGGATTTATGCAAGCTTCGGGGTATAACCCGTTGCATTTGTAAGTATGAAATCCGCCGCAACTATCACCAGCACTGTTATGGCGATGATGTTGAGGGTGTTTCTTTTGGGTTTTGCAAGGAGCCAGTCAAAGAATGGCTGTACGATGTAGAGAAACAGCATACCGCCCAGTCCGAAGCGTACTGAGGTGCTCAGGGCGATACGCGCCTGGAAATTGTACTTGTACCGTGAATAGGTCTGCCACGGCCATGAGCCCTGGGTGTATTCCAGTATGTATGTGGCCATGAGCTCGACGAATGTGGCTATTGCCATACACCCCAGGAAGATAAGGAGCGGTTTGACTATATTCAGCCATTTAACGTCCTTTTTCCGCATGAGCCAGCCGAAGCACAGCAGGAACAGCAGTGCTCCCACTCCGTATATCGGACAGTAGGGACCGAACATATTGCCTCTGTTATGGAAGCCCCATCTGTAGACAACTACCTCCAGAAAGACCTCATAGCACCAGCCCAGAACCGCGTACATCCAGAAGCAGAGAAAGAGCTTCTGCACGGTCTGCTTTTCCCATAATTCTTTTAATTTAGCCATAGCCTTACTTTACATAAGCTTTTCCGCCGATCACTTCTATCCTGTCCTGACAGAAGAGTGAAACGGCTTCGGGGAGTATCTTCCACTCGGCCTGCTCCATAATGCGTCTCTGGAGCGTTTCGGGCGTGTCGTCGTTTTCGACGGGAACAGCCTTCTGTATGATTATGGGGCCGCCGTCGCAGACTTCCGTGACAAAATGTACCGTTGCGCCCGAGAGCTTTACACCCGCTGCCAGCGCAGCCTCATGGACGTGCAGCCCATAGAAGCCCTTTCCGCAGAATGACGGTATCAGCGCGGGATGAACGTTCATCATCTTATATGGGAACGCCTTTGTTACCTGCTCGTCGAGAATGGTCATAAATCCTGCGTAAACGACAAGATCAGCCTTTTCCTCATTAAGAGCTTCAAGAATGGCTCTGCTGTAGCTTGCGATGTCGGAGTATTCCTTACGTGGAATCACTCTTGCGGGTATACCGTTGTTTTTTGCGCGTTCAAGGGCATAAGCGCCTTCCTTTGAAGAGATCACGCAGGTGATCCTGCCGCCCTTGATGATACCCGACTTTTCTGCGTCGATAAGAGCCTGAAGGTTGGTACCGCCGCCGGATACGAGAACTATTATATTTTTCATTGATATTTCCTCCATGAGACATGGTTTATGTTAAAGATGCGACTACGATCAGCACTAAGGCTATGATACCGCCTATTATGAGAAATCTCTGGTAATCTCTGGTGAGCTCGTCCTCACGTCCCGAAAAATAGAAAGACATGGGATCGCGGGGATCGTAGCAGATCATTTCCTCGCTGCCTATCTCGTAGCGTTTCTTGTTATCCTGCACGGAATAGGTTGAGGTGACATCTCTGCCCTCCTCTGTGGTATACTTTACGACAGGATAGAAGTGTCTGCCCTTATCCTTGATGAAGTAGTCGGTGATAGTCCCGTATACAGCGATATTGTTTTTCAGTTCTTTTTTTACGGCTATGATATGTCCTATGAATATCAGCGCCATAAGGGCGTATACAGCCACAAGTCCGTACAGCAGATGACCGTGCAGATAGGAAAATCCTATTATGAACATGGAGACTGCCGCCCACGCAAGATCTATAAGTTTTACTTTCATGATGATTATTCGGGGAACTGGACGTGTCCCGGGATTATCTCGGTATCATCGTAGGAAAGGGGGATATCCCTGTCGATGACCACCTGTCCGTAGATATCCGTGATCCGGAAGGTAAAAGGTCCTTTGCCCATATCACGGGATTCAAAGTAATTGTACGGGCGGCGCTGTATCTCCACGAATTCGCCGTTTGAGTCCAGGTATTCCAGCTTTGTTATGGGGTAGCGGTGGTTGCGGACCTGAATTCCGCACCAGAATTCCGTGCTGCCCTCCTTATATTTGAATGAAATGGGAGCATTTTCTGCGCTGTCCAGAGGGATTATCTTCCAGCTGACGGGGACTCTGCCCTTCTCAACGGGAGCGATGAGGGGAAAAGCGTCCGTATACAGGTCAAGATCTCCCTTTTTGCCCTCGGGAAGCTCATCGGTGACGAGCATTTTTATAGTGCCCAGCTCGCCTGTGACCTCGATATAAGCTCCTGCAAGCTGTGCCTCATTGTAGTCGTAGTGATTCATGGCCACTATCCAGTAATCCCTCGATACGGGATCCAGCATTGCGTGACCGCCCGTATATCCGCCGCCGTAGAAGGTGCCCTCGCCTGTATGTACAGTGCCCTTGGGCTCGAGGATACAGCTTTCGTCTATGGGATAATCGGGTATCTCGAACTCACTGCTGCCCTTGCCCAGGATAAAGTCCTGAAGGCTCCTGAGCTCGTCCTTAGAAGCGCCGCTCCTGCGTGCAGCCACCATGTCGAGGCTGTCAACGCAGCCGTCCGAGTTATAGTCCATAGGAATATCGGAGGCTGCTCCGCCGTATAACGGCGAGGCTGCAAGAAGTGCAAAAGCCATTCCTGCAGCTGTCAATCTGATCATTTTCATAAACATCACCGCCTGTGAAATAATTCCAAATCCCATCCCTCTGAAGAACGTACTTTTGTGTGAACCCGGATATTATTGCGGATATTGCTATGATTACTGAAGTATATTATGATTTGTCAGCAGATGATAACGCCTTCCTCTGACTCTGTAAGTTCGCCAAGAACGTAAGCGTCTTCGCCGGCAGCCTTGATAGCTGCAACTGCCTTGTCTGCGTCATTCTTGTCAACAGATACTATCATGCCGACACCCATATTGAAAGTATTGAACATATCTCTCTCGGGGATATCGCCTGTTCTCTGGATAAGATCAAAGATTGGGAGAACCTGTACTGCGTTCCTCTCGATCTTTGCAGCAAGATTCTTCGGGAGAGAGCGGGGGATATTCTCATAGAAGCCGCCGCCTGTGATATGGGATATAGACTTTACCTTTACAGCGTCAAGAAGGCTCATTACAGCCTTTACGTAGATACGTGTAGGTGTGAGGAGGCACTCGCCGAGAGTAGTACCGAGGTCGTCGAAGTGCATACTGAGGTTCTGCTCGTTTACGTCAAATACTCTTCTTACCAGTGAGAATCCGTTTGAGTGAACGCCGCTGGACTTGATAGCGATGAGAACGTCTCCTGCCTTCTGTGTATCGGGCTGAAGGATCTTGTCCTTGTCAACAACGCCCACAGAGAAGCCTGCAAGGTCGTATTCGTCCTCGGGCATAAGGCCGGGATGCTCTGCTGTCTCTCCTCCGATGAGAGCACACTGAGCCTGAACGCAGCCCTCTGCAACGCCTGATACGATAGTAGCTATCTTCTCGGGATAGTTCTTGCCGCAGGCGATATAATCAAGGAAGAACTGAGGCTTTGCACCGCAGCAGATTATATCGTTGACGCACATTGCAACGCAGTCGATGCCTACGGTGTCATGCTTGTCCATGATAAAAGCAAGCTTTATCTTGGTGCCAACGCCGTCTGTGCCCGAAACGAGAACAGGTTTGCTGATGCCTGTCAGGTCAAGCTCGAAAAGGCCACCGAAGCCGCCTATGCCGGAAAGAGCGCCCTTTATCATGGTACGGGCGATATGCTCCTTCATCAGTTCAACTGACTTGTAGCCTGCGGTAACGTCAACGCCTGCCTTCTTGTAGCTTTCGGAAAAACTGTTGTTCATTAATTTACCTCCATGAAATAAATGTAGGGGACGACGTCCTCGGCGTCCCGCAAAGCTTATGGATTTTACGGGCTGCCGAGGACGCCAGCCCCTACAATAAGTTAAGATCAGAAAGTGATCGTGTCTGTTTTTTTCAGGCTGCCGCTGTCGGCAGAGGGAGAGTTTATCATGTATACGTCTATTCTTGCGTCACCCTCGGGATATCTTGCATAAACGTATTTATCATCATAAACAACGGAATACTGAGCTCCGGGGGTCAGTATATCCTTATAGGGATTATCTGTGACCTCGCCGCTGTTTTCGTCAGTGTAGTTTATTTTTACATCTCCGCCTGCTGTGCTGACGGTGAAGTAGCAGCTGTCAGCCTTTTCGACCTTGCTGCTTCTGCCCGACGAATACCTGTACACATTATTATTGGCGTAATAGTACAGTTCTCCGTTGACAACAGCCATTGAACCGTAACGGTTGCCGTTTATTCTTTTTCCTCTTGCCCTGAAGCCTGTAAATACTCCTGTGCCGAGCAGTACCAGTGCGCATAGGGCGGCAGCGATCTTTTTCATGTTGTTTATCTCCCGTTACCGGAAAGCGCAATGCGTTTAAAGCCGTATTGTTTCGTTGTTATTCCTTGCCGTTCCAGCAATATGTGCAGAGCTTGCAGGCGTCAACGCCTACGGCCTTTTCTGTGCCTTCAAGGGTCTGGAATTCCAGTGAGGTAAGGCGGAGCCTCTTGCAGATCTCGTCTCTGAGCCTGCGTCCTCTCTCGGTGGCGGAGTTGCTGTACTCCTCGATATGTCTTACGCCCACGGGACCTTCAAACTCGTCGATGATCTGTCTTGCGATGAGCTCCATTTCCGATGTGCTGCGTGAGAAGTTGAGGTATTTGCATCCGTACATGATAGGAGGACAGGCAGAGCGCATATGCACTTCCTTGGCACCGTGCTCATAGAGGAACTCAACTGTTTCCCTCATCTGTGTGCCTCTTACGATACTGTCGTCCACAAAGAGGAGCTTCTTGCCGTTTATGAGGTCATGAACGGGTATGAGCTTCATCTTTGCCACCTGATTTCTCATGCTCTGGTTGGTGGGCATGAAGCTTCTGGGCCATGTGGGAGTATATTTGATGAACGGTCTTGCGAAGGGGATGCCGCTTCTGTTGGCATAGCCGATGGCATGGGGAGTTCCCGAATCGGGTACTCCGCAGATGTAGTCAACATCGGGGAGCCTGCCGTTCTTTATATCATTTTCGGCCATTATCTCGCCGTTGCGGGTACGCATGACTTCAACGTTCACGCCCTCGTAGACCGCATTGGGATAGCCGTAGTATGTCCACAGGAATGTGCATATCTTCATCTTTGAGGGATCGCCCTCTGCGATGGTCCTGCATTCGTCTGATGTGAGCTCCACAATCTCGCCTGCCTCAAGCTCCTTATAGGTAGCATAACCCAGCTTCTGGAAGGCAAAGGACTCGGTGGACAGGCAGAAGCCGTCGCTTCTCTTGCCTATGATTATTGGAAGTCTGCCGAAACGGTCTCTTGCGGCGATAATGCTGTCCTTTGTGAGGATTATGAGGGACATGGTGCCCTCGATCTTGTCCTGAGCGTAGCGTATGCCCTCTACGAAGCTGTCCTTCTGTGCGATGAGAGCGCCGATTAGGTCGCCGGAGTTGATATTGCCGCTGCTCATTGCCTCAAAGTTAGCGCAGCCCTTTTCAAGGAGCTCGTTAACGAGAGTGTCTGCGTTGCGGATTATTCCTACTGAGCATACCGCATACAGACCGAGCTTTGAGCGGACAAGTATAGGCTGGGGATCCGTATCGCTGATACAACCGATACAGAGCTTGCCTCTCATATTTACAACATCATTCTCGAATTTGGTACGGAAGGGGGAATTCTCGATGCTGTGGATATTCCTCTGGAATCCGTTTTCCTCGGAATAAGAGGTCATGCCGCCTCTTCTCGTACCGAGGTGAGAGTGATAGTCTGTTCCGAAAAATACGTCGGTAACGCAGTCATTTTTAGAGGCTGCACCAAAAAAACCGCCCATAAATTATTCTCCCATAAGTCTCTTCATGATTTCCTGATAAGCTTCTTCTACGCCGCCCATATCTCTGCGGAAGCGGTCCTTGTCCAGCTTCTCGTGAGTTGTGGAATCCCAGAAGCGGCAGGTGTCGGGAGAGATCTCGTCAGCCAGGATGATAGTGCCGTCAGAAGTCTTACCGAACTCGATCTTGAAGTCGATGAGGTCGATGTTGAGACCCTTGAAGAATTTTACCATGAACTCATTTACCTTGAAAGCGTACTTGGCGATAGTCTCAAGCTCTTCCTTTGTAGCAATGCCGAGAGCCAGTGCATAGTAGTCATTGATGAAGGGATCGCCCAGATCGTCGTTCTTGTAGCTGAACTCAAGGATAGGACAGAGGAGCTGCTTGCCTTCCTCAACGCCCATTCTCTTTGAGAAGCTGCCTGCTGCGACGTTTCTGATGATGACCTCAAGGGGAACGATGGAGACCTTCTTTACGATAGTCTCGCGGTCGCTGATCTCCTCGACCAGATGTGTGGGAACGCCTTCCTTTTCGAGCATCTTGAACATGAAGTTTGTCATCTTGTTGTTGATGACGCCCTTGCCTGCGATAGTGCCCTTTTTTTCACCGTTGAACGCAGTTGCGTCGTCCTTGTAATCTACGATCACGAGGTCGGGATCATTTGTAGCATAGACCTTCTTGGCCTTGCCTTCATAGAGCTGTTCCTTCTTTTCGATGTTTGACATTTTAAAATTCCTCCTTGAGATATATAAATGATTATATATGCAATCCCGCAGCATTGCGGAAATTGTAGGCTTTGAAAATTATCTGCCGCCGTATCTCGGATCGATATAGGGCTTTCCGTCCCTGTCGAGGAGAGGCTGCATGATAGTGGATGAATCCAGAGTATGTGTTACGCTCACATAGGTAACGCCTGTGACTGTGTCCACAAGAGTAACATATGTGGAATTGCTTATGCGCTGTTCCGACAGCATTTCAAAACGCTGCGGAAGCTGAGGTTTGTTTTGATTGCCGAACATTTCTTTTTCCCCCTTTACCGAAACTGTTTATCTGCTGCCGAAGCGCGGATCGACGTAAGGCTTGCCGTCTTTGTCAAGCATAGGGGTTATCCTTGTGCCTTCGCGCATGGTCGCCATATAGGTAACACCTGTTACCTTGTCCACAAGGACGGTGAACATTGTGCCCCAGTAGTATTGCTCCGAAATGAACTCAAAGCGGTTTTCGTTTTTTTCCTTGTCAATTTTGATACCTGCCATATTATTTCCCCCTTATAATCTTATGAGAGCAGCATATCTGCTGCTTCTTCAGGTGTTCCCGCTATGTAGTCCGCACCTGCTTCGGTGAGCTCCTCCAATGAGCCGAAGCCCCAGAGTATGCCCATGCACTTCAGACCTGTTTTATGAGCGCCCAGGACGTCCTGTTTACGGTCGCCTATCATAAGGACCTTACTTCTGTCGGAAATACCTGCTTTTTCAAGAACGTATTCGATTACCTCGTCCTTGTCGTTGCGGGTGCCGTTTATATTTGCTCCGCCAACGATCTCAAAAAAAGGCGAGAGCCCGAATCTGTCGAATATACGTACTGCGTATACCTCTGGCTTGCTGGTGGCGACCATTATCCTTTTGCCGCCCTTTGCGAGCCTGTCCAGCATTTCGGGTATGCCGTCGTAGACGCGGTTCTCGAAGAGCCCTACGGCGGAGTACCTTTCGCGGAATATCCTGACAGCCTCATTTACCTGCTCACTGTCCATTCCGCAGAACTCCGCAAAGGAGCGGTACAGCGGCGGTCCGAGAAATTTGTTCATATCCCCGGGGACTTCATAACCCATACGCTCAAGGGCATGAACAAGACATTTGATTATGCCTTCGGTGGAGTCTGTGAGTGTGCCGTCAAGATCGAATAAAAGAGTATCAAAATCCATAATATTATGTATCCAGTGATATATCGTGCCAGTCTTCGGTATCGGAGATCAGCCATTCGAGGCCGCGTCTGCGTTCAAAGACCACCTCGCTGTTGAGATCCCCTGCGGAGCAGGCGGGATCTATATTGTCATGCTGTACCACAGCCCAGTGATAGCGGTAGTAGAGGTCCAGCATATCCAGTATATCGTCAGCGCTGCGGAGAGAGCATCTGCTTTTGAAATCATCAAGGCCTTCGCACTGTGAAACGAAGCGTATAGACTGTATACAGTCGCATATGCTGCTTGCGTCGGTGATATCGTCCACCAGTCCCAGAGCCCAGAACAGAGCCCAGCAGCATTCGTATTCCCAGACTATGTCGATGACGTCCTGCCTTGAAGCTTCGCCGTTGAAGAGCTTTGACTCCTTGGCATTGAGGTTATCGCTCACATCGAAGTGCTTGATAAGATTGAAAAATCTGCCTGCTTCTTCGGTATGATCCTCATTGAGCTCAATGGCTACCTGAGTACAGAGCAGAGCAGCAACGGCTCTTCTGCACACGGCGTCGAAGCTTTTGAGCGTGATCTCCCCGGCGGGCTCGGTCATGGGCAGACCGGCGAGAAAGCTTATGCCCTTTTCAGCCAGTATCTTCTCGGAATTTTCTTTTCTTTTTTCGGGAGTCATATTTTTCCTCCTTATTTGCTCAGAGAGCAGCTATCTGCTCCTGAAGCGCCTTATCCTTAGCGATAACGCCCTCAGCCATAGCCTTCTTCTCGGCAGCAAGCTTTTCAGCCAGTTCCTCATCAGCTATAGCCAGCATCTGTACAGCCAGTACAGCGGCGTTCTTTGCTCCGTCGATACCCACTGTGGCAACGGGTACTCCCGGAGGCATCATTACTGTTGCCAGAAGAGCGTCTACGCCCTCCAGAGCCTTTGATTTCATAGGTATGCCGATAACGGGCAGGGTGGTGTGACCTGCCACAACGCCTGCAAGGTGAGCAGCCATGCCTGCTGCGCATATGATAGCGCCGAAGCCGTTTGCTCTTGCGTTTGAAGCAAATTCGCAGGCCTCTGCGGGAGTTCTGTGTGCGCTCATGACGCGGCACTCAAACTCTACGCCGTACTTTTTGAGCTCTGTAAGAGCTGATTTTACAACAGGGAAGTCGCTGTCGCTTCCCATGATAACTGCAATTTTCTTAGCCATGATAATTCTCCTTGATCTTGTTTATGTGAATGCGGGAGACAGTTATGTCTGTCCGCAGTTTTCTGCCGTGCGTTTCCGCAGGCGTTTTTCATTCAGTTACGTTCTGCGGTGCTGTCGGGAGCTGCCCCGGATGTTGAAGGCTCAGGTGCGGGATAGTCGGGTTTGTCCTGGATAAAGCTGCCTGATACAGCTTTGAATTCTCCTGAGGGGAAAAGCTCGAATTCCACAACGGCCTTGTATTTATCGCGCAGACGTCTGGACTTGCCGTTCTCCTTGTAGGATATTGAGGTATCGGCTGTGACCGAAACGGCGTAGCGCGGATTTTCCCCGGCGGATTTCGCGGAATAAACGAAAAGATCGGATATTCCCATGAGCTTTGCCGAGGTTATGGAGTGCTCCTCGGGGAATATAGTGAGGAACACGGAGGATTTGTCGGTGTTCATTCCCGCAAGCACCTTGCTGTTGCCTGTATAGGCGTATTCTATGTATCTGCTCACTCCCGAAGCCATCTGTTCAAGCATGGACACCGAGAGCTTTGAAAGCAGGACTCTGCTGGTGACCTTCAGCTCGTAGGGGAAGTTCATGCAGCTTCCTTTGAGACGGGCTTCCTTGAAGGTAAGTCCGTGTTCTCCTGCGGAAAAGGTATAGGAACCGTTGTCGGAGGTGAGCAGAAGCTCATTCCTGCTGGCATTGAGACCGGTCCATGTTCCCGACAGGCAGGGGATGAAATTCTCGTCATAGAGGACGATGGTATTCTTATCGAAGGTGTTTGCGGAATAAAAAGTCTGTCCGCCCGCCTTGACGGGGGAGATGGAGGAATAGACGAAGGGAACGATGATATTGCCCTCGTAGTCTATACATCCGAAGAGGTTCTTGCCTCTTATCCTTTTTGAAGCTATGCACGTATTCTTTCCCGCAAAGGACAACTTCTGCCATTCGGGAGAGACTATGACGCGCTCACGGAGGTCTATGACGCCGTAAAGCTCCGGGCCGCCGCGGAATATGCGGTTGCCCTCGTTGTCCGTATCAAGCTTTTCTTCGATGACCGGATAGGTATCGCCCGTATCGGTGCTTTTTGCCGAATTTGAGTAAAATCTGGTGATGGCCACCGCAAGGACGATTATGACGATGAAAAGTACGGAGACAACAAGTCTCGTGTGCTTATTCAATGTCTCCGCACCTCCTCATTCATTTGTTTTCCTTTTCGGGAACTGAGGGCTGCTGCGCAGTTTTCTGCTGAGCTTCAGCCTTGCGCTGACGGTAGATGTCCTCTGTCTCCTTGGTTATGTATATCGGACGGTTTTTCGTCTCAAGGTATGTCTTTGAAAGGTACTGTCCCAGTATACCCACACAGAAGAGCTGAAGGCCGCTGAAAAGGAATATCAGGCACAGCATGGTGGGATAGCCGTCGGGAGCGTCCAGCCATCCGAAGATGGAGCGGATTATGGTTATAACTATGAGCACGAAGGCAATGAAGCAGGTGATTATTCCCAGCAGTGAGGCTATTGCCAGCGGAGCTGTGGAGAATGCCATGATGCCTTCCAGCGAGTATTTGAAAAGTCCCCAGAAGGACCACGAGGAGGTGCCTGCGGGGCGCTCCACGTTTTCATATTCGATATAGCGGGTATTGAAGCCTACCCAGCTGAATATGCCCTTGGAGAAGCGGTTGTACTCCGACATATCCAGTATGGCGTCCACCATCTGCCTTGTCATGAAGCGGAAGTCCTGAGCGCCGTCCACGATCTCTGTCTGTGAGATCTTGTTCATTATTTTATAGAACAGCCTTGCGAACCATGAGCGCACCTTGGACTCGCCCTTTCTGCTGACGCGTCGGGTGGTGGCACAGTCGTATTCGCCGTCTCTTACATAGCTGTACATTTTTGGAAGGAATGACGGGGGATGCTGAAGGTCTGCGTCCATTACGACCACATAGTCGCCCTTGGAGTTCTTCAGGCCTGCATACATACCTGATTCCTTGCCGAAATTTCTCGAGAATGAAATATATCTCACACGCTTGTCCTTGTCTGCGAGAGAACGAAGTATATCAAGCGTAGTATCCTTGGATCCGTCATTTATAAAAAGGTATTCGAAGGTGAGCTCAGGGTAATCCTTTGACATCTGAGCTGTTACCTTGGTTATCTCCTCGTAGAACATGGGCAGGACTTCCTGCTCATTATAACAGGGAACTACTACTGAAACGAGTTTCACGTTTTTTCCTCCTTCAAAGAAGCTTATGCAGACACCTGCGAAACTGCTTTCTGTGCCTGCCAATACACTATTAATAATACAACAAAATCGGCGATAATGCAAGAGCAAATTGCAGGTTTTTGTAATTTTTTACGTCTATATAAAATAATACACCCAACGGGGCATGATTTTGGGCTATCTGTTGTGTAGGCAGCTGTGGAACACAAATCGGTGGGATTTCAAATAAACGGCTGTATCACGCTTTTAATTTAGATAATTTAGATTAAACAATGTAAGTAGAATTTGACAAAAAAATCAATAACGATTTGTTATTTTCACCGAAAATTTTAAAATGGGTATAATTTTGGCCTTCATTTCTTAAGAAAGTGTTGATTTTTTTTGAAGTATCATGTATAATATACTTGTATAGTTGTTCGCATCAGGAGCTGCGGGACACGGTGCCCCTTCAGCTGTGTCCTCGGAAACAAGACAGAGCTTATCCGTGCGATCTGGGAAATCGGCGATCCGCTGCCGTAAAGCGGAGACCGCGGTTCTGCTGCGGAGGGGAGAGGACTATGGATATAACATTGGTAACGTCTTCGTATGACAAGGTGGTTCACGGGACCGAGAATGAGAAAAAAACCGGCTGCGGAATAAACCTTCTCAGGCCCGAAAATGTAACTCGGTATCACAGGACATCCATGATGACCGACCTGAAAGAGATAACCTGTGAAAAATGTAAGGCCAGTCTTGCAAAAAAGATGATAAAGGCCGATAAAAAGGAAATGACACGCCTTCTCAAGGAAGAGAAGCAGCGTGAAAAAATGGGTATCAGCGATGAGGGCATAGTTCCTCTCGGTAATACCACTGCAAGGATCACAAGAGATCCTGATGCCAAGAGGAAGGAAGAAGAGGCAAGAAGAAAGGCTGCCGAGGAAGCAAGAAAAGCTGCCGAGGAAGCAAGAAAGGCTGCTGAAGAGGCTGCTGCTCAGGAGGCTGCAAACAATCTCTATGAGCAACAGAATGCTGCCGCTGAGCCCGAGGTTCCCAGAAATACTATCCCGGGCACAGGCGTAGCTATCGATGACAGTCTCGCACAGTTTGCAATAAACGTGCCTCAGAAGGAAGAAGAAGCCCCCGCTCCTGCGGTGGAGGACGATTTCCTGGCTCAGTTCGCTATTCAGAAGCCCGACGCAGAGCCTGCTCAGGCTCAGGTCCAGCCAGAGGATGATTTCCTTGCACAGTTTGCTATTCCCGCTCCCAGTTCGGAACCCACAGTGCCGCAGGATATACCTGCTGCCTACGAGGAGCCCGATGAGATGGACGGCGTTGATTTCGGTATGCAGAACGGACCTGCCTACGGTGTGCCCGATCCTGCTGTACAGGCAAGGAACGAGGAAGACATCATGCAGATGTTCTCCATTGATAATCCCTCTGCCGATGATATGGTATATGGTCAGCCCGTATACGGAGAGCCTGTCTACGGAGAGCCGATATATGCTCAGCCTCCCGTACTTGACGGCAGTCAGCAGATAATCGACGCGGACGTACAGGGATATACCCCGGCAGACGGCTATCAGGAGTACGTTCAGGGCAGCGCGTGGGATCAGGTCTCGGATCAGCTCTTCGGCGCCGACGGCATTGCACAGCCTATATCCGCTGATGAGCCCGCACCCGTTTATCCCGCATATGACGAGAATATGCCCAAGGAAATGGACGAACTTTCAATACCTGTAATAGAGGATATCGCAGCACCTGTTATGGGTGAGCTCCCTGCGGCAGGCGAGATGGTAGCACCCATTCTCGATGATATTCCTGGTGTTGAGGATATTACAGCATCCGTGCTGGACGAGATACCCTCCGCTGAGGAAATTGCAGCACCCGTGATCGACGATATATCCTCAGTTGAGGACATTGCAGCGCCTGTGATCGACGATATACCCTCTGTCGATGACATTGCAGCGCCTGTGTTTGATGAGATACCCGCAGTTGAAGATATTGCAGCACCCGTGCTTGACGAGATACCCTCCGTTGAGGACATTGCAGCACCTGTGCTCGATAATATGGCAGAGCCCACATTTAATCAGCCGGTTATGGCAGAAGAGGAGTTTGAAACTGATATGAGTGATTATAATTATGTAGCACCCGGAAGGAGTGCAGAGACTAATAATACAGAGCAGCCCAAGCAGGCAGCTGCACAGCAGCCTCAGGTAATAAAGGTACCTCAGCTTGCAGGCTATGATTCAAATAACCAGCCTGTTTACAAGTACATCCAGATGAGACTTGCAGGCTACGATCAGAAGGGTCAGCCCGTCTATGTTCCGCTTCAGGCAGCTCAGAACGCTGCAAGACCTCAGGCTCAGGCAGCTCCTCAGCAGGCAGCAGCCGCAAGACCTCAGGCTCAGGCGGCTCCCCAGCAGGCAGCAGCTCCCGCTCAGCAGACAGCAGCACAGGCTCAGAGAGCCGCAGCAGCTCCCGCTCAGCCCGCAGCTGTAAAGTCGGTAGTTCCCAGAAAGCCTGTTCAGCAGCAGGGCGTTCCCACAGCGAATATCTCAAAGATCGCTGTAAACCCCCACAGCAAGTCAACATCACAGGCATTCATCAACGCTATCGCAAGCTCCAAGGAGTATGCTGACAAGAACCTCATCGAGACACAGGGACTCAAGGCTAACAGCCCTGTACTCACATCCGTTGAGGACGTTCTTTCCACAATGGGTGACGACAGCGTAAAGAGACAGAAGGTGGCTCAGGCTCAGCAGGCTGTACCCGTATTCGATGAGTACAAGACTCCTGCAAGAAGCAATATGAGAAGCAATCCCGCTCCCAGACCTCAGCAGCCTATGGACAAGGACGTTCGCTACATGACAAAGTCCGAGCTCAAGCAGAAGAAAAAGCAGGATAAGATAGAAGCCAAGTTCAGAAAGGAAATGTCCAAGAGAGGCTTCTGATCATATCATATATAAACGAAATGGGGAAAAATAATGGCAGAAAACAAGATCCTTGAAGATCTGAGAGCAAAGCTCACCGATTCTCTTGATGAGAATAACGACTTTCTCCGCAGTGAGGCAGAGCGCTTCGCAAAGGAGAAGAACATCGAGGGAGTTGCGGCAGCAACACAGCTTATTGCTGAGATAATGCCTCAGTCACAGAAGGACGAGGTCGAGAGACTTACCCATATGGACGGTATGCGCCTCGATCAGGTACAGGAAAAGATAGTTGCGCTGGTAGGCGAAAAGAAGCTGAATGAGGCTAAATCCCTTGCGGAGCGCCTCTACAAGAAGATCATCCTCGATTACAGCGAGGGCGAAAAGTCAAAATTCGTCTCTCTCAGAAATCCCTTTGAGGACAATCTTTATCAGCTGAGATACAAGTCGGACAAGGTGCTCAACCGTTCACCCTTCGACTTCGGAACCATGCTTACCACATACGCTTACATACTCGTTGAGACAGGCTCTCCTCTGGACGCTATACCCGTTCTCGAGAAGGCTATGGAGTACAATCCGCTGGACTGCGGCCCGAGATTTGAGCTGGCAGAGGTGTATAAGCTCCTGAAAAACAAGCGAATGCTCATTGAAACTACCAAGGAGACTCTCAAGGTGGCTTCTTCACCTGTGGCTATCGCAAGATGCTACGCTAATGTGGGATATTCTCTTACCGATATGGGCGAGTTTGACGACGCGGCTACATTCCTTACGGCAAGCGTGATGTTTGCGCCTCACCCTGCTATCCCCGCTGAGATGAGAGACCTTGCCCAGCGTAAGGGTTCTCCCATAAAGCAGCCCAACCGTGATGATATCATTGCGGTCATGAAAAAGTACGATATCCCCTTCGGTCCCAATGAGGACGTAATTTCGGTAGCTGCTCAGCTTGCTGCAAATTACCTTATGGAGAAGGATATACCCAATGCGCTTATGGCTCTGAAGCTTACCTATAACCTCACCCTCGATGAGGATATAAAGAAGCTGATACTCTCTTACGAGCCCAATGCTCAGCAGATAGTTCCCGGTCAGGAATCTGCAGAAGAGGGAAATAAGCCGAATATAACGCAGACGGTAAATAATGATCCCGAGGAATGATATCATGGCACTTCATTAAGTGAAGCGTCTGTTTAAGATCATAAAGCCATAGTGTTTCCGATACTGAGTCGGAGATGCTGTGGCTTTTCTGTTTGCTTTTATACTGCCTGCGGAAGTGCCGTATGTGCATAAAACCGTTTTTTACGCGCATAATAGTCTCGGGAGATGATTTTATGAAGAGAAAAAAGAACGATATACCCGTTCCAGAGCCCGACAAGAACGAGGAGTATCTCTGTCCGTCAGCTTCATGGGGGGATATGACGGGACTTATCCCTTATAATGCCGCAGAGGACACCTCTGAAAGCTCCTGCCGGGAGGCATATCCCTATCTGTCCGGATACGAAGGCAGAAAAGAAGAAAAAAGCTGAATCCGCGGAGGTACTGCCTCCGCGCTTTTTATGTTTTAGACAATAGAAACGCACAATAATTGACATTTCCTACAAAATTTTCAAAACTGCTTTATTTATCACTTAAACCATGATATAATATGTAAAGTTAATTTAATGTGCGGCTGCTTCTTATGCGGCTGAATCGGCGCAGGGATGTTACTGCTGCTTAAATATGGGGGAGAAAATGAAAAACGGTGTAAAAATGCTGGACATCGCTACCAAGCTGGGAGTAAGCGTGGTAACGGTCTCAAATGCTCTCGCAGGCCGTGACGGCGTAAGCGAGAAAATGAGGAGAAAGATTTGCGAAACTGCTGAGAAAATGGGCTATAAGCCTTCAAATACAAAGAGTGAGAAAAGGCGTATCGCCATACCAAAGATAGGAAAAAATGTTGGTATACTTACCTCGGAGCGCTTCGTGGGCGCAAGAGGTACTTTCTACTGGGAGCTGACTGCAAGTATATCCAATCAGCTTTCACAGCTTAATATATGCACGGTGTACGAGTGCGTTACCGCTGACAGCGAAAAGAACGCCATACTGCCGAATATGGTCACGGATAACAAGGTGGACGGCATTATCGTCATCGGACAGGTACACAGAAGCTACATAGAGTGTCTCAGCAAGCTGACCTGTCCGCTTATGTTCGTTGATTTCTACGACAACAGGTACAATATAGACTCCGTTATCTCGGACAGCTTCAACGGCGGATATATGCTTACGGATCATCTGGTCGCAAAGGGACACCGCAAGATCGGTTTTTTCGGTACTCTTAACGCTACAAGCAGCATCAATGACCGTTACCTCGGCTACGTCAAGTGCATAATGGAAAATGAGCTGGAATTCCGCAAGGAATGGATAATCGGAGACAGAAACGAGCGCGGTATACTCTTTGACAAGATAAATTTTCCCGAGGAAATGCCGACTGCCTTTGTCTGCAACTGCGACGAGACGGCTTTCAGAGTCATTTCCGCACTTAAATCCAAGGGCGTGCGTGTTCCCGAGGATATAAGCGTTGTGGGATATGATAATTATACGGTATCAAGCATATGTATACCCACGATAACTACCGTAGAGGTGGATCTGTCCAGAATGGCTGAGGTCTCAGTGGGCATAATGGCGAAAAAGCTGGCCGATCCCGGATATTCCGAGGGCAGGCGCATCATCAGCGGAAAGCTCATCGAAAAGGAAAGCGTCCTCGATATAAACGGAAGCTACAGTGAGGAGCGTTCTGATGCTGTTTAAAAATCTGATCGGACATCTGAGTACTGTACGTCAGCACAGAAAACAGGTGCTTATACACTGTATCAAAGCAGGTATACCACGGAGAGGTCTGGTGCACGATCTTTCCAAGTATTCTCCTACGGAATTCATCCCGGGGGTACGATACTTCCAGGGGGATCGCAGTCCGAATGAGCGTGAACGCGAGGTCTCGGGCTATTCAAGAGCATGGATGCACCATAAAGGCAGGAACCGTCACCATTTCGAGTACTGGACGGACTACAACATGACAACGAGACGCCTTGAACCTGTGAAAATGCCCGATATATTCATATTTGAGATGTTCTGCGACCGTGTTGCGGCTTCAAAGATATACAACAAGGGCAATTACAATGATTCCATGCCGCTGGAGTACTTCCTGCGTTCAAAGCATAAGAGGATCATAGAAAAGACTACATCGGCAAAGCTGGAGTTCCTGCTCACTATGCTCCGCGATAAGGGTGAGGAGGCTACCTTCAGGTATATCCGCAGACAGGTGAAGAAAAAGAAATAAGCGGGATCTGCTGCTGTTTTGTGCGGATACCGTCTTAAAGACAGATCTAAAGGATTCAGGGCGCACTTTGTGCGCCCCTACTAATCACTGACCGAATAAAACGGGGCGCCTGTGGGCGTCCTGTGTGTTTTCTGAGAAAGGGGAGCACATATGAACCCGAGATTACCTTATCTCCGCGAAAAGACCGCGAAGCTGACCTCTTCTCCCGGCGTATACATAATGCGGAAAAAGGACAGCTCCATAATCTATATCGGCAAGGCAAAGAACCTGCGCAACCGTGTCAGCAGCTACTTCCGCGAAAATCCCGACCATACGCCGAAGGTAGCCGCAATGGTGTCGAATGTATACGATTACGATTTCATAGTCACGGACAGTGAATATGAAGCTCTGCTGCTGGAATGCAGCCTCATAAAGCAGCATAAGCCCAAGTATAATATCCTGCTGAAGGACGACAAGGGCTACCATTATATACGTATCTCTGATGAGGAATATCCCCGTATCACCAACGAAAAGAATACAAAGCAGCCGGGACGCTATCTCGGTCCGTATACGAGCGGATTCATCACAAAAGAGGCGGTAAACGAGGCAAACCGCGTATTCATGCTGCCTACCTGCCGCAGAAAATTCCCTCAGGATTTCGGAAAGAGCCGCCCCTGCCTGAATTATCATATCAAGCAGTGCATGGGCGTCTGCCGTGGAAGGATAAGCGCGGGAGACTACCGTGAGGCAGTGGAACAGGCTGTGGAGTTCATCAGAAGCGGCAGCGCTCAGTCCGTTGAACGCATGGAGGCGGAGATGCTCCGCGCAGCCGATGAGCTGGATTTTGAAAAGGCTGCTATGCTCCGTGACAGGATAAATGCGGTAAAGAAGGCTTCTGAAAAGCAGAAAATAATCAACAGCGGCGTGGAGTCCGCAGATGTTATAGGTATCGCGGAATACAGCGGCGGTCTGTATGTTTCGGTGCTGATGTACCGCGAGGACAGGCTGTTTGACAAGGCTGTGTTCGAGTTTCCCCTCCCTGACGGCGGCGAGGATATACTCAGCCTGTTCATGATGCAGTTCTATTACAAAAAGCCCGATATTCCCAGAAATATCATAATTGACCATATCCCCGAGGACGACTTGCTCATCACGGAAATGCTGGAGGGACAGGCGGGCAGGAAGGTGAAGCTCCATGTGCCGCAGAAGGGCAGACAGCTGGAGCTGCTCAGACTTGCCAAGAACAACAGTGCGGAGTATGCCGCCATAAAGAATGACCGTACAGGCAAAGAGGTCATCGCACTGGAACAGCTGGGGCAGAGTCTGGGACTTGCCAAGCCGCCGCGATATATCGAGGCTTACGATATATCGAACCTTTCCTCGGAGTCGATGGTCGCGGGAATGGTCGTCTTTGAGGACGGCAGACCGCTGAAAAAGGCTTATAAGCGCTTTACCGTAAAGGAGCAGGAGCTTCAGAACGATTACGGAAGTATGCGGGAGGTGCTTAAAAGGAGACTTATGCACATAGTCACGGGAGAGGGGGACGAGTTCTTCACAAGGACTCCCGATCTTATACTCCTGGACGGCGGAAAAGGCCATGTCAATGCTGTAACTCCTCTTATGAAGGAGCTCGGACTGGATATACCCCTTTTCGGCATGGTCAAGGACGACAAGCACCGTACAAGGGCTATCGCCACAGGCGGCAGGGAAATACAGATAAACGGCCTGAGACAGGTCTTTGACCTTGTTACAAGGATACAGGACGAGGTCCACCGTTACTCAGTAAGCTTCATGCACCTGAAGCACAAGAAAAAGACATACAGCTCAGAACTGCTGAAAGTGCGCGGTATAGGCGAAAAGAAGGCGGCAAAGCTGTTTATGAAGTACAAGACCATTGCCAATCTGAGAGCGGCTTCCGCGGAGGAGCTGGCACAGACTGCAGGAGTCAGCACTGACGTTGCACAGGAACTGAAAAAGGTCATATCGGAGCTCTGAGAAATCTGTGGAATAATGGCTATAATAAAAATATATATTATAATAGTATACGGAATTATTTGCTCAAAAGCGGTGTGATTATGGTAAAAACTATAAACTTGTCCACAGTCTTCAACTCGTTTTTCGCCTAAAGACCGTAGTATTTTCAAGGGATAACGGTCAAAATGACTAAATTACAGTTAATGAAATTGCCGCAGTTTACAATTCTGTAAAAAAAAGATGAAAAAATGAGCTTTTATGTTGCAATTTAAAAGCGGGTGTGATATAATTATTGTGGAAGTTTAACAATGTTTGGTAGAGGTGTGCTGATACCATATATTGTGCTGCCTTCAGGCGTTTTGTTTTTGTAGAATAAAAGCCGTTCCCTGTAGCCAGTATTACCGTTTGTATAATTCTTGGTAAATATTGATAAAAAACGGTTGATTATTTATGTAAAAAAAGCGATTGAAAAGTAACTCTTAAAATGGTATAATTGTTATTATTAAGGCAGTGAGAAACGTTCATCACAAGTAATTAATTTTGGAGGTGGTTTCATGAAGAGTTATTCCTATATTGCTCAGGATGCGCGCGGCAAACAGACCAAGGGCATAATGAACGCGGAGAATGAGCAGGAATTCTTACAGAGAGCCAAGGAAAAAGGCTTGTATGTCAGGGATTTCAAGGAAGGCGATTCAGGTGACGGAAAATCGATCTACAAGTTTGGTACAAAGGAGCTTGCGTTCTGCTGCAGACAGCTCAGCGCCATGCTTACTTCAGGTCTCACACTTGTAAAAGCGATCGATATTCTTACCAAGGAACAGGAGAACGAAAAGGCGAGAGCCATATGGCAGGACGTCTACGAGAACGTGCAGAAGGGTGAATCATTCTCATCCACTCTCGAAATGCACGAAGGATCTTTCCCTCAATTCCTGATCTCAATGGTCGGTGCGGGCGAAAGTTCCGGTTCGCTGGACATTATCATGACACGTATGGCAGATCACTACCAGAAAGAAAACAAACTCAAGAACTCTATCAGAAGTGCTATGATCTATCCTATAATCCTTCTGGTACTCTGTATTGTAGTTGTTATCTTCCTCTTTACGTTTATCATGCCTGTATTTATTGAAATGTTTGATGACAAGAGCAAGATGCCCTTCCTCACGAAGGTCATGGCAGCAATCAGTGACTTCCTGACAAAGAGATGGTACATACTTCTTATCATAGTCGTTGCAGCTTTCTTCGGCTTCAGGTACGCTATGAAGATACCAAACTTCCGCAAGAAGGTACACAGAATGCTCATCAAGGGCCCCGGATTCGGTCCGCTCATTACAAAGATCTACACAGGAAGATTCGCAAGAACACTTTCTTCACTTTACTCCAGCGGTATCCCGATGGTAGAGTGCCTTGAAAGATCATCAGCTATACTCGGCAATTCGTATATCGATGAAAAATTCGAGAGCGTTATCGACGAGGTTAAACAGGGTGAGACACTTTCCTCAGCTATCACACGTACCGAGATATTTGAGCCTATGTTCTGCTCGGTTATATACGTTGGTGAGGAATCAGGTGCGCTTGACTCTATCCTCGAAAAAACATCAGACTATTATGAAGAAGAATCAGATGCCGCTGTTCAGCGACTGGTTGGTATCGTACAGCCTGTTCTTCTCATATTCATGGGACTTATCATAGGAATGGTAGTTATCGGCGTTTACCCCGCTCTCTACGGTTCACTGGAAGGTCTCGAAAACTAATAAGGAAAGGTGGAAAAGATAAATGCTTTCATTTGATATTACCGATAGAAATATACGAGTTGTTAAAGGCGTTGAGAGCAACGGAAAGATCAAGATCAGCTCCGCTGCAACAGTTAATGTAGAAGAGGGTTACATAGTTAACGGACACGTTAAGGATGTTCCCGCAGTTGCTACACTTATCAACAACGTTCTTAAGATGCACAGAATGCCTGATAAGGAGGCGATCGTTTCGATCTCGTCCAACCTTACGATCTTCAAGGAAATGACAGTTGCAAAGAGCAACAGAGGTCAGGATCTCCAGAAGACTGTTAAGATGCAGATGCAGGCTGAGCTCAATCTCGATGATTCATACAGCGTGTCATACATCATAGTTGGTGACGCAGACAGCAGCGAGGCAAGCGAGCCTTCATACAAGATACTCGCTACAGCCTGCCCCTATGAGATCGTTAACAGCTACAGAGAAGTGTTCAGACTCCTTTCAACTATCTCACTGAGATCAGTAATGATCGGATGCAACTGTATCACAAAGGTTCTTCTTGCTGATACAAAGATCAGATCCAAGATGCCGCTCCTTGCTGTACAGATCGACAACAACTTCATCTCCCTTAACCTCTATGAGCAGGGACAGCTTTCATTCTCACGTTTCGCTTCCATCGACGCAGCCGACTACGGTTACTCCGATGACTACGTTTTTGAAGCTGTAAACGAGAATATCTTCCGTATGCTTCAGTTCCACAGAAGCCGTAATACAGGAGAGTCCATAGAAAACGTTATCTTCTACGGAGATACACATGAGTACGTAAGACTTACAGACGAGCTCGAAAAACTCGACCTGAAGACAAGTCTTATCAACGTTCCTCCGCAGATTCACGGTCATGAAAATCTTGAGTTCTCACTTTACGCAAACGCTATCGGCGCTATGTTCAAGAGAAACAGAGAGATCGAGAAGATCAACCTTCTCGAAACTGATCTCGGAACAGCTGTAAAGAACAAGATCAAGAACGAGAGCTCGGGAAATATTGCAATGCTTGCAGCTCTTATCGGTTCAGCAGCTATCGTTGGTCTGGCATTCCTCGGATTTTTCCTCCGTGATCAGGGAATCAAGAGCGATATCAGAAAGTGCGACGAGTACCTGAACAGTGCAGATACACAGAACAAGCTTGCTCACCATAAGAAGCTCACAGAACTTCAGAAAGTAGTTGAGGCATACAATACAAAGATAAACAACGCAAGCGATGCTTATCTTTCAATGCCGAGCATTACCGGCGGCGCTTACGACGAGGTTGAAAAGATCCTTGAGGATACCTGTAAGGATGAAAAGATCGAGGAATTCAAGATCAAAGATCCCAGATATCAGGACGGAAAGCTCGCGTTCGCTGTTGAGTGTGACGTCAATAAAGACGAGTTTGCACAGAAGCTTCCTGCTAAGTTTGTCCAGAATCTCATTGACAGTGATATGTTCAAGGGTGCCGGTTACAGCGGATACCAGGTAGTTACAGTTGCTGATGAAGAGACTAAGGAAGAGAAGGATCAGATCCGTTTTGATTCTATGGTTACTCTTGTGGGTAACAAGAGCGCTTATCATCCCGTTGAAAGCGCTGATAAAGCAAAGGAGGCTGAATAAGAATGAAACTTACTTACAGAGATAAGATTGTAGCTGCGATACTCATCGCCATCGCTATATTGCTCATCGGCTTTTTTGCACTTATCAGGCCGACAATAAATCGCATAAAGGATGACAAGGCAATCCGTACGACCAGAATGGCGGAAAAGGAAAAGACAGAAAATACTATCGCTCAGATCCCCGGACTCAAGGAAAACATCATTAACATCTACACTGATACAACAAATACTGCAAGAGTATTTGTTCCACGTGAGGAGGTAAAGGATACTGCAGTGATCGACCAGACCATGCAGGACTTTGCTGATAAGACAAAGGTAACTCTCAAGAGTGTTGAGCTTGCAAATTCAACACTTGCACCTATCGATTATTACTATGAAGCTACAAGTGATACTTTTGTTGACCTTCGTAAGTCAGCCGATGTAAACGGTGACCTTCAGACTGAGTATGATGCTTCTGTAGCTGAAAGTACTTCTCTTACACAGAGAGCTAAGGAGTCTATCATCCAGACACAGTATGGCATAAAAGTTGAAGGTACAAAGAAAAATATCTATGATTACCTTGAAGAGCTTAAGAATTATGACAAGGCAATGGTTATCAATTCAGTAGCTATCACCGATTATACATTCGGTAAGAATGCGGCTGATGCTGCAAAGGTATCCCTTCCCGATTCAAAGGATGGCGAAAAGGTAGAAGTTTCAGCAGGTGAAGGTCAGAAGATCACTAATACCTCTGAAGCACAGATCGTAATTACACTTTATTCAGTATACGATATGCCCGAGCCTAATGTGGAGGCAAACTAAATACGAAGAAAACTCTACATCACACGCTATAGTTATTAAAAATATAACTTGAAAGGCGGTTAGAAAAATGAAAACAGAGAAGAAGAAAACATTACGCGGATCAGTGCTGTTTACAGTTGTATGTGTAATGGCATTGCTTATAATCTTTCTGACCGGTACACTGGCGCTTGCGTCTGCTGCTGGCAACCGAGCGCATAAGTCGTACTCGACGTCTCAGGCAAATTATACGGCAAGAGCTGCCATTGATTCATTTACTACAGCTATGTCGCGTGATCTCGGTCTGGAAGTAGCGGTCGAGAACCTCGGTTCAGGAACTCAGACTTCAATGCACCCAAAGGTTGTTATCAATGATAAGACTCTGGGTGAAGTAGGTTATTTTAATGGAAACACCTGGGTACCTGATCGTATCGAAGTAGCTGCAGTTCCGAATTCGGAAGGCTATGCTTTCTTTGATTCGGATGGTAACGGAGCTACATGGAATAAGACTGAGCTGGTAAGAGTTACTGCTACCTGTAAGGTAGGTAGGGAATTTGAGACAGTAACAGCTTATATACGCAAGCAGCCTGCAAGACAGGCTCCCAATAATCCCGGCGGCATCAACGGACTTCAGGAAGCAGGAGGTAATCACTTCCCCAACGGTGCTATTATTACCGGTGGTCTGGGTGTTGGTATCTCAAACGATGACCAGAATGAAGTTTTCCATACACATAACAAATCAAATGTTGAGACTACACTTACATACGTAAACGGATCTCTTTCAAGTGCTACAAGCGGATATAAATTCTGGGTGAAGAAGCCCCAGGATGATAGTAAGGCAACAAAGCCTTATTCACAGACTGTTATTGACGGAAATCTTTCGTTTACAAATAACAGCGGATTCTACCTTGACTATGAGATGCCCGGTGCTTATACTCAGAAGGATGTACCGTATCTCTTTGTAAATCAGGCTCTGTGTGGCCCGACATCATCAGGTGTAGAAGTTGTTAATGTAGATGCTCGTGTAAAGAATGCTGTTCCTCCGTTCAATATTTTTGCAGGAACAATGAAATTTAATGGACCTATTACAATGTATGCCGATCTTTATTTAATGGATAACAAAGATGGCAGTTCATACAATGTTATAGGCTATGATAACCAGGGAAGAAACGCCAGTTATGATATGACTGTCCAAAAGGGCGTGAATTACTTTGGTGGCCAGAACGGAAGTGGTAATAAGCTTTATGCCTGGACACGTTCGGTAGTTCAGAAGCAGGATACACAGTTCAACTCCGCAGGCGGAAGCATTTATTGCAAGGGTGATCTTAATCTTAGACAAGCAACTATATACGGTGACGTAAGAGTTGAAGGAAACTGCACAGTACAGGATGGTGTAACAATATACGGCAATCTGGTTGTTGGCGGCAATCTTGATTTACAGAGTGTACCGTCCATAATCGGCGGCAGCATTTATAGCAGCATCAGCTCAGGAAATGGTACAAGACAGATCAAGGATGGATATTCATGGCATGAAAATGAGATTCGTCCTGACTGTATCGAAGTTGCAAATGTAATGTATGAAAATACAGAGGTTCCTAACGTTGAAGAACGTTCGTCAGTAAAGATGGATCATGATCCTTGGCACAATGAGATCAGATATCCTGACGGAACTGTTGAAGACCTCGAATGGGGCACAAAGACCATTTATATCATGCCTAACGGTACTGATTATTATGAATTCAAACCTTATTACAGAACCGATGAAAACGGTTTCGATGATACATCAACAATCGTAGAAGGTCAGTATTCAAAGTATAAGGCTGATCCAAACGGAAATGTTACTTCGGATTCAACAGATAAGGATTCAACTTTCTACAGAAAGCCCACTGATATCGGCGGCGAGTATGTTGAGGTTGCTGAAAGAGATGCAAGAGGTTCTTTCTATCTGAAGGATTCAACAAATGAAGTTGTTCCGGAATCAGAGGCTGTAAGAAATGCAACATCATCAGATCTTTACAAGCCTGTATCGGATTATTTCCAGAAGACCGGACAGACATCTATTTATCCTACTAACATGGAAAGAGAAGTTATCTGGGGCAAGAAGGAAAATGGCAACTTTACAGTAACTGACCAGCCCGAGATGAAGCTCATAAAGAATCTTGATGAGGTAAGAGAAGATCTTCACTATGATGCAGAGCATGGTAGGTTTGAAACCGAGACATATCCTCATGAGCTCCCGGAAAACCTCCCTTATGCATTTAGCAACGGTCAGAAGACAAGCGTATGGGAAGACGGATATATAACCACTTCTTGTATTCTTGCTGATGAGTCTAATCCTGACAGCTATGTTGTTGATGAAACTATTAAAATCAAACCTGTCAATGAAGATATATGGATAGGTCTGAAAAATGTAACAATGAATGCAAATAACCCGGTCAATAATAAGCCTGCTTTTAAGGAGATCGTTTGTTATCCCGGCGGCGGTACTGTAAAGTTTATGATCGATGGAACTCTTACAATGAAAAATTCACTTATAAGAGCAAGCAACTTTACAGAAGGCTGTACAGTAAGATTTGACGATACATGGGGTATGGAGTTCTACGCTACCGAAGATGCTGATCTTGATATGGATAACAATTGTACATTTACCGGTACATTCAAGGCACCTACGCTGACAATACACAATAAGTGCGGTGGTAAATGGGCTGTAAAGTATATAGACGAGTATGGTACTATATGGCCTAAGCCGGGCGACGGTGAGTTAATGCCTGTTATTATAGGAAGTGCTCTTGTTGAAAAGGTTACAGAAGCACAGAATGATTTCAGCGTTATCAACTCTGGCGGCGGCGGAAACCAGAACAATAATAATGTTATCAGAGGTCAGAGACACTGGTATCAGGTTTCGTACTATATGGGCGTATAAAGGAGGAGTGTTCTTATGAAAAAAAGCAGAAAGAAGCTCAAGGGCATGACTCTTATCGAAATGATCATTTCAATTGCAATTTTTGCTATGATGGGCAGTCTGCTCGTACTGGTAGGAATGCATATTGATTCTGCAAATAAGGCTTCAAACAGTCTTAGGAACAAGATAGTTGAAGAGTCTCCTTATGCAGCTAATCATGTGACGAAGTATAATGATTCCACAAATACTCTCAAGGATATTTCTACTGCAAATCTCGCGATAACAGTCGAGCAGGATGATATACCCGGAGTGTTTGAAAATGAAGAATATATTGATCCAAATGATCCTTCAAAAGGAACTCATAAGGTTCAGTATAATCTTAATACCAAGGTTGATATGACTGCAAAGAAGTATCAGACCAGAGATGTCCTTCTCGATGGTAAGACACCGACTCAGAAAAATGAGATTCTGAACGGAGCAAATTCAAATCTTAATCTTGAATTCTTCGAGATCGATGACCTACCTTGAATGGAGGCGATACTATGAATAGAAAAGTTAAAAAGGGTTTTACCCTTGTAGAGCTTATAGTAGTTATGGCGATCTTCTCCATTCTTATGGTCGGTGTTATGGCAATTACAAAGCCTGTCTCGGCAATATTCAGAAATACGTCGATCTCAGAGAAGACTTATTCCTACGCAAATAATATTCAGACTTACCTTCAGGGCAAACTTGAATATTCTGAAAACATCATTGTTGCTACAACAAGTAATATGGACACAGACGGTGATGGCGATGTTGACGATGCTGATATTGCAGCTTGGGCTGAAAGGTATCGCGCATCACATTACCAGCCTACAATAGGCGGTAATCAGATGTCAGCTGTTGGATATAACGGTCATGATGTAGTTTATCTTAAGGGTAAGGTTCATGTTCTTCGTCTTTTAAATAATGATGACACGACATTAAATTTAAAACGCGGAGAAATAACACATCGTGTTTTTGATTTCGATACAAAAACACCGATCGCTACATTAGCGCCATACCCTGCTGAGAAATCTGAGCTCAATCCCGCATTCTTTGATGCTCAGGATTCAGCATATAACTTCAGTTATGCTCTTGGTGCTTCAAACCTTACGGTGGTACCTACACCTACTGGCGGCGACAGCAATGAGATTTACAGAGCTCTTGATAAGGATTATGAAAATGATAATTCCGGTATAAATGCAAATAAGCTTGATCTTACGATCGTACTGGATAAGAAAACCGGTGGTTCTGTAGATGAGACACGAGTAAAGAATTCATCAACTTTCAGCTACAGAGCCTTCAGAAGTCCTGTTGCTATACAGATAGCAAATCTCCCGCTTACGAATATAGCCGCAAGAAACAGAAGAATTGCTACACCTGTTGGCGTTGCAAGACCATTATTCAACAACTCAACAAAGGTAGTTACGGAAGCAGATCCTTCTGATGCTGTACAGTGTGGAAAGGGATTTGCATGGGGAGATCAGTATTTTAGTAATACTGTTTTGCCACCTAAGGTAGACTTTGATGATGATATTTACTTCATCTATTCCTACACAGATGAGATTGAGCTTTCAAGTTTAGTTGCAAACTGAGAAAATCTCATAAATATGTAAAAAAACAGGCAGCAGTTTTATGCTGCTGCCTGTACTTTATTTTATTGATTATTCATGCGGCATCAAGCTTATGTACCACTGAGCTATCTGATTGCCCCAGAGTGCTCCCGCTGCAATACCAATTGCAAGGAAGGGGCCAAAAGCAAATTTTGAGTCTTTGGTGACTGCTTTGACTATCAGTCCTCCAAGGGCTGCAGCAAGTATACCAATGAATGTTGAAGCGATAACAGCTTGTGTTCCGAGAAACGCACCTGCAGCGAACATCAGCATACTGTCTCCCAGTTCTATCGCTCTGAAGTCCTCACCGAACTTCTTACGTATGATTGGACGGCTGACTTCACCGATTATAAAGAACGGGACGCTGATGATAAATGCTCCGATTATACGGCTTTTCAGAGTAACATCTTCATTCTCGCGGGAGTAGAAAAGATGCAGGGGGATCGCAAGGATAAGTATTACAGCCACCATGCTGACGTATATGTCCTTTGTATCCCAGTCGATAAATCCTATAACGATAAGGAACGACATAAGAACGCAGGTTATTATGGATTTAACATTAATGTCCAGAACAAAAAACGTCAGAACGTAGAGAAGACCGTTAAGTGCCTCTACAATCGGATAGCGCGGAGAGATCTTCTGACCGCAGCTATGACATTTTCCTCTCAGCATAAGCCAGCTGAAAACCGGGATAAGGTCGATAGGTCTGATCTTTGCACCGCAGGTCATGCAGTGCGAGGCTTTTTCCTTGTCTTCCTTGCTTCCGCCTATGCCGAGTACCGATTCACCGGCAGGAAGTCTGTAAATGACAACGTTAAGGAAGCTTCCGACACATATGCCGAAAAGGAAAATAATGACGTAAAACATGATCTTGAATGGCAGCTCGGTAAATTCACTGTGGAGCATATCTTCAAAGCCGAACATGATTTTACCCCTCCTTCATATTTAAAATGTACATAATATTATTATAACATAAATTATGGAAAATTCAAGTAAAATTTTAGAATATCGGGCTGTATGACGGATACGGCGGATATTCAGAAAATAAGCGGAGGTTTTTTATGAGAAACGAGAGAATTGGTGACTACTTAGTCAATCAAGGGCTGATCACAAGCGAACAGCTTCAGCAGGTTCTTGACGCCCAGAAAGCATCAAACGGTTCGAAGAAATTCGGTGACGTTGTAGTTGAACTGGGATTCATGTCTGAAGTAAACTTCGCAAAGGCACTGGCTGGAAACCTGAGAGTACAGTATGTTGACCTTGACAATGTTGAGATCAATACTGAAGCGGTACAGATGGTTCCCGAAGCTCTGGCAAGAAAGCATACCGTTATCGCTATCAATGTACAGGGCAAACGTCTTACAGTTGCAACCAACGATCCTGTAAACTTCATCGTACTTGAAGATATCAAGGTGTCAACAGGTATGGATACAGTTCCTGTGCTTGCAACAACTTCAGCTATCAACAAGGCTATCGGTAAGTGCTACTCAATGCAGAACGTTGACAGCGTTCTCGAGGGTGTTGCCGGAATGGGCGGCGACCTCGGTGAAATGAGTGAGGCAGACCTCGAGTCCAAGGACAGAGTTGAGAGTGCTCCTATCGTTAAGCTTGCTACAACTATCGTAGAAAACTCATACAGAGCAGACGCTACCGATATTCATATCGAGCCCTTTGATAAGTATACAAGGATCCGTATCCGTGTAAACGGCGATCTCGTTGAACTCATGAATATTTCCAGTGCTGTTCACAGCGCACTTACCACACGTTTCAAGCTTATCAGCGGAATGAACATCGCTGAGAAGAGAATACCTCAGGACGGCCGTTTCACACAGGTCGTTGACGGTACAACTCTTGACGTCCGTGTATCTTCACTTCCTATGGTACACGGTGAAAAGATCGTTATCCGAATTCTTTCAACAGGACAGATCGCACTCCGTAAGATCACTGATCTGGGTATGTCCGATTATAACTATACACTGTTTGAGTCAATGCTGAGAGTTCCTCACGGCGTTATCCTCGTAACAGGACCTACCGGTTCCGGTAAAACAACCACTCTTTACGCTGCTCTCGGTGAGATCGCTAAGCCTAATGTAAACGTTGTTACCGTTGAGGACCCTGTCGAAAAAGCTATCGACGGAATCAATCAGTGTCAGGTTAATATGAAGGCCGGCATGACCTTTGCCGCAGCCCTCCGTTCTATCCTCCGTCAGGACCCTGACGTAGTAATGATCGGAGAGATGCGTGATACCGAGACAGCTGACATCGGTATCCGCGCCGCTATCACAGGTCACTTGGTTCTCTCCACACTTCATACCAACGACGCTGCTTCCACTGTTGTTCGTCTGGTTGATATGGGCGTTGCTCCTTACATGGTCGCTACTTCACTTATCGGCGTTATCGCTCAGCGACTTGTCAAGGTTCTCTGCCCTGATTGTAAGAAGCCGAGAATGACAACTCCCGAAGAAAACGAGCTTATGGGTCTGGATCATTCAATACAGATCTTCGAGCCCGGCGGATGCCCTGCCTGCAATAACACAGGTTACAGAGGCAGAACCGCTATACATGAGATAATTCACTGTACTACAAAGGTTTCATCCATTATCGCAGGCGGCGGTACTAAGGAACAGATCGAAGCAGCTGCAAGGGAACAGGGTACAAAGCTGCTCCGTGACAACGCTTCCGAGCTGGTACAGGCCGGCGAAACATCCATCGATGAGCTTGTAAGAGCAACATACACAGTATAATGGTTTGTACCTAAATAGGGAGGATAATAAATATGGCAATCGAAATTCATAGAATACTTGACGAGGTCAGACTCCTCGGCTGTTCGGACCTTCATTTTACAGACAGGATCGCTCCTGTTGTACGTCTCAACGGTACACTGAGAACCATGCGTTCACAGTATCCCGAAATGGACGAGGAGGAAATACTCAATATCGTTCATCAAATGACTAACGACGCACAGCAGACAAGTGTAAACAACCATCACGATACCGATTTCTCGTTCACAACAAGAAGCGGCTACCGTCACCGTGTAAATGTATACTTCCAGAAGGGCAAGCCCGCAATCGCTATCCGTCTTCTGAGAAATGATATACCTACTCTTGAGGACCTCGGACTTCCTCCGATACTTGCTGATTTCGCAATGCGTCCCCGTGGACTGGTTCTCGTAACAGGTCCTACCGGTTCAGGTAAGTCTACTACCCTGGCTGCTATGATCGACTTCGTTAACCTTAACAGAAGTGCTCACGTTATCACAGTTGAGGATCCTATCGAGTACGTTCACGAGCATAAGAGATGTATGGTAAACCAGAGAGAGATCGGCGATGACGTTCCGTCATTCGCACTCGCGCTCAGAGCTGCCCTCCGTGAGGACCCCGATGTTATCCTCGTAGGAGAAATGCGTGACTTCGAGACTATCCAGGCTGCCGTAACCGCTGCCGAAACAGGACATCTCGTTATGTCAACACTTCATACAACATCTGCAGCTGATACCATCAACCGTATCATCGACGTTTACCCCGAGCATCAGCAGCAGCAGATCAGAACACAGCTGGCTAACAACCTCGTTGCTGTTATCTCTCAGACACTTATTCCTAAGAGAGACGGTTCGGGACGTATCGCTGTAATGGAAATACTTAACTGTACAGACGCTATTTCCGCTATGATCCGTGATAACAAGATCCACCTTGTACAGTCTGCTATTCAGACAGGTAAGCAGCAGGGCATGATGTCTCTGGACATGGAGCTCGCAAGACTGGTATACAAGAATGTTATCAACGAGGTAGACGCTCTCGAGAAGTGCCTCGACAAGCAGGAATTCTATCGTTTCCTCTCTCAGATGGGCGGAGCAAGACCTGCAGGTATGCCAACAGGTATGCCCGGCTGATAAAACCGAAAAAATTTCCCGTCGGACCTTTTGTCCGACGGTTATTTTTTTAGGATACCATTTATATAATAAGGAAGAAAACTTTCAGGAAAAATTTTTCCGTGAAAAATAAAAAACCGGATAAAAAAACATCAAAAAAATCTTTCAAAGCAAAAAAATTTCTTGAAAAAAGGGGCATATAATACTCAAAATACCCCTATACGAAAAGTATAATTAACTGTGAATATAACAAAAACAAGATAAATGAGTTACATTATTCACAAAAACTTGTGCAGTTCGACGAAAACGCTAAAAAAAATGTGCCTATTTACCGTTCTAATGTAAAAAGTGCCTTGATATATGGATTTTTTTTAAAAAACTGTTGACATTATGTGAATAAGGTGGTATACTATAATCACAGGGAAGGGAAAGGGAGATCAAAAATCCCTGAACCTAAAAATTGAGTGAAAGCAAAGGACTTTCACAAATCTATATTTTTAAGGAGGGTTTTCTTATGAAAACTACAAAGAAAGGCTTTACACTTATTGAGCTCATCGTTGTTATCGCTATCATCGGTGTTCTCGCAGCAATCCTCGTTCCTTCAATGCTTGGTTACGTTAAGAAGTCAAAGGTTTCTTCAGCTAACTCAACAGCAAGCACACTTCAGAAGGCTATCAACACAACTCTGATCGAGCTTGATGAAGAGACACAGGACGCTGGCAGCGTTACAGGTATCGACCACACAAAGAACGCTAACACATGTACAGTTAACGGCACAAATCTTCCTACTGGTATCACTGGTGCTACAGTATGGACAAAGATCAAGAACTACATGGAGAAGGCTACAAAGCTTGAGTTCAAAGCACAGTGCGAAGGCGCAGCTTGTACAGCAGTTGCAGTTGCTCTTGACAACACATACACAGGTACTTGCCCTGGTGGTGTAGTTACAGTTGATAACTACAAGTCATACAAGCTCTCAGTTAACAATGCTCTGACAAATGCTCTCAATGCAGCAGCTGCTAAGGCATCGTAATCAAGAGTTTCTTGAATTGAAAATAATGCTCCTTCCTCACGGAGGGAGCATTTTTTTACAAGAACCTTTAGGCGAAAATGATTGGCTAAATGCACAATAAACAGGCTGAAAAATTGTCGCCGACGTTTCATTTTATTATTGACAAAAAATGAACTTTTTGATATAATATAAATGAAAATTGATTTAGGAGGTGCATTTTCCGTGAAGACAAATAAGACCAAAAAGGGCTTTACTTTGATGGAGCTCGTTGTGGTTCTTGCGATCCTGGGAATCCTTCTTGCTATTATTGTACCTTCTTGGGGGTATTTTCTGAGAAGAGCTCGAGAAAGATCAGCTAATGCAAAGGCGAAGATTGTTTTCAATGCTGCTCAGACCGAGATAACAAGGATTAGTATGAAAGAAAGACCTGACCTCAACCTTTCAAAGGACAGCACTGCTGATTCTCAAAAGAGGGCAGATGCCGCTGCAAGGCTTTATGTTGGTGAGGGCGATTTCTATTTCTACTGGAACAGCACTACACATACTGGTTATAAAACCAATGCTGCGGGTACGCAGGGTGCTGTAGCAACTGATGCCAATAATAATAATTCGCTTTCGCGTGCAATTAATAATATCAATAATAATGGCGAAGGTTTCTATAAGATCTATGTAAAAGATTATAATG
>NZ_ATAX01000028.1:0-2500 GCF_000571935.1 Ruminococcus flavefaciens 007c | reverse complement strand
AAAATTATCGGGTAAAAAACTACAAGTATTTATGAATTAACAATTCATAACGAGAACTCAGAAACATGAAGCAAATGGTAAAGCTAAAAAGAGCGCAGGGCGAATGCCTTGGCATTGGGAGCCGATGAAGGACGTGATTAACTGCGATAAGCTGCGGGGAGTGGTAAGTACACTTTGATCCGCAGATTTCCGAATGGAGCAATCCGGCTGAGCAAACCTCAGTCATCATATACTGAATCAAATAGGTATATGAGGGAAACCGCCTGAACTGAAACATCTAAGTAGGGCGAGGAAGAGAAATCAACCGAGATTTCCTAAGTAGTGGCGAGCGAACGGGAAAGAGGCCAAACCGAGAGAAGCAATTCTTTCGGGGTTACGGACTGCATTTAGTATTGACCGATCTTAACTGAACTGTATGGGAAGGCAGACCGAAGAGCGTGAGAGTCGCGTAAGTGAAAAGAAAAGTCAGCGAGCAGGATCCAGAGTACCGCCGGACACGTGAAACCCGGTGGGAAGTCGGGGGGACCACCCTCCAAGCCTAAATACTACCCAATGACCGATAGTGAATAAGTACTGTGAAGGAAAGGTGAAAAGAACCCCGGGAGGGGAGTGAAAGAGAACCTGAAACCCTGTGCTTACAAGCACATAGAGCACATCAAAGTGTGATATGGTACCTTTTGTAGAATGGTCCGGCGAGTTATGATATGCAGCAAGGTTAAGGACTTAAGGTCTGGAGCCGAAGCGAGAGCAAGTCTTAATAGGGCGTCAAGTTGTATGTCATAGACCCGAAACCGGGTGACCTAGCCATGTCCAGGCTGAAGTGGAGGTAAAGCTCCATGGAGGGCCGAACCGACCCCCGTTGAAAAGGTGGCGGATGAGGTGTGGCTAGCGGAGAAATTCCAATCGAACCCGGATATAGCTGGTTCTCCCCGAAATAGCTTTAGGGCTAGCGTTGTATATGATTACCGGAGGTAAAGCACTGAATTGGCTAGGGGCCGAGAGGTTACTGAACCATATCAAACTAAGAATGCCGGATAATTTAAGTACAGCAGTCAGACTACGTGAGATAAGTCTCGTGGTCGAAAGGGAAACAGCCCAGACCCACAGCTAAGGTCCCGAAATACGTTTAAGTGGAGAAGGATGTGGAGTTGCACAGACAACCAGGATGTTGGCTTAGAAGCAGCCACTCATTAAAAGAGTGCGTAATAGCTCACTGGTCGAGTGACTCTGCGCCGAAAATTCAACGGGGCTAAAACGTATACCGAAGCTTGGGCTTGTACAGCAATGTACAGGGGTAGGGGAGCGTTGTGTAAGAGGAGAAGTCATAGCGGAAGCGGTGGTGGATTTTACACAAGTGAGAATGCCGGAATGAGTAGCGAGAATTATGTGAGAATCATAATGGCCGAAAGTCTAAGGTTTTAGAAGGAAGGTTCGTCCGCTTCTAGTAAGCCGGGAGCTAAGGTGAGGCCGAAAGGCGTAACCGATGCACATACGGTAGAAATTCCGTAGCCTCCATAGATTTAAGCACAGGGACACTTTTGAAGGGTTTAGCCGGGCGATGGTTGCCCCGGTCGTAAGGGACTGCGAATGAGCGGGAAGTAAACTTGGAAGAAGGCGAGAAAAGCTGTGTGTATAGAAGATGGAGCCCGTACCGCAAACCGACACAGGTAGACAGGAAGAAGATTCTAAGGCCAACGGGAGAAGGGTTGTTAAGGAACTCGGCAAGTTGACCCCGTAACTTAGGGAGAAGGGGTGCTCTTTAATAGAGCCGCAGAGAATAGGCCCAAGCGACTGTTTAGCAAAAACACAGCTCTATGCTAAATCGAAAGATGACGTATATGGGGTGACACCTGCCCGGTGCCGGAAGGTTAAGAGGAGGAGTGAGAGCTCTGAATTGAAGCCCCGGTAAACGGCGGCCGTAACTATAACGGTCCTAAGGTAGCGAAATTCCTTGTCAGGTAAGTTCTGACCCGCACGAATGGTGTAACGATTTGGGCACTGTCTCAACAACCCGCCCGGCGAAATTGTAGTACCGGTGAAGATGCCGGTTACCCGCGACTAGACGGAAAGACCCCATGGAGCTTCACTGTAGCTTAATATTGGATTTCGGTATTTCATGTACAGGATAGGTGGGAGACTGGGAAGTCAGGGCGTCAGCTTTGATGGAGTCAACCTTGGGATACCACTCTTGAGGTGCTGGAATTCTAACCTGTGGCTCTGAATCGAGTCAGGGGACATTGTTAGGTGGGCAGTTTGACTGGGGCGGTCGCCTCCTAAAAGGTAACGGAGGCGCTCAAAGGTTCTCTCAGCATGGATGGAAACCATGCTTTTGAGTGTAAACGCATAAGGGAGCCTAACTGCGAGACTGACGGGTCGAGCAGTAACGAAAGTTGGAGTTAGTGATCCGGCGGTATGTGAGTGGAAATGCCGTCGCTCAACGGATAAAAGCTACCCTGGGGATAACAGGCTGATCTCCCCCAAGAGTCCACATCGACGGGGA
>NZ_ATAX01000027.1 GCF_000571935.1 Ruminococcus flavefaciens 007c | reverse complement strand
CGCTTGTATGCCGCCTAAATCCGCACCGCTGATACGTCGATTTCGCCGTTCATCAGCTTCGGCAGGAGCGTGTCACGGAGGGCTGCGAGTCTTGCTATCTCATTGCAATTCTTTTCTATTTCGTGTATAGCAGCCCAAGCTAATTCTGAAAATCTGCTTATTTGCGTTATATCAGCTTTAGGAGCAGTAAATGCCGAAATCATTTTTGTAGTGAGGCTTCCACGGATACTATTGGAGTTGGATATTACTCTTAATTCTTCATATCTTCCGCAGATATTCCAATAAATAAACGGCATATATATTCTTTCCGACTCTACAACTATGATAGACTGATTGATATAGGTATCTGTAAGCAACATCGAGGTTTGACCTCTGGTGTGACCTTGACCAGCAGATGCTATTACAGTATCATATTTCTTGGCTAATCGGGTAGAAGAATTATCAACGCCTGCCTGTGTAATAGTTTTTTCAGTATCTACGATGTATTTTTGAGAAGTTTCACCCGATGAAAGCCATTTGAACTCTCCACTCCAGTAGCTTTCATTTGAGGTAGTTGGTGTACCACCACTAAAAACTCTATCAGCGTAGTCGCTGATCTTTGCGGTAAGCTCACAATCCTTAAAGGTTTCAGCATAGTAAGCAGCTATAAGCTGATG